>CAWBZL010000003.1:1267500-1675455 GCA_963793275.1 uncultured Flavobacteriaceae bacterium
CAAAAACTATTTTATCGTCCCTAAAAAACAGAACAATATCCTTGGTTGTTTTACTACCTATCAATCCTTAAACCTCAAGAATTGTGGAGAATATCGGAGTCGAACCGATGACCTCCTGCGTGCAAGGCAGGCGCTCTAGCCAGCTGAGCTAATCCCCCATTTGTTTTAAGTTGTCGGTTATCAGTTAACAGTTATCAGTTAATTGATGACCTATACGTCAACTTGGGATACCCAACTTCTAAAATTTCCTTCAATATATAATGAACGTCTCTTAAATTAAAAATCTACAATCGTACATCTAAAATCTAAAATTATTTGTAGTCTCAGGCAGACTCGAACTGCCGACCTCTACATTATCAGTGTAGCGCTCTAACCAGCTGAGCTATGAGACTGTACTAGCCTTTAGTTTTCAGTATTCAGCAATCAGTTTTGATATACTGTTACAAATCCTTCAGACTTAAAAAATTAAAATTGACAACTAAACCAAAAATAGCACCTTATTTTGAAAAGCATTAAGCTTCTCGTCGCACTCTCTCTGCCCTTGCGGGCTTTCTCTAGAAAGGAGGTGTTCCAGCCGCACCTTCCGGTACGGCTACCTTGTTACGACTTAGCCCTAGTTACCAGTTTTACCCTAGGCGGCTCCTTGCGGTGACCGACTTCAGGTACCCCCAGCTTCCATGGCTTGACGGGCGGTGTGTACAAGGCCCGGGAACGTATTCACCGGATCATGGCTGATATCCGATTACTAGCGATTCCAGCTTCACGGAGTCGAGTTGCAGACTCCGATCCGAACTGAGATAGGTTTTAAGGATTCGCTCCACCTCGCGGTGTGGCTGCCCTCTGTACCTACCATTGTAGCACGTGTGTAGCCCAGGACGTAAGGGCCGTGATGATTTGACGTCATCCCCACCTTCCTCACGGTTTGCACCGGCAGTCTGGTTAGAGTTCCCGACATTACTCGCTGGCAACTAACCACAGGGGTTGCGCTCGTTATAGGACTTAACCTGACACCTCACGGCACGAGCTGACGACAACCATGCAGCACCTTGTAATGAGTCCGAAGAAGGGCTAGTTTCCTAGCCTGTCCCACTACATTTAAGCCCTGGTAAGGTTCCTCGCGTATCATCGAATTAAACCACATGCTCCACCGCTTGTGCGGGCCCCCGTCAATTCCTTTGAGTTTCATTCTTGCGAACGTACTCCCCAGGTGGGATACTTATCACTTTCGCTTAGCCACTCAGACCGAAGTCCGAACAGCTAGTATCCATCGTTTACGGCGTGGACTACCAGGGTATCTAATCCTGTTCGCTCCCCACGCTTTCGTCCCTCAGCGTCAATACAATGTTAGTGATCTGCCTTCGCAATCGGTATTCTAAGTAATATCTATGCATTTCACCGCTACACTACTTATTCTAACCACTTCACATTGATTCAAGACAACCAGTATCAATGGCAATTCTATGGTTGAGCCACAGACTTTCACCACTGACTGAGCTGCCCGCCTACGGACCCTTTAAACCCAATGATTCCGGATAACGCTCGGACCCTCCGTATTACCGCGGCTGCTGGCACGGAGTTAGCCGGTCCTTATTCTTACGGTACCGTCAAGCCCCCTCACGAGGGGGTGTTTCTTCCCGTATAAAAGCAGTTTACAACCCATAGGGCAGTCTTCCTGCACGCGGCATGGCTGGATCAGGCTCTCGCCCATTGTCCAATATTCCTCACTGCTGCCTCCCGTAGGAGTCTGGTCCGTGTCTCAGTACCAGTGTGGGGGATCCCCCTCTCAGGGCCCTACCTATCGTAGTCTTGGTGAGCCGTTACCTCACCAACAAACTAATAGGACGCATACTCATCTCTTACCGTAACCTTTAATCATAAATACGATGCCGTAATATGATACTATATGATATTAATCCAAATTTCTCTGGGCTATCCCATAGTAAGAGGTAGATTGTATACGCGTTACTCACCCGTGCGCCGGTCGTCGGCGGTGCAAGCACCCCGTTACCCCTCGACTTGCATGTGTCAGGCCTGCCGCTAGCGTTCATCCTGAGCCAGGATCAAACTCTTCATCGTGTAATCTTAAATAATATTCAAGTATTACGAAAAGCTCTCTCTCAAAAAATTCTCAGGTACTATTCTTAGTTTAGTTTCAATATAAGTAACACCGTTTCCAATGTCACTCATACGCTGTCAATTTCAATATATCAATGAACTTTTAATTCTCTATCATCGCTACTCAGAAACTCGTGTTTTATAGTCACTCATCCTTTTTGCGGGTGCAAATATACAACCCTTTTTTAAACTCGCAAGCAAGTTTTAAAAATAATTCAAAATAAATTTATGAACGTTGCTTCTCTACTCTAACACCCTTCCAGATCTCTCCTTCAAAGCGGGTGCAAATATACACCTACTTACTTTTATAAAACAAACATATTTCAAACTTTTTTTTAAAGTTTTGTAGCCATCCCATCCAATCTATTGAATGCATTGAGGTTACATCAAAAAGTTTTTTTTAGCGTTTTTATACCTATATATATAGTTTACTTTTAAGATAAAACATAGTACTTCTTTAGAATTTCACTCCTTGGGTCTTAAAATCATTAGTAACCTTTGTGTTGGCAGATTATTTAAGGGTGTAACTCTAAATTTCTTAATTCAAAAATTGCGTGAGGGATAGTAGTGGCATCCTCCCGCTTGCCCCTGAAGGCAAGCAGGAGATAAAGCGAAAAGCCCGACCCGTAGTTACGGACTACTACCAATAGAAAAACCAGCGCGTCACAGCCTGGCTTTATCTATTGATTATATCTTACATATAGGGGCACGCCCAAATAGCTATAGACCCATTAAAAAATTTACTTCGTTTTCTGATTCCAGTGTGCAGTTACATCCAGATAGTCAATATCGAAAGCTGGTTCCTGGCGCTCCAGTTTATTATTCTGAAAAGAACGCTCCAGGATATCTTCTATGAGGTAATCTTCTTTATTGTCAAAAGGTTTATATTCTTCTTTAATAGAAATATCGAACAAATTGGCAGTGGTATTATACCAAAACGCTCGCCAACCTGTACGTAATTCTTTTACAAGCTCAAAAGCGGTACGACCTGTTTGACGGTGAATAAGTTTTACCAGAATTTGCCCTTCGGTACGGGTGAGTTTTTTAAGTTTTTCTGAAAATTCTTCTTCTACGTACTTCTGGATGCGTTTGGTATAGCGTCTGCGATCTCCTTTCTTTTTAATAGTTTTAAGGCGCTCTGACATTGTAATTAATCTTTCCTGAAGCCAGTTTTGCGTAGGGATATACCTTTCTGGTCTTTCTGCGAAGAATTAAATACCTGCGACGATCTTCTTTAGAGTTAAATTCTAATTTATTGAGCAAAACGACTTCCTCCAGATCAATAAATTCTCGGGGGATGCTGTCGCCTTCGATCATATAATAGAAAGTAGTGATACTATCTTTATTTTCTTTGAGCTCTTCCAAGGTTTGTGCGTAGCCCGAAAAGGCAGTAAACACGGCTATAAATATGTATACGATAATTTTCAATGTGTTCTTTTTCTTCCTTTAAACCAAAACTGTTCCAAAATTAAAAAATTGTACGAGCTTACTTGTTTATAAATCCTTAATTTTGAAGTTCACCTTATAAATTCTAGCATTCACCTATTATGGCAAAATCTATTCTGAATAAAAAATCGCTTACCTTCCTTGAAAACTACTTAAACAACGCTGCTCCTACCGGGTATGAGTGGGATGGACAAAAATTATGGATGGAATATTTAAAACCATATGTAGATGAATTTATTACCGATACCTACGGAACGGCTGTAGCAGTAATTAATCCAAAAGCAAAATATAAGGTTGTAATTGAAGGGCATGCTGATGAAATTTCGTGGTATGTGAACTATATAAGTGACAACGGATTGCTATATGTAATTAGAAACGGCGGAAGTGACCACCAGATCGCGCCTTCCAAAATTGTAAATATCCACACCAATGATGGTATAAAAAAAGGTGTTTTTGGCTGGCCGGCAATCCATACACGCAACAAATCCAAAGAGGAAGCTCCGAAGCCAGAAAATATTTTTATAGATGTAGGAGCTACAGATAAAGATGAAGTGGAAAAAATGGGCATTCACGTGGGATGTGTGATTACGTATCCGGATACGTTTCATATTCTGAATGACGATAAATTTGTTTGCCGTGCATTGGACAATCGTATGGGCGGGTTTATGATCGCTGAAGTTGCCCGCTTACTCAAAGAAAACAAAAAGGAATTGCCATTTGGTCTCTACATTACCAACTCCGTTCAGGAAGAAATTGGTTTGCGGGGCGCTCAAATGATCGCAGAACGCATACAACCCAATGTCGCCATAGTGACCGATGTTACCCACGACACCACTACCCCAATGATCGACCAAAAGAAACAGGGAGCAGTAAAAATTGGTGATGGCCCTGTAATAGCATACGCTCCAGCGGTGCAACAAAAATTGCGCGATCTAATTACCAGCACTGCAGATAAGAAAAAAATACCTTTCCAGCGAGCAGCCCTCTCCAGAGCAACAGGAACAGATACCGACGCCTTTGCCTACAGCGGAAGCGGCGTAGCAAGTGCCTTAATTTCATTACCATTACGATACATGCACACCACGGTAGAAATGGTGCATAGAGACGATGTTGAAAATGTGATTAAACTTATTTACGAAACGTTATTAACTATGAAGGACGGAGATACGTTTAGCTACTTCGACTAATTTTTCTGAATACATTAGCGAGCCCTTAAGAGGTTTTAACTTTTTTTGAAAGTACTTTTAGGGTATGGTAATAAAAGCTCCTCAGATCAAGAAAATTTTAGAAAGTCCAGCTGAAGCGGCTAAACTTGCCAACCTTATATACGTTACCCAAAATAAGCTTACCATTAAACGCCATAAGCATGGGCGTGGATTTTATTATACCAAAGGCGGTGTAAAAATTATGGATAAAAAATCCCTCCAAAGATTTAAGAATCTGGTGATTCCTCCTGCCTGGAAGAACGTAAAAATAACACATCTTGATAATGGCCACCTGCAAGTTGTTGGTGAGGATGAAAAGAACCGAAAACAATACCGCTACCACCCTAGTTGGTCCGAAATAAAGAATAAAACGAAGTTCTTTAAAATGATCGCCTTTGGAAATGTACTTCCTGAAATGCGCACTCAAATAGAAAAAGATCTTTCCTTACAAAAAATGACCAAACGTAAGTGCCTGGCATTGGTGCTTAAAATGATGGAGGAAACGCATATTAGAATTGGTAACGAATACTATGCAAAAAAAAACAAAACGTATGGTCTTTCTACATTGCGCACGAAACATCTGGATGTTTTGAAGAATAAAATTAAATTTGAATTTGTTGGCAAAAAAGGAAAAAACCATACCGTTGAAGTAAAGGACAAAAAACTACGAAAATTGGTGATGCAATGCGAAGAAATTCCAGGTTGGGAGTTGTTTCAGTATTACGATGAAGACGGAAACCACCATAGTATAGACAGTGGCATGGTAAATGACTACATCCATGAGATAAGTGGTGATCTGTTTTCAGCAAAGGATTTTAGAACCTGGGCCGCCAGTAAACTTTTTTTTGAGTATCTGTATAAAGTTGGTCTACCCAGGACCGAAAAAGAAATGAAAAGCAATATCTTAAAAGGATATGATACAGCTGCTGAAGGGCTTGGAAACACACGCTCAGTCTGTCGCGATTACTATGTCCACCCTATTTTGCCCGAAAAATACGAAGATGGTAGTATAGAGTTTTATCTCAAGAAATTGAATCACGATAGGGATATTAACACAAAACCGCACTTCTCCCCTACCGAAACTGTCTTACTCCAAATGCTTAGCCAGTATAAAATCATTTTAACCAACTAGCAACTTTCTGTTTTACTATACTATCTTTGGCTCAAAAATTATTGAGTGTTATTTAACTCCTTCGATTTTGGCTTCTTCTTAGTAATTGTCTATACCGTATACTGGCTTTTAGGCAGGGATCGCCGTACTTCACAAAATATAGTATTACTTGCAAGTAGCTATGTATTTTACGGGCTTTGGGACTGGCGTTTTTTAAGATTACTACTTGCGAGCTCTTTAATAGACTATATTGCAGGGCGAGCCATTTCAGGATTAAACCACAAAGCCTCAAAAAAACTATGGCTCTTTGGAAGTTTACTCTGGAATTTGGGAGTGCTCTTTACTTTTAAATATTTCAACTTTTTTGTAGGTGAGTTTACTGCGCTGTTTTCTTCAGAAGGAGTTGCAACTTCATTTACCATTTGGAATATAATAATCCCATTAGGGCTTAGTTTCTATACATTCCAAACCATGAGCTACACCATTGATGTATACAAAGGGAAAATACAACCCACTAAAAACGTACTGGAATTTTTGTGCTTTGTAAGCTTTTTTCCACAATTAGTTGCAGGCCCCATAGAACGCGCAAATTTTTTAATTCCACAATTTGAAAACAAACGCCTCTTTAATTTTCAGCAAACTAAAGAAGGCCTGCGACTTATTCTTTGGGGGCTATTCAAAAAAATACTGGTAGCAGATAAATTAGGAATTGCAGTGACTATGGTTTTTGAAGCACCAGAAAACTATGGTACTATTATGCTTGGTTTTGCAGCATTTTTGTTCTGTTTTCAATTGTATTGTGATTTTTCAGGGTATGTAGATATAGCGCGTGGTACTGCAAAATTATTTGGTTTTGAATTAAGTGAGAATTTCAAAATATTCTATTTGAGCAAATCGGCTTCAGACTTCTATCAACGATGGCATATTACCCTTACACGGTGGTTTACAAATTACGTTTACATCCCATTATTAAGGTTTTTTAAAAGTAGAAATAACTTTATAAAATTATCCTGTCTTCTTCTCACTATGGGACTGGTTGGGCTTTGGCACGGCTCCAACTGGACTTTTATCGCTTTTGGTTTATACACGGGATCGATTATGGTATTGGAACGCATCCCTTTTGGTGAAAATAAATTTACAGTTAGAACCTGGCTCGCTCAAATTCCGGTATTTTTTACGAGTCTTTATATTTTATTTCATTTTAGTATTGCCAGTATATTTTTTAGATCTAAAAACATTCAGGAAGCCTGGTTTATCCTGAAACGTATTTTTTCATTTACGGAGGACGAACACCTCACCTCACTCATTGGTTCCAAATTATATTATCTGGTTTTCCTTATTCTTGCTGAAATTTTAACCAGACACAAATCGTTTCCGCTTAAAGATTTTGAGAAGCTACTACCACGACCTTTACGCTGGGTATTTTATTATATTTTAATAATTTTAATTGTTCGGTATGCCGAACCAAAAGAGGCTTTCATTTATTTTCAATTTTGATGCAACGTAAGTTAATTATTTCGGCTTTTGTTTTCTTTGTCCCTTTAATTTTGGGATATATCGCTTTGGAATGTGCAACAAGAAAACTACCGCTTAGTTATACGAACATTTCAGAATATATGAAAACTGAAGCCGAAACTTTTGACGTAATTGCCGTAGGCTCTTCACAGATGAAAAACGCGGTAAATCCAGGTCTAATTCAAGAAAAAACACTCAATCTGGCCTCTGGAAATCAGCACCACGATACCGACTTTAAACTACTAAAACAGCTCTTACCGGAACTACCCAATGTAGACACGGTACTTGTAGAAGTGTCCTATAGCCATTTTGAATTGCCTCATAACGGAGCTACATTTTGGAAAAACAGTGTGTATTTAAAGTACTATGGAGTAAACAATTTTGAACGAAACACGTATTTTAAAGATAAGCTCATCTATCTTTCTTATCCTAAATTCTTTTCAAAAAAACTTCATAGTTATTATCTGCAAGGTGAGAAAGACTTTGGTTTTAATTCATTTGGATTTGACACCCTTAATTACGCAGGTGTTTTTAAAAAGCTGGATTACAATGAAGCTAAAATTGCAGCTTTACAAAAATTTAAAATAAACAAGGAACCAAATCCTGAAATTTTCGAAAAGAACACAGCATTATTTTTTGAAATGCTGGAGTATTTGAAATCCAAAAACATACAAGTTATCATTTGCGAAATACCTATGTACAAGACCTACCTTCCACAAAGGGTTCCTGAAATTTTACAAAGGCGCGATAGTATCGTGAAACTTGCAAAACAGCGGTACAGCAATGTAGATTTATTCCTGCTGGAAACAGACACCACTACCTATACCGCGAAAGATTATTGGAATCAAAGCCATATGAATCCTCGTGGAGCTAAGAAATATGCTGCGGCTTTAAATGCATTTTTAAGAAAAGCTGAATAGCAGGTACTACTTCTTCAAACTTAAAAAATAACGCTTTGCTTCTGTTATTACCTTCGGGGCTAAAATAATGGTTGCCAGCATGGTAGGAATGGCCATTAACGCGAAAAAAGTGTCTATTAAATTAATCATCATACTAAGCGAAGTAGTAGCCCCTAAAAGGATACTGGCTATATAAAAGTAGTTGTATATTCCCTTATTTTTAGCGCCAAACAAGAACGACATACATTTTGACCCATAGTAGGAGTAAGAAAACAACGAAGAAATACTAAAAACTGCAATGCACAACAATAGCGCATATCTTCCGTAATAAGGGATGGTCTGGGTAAATGCAGCCGCAGTAAGTGTTACTCCATTTGCTTCGCTGGATTGCCAGACTCCTGTAACTAAAATCGCTAAGGCAGTAAGCGTACAAACTACTAACGTATCAATGGCAGGGCCTAACATAGCTACCAGGCCTTCGCGGATGGGTTCGCTGGTTTTAGCAGCTCCGTGTGCCATAGGTGCGGTACCTATCCCTGCTTCGTTAGAGAAGGCTCCCCGTCTAATTCCCAAAAGAATGATACCTCCAACAACGCCACCCAGAAACGCATCACCATTATAAAACGAAGCGGAAAAAGCATCGGTAAAAATTAGTGATACATACTTAGGAATTTCGGTATAATTAACGGCTAAGATGAAGATGACCATTACAAAATAGAGTAACACCATTGCAGGGACCAGTTTTGATGTTGTTTTACTTATTCTTGACAATCCACCTAATACTACAATAGCAGTAATAGCGGCCAAAACAAAGCCAATAAAAAGGTTTGAATATACTCCAAAATACATTCCACCTGGTTTTAACAAGAGATCATTGACTGCCTGTGTTAACTGATTTACATTAAAAACCGGCAGGGCTCCTACGAGTCCGGCAATACTAAAAAACACCGCTAGAGACTTCCAGTTCTTTCCCAGACCCTGGGTTATAAAATACATGGGGCCGCCTTGTAACTTTCCTTCAGAATCTTTCCCCCGAAACATTACTGAAAGACTTGCTGTAAAAAATTTGGTGGACATTCCAATTACGGCACTTACCCACATCCAAAACACTGCTCCCGGGCCACCAATGGCTATGGCAACGGCAACTCCAGAAATATTGCCCATCCCTACGGTTGCGGAGAGCGCTGTAGTTAACGCCTGAAAATGTGTGATCTCTCCAGCATCGTTTTCATTATCATATCTACCCCTTAAAATGGCGATCGCGTGCCCTAAATACCGAAATGGTAAAAACCGGATTCTAATTAGCAGATACAAACCACCACCCATTAATAATATAAGCAACGGTAATCCCCACGCCAATGAGGCCATTTGTGCAAATAAAGAGTCTAAAAATTCCACTAAATTTCAATTTTGAAGTACGAATGTAGCTTTAAATTTTCAAAATTTAAGAAGAAATTGTTTCTTGCACTCTCAATGAGGAAAATTACTACTACGCTACTTTTACTAGCCTGTTTTTGCCTAAGTGCGCAAAACACAGACAACGAATCTGTTTTTTCGAATTTTATAATGCCTGAGTTTATAGCCGGAACCACAGCAGCGTCTAATTCAAACTTTCCCGAAACCTCCAGCACAATAGGTTTATTTGTGAATTTCGGAAAATATCAGAATGGCAATACGCAGGAATGGGCTTATAGGTTAGGTTTTCCAAAAACAGGTATTGCTGTTGGCGTTACAGATTATGGCAATACTGAATTTCTAGGACAAGCCTACACGGTACTTCCCAATGTGGAATTTAATATTTTGGGACGCTCCCGAAGGTCGTTTACCATGAATGTGGGGTTAGGAGCTTCTTATTTCAACAAAAAGTTTGATGCCGTTGAAAATCCTCTTAATATGGCTGTTTCTACCGATGTAACCTGGACATTCAGACTGTTTTTTCAATATAAGCTTTATGAAACTGCAACTGTTCAATGGCGAATTGGAGGTGGTTTTCTGCACCATTCTAACGGACACACCCGTTTACCAAATAACGGGTATAACTCTTTAATGGGGAGTGTTTCGGCTAGTATTGGAACAAAAAAAGCAGCTGCTCCTACCGAAACGAATGCTTCAAATTTTTCCAAAAATCCAATGTATTATATTTCGCCTCGCGTTGGGATAGGAACAAATATTTTATCGTTAGTGTATAATGATAAGAAAGATGTGTACACGCTGGCAGTTTCGGCGGGAAAACAATTTGGTAAAACGTTTAAAGTTGGTGTTGGCTTCAGTTATAGTTACTATGAGCATTATTACGATTATATCATTCAGAATGAATCTTTAGTTCAGGAAGGTCGGGAGTTTGAAGATTTAAAAGACAATCCTACCTGGTCTGCTTCCAACATCACATTGTTTGCTGAAGGTGAAATCTTATTAAACCATGTTGGGATAACTTTTATGGTAGGTGCAAATATTCATAAACCAGCGTACGATATAGACTGGCGTATTAATCAGGGTTGGGACAATACTCCCCGAGATATCCCCGAAGAATGGATGTTGGGTGAGTACGGTTCAAAATACAAGCTTAAAAAAGCAATTGCTACAAAACTAGGACTTCGCTATTATCTCTTCGGCAATGAAAATAATCCTAAACATAACCTATATGCAGGTGCTTCCATAAACGCCAATCTCGGGCAGGCAGATTTTACTCAATTTTCTTTGGGATATGTGTATCTATTTCCGCAGAAATAAGATTCGTTCCGGTGTAATCATAAAAAACTTTGTACAGCCAACTCATAACTGCGCAGTCCAAAGCCCAGTATGACACCTTTTGCTCCAGCAGAAACATAGGAGTGATGTCTATACTCTTCTCTATTGAATGTATTCGATATATGTACCTCAACAACAGGGGTTTCAATAGCTTTTACGGCATCTCCAATCCCCACCGAGGTATGGGTATAGGCGGCGGCATTTAAGATAATACCGTCGTAACTAAACCCGTATTCCTGAAGTTTGTCTATAAGTTCGCCTTCAACATTGGATTGAAAAAAGGTGAGTTCAACTTCGGTATATTTAAACTGAAGTTCAGAAAAATAATCCTGAAAAGATTGGTCTCCATAAATATCAGTTTCTCTTGTTCCCAGTAAATTAAGGTTTGGGCCATTAATAATTGCTATTTTCATAAGCTAAATATAAGGATAAAAAAAATCGGGATGCTACCCGATTTTTAACTACTTGCAATTATTTTCGATTAAAAATCGAAATGTAATCCCAAACGGGCATCAATGTACCCGGATTCTATAACAACATATTTTACTTCGGTAAAAACACTTACGTTATCAATAATAGGATAGCGATATCCAGCTCCGACATTAATTCCAAAGTCTGATGTTGTTGTGATTGTTTCGCTCAAAGAAAAACCAGCGAGATTTCCTCTATCTTTAAATCTGGCACTTAAATATTGAGCTCCTGCAAGAGCGTATAATGCATCGTAAACCGTGTAATGCACATCTACATCTGTAGCAAGCCATCTTAGATTATTTTCTCCAATACTTTTAAATGCAAAAGTACCACTTGCAGCCACCCCCCAGGTTTCGTTAAAATCGTATAATAGACCAGCTCCAAATCCAAGTGTTTCTATTTCGGTAAGGTATCCGGCGTGAAATTCTCCGCCAAAACCTTGTGCACTCGCATTTCTGGTAATACCTACAATGGCGAAAAATGTTATAAGTAACGCTATTTTTTTCATAAGATTATTTTTTTAATGGTTTCAAAAATACAACTTTCTTAGAACTCATCTTGCAAAAAAAAAGCAGAAGATCGCTCTTCTGCTTTTAATTATATATTTATCTGATTTCTAGAATAAGTATCCTACTGAAAGCTGAAAAACATTATTTTGTTGCTTGAAATCGTCAGATCCTTCAAAGTCATTAATGTTAGACAATCCTAAATTGTAACGTACCCCAAAGAATACGCCCATGTCTAAACGATATGAAGCTCCAAGACCTACAGCAAGATCAAGACCGTTGATAAATTCAGAAATATCTTCTTCACCACTTTCAAACTCGAAATTATCATCATCATCACCTTCTACCTCAAATTCAGTATTGGCAGATACCAAAAATCCAATTTGTGGTCCTGCTTCCAATGCTAAACCTTCTGTTACATAATACTTTGCCATAATTGGAATGTTTATGTAATCTAGTTTTAATTTGTCTTTAAAAGTAATGCCGCCTTGTACTTCTTCAGTTTTTGCTCCTTGAGCAGAGTACAATAATTCGGGTTGGATGGCGAATTGATCGGTAAGCATAATCTCTACCAGACCACCAATGTGAAATCCTGTTTTACCTTCCGCATCAGTATCTTCACCACCAATAGATGCAAAGTTAACACCTGCTTTAGCTCCAAAACGAATGTCCTGCGCCTGCATAGCTCCGAAAGAAAAAATTGCCACGGCAATTAAAATTACTTGTTTTTTCATAATTGTAGTTTTATATTAATTTGTTAATGGAGACAAAACTAAATAAATATTTGTTAATGGAATGTTAAGTAATGTAGTTATTTCACTTGTAAACACAATAAAGCGCTGTATTTTAGAAAGTTAACTAACTAAAAAACAACGCTCAAAACGTTTAGCAAAAAAAGCCGTTTACAGGAAACTATATCCAAGAGAAAGTGTTACAACACTGTTCTTACCGCTTGCTCCCTCAGCATCCGGCACATCGGAGAATCCAAAATTATATCTGGCTTCTACTCGTAATCCTAATGGTACATCGTAGCCTAATCCTACCACACCAGAAACATCAAAATCTTTTACAGCAATATCATTAATTACCTCACCTACTACGGTTTGTGCTTCGTCATTAACTATTACTCCAAACTGTGGTCCTGCTTGTAAGTGTAAACCTTTAAAAAAGAAAACCTTAGCAACTATTGGTACGTTTACATAGTCTAAATTAAATTCACCACCATCAAACTCTGCTCCTTGTTGAGAATACAGTAAATCTGCCTGTATTCCAAATTTATCATTAAGCTTTGCGCCTACAAAGGCACCTACTACAATTCCGGTTCTGCTGGAAAAATCAAGATCTGTCGCTCCGGCTTTTGCGTCACTTATACTGGCAAAGTTTACACCCGCCTTAATCCCAAAATCTACACCTTGAGCAGAAACGCCTGTGGTAATTAATGCTAAAATAAATACTACTACTATTTTTTTCATGTGTATTGTTTTTAAATTTTAATAATAGGTCAAATATAGCTGAAACTTAACAGGCTATTTCCTAATATTATATTAAATTGAACATCATAAATTTTCCTATATGAAGTGGCACCAAGCCCTTACAGCCTATAAAAGTTACCTTAAAATTGAACGGGGACTTTCTAAAAATACACTACAGAACTACGGATTGGACATCCAGAAATTGGTACGTTGGTGCGATGAAAACACCCTTAGTTGCACACCCATTACTATTACTGAAACTGAAGTCCAGCAATTTATATACGAAGTAAGCAAAACAATGAATCCAAGGTGCCCAAAGCCGTATTATCTCTGGATTACGCGGGTTTTTTACCTACCTCATATTTGAAGAATACCGAAAAACAAACCCCCTGGAACTCATAGAAAGCCCAAAAATTGGCCGGAAATTACCAGACACGCTTTCTATTGAAGATATTGACAAATTAATCTCTGCCATAGATCTTAGCAAACCTCAAGGAGAGCGCAATCGCACTATGTTGGAAACACTTTATGCCTGCGGGTTGCGTGTTTCAGAATTAACCAGTCTTAAGATCTCAGACTTATTCTTTGAAGAAGGTTTCATTAAGGTAACAGGAAAAGGGGATAAAGAACGCTATGTTCCTATAGGGGCTGCAACAAGTAAACTTATTACCAGCTATATTAAAGAACGTAGAATACACCAACAGCCAAAACCAGCGGCTATGGATACGTTATTCTTAAACAGGCGTGGTAATGGCCTTACACGGGCTATGATTTTTACCATTGTCAAAAACCTGGCGGAAAAAGCAGGTATTAAAAAAACTATAAGTCCGCATACCTTTAGACACTCATTTGCAACACATTTATTGGAAAACGGGGCAGATCTACGTGCCATACAACAAATGCTGGGGCACGAGAGCATTACTACGACTGAGATCTATACGCACGTAGAAACTTCCTATCTCACCGAAGTTATGGAAAAATACCATCCAAGGAAGTGAATTTCTGTAAGTGGTGAGTGGTGAGTGGCGAGTCGTGAGTCGTGAGTCGTGAGTCGTGAGTCGTGAGTTAAAAATGCTGAATTTTAAAAAATAAGCAGTTCGAAACCGGCAGACAGCCGTTAAATAAAGACTAAAGTGATACCTTTTCTTTATAGAGGCAGAATTGTTCAGTAATTTTAAGGAAATTTAAATTATGAAAACACTAGAATTTAGCAATAAAGACAGAATGCACTGCATTGGTCTTGGAACCTGGAAAGCAAAAGGAAACACTGTTAAAAAAGCAGTAAAAGATGCATTGTATGCCGGCTATAGACATATAGATACGGCTGCAGCCTACGATAACGAAAAGGAAATAGGAGAAGCACTGACCGAAGTTTTTTCAGAAGGAAAAATTTTTAGAGAAGACGTATTTATTACGTCCAAACTTTGGAACAATGCGCACAAAGACGGGCAGGTACTGCCAGCACTGCAACGTTCTCTTGATAAATTACAATTAGATTATTTAGACTTATATCTTATTCACTGGCCCGTAGCATTTAAAGGCGACGTTAATTCTCCTCAAAAACCCAGCGATTATCTTTCATTGGAAGAAGTTCCTATTATTGAAACTTGGAAAAAAATGGAGCAAGCCAAAGAGTCGAATATGGTTCGGCATATTGGGGTTTCAAATTTCAGCAAAGAAAAATTGAAGGATTTAATAGGAAAAGCGACCCACAAGCCAGAAATGAATCAGGTAGAGTTACATCCATTGTTGCAACAAAAAGAATTATTGGAGTACTGTAATAGCGAGCATGTGTTTATGACTGCCTACTCGCCCCTTGGCTCCGGTGACCGTTCTGACGCTATGAAGGGTGAAGATGAAGCCAATTTGTTCGAAATAGAGACGCTTCAAAATATTGCACGAAAAAACAATGCTTCAATCGGGCAGGTGTTGATTAACTGGCATTTGCAACGCGGTACAGCAGTAATCCCAAAATCTACAAGCCAGGAACACATTGAAGAAAATTTTAAGGCGGCATCTCTAAACTTATCAGAAGATGACATGAAAAAAATTGAAGCACTGGATGAGCACAAGCGTTTTATTACCGGTAAATTCTTTGAAGAACCTAGTAAAGGGTACGAAAACATTTATGATGAATAGGTTACCTAGTAGTTAACTGAAACTTTAAAACCTTCAAATGTTGGTCATTGCGATTAAAATTTGAAGGTTTTTAACTTGTAGGAGCTGTGTAAACCTCTTTTTTAAATTGTTAGTACGCCCAACTATACAAAAAAAATCCCCAATCAAAACTGAATGGGGATCTAATAAAGTTTTAAACTATCACTTCAGAAAGCTGCCGGCTCTTACTTCGCAATATTCACCGCACGTGTTTCACGTATTACGGTTACCTTAACCTGTCCGGGATAGGTCATATCTGTCTGGATCTTCTGTGAGATCTCAAACGATAGCTGTGCTGCTTTTTCGTCGCTTACCTTTTCGCTTTCTACCATCACACGTAATTCTCTACCTGCTTGTATGGCGTAGGCCTTATTTACACCGTTAAATCCAAAGGCAATGTCTTCCAGATCTTTTAAACGCTGGATATAGCTGTCCAGCACCTGGCGTCTGGCTCCTGGTCTTGCTCCGCTAATAGCGTCACATACCTGCACTATTGGCGATAACAGGCTTGTCATCTCTATTTCGTCGTGGTGTGCTCCAATAGCGTTGCATACTTCTTCTTTTTCGCCATACTTCTCTGCCCATTGCATTCCTAAGATTGCGTGCGGGAGTTCTGTTTCGGTTTCCGGTACTTTTCCTATATCGTGTAACAATCCGGCGCGTTTGGCTAATTTTGGGTTTAATCCCAATTCGCTTGCCATTACCCCACATAACTTTGCTACTTCGCGGGAGTGGTGCAACAGGTTTTGACCATACGAGGAACGGTAGCGCATACGTCCAACGGCTTTAATTAGCTCCGGGTGTAAACCGTGGATACCGAGATCTATCACAGTACGCTTTCCTACGTCTATTATTTCCTCTTCAATTTGTTTAGAAGTCTTACGCACCACTTCCTCAATACGGGCCGGGTGAATTCTTCCATCGGTTACCAATTTGTGCAACGACAGTCTTGCTATTTCACGTCGCACACTATCAAAACAGGAAAGAATAATAGCTTCCGGCGTATCGTCTACAATTATTTCGACACCTGTGGCGGCTTCAATGGCGCGAATGTTTCGGCCTTCTCGCCCAATAATACGCCCTTTTACATCGTCACTCTCCAGATTAAATACAGAGACGCAATTTTCAATAGCTTCCTCGGTACCAATACGTTGGATAGTACTAATAATAATTTTCTTGGCTTCCTGTTGTGCCGTCATTTTAGCTTCTTCCACAGAACTCTGAATAAACGCCATAGCATCTGTTTTGGCTTCTTCCTTTAAGGTCTCCATTAGTTGCCCTTTTGCATCTTCGGCAGAGAGGCTGGAAATCACCTCTAGCTGGTCTATCTGGCTGCGGTGCATTTTTTCAACCTCGGCACGTTTCTTTTCAAGGACATCTAAACGCTCGTTATAGTCTTTTTTCTTATTTTCAATGTCGGCATTCAGTTTTTTATTCTTTGCGAGCTCGCTGGATACCTGAGATTCTTTGTCGCGGGTACGCTTTTCAGCTTCATTCATTTTCTTATCACGACTATTAATTACCTTTTCGTGTTCAGATTTAAGCTCGATAAACTTCTCTTTTGCCTGTAGTATTTTATCCTTTTTAAGGGATTCTCCTTCACTTTTTGCCTCTTTTAAGATGTTCTGGGCGCTTTTTTTAGCGTTTTTAATAAGTTGTGAAGAGTTGTTACGCTCCAGTATTTTTGCAATTATAAAACCAACTGCAATTCCAGCTATGGCTGCAATGATGGCGATAATAACAGGGTTATCCATGGTTGTTTAATTTAAATTATAGAATATGAAATACCATATCCAGTAGTTTAAAATCGTTCACGTTAGGGTATAAAAAAGCCTACATTATTACGTGATTTGTATAAACTCCTTAAAGAAAAGTTTAGGGCTAACAAGCTGATCAAGAATCCGCTCAAAGACGGCGCGCTTTTACAACTTTAACTCACCCTTTTTAAAGAATTCGTGTTGAGTTTACCAAAATGTGTACTAATGTAGGCAGTAACCTTTTATATGTAAAGAACGTTTACGATAGGTGCTCTTGTAACAATTGGTTAAGCGCTTTTAACTGCTCTTCCACTTGTTGCGTATCGGTTTGGGTATCAAGTTGTTTTTGTTCTACCTGGGCTGCAAACTGTAAGGCACACATGGCCAGCACATCCTGCTTATCCCTAACGGCATAACTACTTTCAAACTGTTTAATCATTGCTTCTATCTTCTTGGTGGCTTTTCTAAGGCCCTCCTCCTGCTCTGGTGGTATATTTAATGGATATACCCGGTCTGCAATAGAAAGTTTAATTTTTAACGGGTTTGACATTGATTTTATTGTTTTAATCTGAAAGCTGACTAATACATTGGTCGATCTCCCGGACTAAAGAATTTATTTTGAGCTTTGTTTCTCGTTTATGTTGGTCACTGCCCAGTATTGAATTTGCTAACTTTAATGAACTGCATTTCTCTCGCCATTGTTGTGCTTCATCCTGCGATGTTGCCAACATTTTTTGTGTTTCTTCTGCCAGCGTCTCTAATTGAATATTTTTTTGCTTCAGATTTTCGTACCTGTGAAGCAATTTACTTATTCTATTCTCAAGAGAGTCAACAATTTCAGAAAGATCGCTCATTTCATTTATAATCAATACTGCTAACACAAAGTTAACATACACCAGCAAATAAGCCAACTGTTTTCTACAATTTTTTGTAATATTGAATGTTATTAAATACAATACAACACTACTCCCCTTAATTTATAGCGTATTACATTTTTTATGAAGCAATATTTTTTACTTTTACCCCTGTTTTTTGGCTTGTTGGCAACCGCACAAAACAACGTCCCTACTGACTATTTTAGCAATCCACTGGAAATCCCCCTTATTTTATCCGGAAGCTTCGGCGAATTACGAAGCAATCACTTTCACAGTGGTCTGGATATTAAAACCCAACAGAGAGAAGGTGCCATTATTCTTGCTCCTGCCGATGGGTACGTAAAAAGAATTAAAGTAGCGCATTATGGCTACGGAAAAGCACTCTACATTCAACATCCTAACGGATATACCACTGTGTATGCACATTTACAACGCTACGCAAACGATATTGAAGACTACGTTAAAGATTTACAATACAAAAAAGAAAGTTTTGAGTTTGAAGATTTTCCTGCAGACAAATTACTTCCCGTAAAAAAGGGTGAAATCATTGGCTATACCGGTAATAGTGGTAGTAGCGGTGGGCCACACCTGCATTTTGAAATTCGGGACCCCGCTTCCCGTCCTATGAACCCCATGTTATTTGGAATTGAAATTCCAGATACCAAGGTGCCGCTTATAAATTCGGTATTTGTGTATCCTGTTGGGGAAGACTCGTACGCCAACAATTCAAAAAACCGAAACAAACTTCGCCTTATCAGGCAAAAGGACGGAAACTATCGTACTGAGAAAGTTTCAGCATTAGGAAAAATTGGATTCGGAGTTTCGTCGTACGATCAGCAAAACGGTGCTTCCAATAAAAACGGAACCTACCAGATTAAAACAACGGTAAACGGTTCAGAAAAATTTAATGTACTTTTCGAAAAGTTTTCATTTGCCGAAACCCGTTACCTGAACAGATTTATGGATTACGAGTACTTTAAAACCAACAAAAGCAGAGTCCAAAAACTTTTTCGCGAAGAAAATAATCCGTTGAGCATTATTACAAATGAAGATGATAGCGGTTATGTGACGGTAGAAGATGGGTTTTCTTCAGATTACACCATAGAAATCACCGATTTTAAAGGCAATACCATGCGTATCACCGTTCCTATTGAAGGAAAGGTTGAAGAAAATCCGGAACCTAAAGATACCAAAGAAACAGATCATTTTGTGTATGCTAACCAGGGAACCGCCATCACCAAGGGGAAGTTTGATATTTATATCCCTGCTGAAAGTTTATACGAAAACACCTATCTGAATATTGAAGACAAGGGAGACACGCTTCAATTTCACGAAGATATTATCCCGATCCATAAAAACATCACCATAAGTGTAGATGCTGCTAATTATGCTGCGGAGGAACTTTTCAAAATTATACATTGGCAGATTAAACTACAGAGGGCAGCCTTCCTATAATAACACCTCAAGAAACGGAACAAAACTCACAACAAGAGTCCGCACATTTGGAAACTACGCGCTGGCAATAGATACCACACCGCCTACAGTAAAACCGGTAAACTTTAAAGATGAAAAGTGGATAAGCAATAATAAAACGCTTAAAATTAAAATTGAAGACGATTTAAGCGGTATAAGCACCTACAGAGCGACGGTAAACGGAAATTTTATCTTAATGGAATATAATTATAAAACCGACGTTTTAACCTATGATTTTGATGATGACGTAGTAACAGATACCGAAAACAAACTGAAATTGATCGTCGTGGATAATGTTGGAAATAGTACTACATTTGAAGCAACTTTTTTCAGAAAATAAAACACCGTACAGCTTTTGAAGACATTTATACGTTCCCTCGTTTTAATTATTTTTTGCATTTCAGCAAATACCATTGCCCAAAATGCAACCATTAAAGGAGTTATTCTGGATGAAAACAACGTCCCCATTCCTGCTGTAAACATTTCTGCAGGTAATAGTATTGGCACACAGACCAATTTTGACGGTTTTTATTTATTAGAAGTACCTTCTGGCCAGGAGATCACACTTACGTTTTCGCACTTAAATCATAAAAACGCTACGGTAACTATTCCTTCGTTAGCTGCGAATGAAGATTTTGAGCTAAACCCTGTTTTAAAAGTAGACGTAGAGCAAATTGCTGAAGTAGTTGTTTCGGCAAACCAAAGAAAACGTGTGGAAGGACTTACCACAATTAGCCCGGAAGCCATCAGGAAAATTCCCGGTGCCAATGCGGGTGTGGAAAATTTATTAAAATCGTTACCCGGTGTCGTTAGTAATAATGAACTAAGTACCCAATACGCCGTAAGAGGTGGTAATTATGACGAAAATTTAGTCTACGTAAACGAAATTGAAGTATACCGCCCATTTTTAATACGAAGCGGACAACAGGAAGGATTAAGCTTTGTAAATAGCGACCTTACACGTTCTGTAGATTTTTCAGCAGGAGGATTTCAGGCAAAATACGGAGATAAACTATCGTCGGTTCTGGATATTGAATACCGTCGTCCAGTTTCATTTGGAGCAACGGCAGATCTAAGTTTGTTAGGCGCAAGTGTTTCGGTTGAAGGAATTTCAAAAAATGAACGATTACGAGGCATTGTTGGATTACGCTACCGTGACAACAGCTTATTTGTAAACGCAAAGCAAACCGAAACCAACTTCAGACCCACATTTGCCGATGCTCAGACATACCTAACGTATAAATTCAGTAATAAATTTGAATTAGGCTTTCTGGGGAACATTGCTATTAACAGATACGAATACCAACCACTCACCCGCCAGACAAATTTTGGTACGTTGGCAGATCCTATCGCCCTTCTCGTTTTCTACGAAGGACAGGAAGTAGATCGCTATAATACCTATTTTGGAGCGTTAAAAGGTACCTATGCAGTTTCCGACACCTACACGGCAAAGTTTATTGCCAGTGCTTATCAGACAACAGAGCAGGAATATTTCGATATTTTGGCTCAATACCGTTTGGGAGAAGTTAATACCAATATTGGTGATGACAACCTTGGAGAAGTAGAATTTAGTGAAGGAATTGGCTCTCAATTAACCCACGCCCGTAACGACCTTGATGCTCTCATCTTTAATGCGCAACACAAGGGAATTATAGAGGTTAATGACGACACGACTATTGAATATGGTATAAAATACACCCACGAAGACATTAGAGACCGGGTGCAGGAATATGAAATTATAGATTCGGCTGGATTCTCTATACGCCCTCCTATTATCGATTTTGCGAACAACCAGCCTTACGCACCTTTTACAGCTCCCATAGTTCCTTTTACCGACATTAGAGCACAGAATGATGTGCAAATCAATCGTTTTTCTGGTTTTGCACAATGGAGCAAAGCAACTTCGGTAGGAAGTAACGAACTTTGGCTAAACGCCGGGGTACGTTCTCAAAACTGGACGGTAAGCGGCGATGGAATTGAAAGCGTTACTCAAACAGTAGTTAGTCCGCGAGCCCAGGTGACACTAAAACCAGATTGGGATATGGATATGCTGTTCAGGCTTTCCGGTGGTTTTTATCACCAACCTCCCTTCTATCGTGAATTACGTGACTCTACTGGAACCGTAAGACCTGGTGTTAAAGCGCAACAGTCTATTCATATAGTGGCAGGAAACGATTATAGTTTTAATCTCTGGGGGCGACCTTTTACGTTGAATAGCGAAATTTATTTTAAGGACTTAAAAGATGTAAACCCGTACACCCTGGAAAATGTAAGAATACGCTACAGAGCCAGAAACAACGCCGTGGCCTATGCATACGGACTGGATATGCGTCTGGCTGGAGAGTTTGTGCCAGGGACTGAAAGTTGGGTAAGCTTTGGTTATTTAAAAACAGAAGAAAACATAGACGATCGTGGCTTTATTTTCAGACCTACAGATCAGCGTTTAAAATTTGCAGTCCTTTTTCAGGATTATGTGAAAATTATCCCGGATCTAAAAATGTATTTAAATCTTGTATACCAAACAGGACTACCGGGTGGCTCACCTAGTTATGCAGATCCATACGACTTCCAGACACGTTTAAAAGACTACGCAAGAGCAGATCTTGGTGTTTCTTATGTGCTGGTACAACAAGATAAGTTAAAAGATTCTGGCATCTTAAAACCGTTTAAAGAATTAAGCATTGGCGCAGAGATCTTTAATATTTTTGATGTGCAAAACTCCATCACCAACACTTTTGTACGTGACGTGTACAGCAAAACACAATACAGTATCCCTAATTTCCTCTCACCCAGAGTATTTAATGTTAGGTTGACGGCTAAATTTTAATAGTAAGCAGCATAAAAAAAGCCGAAAACTTAGTTAGTTTTCGGCTTTTGCAATTATTAAATCTAAGAAGTATTCCCTCTTTCAGCAGACAACGCGAGCGGTCTTACCTCTTTCTTCTAATTTTATATATCCTGAAATATAGAATGCATTAAACGCTTTTTATCGTTAATACTCTCTTCTAGGGAAATCATTGTTTCAGTTCTTGTTACACCTTCAATATCGTCTATCATATAAATAATATTCTTTGCCTGCGTGGTGTCTTTCGCTCTGATTTTACAAAAAATATTGAACTTACCAGTGGTCACATGTGCTACGGTAACATACGGTATATCGTTAATACGCTCTAAGACAAACTGTGTCTGAGATGTTTTTTGTAAAAAAATTCCAACGTATGCTATAAAAGAGTATCCCAGTTTTTTGTAATCAATTCGTAAAGAGGAGCCGGTAATAATTCCAGCCTCTTCCATTTTTTTTACACGAACATGTACTGTCCCTGCTGAAATTTTCAATTTTTTTGCGATGTCCGTAAATGGAGTTCGCGTATTCTCAATGAGCATATCTAAGATGCTGTGGTCTGTATCGTCAAGTTTAAATTTCGCCATAATGTCTTTATCCTTTGGGATTGCAAAAATAGAATATTTAATCTCCTAAAGAAACTTATTTTCCTTATTAAATAACACCAAATTTTCTTTTTTATTGATAATTTCTGAAACTTTATCGCCAACTTGATAATATGATTGCGAATTTACCAATAGCTCAGCACCTGAAACATCTATCTCCTTATGACCATAACAAGATTTTAAATTTCCAATAGTATCTACGTGTAACTGAAACACCACACGGTCTTTCTCCAATACTTCAACGTATTGAAAAGCAACCGTTTTAACTCTTGAAGCACCTGCTATGCGTACGTTTTTGAAAAGTATGTCCTTAAAGTTCTGTTTATTTTCGGGAATTTTACGGTATGACATACTATTCTCTGTGGAAGGTGCTACAATACCAAACAACGCCAGGAGTGCTGCGCAAATATACTTTCTGGTTTCTTCCCGTTGGTAATCTTCCGGGAAATGACCGGCTTCAAACAATATTGTGGGTACACCGGCCATCTGGAAGGAGTCTCCCACGCAATTTGAGTTAAAAGCATCATCATAACGCCCTATTTGCCCCGGAATTAATTCCTGTAACACAGCACCCATGGTTTCAATATACTGCATCGCTTTTTTTCGGGATGGCGTGAGGCTTCTTTTTTCATCTGCAGCAGGTGCTAGAAACGAAATTGTAGCCGGTTTTCCGTTTTTAAATCCATAAATAGTACGTTGATCGTGCAAATTAAGGCACAAATCTGGTTGTAACTTGCTAAATATGCTGGCTAAAACTTTAGTTTCGGCCTGAGATTGGTCCTGAGCGTCCCTGTTCAAATCAATTTTATTGATGTTTTCACGGGTATATCTTTCAGCGCCGTCCGGATTTAAAATGGGGATTATACAAAAGGAATAGGTAGCTAAAAATTCGGAGATCTTCTTTTTATATATTTTTTTCTCAGCGATCACCTTTAGAAAATCGAAAATTGCCTTGGTGGTGGTTGCTTCATTTCCATGCATTTGCGACCATCCCAAAACTATCTTTTTTCCGTGTCCAATTTTGAGCATCGGAATTTTTTTTCCCGATTCTGATGTGCCTATTTCTGAAATTTCAAACACATTTTTATACCGCTCCAGAAGTGGAGAAATATGCTCTAAAGTAATATATCTTCCTTGTAATGTATCCTCAAAAAAAGTGGTGTAGTTATCTGTTAATTCCATTGCGTGTTTTGCTGTGTGACAAAGGTAACTATTGTTAAGTTTACATTTGTAAACAATAGAACAGCTGCTTTTAGTTGGGTGTTGTAACCAATTTTGACTTGAAATGTATAAAAAACATTCCGAAGTTAATTGATATTATTTAATGTATTTATTTTCAGTATTTTAGTTACGTTTACATAAAGTTATTGTTTATTTTATATAAACTAATTTACAATTAATAGTGTGGATAAAACAACAATATGTTACTTTTGTAAACGTTTTCAAGAACACATCCTACGTTACAATGGTAAACAGTGCAGAATTTTCAAAAAGACTGGAAAAAATACTCGATTATTATGGGTTGTCTGCTACTGCTTTTTCTGAAAAAATAGACTTCAATCGTTCTACTATATCGCACCTTATTTCGGGTAGAAATAAACCCAGTTTAGAGTTTGTTATGAAGGTTGTAAATACGTTTGAAGAAGTAAATTTATATTGGCTTTTAAACGGAAAAGGGAGCTTCCCTTCCACCCACCAAAATGAAAATTTAGCTATACCTACAGCATCCAATTTTCAGAACATAAAAAACAATGCTGAAATTTCAACAGCAACTCAAAAAACTACGGAAGAGAAAATTCCTGTTTCAGAGACACTAGAAAATTCAGTTAATGATGTACCATCGGGTTCAGTTTCAAATCCGAAACCAATAGAGCGCATTGTTATTTTTTATGGAGACGGAAGTTTTAAGGAATATGTACCCTAATATGTTGGTAAAATTTCAGAAATTCGCATTTTAAAGCTCTTTATGCGATTTTTCTTCCTTTTACTATCTCTAACTACCCTTGTAAGCTGTTACGAGTCTGAAAGAAATTGCAGCGATTTTAAGACAGGAACCTTTGAATTTGAAGCGCTTGTGGGCACCGAGCTCTCTAAAACTACCTTTGTGCGTACAGATTCTATTGAAGTTGACTATTTTCGGGGAAAAGCAGATACTTCTTACATACGCTGGATTAACCCTTGCGAATATATTGTCACCAAAAAGAATCCGAAGAATCAGGCCGAAAAAAGAGCGATCCACATGAAAATCTTGGCAACCGACGGCGCTAACTACACTTTTGAATATAATATCGTGGGAGAAACCAGAAAGGAACGTGGTACTGCGGTTAAAGTAAACGATGGGCGTTAGGCAACATTTGATTGCTCAAAGTATGATATAAAGCTCCATATCTTTTGAGATTTTTCTTTTGAAAATTTTACGAGTACCTTTCAATATTCATAAAACCAACACTTTTGAACTTTTCCAAAACGTCAAAACAATCGTCGTTATATATCTTGCTACTTATCCTGGCTGGTGAGGCGGTTTTTATACTCCCTTTCGTGCTGGCGCGCGTATTTAGAGCAACCGTTTTAGAAGTTTTTGACATTACAAATACCGAAATAGGATATTGCTTCTCCATCTACGGTCTTGTTGCTTTAGGTTCATATCTCGTAGGCGGACCGCTAGCCGATAAATTTGAACCCAGAAAATTAATGGGTATTGCCTTAGTACTCACCGCAGCAGGCGGACTGGTATATGCTAATGAGCCGTCTCTTACCACCCTTACTATTTTGTACGGATTTTGGGGTTTTACCACCATCTTTTTATTCTGGGCACCCATGATAAAGGCTACTCGGGTTTGGGGAGGGGATACCAATCAAGGGAAAGCATTTGGATTTCTGGATGGTGGTCGCGGACTGGTGGGTGCTTTATTTGGACTGTTAGGTGTGGTAGTGTTCTCCTGGTTTGTCCCGGAAAACGCTGTTGAGCTCAATACGTTTCAGCAACAGGATGCTTTTACAATGGTGGTGTATATTTCTTCTGCATTGGTGGCATGTATCGGGGTTGTGGTATTCTTTTTTCTGAAAACTACTATTTCAGCTGAAACTGTATTAAAAGAAAAAATCACTTTAGCTAACATAAAATCTGTTTTAAAATTACCTTCTGTCTGGCTTTTAATGGTCATTATCCTCTGTGCCTATGTAGGTTATAAAATAACCGATATATTTTCACTTTACGCCCGTGAGGTAATGCTGTTTAGTGAAGTAAATGCTGCAAAAACAGGTACATTTCTATTATTTATAAGGCCTCTTGTAGGTGTTGTGGTAGGGTTCCTGGCAGATAGATCCCGCCCCTCTCTTTACTTAATGTTAGGCTTCTTGTTATCTATTGTTGGCGCAGTACTATTTGCTTCGGGTGTTTTAGGTGAAGGCACTACTATGCTTTTCTTTATAACTATTATCATTACAGCCATAGGCGTTTATGCGGCACGGGTACTTTACTTTGCCGTACTCAAGGAGGGAAAAATACCGTTAGTACTCACGGGTACTGCTGTGGGAATTATTTCGTTCATAGGGTATACGCCGGATATCTTTGCAGGACCTATGATGGGGTATTTTCTGGATACCTTCGAAACCGTTCAAGGACATCACTTTGTTTTTTGGCTGTTAGCGGGGTTTTCGGCTATTGGATTTTTGGCTTCAGTTGTTTTTTATAGGGTTTCAAGAACGAAATTAAATGTGTAAGAGTTCCTGCCATTGTGTTGTATAGCGGGGGCTACGTTCTTCTTTTATGAGTTCCCATTCTTTTCTACGGGTTCCCGTAAGTCCCGAAAAAACCTTCCCTTTACCATATTTACAGTTCAGCTCGTCAAAGAGTTGCATGAGTTTTTTATGTTCTTCATTTTTAGGAGATTCAAATAAATTTCCCTGTACATAGGCTTCAGGAATAATTCCGGTAAGATTAACTCCCACTTTTTTGTAGCGATATCCTGGTTTGTAAATTTCTTTTAAGATCTTTCTGGCCTCTGTAATGAGGGTGAAGGTGTTGTTACTGGGAACTGCCAGTGTTACAGTTTGCGTGTTGCGATATTGTTTATCGTGTGCACTAAACTGATTGGTATGTAAAAAAACCTGAAGATACATCGCACACGTTTTTTGAGCCCGCAATACTTCAGAAACTTCACTTATATAGTAAGAACAGGCTTCTTCAATTAAATCGAGTGTTTTTAGTTTTTTTCCGAATGATTTTGCGGTTCCTATTCCTTTTTTAGGTTCTGGTATCTCTATCATTTGAAGACAGGGTTCCCCACGTAATTCGCGCCACATACGCTCTCCTACAACCGTCATTTCTTTTCTCACCCAGGCTAATGGAGTTTGGGTAAATTGGTATGCGGTATGTACACCTACCTCTTGCAAACGCTTTGCGTGTTGCTTGCCAATCCCCCAAACATCCTTAATAGCAGTACGCTGTAATACGTTTACACGGGCTTCGTCGGTAGCAATAACAAATACATGGTTATGACCAGGTTCCTTTTT
The DNA here is from genome assembly GCA_963793275.1 of uncultured Flavobacteriaceae bacterium. Classification (GTDB taxonomy): domain Bacteria; phylum Bacteroidota; class Bacteroidia; order Flavobacteriales; family Flavobacteriaceae; genus Marinirhabdus. The sequence continues at coordinate 1,295,213 of CAWBZL010000003.1, forward strand.
TGCGATGCGATTGGCAAGTTTTGCCAGAACTTTTGTGGGAGCTATGCCTACGCCTGTGGGAATACCCGTGTGTTTATAGATGGTATCTTTAATTCTGCTTCCATAGACAGTAAGATCGGTAAGATTAAAACCTGAAAGATCTACAAAGCTCTCATCTATACTGTACACCTCTACCCTGGGAGAAAATAGCTTTAAAGTATTCATGACGCGTTGGGAAATTTCGCCATAGAGCGTATAGTTAGAGGAAAAAAAGGTAACGCCATTAGCTATAAGCTGTTGTTTTATTTTAAAAACCGGTTCAAACATAGGAATGTGTGTCAATTCCTTAGCTTCCTTGTTTGCCGCAATTACGCATCCATCGTTATTACTTAATACAACTACCGGTTTTCCCCATAGATCTGGTCTAAAAACCTGCTCGCACGAAGCATAAAAGCTATTACAATCTACCAGTGCTATCATAGGGCTTTATGAATTATATAAGTTATAACGCCCCATAGTGTATATGTATCGAACTCCATTTGCAGTTCGTTTTTTTCAGGTTGTGTAAGACGTATAATTTTGAAAGCTCCTTCTGCTACCACAAGTGCCAGCGCACCCTTTTTGGAAGGCAAAGATCTATCTATAACGAGGACGTCCTGATCGTAGATTTTATAAGAAGTATAGCTATCACTTGTTACACGCACATAGAAGGTTGCATCGGCGTTGGTGATCAATTCCTGATGTAGATCTATAGTAGGCTCCAGATAATGTGTTGCAGGGCTGGGAAATCCCGTCTGCGCTGCAATACCCGGTGTATGGCGATGCTGCGTTCGCTTTAATTTTGAGATTGTTGATAATTTCATACAGCAATATTAGGAAATACTCCATAATTTTGGACTATATCCACTAACGATATTTCCAGTTTTTTTAATCCATTTACACGCTCTAATGTTTATAAACTGCCATACCTACTACAGCCTGCGCTATGGAACTATTGCTCCAAAAGTGCTGTTGAAATATTTCCGGGATATAGCCATCAAAAAATTTGCGCTTACCGATATTAATACTACTTCAGCGTGTATGGACATTGTAAGGCTGGCACCAAAATACAGCCTGCAACCTGTTATTGGGGTCGATTTCAGAAATAACGCACAACAGCAGTTTATTATCTATGCTGAAAACAATGCCGGCTTTGAGCACATAAACAAATACCTGTCATATTTTCTACACCAAAAGCTTGATATCCCGGATATCGCAAAAACACTACCCAATACTTTTGTAGTGTATCCCTTTCAGAAATTTCAACAGCAAAAACTTCAGCAGTATGTTTTAAAAGACAATGAATTTCTGGGTGTATCTGCCAAAGACCTGAATAAACTGAAATTCTCTCCCTGGCGGAATCGTCCCGATAAATTAGTGGCACTGCATACAGTTTCATTTCAAAACAAAAAAGGCTTCAATACCCATAGATTATTACGGGCAATAGATAATAACACACTACTTAGTAAGCTTCCGGTGTCTCAACAGGGCAATGAAACCGACATATGTATTTCAGCAGAAAAATTAGAAAAGGACTTCAGCGAATTTCCAGAATTACTCATCAATGCTGAAAATTTACTGAAACGCTGTCTCGTAACATTCGATTTTAGCAAAAATACTCCCAACAATAAAAAAAGCTATACCAATAATGAGGGGCTGGACTTTAAATTATTGCGTAGGCTTACGTATGCGGGATTGCATTATCGTTACAAGAGACCTGGTGCCCGTGTACTTTCCCGCATCGAGAAAGAACTGGAAATAATACAAAGACAAAATTTTGTGTCTTACTTCCTCATTAATTGGAAAATCCTGAAATACGCTCGTAGTAAAGGCTATTTTTACGTAGGTCGTGGTAGCGGTGCCAATAGTGTGGTAGCGTACTTATTACGAATTACCGACGTAGACCCTATTGAACTGGATCTGTATTTTGAACGTTTTATCAACCTCTATCGTAAGAATCCGCCCGACTTCGATATCGATTTTTCCTGGCAGGATCGTGACGACATAACTAATTTTATTTTTAAAACCTACTCCAATACTGCCCTTCTTACCGTGTACAATACCTTTAAGTATAAAGCGGCCGTTCGGGAATTAGGAAAAGTATTTGGATTGCCCAAGGCCGAAATTGACATACTCTCCTCGGGGCAATACAACTATAATAATCTGGATAAACTCTCACAACTTGTAATAATTTATAGTAAAAGTATTGAAGGATTTCCTAATTATCTGGGGATACACGCAAGCGGTATTATTATCTCGGAAAAACCAATCCATTACTACACCGCCACTTTTATGCCTCCAAAAGGTTTTCCCACCACACAGTTTGATATGGTGGTGGCAGAAGACATTGGATTATATAAATTTGATATTTTGAGCCAGCGCGGACTCGGAAAGATAAAAGATGCAGTACAAATTATTAAAGAGAATAAACCAGACCACGCCACATTCGATATTCACGATATCCTGCGATTTAAAAAAGATCCACGTATTAAATACCTCCTTCGCAACGCCAAAGCCATTGGTTGCTTTTATGTAGAATCGCCCGCTATGCGTATGCTCATGCGTAAATTACAGGTAGATGATTATTTGGGGTTGGTGGCGGCAAGTTCTGTAATTAGACCCGGTGTTGCTAAATCTGGAATGATGCGGGAATATATTTTGCGTTATCGTTACCCGGAACGTCGCAAAGAGGCTCATCCTACACTACTAGATATCATGCCCGAAACTTACGGCGTCATGGTGTATCAGGAAGACGTTATAAAAGTAGCCCATTATTTTGGCGGGCTCACCCTGGGTGAAGCAGATATGTTGCGCAGAGGGATGAGTGGAAAGTTCCGTTCCCGTGAAGAGTTTTTAAAGGTAAAACAGCTTTTTTTTACTAATTGTGAAAAAGCAGGAAAACCGTACGACCTCACTGCCGAAGTATGGAGACAGACCGAAAGTTTTGCCGGGTATGCGTTTGCCAAAGGTCACTCTGCCAGCTATGCCGTAGAAAGCTACCAGAGTCTTTTTTTAAAAGCTTACTATCCGCTGGAATACATGGTAGCAACTATTAATAATGGTGGCGGATTTTACCGTCAGGAACATTATGTTCACGAAGCCCGTATGCACGGCGGTACCATTCTTCCACCCTGTATTAACAACAGTTCAGGATTGGCAGTGATCCGGGGAAATGCTATTTATCTTGGATTTGCTTTTTTACAATCGTTAGAAAGCAAAATAATAGATCGGTTAATTTCAGAAAGGCAGGAACAAGGCTTATTTGAAAGTCTGGATAATTTTATTGACCGCGTTCCAATTTCTATGGAACAGATTTCGATCATGATAAAAATAAATGCGTTCAGATTTAGCGGACGCAACAAACGGGAATTACTGTGGGAAGCACATATGAAAATAAATAAGGTTTCTTTTGAAGAAAAAAAACTGCTTCTTTTTAAAACTGAAAAGAAACACTATAAAACCCCAAACCTACCCACTACAACCATGGAAGATGCTTTTGATGAATTGGAATTATTAGGCTACCCATTGTGCAATCCGTTTGACCTTTTAACTATTCCTTCAAAAAATTACCTGCGGGCAAAGGATCTACCGAAGCTTCATAACAAGATAATTGAAATTGAAGGCTATCTGGTTACCATAAAAAATACCGCCACTTCTAAAGGTAAACGTATGTTCTTTGGTACTTTTCTGGATATGGATGGTGATTTTATAGACACCGTTCATTTTCCACCTGTAGCTGTAAAGTATCCATTCCGCGGAAAAGGAATTTACTGCATAAAAGGAAAAGTACTGGAAGAATTTGACTGTATAACTATAGAAGTAATTAAAATGGAGCGATTGGCCATCATTGAAGACCCCAGATATGCCGAAGGAGCTGTAAGAACCAGAGCCAGCGGGAAAAGGTATAAGAATTCGGTAGTGAGTAGTGAGTAGTGAGTAGTGAGTAGTGAGTAGTGAAAAATAAATTTACAAATCATAAACTATAAATCCTTTGAACACATCCCGAAATATTGTACATATGGATCTGGACACTTTTTTTGTGTCCTGTGAGCGACTGCTGGATAGCAGGCTCAACGGAAAGCCTGTTCTTATTGGTGGCACCAGCGATCGTGGCGTGGTAGCCTCCTGCAGCTACGAAGCCCGTACTTTTGGGATTCACTCTGCCATGCCAATGCGACTCGCCAGACAACTGTGTCCGGAAGCTATTGTATTACGGGGTAATTCCGGCATTTACAGTAAATTTTCAGAAAATGTGACCGATATTATTAAGGAAAGTGTCCCCTTATACGAAAAAACGTCGGTAGATGAGTTTTATATAGATCTTACGGGAATGGACAAGTTTTTTGGATGCCATAAACTATCTTCAGAATTACGCCAAAAAATTATGAGAGAAACCGGATTACCTATTTCCTTCGGACTTTCAGGAAATAAAACAGTTTCAAAAATTGCCACGGGGGAAGCCAAGCCTAATAATGAGATATTTGTTACCCATGGCACCGAAAAGCCCTTCCTGTCACCACTTTCAGTAAGTAAAATTCCTATGGTAGGAAAAGTAACATATCGTCAGTTATGCGATCTGGGCATTAAATATATTCAAACCATCCAGGAAATGCCTGTTGAAATGATGCACAAAGTTTTTGGAAAAAACGGACTACTCATCTGGAAAAAAGCCAATGGTATAGATAATTCTCCCGTAGTACAGTATTCCGAACGCAAATCTATCTCTACAGAACGTACATTCAATAAAGATACAACCGATATAAAAAAACTGGAAAGTATTATCATAGCAATGGCCGAAAATTTAATGTATCAATTAAGACGTGGCAATAAATTAACGTCCTGTGTCACGTTTAAAATCCGCTACTCAGATTTCCAAACATACACCCAGCAAAGACGCATTCCATATAGTGCGGCAGACCATAAAATTATGCCGGTTGTTATGGATCTTTATAAAAATCTTTACCAGCGTAGGTTATTGGTGCGTTTGGTAGGAGTTCGATTTAGCCATTTGGTGGAGGGAGGACAACAAATAGACTTGTTTGATGATAATGAAAAGATTATCAATCTCTATCAGGCTATGGATAAAATGCGTGAGAAATATGGTGACCGTGCAGTAATAAAAGCTGCAGGAATGGGTGCTAAAACCATAAGTAGATGGAATCCTTTTACAGGAGAGCCTCCACCGTTATTAGCAAACAGAAGGCAGTAATGTAGAAGATCACAACAGATCGTTTCAAAAGTTGTGACAAATGTTATAACCGTGTTAAAAAAATAGTTTATTCTATGGATGCTTCAATTTATACCGGGAATTTCAATATTTTTAAGATAACCAAAAAAACCATACATGAAATTACGTTACTCCCTCCTCTTCTTACTATGCGTTACCTTTCTGTTTTCTTCTGAAACGATTGCGCAGCGAAAAAAGAAACAAAAAACAACAGTTACTTCAACTTCGGTATTAGATTCGGTACTTAGCGGATTAACATTCCGAAGTATTGGCCCTGCTTTTATGAGTGGTCGTATTGCCCATATTGAAATTCATCCTAACAATGAAAACATCTGGTACGTTGCCGTAGGCTCTGGCGGGGTATGGAAAACTGTTAATTCCGGAACCACCTGGACACCCATTTTCGACGACCAACCCACCTACTCTATTGGCACCGTAGCACTGGATCCACAAAACCCGAATATTGTTTGGGTAGGCTCCGGAGAAGACAGCGGTGGTAGGCACGTAGGCTACGGAGATGGCGTGTATAAAAGTATGGATGGCGGAGAAACCTGGGCCAACGTTGGGTTAAAGAATAGTGAGCATATTTCCAGAATCATTGTACACCCGGAAGACAGCAATACCGTTTGGGTGACTGCACAAGGCCCGTTATGGAGCAAAGGTGGCGATAGAGGTGTTTATAAAACAACCGATGGCGGAGAAACCTGGGACAAAACTCTGGGGGACGATGCCTGGGTTGGTGCCACAGATCTTGAAATAGACCCGGATAATCCAGACATTTTATATGCCGCAACCTGGCAACGTCACAGAACCGTGGCTGCTTACATAGGTGGTGGTCCGGGAACTGGCCTGTATAAAAGTATGGATGGTGGAGATACCTGGACACAACTTAAAACAGGCTTACCGGATACGTGGATGGGCAAAACCGGTCTGGCAATTTCGCCGCAAAACCCGGATGTGATTTATGCCGCCGTAGAGGAAGAACGTAGAACGGGTGGCTTGTATCGTTCGGGAAATGGTGGACAATCCTGGGAAAAGATGTCGGCTACAGTTTCTGGCGGAACAGGACCACATTACTACCAGGAATTATATGCTTCCCCACATCACGAAGGATATTTGTATTTAATGGATAATAATCTACAAATTTCTGAAGACGGCGGGAAGACATTTTACCGAATGAATGAAGAAAATAAACACGGAGATAATCATGCCATCGCTTTTAAAATGAGCGATCCTGACTATTTAATTGTTGGGTCCGACGGTGGCCTATACGAAACTTTTGACCATACCGAAACTTGGAAATATGTTGAAAATTTACCCGTGACACAATTTTACAAAGTGGCAGTAGACGACGCTGAACCTTTTTATAACGTATTTGGCGGTACACAGGATAATAGTACCGAAGGCGGTCCCTCACGAACAGACAATATGCAGGGAATCCAAAACAGCGACTGGAGTGTAGTTTTGAACTGGGATGGGCACCAACCGGCAACAGAACCCGGCAACCCAAATATTATGTATGCCGAAAGACAAGAAGGAACTCTCTCCCGTATCGATATGAAAACGGGCGAAGTAATAGACATACAGCCTCAGGCAGCTGCTAACGAAAAAACGGAACGCTTTAACTGGGATGCTCCTATTCTGGTAAGTCCGCATAATCCTACTACTATTTATTTTGCCTCGCAACGGGTGTGGAAATCTACCAATCGTGGTGACGACTGGACGGCTATTTCAAACGATTTAACCAAGAATGAAGAACGAATTACCCTTCCAATTTTTGGAAAGCAGCAATCCTGGGATGCGCCCTGGGACGTATACGCTATGTCTAATTACAATACCATTACCTCGTTGGCCGAATCTCCTGTACAAAAGGGACTGCTGTATGCAGGAACCGATGATGGGAGTATTCAGATTTCAGAAAATGATGGTGGGTCGTGGCAAAAAGTGAGCGTTGGAAGCCTGCCTGGTGTTCCTGAAACTGCTTTTATAAACGATATTAAAGCAGATATGTTTGATGCGAATACGGTATATATTGTGCTGGACAACCATAAATATGGTGATTTTAATCCTTATCTGCTTAAAAGTACCAACAAAGGAAAAACCTGGACGTCGCTCCGAAACAATATACCGGACAGGACTCTGGTGTGGCGTATTGTTCAGGATCATGTGTCACCTGATCTAATGTTCTTAGCGTCAGAATTTGGAATATATGTAACCATAAACGGTGGAAAGCACTGGACGAAGATGAAAGGTGGTGTGCCAACAATTTCATTTAGAGATCTTGCCATTCAGCGTAGAGAGAACGATCTGGTGGGTGCTTCGTTTGGACGTGGTTTTTATATTCTGGACGACTACACCGCCCTACGGGAAATTTCAGAAGAAAAATTGAAAAATGAAACAGCGATGCTTTTCCCTGTTCGCGATGCCTGGTGGTATATACCAAAATCTCATTTAAGTTTTGATGCCGATAAGGGAAGTATGGGAGACAATCACTTTGTAGCACCTAATCCGGATTTTGGAGCGTTATTTACCTATTACTTAAAAGATACCTACCAAACCTCCAAAGCGAAACGAAAAGATAAGGAAAGAGATATGGGAGATGTTGACGTACCGTTCGCAGGTTGGGAAGCACTGGAGAAAGAAGTGCTGGAAACCGAACCCAAAGTAATCTTTAGCGTAACAGATAGCAAAGGAACTGTGGTGCGCAATATTACCGCACCAGCCAAACAAGGGATCAACAGGATTGCCTGGGATTTGCGTTACCCTGCTTTAGATGCGATCACGCTTCAGCAAAACGAGGAGAAAAATAAAAATCCTTCGGGATTGTTAGCGCCTCCGGGAAACTACACGGTAACTATGTATCTGAATGATAACGGAAGTGTTACTAAACTTAGTGATGCTGAACCTTTTGTGGTAAAACCCTTATACGAAAGTTCTGTAAAAACTGTGACACCACAGGAAGCCTCGGCGTTTTGGAGAACGTATGAAAATACGCAGCGTTCTGTAGCAAAGCTGAATATGGGCTTGGACAAATCTATAAAACGTGCAAAAGCAATGCAGACAGCGCTTACCAGAAGCCGAGTTGCCCCTGGAACCATGAACGAGCGCATTGTGAATATATTAAAAGAGCTACAGCAATTAAATACCGAATTAAACGGAAACTATGCCCGCAACGAAATTGGCGAAAAAGGAAACCCGGCATTAGGAGATCGAATGTTCGCAATTTACAGAGGGATAGAACGCTCTACGTATGGTCCCACAACCTCACATAAGCAGCAATTGCAAATTGTAGAACAACAAATTAAAAATGCATTGGCAAAGCTAAATGTTTCTGAAAAAGCATTGGATTTGTTATATACCGAGTTACAGAATGCGGGAGCGCCTTATGTTGAAAATTAAGCCCTCACAAGAGGATATGTTAAATTAGATAACTTAAAAATAAAAAAACGGATGAAAAAACTACTTCAAATAATTGGTGCTGCCTGGGGGGCTAAAAAAATTGGCGGTGGAAAATGCGGGTGTATTGGGACTATTTTTGTCTTTATTATCCTTTATGTTGTTTTAGGATATGTACTGGAGTGGTTTTAACTAAAATTTAAGCTAAAGTTGTATTAAACCAACTGGTTACAGGCTTTAAAGGTCTTACATTTGTGTATGGATTTGAACAAAAAAACAACTATAAAAATGAACAAGAATCAGAAAACAGGTTTAATCGCTCTTATTGGAGCAGGAATCGCAGGCGGATTGGCTTACTGGAAATACAAAACTATGTCACCAGAAGAAAGAGCACAATTAAAAGGTAAAGTGAATAAGGCTGGAGACAGAATTAAAGAAACTGCCGGAGATATTGAAAAATCAATCAGCGAAAAATACACTGAGTTGAAGAAAAAAGCAAGTTAATACCTGCTTATGGACAGATTTAAATCCCACCAATTGGTGGGATTTTTTTATTTCCAGTTTTTTATAAGGAGACTAAAAACGACGATTTTATAAACGTATATTTACTTAACAGCTTATTCTGAATCTGGTATAATCCAATCTGCATTTCTCACAAAAAAAAGATATTGCGCATAATCTGCTGTTGAAGTTCCTTCAATAATATCGTAGCCATCCCATACAGTGATTAGTTTTTTCATTTTAGTGCCTCTCGCAGAGGTTAAATAAGGAGAATTGGGTGCATCTAATTTCAGTAAACTTATGCTGTTTGGTGTAGTCACTTTTTTATAATCTGCAATCCCCTGAATGTACATAAATAATCTATTATCCTGAGAGTAGTTAAATCTCGTAAATCGTTCTCCTTTATCCTGCATAAATCCGGGTAGCGAAACACTTTCAACAGTTAGTTTTGAATCCACATACATCGTATTCATACTTACCATTTTAGTAGTATACGGTAATGTGTTATCCTTTTTTATCTTTCCCGCAAAAGTGTATGTATAGGCTTGTAAGGTATGAGAAAATCCGAATCCGCCGTATAAATTTTCTGTATCCCACTGCTCTTGTGCGTACAGTCTTTTGAAATTTTCATACATAAATTGATCCCGGGATCTTATGGCTAAGTAGTTAGACAGGTTGTATTGTATATTCTTTAGAAATATAATATCTGTAGAAGTAAGTAATTCCTGCTCTGATCTTACTATTGAATCTAATTCATTTTCCGACCAGGAAATTAATTCGTCACGGCCTGTTGGGATGGTATTTGCATACGAATCGGGAAGTTTTTCTTTTAAAAAAGTATGCAAAAGATCAAAATCGGCAATTTTATCGATCCCTACGAGTTTAAATTTTTTAGACGCCGGGAGCGATGCATAATACGCTCTCATTTTGATCCATTTGTTTCTGTATTGTTCTGAAATACTTCCAATGTAGACCGGCCATTTCTGAAGAATTTCTTTAAGTTCCATCTCATTAGAGCCTTCTATATACTTTTGAAGATAGTAGCCTTGTACGAGATCCATTTCAGCTAGATATCTATCTATTGTTATTTTTTCGTGCAATTGTGTAAACATGGCAAAGTCTATCCGTGGGGAGGTTTCAACTTCGTGTACTTCACCTACCAAAAAGAGTTTATTGTTATAAAAATCTTCGTCTAAAGAAGTAAAATGAAGCGAATCTGTTTTTTTAATTACTTCGGTATTGTTTTTTAAATAGCTTACATATTTGCCCGAAGAACAACTGGTAAAGATTAATAAGCAGGTTGCAAGAATAATACATGTGTACGTTTTCATCTGTTTTGTTTTTAATGTTCCTGACAAATAGAACACATAAAAATCAGTGAAAAAAAAGAGTGTGACGACCCTGCCACTTTTGTGTCGAAATTGAAGCTTTTGGGCTAGTTTTGAAGTTTCCGGGACGAATTTGAAAGCCTGTTTTGTAGCGCAACATAGTACTTCTGGGAAATTGGAATAACATCTTCTACCTTCGTTATTTTCATAACACGCTTTCTGGCATTTCCCTCCACAGCTTCCAGGTACTCCAGATTCACCAAATAAGAACGATGTACCTGCCAGGCATTAGGGAGCTGTTTCATAATATTAGAAAGTGTACTTCTAAACATTTTCTGTTGCATTACGTTATCATTATTATAATATACTTCCACATAATTTTGTTGTGCCTGTGCGTATATAAATGCTGATTCAGGAATTGTGAGGGTTTCAGACTTGTTTTCTCCCTGAATGGTAATTTGTTTGTCTTTCCTATCTTTTTGAGATTCTTCTGAAGGTACTTCTATGACCCCATATTTTGAACGCAGATAAAGCCATAAGGGAACAAGAATAGGTGTGAAAGGCACTCCAAATGTCCACATAAAATTCCAGATGCTGCCAGTATCTAATACCGTAAGCCCGCTTACAACATAAAAGTGGTAAAGAAATGAGAAGATAATTATGATAAAGAATGTTATAAGTATATATAAAACCTCATTTATAATGAACCAGCGGTTTTCGTGTCGTTTATAAATACTGTTTTCAAAAGGATGCACTAACAGGATGGGTAAGATAATACACAATGCATACCCCGACAGTCTTGCATATTTGTATGAAAAACTGTTACTGGTATCGAATGGCTCTAAGCTTATAAGTAGAATTGGCAGCACTGCGCCCAACAACACTGAAATCCACAGGGTGTGTTTCCAACTTTTGGTGTATGCAATGGTTTTGTTTAATGCTATCATTAACTTTTTTTGCGGTTAGCCTGTAAAAATAGGAAAATAGACTAATTTCTTCATAATACTTAAAAGAAGTAGGTTTCATTTTTTTTATAAGATGTATCGCATAAAAAAAGCCCCTCCAAATCTGGAAGGGCTTATAATTATATAAAACGTTCAGGCTTATTTCTTCCCGTCCATTTTGTCTTTCAATTCTTGTAATTTAGAATTGGCATCACCAAGAGTTGGTTTAGCCTCTTCGGCTTGTGCAGCAGCTTTCTTAGCAGCTTGCTTTACAATTTTTGCCTCTTCTTCTTTGTGAATTGTCATGTGAGAAGCAACCACTTTCTTAAATTCTTTGTTGAATTCAATGATCTGGAATTCTGCTTCTTCACCTTTGGATACGTCTGTACCGTCTTCTTTTTCTAAGTGACGCTTAGGAACAAATGCAGAGATATCTTCGTTGAAGTTAATCACCGCTCCTTTGTCTACCATTTCGTCAATCTTAGCTGTGTGCTTAGTACCTACTGCAAATTCAGCTTCGTACTTGTCCCAAGGATTGTCTTCTGTTTGCTTGTGACCTAAGCTTAACTTACGTCCTTCCACATCCAGTTCTAACACTACAACCTCCAGCGTATCACCAATATTGGTAAACTCGCTAGGGTGCTTCACTTTCTTCGTCCAGGAAAGGTCGCTTATGTAAATAAGACCGTCAATTCCTTCTTCCAATTCTACGAAAACACCAAAGTTCGTAAAGTTACGTACAATCCCTTTGTGGCGCGAACCAACCGGGTATTTGCTTGTAATATCTGTCCAAGGGTCTGGCGTTAATTGCTTAATACCAAGACTCATTTTACGCTCTTCTCTGTCTAACGTTAAGATTTGAGCATCTACCTTATCTCCTACTTTTACAAAATCCTGTGCGCTACGTAAGTGTGTAGACCAGGACATTTCAGAAACGTGGATTAATCCTTCAACACCTTCAGTAACTTCTACAAAGGCACCGTAGTCTGCAATAACAACTACTTTTCCTTCTACTTTGTCACCTACTTTCATTTCTTCACCAAGTGCTTCCCAAGGATGCGCATTTAATTGCTTTAATCCTAATTGGATACGTGTCTTATCTTCATCAAAGTCTAAGATTACCACGTTCAATTTCTGGTCTAGCTCTACGATCTCGTTCGGGTGGTTGATACGTGACCAGGAAAGGTCTGTAATGTGTACCAATCCGTCAACACCTCCAAGATCCACAAATACACCGTACGATGTGATGTTTTTAACAACACCTTCCAATACCTGACCTTTTTCAAGCTGCCCGATAATTTCTTTTTTCTGTTCTTCGATATCTGCTTCGATCAACGCTTTGTGAGAAACTACAACGTTCTTAAATTCGTGATTAATTTTCACCACTTTAAATTCCATTGTTTTTCCTACGTATACGTCGTAATCGCGAATTGGCTTCACGTCTATTTGAGAACCTGGCAAGAATGCTTCAATTCCAAATACATCTACTATCATACCACCTTTAGTTCTGCATTTTACAAAACCATTAACGATAGTATTTTCGTCGTGAGCTGCGTTTACACGATCCCAAGCCTTAATAGTACGCGCTTTACGGTGAGACAAAATTAATTGTCCTGTACTGTCTTCACGTACATCTATTAATACTTCTACTTTGTCCCCTACTTTTAAGTCTGGGTTGTAACGAAACTCATTTAAAGAAATAACACCTTCACTCTTAGCGTTGATGTCAATAATGGCATCACGGTCCGAAAGGTGAATTACTTCTCCTTCAACAACCTCATCATCTAAGGTGTCTACGAAGTTTTCTGCTACTAATTTTTCAAATTCCTCTAACTGCTGTCCATCTACAGGATCGATTCCCTCTTCGTAGTTGTGCCAGTTAAAATCTTCTAAAAATTTTGCTGGGTTGGCTTGCTGTGGAGATACCTCTTCTTTAGGGGTTTCCAGGCTCTGTCCAACTTTAGCTTCGGCCATGTCTTCCATATCTTCTGCTTTTACAGCTTCTTTTTCTCTGGTTGGTGTTTCAGCATCTTTTACCGCTACTGAATTTTCAACTTTTTTTTCAGCAGCTTTTTCTACTGCTTCTTCTTTTGCTTTATCAGCCATGTGTTATTTGATTGTTCTGTCTGCTTTCTTTAAATTTTCTGCCTTCGCAGAAACGAAATGAGACCTAACTTTGTATCCCGTGTTGTTTCAAGTAGTTACTGCAACGATCCCACAGAAGGGTTTGGTTTTTGATTTTTCATTTCCTTTTATTACTTGATTATGTCGCTAAAAGGGGTGCAAAAATAGTGTTTTTATTCTGAAAATCAAAGAGGTTGATACTTTTAGATGTACGATGCTAGAATTTAAATTATTTTGTTTCTCTTAGAACTAAAATAACTGGATGTGAAGCCTTAAATTTTCATTAAAAATTTTTGATTGACACCCCAGCTACTTAGTTTTATAAAACAACAATAATATACCCTATGAAATTCATCACCGCTATCCTACTCTCTATCATCGCTATTAATTCCTGTGGAGATTCAAAAGAAGAAAACACAAAAACAATGACGTACTTTGTAAACAGTGCCAAAGTACCCTGCGACGGTGTTGGGGAGATACAATGTCTACAAATAAAGAAAGGAGAAACCATGCCAGCCGGTGCCTGGAGTAACTTTTACGGAACTATTGAGGGATTAGACTATCAGGAAGGCTACCTGTATAAGCTTTCAGTTAAGGAAGAACAAATAGACCCGGCTACCGTTCCAGCCGACGCTTCGACTATAAAATATATACTTTTGAAGGTATTGGAAATGAAACCAGACCCCATCTTTCAGTTACACGACATCTGGGCATTGCAAGCACTCAATGATGAAGAAATACCTATGGAGAAACAGAAAAAACCAAACAAAATACCCACATTAGAAATTTTTGTGGCCGATAGTCGTATTGGTGGAAATGATGGCTGTAATAGTATGTTTGGAGAAATAGAAACGCTTACGGAAAGCAACATACGTTTTTCAAAAATTGGAAGTACAAAAATGATGTGTCCGGATATGCAAGTTTCTAACGCATTTACTACAGCACTCGGGGAAACTGCTACCTATAAAATTGAAAACCTCCATCTCTATTTTTATAATACTGAGGGGGATGAAGTGTTACAATTTGTGAAAGTGGATTGATAAAAGTACGAATGGCCAAATGTTGAAGTAGGTAAAGTAGGCTAACGGTTACATTAAGTTACTCATCGTCACCTCGAGTGAATTTTGAAAAAGCGAGAGCATTTCAAAATTTGTATCGAGAGGCTTTTGAAATTGTGCTACTTAATCGGTTTTCGATATTATTTTGTTGAAATAAGTCCAGTATATTTCATTTAAACTTGTTTCCAACAAAATCACTCGAACTGACGGGTTTTTAACTTGAATATTAAATATTAAATTATATTCTCCCTGCAATCCTATCCTTGGCCAGTTGCAAAATAGTATGAAATTGATCTTCCAGGTTCATTTCACTATTGTCTATTTCAATAGCATCTTTGGCTTTGCGTAGTGGAGAGTCCTTTCGGGTAGTGTCTATATGGTCGCGCTCCTGTACGTTTTCCAACACATCGTTATAGGTAACTGCATCACCACGTTCCAGTAGTTCTTTATAGCGACGTTCGGCTCTTTGTTCCGCAGACGCAGTCATAAAGATCTTTAGTTCGGCATTTGGGAAAACAACGGTGCCAATATCGCGGCCGTCCATAACCACGCCTTTCCCTTCGCCCATTTTTTGTTGTTGTTCTACTAGCTTTCGACGTACTTCAGAAATAGTAGCTACCGGACTTACATATTCTGACACTTCCAAATGTCTGATATGCTTCTCTACATTTTCACCATTGAGATGTACTTCAGCCTTACCCATACTGTTTTTCTTAAATTCTAGTTGAATGTTGGGCAGTGTAGCTATTAGTTGTGATGTCTTTACTTCGCCTTTAGCAATCAGGTTATTTCTCATAGCAAAGAGCGTCACCGCTCTGTACATGGCTCCGGTATCTACATAAACGTACTCCAGCCAATCTGCCAATTGTTTTGCGACGGTACTTTTCCCCGTTGAAGAATACCCGTCTATGGCAATGGTAATCTGGTGCATTATTGTAAATTTATATTAAGCCCAAAGGTACTTGTAGTAGCTGCGCTATTAAATCTGGAATATGCATAACTTAAGCGAAGTTTGTTCAGTTTTATGGCAAATCCTGCGGTTAAACCAGCAAAAGAACGCTGGTCTACAATTCTTAGCTCCTCTGCTCTACGCACATTATACCCCAAGCGTAGGTTAAAACCACTCTCCGGAAATATCTCAATGGCAAAAATCATATGTCGGAACGCATTATCAATAAGTCCAATATTTTCACTAGTTACCCCTCCTTCCAGGTCTATTTCGTCACGGTTGGGATTGGCAAAAGCAATATTCCACCGCTGCATGTTTTCTAACGTAAAGTGCCAACGGATTGGGATGTTCTCTAACGTCTGCGAAATCCCGAAGACAAGTTCAAAAGGTAATCTTTCGTAGGTGTTTTCGTAAGGTGTTAATTGCGTTCCCAGGTTTCTGGCAACTCCTGTAATGTGTAAATCCCAATCTTCATAAACGTACATCACTCCTATATCTGCCGCCACTCCAAACGAGGTGTATTGCTCTAATTTTGAAGAAATAAACTTAACGTTTCCACCTATATGAAAATTGGTAAACGCTACATTTCTGGCATGTCCAAAAGAAAGTGCTACCTCTCCCCCGCTAAAACTATCGGTTGGGTTACCGCTTTCGTCGTAGCCATCAAAACTACCATAATTAATGTAGGTTACGCCCGTATGCAACACCTGTGTTCTGCGATCCCATAAATAGGCATACGTGGCAGTACCATAATTCACATCGCCTATATAATTTGCATAATTAACAGCTAATTGATTATCCATTGCCGGATTAATAGCCGCAGGATTAAACATTCCCTGTGTAGGATCGTAATCGTAATTGGTAATATTTTTCCCTCCAAGAGCCGCCTGGCGTGTAGAGGTCACCAAATCTAAAAACTGATAGGTTGCACGTCCTCCTACTTGCGCCACGGCGGGTAAAGCCATAACTAGAGTAAGAAGCAACAAAACCTTTTTTAGCATAGGTGTGAGATTGGGTTATCTAAAGGAGTTAACGACTGCAATAATAATTTATTTTTGCGGGACTCACTAATTATGAAATCTGATTTTATTTTTCAGGATTAAAGTGTCTTTGCATTCTTCACTTTTTGCTTGGTTAAAGCCAGTTCTAACACATCGCTCATCTCTTTGACGTAATGAAACGTCAATCCTTTTAAATACTCTGGTTTTATTTCGTCAATATCTCTTTTATTGTCTTCACACAGCAGAATCTCCTTAATTCTCGCTCGTTTTGCCGCCAGGATCTTTTCTTTAATACCTCCAACGGGTAATACCTTCCCACGTAAGGTAATTTCTCCAGTCATTGCGATACTTTTCTTCACTTTACGTTGGGTAAATAAAGAAACCAAAGAGGTTAGCATAGTAATTCCTGCACTAGGACCGTCTTTTGGTGTAGCGCCTTCCGGCACGTGAATGTGCACATTATATTTATCAAAAATTTCGGTAGAAAGTCCAAGCTTTTGGGCATTTGCCTTAATGTATTCCAAGGCAATAGTGGCAGACTCCTTCATCACTTTCCCCAGGTTCCCGGTCATCGTAAGGGTACCTTTTCCTTTGGAAAGTATGGATTCAATAAAAAGAATATCACCGCCTACACGTGTCCAGGCAAGCCCTGTTACAACACCAGCTACGTCGTTATTTTCGTATTTGTTGCGCTCCATTCGTGGTGGTCCTAAAGCCTCCACAACACTCTTATTAGTCACTTTTTTGGTGTACTCCTCTTCCATCGCAATATTCATAGCCGCGTGACGTACCATTTTTGCAATTTGCTTTTCCAAACCTCTCACACCGCTTTCGCGTGTATAGCCTTCTACTATTTTCTCCAGCTGTGGCTTGGCGATTTGCAGGTGTTTTTTGGTTAAACCGTGTTCTTTTAATTGTTTTGGAAGTAAATGCGCTTTGGCTATCTCTGTTTTCTCTTCAATTGTATAGCCGGTTACGTTAATAATTTCCATTCTGTCGCGTAATGCTGGCTGAATGGTCCGCCAAACTATTAGAAGTAGCGATAAACATCACCTTGGAAAGATCATACCCTAACTCCAGGAAATTATCATAAAACTCACTGTTTTGCTCCGGATCCAATACCTCCAGCATAGCCGAAGACGGATCTCCCTGGCTTCCAACTGAAAGCTTATCAATTTCATCCAGGACAAACACCGGGTTACTTGTTCCGGCTTTCTTCAAACTTTTTATAATACGTCCTGGCATGGCACCAATATAGGTTTTACGATGACCACGTATTTCTGCTTCGTCACGCAATCCACCTAAACTCATGCGTACATATTCTCTTCCCAATGCTTCGGCAATAGATTTCCCCAGCGAGGTTTTTCCTACTCCCGGAGGTCCGTAAAGACACAGGATAGGCGATTTCATATCTCCGCGTAGCTTTAAAACGGCCAGGTATTCAATAATTCGTTTTTTTACATCGTCCAGTCCGTAATGATCCCGATCCAGTATTTTCTTGGCTCTTTTTAGATCGAATTTATCCTTGCTGAATTTATTCCAGGGCAAATCCAGCAATAGATCCAGATAGTTTTTCTGAATGCTAAACTCCGCCACCTGCGGATTCATACGTTGTAGCTTGCTTAATTCTTTATCGAAATGCTTTTGAACGTCTTTTTTCCATTTTTTTGATTTGGAACGTGCACGCATTTCTTCAATTTCGGCTTCGTTGCTGTTGCCTCCTAATTCCTGCTGAATGGTTTTCATTTGCTGATTGAGGAAGTATTCACGCTGTTGCTGGCTTATATCGCTTTCAACTTTGGACTGAATGTCGTTACGAAGCG
Organism: uncultured Flavobacteriaceae bacterium; assembly: GCA_963793275.1. Lineage (GTDB taxonomy): Bacteria > Bacteroidota > Bacteroidia > Flavobacteriales > Flavobacteriaceae > Marinirhabdus. The sequence continues at coordinate 1,313,582 of CAWBZL010000003.1, forward strand.
ATAGTTTTTGCAACTCCACGTTCATATACCTAAGCGTTTCTAAGGCACGCTCTTTCAGGTCATTAATTTCCAATAGCTTCTGTTTTTCTTCAACAGAAACATTAAGGTTTGAAGACACAAAATTGATTAAAAATGAAGAGCTTTCAATGTTTTTAATGGCAAAAGCAGCTTCAGAAGGAATATTAGGACTGTCCTTTATGATCTTAAGCGCCAGCTCTTTTATAGAGCTAATGATTTCCTGAAACTCCGGGTTTTCTTTAGCCGGACGGGCTTCAGCAACTTCTCTAATGGTTGCCGTCATATAAGGATTTGTAGTCATAACCTCTGCCACTTCAAAGCGTTTTTTACCTTGAATAATAACGGTTGTATTTCCGTCGGGCATTTTAAGGACACGCAAAATCTGCGCTACGGTACCAATGGTATTAATGTCTTCTGGTCCTGGATTTTCTTTCTCTTCGGTTTTTTGGGAAACTACACCAATTACTTTTCCGTTTTTATTGGTTTCGTTTATAAGTTTGATAGACTTATCACGTCCGGCAGTAATGGGGATTACAACTCCTGGAAACAACACAGTATTGCGCAAGGGCAAAATAGGAAGTGTTGTAGGGAGCTCTTCTTTATTCATTGCATCTTCATCTTCGGAAGTCATGAGCGGAATTAAATCTGCTTCATCCTGAAGATCCTGAAGTGACAACTTGTCTAAGGGTATAAGTTTAGATTTGGCCATATATAAGTTTAAGACATTCTGTCACGCAATTTGTAGGCTTCAGAACGTGTGTATGTATTATTTTTCTCTATTGAGTACTGAAAACTTGTTGGTTAGGCTATTTCAGTACGCTTTCAGTATAAATTATTCAATAGTTATGCCACGTATAGAATAATTGCACGTTGTGTTTTGAGCATAAAAGATTTCATTTAATTCCCTCTAGGGCTAGGGTACAATGGGTGAAATCTTTTCTGCACAAAACGCATTATTTTATAAAATTTTAAACCTAAGTGTAACAAATTGAAAGCAACACTATCTTTACAACGAACCCGATAACAAACCATTAGATTCGGAGTTGATATTAAACAACCATTTTTTTGACACTAACCCACCAAGACATAAACACAGTACTGGTTCTCTGCAGTAAAGGAAATCAGTTAGCACAGGTAGAAGTGTATAATCGTTATCACAAAGCCATGTATAACGTTGCGTTGCGAATTTTAAGAGACAGTGCGTTGGCAGAAGATTGCATGCAGGAAGGGTTTATTGCGGCGTTTAACAAACTGGACACCTTTAAAGCTGAAGCTGCTTTTGGCGCGTGGTTAAAGCGAATTGTAGTAAATAAAAGTATTGCGCAGTACCATAAAAGTAAAAGATATGTTGCTATTTCTGAAACTACAGAAGCAAAATTGGAAGCAGAGGAAGTTGAAAGTGTAGAAGATGGTTTTGCTGAAGATGATTTTAAAAAGCTGAAAGCGTCACAGGTTTTACTGGCAATGCAAGAATTACACGGTAGCTATGAACAAATTTTAACCCTTCATTTTATTGAAGGCTATGATTATGAAGAAATTTGCGGGATCTTAAACATAAGCAACGCCAATTGCCGAACGCTTATCTCCCGTGCCAAAGAAAGTTTGCGAAATAAAATAGAAACCCGCGTAGCCGGGTAATACATATGAAAGAACAAGACAACATAACAGAATTATTTGAACGCCTGCGAGGGAGTTTTGATGTAGCCGAAACGCCGCAAGGACACCAAAGACGGTTTCTAGACAAATTAAACCAACCGCAAACCAAAAATGACACTACGACCAGAAAATTAAACATCTGGAAGCTGGGAAGTATCGCCGCAGCCATCACCCTGCTTATTATTTTGGGTGGCGCTATGTTTACTCCACAACCATCCAACGAAGCAGATCTGGCAAGCGTATCCCCGGAAATGGAACAAACGCAATCCTTTTTTACCACAACCATCAATGCCGAAATTGAAGCCTTACAAAAGTTTGACTCGCCAGAAAACAAGAAATTGATCACAGATGCATTGCTACAAGTGGAAAAACTGGAAAAAGAATACCAGCTTCTTAAAAAAGACTTGGTGGAAAGCGGAAACAATAAACTGGTGATAAACGCTATGATTAGTAATTTTCAGAATAGAATTTCAGTACTGGAAGACGTTTCGGAAACGATAGAGACAATAAAAACATTTAAAAGCACAGCAGATGAAACATTTTTATAACATCCTTTTTCTGGTGGCTTTACTACCACTTTCGGTAGTAGCCAACAATGGAAAATTTAAAGGGAAACATACCAAAGAGAAAAAAATTCATAAAGAATTTACGGTAAATGCTAACGCAGGTTTAAAAATTGATAATAGCTACGGAAACGTACATATTGTCACCTGGAACGACAACAAAACCGTGATAGATGTAGTAATAAAAACGAACGGGAACAACGAAGAGAAGGTTTCAGAAAAACTGGATGGGATTACGGTAGACTTTAGTGGTAATGGCTCTAAAATTTCAGCAACGACAAGGTTTGGAGATAGAAAAGGACGTTGGAACGATTGGTTTGGCTCTAATAACAATAATGTCTCCGTAGAGGTAAGCTACACCATAAAAATCCCTGTAACCAACAGCGTTTCTATAGATAACGATTACGGTACCGTGAGCATAGACAAATTGCAGGGAAACGCAAATATAAACTGTGATTACGGACAACTATTACTAGGAGAATTATTGTCCGAAAATAACGCCCTTAATTTTGACCACACCAGAAACTCATCTATACAGTTTATAAAAAGCGGTACTATAAATGCAGATTATTCGGGGGTTACCGTTGAGAGAGCAGGTAATCTGAACATAAACGCAGACCATACCACTACCGAAATAGGAGAGGTAAACACACTAAATTATAACAATGACTACGGAAAAATTTCTATTGAAAAAGTAGGAACATTACAGGGCCGAGGGGATCATATTAGCCATAAAATTGGGACGGTTCTTACTGGGCTGAATATAAACTCGGATTATGGTGCCATTACTATAGACCGTATTGCAGCTACCTGCAAAAATGTTACGTTACGTTCCAGCTATTCCGGGATTACATTGGGACTGGCTCCATCGTATGCCTTCAATTTTACGTTCAATTTGAATTACACCAGCGTAAAGAATGAAAGCATACTCAACGTCACTAACAGAAATGAAAGTAACTACTCAAAACTACTTCAGGGCTATTACGGATCAAAAGAAAGTGGAAACTCTCTAAATATTACTACAGATTACGGAAGTGTTACAGTAACCAAACTTTAAAAATTAAAACCTAAATTTATACTCTAAACAAAACATCATGAAAAAAACAATCATCTTAACAGTATGCTCCGCCATTGCCCTATTTGGCACTACAAACGTTACAGCGCAATGGGGGAAAAATCAGGTAAAAGGAAGTGGTAATGTTACCACCACCAAAATTACAACGGCAGACTATGATGAGATTGCTGTGGTAGGCTCCATAACCGCAGAGCTGGTCTCCGGAAAAGAAGGAAATATAAGTATTAAAGCAGATGATAACCTCCACGAATTTGTAGAAGTGGAAAGTACGAACGGGAAACTAACAGTTAAAATAAAGAAAGGTGTTTCGTATTCTTCCAGACACGATATTGTTGTTACTGTCCCTTTTACTGAAATTGGAACCATTTCCTTAACCGGAAGCGGCGATGTTATTGGGAAAGACACCGTTAAAGGTAAGGCTCTCTCCATAAATATTACCGGAAGCGGAGATGTTGTATTAGCCACTGAAGCCACGGGAATAGATGCCAAGATAACGGGAAGTGGCGATATGAAACTCTCCGGAAAAGTAGAAAATCTGGAAGTAAAAGTGAGTGGTAGTGGTGATTTTTCAGGATACAGCCTGGACGCTACCAACGTAGAAGTATACGTTTCGGGATCTGGAGATGCAGAAGTGAAAGCTATTGCCAGTTTAAAATCCCGCGTAAACGGTTCTGGAGATATTAGATTTAAGGGAAGTCCTCCTGTAAATGACAATAAAGTGATGGGCTCCGGTAGTGTGAGAGGACATTAATGCTTGAGTGATTTTAAAAATAGCGGCAATAGCCGCTATTTTTAAAATTGTAAGAAATAAAACTACAACCACTTCTTTCGTTTGAAGTACCAAAGCAAACCACAGAACACTGTTATCATAGCACCCCACAGATAGAAATATCCATACTGTAATTTAAGTTCCGGGATGTATTCAAAGTTCATTCCGTAGATTCCGGCCATAAACGTGAGCGGAATAAAAATAGAAGCCATAATGGTTAACACCTTCATGACTTCATTCATTTTATTGCTAATGGTGGTCATGTACATATCCATTAAACCCCAGATCATTTCACGATAAATATCTACACTTTCCGAAACCTGAATAATATGATCGTACAGATCACGGATATAGTTTTGGGTTCTATGATCAATTAAAGGAGTTTCTGTTTTTTCTAAACGGTTAATCACCTCCCGAAGGGGTACAACGGCTCTTCGTATTCTTAAAATTTCTTTTTTCAGCGTTTGAATATCCTGGGTAATATCATCTTCTACTTTATCTTCAAATAGCTGGTCTTCAATAAATTCAATCTTAGCACTTAATGTTTCAATGACACTAAAATAATTATCCACAATAGCATCCAGCAACGCAAACATTAAATAGTCGGACCCCGCATTTCGAACTCTTCCCTTCGCATTTTCCAATCGGTCGCGTAAGCCATCCCAAACATCTCCATCTGCCTCCTGGAAGGTTGTTACATAGTCCTTTCCAACCACCATACTCACGTGTTCATTAATAAACTCACCCGAATCTGAATAATGTAACATTTTAAAGACAATAAAAAGATAGTCCTCGTACTCATCCATTTTAGGACGTTGGTTGGTGGTTACAATGTCTTCCTGAATTAAAGGGTGTAAATTGTAATACTCCCCGAGTCGCTCAATTTCTTTCGTATTATTGAGACCATTTATGTTTATCCAGGTAATGTGTTCACTGGTTTCAAAACCGAAGGCGTCTTCAATACTTTCCGAATCCTGTCTGTTATAATGATCTCTGGAGTAATCTATAATTTCAACTTTCGTTCCTGTTGAAACTTTGGACCCTGTATACGTTACAGTTCCTGGAGCTTCGTTATGAATAATTGGACGTCTTATGGTTGGAATTTTTATTCCTCTTTTCTTCTTTCTGGTCGCCATTTGTATACTATTGAATTTTAAAGGTAGGAAAACTAAACTATTTTTATAATTTTAAATCTTAATAGCTTCACAATAATTTAGCTCCTTTTATGCTCAAAAAACCATTCCCTTTTGATCCCTTATTAAAGCATCACCTTCTCATAGCACTGGGATTGGCTATATGGATTTTTTTGTTTCTTTTATTAACCGAACCGCTGGACACCAATGAAATTACAGGGATCGACAAGTTCATCTTCCTCCCAATTTATGGATTGGCCGGAGGTATTGCCTATTTGTGTAATCTTCCCCTACAAGGCTTAGTTTATCGTAAAAACAGCGGCTGGACATTATTTTCAGAAATTTTATTTTTCCTTTTAATGACCGTGATGGGGTATGTACTGGCGTATGGCATTTATCGTTTCATTGTAGTACCGGGAGAACCCAATGCATATTCACCAGATTATTATGCACTCTCCATTTACTTGCCGGCTATAGCTACCGTACTCCCTATTTTAGCCATTGGTCGCTGGGCATTTGGTCGTTATTTTGAAAAGAAACTGGAAGATCAAAAAATTGAAATTGAAGGAGAAGGAACGTACGAAGGATTACGCCTTCAGTTTAACGACCTTGTGAGTGTAAAAGCAGACGACAACTATATTGAAATTTCTTACCTGAATAATGGTCTACTTAAAAAACAACTTATAAGAAACAAACTCTCTAAGGTTGAAATCGCCATCCCCGAATTATTGCGAACGCACAGATCCTATCTTATTAATCCGAATCACTTTCAGCAGTTTAAAATGGAATCCGGCAAACTAAATCTTATCCTTTCTTCTGAAATTTCAATTCCTGTTTCAAAAACGTATGCCGAAAAAATTAAAGCGCAATTTGCCAATTAGGTACTTGGTGACTATGTGAATTGGTTCACGCTTAAACAGAGTTATTATGTTCTTTTTAGTTTGGTACCGAAAACCATTAAAATTCTTTTGGAAAATTTGGATTGAAATCAGTTTTATGTAAAAAATACCAGGGTAGTGTCCTGCCTACTACGTACTATCTGCTATTTTTTCGCCCCGCGTGGTTCCTGTCTCATAATTTGCACTTTCACTTCGCCACAAGGAACCATTATTTCACCCCAAAGCACCGTATATAATAGTCTGCTCGGTTTTCCTGCCGTATGTTTGTTTCATCAAATAATCACAACTCCGGAAGCATTCGGAACTAAAACAAACAATATGAAAACGCTATTTACATTTTTAATCGCTACCCTATTTACAACTTTTTCATTTGCACAGTCCGAAACCTGCGACTGTAAAAAAGACCTTGACTTTCTGGTTAAGAAAATGAAGAAAACACCCGGATACAAACATCAAATTAAAAATAAAAAAGAAGCCGAGTTTACTAAAATGTATACTGAGTTAGCGTCTAAAATGACTTCTGAAATTTCAGTGACCGAATGTTTCAAATTACTAACGGAACAAATAAATACGGTAAAAGATTATCATTCAAAGATCGCAATGAATCGAGAATATTTCAGCAAAGAAGATCTGAATAACATTGAAAAAGTAACTTCCTTTAAGAATTCGGTGTTTTTTAAAAATCTACCCAGAACTGAAGCAGATATTGAGCAATTAAAAGAGACGTTATCTCAAAAACCAAATACCTCCTTTGAAGGTATCTACAGTTACGGTGATGATCTGGTTATTGGTATCGTAAAAACAGATGCTCCAAATTCTTATGAAGGCGTTGTGCTGGAAAGTAACGTAACAACCTGGGACGTTGGGCAAATTAATTTCTACGCTACACAAAACGAAGATGGAAGATTCGATTTTTTCAACTACGAACTGAACAGCTACACTCCAAGATATATGATGAATATAACGTTTGCGAATGGACGCGTCTGGGGTTACAAAAAAACGTTTAACAAAAATAACCACGAATTTTATACCGGAGATAAAGGGAACTGGATCTTTAAAGAACTACAAAATGGCGTACAATACATTCGTATTTCTCATTTTTCAGGGAGCCGAAATAACAGAAAAGCTCAAAAGGAATTTTATACCCGAATGGAGAAAGAGCTAACTGCTCCTTATGTAATTCTTGACCTGCGTGATAACGGCGGTGGAAGTTATGAAGTATCAGACCCGTTTTTAAAGTTATTTAAGCAGAAAAACACCACGGTATATGTACTTACCAATATGTATACAGCCAGCAACGCCGAACAGTTTACGGCAAAGCTTCTTAACGAGAATAATGCTATACACGTAGGACAGGAGACTTTTGGAGTAGTTGCATACGGAAGCGATAAAGAATGGCCTAGTTCCCCATCAAAGAAGTTTACATTCCGAATGATGGATATGGATTTTCATGATCAGTTTTTTCAGTATGAGGGAAAGGGAATTACACCTTCAACATCGTTAAACTTTGATACCGAATGGATTACACAAACACTTGAACTAATCACAAACAAGAAACAATCTTAAGGCGACTGAAAGACAATTCACCTCTGTCTGGTTGAGCGTAGTCTGGACTTCAATCAAAAAACGAATGCCAAACTTTAAACGCAACATTCTTAACTCTAAAAAATAACGTATGAAAAAGCTACTCATCCTTTTACTACTTTGTACTTTATGTACCTCTTGCAAACTGGGAAGATTTGTATATTATAACTACGCAAATATTACCGATCATAAGATCTTCCCAAACCGAACCATAGAAAAACCCGCACAGGCATTTACGTTTCAGAACACCACAAAACCTCTCATCCAGGATTCAATTTCCTTCACAGTTAACGGGGTAAAGGAGCGTATTACCTTTGAGGAGTATCTTATTTCCAATAAAACGGTAGCCTTTATGGTGATTCAGAATGATACTATTAAATATGAAAATTACTTCAATGAGTATGAGGAAGGTTCTATTGTAAATTCGTTTTCTATGGCAAAATCTATTCTCTCCATGTTAGTAGGAATAGCAATAGACGAAGGAAAGATTAAAAGTATAAAAGAGCCCATAACAAACTACCTGCCGGAACTTAAAGATGAAAATTTAAAAAATGTAACTATTGAGCATTTGCTGAATATGACATCCGGAATTGCTTTTAACGAGAGCTACACTAATCCTTTTGGAGATGCGGCTACATTTTACTACGGTACAAACCTTACCAAAGCTGTTCATAGTATGACGTTGGAGGCTACTCCTGGCACTCGTTTTAAATACAGTAGTGGCGACAGCCAGGTCTTGGGGATGGTTTTGGCTGCAGCTTTAAAGGATGTAAAAATTTCAGAATATCTGGAAACTAAGATCTGGAAACCACTTGGGATGGAATACGATGCTAGCTGGAGTCTGGATCGCAAAAAAAATGGGGTCGAAAAAACCTTTTGCTGTGTTCACGCAAGAGGCAGGGATTTTGCTAAACTTGGCAGATTGTATCTTAATAAAGGTAACTGGAATGGCTCACAAATAGTTTCGAAAGAATGGGTAGAGAATTCTACCAAGGTAGATTCCACAGCAGGTAATGTAGCCTATTATCAATACCAATGGTGGATACATCAAAAAGACAACTCTTATGAAGCCGAAGGAATTCTAGGCCAACACATCTACGTAAACCCCAATAAAAATGTGATTATTGTAAGATTGGGAGAAAAAGTAGGTAAAACAGGAAGCTGGACTGCTGTTGCGCAGGGCATCGCTGCAAAGCTTTAAAAGTTTAGAAGTACGAGCAACGAACGACGATAAAAAACAGCGAGTGTGATCGCTATTTTCAATTATTGGTCGTTCGTAACTCGGCATTTTCTATTCATTTCTATCGTACTTATGGCGGGATTGTAAGGTTTTCTCAACATCTCTTATATGAAATCCTTTGGCTTGCAAAAGAACCATAAAATGAAATAACAGATCTGCACTTTCATTCAAAAAAGCCAGATCATTGTCATCTTTCGCTTCAATAACAACTTCCACTGCTTCTTCACCAACTTTTTGGGCTATTTTATTAATACCCTTCTTAAAAAGTTGTGCTACGTAACTTTTTTCGTGCTCACCATCATTTCTTCTGTCTTCAATCACTTCTTCCAGATACGATAAAAATCCGAAATTGCTTATATTCTTATCGCCCCAGCAAGTATCGGTTCCTTTATGGCAAGCAGGCAGCTTCCGGATCTGCTTGGATTAATAAGGTATCATTATCGCAGTCCACTTTTACAGAAACTAAATTAAGGTAATTACCTGTTTCTTCCCCTTTGGTCCAAAGCCTGTTTTTACTCCGGCTATAGAAGGTTACTTTGCCTGTAGTATTGGTTTTATTGAAGGCTTCTTCATTCATAAACCCAAGCATCAACACATTTTTCGTCAAGCTATCCTGAATAATTGCGGGTACTAAGTTGTCTGTGTATTTTTTAAAATCTATCGTCATAATTATTTTTTTTGTCTCCTCGAGGGGATTTTAGTGGTATAATTCTAATTAATATTATTTTAGAACCTCACAGGAATCCCCTGCTTTTTAAGTTCTTTCTTCAATTCTGAAATCTCTATTTCTTTAAAATGAAAAACACTCGCTGCCAATGCGGCGTCTGCTTTCCCGTCTTTAAAGGTATCAATAAAATGTTGGATGCTCCCTGCTCCTCCCGAAGCAATCACAGGAATATTAACAAGTCTGGAAAGTTTGGCCAGGGCTTTATTTGCAAAGCCCCCTTTAGTACCGTCATTATCCATGGATGTAAATAAAATCTCTCCCGCTCCACGCTGCTCTACTTCTTTTGCCCAATCAAACAAATTAAGCCGTGTTGGCACTTTTCCCCCTACCAAGTGTACAATCCATTCGCCCTTAATTTCCTTTGCATCAATGGCAACAACAATGCATTGGGTTCCAAATTTGGCGACCAGATCGTTAATAAGTTGTGGGTTTTTTACTGCTGAAGAGTTTATAGAAACTTTATCGGCTCCGTTATTCAGCAAGACGGCAACATCTTCCACACTTGCAATGCCGCCTCCTACTGTAAATGGAATGTTGATAGCTTCGGCTACATTTAGAACCAGTTGAGCTAAAGTTTTTCGTTTTTCTTCGGTTGCCGAAATATCCAGAAAAACCAATTCATCGGCTCCGGTTTCAGAATATATTTTTGCGAGCTCCACGGGATCTCCTGCATCACGTAGATTTACGAAATTTATCCCTTTAACAGTTCTTCCGTTTTTAATATCCAGGCAGGGTATAATTCTTTTTGTTAACATAAAAATTTAAAGTTTTATGAGTTTAGAAGTATAAAGTTCTCTAGTTCTTTTAAACGTATCCTATTCTCATAAATAGCTTTTCCTATAATGGTTCCTTCACATCCTATTTCAGCAAGTTTTGGGAGTTCAGCGAATGTTGAAATACCTCCGGAGGCTATCAGCTTGATTGGTTTTCGACTGCTTTCAGACCGGCATTGGTCTATTATTTTTTTATATAAATCAAATGCAGGACCCTGTAACATACCATCTTTACTAATGTCTGTACAAATCACATATACAATTCCTTCTTCTTGATATTCCTTTATAAACGGAAGTAACTCTTTGTCACTCTCTTCCTGCCAACCGCTTACGGCTATCTTTTCATCCAATGCATCGGCTCCCAGAATAATTTTTTCTGAACCATATTTTTCTATCCAGCTTTTAAACGTTTTTGGGTCTTTTACGGCAATACTTCCACCTGTTATTTGGTTTGCACCACATTCAAAGGCTATCCGTACATCTGCATCGGTTTTTAATCCGCCGCCAAAATCTATTTTTAAGTTTGTCCCGGAAGCAATTTGTTCCAGAACCTTATGGTTTACTATATGTTTACTTTTAGCGCCATCCAGGTCTACCAAATGTAAACACTCAATTCCGTGAGCTTCAAACTCCTTCGCTACTTCCAACGGGTTCTCATTGTATATTTTTTTAGTGCTGTAATCGCCTTTACTTAGGCGAACACACTTTCCTTCTATGATGTCTATGGCTGGGATGATACGCATTTTTTATGTCCGCATAGGCGGCTATTTTTTAAATTAATTAAACAACGGGCTTTCACACCTCTCTAATTGGTCTCAAGGGAAGAATTTATATCTATAAAATTTCTCAGTATTTGTTCCCCCGCTTTCGAACTTTTCTCGGGATGAAACTGTACCCCGTAAAAATTATCCCTTTGTAACGCTGCGGAATAAGCTACTCCGTATTGAGTTGTTGCGATCGTTTGTTTACAAAGTGGGGCGTAATAACTATGTACTGTGTACATATATTCATTTTCTGAAATTGTAGTAAACAAATTGGTTTGAAGGTTTTCGATCGAATTCCATCCTATTTGAGGGATTTTTTTGTGGGCTGAGAATTTAACGACATCAACATCAAAAACGCCAAGACCTTTAGTGCTTCCTTCTTCCGAAGAATTACAGAGTAGCTGCATTCCCAAACATATTCCCAAAACAGGTTGTGTAAGTGTTGGAATTATTTTATCAAGTCCTGTTTCCAGAAGCATTTTCATTGCACTACTCGCCTCTCCTACTCCCGGGAATATCACTCTGTCTGCATTTTTAATTTCTGTAGGATCCTTGCTCAAAACTGCTTCAATCCCCAACCTTTGGAAAGCAAACTGAATACTTTTAATATTTCCAGCACCGTAATCTATTATTGCTATTTTCATTTTTATATTCTTTTCGCTTCCTGAGTGATTTTTTAAAGTACACCGTAAAATTTGAGCGTAGAAAAAAGAAATCGGAACTTCTCATTCATTTTTCTGAATTCTTCCTACAAAACCCCCTTCGTCGAAGGCAATATCATCTTATCTGCATCCCGCTTCACGGCTGCTTTTATGGCTTTTGCAAAGGCTTTGAATATGGCTTCAATTTTATGGTGTTCGTTCGTACCTTGGGCTTTAATGTTTAGGTTTGCCCTGGCTCCATCTGTAAAGCTTTTAAAGAAATGATAAAACATTTCAGTAGGCATTTTACCAATCATTTCTCTTTTAAAATCTGCTTCCCAAACTAACCAGTTTCTACCCCCAAAATCAATAGCTACTTGTGCCAGACAATCATCCATAGGTAAGCAAAAACCGTAACGCTCTATACCTAATTTGTTTCCTAATGCCTGGCTAAACACCTCGCCTAAAGCAATAGCGGTATCTTCTATAATATGATGTTCGTCTACGTCAAGATCGCCTTTTACGGTAATAGTTAGATCCATTTGCCCGTGCCGTGCTATCTGATCTAGCATATGGTCAAAAAAAGCTATGCCGGTATCTATCTTGCTTTTTCCGGTTCCATCGAGGTTTAGCTGTATGGAAATATCGGTTTCGTTGGTTGTTCTTTTTATTTCGGCTGTTCTTTCTTTCAGAATAAGAAACTCGTATATTTTTTGCCAATCGTTTGTTTCAATAGCAATAGAAGTATTCAGTTCATCACGTTTTACAGTAATCTCCGAAGTTCCTAAATTAGTTTCATCGTTAATGAAAATACCTTTAGCACCAAGGTTTTTAGCCAATTCCATGTCGGTTAGTCTATCACCTATAACAAAGCTATTCTCCAGATCATACTTTTCTGAAAAATACTCAGTTAGTAATCCTGTGCCGGGCTTACGGGTAGTTGCGTTTTCGTGAGGAAATGTTCTGTCCAAAAACACCTTGTTAAATATAACACCTTCATTTTCAAAAGATTTCAAAATAAAATTATGTACGGGCCAAAAGGTTTCTTCCGGAAAAACCTCGGTTCCTAATCCGTCTTGGTTGGTTATCATTACCAATTCAAAGTCTAATTCCTTAGCGATTTTGCCCAGAAAAGTAAAGGCTTTTGGATAGAAGATCATTTTTTCAAATGCGTCAATCTGCTCATCTACCGTCTCTTTAATGATGGTACCGTCACGGTCTATAAAAAGTACTTTTTTCATAATATTATAGTTGTAGAGATTTCATAATTTTTATAAGCTCTTTGTTCTCCTGAGCAGTACCCACAGTTATTCTCAACATATTTTCGCATCCTAGCTGTTTGGTTCTATTTCTCACAATAATTCCTTTTCTTAATAACTGATTGTAGCGCCTGTCTGCATCGTCCACTTTCAGTAAAAAAAAGTTTGCCTGGGATGGAAAAACACGTTTTACATAGGTGATTTTTTTCAAATCAATATGAAGAGTTTGTCTATTTTCCTGTATTCTTCTAATTTCCTCTTCTACTTTTTCTATATTCTTCAAACGCCTTAAGGCGCTGGTTTGCGTGAGTTCATTCACATTGTACGGAGGTTTAATTTTCTTTAATACTGAAATTATTTCTGCTGAAGCATACGCAACTCCTAATCTAATTCCAGCCAAGCCATATGCCTTGGAGAATGTTTGAGTCACAATAAGGTTTGGAAATTCGTCCAAAAACTTCAACCAGCTAAAGGTGTCACTAAAATCTATATATGCTTCATCTATCACTACCAACCCATTAAATTCGGTAAGCAACCTTTCTACTTTCCTTTCAGAAAATACGTTACCAGAGGGATTATTGGGAGAGCACACAAATATCATTTTTGTGTTTTCTGAAACCTCTTTTAAAATTGCATCTACTTTTGGCTTAAAATCTGATGAAAGCGGTACTTCAATTACCTTAACTGCATTCAAATTTGCCAAAACAGTATACATTCCATAGGTTGGTGGCAGTGTAATAATACTATCCCGATAAGGTTCGCAAAATGCTCTAAAAATTAAATCCAATACTTCATCACTACCATTTCCCAATAAAATTTTATCGGGAGTAACACCTTTTAGTTTGGACAAAGCGCTTTTAAGCTTGGTCTGGTTAGGATCTGGATACCTGTTTAACCCTGTTTCGTAAGGATTTTCGTTCGCATCCAGAAAAACCGTATCCTCTTCCGGATTACTAAATTCGTCCCGCGCGCTGCTATAGGGTTGCATTGCGGCAATGGATGGGCGAGTTAGATTTTTTATGTTGAATTTTTGTTTGGTCATATTGATTAGTATTCGGAGAAACATTTCCCTTGCCCCCTATAAAGTGGGACGCTGTGTTAATTGACTTTAGAAATTGATTTTAACCTTATCGTAACAGCATTCTTGTGCGCCTGTAGTCCTTCTGCCTCGGCCATTAGTTCTATAGCTGCACCTATATTTTGTATTCCTTTCTTTGAAATTTTCTGAAATGTCATACTCTTTAAAAAACTATCCAGATTTACACCACTATATTGTTTTGCATATCCGTTGGTAGGTAACGTATGATTGGTTCCTGAAGCATAATCACCAGCGCTTTCCGGAGTATAGTTGCCTATAAAAACTGAACCTGCATTTACTATATTTTCAACAAAATAGTCTTCATTTTCTGAAACAACAATAAAATGTTCCGGCGCATATTGGTTAATTAATTTTAGCGCTGTCTTCTCATCTTTCACTAAAATTAACTTTGAATTTGCCATGGCTCTTGAGGCAATGTCCTTTCTGGGTAATTCCCGTAACTGATCTTCAATTTCTTGTTCTACCTTATTCAGTAAATCAGTTGATGTTGTTACTAAAATCACCTGACTATCGGCGCCATGTTCTGCCTGGCTTAACAGATCGCTTGCTACAAAGCTTGCATTGGCACTATTGTCTGCATATACCAATAATTCACTTGGGCCCCGCAGGCATATCTATAGCAACTCCGTATTTTGTTGCCAGTTGCTTTGCTACCGTGACAAACTGATTACCGGGTCCAAATATTTTATACACCTGAGGAATCATTTTAGTTCCAAATGTCATTGCGGCAATAGCCTGGATTCCCCCAACTTTAAAAACTTGGGTAACACCACACAATTTCGCGGTGTACAAAATAGCCGGGTTAATATTCCCGTTTTTATCGGGTGGTGTGCAGAGTACAATTTCCTTACAACCTGCTAATTGTGCAGGCACGGCAAGCATTAGTATGGTGGAAAACAAAGGAGCTGTTCCTCCTGGAATGTACAGTCCTATTTTTTGAATAGGTCGTTTTTCCTGCCAGCAGGATACTCCTTTTATTGTTTCTACCTTAACCTTATCTGTTTTCTGAGCGCTGTGAAATTTCTCTATATTATCTTTTGCCAGTTGGATTGCTTCTTTTAATGCTGGAGCAATTTCTGCGGCATTGAGCTCTTCTTCAGATACTTTACAGTGCTCCAGGGTTACTCCATCAAATAATTGAGTGTATTTTGTAACAGCTGCGTGTCTTTTCTTTTTAACTTCGGTAAAAATTTCAGCAACTGTTGCCTCAATATCTTCAACTGTTTTAGTAGGACGCTGGAGAATTTTAGGCCAGGTTTTTGGGATTGGATTTTTTAGTTTTATCAAAATGCAATTGTTTTTATCGAAAATGGAAGTTGGAACAGATCGTAAATTCTACTTTCGTATTTCTATTTTTTGTTAAAGCACCATTTTCTCGATCGGGCATACCAAAATACCTTCGGCACCCGCCTCTTTTAGTTTATCAATGACTTCCCAGAATTCTTCCTGGTTTATAACCGAGTGAATACTACTCCATCCTTCTTCAGCCAGTGGGAGTATTGTAGGACTCTTCATTCCCGGGAGGATGGCAGTGATTTCGTCTAATTTGCTATTTGGAGCATTCAGTAGAACGTATTTCGATTTTCTTCCTTTTAAAACCGATTGGATTCTAAACTGAAGCTTCCCTAAAATTTGTTCCATTTCAGCAGAAATTGATGGTGAAGCGGCTAGAACTGCTTCGCTTTTCATCATAATTTCTACTTCTTTCAGATTGTTCTTAAATAAGGTACTACCACTGCTTACAATGTCGCAAATAGCATCTGCAAGTCCTATATTTGGGGCAATTTCTACACTTCCGTTAATAATATGCAGGTCTGCTTCTATTCCGTGTTTTGCCAAGTAGTTTCGGGTAGTTTCCGGGTAGGAAGTAGCAATTCGCTTTCCTTTAAAGTCTGAAATACCCTTATAATTTTCGCCTTTCGGGATTGCCAGAGAAACGCGACATTTTGAAAACCCTAAGGTTTCAGTAATTGTTATTCCATTGCCTTTTTCTACCAAAACATTTTCACCAATAATAGCGCAATCTACCACGCCATCCTTCAAATACTGGGGAATATCACCGTTCCGTAAATAATAGATCTCGATGGGAAAATTCTTAGCTTCTGCTTTTAACTGGTCGCGACCATTGTCTATAGAAATGCCACAGTCTTTTAGAAGCTGTAACGAATCCTCGTTTAATCGTCCCGATTTCTGTACTGCAATTTTTAGTTTCATAGTTGTTTTTAATTAATTGTATTCCTGCATCCTGAGCGAAGTCCAGAGGAGTGAGAATAAAAAAACCCGTTTGATTGCTCAAACGGGTTCTGGATATGTTTAAAATAACATCAATACCAAATCACCTCGCAGGAGCGTGGAATAAGATATGGTGATGATGTACGTTTTTATTGTTCATAATTTCGATTTCAAAAATAAACAAAAATTGTTCATAGCAATGTGAAAAACATCTTAAATTTATGCAACTCCTCCTGATTAATTTTTATAAATTTGATAGTCAAAAACCTAACTCAACAAAGTGTTGAAAATTAAGGTTTTACGGTTCATGAAAAATTTTACAATCGCATTTCTGGTATTTATAATCTGGTCCTTTTTTGGATTGTGGTTTTACCACTGGCTACAACCAGATGCCATTGCTATGAATGGTGAGCTTGAGAAAACCCAAATAACTGAAGAAAAAACATCACCCGACTATTCAAAAGAAAATTTACCGTATCTCTCTGAAAACGAAACAACCGAGGTTATTGAAACTCCTACCTTAGAAGATGCTCCTGCTGGTCTAAGCGCAACAACAGAAAAAGGAGCTACGCTTTTTATCTATCCTGAAAACATTGAGATACAAAAAAACAGCGCTACTATTTATATACCAGATAACACAAAAGATTTTAAATATAAATTGAAGAGCTACCTTCTGGATCATCCGGATACTGAACTTGTAATTGCTTCAAAATACAGTGCTGAAGAAAATATAGAAACGCCCAATTTCGGTACTCAAAGAGCTCAAAAATTAAAAGATATTCTTATTAATACAGGTGTTTCTGCACAACGAATTGTACTAAAACCACATATAACCCCTTTTGAGTTTACTGTAAATAATAGCTATGATAAGGCGTTTTCGTTCACCATCCAGCCGTTGGATATGGAACGCTTAGAGAATATTAAAAAGGCAATTCCCGAAACATTCACTATGTATCCGCGGTATTCAGAATCCGGCATCCTTAATAGTCCTGCACTGGAGCAAACCTTACTGAAAGTGAAAGAAGCACTTAAAGTGAATCCTGACATAATTATAACTGTTGTTGGACACACCGATAATGTTGGAAATGCTACTGATAACTATAGGCGTGGGTTAGAATTGGCTCAGCAAATACGCTGGTATTTAATTTCGAAAGGACCTGTTGATAAGGCTAAAGTTAAAGCAATTTCTGAAGGCGAAGGGCAAGCCATTGCAAGTAATAACACTGAGAAAGGTAGGTTATTAAATCAGCGGATCGAAATAAAATTTAGCGCAGAATAATGGAAGTATTAACAGATTTCACGCAAAACCTACCCAACTATGTTGGGGTTTTTCTGTTAATGTTAAGTACATTCTTACTGGGTTATTTTTCTGCTTCCCAACTACTTACTATTAAATTTCGAAAAATAATTAACAGGCTTAAAAGAGAAGTAAATGCTTTAAAGACTCCCCCTACTAATAACGTACGGGATATTGATACCATTTTTACTGAAATTGAACCGAAGCTCCTTAAAATGGTACAGGAACAACAGGAAATTTTAGAAGAATCCAAAACCGAAAAACGTAATAATTACAAAAAGAAGGTCGCTGAAAAAAATAAAGAAATCTATTTTTCTGAAAAAAATAAACCTACCGAAGCAATTGATGAAATCGATTATGACGAGTTAAATTTTGATAGTTTCGGATACGCAGATGCTGAAGACAAAGAAGATCTCACCAAAATTAATGGAATTGGTCCTTACATTGAACAGAAATTAAATGACGTAGGCATTTATACCTACTCGCAGATAAGTAATCTCTCCCAACGCGATATAGAACTTATAACTGAGATGATAGATTTCTTCCCGGGACGCATTGAGCGTGACAATTGGGTAGGACAGGCAAAATCACTAAAGGTGTATTAATATGCAATTACAAACATTGGACTGGGTTTTAATAGGTGGCTTTTTTGCCATCTTTCTTATTATTGGTATTGTGGTTGCCAAAAAATCCGGAAAAAATACCAAAGAGTTTTTCCTTTCGGGTAGGAATATGCCGTGGTGGCTCCTGGGAATATCTATGGTTGCCACAACCTTCTCTGCAGACACACCAAACCTTGTAACAGATATTGTACGGCAAAATGGTGTTTCCGGTAACTGGGTGTGGTGGACGTTCCTGATTACTGGGATGCTTACCGTATTTGTATACGCTAAATTGTGGAGACGAAGTAAAGTGCTCACAGATCTCCAGTTTTACGAAATGAGATATAGTGGCAAAGAAGCTGCTTTCCTACGCGGATTTAGAGCTATCTATCTGGGAGTTTTCTTTAATGTGATGATCATGGCTTCGGTATGTCTGGCAGCTATAAAAATTGGCGGTATTTTATTCAACTTAGAGGACTGGGAATGTGTCTTATACGCTTCCTTAATTACCGTGGCATATAGCTCATTTGGTGGTTTAAGAGGGGTTATTTTTACAGATTTTCTTCAATTTATTGTGGCGATGGTTGGCTCTGTTTGGGCAGCCTATTACATTGTGAATATGCCCGAAATAGGAGGACTTGATCAATTACTTACTCACGAGAATGTTTCAGATAAATTGAATTTCCTGCCAGATTTTAACGATACCAATTCTCTTCTAGTTTTACTTATCATACCTATCGCCGTGCAATGGTGGAGCGTGTGGTATCCAGGTGCAGAGCCAGGCGGTGGTGGCTATATTGCGCAACGTATGCTTTCTGCCAAAGATGAAAAAAATGCCATAGGTGCTACATTGCTGTTCAATGTTGCGCATTACGCACTACGCCCCTGGCCCTGGATTTTAATTGCTTTGGCCTCACTTGTGCTGTATCCGGAAGTATCGGATATTGGTAAAGAATTTCCCCATGCCGTGCTTGGACACGATTTAGGGTATCCGGCTATGTTAACAAATTTGCCTTCAGGATTATTAGGATTAGTGGTCGCTTCTCTTATTGCGGCGTTTATGAGTACTATTTCTACGCATCTCAACTGGGGTTCTTCATATATCTCTCTGGATTTTTATAAAAGATTTGTGAAGCCGGAAGCTTCTGAAAAAGAACTGGTTAGTATTGGTAGACTTTCTACGGTAGTTTTAATGCTCTTTTCTGCATTATTAGCCTTGACATTAAGTAGCGCCTTGAGCACATTTGCTATTTTATTGCAAATAGGTGCAGGGACAGGTCTTATTTTTATCCTACGGTGGTTTTGGTGGCGCGTAAATGCCTATAGCGAAATTACAGGAATGATTGTTTCTTTCGTGATGGCGCTCTTTTTTGAATTTGTAGATTTAGGCCTTGAAGATTATGAAAAACTTATCTACGGGGTTGCCATTACCACTATTGCCTGGATTACTGTAACCCTCCTCACCCGCCCTACCAATAGCAAAACCCTGGCTAAGTTCTACAACACAGTAACACCCTACGGAAACGGATGGAAACCCTTTAAGAAGAAAGCAGCTGTTGAGAACATTACGTTAAAAACTACCAACGATGTCTTTACTATAGACCTGGCTTCTATGTTACTGGGAATTGTATTTGTATACACTTCACTCTTTGCAACAGGCTATCTTATTTACGGAAATATGATGGGTGCCGGGATATTGATTGCAATTGCTATGGTGTGTGGAATTACTATTTTCTCTTTGTGGAATAAAAAGAAGAAGAGAACATAATTTTTTTGTAGCTATTAAATAATAAAAAATCTTTTTTACGAGAAGTGAGACAATTTGAACTAGTAAGAATTTCTCCTATGAGAATTTAATGTTTCCCATTCATTGTAATTTTAGCTTTTAAAGATCAAGAAGCTAATATTGTATCCGGGGTTACGGGCAAACTGGTAAAGCGTTTTCCAATAGCATTATAGATGGCATTGGTAATAGCAGGAGCTGAACCAATAAGACCTACTTCGCCAAGGCCTTTGGCGCCAATTGGGTTTCTGTTATAATCGGGTTTATTTATAAAAGAGACTTCAATCATTGGCATATCGGCATTTACAGGAACGTGATAGCCGGCAAAGTCGTTGCCAATTAATCGGCCGGTAGAAGAATCTATTTCCTGTTTTTCGGTGAGCGCCATACCAACGCCTCCTACACCCGCACCAATAATTTGGTTTTCCGCAGCCTTCGGATTTACAATTTTTCCGCCATCAACTACAATAACCATTCTATCCATCTTTACCTTCCCGGTAAGCGTATTCACTTTTACCTTATAGAAATGAGCAGCCGATGAGACGAAAGCAAATTCATCTGCTTTTTCTCCGGGACCCGAATACTCTTCCACATAAATTTTGTCCAATTCATTGTTTTTGAAAAGAGTGGTGTATGAAATAAATGAACCAGCGTTATCTCCGGTTTGGATACCTTTATCTGTAAGCTTTAGAGCATTTACTTTTTTGATGTCAGAAGTACCAAACGCATACGTCGCCAATTTTTCTTTGAGCGTTGTGCAAACGGCATCTATGGCACCACTTAACGATGCTAAACCCCAACTTCCGCCTTGTGTTACGGCTTTTGGGTGTAACGAATTTCCAAGTTCAATTTTAATTTTATCTTTTGGTATTCCGGTAAAACTATGGGTCATATTCACCATAGCCTGACCGGTACCAGTTCCAATATCGGTCATTGCAGTACGTACTATAACCACTCCTTGAGCATTCATCTCTATAGATGCCCCGGAACCTCTACGCATCGCATTCCAAAGTCCAACAGCCATTCCATAACCCGTATACCAATCTCCTTCTTTTAATTGTTCAGGTTTTGTGGGGCGATTTTCCCACCCTATCAGTTTGGCTCCAAGCTCCAGACACTCATTAAGATAATGGGTTGACCAGGGTTTTCCTGATTCCATATCTTGCGGTGCAATATTTTTCAACCGAAGCTCCACCGGGTCAATATTCATGGTATAACAAAGTTCGTCTAGAGCCGATTCTACAGCAAAGGTACCGGTTGAATCTCCTGGACCACGCATCCAGGTAGGTACAGAGAGATGCAGTGGAATTCGGGCACGCTCTGTCTTTAAATATTCAAAAGCATAAACTTTTCTTGAAATACCCGTAATACCTTCCCCAAAACTTTTGGATTGTGATTGATTATGTTTAGCCTGATGGTGTATGCCCAAAAGTTTACCATCAGTACTCGCGCCAATTTTTACGCGTTGCCACGATTCCGGACGATATCCAACCATAGTGAACATCTGCGGACGAGTGAGGACAACTTTCACGGGGCGTTGTAATTGCTTTGCTGCCATTGCAGCAGCAACAGTATTAAACCAAACACGTAGCCCAGACCCAAAACCACCTCCAACAAATTCACTATTAACACGAATATCGTCGTGCTTAATATCGAATAAGCCAGCTATGGTTTGTTGTACACCGTTTACCCCCTGACTTTTATCAAACAATTGTAAAACACTATCATTTTCCCATCGGGCAATTGTAGCGTGCATTTCCATTGGATTGTGAACTTCCATAGCAATGTTATACTCTTGTTCGACAACATAATCTGCATTGTTTAATAAAGATTCATCGCCACGAATTTGACCAGTATTTTCAACAGGAAATGATTCTAATTGTGCTTTAAAGCCTACCGTGAATTCTTTTTTGGAATACTCGGCTTTTAATAACGTGGCGGCATAGGTAGCATCTTCTAACGTTTCGGCTACGACTAATGCAATGGGCTGATCGTTGTAACTAATGGTGTTATGATGAAAAAAAGTGTGGTGCGGAAATGCTTCTTTACGTTTACTTTCGTCATCCAGGCCTGCCACTTTTGGTTTGTTCCAATAGGATAATACGTCAATAACTCCCCGAACTTGTTTTGCTTGTTCCGTATCAAGATTTACTAAAGTACCTGATGAAATTGTACTACCAACCAAAACACCATGTGCCAAATTTGGAATATCGTATTCAGCAGAATATTTGGCCTTTCCCGTAACCTTGGCAATACCTTCTATTCGACCTTTTTGAAGTTTTTCTATGTTGAAGATGTTTAGCATAGTCAAATTGTAGATGGGTTAGAAATACACTGTAGTAAGGCTTCAGTAATTGCGCCTTCCAATAAATCAAGTTTAAACGTGTTGTGTTTTAAGGGTTTCGTTTCAGCGACTGCTAAACGTGCTGCTTCTTCAAAATTTTTCCGATTTGCCTCTTTGCCCTCTAAAAATTTCTCAGATGTTTTCCAACGCCAGGGCTTGTGCGCGACACCTCCCGAAGCCAATCGTGCTTTTTTTATTTTTCCATTTCTCAGCTCCAAAGCTGCAGCTGCAGATACCAATGCAAATGCATAGGAATCCCGTTCCCTAATTTTAACGTAAGCAACATTGCTTTCAAATTTATTATTCGGAACAAAAACAGAAGTGACAAGCGCTTTTTCAGGTAAATTAGTATCTTTTTGTGTTAGGTTTTCGGGTAGTCTGTGAAAATTTTCAAACGCCATAGTATCTTCTGTACCATCGGTTTTTAAAATAGTAACTTCAGCATCCAGGGCTACCAAAGCCACACAAAAATCTGAAGGATGCACCGCAACACAATTTGGTGATGTACCTATAATCCCTGCCATTCGTTGATGTCCATTTAATGCCCCGCAACCACTATTTGGTTTTCGTTTATTGCACGGCAGCGATGTATCGTGAAAATAAGGGCATCGCGTACGTTGTAAAAGATTACCGCCTGTGGTAGCCATATTTCTTATTTGTGGCGAAGCACCCGACAGAATAGCCTGAGAGATTAAAAGGTAGTTTTCTTTAATGCTTTTATGGTCGGCCACATCACTATTAGATGCTAACGCACCAATTTGGACACCTTTCTTTGTCAATTGAATAGTATTAGAAAGCATTTTGGAAACATTAACGACGGTATCGGGAACGTTAATATGTTTTTTCATTAAATCTACCAGATTGGTACCACCTGCCAGATATTGGCCGTTTGCATCGTCAAGCTGAAAAGCGATTTCAGTGGTTTCCGGAGTATGTAATTTAAATGGTTTCATTTGGCAACACTTTTTATAGCATTAGTAATGCCGTTATATGCGCCACATCTGCAAAGATTGCCGCTCATAAATTCCTTTATTTCTTCGGTTGAATTTGTACGACCTTCGTTTACGCAAGCTACAGCAGACATAATTTGTCCGGAAGTGCAGTAACCACATTGATATCCATCGTGCTCTAAAAAAGCTTCCTGCATTGGGTGTAGGGTATCACCGTTTGCCAGGCCTTCAATAGTCGTAACCTCTTTGTTGGGTAATGTAGCTGCCAGGGTAAGGCAGCTTAGAATTCGTTTACCATCTACATGCGTTGTGCAGGCTCCACATTGCCCGTGGTCACAACCTTTTTTTGTTCCGGTTAAGTTAAGATTTTCCCGAAGTAGATCCAATAGTGTTGTTCTGCTATCGACAGTAAGGGTATATTCTTTTCCGTTAATTTTTAGCGAAAGTGGAATAATTTCCTTCTTAACAAAATATTTTTCTTTTACATCATAGTAAAATGCTTTCACCGATAAAGGTATTAAGGTTAAAGCCGCAAAAGCCGATGATGTTTTAATAAAAAAACGTCTGCTGTATTTTTTGGTTGAATCGTTCTGATTGTTCATCTATATGAAGTTACGATGTATGAAAGATACGAAAAAAGGACTTTAACAACAATGTAAAAATGAACATAAAAAAAACCTTCAAACAATGAAGTTCAAAGGTTTCTGTTTATTTTACAACTTCAGAAGTTGTTAGTTATCACCTAAAATTAAAGGCAATCCGCTGTCACCTGCTCCAATAACAATTACTTTGGAGTTTGGAGATTGTGATAGTTTTAATGTGGCGTCAATACCTTTGTCCTGAAGAATTTTATCGGTAAGGGAAGCACTTAAAATTTTATTGGCATCTGCTTTACCTTGCGCTTCAATACGCACTTTTTCGGCTTCTTTGGAGGCAGTTACTAATCTAAACTCATATTCCAACGATTCCTGTTCCTGTCTTAATTTACGCTCTATGGCTTCTTTAATGGTATTTGGCAGGGTAACATCGCGTACCAGTACCTCATTAAGTTGAACGTACTGTTTTTCCAGAATAAGTTTCGTTTCAGCAAATATTTCATCTTGTATAGCATCACGCTTGCTACTGTACAGTTGTTCGGGAGTATACCGTCCCACCACACTACGGGCAGCACTACGAATGGCAGGCTGGATCACACGTTGTAAATAATCTTTACCAAGCGACTGGTGCAAATTTCCTAAATCTGTGTAAACCGGTTCGTACCAGGCAGAAGCATCGATCTGGATTTCGAGTCCGTTTGAAGAAAGTACTTTCATCTTTTCAAACAATTCCTGCTGTCTTACTTCGTATACAAATACTTTGTTCCAGGGTGCGATAAGGTGAAATCCTTCTCCCAGAGGTGGCTCGTCTACCACCACACCATTATCGAAAGTTTTGTATAAAACTCCCGCTTCTCCGGAGTCTATGGTCACTGCAGATTTTGCAATCACAATAATAAGCAGTACTAAAATGATAATAACAGGTATTCCTATTTTGGGTAATTTATCCATGAGGTAATTTTTTGAGGTTATATAAGTCCGTTGTATTTTCTAATAAACCACTCGGCTGTAAGGAACAGAACGATGAGTGCCAGAAGATATTTCCAATCGATTAAAGGTACAATTTTTTGCTCACCTTTTTGTATAGATTGAAATCTATCGTCATTTGTAAGGCTTTCTATAAGCGCATCTACTTCGTTGGGGAAATAAGCCGCTCCTTTAGTATTTGTCGCTACTCTACGCAATTTCGTTACGTTCGCATTACCAAACTGTTGTTCTACGTTAAAATCTAGAATAGTAAAAGAACCACTTCTGGCAATGGCTTCGTCACCTACCGCTACTGTATAAGCGTATTCGCCGGCAGGTAAACTATTTACATCTACTTCGTAAAAATTATTTTTAAGTAACATAGGAAACACGGTTCGCGCTTTACTTTCCTGATGTACTACTGAAATCGTCAACGAAGCACGCATATCGAAAACATAATTTTTGTCGAAATACTGTGCTGAAATTTTAATAGGGCTATTATTGTAATAAAAAGACTCATTGCTCACCTCCAGCCTGCTTCTACGTTTGTTGGAAGCCAGATACTGCACCAATTTTCCTATAAATGCATCAAATTCCTGAAAGTTATTATTTTGAAGAAAACTTTGGGCACGCCATTTCCATATTTCTTCTGCATCCCATAGGGCGTCACGTTTACCATTTATCTCTGCTGTGGCGAGAAAGGCATTTTCGGTATTAAAGCCACTTACAGTCTGGTTTAAAATCACTTCGTGAGGTACCGTGATCTGTAACTCCCCGAACAACGTTGGCAAGGGCGGAAAGTTACTAAAACCAATATCTTCCATCGCAAATGCTCCGTAGTTTACATTCAGCTCTGCGGCTGCATCTTCACGTTGTCCTGTTACTTCTTTTTGAAAAACAGTTTGTGCACTATTCAGAAAATTCCAATCGGTTTTGGTTCCTGATATAATGAACGTATTCATTTTAAGCGTTTCAATTTCGTTAAAGAGCGTTGCAAAGCTCCTGTTGGGTTGGTAGAGGATCACTAATTGATTATCTGCCAACTGCGCAATGGCTTCCGCAGGTTTTGCGAATGTTACCTTACGCTGTTCGTTGGTTTCTATCGCTTTTTTGAACATTCCCATGTCCGGATGTACCATGGCGCTTACCACCAGCACATTAGTTGCCTGATCTATTACCTCCACGGCAAACTGTTTGCTGTTGTTCACTTTGTTTTTCTCGTCCTCCAACGGAACTATTTGTGCGGTGTATTTTTGTAAGCCAACACGGGATGCAGGAAGTGTGAGGGAAATAGTTTTGGTATTATCGGTTTCTGAAAAAGAAACATTTTCTCTGTGAACAATAGCTGCACCTTGCGAAACGATAAATTGCGAGTTTACAGTTCCGGTTCCATTATAGACCAAAATAGCCTCCACGGGAAACTGATTTTTTAAAAATGCATACCTGTTGGTATTAAGGCGTTCTAATTTTAAGTCGGTATATTTTATAGAATCTCCCAGAATTACCGGGAAAACAGGGTTTTTAAAGGTTGCTGAAGAAAATTCATAATCGTTTCCAAGGGTCTGGTTGCCATCTGTAAGAAGCAAGGTTGGTGCAATAGTGTTTTTAAAAACTTCGTTGGTAGCGCTTAATGCTTTTGAAATATTGGTATTGGTTTCAGTAAATGTAACCGAATCTGTTGCCTGAAAATCATTTCCGAAGGTGAAAAAAGAAAGGTCGAAGGCGTCATTTAGACTGGAATTCTCTTTCAGCTTTTCGATAATAGCCGAAACATTGTCTTTCTGATTTAATTCTGAAATAGAACTGGAATTATCTATTACAACGGGTAAGCTAGGCTTTACAATGGTGTATGTCTCACTTTTAAATTTCGGATTAATCAACAAAATTAAAATAGCAAACAACGTCAAAAACCGAAGTATCCCGAATACCCACTTCAGCTTACCGCTATATGTAGACCTATAGCCATACATAAATACTGCCAATGCAAAAGCAATTACGGCAGCAATAACAATATAAAGAATGGTTTCTGGAGACATTTAAGGTGCGAGTTACGAACGGATGAGGTACGAACTAAGTTATATTGAAAATAAGTTTAGAGTTGATGTGTTGAGACGTTGAGAAAAAAATTTCCTTCCTTTTTTCTAGCTATCGTCAACCACCTACCACCCTTTATGTAAGCATTCCACCATCTACGTTCAGGACTTGCCCTGTTACGTAACTAGACATATCGCTTCCTAAGAAAACGCACATATTGGCGATATCTTCCGGAGTTCCTCCTCTTTTTAATGGAATGGCATCTCTCCAGGATTGTACGGTCGCTTCGTCCAGCTTACCAGTCATCTCAGTTTCAATGAATCCTGGTGCAATGGCATTACAACGAATGTCACGGGAACCTAATTCCAACGCAACAGACTTGGTAAACCCTAAAATACCTGCTTTAGAAGCGGCATAATTGGTCTGCCCGGCATTTCCCTTCACTCCTACTACAGAACTCATATTAATAATAGAACCTTTGCGCTGCTTCAACATTGTGCGTTGTACTGCTTTGGTCATATTAAAAACCGATTTTAGGTTCACCTCGATCACTTTGTCGAAATCTTCTTCAGAAATACGCATCAAGAGGTTGTCTTTGGTAATTCCGGCATTGTTGATGAGTATATCAATACTTCCAAAATCTTCCATAACCTGAGCGGCCAATTCCTGTGACTCGTTAAAATTTGAAGCGTCACTTTTGTAGGCTTTGGCTTTAATTCCGTTTTTAGAAACTTCTTCAGCCAGTGCTTCGGCAGCTTCGGCGCTTGAGTTATAGGTAAATGCTATGTTTGCACCGTGCTGGGCGAATACTTCTACGATTCCTTTCCCAATACCACGGCTTCCTCCGGTGATAATGGCTGTTTTTCCTTCTAGTAACTTCATATTTCTTATTTCTTCCGCAAAAGCGAAATTATTACTATTATTATTTATTATTATTCAGTTATTCCAAGCTTTATCTTGTATTCTCTGCTATAAACTTTATAGTTAACGAAGCTTGAATTCACAATAATATCAAATATAAAAAAAGCCCTACGATTATGTAGGGCTTTGTGCTATTATTTATCCCCTCGACCGCGCTCAGGGTGACAAAGAGTGTTATCCTAAAACCTCAGCCATTTTCTTTCCTATTTCAGCTGGAGAATCTACTACGTGGATGCCACACTCTCTTAATATTTTCTTTTTCGCTTGTGCAGTGTCATCGCTTCCGCCTACAATAGCACCTGCGTGCCCCATTGTTCTTCCTGCCGGTGCGGTTTCACCTGCAATAAATCCAACAACTGGTTTTTTACTTCCGCTGGCTTTATACCAACGTGCTGCTTCTGCTTCTAACTGTCCTCCAATTTCACCGATCATGACAACAGCTTCGGTTTCCGGGTCGTTAATTAACAACTCAACAGCATCTTTTGTGGTCGTTCCAATGATTGGATCTCCACCAATACCAATGGCAGTGGTAATTCCCAGACCTTGTTTTACAACCTGATCTGCAGCTTCATACGTAAGTGTTCCGGACTTTGAAACAATACCAACCTTCCCTTTTTTGAACACAAATCCTGGCATAATACCAACCTTTGCTTCACCGGGCGTAATTACACCCGGACAGTTAGGACCAATTAAACGACAATCTCTGTCTTTAATATAGTTTGCCACTTTAATCATATCTCCTACCGGAATTCCTTCTGTAATAGTGATAATGACCTTTATACCTGCGTCTGCTGCTTCCATAATAGCATCTGCAGCAAATGCCGGTGGTACAAAAATAATTGAGGTATCTGCACCAACTTCTTTTACAGCTTCGGCGACAGTGTTAAAAACAGGCTTATCTAAGTGTTTTTGCCCCCCTTTTCCAGGAGTAACACCACCAACAACATTGGTTCCGTATTCTATCATTTGCCCAGCGTGAAACGTTCCTTCACTTCCTGTAAAGCCTTGTACAATTATGTTTGAATCTTTATTTACTAAAACACTCATAGGATTATTATCTATTACTATATCAATGGCTTCGCCATCTTTATTGTTTGTTATTATTTTTTATGTAATTCATTTTAAAAAATTACAGTGTGCAAAGATACCAAATTGGCGTTGCAATTAAAAGATTTTATACTTTAACTCTGTGGTAAGATTTAGTAGTGTCGTCATTATCGGTTACGGGCTGGCTTACCTGATGGCCACGGAATAGTTTTCCATCTTTTATTTCCCAGATACAGATAAAATGAGCTATTCCCAACTCTTCATCCTGATTCTCTACTGTGCGCACATAATATTTATAACGAATTGTCACGTAGTTTTGATCTTCTAACAAGTGACTTACTTCTATCCTGATATCATGGTAGTTACGCCGTATTTCATTAAAAAATTCTTTGAGTTCTTTATAATGTAAAATGGTTAACCCATCTGTACTGTTCCATATAAGCTCAATATCTTTATGAAAAAAAGTTTCTAAGAATGTAGTATCTTTTAAAAGATCTGCGTTATAAAAATTTCTAACTACTTGTTTTGCTGAGTTACTCATTATAAATTATCTAATTTTTCAATTATATCTGGAATTAGCCTGATGGAGGCCAGTTCTTTATATTTTTTTCTGAAATCGTCTGCGGGGGTCCCAAAATACGATTTATGACCAGGCAAGGATTTACTCACCCCGCTCTGTGCCGAAATTACTGCTTTTTCTCCAATAGTAACACCGCTGGTGATCCCAACCTGTCCCCAAATAGTGACAAAGTCTTCAATGAGTACGCAGCCTGCGATCCCAACCTGTGAAGCGATTAAACAACGACTTCCAATAACGGTATCGTGACCAATGTGTACCTGATTGTCTATTTTGGTGCCTTCGCCAATGGTTGTAGATGCTGTTACGCCTCTATCTATAGTACACAACGCTCCAAGATCTACGTGATCTTTAAGGACTACATTACCGCCACTTACTAATTTATCGAACTTTTCTGGTCTGTTTTTATAGTAAAATGCATCACTTCCTAATACAGTACCTGCATGAATCGTTACATTGTTTCCAATAACGGTATTATCGTAAATAGTAACGTTGGGATGAATTAAACAATCATCACCAATAGTAACATTATTACCCACAAAAACATTTGGCTGTATTACCGTATTCTTACCAATTTTGGCCGAGTCTGCAATAACTGCCCTCGCCATGATAAAAGGATTAAAATGTTTGGTTAATTTATTAAAATCCCGAAACGGGTCATCACTAATTAAAAGTGCTTTCCCAACAGGACATGTTACTTCTTTATTAATAAGGATAATGGTGGCAGGAGATTGCAGCGCTTTATCGTAATACTTGGGATGGTCTACAAAAACGATATCACCAGGTTGAACTACGTGAATTTCGTTCATTCCCAGCACTGGGAAACCAGCATCACCCACAA
Source organism: uncultured Flavobacteriaceae bacterium (assembly GCA_963793275.1). GTDB lineage: Bacteria > Bacteroidota > Bacteroidia > Flavobacteriales > Flavobacteriaceae > Marinirhabdus. Next base: position 1,343,972 of record CAWBZL010000003.1, read on the forward strand.
AGTCGCAATCTAAAATAGTTGCAATGTCCTGAAGCGTTTGTGGATTGTTGAATTTCATATTAAAATTTGAATATCAAATATAAAAAATCCCTTCGCATTTTAAGGTGTGAAGGGATAATATTATGTACTACCAAAGTATAGATTTTTTAAATGAATACCGCGATTTTACGTAAAATCTTCTTGTAGTGTATCTAATTCTTTGAAATATACTCCATTTCTGGCGTGATGTTTATTATTTTTTTATTCTTTTTACGTTTCTTAATTACAGATCGCATACTGCTGTTAATAACGTCCTGCATGCCTTCTTTGTCTTCTTCAAGCTCTGCTGCTAAAAATTCTTTTTCGTCGGTTTCTGAAAGTATTTTTTCAATTCTTTTCATCTGCTTCTCATCTTCAAAATCGACTTCTTTAAATTTTACTGCTGAAGAAAACGCACCCATTGTAGGTTTTACTTCAACTATATAAACACTATTTGGTTTAAGGTTTGCTTCAACAACATCCAGGTTTTCGGCTTTTACCCAAAAGAAAGTCTGACCCGGTTCTGTTTCGTGTCTTATATACCCAGTGCCTTGAAACTTTCCTAAGTAATCACTTTTTTCAAAAAACCTGAAATTTATCCAGGCACCTGTACCGGGAGTTCTTACAAAATAAATTGTCGCCTTTCCGCTTTCAGAAGATTCAACAGGTAAGTTTTGTGCATTTCCTCCAGTTGAGAATATACATACTAGTAAAATAAGTAGTGGGGCTAACTTTTTCATATAAAATTTGGGTATAGTATTTAAAAAGACTGTAATGATTTTGAGTGTGATGGAATATTATTATTACTTTCCTGAAATCTACTCCTTAATCCGTTCCTGGTATTGCCCTTTTTCGGTATCTACTCTAATTTTGTCGCCTTCATTAATAAACAACGGTACATTTACCTCAGCTCCTGTTTCCATGATGGCTGGTTTGGTTGCATTGGTCGCTGTATTTCCTTTTACACCCGGCTCTGTGGAAGCTACTTGCAGAATAACGTGTGCCGGCAAGTCTACCGAAAGTGGTGCGTTGTCTTCAGTATTAATTAAAACTGTAACTATTTCGCCTTCTTTCATTAACTCTGGTGAGTCCAGGGCGTCTTTTAATAATCTAATTTGAGAATAATCCTCCTGATTCATAAAATGATACCAATCCCCTTCGTTATACAAAAACTGAAATTTATGTGTCTCCACACGTACGTCTTCAATTTTATGACCTGCCGAAAAGGTATTGTCTATAACTTTCCCGTTGGTAACACTTTTAAGTTTTGTTCTTACAAACGCGGGGCCTTTTCCAGGTTTTACGTGTAAAAATTCTATGATTTTATAAATATCGTGATTATAGTGAATACACAATCCTTTTCTAATGTCTGATGTTGATGCCATATTTTTACTCCGCTCCATATGCCGCGGATAGCTTTTATTAGTAATTAATTTAAATAGATTTCGATTTTCAGTCAGTTATCGTCTTTATTTCAAAATAACTTTCTGAATAAATTTTGCAATGCCTAAAAATTTCAAAAATTATATCGAATAATTAGTTCTGAAAATACCCTTTCATAATCCCTCGTTTAGCATTTTTAATAAACTGAAGGATCTCGTCGCGTTCTGGAGTTGCTTCCATTTCGGCTTCAATAATCTCAGAAGCCTGGGTTGTATTATAGGTCTTTTGGTATAAAATACGATAGATATTCTGAATTTCCTGAATTTTACTGGACTCGAATCCGCGGCGTCTTAATCCTATAGAATTAATTCCTACATAAGACAAAGGCTCACGCGCAGCTTTTACAAATGGCGGAACATCTTTTCTAACCAGAGATCCTCCTGTAACAAATGCGTGATTACCAATCATACAAAACTGATGCACGGCAGTCATCCCTGCAAGAATTACGTGGTTTCCAACAGTAATATGCCCTGCCAGAGTGCTGTTATTCGAAAATATACAGTTATCACCCACAAAACAATCGTGGGCAATGTGACAGTATGCCATGATAAGACAATTGTTACCAATAACGGTTTTACCTCTGTCTATGGTACCCCGGTTTACGGTAACATATTCTCTAATAGTCGTGTTATCGCCAATCTCGGCTGTAGTTTCTTCATCCTGAAATTTAAGAGCCCTGCGGAATAGCAGAAATCACCGCTCCAGGAAAAATATTACAATTTTTTCCAATACGGGCACCTTCCATAATGGTCACATTAGAGCCAATCCAGGTTCCTTCTCCAATTACAACATTGTTATGTATCGTTGTAAACGGCTCTATCACCACGTTTTTGGCAATTTTTGCCCCTGGGTGTACATACGCTAACGGTTGGTTCATGTGTTCTTGGTTTTTACGATCTGAGCCATTAACTCGGCTTCTGTTACTAATTTATCATTGGCGTATGCATTTCCTTGCATATGCACAATACCCCTTCTTATTGGAGTAATTAATTCTAATTTAAAAAACAGCGTATCTCCTGGATTAACCTGTTGTTTAAATTTCACATTATTTATTTTCATAAAAAATGTAAGGTAATTTTCAGGATCCGGAACGGTGCTTAATGCCAGAATTCCGCCTGTTTGTGCCATCGCTTCTACAATAAGAACTCCGGGCATTACTGGTGCTCCCGGGAAGTGTCCTACAAAGAACGGCTCGTTCATAGTTACATTTTTTAACCCAATAACACTGCTGTCTGTTAGCTCTAAGATTTTATCTACCAATAAAAATGGCGGGCGGTGTGGCAACATAGCCATAATAGCATTTACATCTTTTACAGGTGTTGCGTGTGGATTAAATTTGGGGATATTGTTTCGCTTTTCAAACTTTATACGCTGAGAAAGTTTTTTTGCAAATTGCGTATTTACAAAATGCCCTGGCTTATTTGCAATTACCTTTCCGCGAATACGAGTTCCTACCAAAGCCAAATCGCCAATTACATCCAGCAACTTATGCCTTGCTGCTTCGTTAGGATAGTGTAATGTAAGGTTGTCCAGTATTCCGTTTGGTTTTACTGAAATTTTATCTTTTTTGAAAGCTGAACGTAACTTCTCCATAGTTTCCGGAGAAAGTTCCTTGTCTACATAAACAATAGCATTGTTTAAATCGCCGCCTTGAATAAGACCGTGATCCAGCAGCATTTCAATTTCGTGTAAAAAGCTGAAGGTTCTCGCATCTGCAATATCGTTTTTGAAATCTTTCAGGTCTTTAAGCGATGCATTTTGCGTTCCCAACACCTTGGTTCCAAAATCTACCATAGTAGTTACCTGATAATTATCTGCAGGAATTATGGTGATTTCACTTCCGGATTCTTCATCTGTATATGAAATTACTTCGGTAACCACATACTCATTTCTTGGCTGGTCCAGCTCAACTATACCGGCCTTTTCAAGAGCTTCCACAAAATATTTGGAAGAGCCATCCATAATAGGAGGTTCCGATGCGTTTAGCTCCAGTATACAATTATCAACCTGCATTCCTACCAAAGCAGCTAAAACGTGCTCCGATGTCTGAATCTTTACCCCACGCTTTTCCAGATTGGTACCGCGTTGCGTATTTACCACATAATTAGCGTCTGCTTCAATTACAGGGTTTCCTTCCAGATCTACCCGGGTAAATGTGTACCCATGATTGGCGGGAGCAGGTTTAAATGTGAGTTTTACCTCTTTACCAGTGTGAAGTCCCACTCCTGTGAGCGTCACATCTTTTGCGATCGTGGTTTGCTTTGGTGCGTTACAATCAGTCATTTTTTAGTTGTTTTTCCATATCGTTAAAGCGTTGCATAGTACCTGGCAGGTTTTTAAAATGCACGTAGCTTTTATTGTATTCACTATATCCCAAGGCCGGGGAACCTTGTAAGGCTTCATTATCTTTTACATTTCGCCCAATCCCACTTTGCGCCTGGATGCGTACATTATTTCCAATAAGTAAGTGACCCGCAATACCTACCTGTCCACCTATTTGGCAATTTTCTCCAATTTTTGTAGAGCCAGCAATTCCTGTCTGAGCGGCAATTACAGTGTTTTTACCAATTTCTACGTTATGAGCAATCTGTATTTGATTGTCCAGCTTTACACCTTTTCTTATCACAGTAGAACCCAAAGTTGCCCGGTCTATAGTTGTCCCGGCACCTACATCTACATTATCTTCTATAATAACGTTACCTGTTTGTGGTACTTTGGTGTATTCGCCTTTTTCGTTGGGTGTAAATCCAAAACCGTCTGCACCTACAATAGCGCCACTGTGTATGACGCAGTTATTGCCAATTACAGATTCGGAATATATTTTCGCACCGGCAAAAACCACCACGTTATCTCCCATTGTTACATTGTCGCCAACATATACATTTGGATAAATTTTAGCATTTTTCCCCAAAACTACATTTTCACCTAAATAACTAAAAGCTCCTAAGTAGATATCTTCCGGATACTTTGCGTTTTCAGAAATAAAGACAGGTTGCTCAATTCCCGATTTATTCATCTTTACCTGATTGTAATATTCCAATAGGGTAGAAAAAGCTTTGTAAGCATCTTCCACTTTGATCAAAGTTGTGGTAATTGGATTTTCGGCAACAAAATCTGCACCTACAATAGTAACAGATGCCTTTGTTTTATAAATATATGAGGTGTATTTAGGATTGGCCAAAAAGGTTAAACTCCCTTCCGATCCTTCTTCAATTTTAGACAATTTAGAAACTTCGACGTTTTCATCTCCCACTACTTCGCCGTTTAAAATTCCTGCAATCTGGCTGGCTTTAAATTTCATTTGTAGGTTTCATATAGTTGCAAATATAAAAAAACGATTCCTAATGTGCTTTGGGATAGCATAGATAATATTTAACTACTTTTTTGGAAAGCGCTTCAATGTTTAACTGGTCACTCGCTTTGGCTACATCCAGTATTTTTCCCGTTTTTGTAATCAGGTTAATCGTGTCTTTTTTCATATCGTACGCCTGATTCTCTATAAGACCCTCAAAAACGAAATACGTTGCTTCCTCCATCGACAGATTGTGCTTTTTCATCACTGAGGCTCGTTTTTCCTCCACTTTTTCCTTCGGAATGGGATTCTTTTTCAGTTTAATTTTCAGTAAATCTCTTCTTAGCAGCATTTTTGAAAGTTCACTTAAGACAAAATCGTCGTGTGCAGACCACGCTTTCATTGCCGAAACAATATCGTAATCGTCTAATGTGGTAAAGGTTTCTAAAATGTCAGCAGTAACATCCTGAGCCGAAATATGGTGCTGAAGAAAATAAGAAAGTGACTCGCTAGCGGGTAAATTATAGCCGTTATCTGAAAGTGATTTAGCACGTTTTAAAATCTTTACTAGTAACTGCTCTGCTACGAGACTCGTTTTGTGCAGATACACCTGCCAATACATTAACCTACGTGCAACAATAAATTTTTCTACCGAATAAATCCCTTTCTCTTCCACCACCAGCGCATCGTCTTTAACGTGGAGCATAGCAATAAGACGTTCGCTATTTACAGCACCTTCGCTTACGCCCGTATAAAAACTATCCCGACGCAAATAATCCAGCCTGTCCATATCCAGCTGTCCAGAAACCAACTGATGTAAAAATTTACGATGGTATTCGTTTTTAAAAATCTTTATGGCGAGTGTAAGTGAGCCGTCAAACTCTTTATTTAACTCCTCCATCATTAACAGCGAAATGTGCTCGTGAGAAATATTTTCCACAATACTGTGTTCCATGGCGTGGCTAAACGGGCCGTGACCTATATCGTGTAATAAAATAGCAATGTTTAGGGCGTTTGCTTCTTCTTCGGAAATTTCAGTGTTTTTTGAACGCAGCACACGTACGGCTTTTTCCATTAAAAACATAGCGCCCAATGCATGATGAAATCTGGTATGGTGTGCTCCCGGGTACACCAGATAGCTCATTCCCATTTGGGAAATACGCCGTAATCTTTGGAAAAACCGATGCTCTATTAATTCGAAAATAAGTTGGTTGGGAATAGTAATGAACCCGTAAATAGGATCATTTATAATTTTGAGTTTGTTTCTGGCCTTCAAATTTTAACCTTTAATTAGCTTTTATGAGATACTTGCACCCTAATTTTGATGTTATACTAAACAGGAAAACAATATTCTGAATAGTTCAGTTAAATTACTATGTGCGCTCCTTAAAAATGACTAGGAAATGTACAACACTCCTTCGCTGAAGCTAGTGAATACTAATGACAAATATACATATATGAACGACATAAAAGTACTTTGGGTAGATGACGAAATAGATTTACTGAAACCGCACATTATCTTTTTAGAAAACAAGAATTACAAAGTGACCACAGCCAAGAGCGGGATGGAAGCTTTGGAAGAAATTGAAAAGGAAAATTTTGACATCGTCTTCCTGGATGAAAATATGCCAGGACTCACAGGACTTGAAACACTCGCCGAATTGAAAGAAAAGCAAGCCTCACTTCCCGTGGTCATGATCACTAAAAGTGAAGAGGAGTATATCATGGAAGAGGCTATTGGCAGTAAAATTGCCGATTACCTTATAAAACCCGTTAATCCAAACCAGATTTTACTGAGTTTAAAGAAAAACCTGGATCATTCCAGATTGGTTTCAGAAAAAACAACATCCAGCTATCAGCAGGAATTCCGGAAGATTGCTATGGATATGTCTATGATAAACACCTATGAAGGATGGGTGGAGTTGTATCAAAAACTAGTATACTGGGAGCTGGAGCTGGAAGATATTGAAGACACTGGAATGTTCGAAATTCTGGAATCTCAAAAGACCGAGGCCAATACACAGTTCTGCAAATATATTGACAAAAATTACCCTTCCTGGTTCGAAAAAAACAGCGATGCGCCTATTATGTCGCACACGCTTTTTAGAGAACGTATTATGCCGGAAATAGACAAAGGAACCAACCTTAGTTGTAGTAGTAGACAACTTACGCTACGACCAATGGAAAGCTTTTGAACCGTATGTAGCAAATACCTACAAGAAAACGAAAGAGGAAATGTTCTGTAGCATTTTACCCACCGCTACCCAATATTCCAGAAATGCAATTTTTTCTGGCTTAATGCCCAGTGATATGGAAAAATTACACCCCGATTACTGGCTCAACGATACTGAAGAAGGTGGGAAAAACATGTTTGAAAAGCAATTTCTTGCCGCACAGCTAAAAAGACTGGGGAAAGATTTAAATTGGAGTTATCACAAAATTTCCAGCTTAAAGCAAGGAAAAAAGCTTTCTGATAATTTTAAAAGCCATAAAGATGAAGATCTAATTGCGGTGGTCTACAATTTTGTAGATATGCTCTCGCACTCCAAGACAGAAATGGAAGTAATTAAAGAACTGGCATCTACAGATAAATCGTATAGATCTTTAACACAAAGCTGGTTTAAAAACAGTCCGCTTATGGATATTATAAACCAGGCGTCTCACCTTGGCTTTAGGCTTGTAATTACTACAGATCACGGAACCATTAATGTAAAGAACCCTAGCAAGGTGATTGGTGATAAAAACACGAGTTTAAACTTACGTTACAAGACAGGTAAGAGTCTCACCTACGAAGATAAAGATGTGTTGGCCGCAAAAGATCCAAAGACTATCCACCTGCCAACCATTAACATGAGTAGTTCTTTTATTTTCGCAAAGGGAGATTTGTTTTTTGCGTATCCTAATAATTATAATCATTATGTAGGGTATTACAGAAATACGTACCAGCATGGAGGAGTTTCTCTGGAGGAAATGGTCATTCCATTTGCTGTTTTAGAGCCAAAGTCTTAAAAGCGTATTTTAACCTCAGCTATTTGTAAGAATTTTCTTTAAAATATGGTTTTCATCGATAAAATTTGTTTATTATCGTGAAAATGATATATATTCGCCCGTATCTTAAATCGATGAAAACAACCTATACTCTACAAGATTTACCGGAAGTTGCTGGTAAGGTACTGGCTGAAGTCAACTCAAAAACGCTGTTGTTTTATGGCGAAATGGGTGTTGGCAAAACCACATTTATCAATGTACTAGCAAAACAATTGGGTGTAGAAGAACCGTTAAGCAGTCCTACATTTTCAATTGTGAACGAATATCGTGTAGGAGATGATAAATTGTATCATTTTGATTGCTACAGATTGGAAAGTGAAGAAGAAGCATTGGATATAGGAATTGAGGATTATTTAGATTCCGGTAATTGGTGTTTTATTGAATGGCCTGAAAAAATAGAAACGTTATTACCAGATACTGCAAATAAAATCGCGTTAAAAAAAAACCATAATGGAAGTAGAACCGTATATATAGAAAATTGCCTATGAAATAGAGATTGAAGCTAAACATATACTAGTAGTGTCCTTAAGTGAATTTGCCCCAAATCGAATACTTTTAAGAAGGTATTTCTTTGCCTAAAGCAAAACTCACTAAGATACGGCGATAATAGTCTTAATACTTGTGTTTTTTCGTGCTAAGTTTGTACTATAAACCTCACAAAAACTAGTATTATGAAACTTAAAAACTACCTTTTTTTAGCAGCAATCTTTAGTGCAACTCTATTTGTATCTTGTACACCAGAAAGTATTGAAGATAATGAAACAGAACAACAAATCGATAAAACGAACCCAAACATCAAGCCACCTACTAACGGGTAGTATTATTGCTTTAGTTCTAATATTTTCACCATATTTATTATATGTATATAAAAGTTTCCCAGTCGAAAAAACTTGGGAAACTTTTTTTGGCACATATTCTAGTGATTATTGGCAGTCCGTTCAAACCTCAGCTTGGGTGTTCTTTGGTAAATCCACACCCCTTCTCTTTTTAACTATTTGGTTTTTCACTTGTAAGCACTGGTGGTTTCATTCAATATTAATTCCAATAGCTATATATATATTTCAAATATTCAGCTTATTTAATGATGATCTAAGATATGCTGACGAAGTAGAAATCTGGTGGGTATTTCCAATTATGTTGATAGTAACACCATTAGTCTATCTGATTAGAGCAAAGCTATTTGCAAAAATAAGAGGTGATGATATGCAAACTTTTGAAGAAGATCTAGGACGTAAAAGAACTTTTTGGCAACAAATACTGGATTTGTTTCGCTAAAAAAACCTTAACCAACATTCTTCTCTAATTTCTTTAGATAATATGACGGATAAATTCCGTGCTGCTTATAAAATGCTTTTGAAAACGACTCTGCATTTTTATACCCACATTCTTCTGCAATGGCTTTAATGGTGTATTTTCTGCAAGACGTATCTGTAAACAACACTTCTACAGTATACCCTATTCGCAAGTCATGTAGATATTGTGAAAAGTTTTTTTCCAGTTTTAAATTAATAACTCTGGAAAGATAGTTGGCGTTTGTTTTAAACTTTTTTGCCAATTTTTGGAGGGTGATGTCTGAATCCAGGTATTTATGCTGTTGCTCAAAACGTTCTAGTTTTTCTAAAATATCTTTTACTACTTCTTTCGAGAGCTCATTTTGAGAATTGTTTCCATCTAGGGCAGAAGCACTTTTTGTAGTTCTTTGCGCTAAAAGCTTTTCGAATCTTTTTTTATAAACCAGACGTTTTCTTACATAAAAAAATAATAGGCAAAGGGTTCCAGTTAATGCAGCAAGCGCTATATAAAATCTAGTATCCGGAGTTTCAGATTTCTTTTTTAGTTCGCTAATTAAAATTTCTTTATCTGCAAGTATTGCCGGTGTCTCTATTTCTTTTTTAATTGATGATTCATAGAAGGCTAAATTTCTTTTAATTATACTATCGCAATAAGAAATCTTTTTATGATAAATTATTTGTTTATCATATTCATTTTTCTCTTCATAATAATTTAAAAGTTCAACAAAGACTTCTCGCCTGTATGGTAATATATCAATTTTTCGTTTTTCAAAAATTGAATCTGCTCTTAAAAGGCATGAAACCCCCTTCTCCTTTTGTTGAAGTTTTATTAATGATAATCCTTTAAAATAATTAGTATCATATATGGAAGTATAATCGTTTGTATTCTCCTTTAGTTTTAAAATTCTCTCTGAGGTTGCTACCGACTCTTTAAATGAGTCAGAATAATAATAAATCTCGTTAAGCACTTCCATCAATATTTCATCTTGACGCTGAGATAAATAGCTTTTGTATTCTAAATGTACTTTTTTTGCTTTTTCGTAATAGAATTTAGCAGAGTCAATTTCTCTTTTGTTAATAAAACAAATTGAAAAATTAATATTGGAGTTAAATTTCAATTGAAGCACTAAGTTATCAATTTCATTTAGGTATCCGCTTCTACTATTTTTTATCAATAATTCTTTTAAATTCTTTTGTTTTAAAAGTCTACTGCTTTTTCTCTGCATTTCAAGTGCTTCATCTTTATTACCCCAAAAAGACTTTCTTATAATTAATATTTCCATTATATAAAGCACTTGAGTCAAGTTTCTATTTAAACGAGCAATTTCATAAGCTTTAAAATAATTTTGTGTTCCTTCACTAAGATTTAGAGATGAGAGTTCAAATGCTTTCAAAATGTATCCCATTGCTGGATAAGTTATATGCTTTTGATTTTTAGAAATCTCAATCACACTATCCGCAAATGCAATATTCTTTTTTGGATGAAAAATACGAGCCAATCTATCATATCCACGAGCCATTTTTATAGTATCCTTCTGCTTGCGTGCTCGATCTAAATAGGTTCTGGCTATTTTTTCTTGTGCAATTGAATCTCCGTGATATTTATTAAACAAAGTGAGCAGTGGCTCATCATTTAATGTATTCAAATACGACTGCTCAAGGTTTTGCGATATACTCCCCAGCGATATGCATACACAGAATACTAATGTAGTACTAAAAAAACGGATTTGTTGATTGGTCATAAGTAAAGAATTCCCCCTTCATAAATGTAGTAAAATTATGTAATTCAAATCCCGGGGATTCCCGCCTACAATTCCAAAAATTTATAAAACACTGACAAACAATATTTTAAAATTTAAAATATGAGTCGGAATTCACGAATTACGGGTTGTAGATTCGTGAATTCCGATTATATACACTTGAATTTTAGGAAATTATATAACACCTTTAAACCAATTTATAAGGAGAAACCGCCTTATACGTGCTCAGGTAACTGGGGAGTTGTGAGTAACGGATTTGGCGGTTTTATTTAATTTCTAACCTACAAACTACAGTAAGTGACACAGAAAAACTATTAAAAAGAGAAAGCCCCTACCAGGTAGGAGCTCTCACAGTGTGTGTAGAAATAAACTTTCGTTTATTATCTTTAGTAAATATAAAGATTTTAATTAAAACAACAAAGGTTTATTTCCGTGCTACGCAAGGCACGAAAATCCAGCCGCGGTAACCGAAAAGCGAACGAGTAGGTGTTTTATTAAAATTTATATTATGAAATATTTAAAAACTATATTTTCAATGCTGTTGGTTTTGACATTTACAATCCCAAGTATAACGAATGCACAGAATACTGAAAACCCAACCATTATAAATCCTAAGAATGCAGATAAGAATGAGGCTCTTACAGCAAACCAATTTTTAGAATCAGTTTTGGTGGTAAGAAGACTAGGGGATGCTAACTCTCGCTCAAAGACGAAGAAAGCCTTGGAAATTGAGTTAGTTAATTTCAATTCTTCGAAAAAATTTCTTCCTGCGTACTTAATCGACGGAATTGAATATAACGACAATGGTAAATTTAATGACAAAATTGCTGGTGATGGTATTTTCACTTCAGTTACTAAACATTTGGTTAAAGGAGTACCTGTAGATATCTCTGAAATTGGATCGATTGCTGCTCAATTTAAATATCAAAATCAGTTGAAAAATTATAAATCAAGTACTAGAGGTTTAGAAGTTACATTTAGTTGTAAAACTCGTATAGTTGTTTGTCCAGAAACCAGTTGGTGGAACAATTGCTGGCCTTTAAGCAGCCCGTGCACTTGCGTTGAATTTTATGATTGTGAAGTTTCAGTAACAATAGATTAATTAAATTAATTAAGCCGGCTTAAGATAAGTAGTGTCGCTATTACAACAAAGTTTACTTGAGCAATAGTGTTCTACGTCTGTTCTATAAACTTACAGATTTTAGGACGGCTTTATAAAAAAAACAGAACTATGAAACGAATCGTATTGATCTTGACATCTATTTTAGCATTAAACTTTTTAATGAGTTTTCTAATAAATAACTTTTTAGACCAATCAAATGAGCTAATCCTTGGAGTAAAATTAATCCAAAAAATAATACTGATTGTAATAGCTTACGCAGTTATTAGAAAGTTTGGATTACTAAAGAACATTCAAAACAAGAACCGGCTTGCTGGATTCATCGGAATATTGATTCTTGCGTATTCTATATATAGTGTGCATAATTCAACGTTGGAAGTTAGTTGGGGACATAAATCTCTGTTCTTTATTTTTTGTATACTGGTAAGTATATTCGAAGAATTGCTATTTAGGATCTTTGTTTATTTTAATTTTAGTAGAATTTTAAAAAAGAAAAAAATATTTATTATTGTAATACTATCAAGTTTAATTTTTGGTCTTGCGCATTTAACAAATATTTTTTCGATGGACATTGTTAATATTACCATTATAAATCAAATAGTGTTTGCTTTTGGTATAGGTATGATTCTTCAAACCCTCTATATTAAGTTTAAAAATATTATTCTACTTTATGCCTTACATGCAAGCATTAATGTACTAGGCAGCTACAAATCAAGACTTGACTTGAACGAGAGAATTGAAGAAACTCTTCAATTTCGCGATTTTCTGTTTAGTTTCTTGGGACTAATATTTATCGTTTTTATTATTTTATGCCCGATTATTTACTTACTCTTAAAAAATCATAAAAGAGAAGTAACGATAGAAGTAGAAGTTTAATGTCACTGCTTCTAAAAGAAGATCACTTTAGCCTGCTCGAAAAAATCGTTAAACCTTTCAATATCTTGGCGTACCTAACGAACAATCTGAAAATGTTGATGCTACTTTAGAAGAAGTAATAAATTATTATGAATCAACATATGGCGAAATAAAATTGGCTCCTTGTGATTTTGAAACGGATTATGCAGAAGAAACAACTTGTCCTAAGTTTAACGTTTCAGCAAATATTCGCAATGATGTTATTCAGGATTTTAGAAATACTATTGTATTAAAACGTATTGATGTTGAAACGCACAATAAAATTGCAATTATCTACGGAGACGGTCATACTCCGGGTATTTTACAAGGTTTAAAAGATCGGGGATACCAAATTGAAAAATAGGCTATCACGATTTAAAGTAATAGTCGGGCGCCCAAGAATTAAAAACTCCCCTACTTAAATTTTAAAATCATGAAATACTATTTTTTCACAGTACTCTTGTTGAGTACAGGATTCTTATGCCTATCCCAAACTAATTCAGTTGACACAACCACTAGTTTCAACGGCTTTCATTGCGATGGCAAACAAGGTATTTGCGATATAGGCAACCAAAGAAATACTTCTCAAAACAACACGACCTGGGTCTTAAATTCAAATGGTACTTTGACGTTAACCATAAAAAAGAACAAAATTTCAGAACAAGAAATTATTCAAATTACTGGAACTACAACTTCAAAAACAAAAACCAACAATCAATATAATTTTATTGTTCCAAAAACCTACATCTTACCGGCTAATTTGAAAGAATCGCTAACCTCAAATACACCCTCCCTACAAATAAAAAGTGGTACCTACCCTATTCAGTTTTCAGAAAATCATCTCACTATTATTTTCAATCTGAAGTGATATGAAAACTGCCAGTCTCTATATAATCTTTATCTTCGGATTAATTTCAACAACAGGTATAACTGCGGGAAATGTAGATAAGGATATTGCAATTGTATTCGATGAGTTGCAAAACGAGCTACAGATTGTGAACCATAATTATAATATAAAGGCAAATAATATTTCCAGAAAACTAGTTGCGCATAAAACTAATCTGTCAAAAACTTCAGTTTTAAACGAGCAAGTACAAATTTTGGTTGCCATCAATAATTTAGAGGACATTCAAGAAAAAAGTAAAAACAGTTATATTTCCGACATTAGTAAAATAAGGTATTTAAAAGGTCTACAAATCATCAAAATATTATACGAAAAAACACTTTCCTTAGACCACCATTTCTCCAGCGTGGCAACACTTAACGAAATCAATAGAATATCAAACCCAAATAACTATTCAGAATTTCAGGAAGTAAAAACTACATTGGTCGAAAAGCGGGACAAGAAATCCGGATTCAATATTTCTTCCTTACTGGGAAATAACATTTATACTTCTGTGATACACTCATTTGTTTCCCTTTTTACAGATGACAAAACAGAAATTTCAGAAAAAGAGGCGAACTTAAAAGACATAGAATGTATCTTAGACTTTACCTTAAGAATGCATAACGACTTAAATACCATTTACTTTGAAACTGTTTTTTTGCAAAAAAATAACGAATCTGTTATGAAAGAGTTGGAACAGTTATTTACAGATTATACGCAACCAATACACTATAAAACTCCACTTAAAGAATGCCGGCAAACAGATGATTGGGGAATCGTTAGAGAACAACTAAATACATATCTGGAAAAAATGGAGGGTACTATCAAGGAAGGGAAAAGTGACGCTAAGGTTAGAAGTATGCAAATTAACCTTCAGTTTCCCATTGATAGGTTGCTACAATTTATTACACAATACAACGCATTTATTGATCAGGGATCTAAGTTTTATGAAAAGTTCGGGATTATGCTTAACAGTTATGAAAATGAGCAACAATGTAGCAGTAAAATTCCCGCAGAATATCAAACTATGAAAAACAATATTGCTTTGTCTATAGAAAAATTCAATACCGCGTATAAACCTATAGAAATTAACGGCAGCAAACTAAAACAGCTGCTCTACGGCATTAATGAGTACGAGTAACCGTAAAATTAGGAATCAGAATTTATATTTCTCAATTATATTAGTAACTTGGTGCTACCAACCAAAAAACTATGCATCAACCCTCCTCCCCCTTTACCAAAGAACAATTACTTCCGCAGGAAGAAAAACTGGAAATTTCAGCTCAAAAAGGTGAGTTATTTATTGGTCTTCCAAAAGAAACCTATATTCAGGAAAAACGCATTTGCTTAACACCGGATGCTGTAGGTGCGATTGTTGCGCACGGTCACCGAGTTCTTATAGAAAATGGAGCTGGCGAAGAAGCTGGTTTTAGTGATAAAAATTATAGCGAAGCAGGTGCAAAACTCACTACTGATAAAAAACAAGTGTTTGGCTGCCCCATTGTTTTAAAAGTAGAACCGCCTACGTTAGACGAACTGGAACTAATGAAGCCAAAAACAGTTCTAATTTCTGCCCTTCAGCTTAAGATCCGACAAGAATCTTACTTTAAAACGCTCGCGAAGAAAAAAATAACAGCTTTAGCTTTTGAGTTCATTAAAGACGAAGACCAAAGCTACCCAGCTGTAAAAGCCTTAAGTGAGATTGCCGGAACAGCCTCTGTGCTCATAGCTTCAGAATTAATGGTGAATGCAAAAAAGGGAAATGGCTTGCTTTTCGGAAATATAAGCGGCGTTCCGCCTGTTGAAGTTGTTGTAATAGGGGCAGGTACTGTTGGAGAATTTGCAGTACGATCTGCATTGGGACTTGGCGCAAGTGTAAAAGTATTTGATAGCTCGCTAACAAGATTAAGAACCTTACAAGCCAATGTTGGCAGACCTCTATACACGTCTACCATACAGCCAAAAAATTTACTGAAAGCGCTTCGTCGTTGCGACGTAGCCATTGGCGCTGTAAGAGGAAAAAACAGATCTCCCATTATAGTTTCCAGAACTATGGTTGAGAATATGAAAAACGGAGCGGTAATTATTGATGTAAGTGTAGACATGGGGGGCTGTTTTGAAACAACCGAAGTCACCTCCCACGACGCTCCAACGCAAATAACCAATGGTGTAATTCACTACGGAGTTCCTAATATTCCCGCACGCTACCCAAAGACAGCTTCTATTTCAATAAGCAATATTTTTACGCCGTATCTACTCGATATTGCAGATAATGGCGGACTGGAAAATGCCATTCGTTTTGATAGTGGTCTGCGAAATGGTTTGTACTTTTACCGAGGCATTTTAACCAATAAATCCGTGGCAGATTGGTTCGATATGTCCTGGAGCGATATTAACTTGCTCATTTATTAAAAGAAACAATACAAAATGAAATTAGTACAACGTATCGCCTACTACGGCGTGGGTTTTATCATAGGTCTTATTATTCTGTTTTTCTTTTTAGGCGGAAAAAAAACCAGCTGCGATTATGGTTTTGATGCCCGAACCCTGAAAAACATACGCACTAAAAAAATTGAATTTTCTGCTGAAAGCGAATTAATGAAAAACAAATTTCAACTGGACACAGTCGCTATCCGAACTATTCTGAAAAAAGCAGATGTAGATTTTTCTGAAACCGATAGAAAACTGGATTCCTGTAAAATTTATTTGATCGATGGAAAATTAAAAGAGCAAGAATTTCAGCTACGCATGAAAAATTGTGAAAAAGTAGCCACTGTGCTTGGAATAAAAAAGGTTGAATAAACCTGAAAATGCACTACCCAACAAAAACACTTATAAAAATAAATTAAATAGTACCAATGTTCGAAATACTTACCTCACCAGATGCCCTCGTCGCTCTGTTAACCCTCACATTTCTTGAAATTGTTCTTGGGATAGACAACATCATATTTATTACCCTGGCATCCAGCAAACTCCCAAAAGAACATCAAAAAAAAGCAACCAATATCGGACTCTTAATGGCCATGCTTATTCGTGTTATTTTATTATTTGGTATTTCTTGGTTGGTAGCTATGGAAGCTCCATTCTGGCACATAAACACTTCCTGGATGAAAGCAGGAATTAGCGGTCAAGGACTTATTCTCATTGCAGGTGGTTTATTTTTATTATATAAAAGTACCAGCGAAATACACGAAAAAGTGGAAGATAAAGGGCACGATGAGCGTGAAGTGGTAAAAGGCAGAAAGACCACACTTACCAAAGCTGTTGTACAAATTGCGCTTATAAACATCGTGTTCTCTTTCGACTCTATTTTAACCGCCGTAGGAATGACTAACGGACTTAGCGACAATCCTACAGACGCCTTGATAATTATGGTGATTGCCGTGGTTGTATCGGTTATCATTATGATGGTTTTTGCCAATCCTGTTGGAAAGTTTGTAACCAAACACCCAACGGTGCAATTGTTAGGGTTATCATTTTTAATTCTAATAGGATTTATGCTCATTGCAGAAGGTGCACACCTTTCTCACATTGAACTATTTGGCTCACAAGTAGGGACCATTCCTAAAGGATACCTTTACTTTACCATTGCATTCTCTCTGTTTATCGAATTTTTAAATATGCGTTACCGTAAGACCACAAGTGAAATTGTAACCACACACCCAGAGAAGTTAGACCCAAAATTGGAAGCAGAAGTTAAGGAACTAAAAAAATAATGTCCTATAATATCGCACTCATAGAACCGGAAATACCCAACAACACAGGTAATATAGGTCGTTTAAGTTTAGCATCGGGTTGTCACTTACACCTTGTAAAACCATTTGGTTTCGAGCTTAATGACACCAGGGTAAAACGTGCAGGACTGGATTATTGGAAGCACGTACCGCTCACCATTTACGAGTCTGCTGAAGATTTTTTCGGACAACACAAGGACAAGAAAATGGTTTTTTTATCCAGTCACGGGAACAAAACATATTGGGACATTCCTTTTGAAGAAGATATGTTTTTTATCTTCGGAAAAGAATCCATAGGACTTTCAGCTGAAATTTTGAAAAAGCATTCAGCGAACACCTATAAAATACCCATTCATAGTGAGCATATACGAAGTATTAACCTTGCCAATGCAGTAAGTGTAGTAGTGTATGAAGGATTGCGAAATCTCAAATGAGACTTTTGCGGGTGTATTTTATGTTATTAAAATAAATTAAAAATATTCCCGCCAGCGGGAAATAATTATGACAGAAAATAACCAGGAATATTGGACCAAACGCTATGAAGATGGTGATATAGGCTGGGATATTGGTGCTGCCTCTACAGCATTGACAACGTATTTCGATCAGTTAGAAAATAAAGAGCTTACCATTTTAATACCGGGCGCCGGCAATGGATACGAAGCTGAATACCTTTATAAAAACGGATTCAAAAATGTTCATATCCTCGATATTTCTGAAATTCCCTTAGCAAACTTCCAGAAACGAAATCCCGATTTCCCGAAAGAACAAATCCATCATCAGGACTTTTTTAAACACAAATCCAAATACGATTTAATTATTGAACAAACCTTTTTCTGTTCTTTTGATCCAGACCAGATGACGCGGGTGAAGTATGCTACAAAAATGGCCTCACTCCTGGCCCCCAAAGGAAAACTGGTTGGCTTGTTTATGGAGATCTCCGGAATGGAAATCAGCGACCACAGACCCTACGGCGCTACAGAAGCTGAATACAGAAATTACCTGAAGCCACATTTCAATGTTGTTTTATTTGAAAAATGCTATAATTCTATTCCAACGAGACAGAATGGGGAGTTTTTTGGGATATTTCAGAAAAAAATTAAGCCAACAATTCAGAAAAACAATCCGCTTCACGGAATTACATTAAAAACCATTCTCGAAGAATTGGTTGCAAAATATGGTTGGGAGGAACTGGGAGAACAAGTTCGCATTAATAGCTTTGTAACGAACCCTTCTATAAATTCCAGTTTAAAATTTTTAAGACGCACACCCTGGGCACGGGAGAAAGTGGAAAAATTATATATGTATACATTCAAAAAATGATGCATACTACATAGCGTATCATTTAAAAACAATACCGACCTTTACCCCATGACAGAACTAGAATTTTTACAGCAAGAAGTATTTAAAGACCTCACAAATCTCAATAAAAAAGCAGAAAAAGCCGAAGATTATAAATTTTCGGAAGAAGATTTTGAAAAAATTATTGATCGTGCAAGTTTCTTTGGGATTAGTATCTACAGCATAAATACGTGGGCAAAAAATACATCCTTTGGAGCCACAATGCATCAGGACCATAATAAAAAAGCATCAGATAAGCGCTGGTACCTTAAAGCCTACAATACCTTTAAGCATAGACAGGAAGATTTGAAGTACGCAGCAACCTATAAAGTACCCAGCAAATTACTCGCCAGATTTACCCCTGAAAGTTTAGAGGAGGAATAGTTTTATTTTTTTGAATCAATTTT
This sequence comes from uncultured Flavobacteriaceae bacterium, assembly GCA_963793275.1. Taxonomy (GTDB): domain Bacteria; phylum Bacteroidota; class Bacteroidia; order Flavobacteriales; family Flavobacteriaceae; genus Marinirhabdus. Next base: position 1,363,204 of record CAWBZL010000003.1, read on the forward strand.
AACCAGATACTCTCTGGCATTCTCATTATCCGGATTTATAGCTAAGGATTTTTTATAATTTTTTTTGGCTTCTTCATAGTTTTCATCAGAAAAATATGCTTCTCCCAGGCTGTCATATAAATCGGCGTCGTTTGGCATAATAGACGTTCCGTATTTAAAAACTTTTATGGCTGCTTTGGCATTGGATTTATCTTTTAGCCACTCGTATCCTATCCTGTTAATGATAGAATTTAACCCCATTTCCATCATTTCGGCTTCACTTAACGTATCTGAAGTTGCTACAAGTTCCATTAAAAATTCTGCGGGATTTTCTTCGTTGTTGTATTTTTTATAATGATAATACCCAGTAGATTCCGCAGGAAACAGCTCTGGAATCATCGTAGTATGGTTGCCTTTTTTTAATTCTGAAAGTAAATCTATTTCAACAAATTGCGAATACTCGTGAAACAAATAGATTCTTACTTTTAAAGTTTCCAGATCGTAAATTGTTGAATACTGAGTGCCAAATAAAGCATCGCTGGAAAGGCTTTTCATTACATCGCTGCAATATCCTAAAGAAGCGTCACCTTCTGAAGTTTTCAGAAACTGTAATCCATTCTGAAAATTTTCCAGTTCTACTTCTTCTTCCGAAGTAACCTGAGAATAATAAAAATTTGAAAATGCTTTCTCTTCCTCTTCTCCAAGGATTAAAGCATCTCCTTCAATAATTAAATACGTTCCGGATTTGTCTACAAATACTACCTGGCTACTCGTTAAGGAGCTTAAGTTAATAGTTTCAATATAAGTTTTCACCTCTTCTACCGTACTCATAGTCTGCATAATATTCTTAATGGCAGTTCCTATAGGAATATCCTTTTTCCCTTCGGTATTTTCTACGGCTAATTCGGGGTTTGAAAATCCGTCAAAAACTAAACCAGCCTCGTTAATGGCACCCTGAGCAAAATTATTGAGTAATCCCATATACATCACCCCGTACGTATCGGCAACGCCAACCTCGAACCAGAATTGACTGTTGGGACTTAACCAATCTTCATTATTACCCACAATGGTTTTTCCGTTTTTGGTGATCTTATACATACTGCAACTCTTCCCTGCAAGCGGAGTACATATTAAAAATATTGCAAGAATAAATAAAGATAAATTTTTCATGAGATGGTGTTTTTTGGCCTTAGAGTAGATTGGTTTGTTACAAAGACACACATTAAGGGCGTATTGTTACACCTTTCATAAAAAACACCTTTTATCACTTTCTGTATGAAACCTATGATGGATTTCCTTTTCCTTTCAACAATGTATTCTGTTCTTCCATGAGCCTTTCAATATTAGAAAGCAACTCAATATTTTTGGGTGTTTCTACAGTTTTGTTTTTAGGATCTTCGGCTTTTTTCTTGAAGCGGTTTATAAATTTGATCACTATAAAAATGGTGAGTGCAATGATCAGGAAATCTATTAATACTTCTATTAATTCTCCATAACCAATGGCAACTTCTGACGCTTCACCAACGGCTTCACGCAGAATATACTTGCGTTCGGCCAGATTTACATCATCTGTAAGCAGTGATAACGGCGGCATTACCACTTTCTTTACGAGCGTATTTACAACACTATTAAATGCGGTACCAATAATGATACCTACCGCCATATCGATCATATTACCTTTTACGGCAAAGTCTTTAAACTCTTTTATAAAACTGTTCATTGTTTTTTAGACGAAATTTTAAATTTATTGAATGGGTTTTGGTAATACTTAAATTAACTACAGAGTTAGAGAGAAAAAAGCATTAAAACAATTTTGCCTGACCACCTTCATCAATGGGTGGTTCTTCGTCATCATTTGAAGATGAGTTGTTTTCTGCGGAAGGTTTTTCATCTTCGTTTTCGCCATCATTTTCATTGGTAACTTCCTCTTCATCCACCACATCCATATCTTCGGGTGCGGATGGTGGCGGTGCCTCATACGGCAAAGGTGAAAGCGCATTGATCTCCAGAACTTTATCCTTTGTAAGTTGGTTCCCCATAGCGGTAATACCTTTTACCGAAATAAATTCTTCCAGATTCAACTCAACATTATCTTTTCTATCCTTACCACGTTCTTTTACAAAAACAATCTCGGCCATGGGTCTGTGATCTGTAAAAATACGTTCCAGATAGGATTTTGAATCTTCTGTAATAACAAGTTCTTCGCGGTCCGGATTTTCAATTAAGAAACGTTTTACATAGAAAAGCTCCTTTTCTCCTTCCCAATAAATTGCCGAAACAGGCTTTTTAGGCTCCCACTTTTCCAGCACGATCATATCGTCATCAAATCGAAGCGTAATTTCAGGAATAACCGTCTTTACAATTCCTTTTTGATTAATAATCAGCAGCCTGTCATCAGATCTGAACTGTCCCAGTAATTCGCCTCTCCCTTCCAGATTAAGACGTTGCACAGTATCATCAAACCATATTTTACGTGGTTTTAAGGTGGATAGTCCTTTTTCCTTTAATTCTACGCGTTTTACGGCATATTTAGTTACAATATTACCTTTAGACCCTCTCCCTTTAATTAACTGATCTGCAAAATCTACATCCCATTTCAGTTTTTTTATGCTTCCACTCTGGCGTAATAAGATAGTTACTACCTCAGCTTCGCCATTGGGGTTTGCCGTAAAATAAAGAACTTTAGAGCCTTTGCTACCTGCGGTTAAATCGTATTCTCTATCTCTAGTCATAGAGGTTACGTTAAAACGTTTTAAATAAGTGGCGCCTTTGGTTCCATCCTTGTAAATCATATTATAAATGGTACGCTTGTCTTTCTTTTTAAAGACGGCAACGTGAAGAATCCCTTTTCCAATAAATGTTTTGCTGTCAACTTTGGTCACCATCATTTTTCCTTCTTCGGTAAAACAAATAATGTCATCTATATCACTACAGTCGGTTACATATTCATCACGCCGTAAGCTGGTTCCTATAAATCCTTCTTCACGATTTACGTAGAGTTTGGTATTGCGAATAATCACCTTAGTAGCTTCAATATCGTCAAATACTTTAATCTCTGCCTGGCGTTCCTTACCTGCGCCATATTCTTTTTTAAGTCTTTTAAAATAGTCTATTGCGTACTCAATTAGATTGGCTAAGTGATGCTTTACCTGGGCGATCTGATCTTCCAGCGCATCGATCTTTTGCTGTGCTTTATCTATATCGAATTTTGAGATCCGCTTGATCCGTATTTCGGTTAACCGAACAATGTCTTCTTCAGTAACAGCACGTTTTAAATGGGCTGTATGAGGTTTTAATCCTTTGTCTATTGCTTTAATCACTCCTTCCCAGGTTTCTTCTTCTTCAATATCCCGGTAGATTCGGTTTTCTATGAAAATGCGTTCCAGAGAAGCATAATGCCACTGATTCTCGAATTCGTCCAATTGAATTTCCAATTCACTTTTAAGCAACTCAACCGTTCTATTGGTGGAGCGTTTCAGCATTTCAGTAACACCAATAAAAAGTGGTTTGTTATCTTCAATTACACAACCCAAAGGCGAAATAGAGGTTTCACAATTAGTAAAGGCATATAAAGCGTCAATGGTCTTATCCGGCGAAATTCCCGAGGGAATATGAATCATTATCTCTACCTCTGCCGCCGTATTATCTTCTATCTTTTTTATCTTGATCTTGCCTTTGTCGTTCGCTTTTAAAATAGAATCTATCAAAGATGTCGTAGTTGTGGTAAAAGGAATCTCCCGAATCACCAAGGTATTTTTATCGTGCTGCAAGATTCTGGCGCGACTTCTAATTTTTCCACCTCGCAGGCCGTCGTTATAATCGGTAACATCAACCATTCCTGCCGTTGGGAAATCTGGATAAATGGTAAAGCGTTTGCCTTGTAAATGTTTTACTGAAGCATCTATCAACTCAATAAAATTATGCGGCATGATCTTGGTAGACAATCCTACGGCAATCCCCTCGCCTCCCTGTGCCAGAAGCATAGGGAACATAACAGGAAGATTAATGGGCTCTTTTCTACGGCCGTCGTAACTAGCTTGCCATTCGGTTATTTTTGGGTTATAGACTACGTCCAGTGCAAATTTGGATAATCTGGCTTCAATATACCGGGAAGCAGCGGCTCGGTCGCCTGTAAGAATATTCCCCCAATTTCCCTGTGTGTCAATAAGCAGATCTTTTTGCCCAATCTGCACCATAGCATCTGCAATACTAGCGTCCCCGTGCGGATGGTACTGCATGGTATGCCCTACGATGTTCGCCACTTTGTTGTAGCGTCCATCGTCCAGATCCTTCATAGAATGCATGATACGGCGTTGTACAGGCTTAAAACCATCCTCAATAGCAGGTACAGCACGTTCCAGGATCACATAGCTTGCATAGTCCAGAAACCACTCACGGTACATCCCTGTGACGCGGGTGATGGTCTCGCCGGTGTCTACTTCTTCTTCCTCAGGCACAGCATCGCCTCCCTCCAATTCCTGGTGGTTGATTTCTTCCGGATCTAATGATTCGTCTGGGTTAATATTTTCGTCTTCGTTCATTTATATAGTGCTTGTTAAGAATATGGAACCTGGATTATGGAATATGGACTAGCTCAGTCTGTCAATAAAACTTCCTATTCTTTTTTGCAATGATTGAATTAATTTTAAAAGTTCTTTATATTTTAGTTCTGAAATATATGCTTCATTTTTTGCAACTTCTAACTGTGTTTCCCATTCAAAAGCAGAACCTAGGCTGGTTTCAAGGAAAACTTTGAAATGCTTATCGCTGGATTTTGCTGAGCCCTCAGCTATATTTGATGGAATTGAAACAGCACATCTATTCATCTGACTTGTTAAATTAAACATTTCAAATTTTGGAAAAGCTTTTGTTATTGAATAGTTAATTTTCACAAATGCAATACCATCCATCCAAATGGTTAATTTTCTAAAATTATGTCGAGGCATTACTAGTTTGCATTTTGTCCATATTCCATTTTCTAAATTCCGTTTTTACTCTTCCACAGCATCCAGCTCCACCTTCAAATTCTCAATAATAAACTTCTGTCTATCTGGCGTGTTCTTACCCATATAGAAGCTTAGCATCTCTTCAATACTCATTTGTTTGTCTAGCATTACAGGATCCAGACGTATGTCTTCGCCAATAAAATGCACAAACTCATCGGGAGAAATTTCACCTAATCCTTTAAATCGGGTGATCTCTGGTTTTGGTTTTAGTTTTTCTATGGCGTCACGGCGTTCTTCTTCGCTGTAACAATAAATAGTCTCTTTTTTATTTCGAACCCTGAATAAAGGCGTTTGTAGGATGTACAAATGCCCTTCTTTAATTACTTCAGGAAAAAACTGCAGGAAAAATGTGATGAGCAGTAAGCGTATGTGCATTCCATCCACATCGGCATCAGTAGCAATTACAATGTTGTTATAACGCAAATCTTCCAAGGATTCTTCAATATTGAGTGCTGCTTGCAGAAGATTAAATTCTTCGTTTTCGTACACGATCTTTTTTGTGAGTCCGTAACTATTTAAAGGTTTTCCTTTTAAACTGAAAACGGCTTGTGTATTTACATCCCGGCTTTTGGTAATACTTCCACTAGCACTATCTCCCTCGGTGATAAATAGTGTACTTTCCAGATTGCGTTCCTTTTTGTTATCGCCAAAATGAATCCGGCAGTCGCGTAATTTTTTATTGTGCAAATTTGCCTTCTTCGCACCTGTCCTTTGCCAGTTTTCGTATACCCGAAAGCTCCTTACGTTCCCGTTCGGCTGTGAGGATCTTACGTTGTAGTTTTTCGGCTACATCTGTATTTTTATGTAAGTAATTATCGAACTGCGTTTTAACAAAGTCGTTTATGTACGTTCGTACGGTGGGTAGCTCGCCTCCCATATCGGTAGAACCCAACTTTGTTTTGGTCTGGCTTTCAAAAACAGGCTCCATCACTTTGATGCTTATCGCAGTCACAACCGATTTACGGATATCGCTGGCATCATAGTTTTTTCCAAAGTGCTCCCGAATCGTTTTTACCAATGCTTCCCGATACGCTGCCAGATGGGTCCCACCCTGTGTGGTATTTTGCCCGTTTACAAAGCTGTAGTAGCTTTCGCTGTACTGGGTTTTACTGTGGGTCATAGCTATTTCAATATCTTCTCCCCTAAGATGAATCACGGGATACAACATATCTTCCTTGTTCATATCATCTTCCAGCAGGTCTTTTAAGCCATTTTCGGACACGAACTTTTCTCCGTTAAAATCTATGGTAAGTCCCGGGTTGAGATACACGTAATTCCGAAGCATTTTTTCTACGTATTCACTTCGGTATTTGTAGTTTTTGAAGATGCTTTCATCTGGAACAAAGACCACTTTAGTTCCTTTACGCTTCGTGGTTGTTTCTAAAGCAGGATCATCTACCAGTTCTCCCAGTTCAAAACGGGCAGTTTTTTGTTGGCCATCTCTCACCGATTCTACTTTAAACGATGCCGAAAGCGCATTGACCGCTTTGGTACCTACCCCGTTAAGACCAACCGATTTCTTAAAAGCGCGACTATCATATTTTCCACCGGTATTCATTTTGGAAACTACATCTACCACCTTTCCTAAGGGGATGCCACGACCGTAATCGCGTACTTTAACTTCTTTGTCTTTTATCTTTATCTCTATGGTTTTTCCCGAGCCCATTACAAACTCATCAATACAGTTATCGATGACTTCTTTCAGTAAAATATAGATTCCATCGTCTGGCGAAGAACCGTCCCCCAACTTCCCAATGTACATCCCGGGACGCATACGAATGTGCTCTTTCCAATCGAGCGAGCGTATGTTGTCTTCGGTATAATTTGTTTCAGTCATAAAATCTCGTGAATAAGCGTTAAATATAGGGGTTCGGTAGAAATTGGAAAACGATATAACGTGAAAGTAATTAACAATTCAGCAACCTAAATTGTTAAGAAAAATGCTTTTCAAAAAATTTTTAGTATCTATCATAGTCTAAAGTTTCAATAAAAGACGCTTAACAATTTGTTAATATAAAATATACATAAGCTTTGAACCTCTATTTTCGCCTACATAAAACAACCACTATTACATTTATGAAAAAATTAATTCTACTTGCCTTAGCCTTTATCACCGTTTCTGCAACTGCCCAAAAGGCTGAAAGCCCCTACGAATGGGACTGGACAACCGATGGAATATGGACGGGTGCTGCCCTTGCGGGAAGTGCTGGTGGATTTTTACTTGTACAGAATAAAGATGATATAGATGAAATGGAATTTCAAAATAACTTTGGAACACCTGAAAGATTACAAGAAACCATTGATAATATCAATTTTCTGGACAGATGGGCTGCAGGTAATCATGACGAGAATGCCAGTAAAATAAGTGACATTCCATTTGCAATTTCTTTTGCTGCACCATTTGCAATGTTATTGGATGACGAAATTAATGACCATACAGGAATTTACCTTGGAATGTATCTGGAGAGTCTTGCGACCACTGCAGCTATGTACACTGTTACAGCCGGATTAGTAAACCGAAGCAGGCCTTATGTGTATGACGATAGTGGAGATACAGGTCCTAGACCGCAGAAGAAGTGGAAATGGACAACGTTCTTTTTATTCAGGACATGTAGCAGCCACAGCCACAGCAACCTTTTTTATGGCAAAAGTGTATAGTGATGTAAATCCGGATGCAAGCGAAACAGGAAAGGTACTAGTTTGGAGTGGAGCCGCAGCACTACCAGCCGCAGTAGGATATTTTAGAATACAGGCAGGACAACACTTTTTAACAGACGTAGCGCTAGGATATGTATTAGGAGCAGGTGTTGGTATTTTAGTGCCGGAATTACATAAAAAAAAGAACGAATCTGGTCTCTCTATGTATCCAACAGGAGGAAGAACGTATCTGGGTGATGAGTACACCGCAATGGCACTTTCGCTGAAATTTTAGAAACTATAAAATAGTTATTAAAAAGGGTTGAAATCTTCAAAGGTTTCGACCCTTTTTATTTGGAGATCATTATATTCTGAAATTGTCACTTCTAATGATTTCAGTAGATTAAAAGCTTATGAATAATTCAATTTTCAGTAATAACCTGAAGTAACCTTTCAAACTCCCAAGTACATTTTTTTTTCAGTGCTAAAATAATACGTATTTTACACCCTCTAAATCGTACCAATGAATTACAAACACCTGCTTCTTGCAACTGCCATCCTTTTAAGTGGAAATTCCTTCGCTCAAAAAAAGAAGAAAAAAGATAAAGACACCGAAAAAACCGAATGGGACGTCGCAAATCCTGGGATGGGATTTAACTATAAAACACATAGCTTCACCACAGACGAAGGTACCTGGATGAACCTGGATGTAAGCCCTAACGGAGAAACCATCGTGTTTGACTTGCTGGGAGATATTTATACAATTCCTGTTTCCGGTGGAAAAGCAAACGTACTCCGTAGCGGGATTCCCTTTGAGATACAACCCCGTTTTAGTCCGGATGGTTCAAAAATCTCTTTTACCAGTGATGCCGGAGGTGGCGATAATATTTGGTTGATGAATGCCGATGGCAGCGATGCAAAACAAATTACTAAAGAAGATTTTAGATTACTCAATAATGCGGTTTGGATGCCGGATGGAAATTACTTAATTGCACGTAAACATTTCACTTCGGGGAGAAGCCTGGGTGCGGGAGAATTATGGCAATACCACGTTACCGGTGGAAGCGGCCTGCAGTTAACAGAGCGTAAAAATGACCAGCAGGATGTGAACGAGCCGTATGTTTCCAGCGATGGGAAGTATTTGTATTATTCTGAAGATATGTACCCGGGTGGATCCTTTCAGTATAACAAGGACCCTAACAGCCAGATCTATGTTATAAAACGTTACAATTTTGAAGACGGAACTACCGAAACGATCACAGGTGGTCCCGGAGGTGCGGCTCGTCCAACAGTTTCCCCGGACGGTTCTAAACTGGCTTTTGTAAAAAGAGTTCGCGAAAAAAGCGTTTTGTATATCCACGATCTGGAAACAGGGGAAGAATGGCCCTTATACGATAAGCTGAACAAAGACCAGCAAGAAGCCTGGGCAATTTTTGGCGTCTACCCAAATTTTGACTGGATGCCGAATAATACAGATCTTGTTTTCTGGAGCGGTGGTAACATCAACAAAATAGATGTAAACTCCCTTCAGGTTTCAGAAATTCCATTTACAGCAGACGTAAAAATTGATCTGGCTGAAACGGTACATACGAAGAGTAAAATTGATACGGAAAATGTTACCAGCAAGGTAATAAGAGACGCAATAACATCGCCTGACGGAAAATTTTTAATATTCAATGCTTTGGGTTATATTTGGCGTAAGGATTTACCAAATGGTACGCCTGAAAGACTTACTACAGGCACCGATTTTGAGTTTGAACCAACCATCTCCCCAGATGGAAGCTTAATAAGCTACGTCAGTTGGAACGATCTTGAGAAAGGTGCCATTTTTGTTGTCTCACCTTCGGGTGAACGTCGGAGTAAAATTACAACGTCCAAAGGAATCTATCGTACGCCGTCGTTCTCCAGAGACGGGAAAACACTGGTTTTCAGAAAAGAAGATGGAAATGGCGATCAAGGCTTTACGTTCAGCAAAAAACCCGGTATTTATAGTATTCCCGCAACCACCGGCAGCAAAGAAAAATTTATCACTGACGAAGGTGAAAATCCAACGTTTTCGAACGATGGAAAGCGAATTTTTTTACAAACCGGCGGTACCTACTTCGGAAATTTAACCAAAAAACTTATCAGTGTTAATTTAGAAGGAAACGATAAACAGGAACATCTTATTTCGAAATATGCCAACCATATTGTGCCAAGTCCCGATAATAAATGGGTTGCATTTTCAAATCTTCATAAAGTATATATTGCGCCTCTGGTTTTAAACGGAAGCCCAATAACGCTGGATGGAAATAGCAAGTCGGTTCCTGTCCAACAAATAGCTAAAGATGCAGGGGTAAACATTCACTGGTCTCCAAACAGTCAAAAAGTGATGTGGACGCTGGGAGATGAATATTTCAGTAATACGTTGCAGGAAAAATTCAGTTTTATTCCCGGTGGCGCCGAAAAACCTTCCGAAATGCCGGAAAGCGGTATTAAAATAGGTCTGGAAGTTCCGGCAGATGTCCCAACTGGAATCATTGCGTTTACTAATGCTACTATTATTACCATGGAAGGTGACCAAGTGATACAAAATGGCACCATAATTATTGAAAACAATAAGATAAAAGGAATTGGACAAAAGATAGGTATCCCGGCGGGCGCGAAAACCTATGATTTGCAAGGAAAAACCATTATACCTGGTTTTGTAGACGCACACGCACATATTGGTGCTTTTAGAGCAGGAATTCCTGCGCAGCAAAACTGGCAATTTATGGCTAATCTTGCGTTCGGCGTTACTACGGCTCACGATCCTTCGGCAAATACGGAGACTGTTTTTACACTTTCAGAATTACAAAAAACAGGAAACTTGGTGGGGCCTCGTTTATTTTCTACGGGATTTATATTATATGGAGCCGATGGTGATTTTAAAGCTGTAATTAACAATTTAGAGGACGCACGAAGCAGTATTAAACGCACGAAAGCTTTTGGGGCTAAGAGTGTAAAAAGTTACAATCAGCCACGTCGTGAGCAACGCCAACAGGTTTTACAGGCTGCTCGTGAGCAAGGAATAAATGTTGTTCCGGAAGGTGGTTCTACCTTTTTCCATAATCTCACAATGATCATAGACGGCCATACGGGTGTAGAACACAATATACCTGTGGCACCTGTGTATAAAGACGTCCTGGAAATCTGGGCTAAAAGCGGAACAGGTTATACCCCCACCCTTATTGTGAACTACGGTGGGTTAAATGGTGAATACTATTACTACCAGCGTGATAATGTCTGGGAAAATGAAAAGCTATTAACCTTTACACCGCGCTCTGTTGTGGACAGTCGCTCACGCCACAGAACGATGGTTCCCGAAAAAGAATATGAAAATGGTCATATTTTGGTGTCCAAAACCGCAAAACAGCTAAGCGATGCGGGCGTAAAAGTGAATATGGGCGCTCACGGACAATTGCAGGGTCTTGGTGCGCATTGGGAAACGTGGATGCTTGCCGCTGGAGGGATGAGTAATTTGGAAGCCTTAAAAACTGCCACTATTAATGCGGCAGAATATATTGGCGCAGGGGAAGATATTGGTTCTCTAAAAGCAGGAAAACTCGCCGATCTTATTATACTGAATGAGAATCCACTTGAAAATATAGAAAATACTAATACCATTGAAATGGTGATGATTAATGGTCGTCTTTATGAAGCCGATACAATGAATGAAATAGGCAATAGACCGAAAGAACGCAGCCCATTTTGGTGGGAAGACACAAAACAAAGCGAAGCCTTCCCCTGGCATCAGGAAAGCAATAGTTTTATGCACAGCGGATGTAATCACTAAATAATGTCTACATTTAAATGAACTACCGCCTCCATTGGCAATTTTACAAAGCTATCTTCCCATTCATAATTGCAACGGGAGTACTTTCTTTGGGTCTTTTTGGAGTATACTGGGGTTATCTTTTATTCTGCACATTGGGCATACTATTCGGGTTTGTTGGTTTTAATAGTTTCAGGAAAAATGAATACTACACGTATTACAATGCAGGCATCACAAAATGGAACCTTTTAAAATCATCTTTTTGTATTAATTTGCTGGTAGGACTGCCTGTTTTTATGCTTTTTCTGGCATTATTTCTTCTTGTTTTTGGAAAAACTTCAGGTATATAGCGCTTCCAAATCCTTCGGAAAAAAGAAGATCGTGAAAGATGTTTCCTTTACGCTAGAACGAGGGGAATTGCTAGGACTTTTCGGTAGAAATGGTTCAGGGAAATCTACCTTATTGAAGTTACTCTTCGGAACATTGAAAGCAGACGAACTTACATTGAGCATTCGTGATACTCCGGTAAAACCTTCCGAAGTAATTCCAAAACAGCTCATTTCATATTTGCCGCAACATCCTTTTTTACCTAAGCAACTAAAAGTGCGGGATATAATTCCATTATTTCACGCAGCTGAAGCAAAACAAGACGCCATATTTTACGATCCGCATATTGCTACAATGACGCATAAACAAACGGGCGCATTGTCTTTGGGCGAATTAAAATATTTTGAAGTAGTACTCCTCTCCCACTTACCACATCCGTTTTTGATGCTGGATGAGCCTTTTTCAATGCTGGAACCGCTTCATAAAGAGAAACTCAAAGAATTTTTAGTGAATTTAAAAACACACAAAGGTATTTTGGTTACAGACCATTACTATCACGACGTGTTGGAAATTTCAGATAAAAATATCGTGCTGAAAGAGGGTGTTGCTCACGAGGCAAAAACAGAAACCGATCTAAGAAAATTTGAATATCTTACTGAAAGATAATTCAAAATGTCCATCTAGTTGTGTAATAATGAGCATTTAGAAAGACAGGGAAAATTTCTTCAACTTTGGTATAAGAGTAACCACGTTGAAATTTTAAAACGGAAAAAAGAATGGTTCAAAAAAATGCCTAAAATGCATATGGTTTTATGGTATGTAGAGGAAGGGTATATTCCCACGGTTGAAGAAGCCAAAGAACGTCTTGATTTCCTAAGAGAGCACGGAGAAAGTGAGCATGCCTTAAGTTTTAAAAGTAAATACTGAGATGGAAATTTGCCAACAAATTTCTTCTCCCCACTCCTTGCCCGGGCGATTAGCATGGTTATAAAAATGGTGGAAATTGTATTCTGCGGTATGAAAAATGAGGTTACTACGCTTTTTATGCGACTTAATTTTCGAGAACATAGTTGAACAAAACTAGCAATATGTAAACCGAAATTGGAGAGGGGAACATTTTGAAGATAAAAATTTAATTTATAACTATATACATGGCCTTTTACGATTTATCTAAAGAATCACGCGCTAAAAAAACAGCAGACATTCAGTTTGAGATATTGAATTCCATAAGAGCTCGCGATAGTTCTGTGCTTGAAAAATATGGTATCGACACGGATATTTACATCAGAAAAGCTACGTATTTAGGGGTAGGACGTATTTACAGTGCAGTATTTGAATTGCGGCAAAAAATTATAACTTCACTAAAAAGTCTTGAATCCCACGAGAGTGAGCTTGTAAGGCAAACGATTGTAAATGCTGCGGGAGAAATAGGAATGTTTCAGTTTGAAAAAGTACAATCCATTTTTGACTCTGCTTTGTTTGATGCGCACCATAAAGTACGCAACTCTGTGATTGGATCTTTAAAAAAGATGAGCCAGAAAAATCCTGAACCAGTATTAGCGTGGGCAAAAATCTATATAAATCATCCCGAAAAAGAGATCCGCAGAGAAGTGTCTCACGGAATTGAACTACGCGGAAGAACGCATCCACAAGATGTGCTACCGTTACTAGCTATGCTTCAATTTGAAGAAACCCGTAGGGTACGAAACACTTTGGTTCACGTCCTGGGACAGATTGCATATAAAAAAGGGTGCTTACAAACTGTGGTTTCAGCATTACGGGAATGGAATGACACACAATTAGTGAAAGATGCACTATTGGAAATAATAGATGTTCACAGCGAAAAGAGATATGCAAAATTTACAGCTATGACGCAGGAAGAAGTTGTTAGGTATATAAAAGAAAATTTTCAGGGCTTTAATTTTTCATAACTTAAAAAGCAGAGGATTTTAGTCTTTCTTCGTATCTTCTTCTTGTATTTTATCTTCGTTCACAAGATGGTGGTCTTCATTTAAACCTACAATATGAATTATATTCGTAACTGTGCTATACAGCATAAGAATAACCGTGATCATCATCCCGCTTAAAATGGATGAAAACAGAATTGTAGCCCAATAGATTATTTTATACCAGGAAGTTTCAACATTTTCTGCTTCAGTTATAGGAATATTAAAAAGTTGAAATAAAATGAGTGCTCCTACAAATAATATGGTATCAAATTTAGCAATGCTAAGTACTTGTTTATAATGCGCTTTTTTTAATCTGGATTCAGTTCCGGTACTTATACCTAAAAGTGTGAGAAGTAATGCCAGGATAGTCGCAGATGCTAAAACAACTGTATTACAGAGCATATTAATACCAGGCAACGAGGAAGTAATAAGTTGCTTCGCTTCGTATCCAGAAAGATTACCGAGTAGAAAAACAGCAAGAGCCATAAAGAGCGTTGCAATACCTCCACCAAGAAATGATCTTTTGTTTTTTGCTATAAAATTGTTCATCTTTAAATATAAAAAAAGAGCCTCAAAATTGAGACTCTTTTCTATAGTTCTTTTCTTACAAAGAATTATCCTTTTGGCATAAGGACAGCGTCTACACCGTGAATTACTCCATTAGAAGCATCCATATCAGCATCTGCAACCGTAGCCATTTTTCCTTTACCGTCTTTAACCATTACCTTTCCATCTTTCAATGAAAGTGTAAGATTTTCACCAGCTAAAGTAGTTACATTATAAGCATTCTTGTTGTCGTTAATTGCTTTCACAACAGCATCTGCTTTCCACTCACCTTTTACCACGTGGTACTTAAGTAGACCTTGTAATTGTTCTTTATTTTCTGGCTTCATTAAGTTATCTAAAGTAGCTTTTGGCACTTTAGCAAATGCATCGTTGGTAGGAGCGAATACAGTATATTCACCCGGCTCCATAAATGTAGTTGCCAAATCTGCTTGTTTTAATGCCGCTACTAACGTAGAATAGTTAGGATTTGCCATTGCTTTAGAAGCAATTGAATTTTTTTGCATTTCCATTTTTTCCATTTCCACCATTTTAGCTTCTTCTTCAGCTTTTGCATTGGCTTCCATTTCCATTCTTTCCGCTTCGGCTTTTGCTTCAGCTTCTTTCTTTTTTGTGTCATCACAAGATGCAAACAATAATGCTACAACAGCAAGTGACATAAATATTTTACTCATTTTCATAATATGTTGGTTTTTAAATTTGTTAAAGCAAATATAGATTTACTATTCAGCAAAAACTACTAACAATTCATTAATGTTACGTTAAATAAAATGTGGTTAAGGTACTTTTAGTTAAAAACATGTGTAAAAGTTATACGCAGCTTAAAGTTCTGTTATAAAAAAAAGTATCGTCTGTATTTTTTGTACCTTTATATTCATAACAACTTAAAATTTAAATTATGGTTAAAGCAAAATATCAAAACGTCTTGGATTTAGGAGAAAAGTTAAAAATCCAGAACGGAGATGTGAAAGTAGACGGAAATAAATTACATATTAAAGGCGTAGCAAATACCCAATATGAAAAAAACCTACTATGGGATGAAATTAAGGCATCCGGAGGTGAAAACCCCAATGATATTATGGCAGATATTGATGTAGCAGATACTACAGTGTATGCACGTCACACCGTTGAAAGTGGAGAATCTCTTAGTAAAATTGCAAAGCATTATTATAAAGATCCTATGAAATATAATGCCATTTTTGAAGCAAATAAAGACATTCTTAAGAATCCCGATATGATTCATCCCGGGCAAAATTTAGTGATCCCTAATATCTAGAATAGTATAAAATTGTACTTTTAATCCCGCTTCTTGTGGGATTTTTTTATGGACCATCTTTTTGCTGAAATATCTATCTGGTTACTCCTTGGGCTTTTCTTTCTTGGAGCTGCAGCCTTCACGCTATCTACAATTAGTGGCGGCGGCGGTGCATTCATGCAAATCCCTATCCTCAATTTTTTACTGGGTGCTTCAAAAACTGCGCAGGTTATAAATTTGGGGAGTTTTATAAGCAGACCTTCGCGCATTATCATTTTCTGGAAACACATAAACTGGACAGTATTTTGGTATTATGTTCCTTCGGCGATGCTTGGAGCCTTACTGGCGGCCTGGGTTTTTACCGAAGTAAAAATATACTGGGTGCAAATTATAGTAGGCTTGTTTTTAATAAGTACGTTTTTTCAATATAGATTTGGAAAAAAAGAGCGCTCATTTCCTGTGAAGCTTTGGTATTTCATTCCGTTAGGGTTGTTTATCTCTATTATAGGAACTTTTACTGGTGGGATGGGGCCAATTTTAAATCCGTTTTTATTGAATGTAGGAATTGATAAAGAAGAATTAATTGGGACCAAAAGCGCCCAAAGTTTCTTTTTGGGTATTGCACAGATAGGGAGTTATACGTATTTCGGTCTTATGACAAAAGAACTCTGGATCCTCGGAATTGCCGTAGGTCTGGGAGCGATTGTTGGAAACCTAATAGGCAAATGGCTGTTAAAGCGTATGAGTAAACTAGCTTTTAGAAGATGGCTTATTACTATTATGGTCCTAAGCGGACTCATTTTAATTATAAAAGCTATTGCTGAAATGTGAAATGAATAAAAAATATATTAATGACACATAAATGCTGATGAAGCTTTTTGCTAAAATGAAAAAAACTTACGTTTATATAAAGCTAAACCATCTAAGAATTTACAAAACAAAACAAATAGTGAATGAAAGCAGCCAGTATATGACCAGGCAATTATATTCTAACGCCTATCTACCAAAAACTACATTACAGCCCGCTAATATACCCGCCATACACATCTTTAAACCGAAGTCCATCGCTTAAATTATACTTACTTAATTTTTTCAGGGATACCAGTGCCCAAAGAATTACTTCTTTCAAGAACGGTTTGTCTTCCTTTTTAAAATCGCTCCCAAATTTATCAAGTAAATCGTCCAGAGGTTCTACTCTATCCAATTGTAAATTGAATTCGGTATCATCAAATGTGTCCAATAATTCAAATCCACCTGTTTGTTCAAAAAACCAGCTTACCAAATCTTCATATACATCTGGATCTCCTGCTTTTTGTAATTTTTCGATCTTTGGAAAGTAGTTTAAAAATTCCGTTTTTACAGCATCTGAAATTAATTGCTTTGCTACCTCATTCGCACCTTCCTGTTCTCCTTCATACACTAACTCTACTTTACCGGTAATGGCGGGAATAATTCCCATGAAATCGCTTAATCGAACGGTCGTTTTTTCATCCCCATTCATTAAAGCGCGGCGTTCTGCGGTGCTTAATAAATTCTCAAAAGCTGTAATACTCAATCGGGCACTTACGCCACTTTTGGAGTCTATAAATTCGCTTTCCCGGGCTTCAAAACTTATTTGTTCCAGGATATCATTGGCAAGTTCCGGAACATATACATTCGGTTTATCGGCCTGAGCGGCTACTGTTTCCTGAGCTGTAATGGTTCTTGCAACATCCAGTGATTCCGGGTAATGCGTTAGGATCTGAGAACCAATTCTATCTTTTAAAGGCGTTACAATACTTCCACGGTTGGTATAGTCTTCAGGATTTGCGGTAAACACAAACTGAATATCCATAGGTAACCGCAACTTAAACCCTCTAATCTGAATATCTCCTTCCTGCAAAATATTAAACAACGCTACCTGAATTCTTGCTTGCAGATCCGGCAATTCATTGATCACAAAAATACAGCGGTTTGCTCTCGGGATCATCCCGAAATGGATCACCCTATCGTCTGCATAGGTCAGTTTTAAATTTGCAGCTTTTATAGGGTCTACATCGCCAATAATATCGGCTACCGTTACATCTGGTGTCGCTAATTTTTCAGCAAAACGTTCATCACGGTGTAACCAGGTTATTGGGGTGTCATCTCCTTTTTCAGCTAACAACTCTTTTGCATACCTTGAAATTGGTTTAAATGGATCGTCATTGATCTCGCTTCCTTCAACAACAGGGACATATTCGTCCAATAAAGACACCATTTGGCGTGCCAATCGGGTTTTTGCCTGCCCACGCAATCCAAGAAGGTTTATATTGTGTTTTGAAAGAATAGCGCGCTCCAGCTCCGGAATTACTGTAAATTCGTACCCGTGTATGCCTTCAAACACCACTTCTTTTTTCATTAGCTTTTGAAGCAGATTCTTACGTAGCTCTTCTTTAATAGATTTATAGCTGTATCCGGCATCTTTTAAATGACCGAAGGTTTTGATATTTTTTATTTCCATAATTTATTTTTCTGTATTCCCTTTTTAAAGGGGTTAGGGTGATTTTAAAAGGATGGTAATTAAAAAATCCAGGGAACACCCTTTTAACTCCTCTCAAGAGGAGCGTTATTTATTATCTTAATTTCCGTTTTCTATTATTTTCATAATCTGTAAAGATCATTTCTCCCAGACCAGATAGTCCTGTATAAAAGGCTTTTCCTTGATTTGCCTCGGTGAAATGGTCTACAAATTGTTGCAAATAGGGATCGCTGGCGATCATGAATGTCGTGATGGGAATATGTAATTTTCTGGCTTGGGCCGCCATCATATAACATTTGTTCACGATGTACTCATCCAGTCCATTACTGTTTTTATAATAACGACCATCCGGCAAACGCAAGCAACTTGGCTTTCCGTCTGTGATCATAAATATTTGTTTGTT
Organism: uncultured Flavobacteriaceae bacterium; assembly: GCA_963793275.1. Taxonomy (GTDB): domain Bacteria; phylum Bacteroidota; class Bacteroidia; order Flavobacteriales; family Flavobacteriaceae; genus Marinirhabdus. Next base: position 1,381,617 of record CAWBZL010000003.1, read on the forward strand.
GGTGTTTTTCTTTCGGCGCAACATATCCATCGCCAATTCTAAGCCTGCGACAGTATTGGTGTGGTAAGGTCCAACATTTAAATAAGGTAGATCTTTAATTTTTATAGTCCAGGCATCGTTCCCAAAAACAAGAATGTCCAGGGTATCTTTTGGGTAGCGTGTGGTAATTAATTCGGCCAGCGCCATGGCTACCTTTTTGGCGGGTGTTATTCTGTCTTCACCATACAAGATCATACTGTGACTAATGTCTATCATTAGCACGGTACTCATCTGTGCCTTAAAATTTGTTTCTTCTACAACCAGATCATTTTCCGTCAAGCGGAACTCTCCTAATCCATGATTAATTTGTGCGTTTTTTAAGCTTTCGGTCATAGAAATACGATCCAAAGCATCTCCGAACTGATAGTTTCTGAATTCTCCAGATTGCTCGTCTCCCCTGCCCTTATATTTCGATTTATGATTTCCAACGCCTTTGCGTTTCAACTTTCCAAAAATTTGATCCAGAGCGCGTTTCCTAAGCGCACGTTCCAGCTTTTCAGTAATGCTTACTTTTCCGTCACCTTTTCCTTTACCTGTTCCGTCCGGTTTAAACTCTTCACGAATAAAGCCACGTTCCTTTAACTCGGCAATAAAATCGTCTATGGTATAGTCTGGTGTTGTAAGTTTATATTCCTTATCTAACTGCCGTAACCAATCAATAGCCTCGTCAAAGTCTCCCGAAGTATGGGTAATTAATTCCTGGAAAATCTCAAAAAGTCTATCAAAAATAGATTGTTCCTTGGGAGTATGTTTGGTAAATACAAAACCTGTTTTAGGCGGATTCTTTTTCATCTTTTAAAAATACCACTTTAATGTAGAAGAAATACGAGTTGTTTGTTAAACAAAAGTTAGAATCTATTATTCATTTTGAAAAGACATCTTTTATTTTAGACCGAAAGGTTTTTAGTATCTTTAAATTTCTAAAATTTCAGCAACACATGAAACATATTTTCCTCCTCCTTTTTATTGTAATTTCAGCAAGTCTTTCGGCACAACAACTCACTAACGATATTCTTAAAGACCTGAAACCCAGAAATATTGGTCCGGGAGGTATGTCTGGTAGGGTTACTTCTATAGATGTTGTTACTAATAACCCGGACGTGATGTACGTGGGAACTGCTTCCGGGGGGTTATGGAAAAGTACCAGCGGCGGTATAAAATGGGCTCCAATTTTTGATAATGAAAAGACGGCTTCTATTGGTGCGGTGGCTATTCAGCAAAGTAATCCAAGTGTAATTTGGGTGGGTACTGGTGAAGGAAACCCAAGAAATAGTTTAAATGGCGGTTATGGCGTTTACAAATCCCTTGATGGTGGAAAAAACTGGATCGCGATGGGGTTGGAAAAAACCCGTCATATTCACAAAATCCTAATAGACCCTACAAATCCTAATGTTGTATACGTTGGTGCCATTGGCTCTCCCTGGGGTGCACATCCCGAACGTGGTGTCTTTAAAACTACAGATGGAGGAAACACCTGGAAAAAAATACTTTTCCAGAATGAAAAGACAGGGGTGGCAGATATGGTAATGGATCCTACCAATCCCAATAAAATTATAGTTGCCATGTGGGAACACAAACGCGATCCATGGTTCTTTAAAAGTGGTGGCGAAGGGTCCGGATTATTCATAACGCACGATGGCGGTGAAACCTGGGAGGAAAGGACAGATGCAGATGGTTTGCCAAAGGGCGAATTGGGCCGTATTGGTCTTGCTATTGCTCCAAATAAGCCAGATGTTGTGTATGCTATGGTAGAAGCCAAAAAGAACGCCCTCTACAAAAGTGAAGACGGCGGCTTCAACTGGAAAAAAATAAACGACAAAAACGATATTGGAAATCGTCCTTTTTATTACAGCGATATTTTCGTAGATCCGCAGAATGAAAATAGAGTATATTCAGTATTTACGTATGTGAATGTTTCTGAAGACGGCGGGAAAAATTTCAACCAATTAATGCCTGCATACGGTGTAGATAATGGCGTGCACCCGGACCACCACGCCTGGTGGATCCACCCTGAAGATGGTAGTTTTATGATGGATGGAAATGACGGTGGGATGAACATCACTCACGATGGAGGAACATCGTGGCGCTTTGTGGGTAATTTACCCGTAGCGCAATTTTATCATATTAATGTAGATTATGAATTTCCTTACAATGTGTATGGAGGAATGCAGGATAACGGTAGCTGGAGAGGTCCTGCCTATGTTTGGAAAGCACAAGGTATTAGAAATAGCTACTGGCAGGAAATAAGTTTTGGCGATGGGTTTGACGTAGTTCCGGATAGGGATGATAGCCGCTACGGCTGGAGCATGAGCCAACAGGGATTTGTAAGTCGATACGATCATAGTACCGGAAATAATTACACCGTAAAACCCAATCATCCAGATCCGGATGTATTCCTGCGATTTAACTGGAATAGTGCAATTAATATAGACCCTTTTGAGAATAGCACTATTTACTTCGGAAGTCAGTTTGTTCATAAATCTACCGACAAAGGGTTAACGTGGGAGGTTATTTCACCAGATCTTACGACCAACGATCCTGAAAAGCAAAAACAAAGTGAAAGTGGCGGATTAACTATGGACGCAACAGGAGCCGAGAATCACACTACTATTCTGGTTATTGAACCCTCTCCCCTGGAACAAAATATGCTTTGGGTAGGAAGTGACGATGGACGCGTACATTATACCCAAAATGGCGGAGAAAACTGGACCGATGTTTCGGCGAATATTCCTGGTTTACCTGAAGGAAGCTGGATTGTACAAATTAAAGCAAGTAACAAGAATAAAGGAGAAGCGTTGCTCGTAGCAAACGATTACCGAAGATTTAATTACACTCCTTACGCTTACAGAACCACTAATTACGGAAAAACCTGGACGCGTATTGTTGCTGAAGGTGATACTGAAAGCTACGCACTTTGTATTGCTGAAGATCCAAAAGAAAAAAACCTGCTCTTTTTAGGAACCGATGATGGATTGTACGTTTCCACAAATGCCGGGAGCGATTGGTTAAAATGGACGCATGGGTTTCCTACAGTTTCGGTAAAAGACATGGTATTTCAGGAACGGGAGGACGATTTGGTCATTGGTACGTTTGGACGCGCGGCCTGGGTACTGGATGATATAAAACCACTTCGGGAAATCGCGAAGAATACCTCACTTTTAAATGAAACCATACGGGTTTTTAGTCCGCCAACCGCATATCAGGCCTCTTACCAGCAACCTACCGGGAGCAGGTTTGGAGGTGATGCAACCTATCACGGTGAAAACAGAGCCAGTGGGGCAAGGATTCGGTATTATTTCAAAAAGAATCCTAATGAAAAGAAAGACTCTTCCCCTACCGAAGCTAAGAAAAGCCAGAGTGAAGACGAAGATGAAAATGAAACTGAGGAATTAAAAGATGATCTACTTGAAATAGCCGAAGACGATGAGAGGGAAAAAGGAAAACCCAGTAAAGATTCAATTTATATGAAAATTTATGATGGCACCCGATTAATCAGAACGCTTACAACAAAAGTTCCGGACAGTACGGGAATCTATACCTGGCGCTGGCGTATGAATGAAGCCGGTGGCGACCGCCCTTCAAGAACGCTAAGAAAACGTCGTGGTGAGCCGGGAGGTACTCAGGTAAAGCCCGGAACCTATTATGTGACGCTGGAACACGATGGGAATAGTACATCCACAACTATTAAGGTAGAAAGCGACCCAAGGTTGGATATTCCGCAACAGGCAATAACCGATAGTTACAATGCTTCCAAGGAGATTCAGAAAATGACGCAAATGGCAGCCGATGTTGTAAAACAATTGGTTGAAAGTAAAAACGATGCAGAAAATTTCAGTAAAAGGTTAGCGAAAGAAGACAAGAAAAAATATAAAGAAGAACTTGAATTAACCAAAGAAACTACTAAACAAATAGACTCTTTAATTGCAATGTACCTTGGTAAGGTAGACAAGCGACAGGGGATTACCCGTAATCCTGAAGTGACAGTAATGCAGCGTATTGGGCAGGCAAGCTGGTACAGCGGAAGCAGACCTGCAGGCCTGACGGAAACCGAACGTATGTTAATGCAGCAAGCCAAAGACGAATTAAAGAATGCTGTACAAGCTACCAATGCTTTTTTTAACAAGGAATGGCCGGAATATAAAGCAGTGCTCCAAAAAATTGAAATACCGAACTTTAAAGAAACTAAAATATATACTCTGGAATAACAATGTAAGGTTGATTGGCCGTGTGTGTAAGGAACCGGTAGTAGCAGTCTCATCGAACTTCCGGCGTATAAGTTATTAAATTAAAATAATTGAAATTAGATGTATAAAAAAATTATAGGGCTCGCTATCACCCTTATAACAATGGGAGCAGTAAACGCGCAACAAAATGAATTTGATGAAACAGGAGCCTGGTATATTCTATCTTCAAGTAGTAAACTTTCAGAAAAAATTTCGGTTGGGTTACAAACGCAGGTACGGTTTTTTGAGTTGACGAGTGAAATTCAGCAATTTAAAATACGTACAGGTGCCAAATACCGAATTATGGAAGGGCTTTCAGCAGGTATTGGATACGCGTATTTCAGAAACGATTTCTCCTATCTTTCAGATACACCACCCTCTTTTGACGAACACCGTATTGTTGAAGATATCTATTTAGACCACAACATAGGTAAAGTTAAGGTAGACCATAGAGCACGTCTGGAAAATAGGATTATAGTAGCTAATGGCGATACAGATACGCGGCATTGGTTTAGATATATGGGAAAGATTACCTATCCTTTCTTGGATGTTTGGAGTGCAGACGTTTATAATGAAATTTGGCTTAATGTGGGAGATGAGCCTAATTTTGCTCAAAACTGGTTAGGATTGGGGTTAAGTTACAAATTCAGTAAGCTAATAAAATCCAGGATTGGCTATCAAAGAATTCATCTGGATGGACCCGATTTTGACAGGTTGATCTTACAGCTACATTTTAGTCTGGATTTTACGGAGACATCTACGCCTTAGCTATTTTTTTTTGATTGCTAAACTACTACTCGCAATTATTTTTTATACTTGTACTATTAAACAATCAATCCACAATATGAAAAAAGTAATACTCCTGTGTATTTTATGCACAACAGTTATTTTTTGTAAAGATAAAACTAACAACAGCGAAACTGCAGCTACTGAAATTAACCAACCCACAGGCGAAAATAATATTGCCTATAAATGGGGTCAAATGGCTTTTACGGCAACCGCAAACGATACCGAAAAATTTAAGCCCAGACCCACAATTACTTCCAGGTATTTAGGTTTAATTTTTACTGCCGTTTTTGATGCGTGGTCCAGATATGATGCCAATGCGATCCCTGTTTATTTAGATGGTGTTGGACGTCGCCCAAGTAAAGAACAAACACTCAAAAATAAAGAGATTGCCATAAGCTTTGCCGCTTATCGTGCTATGAATGAATATTACTTTTCAGATAAAGAATTATTCACTTCATACATGAAAGAATTAGGTTTTGACCCAACAAACGAAAGTCTTGACCCCACTACGCCGGAAGGGATTGGCAACTTAGCAGCACGGGCTGTAATAGAAGCCAGAAAAAACGATGGATCTAATCAGTATGGAGATATTGGCGAATCCAACGGTAAACCATACTTTGATTACTCGTTGTATACCCCCGTTAATGATGCTGAAACTAATGTAGATCAAAATCGTTGGCAACCAAAATACTTTGCAGATGGTAAAGGAGGACGCTTTGCTCCTGGATGCTTAACGCCATATTGGGACAAAGTAAAACCTATAGCTTTAAAATCGGGAGACCAATTTAGACCTGGGCCACCTCCTAAAATTGGTTCAAAACAACTAGAAGAAGAAGTTGAAGAAGTCATCATGTTACAAGCCAACCTTACAATGGAACAGAAGGCTTTGGTAGAATTTATGCGGGATGGTCCCCGTTCTGCTCAACAAGCCGGGCATTGGTTAAAATTTGCTCAGGATGTATCCAGGAGAGACAACCATACACTCGATGAAGATGTAAAAATGTATTTCTTAAATCAAGTGACAGCTATGGATGCTTTTATAGCATCCTGGGATTCTAAAATGTTCTACGATTTTGCAAGACCGTATGCATTGGTTCATAAATATTATGAAGATAAAAAAATTGAAGCCTGGGGTGGCCCGGGAATAGGAATGGTAACGATGGATGGGAAGAAATGGAGGCCTTATTCGCCAGACACCTTCCTCTGCCCTCCCTTTCCCAGTTATACATCTGGCCACAGTACCATAAGTGGGGCGTGTGCTAAAGCATTGGAATTATGGACAGGAAGCGATACTTTTGGATCTTCAGTAGAACTTATTCCGGGATCACTTACTGAAAATGAAGAAGATTATGGTGAAGCCGTCACATTAGAATTCCCTACATTTACTGAAACCGCAGAAATGGCAGGGCAATCCAGAGTTTTAGGCGGCTATCATATTCAGGCAGATAATGTAGCAGGGTTAAAATTGGGAAGAGACGTAGCTGCCGAAACCTTTAAATTTTACAAAAAACATCTGGGTGAATAATATCAGATTTTATACTTTTTTAAAGTGGGCGATCGCCCACTTTTTTTATGCATAAAAATTATATACTGTATCTTTAAACTAGAATACTGTTATTACCATCATTCGATTGAGACTTTTATAAAAATTACATAATAATCGACAAAACTCCATACTAAAAAATATGCTATGAAATCAAGCAAAATCACATTTCAGAATGCCCACGGAGATATACTTTCAGGGAGATTGGATTTGCCACTAGAACGGGATCCACACAACTTTGCAATTTTTGCGCATTGTTTTACCTGTACAAAAGATTTTAGTGCCGTTCGTAATGTAAGTAAAGCTCTAGCCAGCGAAGGATTTGGCGTTTTACGCTTCGATTTTACAGGATTGGGAGATAGTGATGGTAATTTTGCCGATACTAATTTTTCAAGTAACGTCGCAGATTTGGAGTGTGCGGCAAACTTTCTGGCACGTGAGTACAAAGCGCCTTCCCTATTGGTAGGGCATTCACTAGGTGGTGCAGCGGCGATTTTTGCAGCTTCGGAAATTGAAACCATAGAAGCCCTCGCAACGATTGGTGCCCCAAGTAATCCCGTGCACGTAAAAAAACAATTTGGTGACAAGGCTAAAGAAATTGAAAAAGAAGGAAAAGGACTTGTAGAACTGGCAGGACGTGACTTTATGTTTAAAAAGCAGTTTTTTGATGATTTGGAAACACAGTCCTGTGAAGAAGCTGCTGCTAAACTAGATGGCAAAGCATTGTTGATTCTACATTCACCTCAAGATGCCACTGTTTCCATAAAAAATGCTGAAGAGATATACCACGCTGCAAAACACCCAAAAAGTTTTGTAACCCTGGATGGAACTGAACATTTGTTAATAGACAAGAAAAGTGCCGCCTATGTTGGGAAAGTAATTGCAGGTTGGGCAGGAAGGTATATTTCGGCACCCATACCAGAACAAATAAAAACCACTCACCAGGTTGCTGCAAGTTTAGATGATGAAGACGGTTTCACCACGCTGCTAAAACTTGGTAATCATTATTTAAAAGCAGACGAACCCACACGCGTTGGTGGTAAGGATTATGGTCCAACACCCTACGAGCTTCTCGCCGGTAGTCTTTCAGCCTGTACTGCTATGACCATACAAATGTATGCGAAACGTAAGAATTGGCTCATTGAAAATGTAGAAGTTCATACCAGTTACTCCAAAGATTATGCAGTAGACTGTGAAAACTGTGAAAATTCGGAAACCTCCAAAATAGACACTTTAACCAGAGAAATAAAGGTTACGGGAGATCTGGATGTAAAGCAACTACAACGCCTGTTGCAAATAGCCGATAAATGTCCTGTTCACAAAACCTTACACAGTAAAACACAAATTATAACGCAGCTAATCTAACAAAAAGTGCACTCCAATATATTTGAAGTAACTATAATGGGCACCCACGGGATTGTTATTCCTGCTGAAGAAGCAGGATCTTTTTTAGAAAACGGCCATTCCAGAGTAGCGTTAAAAGCTTTTTTTAAAGGGAACGAGATTTCTTTTCACGGAAAACTACACCAACGTAATAATAAGGTCTTAATTAGCTTCGGGAAAAGGTATCAAAAAGAATTAGGGGTTACAACTTCAGATTTTTTTGAACTTCAAATTATAGAAGACAACACGGACTACGGTGTAGACATGCCTGAAGAATTTAGCGCTGTTCTTGAAACAGATTATGAGGCCTTTCAACGCTTTAAGCTACTAACAGACGGTAAGAAGCGGAGTCTCATTTATTTTATAATCCGGGTTAAGGATACCCAAAAGAGGGTTGATAAAGCTTTAATGATATGCGAAAATCTAAAGATGGGCGTTACAGATTTGAAACGGTTGCTAAAAACAACACGTTAAGATTGCTTTAAATTTTTGGGTAGCCCGAAGTTAGTTCTTACATTTAGTTTTCATATTAATTTAAAACCCAATCCAAATGAAAAAAATACAAATAATACTAGCGGGATTAGTTCTTTGCGGACTTGTAAGCTGTAAAAATGATTCAGAAAAGAAAGAAGATACTACGATGGATAATGCAGAGGAAACAACTGAAGTAGTTACCGAAAATAAAATGGCTTCAAACAAATCAGTTTCCTTCAATTTAGAATCCAAAAGTGATAGTAAAGCAACCGGGGAAGTGAACTTTGTAGAAGAAAATGGTACTGTTACTATGAAGGCTAAATTAATGGGACTCTCACAAGGTACGCACGCAATACATATCCACGAAAAGGCAGATTGTAGTTCGGCAGACGGGAAGTCTTCCGGCGGTCACTGGAATCCCACTTTTGAAGATCACGGCAAATGGGGTGCTGCAGATGGCTTTCACAGAGGCGATATTGGTAATTTTGAAGCTACCGATAGTGGAGAAGGAACTGTAAGCATTACTACAGACTTATGGTGTATTGGTTGTGGAGACGAGAAGAAAGACATTCTTGGCAAAGCAATAATTGTACACCAGGGAGCAGATGATTTTACCTCTCAGCCTTCAGGAGATGCCGGAGCCAGAGTAAGTTGCGGTGGAATTATTCAGTAAAAAACTCTTATATTTAAAAGAGCCTCTTGATGTATATCGAGAGGCTTTTTTAGTATGCTACTGTTTCTTTTTAGAGACACGCGTATAGGTTGCAGTGTTTACTTTATGTTTCAGTGCGTTACAACATAACATATTCAAAAAGGATACCAAAAATAAAGCCTCGACTAATTTATAGTCAAGGCTTTACTATATAAGCGGTTTATTGTGCTTCTTATTTTTTAACAATACGCTTTACAATGCTTGCATCTTCAGTGCTGATCTTTACAAAATAAAGACCTGCTGCTAAAGTTTCTAAAGAAAGCGTTGTACTAGTTTCTGCATTTGAAAGGTCGAACGTATTAATGGTTCTTCCATTTACATCTGTAATAATAGCATTTGTTAATACTAAGTCGGTGCTATTGCTAAGCGTAATATTTCCATTTGTAGGATTAGGGAATAATACAATTCCTTTTTCAAGTTTGCTATCTGCTACACTTAAAAGTTCCTCTACAGTAAGATCAAATGTACAAGAAACATCATTTCCAGCATCATCTGTTACTGTTATGGTAATTTCTGTTACACCAACACCAACCTGTGTTCCTGAAACAGGAATTTGGGCTATTGCTGGAGATAGTGTACAATTATCTGCTGCGTTGACAGTAGTTGTATAATCTGGAATAGTATATTGCTCTCCTGAATTTACAAGTACAGACTCATCTGCCGGACAGGTTAAAGTAGGATCTGTGATATCTTCACCAACTATTACAATAGCTTCTGAGCGTAGTGATAAACAGCCTAAGAACCCTGAAACATCTCCAATGTCCGAATTAGGTGTTCCAAAATCTGAACCTAAACAAGTATCTGGAAAATCTGATCCCATATCGGTATCGCCTTCTCTTCTCCAGGAATTGAAGCATTCTCCGGTTAGTTCTGCACCGTCTCCAATAAAGTCAAGGTCTGCAGCCGTAATATTAAAGCCGTTAATGTTTACATTAAAATCTGCTATCTCACTTTCAGAAAAGTTCCAGAAAATAGAGTCTACCACATTTCCTGCGTCGTCAATTATAACAACCCAACCGTTACCAGTGTTACCCCACCAGATGTTAGATCCCCAGTAATCTCCGTTTGAAGACTCGTCACTCCAGGTTTCAACAGAGTTTGCTGTCATATTTCCTAGAGATTGTGTTACTGGATTAACTGTGTTTATATTTGTATAAGGCTCGTCGCTTACTGCAACAGTATACCCTGTATAATCGAAAGCATCTCCAACATTCTGAATTTCTAATCTGTCTGGTGTTTCAAATGTAAGTTCAGAAACAACAAGTTTTGAGGCTGGACCGGCGGGTCTTTCCTGTGCAAATACAGATGTTGTAACGGTAGGGGAAAATGTATAACTAGATCCTTCAAATAAAAGGTTACCTCCAGTTGGATCATCGTACCAGTAAATTACGTTTGCTGGATTTACTGGTGTCGCAATTACTGTAGCATCTTCTTCACCACAAACAATATCATCATCGGTTGTTACCGGGCCATCGCTTACAGCAATAACTTCAATTGTGTCTGTATCTGTGGACGCTAATGAGCAGTTCCCGTCTTGTACCTCATAAGAGATAGTATGAACTCCAGGTCCTGCAGTTGTTGGGTTAAAAGTATAGGTATTTCCGTTTCCATCATCTGTAACACCTGGTCCGGAATATACGCCTCCAAATGGTGTTCCTCCACCTAAGCCTGTAAGTTCAGGACTTCCTTCACAAACATCGTTTGGTGCTGCAAAATTCGCCATTCCTGATGGTGTGTCAAAAGCTTCGGTTCCATCACCTCTACTTCCTGAAGAACCTTGATCTGCACTTAATCCAAGTCCTCTTTTTGCAAAGGCATCCCAGATAATACATTCATTTGCTCCGCCATAAATAGCCTGATCTGCGGCAAAAATTGCATCTCTACCATCTACAAAACCAGGGGCACAAGGTTGTAACTTCATACCCTCCATTACTAAAGCTAATGCTTGCACATTACCACCATCTACATTTATATCTCCTGTAAAGTTATAAATATCTGCTCCCAACCCGTGCTCATCGATAAGTGCCCAGGTAAGTTCCCAAAGCATTGTAGACCACACAGATCCTACACCGTGAGGTACCGCTGCTGTTTTAATATCGTCGTATGTTTGTGGGTTAACCGCAAGATCTGTACTATATGGAAAAGGTCTTATTCCACCACCAGTAGGTCCCTGACCAAACAGGTATGTTCCAATTGGTCTTGGTGTTTCAGCCATATCTCCAGGTTTCATTGTCATAATTACTCCTAAAAAATCACTCCATCCTTCTCCCATTTGTTCTTGTCCGCTAAGACAACCAGCCTGACTTGGGCCCCCTGTAAGTCTGTTAGATACTCCGTGTCCGAATTCGTGAATAATTACAAGGTTGTCAAAATCACCATCTTTATCATTGCAAATATACATCTGCATTTGTGGGTTTCCTCCGTCCGGCGGTGTTCCAAAGTTTGCATTACAGGTACCAGAACCATCCTGTGCTTCGGCATTTACAGAGTCGCTTCCTACTCCAAGACCGCTATAGTTATTTTCTTGAAAGTTACCACCTTCTTCATCAAATCCATATTGAAATAAAAGATCATGGATGATGTTGTTCCAATAAAATAGGTTCGTAATGGCAGCGGCTTCATATTGCATTCCATTTGTATAATTTTGATCGAAAGGAAATCCTGGACCAGTAAAATCCAGTGTAGCACCTCCATCTGGTTGGAAACCCTGGTTATCTCCATCTTCGTAAGCATTTACATTATTACCACGTGTAACCGTAAATTCGGGGCCGGCAACACCATTGGTGTCGTGCCATCCAAAAGGTGAAGCAACTAAGTCTTGTGGGTTCGTTTCAATAGTTCTGCCAGAATAGAACGGGCTTTCGTTCGGAAATGCTATAACTTCATAACTATTAGGAGGCATTGTAGCAAATGTATCATTTTCACAATAGTCTATTATGTCATACAAATTTTTGTTATGATTTGTTGTATCACTTGAATGATTGCTATGATCATGCTCAAGATTACAGCTAACCATCCAGTTATTTTTATCAACAATAGCTCCTGTCGTAGCATTTACACGAACACTCCACCAGTTTTTTCTTTCAATTTCCTGAATAGAAATATCCCAAGATAAAACCAATTGTCCTTCCTGATTTGCCTGATACACCAGGGTTGCTGGAATTTCACTAACTGAAATACCACCGTTTGTTAAAACTGTGCTTTGTCCTTGATTATTTTTAGCGCTTATTACCGATAGATCTTCAGTAATTGTGTACCCTAATTGAGAAGCCGCAGATTGAACAGCCTGAATAGCCGTAATTGATGGACTAGTACTCGTTGCTCTATTTGCCGCTGTATTTATAAATTTATTGTTGGCAGAGAGCATCGTACCATCGGCAAGTGTGTGTACACCAGATTCGGTTCCGTACACTTCAAATCCATTCACAGTTTGTTTATAATAGATATGATTTACACCACTAATACTACTGGTGTTTTGATCGGTAATTACCCATTGTGCATCATCACTGAGTAATTTGTTGCTTTCCATTAAATGATTTAAAGATTTTGCAACTTGATCTTCAGCAGTTTGCGCCTGTACTTGTATTGAGAACAGACCACAGAGAACCGCCAAAGCTCCAAAGGAAACTTTTTTCATAGAATTGATTTTTTTTTGATTAGAATTATAAGTAGGTATTAAGATTTGTAAAGCTATAAATTTATCACTATTTAACAAACTTTTCACTAAAATTGACTAATTTTTAACATAATCGTAATTTAAACTCAATAAAATAGCTAATTACTGAAATTTTCGTATTCAATACTGAAATGACAAATGAATTGACTACTTTAGTAGTAACAAAAACAAAAAAATTACATGGAACAACCGGATTTATTGATCCTTCAAATGCAGCAAAAAAATGAGAAAGCATTTGAACGATTATATACAATGTATTCTGAAGCTATATACGGCATCATATACAGTATTGTCTTAGAAGAAACAATAGCTGAAGAAGTACTTCAGGATTCCTTTATAAAAATTTGGGACAACTCTGAAGCGTATGACGTTAAGAAAGGACGATTTTTCACCTGGATACTTAATATAGCTCGTAATACAGCGATAGATAAAACAAGATCTAAGAACTTTAAAAATTCTAAAAAAAACCTAACTACCACAAATTTCGTAGATATTTTGACGTCTTATGACAACTTAAATAGTACAACAAATGCGATTGGGATAAAGAAATTTGTAGAAAAATTGAAACCAATGTGTATAAATATCATTGAACTATTATTTTTTCAGGGATACACCCAAAAAGACGCCGCTGAAAATTTAAAAATTCCACTTGGCACGCTCAAAACCAGAAACAGAAACTGCCTACGTGATTTAAGATGGCTAGTAATTGGCCCACAATAATATGAACGAAGAAGAAATTATAGAATCAGGAATTTTGGAGCTTTACGTTTGTGGAGCTTTATCTGAAAATGATATCCGCGAAGTTGAAGCTGCCATTAATACCTACCCGAACGTCAAAAGAGAGGTAGAAATTATTGAATCATCCCTCATTACACTGGCAGAAAATGTTTCACCAGCTATTTCTACCAGAGTATGGACGTATATAGTAAACGCAATACGTAACACGAAAGGAACCGGAAAGACTGTTTCTGAAGAAAAATCTTTCAACTGGGCTGCAGTCTCCGGTTGGGCAGCTGCTATCTTATTATTAGGAGGTCTCTTTTGGGCAATGAACCAAAATAGTGAATTAGAAGAAACAATAGATTTTACTACTACAGAGAAAACTGAACTTGAAGAACAACTACAAACTACCGAAAAGAACCTGCTGGAAACCGAAAACGTTGTAGCAGTTCTTAGAGATGATCTATTTAATACCGTTACACTACCAGGTAATAAAGATGTAGCACCAGAAGCTTCTGCGAAAATATTATACAATAAAACCGATGGTATAGCGTATGTTGATGCCAAAGGCTTACCTGCACCTCCAAAAGGCAAAGTATATCAGGTATGGTCTTTAGTTATGGAACCGCTTACTCCTAGTAGCATGGGACTTCTAGAAGAGTTAAGTGAAGTGCAACCAAATCTTTATAAGTTTGAAAAATTCCCACTTGCTGAAGGTTTCGGAATTACTTTAGAGCCTGAAGGAGGAAGTGAAACTCCAACGTTAAGTCAACTATATGTATTAGGAACTGTTTCTAATCCCGGAATCTAACTATAACAATAAATAATAGCACATTCTTACTAAGAGAGAATATTTTAAAGAGTCCATTGAAATCTAAATCATTTCGATGGACTCTTTTTATTTGAACTAACAGCCATAAAAAAAGCACCCCCGACTAAAAGGGTGCTCAACTAACAAAAAAACTCTGAAAAAACCGGTAAATTCCGGTTATTGATCATCAACTTGGATAACCAACCATTGTACTAATATTTACGAAAGTTCTACCATCTTGGTTTTAAAGATTCTGTATTTTTTTAAATAAAACGGGACCTACCTCAAATTGGGCCTCCAAGAGCTCTTTTTTTAAAGCATTCACTTTTTCTGTAGCACCGTTTGCTTTATAAACCATAGCACTGTGGTACAATGCCATTGGCTCCGACGTTTTTCCTTGTACCTGATTTTCTATAGTCCTTAGTGCCTCTTCTTGTTTATTCGCTTTTAATTGTGCCAATGCCAGTAAATGGTAGCTTTCTGGTGTGGCTCTGTTACCAACTTCTGTTGTTGCTAAGTCTAAGGCTTTTTCAGGGTTCTTATCTGCGTATACTTCAATTAAATAAGCGTTGTACATGGCACCATAATTACCTTGTTCTACAGCTTCTAGGAACTTGTTTGTGTAGGCTTCACTTTCGGCTTCATTATTTTCGTATTCGGCCATTTCGGCTTTAAGTAAATAATAATCAGGTACGTTATGTTGCACCATAACACTATCTAAAATTTTATTAGCCGCTTTTGTATTTTTTTCAGCAGAGTACAATATCCAGGCAATTCCTTTTTTAACGTAGGCATTTCCAGGATCTAGCCGTAACGTTTTTAAATATTCAGTATAGGCGTCTTCAATTCTGCCAGCGTGACCGTAAAAATCTCCTATGTTAGAATAGATCCAAATCCTCAACGGCTTGCTTTCTCGGGAATCTGCGATGTCGCGCGCCTTCTCAAGATACGTAATAGCACTATCCAGATCGCCTTTATAGTCGCTCCACTTTGCCACACGTATAAGATAGTTGTAGTCTGAATTGTTTTTTACTAGTTCCAACATTTTGTATGCATCATCATATTGTCCTAATTCCATATACACATCGAACAAAACAAATTCTGTAGCTCGTTTGTTTGAAATACCGCTATAGCTTTCCTCCAAAATTTCTTTAGCTTCTTTAAACCGGTGCTGAGAAATATAATTACGGGCAAGACTACGTACATAAGCGTCTTTATTATTTGCTGAATTAGAAATTGCTTTTTTTAATAGCTTTTCGGCATTGTATAGGTTTTGCGCATCTCCGGTAGTAGAAAAGATACTTGTATATGCTCCTGCCAGAGGTCCCAAACTACCAACTCCTGTTGTATCTGCAGACATTTTATTTGACCAGAAATCTTTTTCGGCAACTGCATTGGTATAGTTTTTTGTGTTGTCAGTTCGTAATGAAGCTTCATAATCTGCCGGGTTAGTCACCTGCACAGATTTGTCTTCGGTTTTTGCGCACGAAGCTATTAAAATTGCCGTGCTAATATATAAATAGTGGTAAATTTTCATTTTGAGAAGAAATTAAATAAGAAAAGAGCAATAAGGGGATATTGCTCTTTTCAAAAATATTAAAAATATTTATTACTGATTTACAGTAGACATATAAGGGAACCCTAATGAGAAATCACGGTCTCCGGCATCTACGCCATCTGTAATTAATAATGGTCCGTTAGCAGGATCACTAAAGTTTAAGTTATTTAAGTCATCACCACCAAAGATTAATATCAATGAAATGTCAATAACATCGTCTGCAAGGTTACGTCCCGTTAAGGCAGCAACTCCTGGAGTAAAGTAAGTAGTTGGTCCATCTGGTGCAACCTGTAACGCATCAAACTGAGCTAATACGGTTGTAAAAGTTGGAGCATCCAATCCTAGAATATTTGGTGCGTAATTAACATCTGCAGGATCTAATCCTAATGACACTGCATACACATCGAAATAATTTTCCATGGTTGCTTCAAAAATAGGCTGAAAAGCCATTCTATCGCTTACAATACTCGTATTGAAGTTATTTTTAACCATACCGGATCCACCAAATACAGTATTTATTCCTGGACGTCCCATAATATCTTCCTGAGCGTATGTTCCTGAAAAGTCAAGTACTACTGCGCAAGGCTCACAAAATACACCTCCACAGTCAATACCTTCCTCATCTGCGTTCATTTCACCGTCGTCACAGGTTGGTTCGTTCATGGCATTACCATTATCGTCGTCGTCTGCACACTGCACAAAAGTGAGTGTTGTAGTAACAGCTAATGCTGCTATAAAAATTGATCTATATATTGTTTTCATATCTATGTCTTAAATTTTATCGTTAGCTATTATTATTGTTTTCTTTTGGTAGAAACCCATACATTATATGCAGGAGGTAAACCTGTTAATCCAACGGCTCCACCCACGTGTGCAGGAGCTGTACCTAACATACTATTTGGTAATTCTACACTAATAGCAAGAACATTAAGATCTTCAAAGAAATCTGTTCCCTCTGGTAAAAAACCTTCCGGAGCTACCATTCCCGATGTTACTGCGTTAAAACGCTCAAAATCGAAAAAGAAATAATCTCTTCTTGGTCCATGCAAAAAATGACATTCCATCATTGGAAGCAGTTACTGTTTCATCAGTGGTTGAAATTTTTACAACGTTCATAGGAGCAGTCGTTTGAATTTCGCTCAGTAAGCCTGTTTGTCCTGGAGCGGCTGGTCCAAAGAAATACATTGAATCACCACGACGTACCGCCTGAATTACTAGATCTTCTACGAAGTCTCCCGTACGATCTATATTAAATTCTACAAGTACATCCGGATCGAACATTGCCTCTTCAGTTACCATTCCCGCTGTTAACGGCCCTTGCATGGTGGCAATAAGCACAGTGTTGTTTGGATTGTCTCCTTCAAAAGCATATAAATCTGCAATATCAGATGTTTGTCCAGATACAGCCGGTGCATCTACGTGATCTGCTGCGATAAGAAATACTGAAAGTATTACTACTCCCAATCCACCAATAGCGGCAAAAAGTTTTGTTTTTTTCATTTTAGTTTATTTAGTTATTATTAATAGTTTTTTTGAAAGTTATATTTGGTTGGTGTACTACCTTTGTATACTTTCAACTTTATTTACGTCGAAATTACGATTACAGTTTTCCTAACGCAGTTAATAATTTGTTAACTATACTTAAAGCAATCACAAACTCAATAAGATGAACCCTTCAGCAAGTGGATGGATTCCAAAATATACGGCTCTTTTAAACCAATCTGGAAGTAGAGAAAAAACTACATTTGAAGAAGTTCCCTATAGGATTCTTCAAAAAGAAGGTTTTATATTTGGCGTTTCACAGTCGTTATTATTTACTTCATCAGAAAATAAACTACAACTTACCCGTGAAGAAACCACGAAAGTAAATTTGTTACATATACTTACCCAGCTATGCCTTACTGAAAATAACGAGGCAACACCAGAACAAATTTATGTAAAAATAATCGCTTTTTATAAAACAATTGAAAAAGAGCGGAAAGGATTTTTCAATCAGTTTTCAAGGTATAAAAATAATGCTTCCAAGCTGGAACGTATTATGACGGTTCGCATTCAGGAGTCCAACAATTTATTTAAACGGGATTTTGCTTCCTTACTTACCCACGCTTTCCTATATATAGATGTATTGGCTTTTTCGAAATTTCTTCATACCAACATTTCTTCTAAAAAGTATATTACGTATTTCGAAAAAATAATAATGCATTGTAGCTATCTGGCATTACGGGCTAAAGAAAAGAAAAACAAATACGACAGATTACTTTTAGAACTTTTTGAAGATGCGACATTGTTTACACAAACAATACCTGCCGAAAAACCACTGGATTTTTTAAATCCCGAAACATTACACCAGAATGAAAAATTGTACATTCTTGATCTATGTTGCCTAGCGGTTTGGGACGATCATACTATGGATGCAAGCGAACAGGAGTTTTTATACCAGCTTATACATCATTTGCAATTACCTGAAGAATCTTTAAGTGAGTCCATCCAGAATATAGTACTCTTAACCAATGACAATAGAAGCAAAATTAGTCTTTTTGATTATGCACACCCTGTAAATCAATTTTACAAACAGGCCACAAAAACAGTTAAGACCCTTATACTTAGAAATAAAAACAGATTACTGTTAGAGCTGGAAGAAAGTGGTGAACTTATGGTTTTGCTGGGAAAATCTACGACCCGTTCACTTTCGGTTGCCGAAAAGAAAAAAGTAAAAGCCCAGTTATTGGACATTTGTAAAACAGTTCCTTCACTCACCCTGTTTTTATTGCCTGGCGGAAGCTTATTATTGCCGTTATTGGTAAAATTAATCCCTCAATTATTACCTTCGGCTTTTGATGAAAACCGAATAGACACCAAAAACAACTAGTTGCACGCTTTTAAAAATAAAATAGCAAATACACATAGCACCAAAACACACTATTGGCTTTGGTCTCCTTTTGCTTTGGTCCTAGTCGCTGGTTATTTTCTTATTCCTATCAATAATTTTCTTGATGAAATTTCAGCATTTTGTCTTATGACTTCGGCTATCGTGCTGCTTTGCATTTTTATTAAAACCTGGAAAGTATTTCGGCTTTTTACTACCCTGGGATATGTTTTTCTTGCCTTTTTCGCCTTTGTAAAACTTAGTTTTTACAACCAGTATGGTGTCCCAATAAGCAGTTCTGCATTGTACGTTATTTTTGAAACCAATACCGGAGAGGCTTCAGATTATCTTTCAAACTATTTTAACGGGATCACCTATATACTTCTTATACTACTTATAGTTCCTTTATTTTTTCTACTGAAGGGTTTGTTCGGTAAGAGGAAAATTCAACATACAGTAGAAAGAAGGTCTTTCATATATAAAACCCTCCTTTTAATAATAGCGTTGGGTTGTGTGTTTTTAATTCATAAAAAATTTAGAACCCAAAATATACCCTATGCTACCGTTGATACCTGGGACGATTATTTAGCTGCAAAAAAACAACTTAAAGACGCATTGGCTATTCCTACCAGCAATGCTTTTACTACCGTAAAAAGTAAGGACATTCCGCAAACGTACGTGGTGGTTATAGGGGAGTCTACCTCCAGATGGCATATGCAACTTTATGGGTACGACCGTGAAACCAACCCGCTGTTAACGCAGATAAAAAAAGAGCTTGTAGTCATGGACAGTGTAATTACACCACACGTACATACCATTACAGCACTAGAGAAAATCCTTACGCTCGCAAACAATACTACTCAGGCGCCTTCACCTAATGGATCTATCATTCAGCTGGCAAATATGGCTGGCTTTACTACGTATTGGCTATCTAACCAAAAACCCGTAGGCTTGTATGAAAGCATCCCGACTATTATTGGAAGCGCAGCAAAACAAAGGCGTTTTATGGCCACAGATGACTATAATTATACTATTTATGACGAAACTTTGCTGCCGGTTCTGGATGAAATTTTAAAAGATAAGGACGCTTCAAAAAAAATTATTTTTATACATCTTATCGGGACTCATTTGCGGTATGAAAAAAGATACCCGGAAGCCTTTAATTTCTTTACTACTCCCTACAGAGGGTTAAAATTTCAGCACGAAAAAGCTATCACACAAACCAACACCTACGACAATGCTACATTGTACAACGACTTTATCATTAGAGAGATCATTGAAAAACTGAGGGCCGCAAATGCATATAGCTATATGGCCTATTTTTCAGATCACGGGGACGAGGTGTATGATACTATGGATTTTTTGGGCCATAACGAATACCACGGCACACGACCTATGTTTGAAGTGCCACTCCTTTTTTGGTTTTCAGAAAAATATAAGAATGCGAATGGAACCCTCACAAAAGATATAGCAAATAGAAAATATAGTCTCACAGATTTCCCACACACCTTCGCAGGACTTAGTCATATAAATTTTGCAGGGTTTGATGCCTCCAGAAATGTTCTGGATAGCACATTTGTGGTACGAAAGAGAATAATTAAAGACTCCCTTAATTATGATAAAAAATAAGTTGCTACTTGGTTTGGGGATTGTAGTTTTATTAATAATCCTCTTTTGGCTTTATAAACACAGTCCAAAAAAAATCGAATTTTTAGGACATTATGAAAAAATTGGAGCCCACCGGGTAAATACACTGAATAAACTGGAAAGTAGTCTGGCTAATTTTGATGCCATTGAACTTGATCTTGTGTATGTTCCTGAAACCAATATTTTGGATGTTCACCACCCTCCTTCTCCTTCCACAGGGCTGTCTTTTGAAACTTATTTTAATTATTTAACTAACAAAGACACGTTTATCTGGCTGGACATTAAAAATCTGGATACAAATAATGCCGGATTAATCTTAAAACTTTTAAATAAGATAGTAGCTCAAAAAAGCTATCCAAAGGATAAAATTTTAATTGAAACCAGATTTCCTGAAAAATTAGCATTGTTTGCTGCCCAAGGATATAAAACAAGCTATTATTTACAACAAAACCTATATAAACTGAAAGGTGAAGCGTTTATTTCAGAAATAAAAAAAATAGAAACTACGCTAGCATCGCAACCCAAACTAGGTATTTCTACTGAACATTTTGACTACGAAATTCTAAAAGAATACTTCCCAAAAACTACAAAATATTTTTGGTGTATAAGACATTCAAAAATTGGTGATTATAATGTGGTAAGAACCATGCTTAAAGATGAAAGTGTAGCCTTGGTCTTGGTAAATTACAACCCGTTTTAAAGGCTATTCCAACCACAACTTAAAGTCACGAACGCGTTCGCGTGCCACAATAACTTCCTGCTCCTTAAAGCCGTTTAGTTTTAATTGCAACCGGCTATTGGTATAGCTAATAATATCTTTAATAGCATTTATATTTACGTAGAACTTTCGGCTAATCCTGAAAAACGTTTCCGGCTCCAGCTCTTCTTCCAATTGCTCCAATGTGGTATCCAGCAGATAATCTCTACCCTCTATAGTATGGGCGTAGGTTCCTTTATTTTCTGAATAGAAGCACTCAATCTCATCTACCGAAATCATTTTTATATGCTGTCCTATTTTGGTTGTGAAACGTTTTTTATACGCTCTTTCAACAGGATTGGTCAATAGTTTTTTTATATCATCAAAATTTAGCTGAACATTTTGAGCTTTGGGTTGTCGCGATCTATATTTGTTTACTGCGGTAGCGAGTTCCTCTTCGTCAATTGGCTTTAAGATGTAATCTATACTATTCAGTTTAAAAGCCTGCAATGCGTATTCATCAAACGCTGTTGTGAAAATAATAGAGCTTTGAATGTCTACTTCGTCAAAAATTTCAAAAGAGAGACCATCACTTAACTGAATGTCTAAAAAAATAAGATCCGGATGTTCGTTGTTTTTAAACCATTGTATGGCCTCATCCACACTATGTAACATTTGGTCTACGGCTACGTCCAGACGTTCCAGCATTCGGCTTAGTCTTCTTGCCGCGGGCTTTTCATCTTCAATGATTAAAACTTTCATGAAATAATGTTTAATTACCGAAAGATACTAAACAGAACTACCACCATGCAAACACAAAAGGAATGAATTGAAAAATTTGAACTGCTTCAGAAAACAGGTCTGAATAACTTGCTGCCTATTTATAAAAAGCAGCGTCTTTACGTAATTGTGCCATTTTAATAGCAGCAATGGCAGCTTCTGTTCCCTTGTTACCGTGTTTTCCGCCGCTACGGTCAATAGACTGTTGCAGATTATTATCTGTAAGAACACAGAAAATAACAGGAATATCACCTTGTACGTTTAAGTCTTTAATGCCCTGGGCAACACCTTCGCACACATAATCGAAGTGTTTTGTTTCGCCTTGTATGACGCTACCCACTACTATAATAGCATCCAGCATGTCAAAACTTTGAGCCATTTTTTTGGCGCCGTAGATAAGTTCAAAACTTCCCGGAACGTTCCAGCGCACAATGTTTTCCTTTTGTCCACCACAATCCAGAATAGCATCGAAAGCACCCTGAAACATGCCCTGGGTAATTTTTTCATTCCATTCTGAAACAACAATCCCAAACCGAAAATTTTTCGCATTTGGGATTGTTGTTTTATCGTAAACCGATAAGTTATTATTTTGAGTTGCCATATATATTGCTCCGTTACTAACGGAATAATTTTTATTGCATTGCCTCTACTTTCCCTTTGTAAGGGATCGCTGTTTTCGCTTCAGTAGATTTTGGATACTGCTTACTTAAATTTTCAAAGTGCTTTAATGCCACATCAGTTTTGCCAATATTCATTGCAATTACACCTGCTTTTAATAAAAACCGTGGTGTAGTAACTTCATTTGAACGCATAGTAGCAGCTTCTTCGTAATATTTTAATGCTTCCTCCTTTTGGTCTAACTGTGCGAATGCATCACCAATAGCACCTTTTGCTAACGGAGCTAGCATTTCATCTTCACTGGAAAAATTATCCAAATGGTTGATAGCTTCCTGGTAGTTACCAGTACTTAAATATGCCATACCAGCATAGTATTCGGCAAGATTACCGGCTTTAGTACTACCATAGTTGTCTATAATTTCAAGAAAACCATACTTTCCTCTACCACCGTTTAAAGAAAGGTCGTATAAAGAGTCGCTTACAGTTTCATTCCCTAACGCCTGCTCAAAGTACTGCTGCGCCTGGAACATTTCGTTCATAGCCTCAGCTTCTTTAGGTCCCTGAACCCATTGTTGAAAACCAAGATATCCTAAAACAGCAACGGCAACAACCCCTACTACTATTAAAATTCCCTTTTGGTTTTTCTCTACCCAAGCTTCGGTTTTATTAGCACCTTCGTCTAACGTATTAAAAACTTCAGCCGTTGTGCTGTCGCCTTCAAAAACTTCATCCTGCTCTGCTTCGTTCTTCGGTTTAGGTTGCTTATACCCTCTTTTTTTATATGTAGCCATAATTTTGGTTTACTGACGGGCAAAAATAAAATTTTTATTACAATTTAAAAGATAAAAAAGTTCTTATTTTTCAATAATTTGCAGACTCGATTGTTACCGAGCACACTCACCAACAAAAACGCGCAACCACCTTATTTATATGATTTTAACATCAGTTTCATTAATCAACTATAAAAATTTTGAAGCTCATAGTTTTCAATTCGACCCTAAAATAAATTGTTTTGTGGGTAAAAACGGGGTTGGAAAGACCAATGTTTTGGATGCGATCTACCATCTCTCCTTCGGAAAAAGTTATTTCAACCCAATTACAAGCCAGAATATGAAACACGGCACGGATTTTTTTGTAATTGAAGGGAATTATGATAAAAATGAAAGACCCGAAAAAATAATTATCAGTGCCAAAAACGGGCAAAAAAAACACATAAAACGAAACGGTAAAACCTACGACAAGTTCAGTGAACACATAGGTTTTCTACCCTTAGTAATTATCTCCCCAGCAGATAGGGACTTAATAATTGAAGGTAGCGATACCCGCAGAAAATTTATGGATGGCGTTATTTCACAAGGAGACTCCGGCTATTTACATTCGCTAATTAATTACAATAAAGTATTGGCCCAACGCAATGCTTTGCTGAAATATTTTGCTGCCAACAATACCTTTAACGTACAACAATTAGAAATCTACGACCAGCAATTACACGACCTGGGAATGCCTATTTTTGAAAAAAGAAGGGAATTTGTGGCAGCCTTTGCTCCTATTTTTTTAAAGCGATACCAATCTATTAGCAACGGTACTGAAATTGTAGGATTGAAATACAAGAGCCAGCTTAAGGACGCACCCTTACTGCAACTCCTGCAAGAAAACCGGAGTAAGGATAAATTTTCACAATATTCAAATTTTGGTATCCATAAAGACGACTTAAAGTTTAATCTGGATGCATATCCTGTGAAGAAATTTGGCTCGCAAGGGCAACAAAAATCATATCTTATTGCATTAAAGTTGGCACAATTCGATTTTATAAAAGAGCAAAGTGGCGTAACTCCTATTTTATTATTGGACGATATTTTTGATAAACTAGACGAAGAGCGCGTAGCACAGCTTATTTCTTTGGTAGACGACGACCATTTTGGACAACTTTTTATTAGCGACACGCACGCTCAGCGAACAGAAGAAATTGTAAAAGAAGTAAGCCAGACCTATAAAATGTTTCCGTTGTGAGTTGTGAGTTGTGAGTTGTGAGTTGTGAGTTGTGAGTTATGTGAGTTATGTGAGTTATGTGAGTTATGTGAGTTAAAAATAAAAAAAATGAATAAATATATACCTGTAGTAATCATAATTTTAGTAATCTGTTCCTGCGCAAAACAAGATCCAAACGAGCAAATTAAACACCTGCAAGGCTATTGGAATATTGAGAAAGCCGTATTGGAAGATGGTTCTGAAAAAGATTTCAGAATGAGCACCACCATAGATTTTATGGAGGTAAACGGAACTACCGGTATTCGAAAAAAAGTGCAGCCTAAATTAGATGGCTCCTTTATAACCAGCGACAATGCTGAAACTTTCAGTATTAAAATTGAAGATGACAGCTTACGATTATATTATAACACTCCGTACGACTCCTGGAAAGAAACTGTTATAAAAGCAAAAGACAATAGCCTGGTAGTTTTAAACCGTGATGGAAAAACCTACTTTTACAAAAAATTCGTGACGTTCAATTTTAATTAAATTTTCAAGATCCTAAACGTTTCAATAACTAAACACCTCAACGTAATAATATGGCTAAAAGAGACGCAGAAGAAAGTACCATTGGCGACGTTCTAAAAAACTTTATCGCTTCCAACAAACTTGAAAAAGGGCTGGATAAAGTTTCTATTAAAGATGCCTGGCACCTGGTTATGGGCGACGCTATTTCAAAATACACTACGGGCCTTTTACTGGAGCGGGATACGCTATTTGTAAGTTTAAGTTCCTCTGTTTTAAGAGAAGAACTAAGCTACGGAAAGGAAAAAATAATAAAACTTCTTAATGAAGAAGTTGGAAAAGAATTGGTGACTAAATTGGTCTTAAAATAGGTCCGGAGCTTTAAATTTTCTGCAAATAACCAACCGCTATTTTACTACGTCACAAATCCACAAATGCCTATCTTTGCACTCAAATTGAATTGTAATGATGACTACCCAAAACGGCACACAGATTAAACTGAATACCATACCAGAAGCCATTGAAGACATTCGTCAGGGCAAGGTTATTATTGTGGTAGATGATGAAAACCGTGAAAATGAAGGCGATTTTCTGGCTGCAGCCGAAATGGTGACACCAGAAACCATCAATTTTATGGCAACCCACGGACGCGGCCTTATATGCGCTCCTATTACCGAAACACATTGCAGGGAATTACAACTGGAAATGATGACGGGTAATAATACCGATCCCATGGAAACTGCTTTTACTATTTCGGTAGATTTAAAAGGTCATGGGGTTACTACGGGGATTTCGGCAGCAGATAGAGCTAAAACTGTAAAAGCTTTAATAGATCCCGAAACAAAACCGTACGATTTAAGCAAGCCGGGCCATATTTTTCCGCTTAAGGCAAAAGACGGAGGTGTTTTACGCAGAACCGGACATACCGAAGCAGCCATAGATTTTGCACGTCTAGCCGGACTGAAACCCGCCGGAGTAATTGTAGAAATTATGAATGAGGACGGTACTATGGCACGATTACCGCATCTGGTTGAAGTTGCCAAACGTTTCAATTTAAAA
This sequence comes from uncultured Flavobacteriaceae bacterium, assembly GCA_963793275.1. GTDB lineage: Bacteria > Bacteroidota > Bacteroidia > Flavobacteriales > Flavobacteriaceae > Marinirhabdus. The sequence continues at coordinate 1,407,705 of CAWBZL010000003.1, forward strand.
CTGGTTTCTATTGAAGCATTGGTTGCCTACCGAATGGAACACGATTCTCTAATTGAAAAGAAAGAAGATTTCAATATTAATACAAAGTTTGGTTCATTTCGATTAAGAGCGTACAAACAAACTACCAACAACCAGGTACACATTGCATTAACACAAGGTAGTTGGTCGCAAAACGAACCCGTAATGGTGCGTGTTAACTCTACTTTGGTGAATAACGATATTTTAGGTACCCTTACCAACAATGCCGATAAAAAACTGGATGATATGTTCAGCGCAATTACTTCAGAAGGGAAAGGCGCTATTGTTTTTATCAATCAGCAAAGTCAATCTTTTAACTTACTAAGTAGATTAAAAGTACTAAAAGAAACTCAGAAAGAAGGTGAAATAACCAAAGCACCAAGCATTGCAATGGATAGTAAAGACTTTGGGATTGGCGCGCAAATCTTACACGATCTGGGTATTCATAAAATAAAATTACTGTCCAACAGCGAGCAAACCAAGCGTGTAGGAATGATTGGGTATGGGTTGGAAATTATGGAATATGTTTCGTATTAAAGCACACTCTCAATCCCCTTTTTCATTGCTTCTGCACGAGTTCTTACATCTGCCTCGCTCCAGCCAATTTTTACTAAAGATGAAATGGTACGCCCCATCCAGGCATCCCCTTTGCTGAAATCTGTTGTATTTAAATCCTGCATTTGTGCTTTTACTTCCGAAGAAAGGGTTCCTAAACTTTTAAGATTACGAAGATGTTCCCAGCCATTTATATAATGCCAGTTGTTTTTAAACCAATAAAAGCAAACATCTACCGAAGCTGCAGCTAAAGCTTTATGAGCTTTTTCGGCTAATTCCTGAGTTGGTAAAAAGAAATTGACAAAGCTGTAATTTTCAACCCCGCCTTCAGGAACACGTCTAAAAGTAACACCGTCAATAGTAGAAAGTACTTCTCGCATAATGGTATAGTTGCGTTCCTGCATTTTAAGAATGCCGTCCAGTTTATCCAATTGTGCTAAGCCTACAGCGGCATTTAGTTCAGAAATTCTGAAATTATACCCTAAAAAAGGGTGTGTTTCTGCACCACGATCTTTTCCTACGTGATCGTGACCGTGATCCTGGTAATGGTCTGCATGTAATTTGTATTTCTCAGAATTGGTGATAATTCCGCCACCCTCTCCACAAGTGATCGTCTTCACATAATCGAATGAAAAGCAGCCCAGATCTCCATAGCTTCCTAATGGTTTTCCTTCGTAAGAACCACCAATAGCCTGACAGGCATCTTCCAGTAACAATAAGTTATGTTTGTCACAAATAGCTTTTAAAGCTCCTAAATCTGCCATAGAGCCACACATATGTACCGGCATTACACACTTTGTTTTTGGAGTAATTGCCGCTTCCACTGCAGCGGGATCCAGGGTTAGGGTATCGTCAATGTTTACTAAAATTGGAACTGCGCCCAACATCATTATGCTTTCAAAACTAGCTACAAATGTGAACGTAGGCATAATTACTTCATCCCCGGCTCCTATTCCTGCTGCTGCAAGGGCAACAGTTAACGCAGACGTACCGCTGGAAACCAACTGACAGTGTTCGCTTTGCATACGTTTGGCAAAGGCAGTTTCAAACTCTTTTGCTTTCCAGTGGTTATTTCGCATTCCGTCAAAACCGTAGCGCATGAGCACTCCGGTTTCCAGTACATCATTCACTTGTTTACGCTCTTCGGCACCAAATATTTCAAATCCAGGCATATATTCTTACATTTCAAATTAATACTTTCCAAATCCCAACAAAAAGAGATGGTCTTTATAACAGATACGTGCAAAGATACTGGTTGCGTTGGAGAGTTTACAAATTCAAAGTTCAAAATCTAGAGAATTATTTTACTCCTCATTCAATAAAGTAACCTCCACTTGTTCATTTTCAATTTTAGAAAGTAAGTTTAATTGGTTTTGCTGAAATAAGGAATCTAAATCAGTAAGCGGAGTTTCAAGGCTTTCTGGCTTGTAATTATTGTAATCTACAAACCTTATATTTTCTACAATTCTAGGATTATACGCTTCTCTGAATCTTACACCACCCCCATTAACTGCATAATTATACGCCAAATATCCAACAAAAAAATTCTCCTTGTTGATCCAGTACACAAAGTTATCTTCATAATCGGAACCACCACCTTCTTCGGTAAAGGTTACACCAATTTCATAATATTCCTTGCCTTTAATTGTTGCCTCCCCCAATAACTCTTTTTTTGCAGCGGACGCATTTAATCCATAAGGTAGTTGCGCAAAATAATGCACCGAGTTTACATTTTCGGCATAATTACGAGCTATGCTATCCCCTACTATATGTAATGAGTCGTTTATATATCTGGCAAATTGGTTATTAGAAAGTACATCCCGCACATTGCCCGTAGAATCTATAAAATTTCTTTCATATTGAAATTGGTTTCCTTTACGAACACTTTTGTACTTCATTTTTCTAAAAATAAATTGTATTTCGGCAAAATCGCAATTGCCGTTACAGGAAGCTTCTATGGCTTTATCTATAATTTCGTTGGCAGTGAGGGGTTCTTTTTGCTCACAAGAGAATAAAACTAGGGTCAGGAATAAAATGGAAATGGTTTTCATACGTTGTATTTGTAACAAATATAGCTATTAGATCACTTATATTTGGTAAACCTTTCAGAAGACATCATGATAAAGAAACTAGTTTTTTTGGTAGTAGCGAGTTGTATCTCAACAGCTGTTCTTGCACAAAATGAAAGAAATATTCTTGCGCTTACGAAGCTTCAGGATTATTACAATGTTGCAGCTAACGATTCAATTCACGGAATGCTATCGGAAAGTTTTCAGCAAAAAGTGAGTGTTTCGGCAATGAATCAGTTGCTAAGTACATTTCAGAAAAACTTCGGAAATTTCACCTCTTTTACTTTTGTTGAAAGTCAGAACGACAGAGATACGTTTCTGGGCAACTTTGAAAACGGACAACAAAACATTGGTATCTATGTTAACGAAGAAAACGAAATAGCCGGGCTACTCTTTAAGCCTGTTGAAAATACCAATCCCGCAAAGTTTGAAAGAAATACCACCAACTTGCGCCTTCCTTTTGATGGCGAATGGTTAACCTTTTGGGGAGGAACGGATAAAAGACAAAATTATCACGTAAATACACGAGTGCAAAGCGGTGCATTCGACTTTGTAAAACTTGGAAAAAACAATCGATCTTATCAAAGAAGTGGCACCAGAAACGAAGACTATTACGCCTTTGGCGAGCCCTTGTTCGCAGTTTGTGATGCCGAAGTGTATGAAATACAAACAGGAGTGGAAGACAACAGACCATCCATTATGAACCCCTCACAACCCTTAGGAAATAGTGTGATGCTCAAAACAGCCAACGGTGAGTACATTGTATATGCTCACCTCGAATATGCTACGGTAGCTGTAAAAGCAGGAGATAAGGTTACCAAAGGTCAATATTTAGGTAATTGTGGCAACTCCGGCAATTCCAGTGAGGCACATTTGCATTTGCACATCCAGGACGGTCCTAATTTTATGACTGCCGCCGGTGCGCGCTGCTTTTTTGAAGAAGTGCTCGTTAACGGTGAAGTAAAAACAGACTACAGCCCGGTAAAGTATGATAGGATTTCGGTACCGAAAAATTAAAAGTTTATACGAGGTATTATTTCATGATCTACTGCTGCTACAATGGAACTACCTAAATTTAAACATTCCTTAAGTACTTGGTACATCTAAAATCGTACTTTTGCAATTCTATGAGTGTTCAGAAAAACGTTAAAATAAAAAATAAGAAAGCGAAATTTACCTATGAGCTGTTGGATACCTTTACGGCGGGAATTGTTTTGGCGGGTACCGAAATTAAAGCCATCCGTGAGGGAAAGGCCAGTATTGCCGAAAGTTTCTGCGAATTTAATGAGCACGGTGAATTGTTTGTGATAAATATGACGGTACAGGAATATTCTCACGCCACACACTTTAACCACAATCCAAAAAGCGAACGCAAACTACTTCTCAATAAAAACGAACTAAAAAAACTGGAAAAAGAAGTTCGTAATAGTGGATTAACTATTGTACCGCTGTTACTTTTTACGAACGACAGAGGGTTGGCAAAATTAAAGATCTCGCTCGCCAAAGGTAAAAAGCAATTCGACAAACGGGAAGCTATCAAAGACAGGGATAGCAAACGAAACCTCAGCCGGATCAAGAAAGCGTTTAATAATTAAAGAATAAAAATATTGGTAACACTTTCCATAAAATTGCGTCTATTTTAAAAACCTCTTTATGAATAAAGCTTTACCCCTCCTCTTTTTTTTCTTCTCCATTATTGCACAAGCGCAAATAGTTGGTAAAATAACCGATACCAATGATGAACCTCTTGCTTTTGTAAATATTTATCTGGAAGGCAGCTATGTTGGTACCACCTCTAATGATGATGGTAATTACGAATTAACTATAAATGAAACGGGCGATTATACCATTGTGTATCAGTTTTTGGGCTTTAAAACGGTAACTAAAAAGGTAACCATTTCTTCTTTTCCGTATATTCTGAATGTGTCTTTAGCTGAAGAATCTGTAAGCTTGGATGAAGTAGTCATCAATACTTCCGAAGATCCCGCCTATAGAATTATTCGTGAAACTATTGCAAAACGTAAAATTAATCTGGATAAAATTTCAGAATACAAAGCAGATTTTTACTCACGCGGACTCTGGCGTGTAGAAGATCTCCCTGAAAAAATTCTTGGGCAGGAAGTAGGCGATCTGGACGGACAACTGGATTCTACCAGAACCGGAATAATTTATCTTTCCGAAACCATCAGTGAAATTGCATTTAAAAAACCGGACAATTTCAAAGAAAAAATAATCGCCAGTAAAGTTAGTGGAAACGATAATGGCTTCAGCTTTAATAGTGCTCAGGATGCAGATTTTTCATTTTACGAAAATACGACAGATATAAATGCAGCCATTGTTTCACCTATTGGCGCCAATGCTCTTTCCTACTATGATTACAAATTGGATGGCGTATTTTATGAAGGTTCTAAACTAATCAATAAAATAAAAGTCACCCCCAAACGTCCTAAAGACAGGGTTTGGGAAGGCATTGTATATATTGTTGAAGACGCCTGGCAGCTCTATGGAGTAGAACTTACCACCACCGGAGCGGCGATCCAGGTTCCTATGGTCACTCAATTACTCTTTAAACAAAGTTTTAAGTATGATCCCGATAATGATTTCTGGGTTAAGCGCTCACAAACGATCGATTTTGGATTTAGTTTCTTGGGTTTTAAAGGCGACGGAACTTTCATTGCTGTGTATAGTAATTATGATTTTAAACCAGAGTTCGAGAAAAAATCCTTCACCAATGAAGTTCTTACTTTTGAAGCCGAAGCCAATAAAAAAGACAGCCTTTTTTGGAAAGGAACCCGTCCGGTTCCACTAACCGATGAAGAGTTAAACGATTATATAAAAAAAGACAGTATCCAGACACTTAGAAAATCTGAAACCTATTTAGACTCTATTGATAGAGTAAATAATAAATTTAAAATTCTGGATCCAATTACAGGCTACAGCTATAAAAATAGTTACGATAAATGGCAATTAAGTTACACAGGACCGTTTCCTAAAATAAACTTCAATACCGTGCAGGGATGGAACGGTGGCGCAGGACTTTCTTATTTTAGCTGGAAAGATGACAACCGGACCAATTGGTTTTCGGCAAATTTGAATGCTAATTATGGAATTGCTGAAGATAAACTACGGTTTGTGGGAAGTGTAACACGAAATTTTAACCGTACCAACCGCTTGCGATTAGGTTTGTACGGTGGTAGCAGGGTGCAGCAATTTAATGGTGCGCAACCCATTTCAGAATTGGTAAATAGTGTATCCTCGCTATTTTTTGAACGGAATTATATGAAAGTGTACGACCTCTCTTTCGCAGGAGCAACCTATAGCCAGGAATTATTCAACGGGCTGCGGTTGTTTACCAATTTTAGCTATCAGGAACGGAAACCGCTTTTTAATACTACCGATTATGTAACCATACCTAATGACGATGTGGACTATACCTCTAACAATCCGTTAGACGATCAGGATTTTGATACTGCCGGTATATTGAAACATTCTATTTTTAAGAGCACCGTGACCGCTAATATTACATTTGGTCAAAAATACATGACCTATCCAGACGGGAAATATAATGTAGGAAGTGAAAAATATCCTACCCTATCGGTAACTTTTGAAAACGGCTTGGGTGGTTCTATAGACGGGTATGATTACAGCCAAGTAAGTGCCCGCCTTTTTCAGCGTGTAACTACCGGAAATAAAGGGGAGTTTGTGTATAATCTAAAAGGAGGTACGTTTTTTAACGGAGATGACATTAGCTTTGTAGATTACCAACATTTTAATGGAAACCAGACACGTATAGGAACCTCCGGAAGTTATACAAACGTATTTAATCTATTACCGTACTATAAGTTAAGCACCAACCAGCATTATTTTGAAGGCCATTTTGAACATGATTTTAAGGGATGGATTCTCGGTAAGATACCCGGAATTAATAGGTTAAACTTTAATCTGGTCGCCGGAGCACATATTCTGAGCATTGACGGCACAAAACCGTACCAGGAACTTTCCGTAGGGATTGATAATCTGGGTTGGGGAAAGTTCAGGTTTCTTAGGTTAGATTATGTACGGTCGTACTTTAATGGTGGAAGTGACGGAGCGTTTGTTTTTGGGTTGAAATTTTTGAATTTTATTGATTAAGGTCTTTCGGCAAATCTTACAAAAATTCAAATTTCAATTATATCCTTGAATAAAATAGCTGCATGATTCTGTTTTTTCTGAGGAATTGTATCGAAGCCCAAGTACAGCTAGTTTTTATCCTCCAACAAAGGCACAAACTTAAATTCTCCAAACTCTTCTTTTTCAAAATTAGTAGGAGATGTTCGGGTAAAAACCGTCATTATTTGCGCTTTGTCTCCTACAGGAATGACCAGTTTTGCCCCTACTTTTAATTGTGCCAACAAAGGTTTAGGCACGTATGGAGCCCCCGCAGTTACTATAATCCCGTCAAAGGGTGCGGCTTCCGGCAGGCCTTTGTAACCATCTCCAAAGATGAGTTTTTTAGGACGGTAGCCTAACTTTGGGAGAAACCGCTTAGTGATCTTAAACAATTCGTTTTGTCGTTCAATAGAATAAACCGTGCTGCCCATTTCCAGCAAAACAGCTGTCTGGTAGCCACTCCCTGTTCCTATCTCCAAAACAGTGGCGCCTTTTTTAATTTCAAGTAATTCAGTTTGTCTGGCAACCGTGTAGGGTTGGGAGATGGTTTGATCTGCCGCAATAGGAAACGCCTTGTCAACGTAGGCGTGCGCCAGAAAACTGGAATCCATAAACAAATGCCTGGGGATTTTGTTAATAGCTGCCAACACTTCAGGGTTAACAATTCCCTTTTTTTGAAGTGTTTTTACCAACTTTTTACGCAGTCCCTGGTGTATAAAAGTGTCTTTCATTGTCACAAATTACGGAAACAAAAATACAACTCACAAGAACTGTTTTTCAATTTTATTTGACCTTGGTATGACTTTGGCTTTATTCAAAATCTAAGTATCTTTCACCTTAATTAATTATAGCCATGAAACCATTTTTTCTTCTCATTTTTCTACTAAGTTTTAGCGTAAGTAGGTCACAGGAATTTACACGTGCCGACACCCTTCGTGGCAGCATAACACCGGAACGTGCCTGGTGGGACGTATTGAATTACGACCTGGATGTAACCGTTTCTCCCGAGGAAAAATTTATAGAAGGAAGTACGGCGATAACTTATAAAGTGCTCGGTAAGCCAGACCGTATGCAGATAGATTTGCAAGAGCCTATGATAATCGATAAAATTGTGCAGGATGGAAAGCAGCTTTCTTTTACTTCGGAAGGCGCCGCTCATTTTATTACCCTTCAGCAAAAACAGAAAAAAGGAGCACAGCAAACTATTACAGTTTATTTTTCAGGAACACCACAGGAAGCAAGAAATGCACCCTGGGATGGCGGTTGGTCCTGGAAAAAGGACGACAATGGTAAGCACTTTATCGCTACCAGCAATCAGGGAATTGGTGCGAGTATCTGGTGGCCCAATAAAGACCACGCCTATGATGAACCAGACAATGGTGCCAATATTAGAATAACAGCTCCAAAAGGACTTACCTCCGTTGCCAATGGAAGAATGACAAAGGTTATTGAGGACAAAGAAACGACTACCTACGAGTGGAACGTTGTAAACCCCATTAATAACTATGGAATTAATATAAATATTGGAGATTATGTGAACTTCAAAGAGAAGTACGAGGGTTTAAAAGGCGCTCTGGATATGGATTATTGGGTATTGCGGGATAATCTGGAAAAGGCAAAAGAACAATTTAAACAAGCACCAAAAATGATGAAGGCGTTCGAGCATTGGTTTGGCCCCTACCCTTTTTATGAAGACAGTTTTAAACTGGTAGAAGTTCCTTATTTAGGAATGGAGCACCAAAGCAGTGTTACCTACGGAAACAAATTTAAAAATGGCTATCTGGGACGCGATCTAAGTGGCACAGGCTGGGGATTGAAATTCGATTTTATTATTATCCACGAAGCAGGACACGAGTGGTTTGCCAACAATATCACCCACGTCGATGTAGCAGATATGTGGATTCACGAAGGTTTTACCGCTTATTCTGAAGGATTATATGTAGACTATCATTTTGGCAAAGAAGCGGCAGTGGAGTATGTTATTGGCACAAGAAGAAGCATAAGAAACGACCGTCCTTTAATTGGCACCTATAACGTCCACAAAGAGGGAAGTAGTGATATGTATTATAAGGGAGCTAATATCCTGCACACGCTCCGCACCTGGATAGACAACGATAAAAAATGGCGGAAGACCTTAACGGGCCTGAACAAAGATTTTTACCATCAAACTGTCACCAGCAATCAGGTAGAAAACTATATTGCTAAAAAAACCGATCTGGAATTAACCGCCTTTTGGGAACAGTATTTACGTACCACCAAAATTCCAAAATTAGTATATAAAATAAGCGGAAACACACTGGAATATAAATATGAAAATATTGTAGAAGGCTTTGTGATGCCCCTACCAGTTTCCATAAACGGGGAAGAAAAACAGTTAAAACCTACAGCCGATTGGCAATATGAAACAACTACTGGTCCTGTAAAAGAAGTTTCTGTTCAAAAGGATTTTTATATAGAAGTTGAAGAAGTAAATTAACCTTTCATATTTTTAGCTTCATTCCAATATACATCCATTTCGGCAAGGGTCATATCGCGAAGTGCCTTTCCTTGCTCTTTTGCTTTCTGCTCTAAATACTGAAAGCGTCTAATAAACTTTTTATTGGTACGCTCCAGAGCATTTTCGGGATCTATTTTTAGGAAACGCGCATAATTGATCATGGAGAACAATACATCGCCAAACTCCTGCTCCATTTTTTGTTGGTTGTTTTCTGAAACTTCGTGTTGCAGCTCGGCCAGTTCTTCCTGTAGTTTTTCAAAAACCTGTTGGGGCTCTTCCCAATCAAAGCCTACTCCAGCTACTTTATCCTGGATCCTATTTGCTTTTACTAAAGCTGGCAAGGACTTGGGAACGCCCTCGAGAACGCTTTTTTTTCCCTCTTTAAGTTTTAAATTCTCCCAGTTTCTCTTTACTTCTTCCTCATCGGCAACCTCAATATCTCCGTAAATATGCGGATGTCTTGAGATAAGTTTATCGCAAATTTCATTGGCAACATCGGCCATATCAAAATGATTGGTCTCACTGCCAATTTTGGCGTAAAATACAATGTGTAGGAGTAAGTCGCCTAATTCTTTTTTTACTTCCGTCAAGTCGTTTTCAAGAATGGCATCGCCCAGTTCGTAGGTTTCCTCTATGGTTAAGTGCCGTAGGGTTTCCAAGGTTTGTTTTTTATCCCACGGACATTGCTCGCGAAGTTCGTCCATAATAGTAAGGAGACGGTCGTATGCGGCGAGTTGTTTTTTTCTTGAATTCATCATAGCGTAAAAATAAAAAATTCATTTGCTACGGCGTAACAAATGAATTTCTACTTATAAATATGTTATAAACGAATTGCTATTCTTCCTCAGAAGCAGCAGCTGTTTCTTCTTCGGTTTTTTCAGAAAAATCTGTTACCCCATTTTTTTGAAGCAAATTATACCACTGCACCACTTTTTTAATGTCGCTTGGATAAACTCTATCTTCATCATAATCTGGCAGCACTTCAAAGAAAAATTCTTCCAGCTCTACCTTTGGCACTTTATGATTAATGGTTTGCCCTCCATCCTCTTTTTCTGAAATTTTCTTAAAAACTTCACGTAGTGGCAATTCTTCAGTTAAGGTATAGATAGCTATTTCGCTTAATAAGCTCACATTATCACGGGCACCAACGCTAATTTTTTTACCGTCTATAAGTGATTCGGCTAAAAAACCATTACGGGTTTGTGTTTTTAATTTGTAAAGTCCGGGTTTACCAGAAATGGAAAGGATTTTCTCTAAGCTCATAAATTTTTTTACTTCTAATTTTTAATTGTTTCGTTTACATTGCTGTGTGCTTTAGAAAACGAAGTTGCAAATATACTTTTTCAAGTGGGAATTCAGAATTCAGCATTCAGAATTTTCATAGTTTAACGTTTCTTTTTTGCCAATGGGAACTTCATCCTGTAGGCTGCCTCAATTTTCCCTTTTGAAATATTAGCCAGTTTTGTTTTTAACAAACGTTTTTTTAGCACCGAAAGTTTATCGGTAAACAAAATTCCTTCAATATGATCGTATTCGTGTTGTATGATACGCGCTACAATTCCGTCGAAAGTTTCGGTATGCTTATCGAAGTTTTCGTCCTGATATTCAATAGTGATCTTCGGTTTTCTAAAAACGTCTTCGTTAATGTTCGGGATACTTAAACAGCCTTCGTTAAACACCCATTCGTCCCCTTCTTCTTCTATAATTTTGGCGTTTATAAAAACCTTTTTGAAATTGGCGCACAGTTCGCGCTCATCTTCGGTAAGGTCTTCATCGTCTTCAAAAGGCGTGGCATCTACTATAAATAAACGAATTGCCAGCCCTATCTGTGGTGCCGCCAACCCAATACCACGTGCGCCGTACATAGTTTCAAACATATTTTCTATAAGCGCATCCAGTTTAGGAAAATCTTCGCTTATCGCAGTTGCTTTTTTTCTTAACACGGGATCTCCGTAAGCTACAATGGGTAAAATCATTTTTAAATTTCTAAAATCACTTTAAGTGATATTATTTATTCGTTATATAAATATTGTTGAAGAATAATAGTAGCACTTATCTCATCGAGCAGTGCTTTGTTTCTTCTTTGTTTCTTTTTTAAGCCGCTATCTATCATTGTCTGAAACGCCATTTTACTCGTATACCTTTCATCCACACGTTTTACGGGCATGGTGGGAAATTCTTTCGTAAATGTTTCTAAAAATTTCCTGATTTCAGCTTCAACGTCACTTGGAGTTCCATCTTTTTGCAATGGTTGACCCACTAACACCAGTTCCACTTTTTCGTTGCTGAAATATTCTTTTAAAAAAACAACCAAAGTAGGTGTAGCTACCGTAGTTAATCCCGAGGCTATCATTTGTAACTCGTCCGTCACGGCAATACCTGTACGTCTAGTTCCAAAATCTATAGATAGTATGCGTGCCATATTTGCGTGCAAAAATAAGGGATTTATATTAGAAAAAAGACCCGCCCGTACCGAAAAGGCACGTTTGTAAGGGTCGTTGTGCCGAAAGACCCCTCGCTACAGCTATCTGCTAAAAATTAGGCCCTCCTAAAAGGCAAACTGAGGCACAACGAGCTGCTAACGTTCGGTAGTTTATGATTTCTCTTATTTGTACTTTTTCAGCACCTGCAGCACATCCCCCCTTTTTACTTTCCCTGTTTTAGTATAAACAAAACGAGAAAGACGGTATACTTTTTTAGGTTTTTCATAAGATGCTAAAGAAGAAAATACAGTTTTAAAGTCTGGAAGATCACTATCTGTACCTTCATAGATTAAGATAACGCGTTCTCCAAGTTCTTCATCTTTTTCTGATGCAATTATAAATGGAAGTTCCATTGTATCTGAAAGTTTTAATTCGATACTTTCCGGAAATAATTTTACGCCACCACTGTTAATTACATTATCCCACCTACCCTGCCATATAAAAGATGTAGCAGATACTAACACTACCAGATCATTAGTCACAATTATTTCTTCAGAAATTTTAGGTGCATTAATGACTAAGCATCCTCGTTCGTCCAATGAAAACTTTACATCTGGTAAGGCGCTGTAAGAATCACTTTTGGCAAAGCCATTAATTCGTCTCACCGCAATATGAGTAATAGTTTCGGTCATCCCGTAGGTAGCAAATGCTTCTACATCAATTTTTTGCAATTGGGCTTCCAAAGTCGTGGATATTGCTCCACCGCCAATTATTAGTTTTTTTACTTTTGGCAAAGCCTCCAGAGAGTGCGTAACCTGATAAGGAACCATGGCTACAAAATCGTAGTCGTTATCGTATTCTACCAGTGCATCTTTAGCCGGTTGCACTACATGTAAGTCCCAGCCCAGGACCATAGCGCGAACCACCATCATTTTTCCGGCGATGAAATCGGCTGGAATACAAAGCAATGCTTTTGTACCGCTTCCTGTTTTAAAATAGGCACCGGTGGCTTTGGCACTGTTCACCATTTGCTGTTTGGTGAGTTTTATTTTTTTAGGTTTTCCTGTAGAGCCCGAAGTTTTTACTTTAATTTCTTCGGTAAAGTCCAGCCATTTCTCTATAAATTTTGCAACACTTATTTCCTGTTCATTGCCTTCATTTAAAAGGTCGTCGGTAAAGTTTAATACTTCTTCCGGAGAAGAAAAATCGAGGCCGTTAAGCTTAAAGGCCGGATGAAGTGTTAGTGCCGTTGGTTTCAAAATGCGTTAGGGTATTTCAATTTCTACGGGTTCTTCTGGCGGAGGAGTTACTGTTCCAAAGAGTTTTTGTCCCCAACCGGTCCATTTATAACGCCAGGCCATAATCCCTAAAAATATAGGATACATCACTATCACAGGGATGATAATATCCACCCCTGCCGAAGGTTCAGATATATCTTTTAAAATAGAATTGGTCTGGAAAACCGTCCAATCTGCGGTTACCAACAAAGCACCAACCAGATTATTACCCGCGTGAAAACCTAAAGCGAGTTCCATCCCTTCATCCATTAACGTCATAATACCCAGTAAAAACCCCGTACCAATATAGTACACCATAATAATAGGGCCTATTTTATCAACTTCAGGATTAAAAAAGTGTAACCCTCCAAATACTACCGATGTTACAATAAGGGGTAGCCATCTGTTTCTAAAAATAACCCCTAAACCCTGCATTAAATATCCTCTAAAAAGATATTCTTCAAAACTGGTTTGTAGCGGGATTAAAATAATGGCAATTACAGCCAGTATTAAAAAAGGAACAGCATTAAACTGCAACACATAATCGTCTGGATTGGTATAATAATCTACTCCGGTTAGCACAATAGTTACTATGGCTATTAACCCAAAACCAAACCAGAAACGTCCCCAATCTGTCTTTTTTCTGGATGTTGTAAGCGTTCTGAAAGGTTGTTTGTGCAGGTATTTTACTACAAAGTATAAACCTACTAAACCAACAGCAAAACCTAATAGCATAAGAAATAACGTGAGGTTGGAGTCCAGCAAGGTCATCAACTTATTCTGATCCTGCAAATCGTTTATATTACCGCCATCGCTCATAATTTTAAACATCGCAGCAAGCACAAAAGGAACAGTACCTATTTGCGATGCGATAAAAATAATGACCACTCCAATAGCATAGCGCCACCAATCGTGTAAGTAATTAAATGCTTGTTTTATGTACATGAGGAGTGTTAATTAGTTTAATGGTTGAATAATTAATTGGTTACCTTGGTAATTGATGGAAATTAGTTAGTTTGATTACTAAGCATGATGGTTTTTTGTTCGGTATTCATATTTCTAATTTCGTTTTTCTACTTTATATAATTAAATATTTTAAATGGGGAATTTACAAAAGTTCTTTTAGATGTGCTGTATTCCAGTTTTTGTTTTTGTTGTAACGAAGGGTTCCATCGATAACCTGTAAGGGAGCTTCTATGTTATTAGTGAATAAACTACCGGTTCCTAGTCCCTGAGGAAGCGCAGTTTTCTTTATGGCTGTGTATTGTGCAATTGCGTTAAGGCCTATATTACTCTCCAATGCCGAAGTAATCCACCAATCAATTCCGTAGGTTGCTGCTACCGTTATCCAGGTATCACTACCTTTAAAACCACCCACCAGCGTAGGTTTCAAAATTATATAGTGTGGTTGTATGGTTTGCAGGAGTTTTTGTTTTTCTTCGGTAGTAAAAATACCAATCAATTCTTCGTCCAAAGCAATGGGTAACGGTGTGTCTTCACAAAGCCGCGCCATTTCCTGCCATTGCCCTTGTTTGATGGGTTGCTCTATGGAATGTAATTCTAATTCTGAAAGAATCTTCAGTTTTTCCAGTGCTTCGGAAGTAGAAAATGCTCCATTGGCATCTACCCGAAGTTCAATTTCTGAAGGAGAAAATTGATTACGGATGCTTTTCAGTATAGAGATTTCAGTTTGAAAATCGATGGCGCCAATTTTCATTTTTATACAACTAAAACCACCTTTTAACTTTTCAGCGATCTGGTCTTTCATAAAAGCTGTGTCGCCCATCCAGACCAATCCGTTAATGGGTATCGCATCTTTACCTCGTGAAAATTCCGAAGGAAAAATTTGAAATGAATCGTCAGCATTCAATGACTTAAAAGCGGTTTCCAACCCAATTTGTATGGCTGGAAACGCCTTTAGTTCTTTTAAAAGTATTTCCTCTCCTAACTGAATATTATCGCAAACCCATTGTAATTTTTCTTCAAAATCTGGTCTGTCATCACTGCTTAAACCTTTAAACATTCCACATTCACCTATACCCCATCTACCATCTGTTGAGAGTTTTAAAAACCAGGTCTCTTTGGTTCGCAAAATGCCGCGAGAAGTACCTGCAGGTTGTTTAAAGTTGAGCGTATATTTTTTGAAAGTTGCTTTCATAAAGGTTCAAAAATACAACGTAGAAACGACTAAGTGACAAATAATCCCAAATTTCAAAAACCTGAATTTTGGGATTTGGGAATTGAATTTTAAAAAGTGTCCTATACATCGATTGATTCCCCAATATCCAGCAACATTAAATCTTTTCCTGCCTGGTCAAACTTTCTTTTGGCCTCGTCGTGATCTATTTCTATATATCCGAAGGTATCATAATGTACCCCCAGCACTTTATCACATTTAATAAAATCGCACGCCTTAATTGCATCATCTACACCCATCGTAAAATTATCGCCTATAGGCAGAATGGCGAGGTCCAGCTTCGTATACATTGGAATTAACTTCATATCCATAGTAAGCGCGGTATCCCCAGCAATATACACATTGGCCTGTGCTGTTTCTATAACAAAACCTCCGGGTTGCCCGCCGTAGCTTCCATCCGGAAAGGAACTGGTGTGGATAGCATTTACGTATTTCACGCGTCCAAAATCGAATTGCCACCAACCGCCGTGGTTCATTGGATGCACATCAAAACCTTTTGCTTCGTAATGGTTAGAAATCTCATAATTACTTACAATGGTAGCTCCGGTATTTTTTGCGATAGCTTCGGCATCCAGAATGTGGTCCTGGTGGGCGTGTGTGAGTAGAATGTAGTCTGCTTTCAAATCCATAATGTCAATTTTATCTTTTGAAAGGTCGTTGCCTGTGATAAAAGGATCTACGATAATGTTGAAATCGCCTATGGAAAGCGCTAGTGAGTTTTGACCGTAAAATGTAATCTTCATAATTTAAATGTATTTCCTTTAAAAATAAGTATCAGTATTTATATTTCTGTTAAAAAAAATAGAAATGTGTTTCTTCTGGAACCTAAATTCTTACAATGCCGATTCTTTGCTTCAGAATAATAACACAAGGTTACTTTCTTGAAGGCTTCTCTGCGCAAAAAACAGACAGTTTGAAAATGAAGTTTCGGGAAATTAATTTAACCAGAGGAATTCTAATGGTTTAAGCTAAGTACAATTCTACCACAAAAAACAGCACAGCAAATAAAAATGTACTTAGCGCCACTTTCTTTAATTCGGGGTCCAACAAAGGTGGTTCGTAAGTTCTAAACACATTTATCACATTCAAAAATAACGGTATAAAAGCTACTAACGGCAGGTAATTTTGCCACGTGGTTCCTTTAAAAAAGAAATAACCCAGAGCACACAAAAATGCTATTATGATAAGTAAGGCGTGGTACAGTTTTACTGGCTTTTCTCCCAGAACGACCGCGAGCGTATTTTTATTCACTTTGGCATCTGCCAGGCGATCCCGCATATTATTGAGGTTTAAAACAGCAGCACTTAACAGACCAATGGTAGTAGCGGGTAGAAAAATTAATTCTGAAAGTTGCTGGGTAAACAAAAAGTAGCACCCCATAACACCTACCAATCCAAAAAATAAAAAGACGAACAAATCTCCCATTGCTCTGTACCCATATGCTCTTTTCCCAACCGTGTAGGTAATAGCCGCAACAATAGCCGCAATCCCCAGATTAAAAAATAGTACCGAAAGTATAAAATTTTCATTGCCAAATGCTACAAAAATAAGAAGGCTGGCTAAAAACAAGGTGAAGAAGGTAGTCACGACCATCCCATATTTTAGCTCCTTTGCGGTTAGTAATCCGCTTTGCATTGCTCGGCGCCAGCTCTTTCTGCATTATCTGTTCCTTTTACGCCATCTCCATAATCGTTGGCAAAGTTGGACAGCACCTGAAAGCCAAGGGTTGTGAGCAATGCCAGAATCATAATGGGCAATGAGAATAAATCGAGCTTTGCAGCGGCACCACTAGCCACCAAAATTCCCGAAATAGAAAGCGGTAATGTACGTAAACGAGCGGCAGAAATCCAGGCGCGGACTTTAGTCATATAAATAGGTTGTTTTAACAACTCCAAAAGTACACTAAAAAAGAAAAAGCCACCTATAAAAGGTGGCTTTAAGGCTGCTAACTTAATTGAAGCACTACTTGATGATGAGTCTTTTTGCTACTCCATCTCCATTAGAAACCAAATAAATTCCTGCGGTCAACCCCTGAACGTTCAGGCTCGCTACGTTTGTATACTCTTGTATCTTTCTTCCGGTTACATCGTATATAGTGTAATTTCCAGGTTTACTTAAAAATACTGTTGCACTCGCCGGGTTTGGATACATACTAAAATTTTTATTGCCTGCAACTTCAAAATCCTCAGTACCCAGTAAGATATCGTTGTCTAGAGAATAAATACTAAGCGTTCCGCTTACTTCGTTAGCAACTATTATCAGGCCCGTTTCAGTAGGGCTATCTGCAAAAGGAACATAAATTAACCCTTCTGGTCCAAGGTCTCCCATTTCAGTGCCACCAGGAACGGCATCACGATTGTTTAAATATTGTAGGAATACCGGATTTGCAGGATCTGAAATATTATACAACATAACACCGCCAATTCTTTCAAGAAGAATAAAAGCATATTGCTCGCCATTAATTTCCTGTACCAAAATACCTTCCGGCTCTGGTCCTTTATTATCACTTCGGTTCTTAAAGCTATTGTTACTATTACTTGCGTTAAAGATGGGACCATAGGTAGGGTCATTTGCAGTAATAACTTCAAAATCGTTTCCACTATCGTACACTAATGCTCCTGTTGCTGCTTCAAAAATTGAAAACGAACGACCTCCAAAAACATGAATTTCATCAAAATCCCCGTCACCGTCCAAATCTCCGGAAGCATTTGTTACCGCTATATCGCCAAGATTTATATCCATTTGTAGCATATCGATATTAGAAAATACAGTTGGATCTAATATATAATCTGCATCGTCAATCTTTCTTTCCTCAACGAGTCCGCCATATTCCCGTGCATCACCTTCGTTGGCAGTAACAATATAATCTGTACCGTTTACACTGTAGAAACTAACAGCATCCGGCATATACATTCCTTTTACAGGCCAGGAAGCATCAAAAATGAAGTCGGTTTCGTCGCTCACGTCCAGTGAATTTTGAGCCAAGCTGTGATCTTTTAAGCCGAATGGAATGATTTCAGTAATTTCAACATTAGTTATATCTACGATGGCATAAGCATTATTTTCCTGTAAGGTAACATACGCAAATTGTGAGTCTGCCGAAACTGCTATATACTCCGGCTCCATATCCTGAGACACCGTAGCTCCGGGTCCAAAGATACGAACACCTGCAGCCCTTAAAGCAGCTTCTTGAGCATCGAAGGCGTTAAAATTTAATGTAGTAACGCTTGCTTGTGAAATGGAAGCTAATCCGCCGCTTACATCTATTATAGAAACCGTTCCTTCCGGATCTATACTGTAATCGTCGCTTGGTTGTCCCTCGTTTGCTACCAAAACAAAATTACCATCTGGTGAAAAAGTTAACATATCTGGTAAGGATCCAACCTCTACAATTGTCTGGCTTGTTCCTTCTGCATTTGTAAATACAACAAAACCGTTATCTGTAGCCGGATCTGCAGCAACTGCTGCGGCTACAATACCATTATTAACCGCAATACTTTGCACCCCTGTAGTTCCTGGTGGTAATGCAACTGTAGCAAGATTTATAATATTGGAAGGGTCTGAAAAATCCAGTACTTCAACTGTATCACCGTTGGTTACAAATAGTTGTTGCGATTGTGGGTCGTAGGCAACAATTTCGGCGGTACCATCTGCATCTACCAGGTAGCTGGTAAGATAGTTCATGTCCAAGGCTGAAGAATCTTGTGAAGGCACTACTGTATCATCGTCTAAAATATAGATTGAAAAGGTATCATTTTCTCCAATTAAAAGTGTTGAAGGATTGTTTAACCGAAGTACAAAAAAAACATCGCTATTGTCATCGGTATTATTTGTGATAGGTATTGTAATTTCCTGAGAAGCTGTACTTCCTGCCAAAAAGGTAAGTGTTTCGGTTGCTGAAAATATAAAATCGGTTCCTTCAACAGCAGTTCCTCCTGCAATTAGTGTTACGTCTACAGTACCATCTGTAGTTGGTGTTTCCGAAATTGTTACGGCAATAGTAACTTCGTTTCCATCTTCAGATACCGATACAAATGCGCCTTCAAATTCAACTTCAATATCTTCATTAGGAAGTATATTTCCCGGCGAGCCAATGTTGGGAACATCATTCCCATCGCCACCCAAAGCGGTTGTTGCCACTGCTCCACTTGCGTTGCCTACAACGCTAAATGCTGCCAGTGCTACGTCGTAAGATTCGCCATCGTTTGCCACTGTATCCGGATACGTTCCTGTAGATACAGGCATTGTAGTTGTTGGATCTCCCATCCATAAGGTAACGCTATCTCCACCACCGCCAAGACCAGCTCCATCTGTGAAACCTACCTCAACATTGGTAAGATCTACAACGTCTCCCCAAATATCTATGAACGTACTTACCTCGCCACCTGTATTATCGGTCACCAAAACAATTACGTATTCTCCTGGCTGAATGTCTGTGATTCCCTGAATAAGATCTGCTGTGTTCCCATCTGCAGAATCATCATCATAAAACAAATCCAGATCTACACCAGCTACCCAGGCAACCGCACCATTATTTTTTATCTCAAACCAGTCTTCGGTTAGATCGGTTCCTTCCTGCCCTGGAAAAACCTCGGTAATCATAAGTTCTGCCATTGCCGGTACATTACCCGGAGAAGCAATGTTAGGAACATCGCCTGCGGTCCCGCCTTGTGCAATGGTTGCAACTGCGTTGTTTATGTTCCCAACGGTACTAAATGCAAGCAAACTTATGTCGTAACTTTGCCCATCGTTTGCTGCAGTATCGGGATACGATTCTGTATCTACGGGGGTTGTGGTTAATGGATCTCCGGCCCATAAGTTTACAGCATCACCGCCTCCGCCTAAGCCAGCACCATCTGTAAAGCCAATTTCAATTCCAGCCAAATTTACCACAGGACTCCAAACATCATTAAATGTTGTTAGTTCATTTCCTGTATTATCGGTTATAAGTACTATTACATATCCGCCAGGCTGAATCGCTGTGATCCCTTGTATTACATCTGCCGTAGTTCCGTCTGCTGAATCATCGTCGTAAAAGAGATCCGGGTCTACTCCAGATATCCATGCTTCGGTACCAGTGTTATTAATTTCAAACCAGTCTGCGGTTAAATCGTCTCCAGCTTGCCCCGAGAATATTTCGGTGATCTGAAGATTATATGAAGTTCCTCTATTACTTTTTAGATTATTAGTATCATTTTGAGAGATCCCTACGATACTTATTAGGAAAAGAAGGATGGTTGTAGTTTTTTTCATGTGTATTTTGGTTGATTTTAATTTTTTGCTAAACTACAATGACAATGTTTCTTTAAACTTAATTGAAGATTAAGTTAACTTCAACTTAATTGCCTTCAGGTTATTAAACCGGGGTCTAATTTTAATTCTATGTAAACTTTAGGATTTCAAATTGTAAATTCAATAATTTTCATACTTTTAAACCCCCTTAAAACCTAACTATGAAAAGAAATTACGATCTAGGCTTACTTGTTTTAAGAATTGGAATCTCCGGACTTATGCTTACCCACGGAGTTCCAAAGTTCCTGGCTTTTATTGGTGGCGACCTGTCTGTAGTTGGCGACCCGCTGGGTATTGGCGGCTTGCTCTCAACCATATTAGTACTTATTGGCGAGCTGGTAGCTCCTGTCCTTATTATTATTGGTATTAAAACAAGATTTGCGGCTGTTGCGGCTGCAATAACTATGGCTGTGGCTGCTTTTGTGGTGCACGGCGCAGACCCGCTGGCCAAAAAAGAATTGGCGCTGTTATATTTAATAGGTTTTATTGCTGTTGCATTTATGGGAGCCGGGAGTATTTCGGTAGATAAAAAATAAAAAATACGGCTCTGCCGTGGTTTGCTGTTTATTTTTAGAGAGCGTCAAGACGTTATTTAGGTATTTTCTGAAATACTTCACTAATTGAGCAATGTAAATTACTTAAAAATTGAGGTGAGAAGTTCTTTAAACAAATCGGCCTGAGTCATATTTGCGGCACCTACTCCTTTACTTTTCATATCCACTTCTCTAATGCTGGCTATAATGGCACTTACCTCTTTCATAGAATAATTACGTGCCGCCGTCTGGTAATCTTTAATAAAATAAGGATTTACGCCAAGCATTTTAGGAGCCTCAGCTTTATTTGTAATGGCGTGATATTTCAGCAATTTAGAAAAGAAACTATACAACAAAGCTACCGTCATAACAATAGGATGATTTTTGGTGTTTTGTGAGAAATACTGCACGATCGCAAATGCTTTTTTTACATTTTTAGCACCAATGGCATTCTGTAATTCGAAGTTATTAAAGTCTTTACTTATCCCAATATTCTGCTCTACAATTTCGGGCGTTATTTGCTCTTCTGGTTTTACAATAAGTTGTAATTTTTCCAGTTCGTTATTTACTTTGCCAAGATCGTTTCCTAAAAACTCTGTAAGCATCTGGGCGGCTTTTGGTGTAATAGAATAGCCTTTGCCCTGCAACACCTTCATAATCCATCCGGGCACCTTATCGTCGTACATTTTTTTGCTTTCAAAAATAACGGCATTTTCCTTTTTCAAGGTTTTTGCCAACTTTTTTCGGGCGTCCAACTTTTTATATTTATAGCAAAAAACCAGCACAGTAGTGGCTTGCGGATTCTCAACATAAGAAACTAAATTCTCTATGGTACGAGATAAATCCTGCGCTTCTTTTACAATCACAACCTGGCGTTGGGCCATCATTGGGTAGCGTTTTGCGTTACTTACAATTTCATCTATCGTTACATCTCTTCCGTAGAGCACCATTTGGTTGAAGCCTTTTTCGTCTTCAGTAAGTACTGTTTTTTCAATATAAGCGGAGATAGCATCAATATAAAAGGCTTCTTCCCCCATTAGAAAATAGATGGGCGCCAGGTTTCCTTTTTTTATATCACTTAAAATCGCTTTGGCTTTGTCTAAAGGCATGAAGATGTAAGATTGTTGATTCCAGGTACCAGATTGCTGAATTATAGAATTACGATGAAAATTTGATTGAATTACTTCAGAATTATAAACGAATCCGAAAAAGTAACCCTACTAAAAATAGTATCTTGCGGTATGCAGCAATTAGATTTTCCTGTTTATTCTTTCCGCTTCAAAAGTAACGAAAACAAACGTCTGATTTTTGATGAAATTCGAAAAAAATTCGTGGTGCTAACGCCCGAAGAATGGGTACGTCTTCACGTGGTCCGGTACTTAATTGAAGATAAGAACTATCCTAAGTCCCATATAAATGTAGAGAAGCAACTCCTGCTTAATGGCACTAAAAAAAGGTACGATGTAGTGGTTTTTAATAAAGACGGTACCATCCACCTCATTGTAGAGTGTAAAGCTCCTTCCATAAAAATTACGCAGGATACGTTCGACCAGATCGCCAGGTATAATTTAGTGACAAATGCTACCTATCTTATGGTCACTAACGGATTGGAACATTATTATTGCCAGTTAAATTATAAGGAAGAGCAGTATAATTTTTTGAGGGAGTTGCCTGAGTTTGGAGCATAAAAAACGCCCTCAGGTTGAGAGCGTTTTATAAGTTTTATGAGGCACAAATTACATAGCTCCCCATTCTTTCAAACTTTTTGTGTTTAAAGCTACATAATCATCATTTCCGGCAGTTTTAGCTAGTTCTAACGACTTTTTTGCAGCATTTACAGCTCCCTTTTTATCACCCGCTTTTGCATAGATCAAAGATTGTTGTCTGTGGAACCAAAATGCTGGTTGCTCACGCATTTCAACAGCTTTATCGATCCATGTTTTTGCTTTGTTTATATCTTGTCCAGACTCCAGGTAATATACGGCAGATTGATAATAATCATTTGCTGAAGGTCCTGCCATTACTTGCTCAATATTTGCAGATACTTGTTTTTCTGTCATAAATTTAATCGGTAAAGCAACATAGCTCTTTTCCCACATCATTCCAAGATTTGCCGTATCGCCTGTAACATCATCAAAAGAAATGGTAAAGGTTTCAATATTCATTGGCATAGGATATACCTGTGCTTTTGCAGTAGCTACTACTTTGCTATCGTCCCATTTTTCTGGCGTTCCCCAGTTATTGGTATCTGAATATAACATCACGTCCCAGTTTTGAGCGCCTGGCTTTGTATACACCGCATACGTTCCTGCTTTTACTTCTTTCCCGCCAACCATTACCGGTTCGCTAAAAGTAATTTTAGTATTGGCATTGGCACCTGTGCGCCACATTTTATCGTAAGGTACCAAATCTCCAAAAATAGTACGGCCTTTCATAGAAGGTCTGGAATATTCTACGGTTACATCGGTAAGTCCAACGGTTTGCTCAATTTTTTGAGATGGGCTTGGTGCCGGAGTTTTAAGTTGTGCATTTACAGCTACAGTGGTTGCTACAGCAAATACAAAAAGGATTATTTTTTTCATGATAGTTATTCGTGTTTTAAGGTTTATGCGAAGTTACAATGCACCCTTTATAAAACAGTTAACAAAAACTTAAAAAACTATCCATAAATCCTTTTACCTTTGTGGTATGAAAAAACGTCTAATTGCCGAAGCCATAGGGACTTTTGCCTTGATTTTTTGTGGTACAGGAGCTATTGTAATCAACGAATTTACCGGAGGTACCGTAACGCATCCCGGGGTTGCTATTACTTTTGGTCTTATAGTCATGGGAATGATTTATGCTTTTGGTGATATAAGTGGTGCCCATATTAATCCGGCAGTGACGATCGCTTTTGCCTATGCTAAGAAATTTCCCTGGAAAGAAGTACCACTTTATATTGTTTCACAATGCATTGGTGGTATTGCCGCCAGCGGATTATTATTATACCTTTTCCCCGAAAATGAATTATTAGGGACTACGCTTCCGCAGATAGCTGTGATGAAGGTATTTGTATTGGAAGTGATACTTTCTTTCTTTTTAATGGTGGTTATAATTAATGTTTCTACCGGCGCTAAAGAAAAAGGTGTTATTGCAGGAATTGCCATTGGTGGCGTAGTGCTGTTAGAAGCAATGTTTGCCGGCCCTATTACAGGTGCATCTATGAATCCTGCACGTTCGCTTGCGCCGGCTTTAATTTCTGGTAATTTGCAACACCTGTGGCTCTATATTACAGCTCCCGTTGTTGGATGCATCTTGGCCGTGATGAGTTGCAAGCTGGTAAAAGAGGAACAATGTTGTGAAGATGATTGTTAAATAGCAGTTAATCTTTGCAATAGCTATTGACTTGTATTCATTTTCTGACGTAACTTTACTTAAAAAGGAAAAGTTATGAAACGCTTCATCAAAAAATTATTCGGATTTACCCGTAGGACAAGATCGAAAATAGACGCAGATGTATACCGCCTATTACGTATGAATAAACGTACCATTTTGCCACGTAGGTAACAATTTAAACCTTGGTTTATCATCCTTTGAAAGTGTCCCTTAAGATACCTTCAAAGGATTTTTTGTTTTGCTGAAAATGATTTGTCTTTCTTACTATTGAAAATTTTATAGCATCTCACTTAAATCTTATCCTGAAAATTTCTAATTATCAAACAACCACTTTAGAAAATAACCAATTATAACTCTGAATGTTAATCTTTGTTTAATCCCAATCCTATTTAATTAAACAAAATGTATTTTTATCAAACCAAATAAAATACAGTTGAAAATATACACGCTTCATTCAAAACAAAACCTTCCAATTTCTAAAGAACAAGCCTGGGAATTTCTTTCCGATCCCAAGAATCTTAAAGTGATAACCCCGGATTATATGGGCTTTCATATCCTCTCCGGTGCAGACAGACCTATGTTTGCGGGACAAATAATTCAGTATATTGTTACTCCTGTTATGGGCATAAAAACAAAATGGGTTACCGAAATTACGCACGTAAAAGACAATGAGTATTTTGTAGACGAACAACGATTTGGTCCCTACGCACTCTGGCACCATAAACATTTTATAAAAGAAATTGATGGCGGTGTGGAAATGGAAGATATTATAGATTATAAAGTACCCTTCGGCTTATTGGGACAATTAGTTCATCCCTTATTAGTAAAACCGAAATTGGACGAAATATTTACCTACCGAAGAAAAAAACTCATCGAGCTTTTCGGAGAACTTTAAAAACTACTTTTATGAAAAATATACTCTTACTTGGTGGCTCCTACGGAATTGGACTTGAAATAGCCAAACAAATGAGCGAAGAACACAATGTAATTATTGCCTCCAGAACCAATGAAAATATTCCTTCCGGTATAAAACACCTTACTTTTGATGTCGCTAAAGACGATATTACGCATTTGGATCTCCCGGAATCTCTCGACGGACTCGTATACTGCCCGGGTAGTATAAATTTAAAGCCTTTTAAAATGCTATCGCCGGAGGCTTTTCAGAAAGATATAGATATTAACTTTATAGCGTTGGTAAAAACCGTGCACGGCTTGCTTCCAAAGTTGAAAAAAGCCGAACAAGCGAGCTTAGTCTTTTTTAGCACCGTGGCCGTTAAGGTTGGGATGCCGTTTCATACAAGTGTAGCCGCAGCAAAAGGCGCTATTGAAGGTTTTGCAAAAGCTCTGGCTGCAGAATATGCTCCAAACTTTAGAGTAAACGTAATTGCCCCGTCGTTAACAGATACTCCTCTGGCTGGAAAGTTATTGAGCAGCGATGAGAAAAAGCAAAAAATGGGCGATCGCCATCCGTTAAAACGTGTGGGTAAAACAACAGACATTGCTAACTTAGCTACCTTCCTGCTTTCTGAACGATCTTCGTGGATGACGGGACAAGTGTTAGGGGTAGACGGCGGTATGTCCACGTTAAACATATAATAATGGCAGACAAAGTAAATATCTTTTGGTTTAGACGTGATCTTCGGTTGGATGATAATGTAGGGTTTTATAAAGCACTTCACGGAAAAAATCCTGTGTTACCCATCTTTATTTTTGATGAAGATATTTTAAGCGAATTACCCGAAGACGATGCCCGCGTTACCTTCATTTTTGACGAACTTCAAAAAATGCGGAAGGAATTACAGGAACATGGCAGTAGCCTCGCCATGTATCACGGAACCCCAAAAAAGGTATTTAAAGAAATCACTTCAGCATTTAATGTACAGAATGTAATTACAAATCACGATTACGAACCCTACGCAAAAAATAGAGATACAGAAATTTCAGAACTACTTGAAAAAGATGACATTGGATTTTATACCTATAAAGACCAGGTGATTTTTGAAAAGAATGAGATTGTAAAAGATGATGGGGATCCTTATGTGGTGTATACGCCCTTTATGAAAAAGTGGAAGGCAAATTTTGATGAAGCCGAACATTTAAAAATTTATTACACATCACAAGTACTGGAGAATCTTATTGAGCATTCCAGATTGCCTAATTTAAGCCTCGCAGATATTGGTTTTAAACGTTCCGAAGTGGAAGTGCCTGACTACGACGTAACGCCCACTACCATTCAGGAGTATGAAAAAACACGTAATTTCCCAGCTAAAGACGGAACCTCACATTTGGGACCGCATTTACGGTTTGGAACGGTGAGTATTCGAAAAATGGTAAAAAAAGCCATCGCTGAAAAAAATGAAGTTTTTTGGCAGGAACTCATCTGGAGAGAATTCTTTATGCAGATTTTATGGCATTTTCCGCATACGGTAGATACTGCGTTCAGAAAAAAATATGACCGTGTTCCATGGCGAAAAGCGAAAGCAGATTTTGAAAAATGGAAAGAAGGTAACACTGGCTATCCATTGGTAGATGCAGGAATGAGACAATTAAATGAGACGGGGTATATGCACAACCGTGTACGTATGCTGGTGGCCAGTTTTTTATGTAAACATTTACTTATAGACTGGCGTTGGGGAGAAGCTTATTTTGCCGAAAAGCTATTGGATTACGAGCTATCCAGCAATGTAGGCAATTGGCAATGGGCAGCGGGAAGCGGAGTAGATGCTGCGCCATATTTCCGAATCTTTAATCCTACAACACAAATAGATAAGTTTGACAAAAACCACGTTTACATTAAAAATTGGATTCCCGAGTTTGAAACCAATGACTACCCGGAAAAAATGGTAGATCACAAAGAAGCCCGGGAACGTGCCTTATCAACCTATAAAAAAGCGATAAATTAACATTTTTCTGTAAGATTTTTCTTGGTTTGTACTTTTGGTCTAGAATTTTTATATCTTTATCGAATAATTAAGGTATTGCCCCCAAATGTAGCCTATGCAGTCTTACGAAAACGAATTCACCAACGGTGATATTACAGTTACCTATGAGCCAAAAAAATGTATTCACGCACAAAAGTGTGCCAAAGGATTATCAGAAGTTTTTAGGACTACAGTAATTCCTTGGATAGATATGGATGCTGCGGCATCTGAAAAAGTGATAGATCAGGTACAAAAATGTCCTTCAGGGGCACTCTCATTTTGCTATAACAATAAAAGAGTAGTTGTTAAATAAATGGTAATTCATCCATATTTTTGGGTGTTTAAGTACAATTTTTCTACTCTTGCGCTGTTATCTGTTTTATAACAAACCCAACAAAACTCTAATGAAAAAATTTACACTTACAGCAGTAGCCGTATTCGTGTGCATTACCCTAACCTTCGCACAGGATGCTGCCCAGGAAAATTCTCCCAACACTATTGAAAATCAATTTGTAGACGTAGTAGATGGTTCTAACGACTATCAGGAATTTAAGGTTATAAAAAAGACAGAAATTAATAAACTTCGCGGAAATGTTTTAGATTCTATTGGAAATTTAGAAACTAAAATTTCTGACTTAAACACTGAAATTGATACCCAGAAAAACGAAATTGCTTCACTCACTCAAAACCTCGGTAAAACTGAAGAAGATCTAGCACTGAGTCAGAAAAAGGAAAACGGCATTGAGATTTTAGGGCTTTTAACTCAAAAAGCAACATACAATACTATTATGTGGTCTATAATAGGCATTATGGCAATTGCCCTCGCTTTCTTTATCTACAAGTTTAAAAACAGTCATTCGGTAACCAGAAATATTCGTTTAAAATTGGCTGATACAGAAATACAAATGGAAAAAAACCGCCAGACCAGAATTGAAGAACAACAGCAATTACGTCGTAAACTACAGGATGAGATCAATAAGAACAGGAAGTTGCAAGGCTAATTGGATAAAGAAATATGAAAACTAGAATTCCGAAAAACGAAATCTGGAATTATGACTAATGACAAAAAAATCCTTCAGTATAAAATTGAAGGGATTTTTTGTGTTTAATCTTTACTCAATTTAAACAAGTTAAATAGGTATCAGTTTAACAATATATCATAACTAATCAATCCTCGTAATCTTAGCACCAATAGCTCTTAAGCGCTCGTCAATATTTTCATACCCACGGTCAATTTGCTCAATATTATGGATAATACTGGTTCCTTTTGCCGAAAGTGCCGCAATTAACAAGGAAATACCCGCTCTAATATCTGGCGATACCATCGTGGTTGCTTTTAGTTGGGATTCAAAATCGTGCCCCATTACGGTGGCGCGGTGCGGATCGCAAAGGATAATACGTGCGCCCATATCAATAAGTTTATCTACAAAGAATAAGCGGCTTTCGAACATCTTTTGATGAATTAATACATTTCCTTTTGCCTGGGTACAAACAACCAGCACAATACTCAATAAGTCTGGTGTAAAACCAGGCCACGGAGCATCTGCCACAGTTAGTGTAGAACCATCAATATAGCCTTGTATCTCATAGCCATTATCGTGCGCAGGAATATAAATATCGTCCCCTTTCTTCTCTAGTGTAATACCAAGTTTTCTGAAGGTGTCCGGGATTAACCCCAGATCTTTCCAGCTTACATTTTTAATGGTAATCTCACTCTTCGTCATCGCAGCCAGACCTATCCAGCTACCAATTTCAATCATATCTGGGAGCACCTTATGATGGCATCCACCTAATTTTTCAACGCCTTCAATGGTTAGCAAGTTAGAACCAACTCCGGAGATTTTTGCTCCCATGGAATTCAGCATTTTACAAAGTTGCTGTAAGTATGGTTCGCACGCAGCATTATAAATGGTAGTAGTTCCCTTAGCAAAAACAGCCGCCAGAACAATGTTCGCCGTTCCAGTAACTGATGCCTGGTCCAGTAACATATCTGTGCCTGTAAGTCCGTCTGGTGCTTCCACACCGTAAAAGCGTTCTTCACGGTTGTATCTGAATTTGGCGCCAAGATTTATAAACCCTTCAAAGTGAGTATCCAGTCTTCTCCTTCCAATTTTATCACCTCCCGGACGCGGAATATATCCTTTTCCAAAACGACCTAACAGGGGTCCAACAATCATAATAGAACCCCGAAGTGAACTTCCTTCCTTTTTAAATAATTCAGATTCTAAATATTCCAGTTTCAAATCGTCCGAAACAAAAGAATATTTCCCTTTGCCCAGCTTTTGGATCTTTACACCCAGATTGCCTAAAATTTCAATAAGTTTATTAACATCCCGAATATCCGGAATATTTTCAATCACTACCTCTTCGGGAGTTGCTAATACGGCGCAGAGTATTTGCAGGGCTTCATTTTTAGCACCCTGCGGACGGATTTCACCTTTTAATTTGTGACCGCCTTCAATTTGAAATGTTCCCATAAAATACTAGAGGAGATTAGTAGCGCTTACGGCCACGGTTGTTATTGTTCTTGTGGTTTTTTTTGTGGCTGCTGTTACTGCTGGAGTTCGTGTTAAAGCGTTTCTTGCTTTTCATTAACTTTTGAGCGTCGCGTAGGTCTTCGTCACTGTTCTTGAGATTTATTTTTCCTTCTGAAAGTTCATAAAGGTGGTTAAAAATTACATCGTCTTCCACCGTGTCTTTGTTCCAGTTAAGGAAACATTTCTTCATATGGTTAGCAATGGTAAGAATTAAACCTTCTTTTTTATCACCCTCTTCCCAGCTAATCGCTACATCGATCATGCGCTTAATATTGTTTCCGTAAAAACGATATTTAGGATAGTTTTGTGGATACGCCAATGGCTCCGGCGGTGCGTATAACTCTTCAGGTGTAGGTTTTGGGTACGGTGACTCTACATCCAGCTGAAATTTGGAAATAATAAATAATTGATCCCAGATCATATGTTGAAAGTCTGGTACGTCGCGTAAATGCGGATTTAAATTACCCATCACGGCAATAATGCTCTTGGCTTGTTTATTGCGTTTAATTGGGTCTTCTTCGGCAACGGCCTGATCTACCATTTTCTGAATATGACGACCATATTCTGGTATAATAAGATGCGGGCGCTCCGTATTGTATTCTATAGCTTCTATCAAAATAATAGTTTTTGGAAATGTAATCTAGTGGAATGAACTCTTCTTATCGTTTCTTTTACTTCAGAAGTATTCATTCAAAGTAAATTATAAGATATGTTCCTTAATATGTTTGCAAAATACTAAAAATTATAGCGATATCACACCTTCCACGTTCGAAACTTGCAAATATTTCTCTATAACGGCGTCCGGAGAATCCATTGTTACCTTTATGGACACGCTGGTGTAGGTTCCTTTGGAAGAATCCCGCGTCTGTATCTCAGCGCCACTTCCGTCAAAAATAGCTTCAATTTCGGCAATTTTATCGTTGCTGGCAGGAACTATAAACTTATATAAATACGGGGCAGGCCATTGGGTGTCGCCCTCCAGTTGCTCACGCAGACGGCTGTAAAATTCTTCAGATTTCTTATCGGTACTCATGCAGTTTTATTTTCTACAAAGATACAGATTCTTGAAGCAAATAGTTAAAGCGGTGTTTTGTACTTTTGAACATCCTCACCCAATCTCTGATTCAAAGGAGAGGAGGTAACGTATCGCTTTTAAAGGATATTAATAGGAATGTTTGCTTATGCTACAAAAATTAAAATAGTTGAAGAACATTACATCAAAAAGCATACTTTTCACAATTCTTGAAATACTAAATGAACACTACCTCCAAAATCCCTAAAAGAATAGCCATTATTGGCGCTCCAGGCACCGGGAAAAGCACCTTGATCAACGCGCTGGAAGCCGACGGATATTCCTGTATGCACGAAATTTCCAGAGAAGTAATCTTAGCGGCTCAAAAAGAGGGTATTGAACAATTGTTTTTAACAGACCCTATCCTCTTCAGCCAAAAATTACTGGAAGGCAGGCTGCAACAGTTTAAAGACGCTGAAAATTTTAAAACCAACTATCTATTCTATGATCGCGGGCTACCGGATGTTTCTATTTATATGGATTATCTGGGAACCAACTATCCTGTTCATTTTACTGAAAAGTGCCGTGAATATACATACGACACGGTTTTTCTTTTACCGCCCTGGGAAGCAATTTACCAACAAGACAACGAACGGTATGAAAGTTTTGAAACTGCCGTAACACTCTATAATTTCCTTAAAGAAGGCTATAAGAGTTTTGGATATGCACCCATAGAAGTTCCCATTGGCACTAGTACCGAACGCAAAAAATTCATTTTAAAAAAACTAGAAATAGTATAATTGACGCAACCACTACAAATACTTGAAAAATACTGGGGATTTCCTTCTTTCAGACCACTACAGGAAGAGATCATCCAATCGGTTTTAGACGGACAGGATACGGTTGCGTTATTGCCAACAAGTGGCGGAAAATCTATTTGTTTTCAGGTTCCTGCGCTCGCAAAAGAAGGTATTTGCATTGTAATATCGCCTTTGGTGGCTTTAATGGCAGATCAGGTAAACGCGCTGAAAGACAAAGGAATAAAAGCATTACAAATCTCGGGTGGAATTTCCTTTCAGGATCTGCAGGCATTGCTGGATAATGCAACATATGGAAACTATAAATTTTTATACCTCTCTCCGGAGCGTTTGCAACAGGAGGTGGTACAAAACGCTATTAAACAAATGCCGGTGAACCTGATCGCTGTGGACGAGGCGCATTGTATTTCGCAATGGGGAAACGACTTCAGACCTGCCTACAAAAGCATCACCATGCTTCGGGAAATGCATCCTCTGGTACCTTCTATTGCCCTCACCGCAACCGCAACTCCTAAAGTACTTGCAGACACCATAAGCGAACTAAAACTAGAGCTTCCTAATGTTTTTCAGGCTTCTTTTGCCAGAAAAAATATAAGCTATCAGGTTTTTAAGGTTGAAGACAAAATATATCGTTTGCAGCAATTATTAAAAGAGGCTACGGGCAAATCTATTATTTATGTGCGCAGCAGAAATTCCTGTGTGGAAATTAGCAACCAGCTGCATTCTTTAGGCATTCCCAGTACATTTTATCACGGTGGTATTTCTTCGGAAGGGAAAACGGCACGAATGAACTCCTGGCAAAACGGAACTACCCCAAATATAGTAGCTACCAATGCCTTTGGAATGGGCATAGATCAGCCAGATGTACGCTTGGTGGTGCATGTACAGTTACCAGATAGTTTGGAAGCCTATTTTCAGGAAGCCGGGCGTGCGGGACGTGATGAGGATATGGCAAAAGCCATCATTTTATGGAGTGATTACGATAAGGAATTGGTGCATCGCCAGTTTGTGGCCTCCTACCCTACCACTAAAGACGTAAAGCACATTTATAAAAAACTGAATAATTATTTTCAGATCCCGTATGGCGAGGGAGCATTTACCTCACATCCTTTTAACTTTTCCGCATTTTGCAAAACGTATGAGCTCAACACCTTACTAGCCTTTAATAGTTTGCAAATTCTCGACAGGCTTGGCGTTTTACAGCTATCCAAAAGCTTCGGAAGGAAGTCTGTTGTTCATTTTACAGCATCATCTAAGGTGGTGCTGGACTATTTTAAAAACGATATGCTGGCTTCGGTAGTGGGTAAAACCATTTTACGATTGTACGGTGGTGTTTTTGAAACGGCTACCAGTATTAACTTGCAGTATATTTCAACAAAATCTGGTCAGAACATTACTACCATTATTAAAGTACTGGAACAGATGGAACGGGATGCGTTGTTAGCACTTCAGTTACAGGTGACGGATGCTGTTCTAACCTTCATACTTCCAAGGGAAGATGAAAAAACGATCAATCCGTTAAGTAAGGAGATCGCACTTCAGAAGGAAAAAAAGGAAACACAGGTCCAAGCAGTATTAGGATATGTAGCTAATGATAAAATATGCAGAAGTATTCAGTTGGTTCGGTATTTTGGAGAAGAAAATGGAACACAATGTGGCATTTGTTCGGTTTGTAGCTCTCAATTTCAGAAAATTTCAGTAGCAGATAGAAAAACGCTGTCAGAAAAGATTCTCTTGCTTCTGGAAGAAAAGCCACAAAGCTCGCGGGAACTTTCAGAAAAACTTACTTTTGCAGAAACCGAAATTCTTGCGACACTTCGTTTGTTACTGGATAGCAAAAAAGTGAGCCTGGGAGTTCGGAATCGATATCATTTAAAATAAAAATTCCAAATTATAAGCTTCATCCCGAAGCTTCGGTGAATAACATATGGAACTATTAAAAGACATAAGAATTGTATTCATGGGTACGCCTGGCTTTGCGGTGGGTGTATTGCAGCATTTAGTTGAAAACAAAAAAAACGTGGTAGCTGTTATTACCGCACCGGACAGGCCTGCGGGTCGTGGAAGAAAACTTCAGGCGCCAGCGGTAAAAGAATATGCCGAAACACAGGGGATACCCGTTTTACAACCCACCAATCTTAAAAATGAAGATTTTATTGCTAATTTGAAAAGTTACAACGCTACCCTTCAAATTGTTGTAGCATTCAGGATGTTACCAAAAGTAGTTTGGCAGCTACCAAAATATGGCACATTCAACTTACACGCATCGCTATTACCAGAATACAGGGGTGCTGCGCCAATAAACTGGGCCATTATAAATGAAGAAAAGAAAACGGGGGTCACGACCTTTTTTATAGATGAAAAAATTGATACAGGCGAAATTATTTTTAAAGAAGAAGTTGCCATTTCCAAAAGAGAAACCGTAGGAACCCTACACGACAGGTTAATGGAGGTTGGAAGCCAACTTGTAGTGAAGACTGTTAGTGCCATTGCCGAAGGCACCATCACCACGAAAACGCAGCCAACAACCGAAACATTTAAAGAAGCGCCTAAACTCACCACAGAAAACACGAAAATAGATTGGCTTCAGCCAATTGAAAAGATTGACGCCCTGGTGCGCGGTCTTTCCCCCTATCCCGTTGCGTGGTGCTATTTGGAGCAGGATGACGAGCAATTAAAGGTGAAAATATATAAAACTGAAATAGAACTTACGAAACCCGTCGAAAACATTGGTACGCTTATCACTACAAAAAAACATATTAAAGTTGCCTGTACAAACGGATACCTATATATAATGGAATTGCAACTTCCCGGGAAGCGAAAAATGGATTCGGCGTCACTTTTAAATGGATTTTCGTTCCAAAAGGATGCAAAGCTCACGTAAGCCCCGTCACTGCTCAACTTGTTAATTTTACCATAATTTAGTGTTTGGTTATCAACAAAGCACCGAAGTTATCAACAAATACGCCAATTTACCCCGTCATTCCTTGCGTGAACCGATAATCCGATTAAATTTGTAAAGCAAATCAATAGAAGTTTAACCAACAATTTAATTTAATTACAAAACTATGAACAAATCAGATTTAATCGATGGAATGGCAGAAGATGCCGGAATTACAAAAGCAGCAGCAAAAAAAGCATTAGAGTCTTTTTTAGGTAATGTTGAAAAATCACTTAAAAAAGGAAACCGTGTTTCTCTAGTAGGATTCGGATCTTGGTCAGTGTCTAGAAGAGCTGCAAGAGACGGAAGAAACCCACAAACTGGGAAAACAATCAAGATTGCTGCTAAAAACGTAGTAAAGTTCAAAGCTGGGTCTGACTTATCTAGCTCTGTAAACTAATTACACTTTATTTTAATACATTAGAATCCCGCTCTTTAGGCGGGATTTTTTATTTATATACCCCTTGTTGCACATTTTAATTGTTTTTTAACTATTTATTGTTTAGTTTTAGTTTATAAACTAACTTAAATGATAACTCTAAAACCAACTAAAGGAGTGCTGCTTGTAGCAGAACCTTCTATTATAGGCGATGTTTCTTTTAATCGCTCTGTAGTGCTATTGGCAGAATATAATGCTGAAGGATCGGTAGGTTTTATACTCAACAAGCCCCTGGAATATAAACTTAAAGATTTTATTCCTGAAATTAATAGCGAACTAACCGTCTATAACGGCGGACCTGTAGAACAGGATAACTTATACTTTATTCATAAAATTCCTGACCTGGTTCCTGATAGTATTGAAATTTCTAACGGCATTTATTGGGGTGGCGATTTTGCCGCGATAGCAGATTTGCTGAAAAATAACGAACTAAAAGAAGACCAGATTAGATTCTTTTTGGGATATTCCGGATGGGAACACGAACAATTGGAGCAGGAACTGGAACTCAATAGCTGGGTAGTGACTCCAAACGAGTATGAAAACAATATTATTGGAAAATCTTATTTCGATTTCTGGAAGGAAAAAATGATCGAGTTTGGTGGCGATTACCTTATCTGGTCTAACGCTCCAGAAAATCCAAATTACAATTAACAGGACTCCTAGCCCAATCTGGCTTTTATATTTAATTTTTGCAATAATTCTTTAGCAGCAGTGTTGCCGTATTTCTTTTTCCGGTATTTGGTTACGGGCTGTATGCCGGTAATGGTATTTGTAATGAAAATTTCGTCTGCCTTTTGCAACTCGAACGGTGAGACAGATGTTTCCTCCAGAATATAATCCGGAACCTGGCCAAGAATTTTAATGATTTGCTTGCGTAAAATTCCGTTAAGGCATCCATCTGTTGTGGGTGGCGTTTTTATTTTATAGCCATTTACCAGAAAAATATTTCCGTTGAGCGCTTCCACTACTTGTTTTTTCTCATTCAGCAAAAAGCAGTTGGCGTAATCGTTTTCTTTTGCATAGATACTCCCTAATACATTTATGATACGGTTATTAGATTTTAACGTAGCTAATAATCCCGAAGTAATGTAATGGTCTTTAAATAATTCTACTTCATAGGCTTCTTCGGAGATCGTATAAAATGGCGTTGCTAAAACTTCGGTAGTAATTAAAAAAGAAACGTCTTTAGCGGTTGGGGTGTATTTTCCGCCTTCGTTGCGCCATACCAATAGCTTTGCACGATACGTTTTGTTCGTTTCTCCGTTGGCGTGAACGGTTTTTAAGATTTCAGCTTCCAGGAATTCCGGGGT
This sequence comes from uncultured Flavobacteriaceae bacterium, assembly GCA_963793275.1. GTDB lineage: Bacteria > Bacteroidota > Bacteroidia > Flavobacteriales > Flavobacteriaceae > Marinirhabdus. The sequence goes on from CAWBZL010000003.1 coordinate 1,444,068, forward strand.
AAAAGTCATAGGTATTTCCATACGTAGAATGCGCATAGATGCCATTAACCTAAAATAATGATCTTCCCAAAACAGCACTTTCCCTGCTGAAATGCGAAGGGTTTCAAAAACAGCATCACCATAGTTTAAGCCACGGTTTGTATAGGAAATAGTAGTTTTGGTTGCTGAACTTAATTTTCCGTTGTGATTGATCATAAAAAAGCCGCCCCTTTTGTGGGACGGCGCAAAGATATTATAATTCTTTCCCGATGAAAAGTTTGATTAGGTAGAACCTAAGATTTGTTTTAATTCTGAAACCATATTTTCCCAAAGCATTTTACCTTCGTCAACTTCATCCTCCTCGGCATAGTCTGTGATCATTAAGGAAACGTCTTTCGTAATTTCGTCAACTTGTATGCGAAGCTCAAAATAAACGTCGCTACCTTCGTCTACCATCCAGCGGAATTTTATGCGCTCATTGGTTTTTTTACCCAATAATTTTGCTTTCTCTTCGCTACCGTTCCAAATAAATGTAAAAAACTCTCCGCGAGAATTTACGTTGTCTGCATACCACTCGCTCATTCCAGAAGGAGTTGAAATATATGTATACAATAAAGACGGCGACGCCTTTATTGGGAATTCCATTTCGTATTTAATTTTCTCTTCCATAGTTCTTATTAGTTACCGCCCAATATATCGATTAATTTTAAAACTGAGCGACTAAAATAAAACTTTTAAAGACAATTTTGAATTCTGTTTTTTCTGAAAAATATAAATGGTAAAGTTTGTGTCAATTCAAATTGTTGCTATCTTTGCCACCTCAAAAATACAAGCGAACCATTGCGAGTATTTTGGCGGCGGATTCAAAACCCGGACAATAAACCACAAATTAAATATGGCGAGGTAGCTCAGGTGGTTAGAGCGTCGGATTCATAACCCGGAGGTCACGAGTTCAAGTCTCGTTCTCGCTACTTTAAAAGTCCTTGCTTATAGCAAGGACTTTTTTTTATAAAACAAAGCAATATGAAATATTATACCCTTTTAAGTTTATTAGTTTTTTGTTTAGGAACTACCATTTCTTGTAGTAAAGATTCCAGTGAGGAAAATGAAGAGCAGGAAACTCCTTCTCTTAGATTTACACAACAACATTTAATTTCGGTAAATTCGGGAATACAGGATACTATTACGGTGTTTAGCTAAATTTATAATGAAAACGGCACAATAAAAGAAGCGCTTTCTGAAAACGATAATGGAGCTTTCACATCTACCTATCAATATACAAATGATAAAGTTACTTCTATCGAGTACAGTAATGGCAGTATGGCAGAATATACCTACGATGGGGATCTAATTGTATCCAGTACACTTAACAGTTTCAGCTATGTATATACCTATAATAGCCAGGGACTTATGACGGAAAAGGAAACCTATAATCAAGGCGGACTTTTAACCTGCAAGAATCTTTATAGTTACTCACAATCCGGAAACCCAATTACCCTAACAGATTGTGGTAATGGGGTATTCACTTTTAGCTATGACACAAAACAGCAACCCATTACTTTATGGGGAATTAACGCCGTGATAAAAATTGGTCCCACTGGCCCAAATAATTATGTAGGTTACACTTTTGAAAACTCACTAAATCCCGAGGAGAATCATGAGGTTGCAGTAGACTATACCTATAATGCTGAAGGGTATCCTACTAAATCAATGACGTATATAGAGGGAGAACTAAAACAAATCAACACTTTCTCTTACGAGCAACAATAAATTGTAAACCTCTAATTAGTGGCTGTAAACCAATAAAAATTTAGAGAAACTTACTTACTAAACTTTCTAAAGATATTTTTTCCTGCTCCCCGCTCTTCATATTTTTCAGGGTATATTCATTTGCTTTCATTTCGCTTTCACCAGCCAATACCACAAACGGAATATCGCGCTTATCTGCATAGCCCATTTGCTTACCCATTTTTGCATTGTCGGGGTATAATTCTGCCGGGACACCTGCTTTTCTTAGCTTTGAAATGGCTTGCATTGCGTATAGTGCCTCTTTTTCACCAAAATTTATAAAGAGTACTTTGGTGTTTGCGGTAACCGTTTCCGGAAACAAGTTGAGTTCTTCCAGGACAAGGTAAATTCTGTCTAATCCGAATGAAATTCCTACACCGCTCATATCTTTCATCCCAAAAATACCCGTAAGATCGTCATAACGTCCTCCGCCGCCTATGCTTCCCATATCCACATCTTCGGGAGCGGCAACCTCAAAAATGGCGCCTGTGTAGTAATTAAGTCCGCGGGCCAGAGTAACGTCTATTTCCAGCTTGGCTCCTGAAAGGTGAAGTGTTTCAATTGCATTTACAATAAATTCCAGTTCTGAGATACCTTCCATTCCTATGGTTGAAACTGAAAGCAATTCCTTCAATGTAGCTAATTTTTCAGAAGCATTCCCCGCAACCGAAAACAACGGCTGTAATTTTTTTATAGCGCTTTCATTGATACCCTTTTCCAGCATTTCAGTTTTTACTTTTTCCTCGCCTATTTTATCCAGTTTGTCCAGCGCAACGGTAAAATCTATTAGTTTATCTTCGGCACCTATCATTTCAGCAATACCGCTTAAGATCTTACGGTTGTTCATTTTTATGGTAACACCTTCCAGTTTCAGTTTGCTGAAAACCGTATCGTACAATTGTACCAATTCTACTTCCTGCCAGAGCGATGTACTTCCCACCACATCTGCATCGCACTGAAAAAATTCTCTAAACCTACCTTTTTGAGGCCTGTCTGCCCGCCAAACCGGCTGGATCTGATAGCGTTTAAAAGGGAAGGTAATCTCGTTCTGGTGTTGTACTACATAACGTGCGAAGGGCACGGTAAGGTCGTAGCGAAGGGCTTTTTCTGAAATTTCTGAAGTTAATTTTCCACTATCCTTTTCAACATACGTAGAATCTTCTACCTTCCTTAGAAAATCCCCACTATTCAATATCTTAAAAATTAATCGATCCCCTTCTTCACCATATTTTCCCATGAGGGTATCACTGTTTTCAAAACTTGGGGTTTCAATAGGTTGAAAGCCAAAATTTTTAAAAGACTCTTTTATAGTGTCCATGATATAGCTACGTCGCGTAACTTCAACAGGAGAAAAATCTCGGGTGCCTTTTGGGATGCTGGGTTTTTTCACAGGGTAAATTGCTTAAGGATTATGGTGTAATTCGATATTACGAGTGCAAATATCTTAATTTCTGCTGTAAATTGTAACTTTATAGGCGGTTAATAGTCTTATTACAAACCTTAGATACCAACCTATGTTTTCACTCTTACGAGAAAATATCCGGATTGCCCTGGATAGTATTAGAAGTCAGCTGTTACGAACCATTCTTACCATAATAATTATTGGTATTGGTATTTGGGCGCTGGTTGGTATTTTGAGTGCTGTAAAGGCACTGGAGAATACTATTTCAAGCGATTTTGCTTCTATGGGAGCAAATACTTTTAATATTCAGCAATACGAATTTACCGTAAACAGTAATCAGGGTGGTGAGAAAAGGAAGGTAAATCCTATTATTAGTTACAACGATATTAGAGAGTTTGTGGATACGTATCAGTTTCCATTTTCGAAGACGTCTATTTCGTTTAGAGCTACCAGCGCAGCCGAAGTTAAATTTGAAAGCGATAAGACAGATCCCGAAGCACAGGTATTTGGCGTTAATGAAAATTACCTGGAAAACACAGGGACTAAAGTGGATCGCGGTAGAAACTTTACTATTTTCGATATACAGAACAACGCCAAGGTATGCATTTTAGGAGCCGATTTCACGAAGAATTTGTTTAAAAATGATAACCCGATCAATAAAACCATCAGTATTCGTGGGGTGAAATTTAAAGTCATCGGCCTGCTGGAATCCAAGGGAAGTACTTTTGGTAACAACCAGGATCTAAAGGTGTTAATCCCTATACAGGTGGCCCGTGGTATCTATACGCAGCCAAATATAAATTACAGCATTAGCGTTCGGGTAGACGATAAAGAAATGATGCAGGGCGCACAGGACGAGGCTATTGTAAAATTCAGAAACGTGCGTGGTTTAAGCCCTATCGAAGAAAACAACTTTGGAATTGAGCGCAGTGACGACCTTATTAACCGTATTGGAAGCATTACAGGGGCACTCTCCATTGCTGCCTGGATCATTAGCATTATCACTATTTTAGGATCTTCTATTGCCTTAATGAATATTATGTTGGTTTCGGTAACCGAACGCACCCGCGAGATTGGAGTGCGTAAGGCCTTAGGAGCAAAAAGAAAAACTATTTCTACACAATTTTTTATTGAAACTATTGTCATTGGGCAATTAGGAAGTGTTTTAGGGATTGCCCTTGGGTTACTTACAGGTTGGCTCTTTGCCTATTTTACAGGGTTCGATTTTAGCCTGCCCTGGGACGCCATGATTGGCGCTACCATCATTTCATTCGTAACCGCTGTAATTGCCGGCTCCTACCCTGCTTCAAAAGCTGCGAAACTAGATCCTATTGAGAGCTTGCGGTACGAATAAAGGAGGTATTGCTAGAATTTTCTGGTTCTTAAATCTCAATTTGAAAAACAAAAAAGGTTATACACTTCTTTAAAACTTTTATGACCAAAACCCGTATCTTTGCACTCCAAAAATTTAGGAGATGATTTACAGATTTAGAGCCATTCTAGACACCAAGGAAGACGTATTCAGAGATATTGAAATTGAAGCCAATAGCACGATGGAAGACTTCCACAATGCTATCACCCAGGCTTTTGGTTTCGACGGACAGGAAATGGCTTCTTTTTACACCAGTAACGAGATCTGGGAACAGGGTGAAGAAATTGCCTTATTCGATATGGGCGAACGTGAAGATCCTGTGCGCATTATGAGCGAAACCATACTGGAAGATGCCGTTTGGGCAGAGCAACCAAGATTATTGTATGTGTACGATTTCCTGAGTATGTGGACCTTTATGGTAGAGTTGGCAGAAATAACCGATCCGGAACCGGGAATGCCTTACCCCAACCTTATGTTTTCGCACGGAGAAATACCCGCAGAAGCACCCGAAAAAGAATTTATTGCCGAAAAAATTGATGGTGAGGGCAATTTTGAAGATGACGACGATTTTGACCTGGACGAAGAAGACTACGAAGACCTGGATTTTGACGAAAACTGGAATTAGAATTGAGTAGGCAATAACAGAGGCAAATTTAAAATTACCCAAGGCTAATCAAATTACAAGTACACAAGTGTCGTAAATTAGCAATTTACCAGACCAACAAAGTATCCAATCAACAAATTCACCATGATAAACCTATACAATACCCACATTGCTTCTCTTTCCATTCACCGCGTTGGTAATAAAAGCCGCAACGAAGGTATTTTACTTTCAGAATCTCCGTATGAAATGGACGATGAACTTACACCTTTACTGAAAGAATTTTTTCTGAAACCATTTCGTGATAAGGAGGAAAACTATTTCAACTTTCAGCACGATGCAGATCTTGAGTTTCACGAATTATTCAATATGATTTCTGAAGGTTTTGGCAATCCCGATACCATTCACGAGCAAAGTAAAAAAATTGCGAAGTACTTGTTTGACCAGTCTATGCATCCCCATATTAAAAGTGGTGAAGTGTATATTGCCTATCTGGAAAACCTACAGCTGGATAACGAAAAGGTGAACGCCATAGGTATCTTTAAATCGGAATTAAAACAGGATTTCCTTCAGTTTAAAGAAGGTGAAAGTCAATTGGACGCTGTATTGCAAGAAGGTGTTAATCTGAATAAATTAGATAAAGGGGCACTCATCTTCGATGTAAAAAAAGATGAGGGGTACAAAATACTTTCGGTAGACAGTAACCGGTACGATGCACGCTATTGGATAGAAAGCTTTTTGGGTGTGGAAGCGCTGGCCGACGATAATTTTTACACGAAAAAGTACTTGAAATTCTGTCAGGATTTCGCAAAAGATGTAGTATTACCTGCCGAAGATAAGCAGCAGGAAGTATTGTTTATGAACCGTGCGGTAAATCATTTTGCAAAAAACGACACGTTTGAAGAGACCTCGTTTATGAACGAAGTACTGGAAAATCCGGAACTCATCCCGGAATTTAGGAACTACAAAACCGAACAATCGCCCAAATACAAAATTGAAGACGTAACCACCTTCCCTATTGCCAATACAGCGGTAACCGCAGCGCGTAAAAAAATTAAAAACGTGATAAATCTGGATACGCACATTCAAATAAAGTTAGACTTTATAAACCCCGAAAGCGCTCAAAAATTTGTAGAAAAAGGCTGGGACGAAGAAAAGCAGATGTATTATTACCTGGTGTATTTCAATAAAGAAGAAAAGAGTTAGGGTTTTTAAATTCAAATAAAAAATTTTATACGCGTGGGATATCTGCTATTGTAGAAATGATATAAAAAAAGGGACACCGTTATGGTATCCCTATCACTATTTAATGTAATGAAGTAATAGCTACTTATGTGATCTCTCACTTTGTTTTCAAGATAACTATTGTTTTACGTCTTCCAACTTCACTTCTTCAGCATTTTTGTCCAGTAACTTCACTTCGTCAAAGCCCATTTTCTTAAACTGATTGAATTGAGTTTCGGCATCGCCTACTACTAAGTACGCCATTTTCGATTCGTCCAGGTATTTATTAGCGAGGGCTCTGTGCTCTTCAAGCGTCATTGCTTTTATAACATTTTCTTCACCTTCAATATAATTGGCCGGTAGATCGTAGGCACTACGTTCCTGAAGCATTCCCAATAAAGAACCCTGTGTTTCAAAACGACGGGCATTACCTTTAATGAGTGCATTTTTAGTAAACTCCAGATCTTCCTGTGAGATTCCGCTTTTATATTCTGCGATCTGGTCTTTAAAGATCTGTACAGATTCTCCCGTTGTATTGGTTCTTACACTGGAAGACGCTGTAAACGTTCCGGGAATCTTAGAGCCACTAAAGCCTGTTCTGGCTCCGTAGGTATATCCTTTTTCCTCACGTAAAATTAGGTTTACATTTCCGCTGAAAGAACCCCCTAACTTGTAGTTCATTACTTCTGCAGGGTAGAAATCGGCATCTGTTCTTGGCATACCAACATATCCAATATTAATAACAGATTGCTTAGCACCCGGCACATCTACAAAATACAGGGAAGCTTTGTCTCGGTTATTGGCGATAGGATATTCCGGAATAGTTACATTTTTAGCTTTCCATTTGGATTCCAGATCTTTTAATTCGTTCATCACAGTGGCCTTGTCGATCTTTCCAACAATATGAAAACGACTTACCGAAGGCGAAAAATTGTTGTTATAAAATTCTTTTAAGTCACTCATATTGATAGCTTCTACAGATTCGGCTGTACCACTAGTAGGGTAGCTAAAAATGTGATCATCGCCGTATAACAACTTATTATAAACGTTATTGGCAACCACATTAGGATTTGCCGAAGAACGCTTAATATCGTTTATAGTCTTGGTTTTAATTCTACCCAGTTCGGCTTCATCAAAACGTGGCGATAGAAGGATCTCTTCTAAAAGATCCATTGTTTTACCAAAGTTTCTAGTTAATGTATTTCCCTGTATCACGATCGATTCTCTGGTAGTGTACATATTTAAAGACGCTCCCAGCAACTCAATAGCCTCTTCCAGTTCCTGAGGTGTTTTGGTTGCGGTTCCTTCCATCATAATATCGGTCATTAAGTTGGCAACACCGTTTTTGTCTTTATCATCCAACAAATGGCCACCTTCCATCACTATACTAAAGTTTACTGTTGGGATCTCATTTTGCTCAATCCCATATACCTCCATACCATTTTCAAGCTCGGCAGTCCAGGACTCAGGAATTTTTAACGCAGGCGATTCACCCGTTTCTGGTGCTACAGAACGATCAAAATTTGAAGGTGTTTTAGCCACCTCGCTGTTGGCGCTTTCTATATTCTTTTCTACGTTCTCTTTAATTTCTTCTTCTACAACTGCCGCTTTAGTTGAGTTTTCAGCAATTAGATCCAGTTGCCCTTTTGGCACAAAACTCGTCATGACGTAGTTTTTGTCTTTTATGTACTTATTGTACACACGCATCACGTCTTCCTTGGTTACTTTTTTGATGTTCTCTATATCGTCCTCTATAAATCCAGGATTTCCTTTAGAAACATTATAACTCGCCAACTGAAACGACTTTCCTAAAACACTACTAATACCGTTATAGAAATCGGTTTCAAGTCCTGCTTTAATGCGTTCAATATCTTTTTCTGAAACGCCATTTTCTTCAAACATCGCAAAGGCTTCATTAATTCCGGCTTCTACTTCATCAAGATCAACTCCTTCGTTGGCAGTAACCCCAATTCTGAATGCTCCGGCAACTTCGCTGGAACCGTTATAGGCATATGTTCGTGAACTTATTTCTTTTTGTTCTGTTAATACCTTATACAAGGGTGCTTTTTTTCCTCTTGAAAATAATTCAGCAAAGAAATTTAAAGCGTAGGCATCTGGTGTATATTCTTCAACTGTTGGCCAAACCATATTCAATTGTGGTGCTGTAGCGAAGTTATCCTCGTGAAATAAACGCTTTGTTTCCGATAAAGTCACTGGCATAGGCTCCATCTTTTGCACTTCCTGGCGTTTTTTGATCTCTCCGAAATATTTTTCAACGAGTGCTTTTGCATCGTCTATTTCAAAATCTCCGGCTAACACTAACGTTGCATTATTAGGTCCGTAAAATTTATCGTAAAATTCCTTTACATCTTCTACCGTCGCGCTCTGTAAATCTTCTAATTCGCCAATAACCTGCCAGCTATACGGGTGGCCTTCCGGATATAAATTTTTATCAATAACCCAACTTGTGTGTCCGTAAGGATTATTATCTACACGTTGACGCTTTTCGTTTTGAACCACTTCCTGCTGATTGTAAAAAGCAGCTTCGGTAACGGTGTTGATTAAAAAGCCCATACGATCGCTTTCCATCCATAATACTTTTTCTAAAGCGTTGTTTGGTACGATTTCATAATATACCGTTCTGTCTTTTTGGGTGAAACCATTAAGTGTACCTCCGGCGTCCTGAATATTTTTGAAAAACTGATCCTGAGGTACGTTTTCAGATTCCTGAAACAACATGTGCTCAAATAAGTGCGCAAATCCTGTACGACCCGTTTTTTCTCTGTTGGAACCAACATCGTACTGTACAGCAACCGACACTACAGGATCACTTTTATCCTGATGAAGGATTACATCCAATCCGTTTTCAAGTTCATACTTTTCATACTCTATGGTAAAATTCACATCGTTATTTGATGCGGTTTCCTGCTTTTTATCGTCGCAGGAAACAAAAAGAAGACCCACTGCAAATAGTGTTGCAAATGCGCCTTTGGAAAGGGACTTAGTTATCATTTTTAAAGGTATTTGATTGAAAACCAAAGATACAATCAAGGAAAATTGAAATTGTTAAAGTAGTGTTAATAGATTCGTTATACCTGGTTTCAATTACTCCACGGTGATCAACTTTTTAATGGAGACAGGTTTCCCGTAGTTTGTAAATCCTTCCAGTGTAATCTCGTAGGTTCCAGCAACATCCGATGTGTAAAATGAAAATGGGGTATTCCCTGTAGTAATTTCCAACGCTGGCTCCCAGGCTAATTGGTGTCTGTAATCCGGTATTTTAGCAGTTACAGAAACATCTCCGGATTCATAACGTTGCTTATAATAGTTTTTTCTAGCCTGCGGTTTAAACAATGAAATTTTATGATACCGATTTGCAGGTAGACTTTCACCAAAATCCTTTTTTATGGTTTCTAGTAAAACTACGCCTTGGTATTCTGTAGTGCCAAACTTGTAATCACGTTGCACAACTTTTATAGTTTCAACGTTTTTGGAAGGCATTGCCAAAAAACTGGTATGGTTTCTCACAAAGACTCCATCAATAAAAAGTAATGGTAAAAATTTGGTTTCGGCAGCTAGCTCACGTTGAAAGGTCTTCAGGACACGTTCTCCTTCTTTATTTCTCACAGGAGAAACCCAGGTGACATACTCTACAAATGTTTCTTCAAGCGAAGGAAAACGCGTATAATCGTCCAGATCATAAGTTATTTTTTCTTCGTAATGTACAAACGATTTTGGAGCAACCGCAGCGGTTATCGTATCTGGTTTTACGCTGTAGTATGCGTTTTCGATTTGGTTGGAAATACTTCTGCTACGTATGGCATCCTGAAGGGAAGCATCCATTATAAAGTGGTCAAACTTCAGATCGTCATACGTAGTTCCTGCTTCGGGTTGCAGGGTAAACTTGAAATTTTCCGGGGTTTCATCAAGCACTTGTAAAAGAGCGTTTTCTGCTTCAATAGCGCCATCCAACACAAAGTTGAAATTTCCTGCAGCATCTGTAGTTGTGACTTTAAAAACAAAGTCTTTGCCCGGAATAGAAAGAGCAATATCCTTTCCTGCTCCGAAGGTATTGGTTTCTGTATTGGTTATATTTCCCTGAACCACAGTTCCTTTATTAGATGTTTTTCTGAAGGCTTTTTTAACATTCGGAACAATAGCAACTTCGGTAGAAAAATTGTTAGCGGTTTTTACAACGGGTAGTTCCATGTCTTCTTTTTTAGTGACCGAAATTGAATACGTCCCAAAACCTGCTTCGGCGCTATTATTTTTCAGGTTAAGTACTACTGGCGCTCTCTTTTTAAAATTTGTCTTGTTTACCTGAATGGCAATGGTTTCAAAAGAATTAGTCTTAGCTGTTTTGCTTACTGAAGTATTTTTTGAGAAGGACCGAACCCCCTTCAGTATTTGAAAGTAACGCGCTTTGATCTGCCTGATAGGGATTGATAATAGCAATACTGGCTTGAAAATAAAACTGTTTAATTTCTGAAACCATATTGGGTGTGTAGCCAACGATCTTGTAATTGCCGGAAAGTACTGTGTTGGGAATAAAAAAGTCACTATAACCCTGCCCGGCATCCAATACTACTTTATGTCTAAAAATTACCTGGCGATCTTCCGAAATTAATTCAACAAAAACCAGATCGCTAATATCAGAATACGCCTGCTTTGCTCTGTTTATGACATAGGCTTTGTAAAAAAGGTATTCCCCGGTTAAAAACACCGTGTTGTTAAGCTGTACATACACCTGTTCTTGTTGAGAAACTGGCACATTGGTGTTTTGCGCTGAAACGAAACAAGTTGTTACATACAAAAGAATAGAAATAAGGATGTTATTTTTCATAATTTTATTTTTTTATTCTACCCAAAAATCCGGCACTTCATTACTGCCTACCGAAGTACAATACCCGCAGGCTCTGGGAGCCATAACAAAAGGCCCGCTAGGTGGTGCAAACTCGCCATTATTAGGTCTAAGGTAGGATAATCCATTTATAAAATTTACCAGAAGTCCGCAGCTGTTTGGATCGTCCGAAAATTGCTTCGGAGCACTAAGGGTACAATCGATAATATAGGGCGGGAATGGTTCGGTTGGAAAAAGATCTCGATAGCTAAAAAAAACACGTTGTTCCTGAACAGATGAAACTCCAAAAAAGCCTACCACTTTTTCGTCCTCACTTTGCATAGATGAAATGTTACCCGCAATATATCCTGCCTGTATTTGTGAAAATAAGCTGCTGTTACCACTATCATTATTAAAACGCTTAATTGTTTCATAATAATTATAGGCTTGTTCTGTTTGCACCAATTGCCGAACTAAAACACTATATCTATACCCAATTTTATAGCTAGTTATAGGTAAAAAAATCACCTGGAAACGTTCTAAGGTATTTTCAGAAAGCTGTGATGTTGTGGCAATGGGAATTGTATTGGAAATTTCGGTACGGTAACAGGTGATCTCGTCCACAGAACGCGGTCTTAAACCAACTTCACAAGCAGAAGGATCACCATCAATAACGTATGCTTCGTCTTTTCGCCAAAGCGGGGCTACTATTTTAAAGGTTTCGGTATATTCGTATCTGTAATAAGACGTTTGGTTTGGAGCGCCTGTGCTATTTATGAGTATAGATGCCCCGGGACCACCTTCACTTTCCTCTCTGGCTACATAGAGCGCATCTATTTGCGAAGCAGGTGTAAGTTGTTCTATACTGGATTGGTATTCTTTTCCATTATTCAGAATTATGCTGAGTTTGTAGTCAATATTTGGCATTGCCTTAAAGTTAATTTCAGATTGATAGATTCCTGCTTCAATTTCTTCAAACCGAAACACAGTACCTGTAGCCAAAATCTGGACCGTAGCTCCTTCCAAAGGTGTTACATCTGCCTCACCAAACGGAAATGTTTCACTTAATTTTATTCGATGAAATTTATCTTCATTGGTCAAGGTGGCTTCAACTACCAATAGATTTTCAAACGTATCGTTTTCAAAATTGAATTCTTCCACACAACCTACACTTACTAAAAATAGTATCGTACAGCATAGTTTGTATATGGTTTTTAGGGTAGGTTTCATAATTAAATAACTCATTATTGGTTTTAATTTGTGTATTTATTTTTTTTATTCAGTCCAAAAATCTGGTGGTACACTATTTCCCAGTACTGTACAATCACCGCAGGCTCTTGGCACCATAATGTAAGGGCCTCCTCTGGGAAATTGCCCCGTATTCTCCATTAAATATACAAGTGTTTTTGTACGAATAGATGCCATAATAGGACCACATCTATTGTTATGTGAAATATCAAAAAGCCCTGGAGCATCTTGTGGACAAGGAATTACAAAAGGTGGGATGTCTTCAGTTGGATAAAAATCTGTGTAATCAAAAAACAACCGTTTTGTATCTTTAGTGGCTACCTCGAAAAAACCAATCACTCTTTCCTCTTCATTGGTTTGCGATACGATGTTGCCGGGAATATAGCCGGCCTGGATTTGTGAAAACAAACTTCCCTGATCGTTAAAACTATTCATAGTTTCCCAAAAAGCATGCGCTTCCTGAGTGATCACATACTGTCTTACCAAGATACTATAACGAAAGGATATTTTATAATTCTTATTGGACAGAAAGTTCACCTGGTGCCCCTCTATTCTATCCTCAGAGAGCGCCATGGTGGTCGCAAGGTTTACAGTGGCAGCGGTTTCGGTTCTGTAACAGGTTCTTTGTTCTACGGGTCTTTCTTTTAAACCTACTATACAATCCGGATAATTATCCGCTACGATGAATGCGTCCTTATCTACCCATTTTGGGGCAATTACCTTGAAGGTTTCGTCAAACTCATACCTATAGTAATGCGACGTATTTGTAGGATCATAACTATCTACCAACAGCGATATACCATCAGTTCCGTCATCGTTTATTTCCCGCTTAGCGTAAAGGTTATCCAGGGTAGTCTTGGTAGTTAATTGAGTGGTTGCTGAAGTATACCTGGCACCGTTTTTTGTAGTAATTTCAAGATGGTATGGTATGTTGGGCTGTGCAGCAAATTCGTTTTCCGAAACATACGTGCCGGGTTCTTTTTCCTGAAAAACATACGTGGTCGCACCTCCTAATACTAGTACCGTTGCACCTGTAACTTCATTAGGACCTTGTTCTTCAAACCGGTGCGCACGGTTTATATAAATTTCCTGATGTTTCAACTCGTCTGTAAGTGTGGCATCTATAACAAGGAAAAATTCGAAGCTTTCGTTTTCAAACCGAATCTCTTCAACACACCCTAAAAGAATACTCAGCGAGAGTACCGCAATTATAAAATGTTGTATCGTTTTCATAGAGAACTATTTAAAATTTTAAGTTATAGGTTACCGTTGGAATAGGCACCGAAAAAATAGACGATTGAAACGCCTTTACATCTCCGTCTTCAGCCACAAAAAATACCGAATACGGATTATTCCTCCCCAGAACATTATAAATTGAAATATTCCAAAAGCTATGCGCCAGTTTCTTATTTTTATGGTTTCCTTCTACATTAAAACTTAAATCCAGACGATAATAATCCGGAATTCTAAACTCATTACGATCGCTAAACAATACAAACTCTGTATTGTTTACAACAAAATTACCCACTGGCACGGTAACAGGACGTCCGGTTTGGTACACAAAATTGCCTGAAAAGCTAAACCGTCTCGTAATTTTATAATTAGCAACCACACTAAAATCGTGAGGCTTGTCGTAATTTGAAGGAAAGAAATCACCTTCGTTCACCCGCTCCTCTGCAAACTCACTATCCAGTTTTTGAAACGATCTGGAATAGGCATAGCCCAACCAACCATTGAGCCTGCCTTTATTTTTCTTAAGCAACAACTCCACCCCATAAGATTTTCCCTCGCCCTGCAGTACATCCTGCTCCAATGTTTCATTAAGCAACACCTCTGCTCCAACCTTATAATCCAGTACATTGGTGGCAGTTTTATAATACCCTTCGATACTACTTTCGTACATTCCTTCTTTAAAATTTTTGAAAAGCCCTAAAGAATACTGTATACCACGTTGGGGTTTTACGTTAATATCGGATAATTTCCAGGTATCTACGGGAGAAGCCGTAGTGTTTGTTGTAAGCTTATGCAAATATTGGGCTTGCCTGTTTACACTTGCTTTTACAGATAATTCTGGTGCAATTAAATAGCGAAGTGCCAGCCTGTATTCTGGTGTATTATAAGTTTCAACAAACTCACCCCCTCCAAATTCCTGCGTTTCTACCAGCGTCCCATTGCTTTTGGGAAGACCATCCACATAAATATTTTGTGAAGCTTCGCCTAAAGCAGCGTAAAATGAGTATCTAAGTCCGGCTTCGGCGGTAAAACGCTCGGTTATTTTAAAAATATCGGTAATGTGTACTGCAGATTCCAACGCACGTTCCCTACTTATATTTTTGGGTATAATTAGAGAAGTAGCTCCATTGGGCTCAATTGTGCCTGGCTCATTTCCGTAAAGCTTACCTGCAATACCATACCCAAAAGTGTGTTTATCATTTAGTTTATAAGCAAAATTTGCCTGTAGGTTCGTTTCATTTAAGCGGTATTGCAAATCAAAATTATTGTTGGATTGTCCGGCAAATTCCAGATCAAACGCATAGTTGCTATTGCTGAAGGTTACTTTTGATTGGTGCGTATCGCTTATTTTATGTTCCCATTGCAAAGAGATCATCCTATTGCTATACTTAAAAAGCGAGTCCGATGTAATACTGAAAGCATCTTTACTATAATAACCCGTTGCTGCAATGTTGTTTTTTTTATCTATTTCGTGGTTGTATTTAACGATCACATCGTAAAAATTGGCTTCACTTTTACGCAATTCTTCCCGATCCAGATTTCGTAAGATAATATCGGTAAAGGTAATTCGGCCACCAGCCAGAATTCCAGCTTTGCCTTTAGCTAGTGGTGTTTCCAGGACCAAATTGCTGGTCACGGGCCCAATAGATGCCTCGCCGGAAAATTTAGTAATGTTGGCGTCCTTAGTTTTTATATCGAATACTGAAGATAATCGGCCACCAAACTTAGCCGGAATATACCCTTTATAAACCGTTACCTCATCTGTAGTAAACGGATTAATAGCAGAGAAGATTCCGAAGAAATGTACGGGATTGTAGATAACCCCATCGTCCAGCAGTATTAGATTTTGATCTTCCTTGCCCCCTCGAACATTGTATCCTGAAGCACCCTCTCCTGCCGAGGAGATCCCAGGCAAGGTAGCAGCAGCCTTAAAAACATCACGCTCTCCCAGCACTAAGGGAATGTTCTTAATTTGTTCAACATCTACTTTTGTAGTTCCTACGGTAGTTTCTTCTATGTTTTTATTTACATTTCCAATAAGTACTACTTCATCCAGACCTTCCAGAGATTCTTTTATACTGAAATCTAACGATCCGTTATTATACAGGATCACCCGTTTTTTTCTGTTTTCAAAACCAAGTAAGCTCACCGAAAGCATACGCACTCCTTGCGGTAGCTCTAACCTGTAAACACCTTGCGCATTGGTTACCGTTCCTAAATTTGTATTATCTATGGTCACAGCAACATCTTCCAGTGGTTCGCCGTTTTGAGTATTGGTAATGGTACCAGTCAACACGTAGCGTTCTGTGCTATTGGTGCTTGTTACTTTACCAATGCGAACTGTTTCAATAGTTTTAGGAGACGGAGTTCTGGCTTCGTTATAAAATACGGGGGCGTTAATAGATTTTTCTGGTTTTTCAGAAGTGTTGACAGTTTCAGCAACTTTTTTTCCGAAGAAATTTTTAGGCAACTCCTCGTAAACTATAGTATTTTGCAGAAGGATGATACGGTTGTCTTCTGCAGTATAAAAATTAAGGACGGTTTCATTTAATACGTCTTCAAGAATAGTAGATACTGTTTCATTTTCGTAGTTTCCTGAAACTATTGTGTTGGCAACCCAATCTTCTATATAGAAAAACGTATAATTGGTCTGTTGTTCCAATTGCTCGAATACCGAAGCGAGCGGCGTGTCTTGAAAAGAGACAGAGATACGTTTTTCCTGTGTTTGAGAAAACAAGGTCTGCACACTCAAAAAGAATACTAAAAGATAAAGATTTCGCATGGGCTGTTAGTTGCTTACACGCTACACTACTTGCGTGTTAATTTCTATCTAAAGGTACAGGCTGTTTTCGGTTTCAACAAGCTTATGTAGTCGTGGTTTATAAATGTTGGGGTAGTTTTACTGAAATCTCAAAAAAGTAAGAAACCAACTAGAAAAGAGGTTAAGAGAAGATTCTGGTCTTGATTTATGAATTTTGGGTAGATTTTCAATTTAAAAAAAAGTTACATACAGACTATTCAAATATTTTATTACTATTCAAAAAATGGAGTCAACATCTTAGCTACCGCTTCACCATACGTTCCGTAAGCAGCAAACCATTTTTAGTAGTAATTTTCACAAAATATAATCCTGAAGCCAGGCTGGAAACATCCAACACGGTTTGCTTTGGGGCTTCCTTCTGAAACAATAATTTTCCTGTATTGGTGTAAACCGAAAGTTTAAAATCGCCAATATTGGTTTCAATCGTGGTGGAGGTAGTTACAGGATTTGGGGAAATGGAAACAAAAGGTGGGATACTTTGTTCAGCAATACCCAGGGTGCCACTAATAATTTCAATAGAGCCGTCGGGGTCAAAAGGATTGGACCATTTCTCATTTGTATAAATATCCTGTCCAGTTAGTGTTTCTAGAAAGGCAACAACTTCCAGTTTTTCAGCTTCGGTAAGGTTCAGTTGTTGGGGGTTGCCATTGGGATCTGTTAGCCTGGTATCTAAGTTGGTATTCGCAGGGTTATTGGGAATAGCGTTATAATGATTTACAACTTCTAAAAGACTGGAAAAACTTCCATCGTGCATTAAGGGACCGTTTAAAGTTCCATCCGGGTTTACAAGATCTCTAAGGGATGGCGGATGGGTAACGGTGAGATCTATTTCGCCGGGCATTCCAGCCACGGTAATTACTCCATTATTTTGGGAGTGTATCGTGATGGAAAACTCTGGAGGAATATGGCAATTAACGCAACCACTGCTTATGAATAAGTCCTTACCTCTATTTTCCTGTGTCGTAAAATTAGGAAAGGATTCACTAATATTATTTACCTGCTCCAGGCCTGCATCAAATCTGGAATCGAAAGACTGTATGCTTCTTATAAACTGAGCCAGGGCCAATTGCATACGTGTTTCAGTAATTTCGGCATCGCCAAAAGCAAACTCGAAAAGAGTGTTATAATAATCTAAATCTTCCAAATTGGAAATAAGATCGTTAATACCGGGAGCTCCATTTATGCCACTAAAACCCATTTCTATATGATCCTGTATAGGAAGTGTGGTCTGGTCTTCCAGTGTTGCTGCGCGTTCATCCCAAAAAAAATGTCCTTCTCTGGTAAATCTTGGATTCACAAGCCGCATTGCGTGTCGTGGCGTGACCCCATTTACCCCAATACTCTGTACGTTTGGATCTCCAAAAGCACGTGATTGTATGTGGCAGCTTGCGCAGGCTATGGTGCCATCGCTGGATAGATCTTTGTCGTAAAACAAAACCCGGCCTAGGGTTGCTGCTTTATCTGTTATAGGGTTTCCATCTGTATTGTCATTTGAAATATATTCCGGAATATCCTGATTTGCATAATTGAATAAATTATCCAAATCTACAGTAGCGCTCATGAATATCCATCCAAAAGCAATGATGATCAATATGTTTCGTAATTTATTCTTCATGAGGTAGTATCCCAGTTAAAAAAGACAATTTCAATATAGCACTTTTAAAATGGCTATAAAAAAAAGTACGGTTAAATCGCCTATTAACAATGTTCTGGCAGACGAATTTGAGACAGAGGAGTACAGGAAACTCCTACTCAAACCATTGCTATCCCCTTAGATATTATTTTATTCTTACGTTAAAATAAATCAGGAACTTTTACCCGAACCACCCATCCCTATCGAGACTCCGATATTGAATGGCTTCTGAAATATGATCTCCTGTAATATGTTCCGCGGCATCCAGATCGGCAATGGTTCTGGAGACTTTTAAAATTCGGTCATACGCTCTTGCGGAAAGGTTTAAACGTTCCATAGCCGTTTTTAATAGTTGCAATGATGCCTCTTCCAGTTTGCAAAACTTCCGTATTTGCCGTACTCCCATTTGCGCGTTGTAATGAATATTTTCAAATTCTGAAAAACGATCGGTTTGTCTTTTACGGGCTTTGGTGACGCGTTCTCTTATGATAATGCTGGATTCTCCTTTTCGGTCTTCACTTAGTTTATCGAAAGGTACCGGCGTTACTTCTATATGTATGTCTATCCTATCCAATAAGGGACCTGAAACTTTGCTTAAATAACGTTGCATTTCGGCGGGAGAGGATGTTACCGCTGCGTCCGGGTCGTTAAAATAGCCTCCCGGACTTGGGTTCATACTGGCAACCAGCATAAAACTACTGGGGTAGGTAACCGTAAATCTTGCTCTGGAAATAGTGACATCCCTATCTTCCAGAGGTTGTCGCATTACTTCCAGTACGCTTCGTTTAAATTCTGGTAATTCGTCCAAAAATAAAACTCCGTTATGCGCTAAGGAAATTTCACCGGGTTGGGGATATTGTCCGCCGCCTACAAGAGCGACATCACTAATAGTATGATGGGGACTCCTAAATGGTCTTGCCGTCATAATGCCGCCGCTTCTGTCTTTTGTCCTACCCGCAACACTGTGGATTTTTGTGGTTTCTAAGGCTTCAGAAAGGCTTAAGGGAGGTAGAATACTTGGCAATCGTTTGGCAAGCATGGTCTTACCACTTCCCGGCGGACCAATCAGAATAATATTATGACCACCTGCCGCGGCAATTTCCATACAACGCTTAATACTCTCCTGGCCTTTCACATCGCTAAAATCAAATTCGGGGTTCTGGAGATGTTCGTAAAATTCGGCTTCCATATCTACCTGTGTCGTTTCCAATGGAATTTCAGCATTAAAAAAATTGATCACTTCTTTAATGTTTGTAACGCCATATACGTCCAACCCTTCTACAATTGCGGCTTCCTTACTATTCTGTTCGGGAAGAATAAAGCCTTTAAATCCTTCTTCTTTTGCGTTTATGGCAATGGGCAATGCACCGCGAATGGGTTGTAGAGATCCGTCCAAAGACAGTTCTCCCATAATAATATATTCTGAAAGTGGATTCTTTTCCTGAATCTGTCCTGTAGAGACCAGAATTCCCATCGCCAAGGTAAGATCGTAGGCAGAGCCTTCCTTTCGCATATCGGCGGGTGCCATGTTGAGGGTGATTTTTTTTCCCGGAATTTTATAGCCGTTGTTTTGCAACGCTGCGGCAATCCTGTAGTTGCTTTCCTTAATGGCATTATCCGGCAGGCCAACTAAATGGTACCCAATACCTATATCTGTATTCACTTCTACTGTGATGGTGGTTGCTTCCACACCAAACACAGCACTCCCGTATACTTTTGTGAGCATAGTACTGAAATTTTAAAATATAAAGGGAGTTGTATTCTTGAAAGTGAAGATACAAAAAATGATTGGGCGTTCCCTAGGAAAAATTCAGGTACTTACTAAATACGTAAGTTTTTGGTAAAATTTCAGCATAAAAAAAAGACCCTTTCAAATATGAAGAAAAGGTCCTTAAATTTATTGTATTACGCTATAGCTTACTTTGCTTCGGCTACTACGTCAAAAGTAAATGTTGAAATAACTTCTCTATGAAAACGGATGGTTGCTTCATACTGTCCGGTACGCTTAATGCTACCTCCAGCGATCGAGATAAATTTCTTCTCAATTGAAACGCCTTCTTTTTCCAAAGCCTCTGCCAGATCTGCATTAGTAACAGAACCAAAAAGTTTGTCACCTTCACCTGTCTTAGCAGCAATTTTAAATTCTACTAAGTTATTTAATGCGTCTGCTTCTTTTTGAGCACTTTCTATAACGCTCTTCTCTTTATATGCACGTTGCTTCAACGTTTCTGCCAGTACTTTTCTCGCAGATGGAGTTGCTAAAACAGCTGCTCCATTTGGGATTAAGTAGTTTCTTCCGTACCCGTTTTTTACAGTAACAACGTCATCTGTAAACCCTAGGTGCTCTACGTCTTTCTTTAATATTAATTCCATGGGTGTCCTGTTTTCTATTTATATAAATCTGTTACATAAGGCATCAAAGCTAAGTGACGTGCTCTTTTTACAGCCACGGCTACTTTACGTTGATACTTTAAAGAAGTTCCTGTTAAACGACGTGGTAACAATTTACCTTGCTCGTTAACAAAACCTGCTAACCAGTCTGCATCTTTGTAATCTACATACTTAATACCAGACTTTTTAAAACGACAGTATTTCTTCGCTTTGCTCGTCTCTATGTTAAGCGGAGTAAGATATCTTATCTCTCCGTCTTTTTTTCCTTTTGCTTGCTGTTGTAATGTTGCCATAGCTTATGCGGTTTTCTTTTGTTTTTTGTCACGAGTTCTTCTTCTTTCTGCCCAAGAAATTGCATGCTTGTCCAGACTTACAGTAAGGTAACGCATTACGCGCTCGTCACGTCTAAATTCTACCTCAAGAGCATTTATAGCTTCTCCGGTTACAGTGTACTCAAATAAGTGATAAAAACCACTTTTTTTGTGTTGGATTGCGTAAGCTAATTTCTTTAGCCCCCAGTCCTCTTTGGATATCATCTTTGCATCTTTAGAAGTAAGAATATCTTCATACTTCTTTACTGTTTCCTTTATCTGTTCTTCAGATAAAACGGGATTCAAGATGAAAACAGTTTCGTAATGATTCATAAAATAGTATAATTTGTTTGAAAAACACATCAGCACCTTGCTAATGAGCGTGCAAAAATACTACTTTTATTAAAACTAACAAACCCTAATGAAGCGTATTTTTAAAGAATTTGCAACACGGATACTTTTCCATAATGTAGGAATCTTCTTCTAATGAGAGTTTAAGTGTAATTTTAAGACGTTAAAAGTTAAAAAAAGTTACCATTCATCGGTATTTTTTAATATACTTGTACACCAATTCAACTTATTCGTGGAAAAACCTATTTTAAAATGTGCAGTAGTAGATGATTCTACATTGCAACGACTTTCGATTGTAAAATTAATTGAAAACCATCCCTCTTTAGACCTTGTAGCTGAATATAATAATGCTATTGAGGCAAAAATGGGGTTGGCAACTACCGAAATCGACCTGATTTTTCTGGATATTGAAATGCCTATTCTTTCTGGTTTCGATTTATTGGATGACCTTACCCACAAACCACAAATTATTTTTGTAACCGGTAAAACCAAATATGCCTTTAAAGCTTTTGATTACGATGCGGTAGATTACCTTAGAAAACCTATCTCTAAAGACCGATTCCTGAATGCTGTACACAAAGCAATTACGAATTTTAAACTGAAAAATGACGATGGTTTTGATGAAGAAGATTTCATCTTTGTAAAAAGTAATCTAAAAAAGCGTAAAGTATTCCTAAACGAACTCCGATATATTGAAGCTCTTGGAGATTACGTGAAATTAGTGACAGAACACGATGCACTTGTAGTACTTTCTACTATGAAGGCATTTGAAAGTTTATTACCTAAAGAACGATTTCTGCGTATTCACAAATCGTACATCGTAAACCTTGAAAAAGTTGAAAAATACAATAGTAAAGTAATCGAACTGGACACAGAACAACTTCCTCTAAGTAGAAATCGTAAAACTGAATTAGTGGAAGCACTTGCTGCTACGATGCGGACCTAATAATTATCTACATCTATTAGAAGTCTAACGCTGGAGAAATCTTTTATCGCGTTAAAACTTTGTTCTACTTTTCTAATCACGTCTTTCGTTTTTCCTAACGATTGCTGCTTAGGTATTTTTACCATCACATTGGTAATAAACTGGTTTCGTACCCTACCTACCGGCGGAGGTTCCGGTCCCAGCACATATTCTTTAAACTGAACCTGCAACGCTCTGGAAAACCAAACTGAAGCTTTTTGCATTACCTCATAATTTCGATGCTTGAAAGTGATCTTAATGGTACGGTAAAACGGCGGATATTTAAATTGATGTCTGTCTTCTACCTGCTCTTTATACATTTCTTCGTACTGATTCATACTTACCTGCTGCAATATTTGGTGCAAAGGATTAAAAGTTTGAATAAGTACTTTTCCTCTTTTTTTTGTTCGCCCTGCCCTGCCACTTACCTGCTGCAACAGTTGGAAACACCTTTCATGGCCCTAAAATCCGGGAAATTCAGCAATGTATCTGCATTCATAACCCCAACGAGGCTCACATTTCTAAAATCTAACCCCTTGGCAACCATTTGTGTCCCTACTAAAATATCGATCTCTCTATTTTCAAGTTTCTCAATGATCTTTGCATAGGCGTGCTTCCCGCGCGTGGTGTCCTGGTCCATTCTGGCAACAGTATGATCCGGAAACAGCGATTTCAATTCGGTTTCTATTTGCTCTGTACCAAAGCCTTTGGTGTCCAGGGTTTGACTTCCGCAGGCAAAACAGGCAGCCATCATTTGCATATTATAACCACAGTAATGGCAACGCAACTGGCCTTTGTGCTTATGGTAGGTAAGACTTACATCGCAATTGGGACATTGCGGAGCGGTTCCACACGTAGTACATTCTACAAATGGAGAGAAGCCTCGTCTGTTCTGAAATAAAATTACCTGCTCCTGCTCATCCAAGGCTTCCTGAATAGCTTCCTGCAAATGGTCGCTAAAATGTCCTTTCATTACTTTTTTCTTATACTTCTCTTTAATATCTACCAGTTCTATCTCCGGCATGAGTACATTCCCAAAGCGTTTTTTAAGCGATACCAATGCGTATTTATCGTGTATGGCATTGTAATACGATTCCAACGAAGGCGTCGCAGATCCTAAAACGGTTTTTGCCTTGTGAAAGTTAGCCAATACAATCGCAGCATCCCTTCCGTGGTAGCGTGGTGCCGGGTTGTATTGTTTAAAAGAGGGTTCGTGCTCTTCGTCCACAACTAGTAATCCTAACTGCTGAAATGGTAAAAACAAAGAAGATCTGGCACCTATTACAATTTGTGCTTTCGGTTTATTTGCCAGCACATTGTTCCATACTTCCACTCGTTCGTTCACAGAATATTTGGAATGATACACCGACACCTGTTCGCCAAAATAATTTTGAAGCCGGGTGATAAGTTGTGTTGTTAATGCAATTTCGGGAAGCATGTATAAAACCTGCTTTCCTTGTTTTAAAGTTTCAGCAATTAGTTTTACGTAGATCTCAGTTTTTCCGCTGGAAGTAACACCGTGTAATAAGGCGATGTCTTTTTCAGTAAAGGCTTCTTTTATTTCATTAAAAGCAGTTTCCTGGCCTTCGTTCAATGCTTTTATAGGATTGGTATCTTCTCCCGAATATTGCACCCTGTCCCGCTGCTCATAAAATTCTTCCAGGATATTTTTGTCCAGCAAGGATGTAAGTACGCTGGCTGTTGTATTGCTTTTTTTCTGAAGGGCTATAGCTTCAATGGGTTTTCTTTCTTGCGAAGACAACATAAAGAGCGTCATTAACACCTCTTTTTGTTTGGGGGCACGGCTCATGGAGTCCAGCAGTTCTTTAAGGTTTTCTTCAGAAGTATAGGGAGCTGCTAATTTTACATAGCGTTTCATTTTGGGAGTATACTGCTCGTACACTTCTTCTTCAATGGTAACGACACCTTTTTCAAAAAGCGCCTGGGTGACCGAAACTACGCTCTTTCGATCCAAAATATTTCTCACATCGTTAATATGAAGCGTTGACTGATTCCGAAGTGCCTCCAAAATTAAAAACTCATCGTCAGAGAATTTTATTTCATCTATCGAACTATCCTTATTCAGTTTAATAATCGTTTCACTTTCCAGTAAAAAAGCACCTGGCAATGCAGCGCGTACCACTTCTCCCAACGTACACATATAATAAGTAGCCATCCATTCCCAGTGTTTCAGCTGGGTTTGGGTAATAATGGGATCTTCATCCAGGATCTGGTCTATGGTCTTGGTTTCGTAGGTAGGAGGATCGTTTCTATGTATTTTGTAGACAATTCCCGTATACACCTTAGACTTTCCAAAAGGTACCGCTACACGCATTCCCGGTCGCAAAAAAAAGGCTTCATCCTTATTCACACTATATGTGAAGCGCTGTTTTAGGGGGATAGGCAGTATGACGTCTATGAAGTACAAATTTGTGGTAGGTTAATTAAGTAATTAGTTATGAGTAATTGAAAGTATATAATGAGCTATAATACGTAAAAATAAAAAAGGCCGTTCAGTTATTGAACGACCTTACTTGTTACTTATTAACAGTGTTATTTGGAGCGAATCCAGTATTGGGTTCTTCCTATGAGTGCAAAGCCCATATAACCTCTAACTTTTAACTTATCTGCTTCTTCCAATTTAATATAGCATTTGTATTCTGAACCTGTTTCCGGATCCAGAATTTTACCTCCGTTGTATTCATCACCATCTTTTTCAAGACCTTTCATAATTACCAGACCGTGCAGTGGCTTGTCTTTGTCTGCTCCTTCACATTCCTTACAAACGGCGTTTACGAGTTCTTTATTAAAAATTTCCAGAATTTTTCCATAAATCTTTCCATCCTTCTCATAGATCTCTACGTAAGATTTTGCTTCGCCGGTGTTGTCGTCTATAGTTTTCCAGATCCCTACAACACTTTGTGCCGAAAGACCTGTGACCATACACAAAAAGATGATAAGGGTACATACACTGTTTTTCATATAAATAGTTTATTTATTGTTATTTCAGAAAAAAAGCATTTTCATTTCAGCGTTAGGCCGAAATAAAAATGCTGTATTCTAAAATGTCCTGATTATTTACCTAGCATTTCTTTTTTAAGTTTGCTATCGGCTGGATTGTCTCCTAACCATATTCCAAATAAGGCCTTTTTGAAAGCCATACCTTTTATGGTACCAAGCTCTTTTCCATTTTTGTACGCTACAACACCAGTTCCTTTCTGGTATGTAATGTCGAAGATGTTTCCTTCTACAATTTCAGCACTGAAAAAACCAATAAATTTTTCAATCTCGGCAGAAAGTGATGATGTATTTCCGTTCATAGAAGCATCAAATCCTTCTCTTACAGCTTCGCTCATTGCATCACTGGAAACAAATCCAGAAGTAATATGCAACTTCATAGCCATAGTTTCGTCTGCATTTACAATACTTTTTGCATCCGAAGATTTATTCTGAAGATACAATCCGCCAGAGTATAATTTAAGGACAAAGGCCTTTTTACGAATTCCGGCACCGTTAAGTGCAAGATCTTCACCGCCAAAATTTACCGAGTTAGGTAATGTAACGGCTCCAACCTGAGTTTGTGCAACAGTTGCATTTACTGTAAAAGCAACAACGAGGAGTACGAGTAATTTTTTCATTTTTAAGTAGTTAAGGTTTAGTATTAGTGTTTAAATTTATTCTTTTATCCTTTACACGCTGCAGTAAAATATTAAGCTCAAACCCCAGCAGCAACAGGTTTGCATTTATCCAAATATATAACATCATAATTAATAATGCTCCAATTGAACCATAGAGTTCGTTATAATTGGAAAAATTATTGATATAAATGGTAAAAATATAGGTAGTTACCAAAAACAATAAGGTAGTGATTAATGCTCCGGCCGAAAAAAACCGGGACTGTTTTCCTTCTTTCGTTCCAAAATAATAGAGCGTAGAAATTACCGTATAAATCATAACCACAAAGACCGTAAATTGTAAGATCGTAATCCAGAAAACATCATCGCTTATATAGCTGTTTCCCAGCAAGTCGGCAATAACAAATTCACCGTATGATATTATTCCCACTGTGATAAGCAACAACAATGCCAAAAACAGGGAGACGAGAAACGCGACCCCGTACTGTCTAAAGAAATTTCGGTTTATGGTAACGTGAAACGAATACTCAAAAGCACTAAAAATTGCGTTCACGCCATTTGCCGCCAGAAACAATGATAAAATTATAGAAACCGAAAGTAATCCTCCTCTGGTATTCACGGCAATATCTGCAATAGTGGGATAGAAAAACTCCACAGTTTGTGCTGGTAACAACTCTTCAATAAAAAGCAAAAAACGCTGCTGAAACCCTTCTATGGGCACGTATGGAATTAAGTTTAAAATAAATAACAAAAATGGAAATAACGCAACAAAAAAACTATAGGCAATAGAACTGGCACGGGAAGAAAAAGTTCCTTTTAAAATACCCGTTCCATAAATTTCTAAGAGATGGTACAGTGAGAGTCCGCTGGATTTTGCAACAATAATCTGCTTGCTTTTATTCAAAAAAAAGGTACCAATAGGAAACAAAAATTTTGTTATCCTTTGTAGCAACCCTTTTTTTTGTGGATCTTCTGTATGTTCGGCAGTCTCTTCGCCCATTAAACAGCTTTTAAACTTAGGTCCAAATTATACACAGAATGTGTTAAGGCGCCGCTGGAAATAAAATCTACGCCACATTCTGCATACGCTCTAATGGTATCCAGAGTAATTCCGCCACTGGATTCGGTAAGGCATTTATTGCCAATCATTTCAACCGCTTTTCGCGTATCTTCGTAATTAAAATTGTCTATTAAAATACGGTAAACGCCATCATTTTTAAGGATCTCGGCTATTTCGTCGAGATTTCTGGCTTCTACTATTATTTTTAATGCCAGACTATTTTCACGAAGATACTCTTTGGTAGTTTGTATGGCTTTTGTAATTCCGCCGCAAAAATCTATATGATTGTCTTTCAGCATGATCATATCGTAGAGCGCAAATCTATGATTTTCACCACCCCCTATTTTTACAGCCCATTTTTCTAAAGCACGGATGCCTGGAGTGGTTTTTCGGGTATCCAGGATCTTTGTGTTGGTACCTTCCAGTAATGTTACAAACTCATTTGTTTTGGTGGCAATGGCGCTCATACGCTGCATAGCATTAAGCACCAGGCGTTCCGCTTTAAGGATAGACTGTGAGCTTCCGGAAACATAAAAAACAATGTCGCCATAGGCTACCGCTTCGCCATCGTTAATTTTAACGTCTACCTGCAGGCCGTTATCCACGTAATCGAAAACTTCTTTCGCAAAAGCTACACCTGCAATAATTCCTTCATCCTTTACAAGCAACTTGGCCTTTCCAGTGGCGTCTTCCGGGATGCAAGCCAGGGAGCTGTGGTCGCCATCACCTACATCTTCACGAATGGCATTGGCTATAATGCCATCTATTTCTTTCTGAAATTTTCTCTCTGATATCATTATTTTTCAATTTTTCAGCTAAGTTATAAAAAGTAGCGCAGTATGCCGTACGTTGGGGTTTGAATTATGAACTGAAAAAAATCCTCTTTATTTTTTCAAACTTCGAATACAGAAATAGTACCTTGCAAGTATCAATTAAAATTTTCTGAAAAACAAAGCTATTCATCTTTTGAAATTGCAAAACCCTCTTAAAACATCGGTTATCTTCTCCGGATGGTTTCCTATTTTTGGGGTACTGCTCGTTGTTGTGACTCTATTGTGTTTTAGTTCTTGTGCCGACGACGACAATAAAGACAGAGATCATCTGGTGTTTCGCTATAATGAGCACAGTAATATTTCTTCACTGGATCCCGCTTTTGCCAGAGATCAGCGAAATATCTGGCCTGCCAATCAGTTATTTAATGGTCTGGTACAATTAGACGATGCCTTAGAAATAAAGCCGGATATTGCTACCTCCTGGGAGATCGTGGATTCTACCTGCACCTATTATTTCACCTTACGGAACGATGTTTATTTCCATAAAAACAACGTATTCGGAAAAGACAGTACCAGAAACGTGACGGCTCAGGATTTTGAATATAGCTTTAACCGCCTTACAGATCCAAAAGTGGCATCACCGGGAAGTTGGGTAATGAGCAACGTAGAACTCGTAAAAGCCGAAAACGATAGCGTTTTAAAAATTTTAATGAAAAACCCCTTCCCTCCTTTTCTGGGAATGCTGGGAATGCGCTATTTTTCGGTAGTTCCCAAAGAAGCTGTAGATTATTACGGAAGTGAATTCAGGCGAAATCCTGTGGGTACCGGGCCTTTTCAATTTAAAATGTGGGAGGAAAACATAAAGTTGGTGTTCAGAAAAAATGACCAGTATTTTGAAACCGATGCGCAAGGTAATCAACTACCCTATCTGGAATCCGTTGCCATTACTTTTTTGCCCGATAAGCAAAGTGAGTTCTTACAATTTACCCAGGGCAAGCTGGATTTTATGAGTGGTTTGGACAATTCTTTTAAAGATGAAATAATTACTACAACAGGACAATTACAATCCAAGTATGAAAGCACTGTTACGCTAAGTACCTCGCCCTTTTTAAATACAGAATACCTTGGTTTTTTTATGAATACCGAAAGCCAGGCAATACAAAGCCTTCCCCTGCGCCAGGCTATAAATTATGGGTTTGACCGGGAAAAGATGGTGAAATACCTCCGCAATGGTATGGGCATCCCTGCCATAAGCGGAATGATCCCAAAAGGCCTCCCTGGTTTTAATGCCATAGAAGGCTACGATTACAACCCCGAAAAAGCAAGGGCACTTTTAGAGCAATACATAGCCGAAACAGGTGACACCCAACCCGAAATAACTATAGGCACCAACAGCCAGTATCTGGATATTTGTGAATACATACAGCGTGAATTGGAAAAAATCGGAATTAACGTGACCATAGATGTAATGCCACCTTCTACACTACGGCAGATGAAAAGTAGCGGCGAGCTTCCCATTTTTAGAGCCAGCTGGATTGCAGATTACCCGGATGCCGAAAATTACCTCTCGCTGTTTTACAGTGAAAACTTTACCCCAAATGGTCCTAATTATACGCACTATCAAAATGAAACTTTTGACAGTTTATACGTAGCTGCACAAAAAATATCCAACATAGAGAACCGCAAACAATTGTACACCCAAATGGATAGCATTGTAACGTCCCAGGCTCCGGTAGTGCCATTGTTTTATGATATGGCGGTTCGGTTTGTGTCCAAAAAAGTAAGTGGGCTGGGAATAAATCCACAGAACTTTTTGGTATTAAAACGGGTTAGAAAGCAGGAATAGTAAAATTATCATTTTACACGACTAGCGAGGTTGCTATCGTTAAGAACCATGCAGACACGTTTGTACTTATTGAAAACCGTTTATACCCTTTTACAGTTTAAAATTTACGTAAAAAGGTTATTTTAGTGGTATTGTTTATAGAACACGTTATACAGCATTTAAAAAATGTACTTTCCTGAAATAGGTTGACTAAAAATTAATCAATTAATTATAGTCACTTATGAAAACTCAAAAAGACCACTGGCTAAAAAAAAGCTATCAAAAGGCAACTTTAGAGACTAAACTTTTAGTCGTTGACCAAATCCTAAACGGTCAGATCTCTGCAAACTTCGCCTCTAAAAAATATGACGTTCCTAGAACTACTATTAACTATTGGCTGAGAAAATACAGTACCTTAGTACAACAAAACACAGGTATGAGTAAAAACGATGAGATTAAGAAGCTAAAGGAAAAGATTGAAGAACTAGAGTTCGTAAAGGACTTCCAGCAAGATATCATTGCTGAGATGGAACTCATTACAGGCGTCGATATGTCAAAAAACTCGTTGCCCAAATCATTAGCAAAAGAGATAGAGCTAAAGAAGAAAAACCGTTTAAAAGAAAATGGCTCTATCAATGCTTTGGGATCAGTAAACAAGCCTTCTACAAAAGAATCAAAACCCAACAAAAACAACAACTAGACCATCAAAAACTAATCATAATGGTTAAGGACTACCGTAAAAAAGTAGGGTCTAAAACTGGTGGTATCAAGCTTTATGATGCTCTTAAAAAAGACTTTATAAACGCTGATATCAAAATAGGTAGAGATAAGTTTTACCGCTTTTTAAGGCTAAACAAGCTGTTGGTCCCTAAATCGAAAAATTACATCACAACAACAAATTCAAATCATATGTACAAAAAATATAAAAACCTGGTAAAAGACAAAGTTCCCACTAGACCAGAACAGCTCTGGGTAAGCGATATCACTTATATCAAAACTGAAAATGGACATAACTATTTAGCACTGGTTACAGACGCCTATTCAAAGCAGATTATGGGTTATGACCTAGACAGCCATATGAGAACATCTCTTTGTACAAAGGCGCTCGCTATGGCTATTAAAAACAGAAAATTTCCTGACCAAAAGCTGATTCATCACTCAGACAGAGGTTTTCAATACTGTAACCCTAAATACACAGAGTTTGCAGAAAGTAACGGGATTACAATGAGTATGACCGAGCAATATGATCCTTACGAAAATGCTGTTGCTGAACGTATCAATAGAACGCTCAAATACGAATATGGCCTTAAGAAAACTATCAAAAATACACAGCTCGCCCAACAAATGACAAAGCAGGCTGTCTATATTTACAATAACCTAAGAACGCATTTTAGCCTGGATCTAAGAAAACCGGCAGAGGTCTCATTTAAACCCAAACATCAAATACAAGTCCTATCGAAAAAATAAAGTAAATTTACCTGAACTAACAATTTAAAAACAGACCCAGTTCAAATTATTTTTTGCCTTCTAAACGGCAAAAAAAATCTTTTGAACGTGCAAAATTAACCTGAAAAAAGGTCAACCTATATCAGTATAATACAAAAATAAAAATGAGAATTTTAGCAATACTTTTTTTAGTCTTTCTTAGTTGTGAAAATGTAACTAAAAAAAATGATGAACAAAACAATATCGTCGTCGATTCAACTGAATTGAACGCTAAATCTTATCCAAAAGGGCAAGCAAATTTAATTAGTGATGGCATTTGGATAAGTACTATCGATTCTCTGTCGACTGTCGAGATAAGTGGCAAAAAATGGGTTTTTAAATATAAAAATGACGAAAGTGTACTAAGTGACTATTATGTATATGCGATTAATGAAAGTGTCTTTGATAAAGATAGTTCAATAGTTGATGGTAGTTTAATTTTGACAAAAGAATCTGACACTCTAAAATACGCCATAGAATATATTTCTGACAAATACATGACTCTACTATATTTACCAAGAGGAAATTTTCAGAAATTCAGGAAAAAAGAATAAGAAGGGTGTACAATAAAGGCTATAGGTGATTTCTTTTTCTCGCCTACTTTTGAAATTCCTGCGAAATTTCGAACTTGGTGTACTTATAAAGTTAATCGCTAAACGATGCAACCACTCACAACCGCTACCGTTGTTAAAAAACACTGTAAATAGGTAAACTAAGGCTATTATAATCTAGTGTTAAAAAAGTTTATGGAAAATATATTTGAAGGTTTAATTGGTTTTGCGATTGTAATATTGATTATATTTCTGTTCTGGTTTATTCCTATTTGGTTCGGCCTAAAATGGGCAAAAATCAAAGGGGTTTCCCAACTTTGGATGCTTTTTGGATTGCATCCGTTAACCGGATGGATTGCATATTTAATTTTGAGGTACGGAATTGATCCAAGAAAACAATGTTACAAATGCAAAGAATCGATTAAAATTGAAGCTCAAATTTGTCGGTATTGTGGAAACCAAATGACTCAAGAAGAGATACAAGTTTCGATAAGAGAATTCGAGGAAAGAAAGAAATAACGAACCAACCTTTGAGAATGAAAAATTGGTTTTAACTAATACCTTGCATAAAATCTAATACTCAGAAACATGAAATCACTATTTTTATTAATTAGCTTAACTCTTTTGAGTCATTCCACCACAATTGCTCAAAATGAATTTGAACTTGAGCCTTCTCAAAGTATGTTAATGACCGGGAAAGGCCGGGACAAGATGGTACTATTAATCCATATTACGGAGAAGAGTGTTTCGCCATTGTAGAAAACTTTGGAAAAAGAGCGTTTTCTATCCGAATTCAGCAAAACGGTAAAATCTTAAAAAAAATACCCGTTCGGAAAGATGAGACAAAAAAAATTAAACTTCTGAAAGGGCACGAACTTTACCTGGATTCGAATGCAAAAGGGAAAATAAATGCCAGGATCAGCTACGAAAAAATAGAGAGCTAAATAATTTTAACGGCACTATACTGAAATTAGAATTGCACCAAACTATGTTAGAATTTTTTTTATTGTAAAAAATCTCCTCACCCCATCCACAAACAATCCAGATAATCTGTGATCATGTGAAATGACCAGGCCAATTCCCACGACGCGTGTTTTCTTAAAAAAAAGCAATAAAACATACCCCCCAATTGCCCAATAGCTGTGCAGTAAATGAAATCCTACACTACAACGGCTTGGGTCAAATATGGGATTGGCTAGCAAATGATCTAAATCTACCAGCATGGTAGCCAATAAAATTAAATACACCGTCATCCACCTCCTGCGAAAAAATAACAACGCAATAAAAAGCGGTGCCACAAAATGCAATCCATAATGTAAAACAGACTGTAACATTTATTGAAATTTCATCATTCGCTTTATCCAGGTAAGTTTCGCTTTTGAATATGGAGCATATTTTAAAACAAAATAACGGAGTCTGCGTCATTCACCTCAATTATGACAAAACCGACAATCGGATAGAGAACCTGAAGTGGGCTACGAAAAGAGAGAAGGAACTACATCAATTCAGCCATCCGGATTGGGAAAAAATTGTCAGAAAAAGGAGTAAAAACATTGGTAAATTGAACGCAGGAAAAGTAAAAATCATCAAACGTCAACTTAAAAACAAAAAAAACAGGATGAGTATGATTGCGAAACGTTTTGGAGTTTCCGATATGCAAATTCACAGAATAAAGACCGGCGAAAACTGGAGTTCTGTGACCGAATAAAAACTAAAAGTTGGAGTTGGTTTATACTTGAATACCATCCCAATTAACGGATTGAGACCGCCAAAAGGTGAAGAAACTACCGGCTGGTGTATTAGGATAAAATAGTATTCGGAATCTCACGATTTTTTTAAACCGGAATGTGGAGAACATTTACTTGAAATCCGACCCGATTTGAATAAATATTTCGGGCTTAATATTGGATACCGTTTCTTAAATCATAAATGAAATACGAAGAAATTCGGTTTGATGAGAAACTATTAAGCAGCATTTAATCAGAATGTTGAATATTGTACATTCACAATCGATGGTCTATTTTTAACAAAATTTTGGGTACATTTGGGTGTCGTAAAAAGCTAGTAGCCTTTTCCGCAGTACTGTTTATAAATTTATAGAGAATAATAAACGTAGCACTTAATAAAATCCAAATGAGAAAAATATTAATTTTCAGCGTACTTCTGATGCTTTTTACTGCCAATTGCTTGGCTCAATGTGGTATAAATGAAGTTGAAATAAGAGTTGATATTACTACCGATAATTGGGGGTCTGAAACTTCCTGGACCATAAAGGATTTATCTGGAAATCTACTATTGGAAGGAGGCCAGGGTGGCGTATATGAGAACAACACTTTCTACTCCGATAGCATATGTGCTGCTTCTGATGGTTGTTATTATTTCGAAATATATGATACGTATGGCGACGGAATTTTAGAGCCAAATGGTTATGAGTTGTACGTAGATGATATTCTTGTTTCTAGCGGTTCCAATGATATTAATGACTACGCTATTGAAACGGCTTATTGTCCTGGTCAATGTGCGATTTTGCTTACTGCTTTAAATGAATTGCAGGGACACATAAACGGAACAGCACCGTTATCAGCAACTGAACTTATCTCTATCAGGGGGTATTTCGAACTATTCTCAGCGTGTCTGGCAGAAAGTGAAGCGATGATATTGCTCGGAAAAAGTGTAGTTGAAAGTTTTGATGGGGAGGTTGGAGCACTTTTTACAACTCCCAATACATTAAATGGCTTTTACAAAGACCCTGCTGTCATTCCTGGATTCGAGTTGGAACAAGCTATGGCTTCCCTTCAACAAGGAATCTTTGATCATGTATTCTCTCCAGAGACTTATGAAGATTATCCACAGCAAATTAACGATTGGAAGTTCAATTCCTGTTATGCCTTTCCGGGATATGTAGATCCCCCTTCAGATCCATCAGTAAGTAATTCGGTTTTGATTCGTGCAAATTTTAAAGACCCGGATGGGATGAATCCTTATTTCAATATTAATAATGATGAAACTGATCACGCTCTTAGACCCACAGGACTTTATTTGTCTCCTGGCAGTATAGCCACTGTTACTGTACCTCCTAACTTAGTTGGACAAGATTATTATATAAGAGTTGGGTCGCACGAATGGGATCTGGGAGTCAAAAACAGATTCATGCGATTAGACAGAATCTCAAAAAAGTTCTCGATCGAATCAACTACAGTGACAGTATTCAATCCTTTTGGTGGTGCTATTTCAATACTTGTTCCTTATGAAGCAGACGCAGGGATTGTAGAGATAAGTGTGAACAATGCGGTTGAAAGCCCCTTCTTTTCACTAAAGTCATTTGATACAACTTTAGATTTTAATGCTGAATTAGATAAGCCCGGCCCCTGGGCTGTTTTCGAAACAGATAATGTGATGTTTACCATTCCTTCTCATTCCATTGTACCTGGTGAATTCGATCTCAAGCAGGCTATGCTGGACTGGGATGCCGCATTACAGGGTTTAAATTCAATTATGGGAAGACAGATCATTACCGACAAACATAATATGTATATGATCCCCGATAGAACCATTCGATTCAACACATATTCGATTGGGTATCCTATGTCGAACACACCGCTTAACTATAGCGATGTTCCTGGTCCTGCATACTTTATTAACGGTTCGGGCCCCGATGATAAGATAAATTTTCATGAATCCGGACACGCAAGAGCAATGTCTATGTTTCCTGGTGAGGGAGAGGCTTTAGTCAATTTTCCATATATAATTGCGATGAATTACGGTCTCAATGAAGATTTGGATGTAGCCGTGAGTAATAGTTATGGTACAAACACTTTCAACGTCGATAAAACAGCCACCCATAGGATGGTGTCCAATACTTTTGGAACTGAGAGAGATATTGGAGGCAGTACCACGAACGAAGTGCGTTACCAACATAGAGGTTACGGACATTATACCGAAATAGTCAACATGCTTGGGTGGTGTCCCATCAGAAATTTTTGGAGGCAGGAATTTATAGATTTTGAAAACGGAATCGATCACGGTCTCAATAACCAAGATATTGATGGAAGGATAAAAAGATTGTCCGTTGCTGCACAAGCAGATCTGCGGCCATTATTCCATGTTTTTGGGATTCTCCCACAAGACGCTGTAGCCTTACAAGATTCATTAACTATGGCGGGTATCCAACCGTCTCTTACCGTTTACAACCGATTACAAGCTTACTTCGACCTGATTCCAGAAAACAATGCAGCATATGTTGACTTTGCTCTATCCCTATATCCCGACCTATATATAGATGGACCAGGCCATAATCCAGATTACGGGGTAGGTTGGCATTACCAAAAATCACTAACCTACAATGCGGCCGAAGCTCAGCAAAGAATAGATATTCTTCAATCCATTGTTGATTTGTATTTCCCTAACGGAGAACCTGTAGGTAATGGTATAATTGATGTTTGTTGTATGCTGGAAACTTTGAATGTTGACATAGTAAATGGAGAAGTTGTAGTAACGGGAGGCGTAGAACCATATGATATTTCAATTGAAGTAACGGGAAATGTGCAAACTGTGACGGTGGTGGATTTTGATGGATGTGAAGCTACTGTTCAATCTATACTGAGTGTCAGTGATTTTTCAGAAGATAAAATAAAAATATACCCAAACCCTGCTTCGACAGAAATCAATATTAATATTGAAGGAACCGGTACCGAAATAGTGCATTTACAAATGGTTTCTATGAATGGTCAGGTATTGAACCTTTATCAAAAAAGTGATCGTGTTTTAGAAGTATCAAATCTAAGTAACGGTATGTATATACTGCAAATTGAATTGGATAATGGTGTACAGGTTAATAAACGAATTTTGATTTTAAGGAATAACTAACAACGTATGCCAGGCCAGGTTATGAATAAGATGACCTTTTAAATTGATATATTCATTAGTACTAATTTCTTAATTTTGAGCAGAGGCAAAAAGTGCCGATTGAATTAAAAATTGCGCTTATTCACAATGACAAAGATTTGAAAAAACTGTCAAAAACTAAGCAGTATTAAGGAAGGTATTCAAATAATACGGTTTTTAACAATATAAGCATAAACTAAAAACAATCGAAACACCGATATTTTGATGCGAGAGATTATAGCGAAGAATTAGAGCTAACATTTAATGAAGTTTATTCATTAACTATTCAATACAGAAGTACATACATTTTTAGTGTTTATGGGATTTTGAAAGGATAAAATTTTGATTTAGATTATTGTTTGGCACTGTAATCAGCGCAAGTTTTATCTCTACCCTTTGTTTTGTAATTTAGTTTCAGCCAATACAATTCAGTGCAAAGACACTTAGCTTCTTATACTTATCTGTTCTAAATAAAATACGCTGACTATAGACCATGAAAATTAGTATGCTATTCGGGATATTTTTTTGCTCAATTTTAGTTGCGTGTGGAGATGCTATTGAGGATAAATATTCTTTTTTCTCCATAACCGGTTTTTAGAAAAACACGAACTGAATGAGTTACATCCAGAGTTTGGACGAACTGAATATTATGAAATAATTAATGAGTTTGAAAGAAATGGATTTAAGGTTATTAGCGAGAAAAGAAATGAAAACGTAAATGCCAGAGCTTATGCACTCTTACTAGTCAATCAAATAGACAGTCTCCTTCAAAAAGGAGTTGTACCTAATAAAATAACTGTGGTTGGAACTTCAAAAGGTGGTTATATAGCTCAGTATGTTTCGACGTTAGCAAATAATACGGATTTAAATTTTGTTTTTATCCCAAGTTTTAGAAATAGTGATATCGAAAATATTCCGGAAATAAATTACTGCGGAAATATTTTAACAATCTACGAAAAGACAGATCCCTTTGGAGTTTCTGCATTGGAACGGAAAAAAACTTCGAGTTGTAAGATTATTCATTTTGAAGAAATTGAGCTGAATACCGGACTAGAACACGGTTTTCTATTTAAACTGCTGCATGAATGGATGCAGCCAACTATTAACTGGTCTAATGGAAATTACAACGTAAAATAAAAAAATACCTAAAGAAAAAGAGTACTAAATGCGCCCTTTCACCCCATCCACAAACAATCCAGATAATCTGTGATCATGTGAAGTGACCAGGCCAATTCCCACGACGCGTGTTTTCTTAAAAAAAAGCAATAAAACATACCCCCCAATTGCCCAATAGCTGTGCAGTAAATGAAATCCTACACTACAACGGCTTGGGTCAAATATGGGATTGGCTAGCAAATGATCTAAATCTACCAGCATGGTAGCCAATAAAATTAAATACACCGTCATCCACCTCCTGCGAAAAAATAACAACGCAATAAAAAGCGGTGCCACAAAATGCAATCCATAATGTAAAACAGACTGTAACATTTATTGAAATTTCATCATTCGCTTTATCCAGGTAAGTTTCGCTTTTGAATATGGAGCATATTTTAAAGGAAATTCTAACCAGGTACCTTTTTGTAAAATACTCTTGGAATGGCTAAAACAGTCAAAGCCGGCTTTGCCGTGGTAGTTGCCAATACCACTGTTTCCTACACCTCCGAAAGGCATTTTTGGATTGGTAATATGCATAATAGCGTCGTTTACAGCACCGCCCCCAAAGGAAAGTTGTTGTAACACTTTTTCTTTGTTTTTTGAAGAAGACGTAAAAACGTAAGCAGACAATGGTTTGGAAAGCTTTTTTACACGTATAATAGCTTCGTCAAGATTGGTATAGGTGAGTACAGGAAAAATAGGACCAAATATTTCTTCCTGCATGGCTTTATCTTTAAAAGTTACATTTTGTAATACGGTTGGTTGAATGTATCGTTTTAAAGCATCCGTTCTTCCACCGCAAAATACCTTATTTGGGTTTATCATTTTTGAAAGGCGTTCAAAATTAGCATCGTTTATGATCTGAACATAGTTCTTGTTTGCAATGGAAAAATCTTGTTTTTCAATTTCAGCTTTTAAAGCCTCCAGAAATTCAGGCTCTATTTCTTTATTCACCAGCACATAATCCGGAGCGATACAGGTTTGTCCGGCATTTAAAAATTTTGCCCAAACCAGTCTTTTTACCGTCATGTTCAGGTTACAATCTTTCGTAATGAACGCTGGGCTTTTTCCGCCTAACTCTAAGGTTACCGGCGTTAAGTTTTCCGCTGCGGCCTTATAGACAATTTTTCCAACTTTGGTACTCCCGGTGAAGAAGATCTTATCGAAATTTTGTTCCAGCAACTCGGTAGTTTTATCTACACCACCTTCAACAACTTTAAAAACATTGGGGTCAAAATTCTCATTGATTAGTTTTGCTATAATCTTGCTGGTATGAGCTGGTAATTCACTTGGTTTTAACACCACTGTATTCCCTGCAGCCAGTGCTGCTATGGCTGGAGCTAAAGATAATTGATAGGGGTAATTCCACGCACCTATCACCAGACAAACGCCCAAAGGTTCTTTTAAAATGTAGCTTTTTGCAGGGAAGTTCAGCAAATTGGTAGCAACTTTTTCTTTGCGGGCCCATTTGTAAACGTTACGCTGCGCATCTTTAATATCGTGATACACCAAAGCAAGTTCGCTGATGTACGTCTCAAACTCAGATTTCTTAAAATCTTTATAAATGGCTTCAAAAAGCAACTTTTCATTGTTTTTCAAAACTGTGTGGAGGATATCTAATTGTGCAATTCTAAACCTGAGATCTTTCGTAGTATTGGAATTAAAAAAAATACGTTGGGCTTCAATAAGGGCTCGCATAGGGTATAATTGAATTTTAATAAAGATAGTAAACTAACCTGGCACAACCACTAAAGACATTATTTGGGAAGAAATAATCTTGAGGTAATTCATTGTAGCGCTTATATCTTAATTAGCGAGTAAAACTACTACCCTTTCCCCCTATTCAGTACCTTGTATTCTTCGTAGCAATCGCTTATAGCATCCAGGATTTGAAGATCATTTGCCGTAGTGATAAAGTTTTTTGAGTAGTTACACTTGTTTAAAATTTCATCTATATCTACTTTTTCTAACTGAAGTACAGCCATTAAAGTTTCACGGTCAAACTTAGATTGCAGGAGATTTCTTATCTCGTCGTCTTCCTTCATCTGGCGTAGTTTCCGCATTTGTTTGGGTCGCTTTCCAAAGATATTATAGAGAAAATCTGCCGGATTAAAAATTGCACTTAATACCTTTGAGACAGCACCGGGTGAGGTATCTCCCCCTTCGTACCCAGAGCCTATTCCCGAAATTCTGTAGCGGTAATCATCGTACACGGGGA
Organism: uncultured Flavobacteriaceae bacterium; assembly: GCA_963793275.1. Classification (GTDB taxonomy): domain Bacteria; phylum Bacteroidota; class Bacteroidia; order Flavobacteriales; family Flavobacteriaceae; genus Marinirhabdus. Next base: position 1,483,812 of record CAWBZL010000003.1, read on the forward strand.
TTAATTTTGCATCTACTTCAACATAACCCGTTAATTGTATAGGTTTAATTACAACCTCCTCTAAAGCAATTCCCAACTCGGTCATTTTTACTTTAATATCACCAAATTTTAACCAGTCATTGGTCACACGCACTCTAATAGATTTAAATCCTAAATAACTGAAAAACAGCGTATCATTAACCGAAGCACGAATCTTAAACGCTCCCTCTGCATTTGTAGTTGCTCCGCGAACGGTATTTAAATTAACTATATTTACGTTTTCCAGCGGGGCGTCATCATTACTATTAAGCACGTTACCCTCAATAACCTGAGCATCTTGTGACCAGGCAAAAAGGGTGCATAATAGTGTAAATAGTAATACTAATTTTTTCATAGCGTCCGGAATGTAAAAGTACTTAATTAGACGGGAAAATAATGCCAAAGTTTCTACCTCGGTACAATTAATTGTACTTTATGCAAAAATAATCACTAGGCAATCATTTATTACTGGTCTCTGTTTCGAAATTTTTTCTTACAATTCTAATCGGCTACACCCTATGATCGGCGTCTTTTTCCTCCGGTTCCTTTGCTTTCTGGTTTGGATTTACCTCTTCTTTTTCCTGAAAATTTAGATTTAAACTCATCGCCTCCGGAACTTTCTTTTTTCTTAAAACCTCCGCGATCTCCATCTCTTCCACGGTCGCTACTTTTGCTCCCGCTGCTTTTTCTTCCGCCACGTCGTTCTCCTCTTTCTTTGCCTTTAAAGCCTCCTCCACTACGTTTTCCGCCTTCACGTCTTCCGCCACGACCACGACCGCCGCCGCCGCCGCCACGACCTGTATCTGTAGAAATTTCAACATTTACATTTCTGCCCTCCAATTGGAAATCGGCAAACACGCCCAGCACTAAATCCTTGTGTTTAGTATCTACATTAAAGAATGAAAAATTATCTTTTACGTCTACCTTATATACGTCGTCCTGTCCCAACTGAAGTAAATCCTTAAGGAAATCTTTTAAGCTCATCCAGTTAAAATCGTCACGCTCTCCCACATTTAAGAAGAAACGAACCGAATCTTTATTTTCTGAACTTGACATATCACCAGGCGACACATTTAAGTCTTTCGCTTTCTGATAGTAATTATAAAAACGCGTAAATTCTACCGAAAAGAATTTTTTAATCAATTCCTCTTTACTGAAACTTTCTAAAGCTTCCGTTATCTGCGGAAGGTATACGTCTATGTCGTGATTTATTTTGGTATCCTTAATATTATTTGCCAGGTGCATTAGTTGTTTTTCACAAATTTCCATCCCAGAAGGAATTTCTTTCTGCTGAAATTTCTGTTGAATGATCTTCTCGATCTGTCTGATCTTTCTTGCTTCACTTTTTGAAACAATTACAATAGAAATACCCTCTTTCCCGGCTCTACCCGTACGACCACTACGGTGGGTATAGGTTTCAATTTCATCCGGGAGCTGATAATTTATGACGTGGGTAATATCGTCTACATCAATTCCACGGGCTGCCACATCTGTAGCAACCATCATTTGGATTTGGCGGTTTCTAAATTGTTTCATCACAATATCACGCTGATTCTGACTTAGATCTCCGTGAATTGCTCCTGCATTATACCCATCTGCAATTAGTTGCTCTGCTACTTTTTGCGTATCTCGCTTGGTACGGCAAAATACGACCGAAAATATTTCAGGATTCGCATCTGCCAGACGTTTTAATGCCTGGTATCTGTCTCTCGCATTTACTGTATAAAATTCGTGGGATACATTTTCTGCACCTACGTTTTTAGAACCAACGGTTACTTCAACCGGGTTATGCATAAACTTTTTAGCGATGCTGGACACCTCTTTAGGCATTGTTGCACTAAATAACCACGTGCTTTTCTCTACTGGAGAATGAGATAAAATTTCAGTAATATCTTCATAAAACCCCATGTTAAGCATCTCATCTGCTTCATCCAGAACGCAATATTCAATTTTTGAAATATCGATCATTCGGCGCCCGATCATGTCTTTCATTCTACCCGGAGTAGCCACGATAATCTGTGCTCCTTTTTTAATCTGTCTGGCTTGCTCTGTAATACTTGCTCCCCCGTAAATTGCAACCACGTTTAAGCCTTTTAGGTGCTTTCCGTAGTTATTCATTTCGTTAGTAATTTGCATACATAACTCACGCGTTGGTGAAAGGATAAGTCCTTGTGTTGTGCGGCTTTTTACATCAATTTTTTGAAGCATAGGAAACCCAAAGGCCGCCGTTTTACCAGTCCCTGTCTGGGCTAGTGCCACAAGGTCTGTATCTTCCTGTAATAAAATTGGGATTGCTTTTTCTTGTACCTCACTTGGGGTTTCAAAGCCCATATCGGTAATTGCCTTAAGAAGATTTTCTTCCAGGCCTAATTCTAAAAATGTCATATAGTGTAATAAAAGTTTATTTGTACTTACTGAAGCGTCTCGACAAATAAACATCACCTCGTGCAGTACTACCTCACCCTGAGGATTTTCAAGGCGCAAAGATACTCTTTAATTATGAATAGTTAGCGTATCGAAATAAATAGTTTTTTTCTAGGCTATTCTTTTTTTTTTCCGCTTTCTGTATTTATATATTTACAATCATGAAAACAATCTTACTTTTTATCATCACACTATTGTTAGCTGGCACGACGTTCTCACAAACCATAGAGCTAGGTCCTTCTTTAGGGTACCATCTAACAGCTTTCCAAAGACCGGACGCTGGTACTATTGTTATAAGTTCTAGTGGTGGTGGAAATGGTACCGTAACTACCGAAACAGATGGAAATATCGCGTTTGGTGGTTATTTTGCGTATTATTCTGAAAGTTTTCTTGGTTTTATGGCAGAAGCATTTTATGTGACTACTTCAACTCCTAATTACAATGCAGATGGGATCCAAAGCATTAACGTTATTGCTAGTGCAACAGGAGAACTGTTTAACAGTGGTTTTTATGTAAACATAGGTGGTGGAGCAGGTTTTCTACTAAACGAACCAGACTTTAGCAATGAAGGAGAAGTACTGGGCACCAACTATAAAAGCATCGATCTATTAATAAAAGGGGCGTTTCAATATAGGTTTGAAGAGGTACTTACCCTTGAGGGAGGAATTGTTTCTGGAGTTACAGATATAGTAGATGACGAGATTAACCGTTTTCATTTTTTCTTCGGCGTAAAAGTTCCCTTAAACTTGATTCTCAAGAAATAGGCTACTTTGCAAGATATTCAATAAGTTGTCGCATAGCTTTCCCACGGTGTCCTATTTTACTTTTTTCTTCCAGGCTCATTTGGGCAAATGTTTCGGTTGTATTTTCAGGAAGAAAAACCGAATCATAACCAAAACCCTTATCACCACGACGTTGCTTGATAATAGAACCATCACAAACACCAATAAACAAGACAGATTCTAAATTTATAGAAAGTGCAATAGCTGTTTTAAATCTTGCTGAGCGGTCTTCTTTTTCTGCTAGATTTTTCAGAAGCTTATCGATATTATCTTCGGAGTTTTTGTTTTCTCCCGCATATCGCGCGCTGTACACACCCGGTTCGTTATTTAATGAAGGCACCTCCAATCCTGTATCGTCTGCAAAACAATTCAACCCGTAATGGTTGCGGACATATTCAGTTTTTAACACTGCGTTGCCCTCAATAGTGTCGGCAGTTTCCGCAATGTCTTCGGTGCAACCTATGTCGGTTAAACTCATTAATTCAATATGAGTAGGAAGCAACAGTTGCACTTCCTTAAATTTATTCTGGTTGTGCGTAGCAAAGACTAATTTCATGTACGATTTACGATTTTAAAGTTTCAGCAAAATCAAAGATTGCCGAGTTTTTTTTCTTAGAAAAGATTGAAAAAAGTTCAAGAACATATGCTGGAGCTATTTTTTAACCACTTCGATCTTAAACAACTTGTCCCAGTTTTTCCCGGTCACATATAAAATATTTGGCTCTCCTTTGTAAGCAATTCCGTTAAGAACATCCAACGCTGCTGTTTGAGTGACCTTATCTTTTAAACCTTTTAGGTTAATCACTGCTTCCACAGCACCAGAAACCGGATCTACTATGGCAATGGCATCTTTACGATAAATATTGGCGTAGATCTTATTGTCTACCCATTCCAACTCATTAATGGTATCTATTTTACTTTTATTGGTGTAAACTTCAATAAATTTTTGCTCGGCAAGTGTTTCTTTATCCAGCGTCCAGATTTTTTCGGTACCGTCGCTCTTATAAATATTTTCGCCGTCATTACACATTCCCCAGCCCTGTTTGCTTTCGCCATAGACAAAAGTTCCGGTTTTTTTAAAGGTGTTTTTATTGTAGATAAATCCGTTGCCGCTCTTCCATGTAAGTTGAAATATCTTATTACCCATAATAGTTAAACCTTCACCAAAATACTGATCTCCTATGGCCTGTTGCTGTAATACTTCACCGGTTTCATAATTAGTTTTTCGAAGTGTGGACTGTTTAAATTGTCCGGTACTTTCATACAAGGTATCGTTACTAAACTCCAACCCCTGTGTGTAGGCCTTAGGGTCATGGGGATATGTTTCCAGAATAGTGTAGTTGTAAATTTTCGGCTTAGTGGCAGACAGTATAAGAATATCTTTGGTTACGCGATACTCGGTTTCATCTACAGTTACAATAGCCTCAATAGTATGTGTACCCATTTTTTGTCCTGTTAACGGAATTACTACACTAGCGAGTTCGGTTCCATCAAAAGTATACCGAGTGGCTCCTATTTCAATGTTTTTTTTATTCTGAAGTGCTACAGAAACATTTTCTCCGGGTGTGAATAATTTTTTTCCTTCTTCAATTTCTATCGAAAAATAGTCATTTGGATTTTTTATTTCGTCTTCACAACTTATAAAAACAGTTGCTAAAAATATGAAGATGACGGCCTTATAGAATTTCATAGTGGTTCTGAATTTTAATGCAAGATAGCCAAAATAATTGATGACAAAAATGCTTGTAAAAGCATTAAAAGTAACTTATATTTGCATCGGCAAGTCCTACACAACCAGCTCCTATGGAATCCCCCAGGGCGGGAACGCAGCAAGGGTAAATGGTCGTAGCGGTGTGATGTAGGTAGCTTGCCATTTTTTGTACCCTAAAGTCTCGTTTTATTTTTCCCCTACAAATTTGGAATACTACCCGCAACTGTGCATCTTTGCGACTCACGAATACACGTATGCCAAAAGTTGTTTTTATTACGGGAGCCTCCTCAGGTATTGGGAAAGCCATTGGGCTTTATCTTCAGGACAAAGGATATACCGTTTATGGTACCAGCAGGAATCCGTTAAAATACGAGGGAACGGTTCCTTTTTCATTGCTGAAACTGGATGTAACAAAACCAGAAACAATTACTCAGGCTGTTACCGAAATAATCACTCAGGTAGGCACCATAGATGTTCTTGTAAACAATGCAGGTGTTGGTATCACCGGCCCCGTTGAAGAAACCCCCACCGACGAGATAAGAAACGCTTTTGAAACAAACTTTTACGGCCCACTGCACGTAATAAAAGCCGTACTACCTCAAATGCGAAAACAACAAAGTGGTCATATTATTAATGTAACTTCTATTGCAGGCTATATGGGTTTGCCCTATCGTGGCATCTACAGCGCTACCAAAGCCGCTCTGGAAATAACAACCGAAGCTTACCGCATGGAAACCCAGCAATTTGGAATCCAAATGACCAATATTGCTCCTGGCGATTTTGCAACAAATATTGCATCGGGTCGCTACCACGCGCCGGTTTTAGACAACTCTCCTTATAATGAAGCCTACGGAAATACGCTGGAAATGATGAATACCCACGTAGACGCCGGAAATGATCCTACAGATATGGCAAAAGCTGTGCACCAAATCATAGAAAAGAAACATCCAAAAATTCACTATAAAGTTGGTGCCTTTATACAGAAATTCTCAATAGTATTAAAACGTATACTCCCGGATAAAACCTACGAGCGCATGCTAATGAAGCATTATAAGCTTTAAAAGCATCAAAATTTAAATTCCAGGTAATAAACGTATCCTTTTAGGTTTAGCACCTAAAATTCTTTCTTATCACAAGTTATTGACATTTCTTTACAGAAGACGTTATCTTCCCTATTTTTACTGAAACTTAAACATATTCCTATGAAATTTTTCATCGATACTGCCAATCTCGACCAAATTCGTGAGGCTCAAAACCTGGGTGTTCTGGATGGCGTTACTACCAATCCTTCATTAATGGCCAAGGAAGGCATTACCGGACGTAATAATATTTTAAAACATTATGTAGACATTTGTAATATTGTAGATGGAGATGTTTCTGCTGAAGTAATTGCTACAGATTTTGAAGGAATGGTAAAGGAAGGAGAGCAACTGGCCGAATTACACGAGCAGATTGTGGTGAAAATTCCAATGATTAAAGAAGGTATTAAAGCGATAAAATATTTCAGCGATAACGGAATTAAAACCAATTGTACGTTGGTTTTTTCTGCCGGACAAGCCTTATTAGCAGCCAAAGCGGGTGCTACCTACGTTTCACCGTTTATAGGAAGACTGGACGATATCTCCACAGACGGACTTAACCTTATTGCCGAAATTCGCCTTATTTACGACAATTATGGTTTTGAGACTCAGATCCTGGCGGCTTCTGTTCGCCATACTATGCACGTGCTGGAATGCGCTAAAATTGGTAGTGATGTGATGACGGGACCACTTTCGTCCATCGAAGGATTGTTGAAACATCCACTAACCGATATTGGTTTAGAAAAATTTCTGGCAGATTATAAAAAAGGAAATTAATCGTGTTTCTGAAATCTAAGCCCCAACATTTATATACAAAGGAATTAATTTTCAATTTAATTTTCTATCTGAAATAATAGTAAACTCAGGAATCTTTTTTAAGCAATACACCAAAAGGATGTAAGGCAGGAACGTGCAAAAACACTACGTTAACAATTCCCAACACAGGGATCGCTATTACCATTCCCACAATACCCCATATAAGATTACCTACGATGATAATGAGAATCACAAAAAATGGATTTAAATCTACCTCATCTCCAACAATATAGGGTTGGAGTATATAGCTTTCAATAAATTGAGCAATGACAAATGTGAGTGATATGCCTATTAAAACTCCCACGCTTCCATCCATTAAATAGCCAAATATTAATGCTAGGCAAAAGCCAATCACATTTCCTAAAAAAGGAATAATAGTAAGTATAGCCGCTAAAAGAGCCACTAAAATAAAATTGTTTACGCCAGATATTCCCAGTCCTATACTATATACTATTGCCAGTAATCCTATCAATTTTAATTTTCCCAGTAAATAACCCTGTGCTACGCTACTTGTTTCATTGAGCGTATTTTTCACTTCCTGTTCTTTTTCTTTACTAAAAAATGCCAAAACAAACGTTTTAAATTTTGATCTGAATCTCAATAAAAAGAATACATAAATAAACACCAACATATACGTCCCCAAAAAAACAACTATCTTAGACAGGTAAGTGAGTGCATAGTCCCTGTTTTGAGTAGATCCAAGTATTTCAAAATTTTTGAATTTACTTTTAAATCCTTCTATTTTTGTACGGGTTACCGGTGTGTTTTCTATCAAAAGATTGGAAGCTTCTTCAATTTTTGGAACCATAGTCTCTTTAATAGTGTCCCATTTCTCTACAACGCTATTCATTTGTGCTATCACCAAAGTAAAAAAACCAAAAGACACAAGTACTAGCCCTATAGTGCTCAATAAAGCCGCCAGATTTTTATTAAAATTCCAACGTTCCAGCTTTCGAACAACCGGCACCAGTAATAATGCTAATATGCAAGCTACCGCCAGTGGCGCTAAAAACGTTTTTGCCTGAACCAGACCATAAATAGTGACAACTAAAAAAGTGACAAGCGCCACTCCATTAAAAAGTAAGGTAGATCTGTTTTTTGACATTTTGGTTGTTTCGCTTCAAATTATGAAATAATCAAGAATTGCTTTGCACCCTTAACAAAACATTATGCGTCACTAGCTCCCGTCTTTATTAGTTGCAGATTGAAAATTACAATGAAGCAGCACTGAAAAGCTCGTGATCCTTTTTTAAGTGAATTCCGTCGCATCTGAAGTAAACCTCTCAGCCTCGTAACTTATTTTCAACATATTTAAATAAAAAAGAGCCTTCAATGTAATGAAGACTCTTTTAGGGTGGAAGACCGGGTTCGAACCGGCGACCTCTGGTACCACAAACCAGCGCTCTAACCAGCTGAGCTACAACCACCATGTAGCACTCTTTTTCAAGAGGTAGCATTTTGCTAAAACGTTTATCGCTTTAGCGGTTGCAAATATAAAGCATTAACGCAGTATGCGCAATACTTACATCAAAAATATTTTAGATCAAATCAAAAATTGAATTCACCGCTGGCAAACGCTCTACCGTAAAACCTTCAGCAGCTTCGGTGCCAATGAGTCTTCCCAGATTCCGGTTGCGGTACAACATACTGTCGGTTGCATTTTTAGATGAGATAGGCGTAGTAGGCGCTGTGGAATTTTCATCAAAAAACTGGCTCCGGTACGCAAAGATGGCTTCCATTTTTTTATCCTCAAACCCGCTGATATCTACTACAATATCCGGAGTGAGCTCCTTCCATTGTATATAATGATACACCAACTTAGGACGCCAGGGATGTTGGTGATTGCCCTGATGAATGGTTTCAATTTTTACAAGTCCGCTTAAAAAGCAAGCGTCACTCACAAGTTTACTTCCCTTCCCGTGGTCTATATGCCTGTCGTCTACCGCATTGCACAAAATTAGTTCCGGACGGTATTTTCGTATAATTTTAATAACCTCCAACTGTGTAGCGTGGTTATTTTCAAAAAAACCATCACCAAACCCAAGGTTTTTACGTACTGAAACTCCTAAAATTTCAGCAGCATTCTTAGCTTCTTCATCTCTTATTTTGGCAGAACCGCGTGTGCCCAGTTCACCTCTTGTTAAGTCAAGTATACCTACTTTTTTTCCGTTTGCTATTTCTTTTGCGATGGTGCCACCACAACTCATTTCTACATCGTCTGGATGGGCACCTATGGCTAGGATGTCTAGTTTCATTTGTATGATTATAAGTTTTTAGAATCGAAATAGTCTAGTGGGCAACCGCTCGCTTTGCTGGCTGGTCACTTTTCTAAACTAATTCTTTTTTTACGACGGCTTTAAAAGCCTGTTCAATATCTGCAATAAGGTCCTTCTTTTCTTCAATTCCTACCGAAAATCGTAACAATCCGTCGCTAATACCCTGATGTGCTCTTTCTTCAGCAGACAATAGTGCATGACTTGTTTTTGCAGGAGATAATATGGTAGACTCTACGCCGGCCAGACTCATAGACTGTTTTATAAGTTGTAAAGCCTGCATAAAAGCTTCGGCATGAACCGAGGGAATCAATTCAAAAGACAGCATACCGCTATACCCTTTCATTTGTTTTTTTGCTAATTGATAATCCGGATGATCTTTCAATCCCGGGTAATATACTTTTTTAACTAAGTCATGCTTTTGCAACCATTTTGCCATTCGTTTTGCATTTCGGTTTTGTGCTTTTACACGCAATGCCATAGTTTTAAGACTTCGCTCCAGGAGCCAAACCGTATAATCGCTTAAACTTCCGCCAATATTTTTTGAAAGATTCCAGATACGCAACATATGCTCTTCACTCGCAGCCACTGCTCCCGCGCAAATATCACTATGACCGCCCATATATTTGGTGGCGCTGTGAATTATAATATCTATACCAAAATCTGCCGGGTTTTGATTAATTGGTGACGCAAATGTATTATCTATCATAGAAACCAGAGAGTGTTCCTTAGCTATACCCGCGATCATCTGCAGATCTGTAATAAGCATTAACGGGTTGCTGGGTGTTTCTACATAGATAACTTTCGTGTTCTTTTGAAGCGCTTTTCTGAAATCGGCTTCCTTAAAACCATCCGTAAATGTGTATTCGATTCCAAACTTTTCAAACTCTTCCACCACAAAATTATAGGTGCCTCCGTAGAGCGTTTTTTGCAAAACAATATGATCGCCTTTTTGAAGGAAAGCCAATAAACAATGACTTACCGCTGCCATACCGCTACCAAAGATCATTCCGGCTTCGGTGTGTTCCAGCGCCGCTATTTTTTTTCCCAGGGCTTCCTGGTTTGGGGTGTTAAAATAACGTGGATAGCGTTTTACATCAACATTTTCATATGCATAAGAACTACTCATATACAAAGGAGAAATTGCCCCTTTAAATTGCTCGTCCTTTACTTCTCCAACATGTGTACAAATAGTATTTATGCCCATTTTTTCGACTTTACCCATAGCTTCAAATTTTAGTTCTCCAAGGTATTAATCTTTGTGAAGGTTTGCTATATTTAACGTATGAAAATATTGTTAAAGAATATAAAAGAATTGCTTCAAATTAGAGAGCAAGGGATCCTTAAAGTAGCTGGCGAGTCAATGAAAACGCTCCCCGGTCTTAAAAATGCCTGGTTATTATTGGAAGATGGTGTGATTAAGGACTTCGGAAAGATGGATACCTTAGCCGAAACTTCCGCAGATAAAACAATGGATTGTACGGGAAAAATGGTACTTCCTACCTGGTGCGATAGCCACACACATATTGTCTACGCTGGAAACCGGGAACAGGAATTTGTTGACCGCATAAGAGGTTTAAGTTATCAGGAAATCGCCGAAAAAGGAGGTGGTATTTTAAACAGTGCAAAAAAACTTCAGGAAACTTCTCAAGAGGATCTATACGCACAATCTGCCAACCGCCTGGAACAGGTAATGCGCACCGGAACAGGCGCCATAGAAATTAAAAGCGGCTATGGTCTTACCACCGATGCCGAACTAAAAATGCTCCGTGTGGCGAAAAAACTAGGAGAAAACTATCCCGTTACCGTAAAAACTACCTTTTTGGGAGCTCACGCTGTTCCCACAGAATTTAAAGGGAATAAAGAAGGATATCTCAATAAAATAGTAACCGAAATGCTCCCGAAAATAGCTCAGGAAAAGTTAGCACACTACATAGATATTTTTTGTGAAGAAGGCTATTTTTCGGTAGAAGACACCCATAAAATTTTAACCGCCGGAAACAGTTATGGTCTTACACCAAAAATACACGTGAATCAGTTTAACGCAATTGGTGGCGTACAAGCTGGTGTTGTGCACGATGCATTAAGTGTAGATCATCTGGAAATAGTAACCGAAGAAGATATTTTAGTATTAAAAGGTAGCAATACCATGCCTGTGGCACTTCCCTCCTGCTCTTATTTCCTAAGCATTCCATACACCCCAGGAAGGAAATTAATTGACGCCGGATTACCTTTGGCATTGGCCACAGATTATAATCCTGGCTCCACACCCAGTGGAAATATGAACTTTGTCGTTTCTACCGCTTGTATTAAAATGAGACTCACACCAGAAGAAGCTATTAATGCTGCAACACTGAACGGAGCGTATGCAATGGGGGTAAGTGACACGCACGGTAGCATTACCAAAGGAAAAAGTGGCAGTGTAATGATTACAAAAGAAATTCCAAGTTATGGATTTTTACCCTACGACTTCGGAAATAATAATATTGAAACGGTTATTATTAGCGGGAAAATTATTCAATAATGCTGAAATTTTATACTAAAGAAAAACTGTTAACGTACACTAACCTCCGAAAAGGTGAATTCAAATTCGGGCAGGCCGCCAGGACGATATCATCTTTGGCAGCACTTAAAGAGGCTCCTCAAAGGTACATTTTATTGGGCATTCCCGAAGATGTTGGCGTTCGGGCAAATTACGGCAAGCCTGGAGCCTCAGGAGCGTGGGATGCAACTTTATCTTCACTTTGTAATATTCAACAAACGCAGTATTGCAATGCAGATGCGGTGCTTGTTTTAGGCGAAATAGATTGTTCGCAACAAATGGAAGCAGCTGCTATAATGAATCCGCTAGACCATAAGTATGCCGAAAAGTTAGGCGAATTGGTAAGCCAAACAGACCTGTTGGTTTCAGAAGTACTTGAAAAAATTATCGCTTTCGGAAAAATACCCGTCGTTATTGGTGGTGGGCACAATAACAGCTTCGGGAATTTAAAAGGCGCTTCAAAAGCATTGGGACATCCAGTAAACTGTATAAATTTTGATGCGCATACAGATTATCGGGCACTGGAACATCGCCATAGCGGAAATGGGTTCAGTTATGCTGCCAAAGAAGGATTTTTAGACAAATACTTTATCTTCGGATTACATCGCAATTATACGTCACAGCCTGTGTTTGATGCAATGGCGAAAGTTCCTGATACGGTCCAGTTTTCATTTTTTGAGGATATTTCGGTACATAATAAGAAGTCATTTGCAAAAGCACTTCAGGAAGCCGAAGCCTTTACCACAAAACAACATTTTGGGCTGGAAATAGATCTGGACGCCGTTGCCAATATGGGCAGTAGCGCAATGACGCCAAGCGGATTTAGTTTAGAAGAATGTAGATGCTTTACCCGGTATTTTTCAGCAAAAAAAACGTGCACCTATATTCATATCTGTGAAGGCGCCCCAAACAGGGAATTATTTCCGGGGCAGGTTGGAAAGGCAATTGCGTATTTGGTAAGTGATGTTATTTCCGAATAGGCGTTGGACTAAAATAATAAATCAACCCAACAATAAAATGTTGCTGATTGATTTTATAAAAAGCAAAAAAAAAACCTCCGATTTCTCGGAGGTTTTTTTATAATATATAACTAAAAAATGGAGTTGGCTTACTCGCTATCTTTAGCTGTTTCTTCCTGCTTGGCAGGTTTCTTGAATTTTGCGTACTTATTTTTAAACTTATCAATACGTCCTGCAGTATCCAGCAATTTAGACTTACCTGTATAGAACGGGTGAGATGTTCTTGAAATTTCCATTTTTACTAATGGATATTCAACACCATCAACCTCTAATGTTTCTTTGGTCTCTGCCGTAGACTTGGTTAAAAACACTTCTTCATTAGACATGTCTTTAAATGCTACTACTCTATAATTTGTTGGATGTATATCTTTTTTCATCGTCTTAACTTTAATTCTCCCGTTTTGAGTGTGCAAATGTAAGGATTTTTATAAATGCAGCAATACAAAAAATAAAAATTTTATAGAATCCTATAATTAAGCTGTAAAAATACACTTTTGTTAACGGTGTGTAACATTTAGTTACCTTTGAATACTAATAGTTGCAAACCAAAAAACCACATAATCAAAATGGAAAATCAAAAAGCTTCAATTAAAAAAATCGCGATGTCCTATGGCGCAGTCTTAGGACTTATTACCATACTCTTAAGCGTTGTAGTGTATGTCATGGATCTCACCTACGAACAGCCCTGGTGGCAAGGTGCAATAGGCTTTATAGCAATGATTATTTGTGTTATTTTAGGAATTAAAGCCTTTAAAAAAGAAAATGCAGGTTTTTTAAGTCTTGGAGAAGCCATTAAAGTAGGATTGGCAATTGCGCTTATTACAGCAATTATTGGTGTTGTTTTCAATTTAATTTTTATGACGGTGATTGAGCCGGATTTTGCTACCAATATGCTTGCGGCTACAGAGGATAATTTGTTGGAAGAAAATCCTAATATGACACAGGAACAAATTGATATGACCATGGGGATTACCGAAACTATGATGAGTCCGGCAATTATATCGGCTATGTCACTTATCATGACGCTGTTTTTCGGCTTTATTATTTCACTTATCACAGGATTGGTAATGAAAGTTGAAAAACCTGCTCATATTCAATAAATACCCTGAAAAGAATCATCTTATTTTAATTCTTCTCTTTTAAAAAGAAGAAACGCTTCATAAAACATACCATTGGACTGCAACAATCCAGCATTCCAATGGTATGTTTTCATAAAGTGTAAATCACGTTTCCGAGAATAATTTACGCCTCAATTTCAGGATTCATCTTAAAAAGAGAAAGACCCGCACATATTTAGTATTTTTGCTTCATGAATCTATCTATTGTCATTCCACTTCTTAACGAAGAAGAATCACTTACAGAATTATACCGTTGGATTGCAAACACCATGCAGTCCAATAATTTTTTGTATGAAATTATCTTTATAGATGATGGTAGTACCGACGGTTCCTGGCAGTTAATAGACACCCTCGCATCGCAACATACCGAGGTAAAGGCCATTCGTTTTTTAAAGAACTTTGGAAAATCCCAAGCCTTACACGCAGGTTTTGCGTTGGCCAAAGGTGAGGTAGTTATTACGATGGATGCCGACTTGCAAGACAACCCGGAAGAAATCCCCGAATTGTACCAAATGATTACCCAAGGCGGCTTCGACCTTGTTTCCGGATGGAAAAAGAAACGATACGATTCGGTGATGGCAAAAAACTTACCTTCTAAACTCTTCAATTTTGCCGCCAGAAAAACATCTGGTGTGCAATTGAATGACTTTAACTGCGGATTAAAAGCTTATAAAAAAGATGTTGTAAAAACAATCGAAGTCACGGGAGATATGCATCGCTATATTCCGGTATTGGCAAAAAATGCCGGCTTTAATAACATTGGTGAAAAAGTCGTGCAGCATCAGGCGCGTAAATACGGTACTACAAAATTTGGAGCGGAACGCTTTGTTAGAGGATTTTTAGACCTTATAACTATTTGGTTTTTGTCACGTTTTGGAAAACGCCCTATGCATTTGTTTGGTGCCTGGGGAGCTATAATGCTATTTGTAGGCTTTTGTTTTGCACTGTATCTGGGCATTGACAAACTCTTCATTAACACTACAGGAAGACTCATTACCGAGCGTCCGGAATTTTTTATCTCACTCACAGCCATGATTTTGGGAAGTCAATTATTTTTAGCAGGATTTATAGGCGAATTAATACTTCGGAATAAAAAAGATTCGCAAAATTATCTGATTAAAGAGCGACGGAACGTTACAGTTTAATTAAGTATTACCTACAAGGTACAAATGTACAAATGGTAAATTTGTTATATAATGAATTGGTTTGTTGCAGGAAACCAAAAAAGCAAAGATAACACAGTGATAAAAGGCACCAATAATATTAAAAAATCGAGGGGCAAGTAAAGTAGCCCTTAATCTACAAGGAATTTTGGTTGCGTCCTGCCAACTACAAACTGTAAACAAAGTAACCAATCCCAAAATCAACCATTTAACCAATCCATCAATTAACAAAATACATTTCCGTATTTTTGCACCGTTTAAAATATAGAAGTAACCAATTCATGATATACGTAGCTCCGGAAATTTTAGAACGCGTAAACAGATGGCTCACACCTGCTTTTGATGCCACTACCCAGCAAACCATAAAAGATATGATCGCTCACGACCCGGAAGGGCTGGAAGATAGTTTCTATAAGAGCCTCGAGTTTGGAACCGGCGGGATGCGCGGTGTTATGGGTGTGGGTGATAATCGCATCAATAAATATACGTTAGGAAAAAACACACAGGGAATTTCAAATTACCTGCAACAACAATTTCCCAATAAGCAGTGTAAAGTAGCCATAGCTTACGACTGCCGTCATAACAGTAAAGAACTTGCACAAGTAGTTGCTCAAGTTTTTGCTGCAAACAATATTGAAGTTTTTCTTTTTTCTGAATTACGCCCTACTCCAGAGCTATCTTTTGCGGTAAAGCATTTAGGTTGCCAATGCGGTATTGTACTAACGGCAAGTCACAATCCGCCAGAATACAACGGTTACAAAGTGTATTGGGAAGACGGCGGGCAATTAGTACCTCCGCAAGATGGCGAAATTATTAGTGAAATAAATTCGCTTGCGTATGACGAAATTAAATTTGAAGGAAATAGTGATTTAATTACCCTAATAAATTCCAAAATAGACAATGCATTTGCTGAAGCATCCATCAAGAATGGAAGTTTTAACACTTCAGCTGAAGCAAAAGAGAACTTAAAAATAGTTTTTACCTCCTTGCACGGAACGTCAATAACTATGATTCCAAAAGTTTTGGAAGAAGCTGGATATAAAAATGTTTTTGTGGTAAAAGAACAGGCAACTCCGAACGGAGATTTCCCAACGGTAGTGTCTCCCAATCCTGAGGAACCAGAAGCCTTAGAAATGGCTATACAATTAGCTAATGAAAAGAACGCAGATATTGTGATTGGAACCGATCCAGACTGCGACAGATTAGGAATTGCAGTACGCAATAATGAAGGTGAGATGAGTATTCTAAACGGAAACCAGGCAATGGTGCTGATGACGCATTTTCTGCTAACCCAATGGAAAAAAGCGGGTAAACTTAATGGCAATCAATTTTTGGCCTCCACTATTGTGTCCACACCCATGGTGCGAGCAGTTGCAGAAGATTTTGGTGTAATTTATAAAGAAGGACTTACAGGTTTTAAATGGATTGCAAAAATGGTAAAAGACTTCCCGGAGCTAGATTTTATTGGTGGTGGTGAAGAAAGCTTTGGGTTTATGGTAGGGGATTTTGTTCGTGATAAAGATGCCGTGACCGCCACTTTACTTGCCTGCGAGATGGCTGCGCAACGAAAAGAAGAAAATGGCACCCTATATACGTATCTCCAGGAATTATTTGAAACCTATGGTCATTATAGCGAAGCACTTATTTCTATCGTAAAAAAAGGCAAGAAAGGTGCAGAAGAAATTTCAGCGATGATGAAACATTTACGTGAGACTCCTTTTACTGAAATTAATGGAAGTAAGGTGATAAAGATTGAAGATTATGCAATTGGCGAGACTAAGAATATGATGGATAATTCAGTTAGTGCGCTCACTATTCCGAAGTCTAATGTATTAATTTATTATACCGAAGACGGTAGTAAAATAGCAGCAAGACCTAGTGGTACAGAGCCTAAAATTAAGTTTTATATAAGTGTAAAAACGCCTCCCGGAACTAAAAATGCCGTGGAAATTTTAGACAAAAAAATTAATGCGATACAATCGCAACTAAACTTTACTTAGTGGAATACATCAGAAAAATATGGCTATTCGCCAGACCTTACAAAAAGTACGCATATGGTAATATTATTGCAAATATTTTTTACGCATTATTTGGTAGCCTTGCATTTGTTTCGTTAATCCCTATGTTAAAGGTACTTTTTGACGATAAAAAAGTAGTGACAGCCCCGCCAGAATATACAAGTATTTTAGAACTTGGCGACTACCTAGAAGGCCAACTCAATTTTTTCCTCACGCAAAAGGTAGCCGAATTGGGTGAAATGACAGTACTTATGTATATGATAGGTGTTGTAATCGCTACATTTTTGCTAAAGAACTTCTTCGGATATCTCGCTATGTGGTTCATAACTTATTTGCGCAACGGTGTTTTAAAAGATATTAGAAATAAACTATACTCAAAAACTGTTGACCTTCCGGTTTCATTTTATTCTGAAAAGCGAAAAGGCGATACTATTTCTCGTATTACGAGTGATGTGCAGGTAATTCAATCTTCATTTTTATCTATTTTAGAATTAGTTGTTCGTGAGCCGTTAATGATCTTATTTACTATAATTATCATGTTTACGTTAAGTGCAAAACTTACTTTGTTTGTATTTATTTTTATTCCGCTTTCCGGACTTATCATTTCAAGAATAGGAAAATCGCTTAAAAAGAAGTCGCAGCGTGTTCAGGAAGAACAAGGTTTTTTTCTTTCAATTTTGGAGGAAACACTGGGCGGTCTTAAAATTATTAAAGGTTTTAATGCCCAATCTATTTTCAACAAAAAATTTCAGGATTCTACAAGTCGGTACTATCATTACTCCAATAGTTTATTAAACAGGCAAAATTTAGCATCACCCATTAGTGAATTTTTGGGTATTGCAGTAATTGGTGTTTTATTATGGTTTGGTGGCAGAATGGTTTTAATTGAAAATACGCTGGAACCAGCAGCATTTATAGCCTATATGGGGTTGGCTTATAACATTTTAACGCCTGCAAAAGCAATAAGCAAGGCTAGTTATGGAGTGAAACAAGGAAATGCTGCCGCCGAAAGAGTGCTGGAAATTTTAGAAACCGAAAGCACTATACAGGATATACCAGGAGCAACAACTAAAAACGATTTTAATGATTCTATAAGCATTAACAACATTTCATTTAAATACGAAGATGATTGGATACTTAAAGATTTTAGTCTGCAGGTTCCCAAAGGACAGACCGTTGCATTGGTAGGTCAAAGTGGTAGCGGAAAAAGTACTATTGCAAATTTAATTACCCGCTTTTACGATGTAAACAAAGGTGAAATTTCTATTGATGGTTTGGCTATTAAAGATATGACCCAAGAATCCTTACGCAGCCTTTTGGGTCTGGTAACTCAGGATTCTATATTATTTAACGATACCATTCGCGAAAATCTATTGCTGGGAAAACCCGAAGCTACAGAAACTGAACTTATAGAGGCTCTTAAAATAGCCAATGCCTGGGAATTTGTAAATGATCTACCCAATGGAATAAACACCAATATAGGCGATAGCGGTAATAAACTTAGCGGCGGTCAAAAACAACGTCTTAGTATTGCACGAGCTGTTTTAAAGAACCCTCCTATTATGATTTTGGACGAAGCCACCTCTGCTCTGGATACCGAAAGTGAACGCCTGGTGCAAGACGCCCTTGAAAAGATGATGCAAAACCGTACTTCTGTAGTGATTGCCCATAGATTATCCACTATTAAAAATGCAGATACCATTGTAGTGTTGAGTAAAGGTGAGATTGTAGAGCAAGGCAAGCATGCAGATTTGCTTGCGAAACAAGGTGTATATCAAAGCCTGGTGGAGATGCAAAGTTTTGAATAAAAAACTGAAAGTTTATCTATTACAAAAAACCAATTCTCAAACTTTATAGCATAAAAAAAGAGCGATTTGGGGCTTCGCTCTTTTATAAATTTTCCAACACCACATTTGGGGCTCGCAGTGCTGAAATACATAAGTATTTTTTACTGTTGTAAATATATACCAATTTTTTAATATTCCAAACAAAAAATGTGTTTAATCGTATTTATTTTACACTTAATCGGTTTTTAGATTTATTTAGATATTCAATTCCTACAAATATTTATTTTAATAATTAAAATAAAAAAGACGGATCAGCCCCCGCTAAGACCCGTCTTTAGGGTGTTCGCATTACGCTTGGGGCTAATAATGACGAACAATACATAAGAAGTATACCGTAAAAGTAGTCCTTTTTTCCTACAAACCAAAGAAAATATGTTTTTTATCGATTATTTATGTGTTTCATCGAATTTAAATTTATCTTCTCGTGGGTAATTAAACTATTTAAAACTTAAGAAGTCTTATCTTTAAACAAAACTAATTGGTGGTTCAAGAACAGGATCTTGTGGGTTTATTACAATCCTCTTCTCAAAAAGAAGAGGCATTTGGTATATTAGTTTCAACATATAAAGAAAGATTATATTGGCACATTAGAAACATTGTAAAATCGCACGACGATACAGACGATGTTTTACAGAATACCTTTATAAAAATCTTTCGGAATATCGACAAATTCAAAGGTGACAGCAAATTATATACCTGGCTGTACCGTATAGCAACTAACGAAGCTATTACCTTTATAAATAAAAGAGCACGGAAGCAACACATAACCAACGAAGAATTGCAGCAGCAAACACTGGACAGGTTAGAAACCGACGTTTATTTTGAAGGAGACACCATACAACTGCTGTTGCAAAAGGCGATCGCTACATTACCAGAAAAACAACAGTTGGTCTTTAATATGAAATATTTTGAAGACCATACCTACGAAGAACTTTCAGAAATACTGGAAACTTCTGTGGGGGGATTGAAAAGCAATTATCATATCGCAGTGAAGAAAATCACAGCCTTTTTAAAAGATAATGAAACCATTTTATAATTTAAGAGTCCAACACCTATAATGGAAAAGAATAAATACACAACAGGTTTTAAAATTCCCGAAGGATACTTCGAAACATTTGATGTGCGTATCTTGGACAAATTAAAAGAAGATAACTTACCTGAAGATTCTGGATTTACCGTTCCTGAAGGTTATTTTGAAGCTGTAGAGAAAAAAATACTGGCTGCTGAAACAAGTTCAACGTGGAAGGTATTTAAGAACGATAAACAACAAAGTGAAACCCCGGATAAACGAACAATTTTATACGCTTTGGCTGGAATAGCAGCTGTTTTAGCAATTATAGTTACGTTGTATCCATTTGGGTCAGCTACTTCATATTCTTTTGAGGATGTAAATGCTACTTCAGTTTCAGCATATATACAGGATGGGGAGCTGGATCTTTCAACAGAAGATTATGTTATGTACCTTCAGGACGAAGACTTTGACGCATTGCTAGTTTCTTCCGAAGAAATTAGTACAGAAAATCTAAGTGACTACCTTTTTAATAATCTGGACGACACTAATTTATTATACGAATAAATCTATTCCGCCAAGGTGGAAAATTAAATCACCCGCCTCTGCGGGCAATACTTATGAAAAAAGCACTTATACTACTCACCCTTTGTTTCTCCACGGCACTTTTTGCCCAGGGAAGACACGAAAAAATAAAGGCCTTAAAAGTAGCGCATATTACAGAGCAATTAGACTTAACCTCTAAAGAAGCTGAAGGATTCTGGCCTATTTACAACGCCAGTGAAGAGAAAATGCACGCCATTCGAAAAATGGAGCGCAAGGAGATAATGAAAAAAATTGATGACAACTTTGAAGTCCTCACAAATGCCGAAGCAACCACACTCATTGAAAAATCTTTAGAAGTAAAAGAAAAAGAACTGGAAGCCTACCGAACACTCTATACCAATTTAAAAGGTGTTATTCCGCCAAAGAAAATCATTCTTCTGCGTAAAGCGGAAGAAGATTTTAAGCGACAACTCTTAGAGCGTTTCCGTAAGAAAAAAGGACAAAGATAAAATTACTTAAAAATAAGCTTCGATATTTTATTACGTCCGCTGGCAAAAGCCAGCGTATCGTTTACAAATTCAATAGCGTAAAAACCTTCTGCTGAAAGTTCTTCCCATGTTTCTCCCTGATCCAGACTGTAAGATATTCCTGGTGAGCCAACTGCCACAATTCCTTCCCCGTTAGTCCCTGGCACAAAACGTACAGAAGACCTATATCCGGGCCCTTTACCGTTGCTTACTAATTTCCATGTTTTTCCACCATCTTTGGTAATGGCTTTGTTGCCTTCGTTATAGGCTTGTTCTTCCCAGTTTCCGCCAAAAATGATCCCTGTTGTTTCGTTAAAGAAATCTACACTGTAAATTCCCGTCATTGCTTTTCCCTGTATAATAGGAGTTTCAAAAACTTCCCAGGTCTCGCCTTTATTTCCAGAGTGAAAAACACGGGCACGTTTACCACCCGAAACTATCCAGGCGTTATTTCCGTGCAATGCAATATTCGAGTTACTTGCAGCAAATGCAGCTTCGCCTTTTTCGGTTTTGGGCAATTTATCACAAGGTATTTTTGACCACGAATTTCCGCCGTCTCTGGTAATTATTACGGAAAGGCACCCATCTGTAGGATCGCCCATCGCAATGCCTTCTTTATCGTTCCAGAACGCCATAGCATCATAAAAAACAGTTTCGGCTTCCTCTACATATACTTCTTCAATATTTGTGGCTTCCCTGTTGTTAACTCCTATTTTATAGAGCACCGCGGGATTAGCAATACTCAACACAAACACTGCTTTACTGGTTTTCGCGATAGCACGAAACGCGAGGATAGAATCTTCGTACTGAATGGTAGCCAATTTTGGTGTAGCGCCATCTATAAGTCCTACCCTACCATTATTAGCAGCAAACCAAACGGCATTTCCGTCTAAAGGTGTAATGGCTCTAATGCTTAGGCTGTCTGTAAAAAAAGGTTCTATTTGTACCGACGTAAAAGTATTTTCGTTTTCTGAAGTACAGGAATAGGTTAGTGCAATTACCAACAAGAAAGATAAAATTCGCATGCTTAAAAAGTTTTTTCAAAAGTAATTAAACTGAGTGACTCATTTAAACTTTTTGTTTGGAACCAGGAATGAAGGCTTTTTTATGAATATGAATTTTTTTGGTATCGCATAGCCTGAGCTACGGTATTACAAAAAATCGAAATAGACATGAGAAATATGAAATTCGCAGGTAAAAGAAAAAAAATAAATGAGTTCCAAGTGATTATAGTACCTTTGCACCTTCGTATTCCAGAGCATTTTGCTTTAGAATCACTCAATTTTTTAAAAATGAAACTACACAGAAACCTTGTATTTGCCACCATAGATTCGCTTGATTTAATTTTCAATGAAAACAAACAAGCAGACAAGGTATTGCGCAACACCTTAAAACGAGATAAGCGCTGGGGAGCTCGTGATCGCGGTTTTATTGCTGAAACTACTTACGATATTGTACGTTGGAGAAGATTGTATGCCGAAATTGCTGAAGTAAAAATGCCGTACAGCCGTCCTAATCTTTTTAGGCTGTTTACAGTTTGGGCAACCCTTAACGGTATTAAAATACCAGACTGGCCTCAATTTGAAGATACACCCACAAGACGTATAAAAGGACGTTTTGATGAGGCTATAAAAACACGTGCGCTCCGCGAGTCTATTCCAGATTGGTTAGACGAGTTGGGTGCAAAGGAACTGGGCAAGCTGTGGGATAAAGAAATTGCTGCTCTTAACCATCAGGCGGCAGTTATTATTAGAACAAACCCATTAAAAACAACGGTAAAAGATTTGCAAAATGCACTTACAGATGGTGACGTTGAAACTGCTACTATTAAGGGGTATCCATACGCATTACAACTAAAAGAGCGTTCAAACATTTTTACAACCGAAGCTTTTAAAAACGGTTGGTTTGAAGTACAGGATGCTTCCTCCCAACGCGTGGCACAAGTTTTAAATCCAGAACCAGGGCAACGCATTATAGATGCCTGTGCCGGGGCGGGAGGAAAAAGCTTACATATTGCTTCTTTAATGGATAATAAAGGACAGGTAGTTTCTATGGATATTTACCAGAGTAAGCTTACCGAACTTAAAAGAAGAGCCCGTAGAAACGGAATCCACAACATTGAGACCCGTTTGATAGATTCTACTAAGGCGATCAAGAAGCTCATTGGCAAAGCCGATAAGGTGCTAATAGATGCTCCGTGTTCCGGGCTTGGTGTTTTAAAAAGAAATCCGGACACTAAGTGGAAGTTGAATCCTGAGAACATTCAGAATATTAAAGATACGCAACGTGAGTTGTTAGATTCATATTCAAGAATGGTTAAAGAGGGTGGGCAATTGGTGTATGCAACGTGTTCTGTATTGCCATCAGAAAATACCGAACAGGTAAATGCTTTCTTAAAACGCGAAGAAGGACAAGAATTTACATTGGTTTCCGAAGAAAAAATCTATGCTCATAAAACCGGGTTTGATGGTTTTTATATAGCATTACTTCAGAAAAAATAATATCATAGTTATATACCTGCCTTTTAATATTTCAATTGAAGGTAACGGTTAAACACAAAAAGAGCGGGCTTAACACCCGCTCTTTTAAGTACTATTTTATGGATATTATTTTACAATAATTCTACCTACTTTGGTTGAAGTAGTTGTTTGTCCGCCCATACGCAGCAAATATACTCCGCTGGACATAGCAGACATATCTAATTTAATGGTGTATGTGTTTCCTTCGCTTTCAACATTTTTCTTAAATGCAACTTCCTGCCCTAAAACATTGAACACACCAAGATAAACTCCTCCGGTATACTCGGTTGTTAAGCTTACGTCAAACTGATTGTTATCAAGACTCGTTATCACAAAATCTCCATTAGAGATTGCAAAATCGTTTACGCCTAATATACCGATGTTAACAGTGTAGTCTTCAGTTTCTCCCATTAAAGTATCGTCACAAGGATCACCACTTACAAAACCACCCCTATTACTCTTAATTCTCATAATGTGTTCTCCTGAAGCAGCATCGGCTGGAATGTCTAAGGTTGTAGTTTCTGTGTAACTTCCAGCTCCTTGGCCTGGCGCAATAACATAGTTAAGGAGTACTGTTTCATTTGGCGAAAAGGTGAAATCGTCATTAAAATCTATCCAAATTCTTACGTTTTGATCTCCAAAACCAGTTGTAAAGGTAATATCGTTTGAGCTACCCGCGCCCAAATTAGCTACCTGTGAAGTAAAATCTCCGTACCCTTCACAATCTGATACATTATTTATTTCAGCAATTTGTACTGCCTGAAATCCATCTCCAGCACTACAATTTAACGAAGGCATACAAAGAACGTTTTCAATTGTTGCAGTTGCAGCGTCATTGGTTGTATCATCATCTCCAGTAAGGGATGTTGAAACTACAAGGGTATAGGTTCCTAAAGCACTAAAATCTCCAGGGGTTGAAAATGTATAGGATTGTTCTTGTTCGGACCGATAACTGCGTCAAAATTTTCTACAACAGGAGTTCCTCCATTTATCGTATACTGAATGTCGAAATCGGTTTGAACATCTACACCAAAGTTTGTAACTACTACTGTTATGTCTGACATACCAATTCCATTACCACTTACAGGTTCTGTAATTGAAAGCACGCCCACATCATCTGTAAAAAGATTTTTTACCTCTTTACTAAAAACATCATTTACGGTAAACTCATCTCCAATAAGACCTGTAGTTACTTCTATTGTGTATTCCTGTCCGAATGTAGATAAATCCAGCATTTGTGCGAAAGTATAATTTTGCACACTGGCGGGTGCAATCGGCCCGGGATGGTTTCAGTAGCCACTAAAACTCCGTCTAAACGAAGTTGCACCGGAATATTGCTTTGTGAATCTGAACCAAAATTTCTCACCGAAATCTCAACAGTCTCCGAGTTGGTTAATTGTCCGTTTTCTGGCTGAACGATACTTACGGGGCCAACGTCGTCTACAAAAACATTTCCTAGGTTAAAAGAAGCTACTCGTGAGCGCCACTGGTTTGTACCACTAAAATAGTCTGATGTGAACCAAAAAGTAAAATTATTAGGGTCCATAGTCATATGCGAATAATCACCATATCTATTTGCATTGTTCCTAATTCCAGGCCCGTCAATAATTATAGTTTCTGCAACAGTCATTTGGCCTAATGGATCTCCATTAAATCTACCTGTATATCTCAACGATACTGCTAAATTTTCACTTGCTGTGGTATAAGCCATTCCTATATTTCCTTCAGCATCAATAGCAGCACTACTCATTAAACGATCATGACCATCTGCAATAGAATATGTTCCTTCCTGAAAAATTGACCAATCGTTTGAAGCATCATTTCGTAATTCAATCCAACGAATACCGCCGGTCTCCATGGCATCTATATAGGTGTTAAAAGTAATTATCCACGAATTATGTGTTCCAAACTGACGGTAATATGCAGGAAAAGAAACAATTCCTCCGTGTCCTGCTAGTCTCTGGCTGGTACCAGGTTGTCTTATAGCGCCGTTTCCCTCACCAAAAAGTTCACCAGAGTCAAAAGGATCAGTAGCTATTTCCAGTGGAGCTGATATTGTAGAATTGCTTACGTTTATCCAGTCTACATCTATTTCCCATACTTTTAAATGGTCAAAAGTAATAGCGCCTGTCCAGCCATCATCTTGTAAATATGTGATATATCCAGGTGAATCTGCATCGTACGTTGTACCTAATAAACTTGCTGGTTCTGGACTTTTTACCTGATTTGGATTTACTACAATATCTGGTAAATTAAAAATTAATATTTGTGGTGCTGGTTCCTCCAATAAGCATTTGATCTCTCTCCATCACGAATCCTTGTGTGGTTTGTCCATTTAAATTGACCGTCCCATAATATCCATCGTGCCAAAGTCCATAATGAGGATAATCCGGGAAACCGCTAAATTGATATTGGTATACATTATAGGTTCCTGCCGGGTCATTGGTAGTTGAAACTCCTATTGCCAGGGAATTATTTAAAGATCCAAATTCGCTCACAACCCAACGATCTGCTAACTGGTCATATAATACTATTGGATCTCCACTATTTGAAGGAATTCCCAAAAAAGTACCTAAATTAACAGGTCCTACTTCCAGCGTACCATTTTTATCAAAAATTTTAACCAAAGAATTTACTGAATGTACGTAATGATCAGGTCCTACTGCACCCGTTGGATCTGGTGGAAAAAAACCTGATTCAAAAGATCCGGAACCAATAAAGTTTTCCTGAAGCGGTTGTGTTTGTACTTTTCCTTTTTCAGTTTGAAGATTAGAAATTACTGTAGTTGTCTCTACAAAATCGAAAGGTGTATTGGATTCGTTAGGAACCATCACCTGATTATTAGGGTTATTTTCGTCCGGAATCTGGTTTTGAGCATAGTCCCTTAATGGAATAGTTTCTCCTATAAATGTTCCAGTAACTATCTCGTCTGGAGGAAATATTTCTTGTGCAAAAAGCGACGTTGTTGCAACGAAGCTTATAGCCAGTACGTAGAATTTCTTAATCATAAATTTATTTTTTTTTGTGCTGTACAATATACAGTTAAATTTTTGGAAATAAAGATAACGAATAGGAATACAAACAATTAGCTGCACTTATGTTTTGTATTGGTCTCATTAAAATTTCTCACTTTTTATAAACTTTTTTAAATGAAAATTCTAACAATACAACTCATTCAAGATAGTTAGCAAAAAAAAAGCTGAAGAATCAAATGATTCTTCAGCCTGAATTTTGAATGAGAAATGGTTTAAATTATTTTACAATTACTCGTTTTGTAGCTGTAAATTCTCCGTTACTTAGTTTAACAAAATATACACCCACTGCAGCAGACTTCATATCTACTTGTGCTTTATACTCATTGTTATTGCTAGTCATAGTACCTGTGAACATTTTTTGCCCAATAGTATTATAAATTTCATATCCAATGGCACCAAAATCTTCATTTGTGGTAAATGTAATATCATAGATTTTCTGAGAAACCGGTACAATAATGAAATCGCCACTATTAAAGGCTGCATTACCAACAGAAAGTGTATTGTTATCCACATCTATTATAAATCCATCATTAGGAGTATTTTGGTCTCCCGCCAATACTGTTCTTGCCTCAATCACATAATTTTCACCTGGAGTAGAAAGATCTAATGTTTGGTTAAAGGTATAACTTTCTTGCTCTTGTGGATCTAGATCACCAGAAAACGATTCTGTAGCAACAAGGTCTCCGTCCAAATATAATTCCAGATCAAATCCAGATTGTACTTGAGTCCCAAAATTATAGAGATTTACTTCTACAGTTTCAGCATTTCCTAATTCTCCATCTACAGGAGAAATAAAACTGGACACACCTATATCATTTATTAAATTAGGTGAAATTCTAAAAGCAGCAATTCTCGTTCTCCAGAAGTTATTAACCCCAAAATACTCTGCAGTATGCCACATAGTAACTCCATCAGGATCCATACTTAAATGCGAATAATCACCAAATCTGTTTCCAGAAGTTTGCACTCCGCCACCATCAATTATTGTAGTTTCAGGGAAAGTCATCTCCCCAAGTGGATCTCCATCATATCTACCAGTGAAACGTATTCCCACACGTGTATCTGCACTACCAATGTTAAAAGCTAAACCAATATTTCCATTTTCGTCCATGGCAGCGCTCCCCATAAAACGCCCTTCACCATCGGCTGGTGCGTATGTTGCTTCTTGGAAAATACTCCAGTCATTTACAGCATCGTTTCTCAACTCAACCCATCGTACTCCTGGAGTTATTCCTCCAATGTCTGTGTTAAATGTAATTACCCAAGAATTATATGTTGGAAAGCGGCGATAATTTGCCGCATAAGATATAACCCCGCTAATAGCGTCAATTCTTTGGTTTGTCCCCGGCTGAGATATATCTCCATCTCCAAAAGGTCTTAGGAAAGAATCGAAAGGTTCAGTTGGTATTTCAAGAGGGTTCGATATGGTAGATGACCCTGGATTTGCAAAATTTACGTCAATCTCCCATACTTTTAAATGATCGAAAGAAACTCCGCCCCATGCATCGTCCTGAAGATACACTATGTAACCAGGAGCATTAGGGTCAAAATCATCACCTATTAAATTGGCCGGCTCAGGACTAAAAACTGCTGCAGGATTATTTACAACTTGCGGTAAATTAAAGCCAACAATCGTTGGATTTGCCGCACCGGCTAACAAAGCAACTCTATCCATTACATAAATAGTGTTTCCAAAAAACTTATTTGCAGTTAAATAATACCCATCATGCCAAACCGAATAATGTGGATAATCCGGAAACGCATCCAAAGGAAATGAGTACACGTTGTAAGATCCGGTAGGATCCGGCGTTTCCGATATACCAATAATTAATGCATTGTTTGAAACCTGAAACTGACTAACAAAATAACGATCTGCTAGATGGTCATACATTACAATAGGGTCTCCGTTGTTGGAGCCATTTCCTAAAAAAGTACCTAAGAAAGTAGGTCCCGTTAATAATGCCCCTGTTTTATCAAATATTTTAACAACCAGGTTCACAGCATGTACATAATGGTTTGGTCCTACAGCTCCGGTAGGATCCGGCGGAATTGCCTGGCCTTCTGCTATATTTGCACCATCAAAATTCTCTAAAACATTTAGAGCCTCTCTGGTTCCTTGCTCAGTTTGACGAACCGCGTCGCCATTTTGAGGTAATGCATTTTCATTAACAGGTTCATTTCCAAACTTTTTATGATCGTTAATTACTTTAATTTCTTCCATTCCTTCCATCTCGTAAATGGTAGGCATATCACGTAGGGGTATTGTTTTTCCGATAAATGTTCCTTGAGAAACAACTCTGGCCGTTCCGTTTTCTTGAGCAAAAACAGTGGCAAATGTGCAAAAGCACATAAGGATAAGTAAAAAATTCTTTTTCATAAAATTTTAGATTAAGTTAATTTAGACTGCATGTAAGTCGCTGTAATACCAACATCTTACATTAAAATATTGAGGTTGCAATTTACGATAAAACAACGCAATTAAAAAAGATGTCCTTATTTTATATGGAGGCCAATTGTATTTAAAAATCAAAAACAAATAAATAATCTGAAATTTAGTATCTTTGCATCTTCAAAAACTCACCTAAGTTTGCTCAATTTAGGCTCTAAAATTCTAAGCGGATGATTCACTTCTTCGGAAATGCAAAAAACAACATTTTTGCTGTACAAACCCAAGGGGAACTAACTTCAGAAAATAGTCAAAAATTAGTGTGGCTCTTCGGAAACCAACCTAAGATAGAACAGTCCGCAATAGCGGATTTTTTTATTGGTCCCCGCGCTGCAATGATTACCCCATGGAGTACCAACGCTGTAGAAATAACCCAGAATATGGGTGTTGAAGGTATTATTAGAATTGAAGAATTCACCCACACAACCGAAGATTTTAAAGACTTCGATCCTATGCTTTCTCAAAAATATCCAACCCTGGATCAGGATATTTTTACCATCAATATTCAACCCGAAAGCATTCTGGAGATAAGCAATATTGGAGCTTACAATAAAGCTGAAGGGTTAGCGCTTAATGATGAAGAAGTAATCTATCTCGAAAATCTTGCCACCCGCTTAGGAAGAAAATTAACAGATAGTGAAGTGTTTGGTTTCAGCCAGGCAAATAGTGAACACTGTCGTCACAAGATATTTAATGGCACGTTTATTATTGATGGAGTAGAAATGCCATCTTCGCTGTTCAAAATGATTAAAAAAACGTCTCAGGAACACCCCAATAGTATTGTTTCGGCTTATAAAGATAATGTGGCTTTTGTAAAAGGCCCAATAGCAACTCAGTTTGCACCAAAAGCCCCGGACGTGCCTGAATTTTATGAAACCAAAGAGTTTGAAAGTGTTATCTCCTTAAAAGCAGAAACACATAACTTTCCAACGACCGTAGAACCCTTTAATGGCGCTGCAACAGGAAGTGGTGGAGAAATTAGAGACCGTCTGGCAGGTGGAAAAGGTTCTTTGCCATTGGCTGGAACAGCTGTTTATATGACGTCTTACTCGCGATTGGATGAAAACCGACCTTGGGAAAAAGCCATGCAGGAACGTGACTGGTTATACCAAACACCTCTAGATATTTTAATTAAAGCCAGTAACGGGGCTTCAGATTTTGGTAATAAATTTGGACAGCCTTTAATCGCCGGGTCTGTGTTAACGTTTGAACACGAAGAACACGCTCGTAAATTAGGGTTCGATAAAGTAATTATGCTTGCGGGCGGTATTGGCTACGGAAAGGCAGAGCAGGCCCTAAAAGATGTTCCCAAAAAAGGCGATAAAGTAGTAATTTTAGGTGGAGAAAACTACAGAATTGGAATGGGAGGTGCTGCCGTTTCCAGTGCAGATACTGGCGAATTCTCTAGCGGAATTGAATTGAACGCCATCCAACGCTCCAATCCCGAAATGCAAAAACGAGCTGCAAATGCCGTTCGCGGAATGGTAGAAAGCGATCATAACGAAATAGTCTCTATTCATGACCACGGTGCAGGCGGACACCTTAACTGTTTAAGTGAGTTGGTGGAAGACACCGGTGGTAAAATAGACCTGGACAAATTACCAGTGGGTGATCCAACACTTTCAGCTAAAGAAATAATAGGCAACGAATCTCAGGAACGAATGGGACTAGTGATCGCCCAAAAAAACATTGATAAACTACAACGCATTGCAGACCGGGAACGTTCCCCAATGTACCAGGTAGGTGAAGTAACAGGTGACTATAAATTTGTTTTTGAGAGTGCCACTACAGGTGCAAAACCAATGGACTTTGAACTGGCAGATATGTTTGGAAACTCTCCAAAAACCATAATGAAGGATGTTTCAATAAAAAGAAATTACCGAAACCCTTCGTATGATATTTCAAAATTAAAGGAATATGTCTCAAACCTATTACAACTGGAAGCTGTCGCCTGTAAAGATTGGCTTACCAACAAGGTAGACCGTTGTGTAACGGGACGCGTGGCAAAACAGCAATGCGCTGGCCCCTTACAACTACCTCTTAACAATTGTGGGGTGATGGCATTGGATTATAACGGTAAAAATGGTGTTGCAACTAGTATCGGGCACTCCCCTGTTTCCGGATTAATAGACCCGGTGGCTGGCGCAAGAAACGCTATAACCGAATCTTTGACCAATATTGTATGGGCTCCGTTAGAAGAACAACTTAAAAGTATTTCACTTTCTGCCAACTGGATGTGGCCTTGTAATAACGAAGGTGAAGATGCGCGTTTGTATAAAGCTGTAGAAGCTGTGAGTGAGTTTTCGATAGCGTTAGGCATTAATGTACCTACAGGGAAAGATTCTCTTTCCATGAAACAGAAATATAAAAATGAAGAGGTGATCTCACCCGGAACGGTTATTATTTCGGCAGCCGGGCATTGTAATGCTATTTCAAAGGTTGTGGAGCCCGTGCTTCAAAAAGACAAAGGAAGTCTGTATTATATTTCATTTTCTCAGGACAGCTTTAAATTAGGCGGGTCTTCTTTTGCGCAAACACTAAATGTTATTGGAAATGAAGCACCAACCGTTAAAAGTGCTTCGTATGTAAAAACGGTTTTCAATACACTCCAAACCTTAGTTGCCGAAGGAAAAATAGCCGCAGGACACGATGTAGCGTCGGGCGGATTGATCACTACCCTACTGGAATTATGCTTTGCAGACATTAATCTGGGTGCTAATATTGATCTTTCAGGATTAGGTGAAGCAGATACCATTAAACTATTGTTTGCTGAAAATTGTGCCGTTGTTATTCAGGCGGAAAAGGATATTTCAGTAGAAAACATGCTCGCTGAAAATAATATTTCATTTACAAAAATTGGTTCAGTAACCGAAACTGAAACGCTGCAAATTACAAATCATTCAGAAAAAGAAACCTTTTCAATTCCTGAAATGCGTGATTCCTGGTACAAAACATCGTATTTGCTGGATAAAAAACAAAGCGGAGAACCTAAAGCAAGAGAACGTTTTACAAATTACAAAGAGCAACCACTTCAGTTTACATTTCCTAAGCAATACATACGTACGCTGGAAAAATGCCACACAGGGCGCACTAAAATCAAAACAAAGATTAAGGCGGCAATTATTAGGGAAAAGGGAAGTAATAGCGAGCGTGAAATGGCAAACGCTATGTACCTGGCAGGTTTTGATGTAAAAGACGTTCATATGACCGATTTAATAAGCGGTCGTGAAACCCTGGAAGATATTCAGTTTATTGCAGCCGTGGGTGGATTCTCCAATAGTGATGTACTGGGAAGTGCCAAGGGTTGGGCAGGGGCATTTTTATACAACGAAAAAGCGAACAAAGCATTAAAAGATTTCTTTAACAGAGAAGACACCCTTTCTTTAGGTGTTTGTAATGGATGCCAGCTATTTATTGAATTGGGCCTACTCACTCCAAATGATACCGAAAAACCCAAAATGCTCCATAATGAAACCGGTAAATTTGAATGTAACTTTACTTCGGTAACCATACAGGAAAACAACTCGGTAATGCTTTCTAATTTAGCGGGAAGCACACTGGGAATCTGGGCGGCACACGGCGAAGGGAAATTCAGTTTTCCTAAAGAAGAGCGCCATTACAATATTGTAGGAAAATATGGCTACGATGCCTTCCCAAGCAACCCAAATGGCAGCGATTTTAATACCGCCATGATGACCGACGCAACAGGAAGACATTTGGTTATGATGCCGCACTTAGAACGCTCTACTTTTGCGTGGAACTGGGCGTATTACCCGGGTAATCGCAAGGACCAGGTTTCACCCTGGCTGGAAGGCTTCGTAAATGCCAGAAAATGGTTAGAAAATAAGTGATAATTTAAACAAATACACTTAACCAATACCTTAAAATAAACCTTCAATAATTGTAAGGTTTACACACTTTTTTAGACTAACATATCTTAAAATAATATCCCTATTTATGAAATACGTATTACTTATATGCAGTTTTTTACTTTCAACTGTATTATTTGCTCAGGAAGTTCAGGAAAAATATCAAAAAGCAAAAATTTCTTACAGTGGCTCCAGAAGCTTAAACACTATGGAATCTTTAGGATTGCCTGTAGCCCATGGGATTCATAAAAAAGGACATTTTATAATTTCAGATTTTTCTGTTTCAGAATTAGAAAAAGCACGTATTGCAGGTTTTCAAGTTGAAATTTTGGTGGAAGACTCCAAAGAACTTTTTCTTCAGCAAAACCGAAACCCTGCCCCAACACGCAACCCAAGTTGTGCTAAAACAGGAGAAGATTACGAAACTCCGGAAAATTTTAACCTTGGAAGTATGGGTGGGTATCTAACCTATCAGGAAATGCTGGATGAGTTAGACCAGATGAAAGCCTTGTATCCAAACCTCATTACAGAAAAAGAAAATATAAGTGATTTTTTAACCGAAGGCCAGCCAGACAACGCTGTAACTCCTTCTATTGGAGGTAACGGAATTAAATGGGTGAAAATTAGCGACAACCCTACTACTACCGAAGGTGAGCCACAAATTTTATACACCGCCATTCACCACGCCCGTGAGCCTGCATCGTTATCGCAACTTATTTTTTACATGTGGTATTTACTGGAAAATTACGATACAGATCCAGAGGTTAAAAGTATTGTAGATAACACTGAACTTTACTTTATACCCGTGTTAAATCCAGATGGGTATTTATATAACCAAAAAACAGATCCTAACGGAGGTGGATTCTGGAGAAAAAACAGAAAGAATGGTCACGGAGTAGACAACAACCGTAATTACGATTATTATGTGAACGGCGATCCGGGCAATGGAGTTTGGGGAGGTGCAGGAACATCTGCTAATACAGAAAGTGAAGTTTACAGAGGAACAGCACCTTTTTCTGAAATAGAAAATCAGGCAATGAAATGGTTTGTAGAAAATCATGATTTCGTGATGGCATTCAATAATCACACCTCCGGAGACTTATTGTTATATCCTTATGGATATGAAGAAAATGTTCCAACACCAGAAAATGATCTTTTTAAAGGTGTGGGAGACGAGTTAGTTTCAAGAAATGGATTTACCAATCAGCTTTCTTCAGATTTATATGCGGCGGCAGGAGATAGTGACGATTTTTTATACGGAACTATTGGAACACACGACAAGATATATGCCTATACCCCGGAAATTGGCCCATCATTTTGGCCTCCTTCTAATCAAATTATTCCCATTGCAAAAAGTATGATGTACCTAAATCTTACTTCTTCAAAAATGGTAAATAACTATGCATCTGCTACCGCTACAGGACCTAAGTATCTTGGAAATACACAAAATACAACGATTACCTATGATATTAGAAGACTGGGAATTGCCGGAAATGGAAACTTTTCAGTAACAGTAAATCCTATTTCAAGCAACATAGTTTTTGTTGGTGGAGGAGATACTTATTCTGGAATGGATCTATTAGAAACACAATCCGGAGATGTTAACATAACACTCGCCGGTGGAACTGCTTCAGGTGACGATGTAGTATACGAACTGGTAGTAAATAATGGGACTTACAATAATAAAGTTTTAGTTACTAAAAAATTTGGCAGCCTCACCTCTATTTTTGAAGACGAAGGCGATAGCGTATCAGATAATTTTAATAATAACGGTTGGGGTACAACCGGAAGCACCTTTGTTTCTCCTTCCAGCTCTATCACAGATTCTCCGAGTGGTAATTACCAGAACGATCAAAATAAAACAATTGCCCTTTCCAATGAAATAGATTTAACAACTGCAACAGGTGCCGCACTTTCCTTCTTCGCAAAATGGGAGATTGAAAATAACTGGGATTACACACAGGTGGAAGTTAGTACTAATAACGGTGGCTCATGGGAACCACAATGCGGACTTTATACAAATGCAGGAAGTACTAATGGGTTTCAACCAGAAGGAGAGCCGCTCTATGATGGTGTGCAGGATGATTGGGTATTAGAAGAAATAGACCTAAGCGATTATTTGGGCGAAACTATTTTGGTGCGTTTTCAGTTTGCATCGGACGGTGCAGAGCGCAGGGATGGATTCTACTTTGATGATCTTAAGGTAAGTATTGTAGACGATACTGTATTAAATGTAGATGATATTGTTGAAAATAATTTCACATTATTTCCAAATCCTGTTCAGGATGTGTTAAATATTAAAACGACAAGCCCTAAGTATTCAATCGAAATTTTTAATGTGCAAGGGCAATTGGTTTATGAAAGAGAAGATAATTCAAATAATACAACAGTGAATTACAGCAGTTTTGCCAATGGTATTTATGTAATGAGATTAACCTCTCAAGATGCCTCACAAACTGTTAAGATTATAAAGCAATAAAATACAGTGCCATAAATTTTTAAAAGAGCTCCAAACGGGGCTCTTTTTTTTAAACATTACTGAATATTTTTTCCTATTTTGCATAACTACAATAAATGTACTTATGACCAATCCTAAAAGACTTTTCGACTTTCCGTATTATCAACTCGCTAACTACCCGCAGGATGGCGCTCTGGTGAGCAAAATTAATGGCGAATGGGTTAAAACCTCAACTCAGGAATATATAGATAAATCCAACGCAATAAGTCGTGGACTTATTAAACTGGGCGTGCAACCAAATGATAAAATTGCCATTATATCTATGACCAATCGTACGGAGTGGAATATTTGCGATATCGGGATTTTACAAACAGGAGCTCAGGATGTTCCAATTTACCCAACCATTTCGGAAGAAGATTATGAGTATGTTTTAAATCACTCTGAGTGTACTTACGCATTTGTTTCTTGTGCTGAAGTACTCTCTAAAATAAATAAGATTAAACAAAATGTACCATCCTTAAAAGGTATTTACTGTTTTGATGCTATTGATGGTTGCTCAAACTGGATGGAAGTTGTAGCGTCCGGTGACGATAACAAAGACTTACAGGAAGAGGTGGAGAAAAGAAAAGACGCAATTAATGAGGATGATCTGGCTACCTTAATATATACTTCCGGAACTACAGGGAGACCAAAAGGAGTGATGTTAACCCATAAAAACATTGCTAGTAATGCGTTGCATAGTGAAGGCCGTTTGCCTATCGTTCTGGGAGAAAGTAAAGCCTTAAGTTTTTTACCTGTCTGCCATATTTATGAACGTATGCTTTTATATATGTACCAATATTGCGGAGTAAGTATTCATTTTGCTGAAAGTTTAGAAACCATAAGTGATAATCTAAAAGAAGTAAAACCAGAAGTAATGAGTGCGGTACCGCGATTACTGGAGAAAGTATACGACAAAATTATCGCAAAGGGAGCCGACTTAACCGGGATGAAGAAAAAACTGTTCTTTTGGGCTGTAGACCTTGGTTTAAAATGGGAACCTTACGGACAAAATGGTTGGTGGTACGAAACGAAACTAGGAATTGCTAGAAATCTTATTTTTAGTAAATGGCAAGAGGCCCTTGGTGGCAATTTAAAAGCAATTGCATCTGGAAGTGCCGCTCTGCAACCCAGACTGGCGCGCGTATTTAACGCGGCAGGTTGCCCTGTTATGGAAGGCTACGGTCTCACCGAAACCTCGCCTGTAGTGAGTGTAAACGATATGCGAAATAACGGGTTCAGAATTGGAACTGTTGGAAAAGCACTGCCGGATACTGAAATAAAAATTGCCGAAGACGGTGAAATTCTTATTAAAGGTCCGCAGGTTATGATAGGCTATTATAAAGATGAAGAACAAACCGACGAAGTATTGAAAAATGGATATTTCCACACCGGAGATATTGGTGAGGTAGATAAAGATGGTTTCTTAAAAATTACCGACCGTAAAAAATCCATGTTCAAAACTAGTGGCGGTAAATACGTTGCACCACAACTGGTTGAAAACGCCATGAAACAATCTAACTTTATAGAGCAAATTCTTGTAGTGGGAGATGGAGAAAAAATGCCGGCCGCTTTAATACAACTCAACTGGGAATACGTACATGATTGGATTGACGCTGAAAATAACGGAATCTCAAAAGACCCCGCCGAAGCCGTAAAAGATGAAAAATTGATCGCTCGCATACAAAAGGATATAGACACCTACAACGAACGTTTCGGAAAATGGGAAAAGATAAAAACATTTGCCCTTACTCCGGATGTATGGAGTATAGAAGG
Source organism: uncultured Flavobacteriaceae bacterium (assembly GCA_963793275.1). Lineage (GTDB taxonomy): Bacteria > Bacteroidota > Bacteroidia > Flavobacteriales > Flavobacteriaceae > Marinirhabdus. The sequence goes on from CAWBZL010000003.1 coordinate 1,520,846, forward strand.
CGGACAACTTACACCTACTATGAAAGCCAAACGTAAGGTAATTAAAGATATGTACCACGACCTTTACGAAGGATTATACGGAAGGTAATTTTCTGAATTTATAAAATTATAAGGAGCCCTAATGTGGCTCCTTTTTTTGATTATAAGTGTAAGACATGTCAATAATTTTCGACTATTTTGGAAATTATAAATTCCTATGAAAAATATAAAATATATAATTGTTACAGTAGTTGCGTGCACTATTCTTTCGGTACAAGCCCAGGAAAAAACCAATCCTGGTAATCAGGATGAAGAACTGGGAAAGGTGGCTTGGTACAGAGATTACGATCAGGCGGTGGCGCTTTCAGCAGAACAAAACAAACCTGTTTTTATATTATTTCAGGAAGTACCTGGCTGTATGACCTGCCGTAATTACGGGCAATATGTAATGAGCAATCCTTTATTGGTAGAGGCCATTGAAAATGAATTTATCCCACTCGCTATCTTCAATAATAAAGGCGGAAAAGACAAAAAAATCCTTCAGAAATACAACGAGCCTACCTGGAATAATCCTGTAGTACGTGTGGTAGATAAAAATGGAAATAACTTAACAAAGCGTATCTCCGGAGATTACTCTGCGCTGGCCGTATACAATGCCATTACCGAAGTTTTACAAAAAGAAGGAAAAGAAATACCGAAATACATCACACTTTTAGGAGAAGAATTAAAAGGTAACAAATATGGAGCCGCCAAAGAAACCTATTATAGCATGTACTGCTTCTGGACAGGCGAAAAACAACTAGGCAACAACGAGGGTGTTTTAAATACTGAAGCGGGCTTTATGAACGGTCGCGAAGTTGTAAAAGTTACCTACAACCCACAGATTATAAGTAATAAAACCCTTACAAGTTTCGCCAAACAAAATAAAATGGCACCTATGCAAAAAGATAAAAGCTATCGTGCCTCCGGTAAAGATGAAGATTATTACTTACAACATTCAAAATATAAATATCTTCCGCTTACATCGCTACAAAGAACTAAAATTAACAGCGCTCTTGGAAATCGCAAAAATCCTGAACTATATTTGAGTCCGTCGCAGAAGGAGTGGCTTCAAAAAGGTTTAAGCAAAGAGATTTTATTCAATAAAAATTTTGAAGAATCCTGGGAAATACTTTCTGTAACTAATTGAAGAATTACCTGCCTTTATTTTTTATCACCTTCACCTCTAAAATCCGAACCTCTTTTACAGGGCGATCTAAAGTGTTTGTGGCGACATTTGCGATAGCATCCAACACATCTATTCCTTCAATTACTTCCCCAAAAACAGTGTAGTTCTGGTCCAGATGCGGAATGCCACCAACAGATTTGTATACTTCCCGTTGGGCTTTCGGGATAGTGTATGGTTTAAAACTTTCATCTTTTATCGCTAGTGAGTACATGCTGTCTGAAAGTATCCTATATCGCTCCATATTTCTGGCTTCCATAGCTTTTTGCAGAGAATCTAAAAGTGGGTTTTTGCTTGGTTTATTCTCAAAATATTCTTGTGCTACACGTACATTAATCCTTTCCAGAGCTTTATCCAATAGACTATCATTATACACTTTTCCCTGCGCTAGATAAAACTGCATTCCGGAAGATGCTTTAGCAGGGTTGTTATCCCTGGCCGCAGCCAGCACTCCTTTTTTATGAAACAAATCCGGGACAAATTCTGCTTCCACCATATAGGGTGCGTCGCCTTCACCTAGCGTATCGGTAGGAGTCGCTTTTTTTTACTGTCTGGATCTCCTCCCTGAATCATAAAACCTTTAATTACTCTATGAAAAAGAAGGCTATCGTACGCTTTGTTCTTAACTAGATTTATAAAATTATCCCGGTGCAGTGGTGTTTCATTGTACAACTCAATGGTCATACTTCCGTAATTGGTAACCATTTCTACAGTTGCCCTTTGTTCTTTTACAAGTTTTGAGGTTTCGGGTTTAGTGTTACAACTCCAGAACAATACAAGTAAAAAAAAGAAGAATATTATTTTTAGAAATGATTTCATTTGTATCATGTTTTTTTGAATTATTTTTTTCTGAAACTTTTCACCTAAATGTCTTTTAGATGAAAAGTGATTTTAAAAATACACGTAAACATTGATGATCACCTAAACTTTCTGTAAAATTTCAAACTATTGAACTGGCAGCAAAGAGTTCAGCATAAAAAAACGAGCCATGAAAAAGGCTCGCTCGTTTAATACTTCTATTGGTAGTTATTCAAATTGATAGCCAATAACGTAGTCATCTTCCGTATCGTTAGACATTGCCAATAAATACGGAAGTACGTATCCGTTTTCAAATTCAAAATAGCCATCAAAGTGATATACAGTATTGGTTGCATTCATTCCCCAGCCTGTTCTTTTATAGCCGGTTGGGTTCCCGTGTTCAATAATATCTGCTTCAATGTATGCTTCTAAAGCGGCTGCTCCTCCTTCATTACGGTTTTTAGGAGCTATTAAGTTGGTAGCTTCTTCGTATCTCTTTTGTAGGATCTTTTCTGAGAATTCATTGAACTTTTTGGATCTTTCAATAGCCAGTGGTGTGATTTCTTTATTAAACTTAAAAGCCTGGCTGTAAGCTTCCCCATTTCGCTCCAATTGAATCTGAAATCCTCCATAAAAATCCCGTTCTTCCTTAGAAAGTTGTTCATACACCAGCATCCCCATGTGAGATCCTGCGTACACCATATTAAGAGTGTCCAAGAGGGAATTGGTTTCCATTTTGGCGCTAAAGATCTCAAACGGAGTACCATTTTCATCCAGGGTACCTTTACTAAATGTTACATCGGTATCATACGCTTCCTCTAAGGCCTCAACGGCATTTTTTTCGGTTGTAGATGCATTGCTTGTATCTGAATCACACGATATAAAACAGATGGATATTCCCAGTAGTAATAGAATTTTTTTCATAATGTATTTGTTTGATAATTCCCTATTAAATCACCTATCAATATTTTGAATAGTTTCAAGAAAAGAAATTTTTGATGGTTATATAGTTAAGCTTTTTTTAATTTTTGATCTTTCCTTTTGCGGGTTTTGAAACTTTACCCTTAGTGCCAGATTGAGAAGAGTTTCCGCCTATTTTACCTTCGGCTTCTACTTGAATATCAAAAGATATTTGCCACGCTGTTGAACGATTTTTTACTTCAATTTTTAATTCATTATTCGTATCGTATATCTTTTCGAAGAATATTGGTCCTTTCCAGGAACTTATTAGGCCACTGTCAAGATTTCTCCAATAACCATCTCGTTTCTCCCAAATAGTAATGGAAGCTTCTGCCCGACCTCGTCCTGCTGTTATTTTCACTTTAGTTTTATCTGTACAGGAAGGCTTTGTTATATAGGTCTTTTTTACTTGCCCAACACCTAAGTTTGGAGAGTCGTTATCATCTGTTTGCAACAAATTTGCGGTTCTTCCCATTGCGGTTACTTTATAACTTATAGTTCGTAAGGCACTAGAATTGTTAACAAGGCGCATGCTTATGCTTTTATTTTTTACATTTTCTATGGTGACACTTTTAGTACTATTTGCTTCTCCATAATCAAAGGAAATGCGCTCGGTACTGCTTGTGGTGCAGCCGTCACATCTATACGTAACTTCTAGAAACCCATTGGCTTCACCACCTGTTTTTTCAAATTCTATATCTACTTTTTTAGAAGTTGCTACAAAGATCATCGTTGCAGGACCAACAGAATGTACAGTTCCTTCTCTGCTAAAAATATCGGTTTTACATAGTTGCGCTTGCACAGATGTACTAATCAATACTAAAGCAATGATGATCATAGACAAGGTTTTAAAATTTGTTGTCATAATATTATATTCAATTTAGTTTTTACTGAATTATCTCCAGCGTTGTTGCTATTTAAATTCAATGGCAAGCTACTAATAACCAATGGGATCAACCTCTATCTTTTCTGGTAGGAAAAGAAAATATATGAATTCGTATAGGCTTCAATAGGTAACATTTATCTGGAATACTGTTAAAAAGTCTTAGCATAGAAAGCTGTTCTTGTTATGAAAAATTTAAACTTATTTATTATGCACGCATAGTAAATTTCCGTATCTTTGATTTTAATATTAGAATATATTGGGCTTATAAAAACAGCTCAGCTTCCGGTGCCGGCACTATAAATTGTATAATAATTGAATGAGCGAAGCGAAAAACAGATCCACTGTTTACTATAGTGGATTTCCCAATTAACAATTAAACCTTCGCGCATACTGAGCGGAGATGAAGCATGAAAGAAAAAACAATAGACTATATATTAAGGAGTACCTGGATGGCGGTGCAAAAATTATATAACGAAGAGGCAGGAAAAAAAGGAAGCACTATGGCAACCGGTTTTGCACTCATAAGTATAGACCCCGAAGAGGGCACGCCTTCTACGATGCTGGGGCCTAAAATGGGGATGGAAGCCACTTCCCTATCGCGTACCCTTAAAAAAATGGAAGAACAGGGTTTAATTGATAGACGTCCCAATCCGGAAGATGGTCGTGGTGTGCTCATTCATTTAACCGAATTTGGTCGCGAAATGCGTATCTTCTCAAAAGCAGTAGTTTTAGGTTTTGACGAAGCCGTTCGTGCGAACATTTCAGAACAAGACCTTCATACGTTTAAAAGAGTTGCGGCCACTATGATGGAACTAATTAACAACAAAAAAATATATTCAAATTCTGAAGTAAGAATGCAGAATTCTGAAATAAAATAATTTAAAAAAATTAGAAGTATCTATTTCTATACTTCCTAATGTATAATCAAATAGTATGTCAAAAAGAAGAATTAATAAAGTAGCAGTAATCGGTTCCGGAATCATGGGAAGCGGTATCGCGTGTCATTTCGCCAACATTGGTGTGGAAGTACTTTTATTGGACATTGTCCCGAAAGAACTTAATGACAAGGAAAAGGCAAAAGGAATTACAATGGATAGTCAGACGTTTCGCAACCGCTTGGTGAACGACGCCTTACAAACCTCCATTAAATCCAAACCAGCACCACTCTATCACGAAGATTTTGCCAAGCGTATCACCACTGGAAATATGGAGGATGATATCGCTAAGGTGAAAAACGTAGACTGGATTATTGAAGTGGTGGTGGAAAGACTGGATATTAAAAAACAAGTATTCGAAAACCTTGAAAAGCACAGAACGCCGGGAACATTAATTACGTCCAACACCTCAGGAATCCCTATAAAATTTATGAGTGAAGGTCGAAGTGAAGATTTTCAGCAACATTTTTGTGGAACCCACTTTTTTAACCCACCACGCTATTTAAAATTATTCGAAATCATTCCGGGACCTAAAACAGATCCTGAAGTTTTAGAATTTTTAAACAGCTACGGAGAACAATTCTTAGGTAAAACTACGGTAATTGCAAAAGACACCCCTGCCTTTATAGGGAACCGCATTGGAATCTACGGCATTCAGGCTATGTTCCATCTGGTAAAAGACATGGGATTAACCGTAGAAGAGGTAGATAAATTAACCGGCCCGGTGATAGGACGCCCAAAATCTGCCACTTTCCGTACGGTAGATGTGGTAGGCTTAGACACTTTAGTGCACGTTGCCAATGGTATTTACGACAATGTACCCGATGACGAAGAACACGAAATGTTTAAACTTCCTGGCTTCATTAAAACCATGATGGATAACAAGTGGTTGGGAAGCAAAAGCGGACAAGGATTCTACAAAAAAGTAAAAAATGATGATGGTTCTTCTGAAATTTTAGGACTGGATTTAGATTCGTTAGAATACCGTCCGGCTAAAAAAGCAAAATTTTCTACGCTTGAAAAAACCAAATCGGTTGATAACGTAGCGGATCGTTTTCCTATTTTGATTGAAGGAGATGACAAAGCAGGCGAATTTTACCGAAGAAATTTCGGAGCGATGTTCGCTTATGTTTCACACCGTATCCCAGAAATAACCGATGAGCTGTACAAGATCGATGATGCCATGAAAGCAGGTTTTGGATGGCAGCACGGTCCATTTCAGATTTGGGACGCTATAGGGGTTGAAAAAGGAATGGAACTTATTAAGGAAGCTGGAAAAAAAGTAGATGGATGGGTTCAGGAAATGCTGGATGCGGGTGTAAAATCGTTTTACACGGTAAAAGAAGGAAATACTTATTATTATGACATTCCGAAGAAATCACACGTAAAAGTACCAGGACAGGACGCTTTTATAATTTTGGACAACATTCGTGAAACAACTGAAATTTTCAGTAATAGCGGCGTTTCAGCACAAGATATGGGTGACGGAATTTTAAACGTAGAATTCCGCAGTAAAATGAACAGCATTGGAGGCGATGTTCTGGCAGGAATTAACAAAGCCATAGATCTCGCTGAAGAAAAATATGATGGGTTGGTGATTGGAAACCAGGGCACTAATTTTTCAGTTGGAGCCAACATTGGAATGATCTTTATGATGGCTGCAGAGCAGGAATATGACGAACTGAACGCTGCCATAAAATATTTTCAGGATACCGTAATGCGTTTGCGTTACTCTTCTATCCCAACAGTAATGGCACCGCACGGAATGACCCTGGGTGGTGGTTGCGAATTAACGTTACACGCAGATCGTGTTGTAGCCGCAGCAGAAAGTTATATTGGCCTAGTAGAATTTGGCGTTGGAGTAATTCCCGGCGGAGGAGGTTCCAAAGAAATGGCTTTAAGAGCAAGTGACTCCTTTAAAAAGGACGATGTAGAGTTAAACAGGTTACGCCAGCACTTCCTAACGGTAGCTATGGCTAAGGTATCTACCAGTGCACACGAAGCGTACGACCTGGATATTCTAAAACACGGAAAAGATATTGTAGTAGTAAATACAGCCAGACAACTAGCCACCGCAAAGGCAGTGGCAAGGCAGATGGCAGATATTGGATATACAAAGCCACCTACGCGAAACGATATAAAAGTTTTAGGAAAGCAGGCTCTGGGTATGTTCTATGTAGGAACAGATAGTATGGAAGCAAGTAAATACATTAGCGAACACGATCAGAAAATAGCAGACAAGCTAGCCTATGTAATGGCTGGTGGTGACTTGAGCGAGCCTACCTTGGTAAGTGAGCAATATTTACTGGATCTGGAACGGGAAGCTTTTTTAAGTTTAACAGGAGAACGTAAGACTTTAGAAAGATTGCAACATATGATACAAAAAGGGAAACCTTTGAGAAACTAGTTCTGAGTGGTAAGTGGTGAATAGTGTGTACTGAGAAAAATGAATAAAGTAGAGGATTTAATTATTTGAAAAAAAGCAATAGAACTGGCGAGGGAAGTTTATAAACTTTCAGCAGGCCTTCCGGATGATCAAAAATTTGGATTGAGTTCTCAAATTAAACGATGTGCTGTTTCAATTGCTTCAAATATTGCTGAAGGAGCTGGTAGAAATTCAAACAAGGAATTTAAATATTTCTTGAGCATAGCGAATGGGTCCGCTTACGAGTTACAAACTCAGTTAATTCTCATTGGAGATCTCGAACTAATAGAAATAGAATATATAAAACCATTAATAGAATTATGTATTGAAATACAAAAAATGAATTATTCCTTTCAAAAGAAATTATAATCTCATAACTCAATACTAAAAACTCAATACTAAATTTATGAAAACAGCATATATAGTAAAAGCATACAGAACCGCCGTAGGAAAAGCACCTCGTGGTGTGTTTAGATTTAAGAGAGCCGATGATCTGGCAGCAGAGACTATTCAGTATATGATGAAGGAACTGCCCAATCTGGATAAAAAACGAATTGACGATGTGATCGTTGGTAACGCAATGCCGGAAGGTTCACAAGGATTAAATTTCGGCAGATTGATCTCATTAATGGGGTTGGATATTGTAGACGTTCCAGGTATGACAGTGAATCGTTTTTGTTCTTCAGGAGTTGAAACCATTGCTATTGCAGCAGCTAAGATCCAATCTGGGATGGCAGATTGTATTATAGCAGGTGGAGCTGAAAGTATGAGCAGTGTACCTATGTCCGGATACAAACCAGAATTAAACTACGACATTGTAAAAAATGGTCACGAAGATTACTACTGGGGTATGGGTAACACTGCCGAAGCAGTAGCAAACCAGTTTAAGGTATCCCGTGAAGATCAGGATGAATTCGCTTACAACAGCCATATGAAAGCATTAAAGGCTCAGGCAGAAAACCGTTTTCAGGATCAGATCGTTCCTATTGAAGTTGAAGAAACCTATGTAGATGATAACGGTAAAAAAGCGACAAAAAAATATACCGTAAATAAAGATGAAGGTCCGAGGAAAGGAACAAGTCTTGAGGCGTTGGCAAAATTACGCCCTGTTTTCGCAGAAGGCGGAAGTGTAACCGCAGGAAATTCTTCACAAATGAGTGATGGTGCTGCGTTTGTAATGGTGATGAGCGAAGCTATGGTAAAAGAATTAAACATAGAGCCAATCGCCAGAATGGTAAACTACGCCGCGATGGGTGTAGAACCACGTATTATGGGAATAGGGCCTGTAAAAGCAATACCAAAAGCATTACAACAAGCCGGTTTAAAGCAGGACGATATAAAGCTTATTGAATTAAATGAAGCCTTTGCTTCTCAAAGTCTGGCTGTAATTCGTGAACTTGGCTTAGACAAGGACATTGTAAATGTAAACGGAGGCGCCATTGCCTTAGGGCACCCATTGGGTTGTACCGGAGCCAAACTTTCGGTACAATTATTCGATGAGATGCGCAAGCGAAATATGCAAGGACAGCACGGTATGGTGACTATGTGCGTAGGAACCGGGCAGGGAGCTGCTGGAATTTTTGAATTTCTAAAATAAAAAAGATAAAAGAATATGGAGTATAGAATATGGACTCCATTTCTTTAAAACACAAAATAACATTAGAGAACGAGTAGTCCATATTCCATACTCTATCCTCTGTATTCTTAATAAAAATGGCAACAGAAACAATAAACAAAGACATCCTCCGCGGAGGTCAATTTTTAGTAAAGGAAACTCCATGCGAAGATATCTTCACACCAGAAGATTTCAGCGAGGAACAACGTATGATGAAAGAAGCGGTGATGGAATTTAACGACCGCGAAATTGTCGCAAAAAGAGACCGGTTTGAAGCAAAAGACTATGCTTTAACCGAAGAAGTAATGCGTAAAGCAGGAGAATTAGGCTTTTTAAGCGTAGCCGTACCTGAGGAATTAGGCGGTCTGGGAATGGGTTTTGTTTCTACTGTATTAACCTGTGATTATATTTCCAGCGGTACAGGGTCTTTTTCTACAGCTTTTGGAGCACATACCGGAATTGGTACAATGCCCATTACACTCTATGGAAACGAAGAACAAAAGAAAAAATATGTACCAAAACTAGCCACAGGAGAATGGTTTGGAGCGTATTGCTTAACAGAACCAGGTGCGGGAAGTGATGCCAACAGCGGTAAAACCAAAGCGGTACTTTCTGAAGATGGAAAACACTATCTTATTAATGGTCAAAAAATGTGGATCTCCAATGCTGGTTTTTGCGATATAATGATCGTTTTTGCGCGTATTGGTGACGATAAAAATATTACTGGTTTTATTGTTGAAAACGATAAGGACAACGGGATCTCCATGGGCGAAGAAGAACATAAGCTCGGGATTAGAGCCTCCTCTACCCGTCAGGTTTTCTTTAACGATACGAAAGTACCTGTAGAAAATATGCTCGCGGGACGTGGTGAAGGATTCAAAATAGCGATGAATGCCTTAAATGTTGGACGTATAAAACTGGCGGCTGCGTGTTTAGACTCACAACGCAGGGTAACTTCTACTGCGGCTCAATATGCAAACGAGCGTAAACAATTTAAAACACCCATCGCAAGTTTTGGAGCTATTAAGTTGAAATTGGCCGAAATGGCTACCTCAGCATATGCCGGAGAAAGTGCTACGTACAGAGCTGCAAAAAATATTGAAGACAGAATTAATCTTCGAATGGAAGCCGGTAACTCACACCAGGAAGCAGAGTTAAAAGGTGTTGAAGAATACGCTATTGAGTGTTCTATTTTAAAAGTGGCAGTTTCTGAAGATATTCAGAATTGCGCCGATGAGGGAATCCAAATTTTTGGAGGTATGGGCTTTAGTGAAGATACCCCAATGGAAGCTGCCTGGAGAGATGCCCGTATTGCCCGTATCTACGAAGGTACTAACGAGATTAACCGTATGCTTGCGGTAGGAATGCTCGTAAAAAAAGCTATGAAAGGACACGTAGATCTTTTAGGGCCTGCGCAGGCGGTGGCAACAGAGCTTACCTCAGTTCCATCGTTTGAAACTCCGGACTTTAGTGAATTATTTGCTGAAGAAAAAGATATGATTAAGAAGCTGAAAAAAGTCTTCTTAATGGTAGCAGGTAGTGCCGCTCAAAAATACGGTGAGGAATTAGAACAACACCAACAGACATTAATGGCGGCTGCCGATATTTTAATTGAAATCTATCTGGCAGAAAGTACGATCCTGAGAACTGAAAAGAATGCAAAGCGTACCAGCGAAGCGGAACAGGAAATTCAGATTGCAATGTCTAAATTGTATTTGTACCACGCAGTTGATATTATTTCAGTAAAAGCGAAAGAATCTATAATCTCTTTTGCCGAAGGTGACGAGCAACGTATGATGCTTATGGGCTTAAAACGTTTCACAAAGTATCAAAATATGCCAAACATAGGCGGAATGCGTAAAATGATCGCCGAGAAAGTTTCAGCAGAAGGGAAATATCCTTTCTAAAACAAATAGTTAAGTTCAATTAAATATAGTTATAACAACCGTTCTTGAAAGAGAACGGTTTTTTATTGCATCTATATTTCCGAAGAAAAACTGAGTACCACAGTTGCATACTGTCACTTATTTTAGCAATTTATTAATAGACCTCTTGTAATGCTTTCGCTAACTTTAATAAAAAATTTAAAGTATGAAAAACAAGACAGTTATTATTACGGGAGCCGGTTCCGGATTAGGTAAAGCCATTGCCATTCGATTTGCAAAAGAAAAAGCAAATGTTATCGTGAGCGATATTGATGAAGAAGCAGCAAAAAAGGTGGTAAAAACCATAGAAGAGAAAAAAGGAACTGCCCATTTTATTAAAGCAGACACTTCTAAACCAGAAGAGGTAGAAGCTCTGGTTAAAAAAACAGTGAAAAAATTTGGTCATTTACACTATGCTGTAAATAATGCTGGCATAAGTGGAGAAATGGCACCCACGGCAGATTATCCGCTGGAAAGCTGGAAAAATGTAATTGACATAAATTTGAGCGGAGTATTATATGGTTGTAAATACCAGATTCCGGAAATTATAAAAGCTGGTGGAGGTGCCATTGTAAATATGGCTTCTATGTTGGGCTCTGTAGGTTCGGCAAACTCGGTAGCGTATGTGGCAGCAAAGCACGGGGTTGTAGGACTTACTAAAACCGCAGCACTGGAATATGCGAAGGAAGGCGTTAGAATAAATTCGGTAGGACCCGGGTATATTGAAACGCCACTACTGGATGTACTAGACAAAGAGCAAAAAGAAGAACTTGTGGCAGCACACCCCATTGGAAGATTAGGAAAACCCGATGAGATTGCAAATCTTGTTTTCTGGCTTTGTTCTAAGGAGGCCAGTTTTGTAACAGGATCGTATCATATAATTGATGGTGGCTACACGGCACAGTAGTTTACCAGGATTCGGAAATTTTTTACTATAAACAAACCGCTTTTGCATAAAGGCGGTGTTTTTAAATGTAATTTATCTTAAAATCCCGGTTAGCTCTTTACCAACGTAAGCACCTTTTTCTTTACTTTCAACTCAACCGATTCATAAGCGCCTTGTTGTATTTTTTTGATCTGATTCTTTTCAATATCGAAACTAATTTGAGTAGCGTTACGTTGCAATGGTTTTGCGTATTCGCTTTCAAATTCCAGCATAGAAGCTTTTAAAACTATATCGCCAGCTTTACTTTTAAACGTAATAGTTGCTCCCTTCTTACTTTTTAGCTCTTGCACGGTTATAAATAAAGATTCAAAAAAATAATAGTCGTTTAATTCCTGAAAACCGCCATAAAGGAGCATATTTTCTGCCTCCGCTAATTTTTCACCATCTACAGTTGTCATTGCTTTTTCTACTTCGGCATTGGGGATGGTAGTCACTTTTTTAGAACCAAATATCTTTTGTAACATAATAATTTTTTTACATACTGAAATTTTAGAATGTTGTAATAATTTCAGCTAAATAAGTATGGTTTCAAAAGTAAGGATACTTGATAGATTGTACCAAGCTATTTTGTATTTCTATTATTTTGAAATTTTAGAATGTCAACAATTAAAACATATCCCAATTTAAAGCTTCTGAAGGTATTTTGGCACAATCTTCGTACCTTAACATTCCTAAAAAATAAGTTGATGAAATTACTGCCCTTTTTCATTTTTATCATTGCTACTTTTTCAATTGCGCAACCCAATACCGATGTGTATGTCATGGAACTGGCAAAAACAGATACTACGTTTACCATTTCTAATTTCAAGAATATTTCGGCTAGTGACGGGTATGACAATCAGCCATCATTTTCAGATAATAATAAACTATTGTACGCGGGTAGTGAAGATGGGCAGACGGAGATTCAGTTATATTATATTTCAGAAGAAACCCAACATCGCATTAACGCAACAACACCAGGGGGCGAATACTCTCCAAAACTTATGCCGGATGGTAAACACGTGGCGGCGGTTAGATTGGATACTACTGGTTTTCAACGGCTTTATAAATATGATTTCACAAATCCCAAGAATGGCGATGACCAAATGCTTTTGAGCGAATTAGAGATAGCCTATTATGCCTTTTATGACGAGGATTGGATCGTAGCGTCTATTCTTTCCGGAAATCAATTAGACCTTGTCATAGCCAATATTCCAAAAGATCAGGCAGGATTATACGCAGAAAATGTAGGACGTTCCATCCATAAAGTTCCCAATACTACTACGGTAAGTTACACGGTGATAAATGAAGAAAAAAACCACGATGTTTTTATTGTTGACGTAAACAAAGCCGAAGATACCTATTTTGTTTGCCAGCTTCCCGTAGGCATCCAGGACCACACCTGGATGGACGCAACTACCCTGCTGTTGGGAAGTGGTTCTAAATTATATCTCTACGATCTTTTTGGCCCCGGCGAATGGGTTGAAGTTGCAGATCTTTCGGAAGATAATATTACAAATATTACCCGTATTGCGGTAAGTCCGGACGGAAAACACATAGCCCTGGCGGCCGAAGCAAAATAACTACCAAGAGCGTATCTTTGTTGCAAGCAGCTGTTTTCTTTTAAAAATCTAGAATTGTCCTCAATCACTATGTGATAGAAGAAGATCTTAGTATTCATAGCGGAAAACAAATGAGTGCCATAGCTATTTATGAAATGAATAACGGGTAAATTTCCGGGAGTACTTTTCTGCAATAGCTGGTAGTAAACCATTGTTAAAACCTTTTCTTTTCAGTATTTTTAAGGAAAATTTCAAATTATGAAAACCCTCCTCGCACTTTTTATTGTTGCCTTTACAATGTCACTTACGGCACAAACAAATCCAAAAATATACGATATTATCAATGCTGTTTCTGCAGAACGTATTGAAGCAGATATTACAACCTTGGCTGGTTTTGGGACTAGAAATACCTTTAGTGACACGGTAAGTAACACCCGCGGCATTGGCGCTGCCAGAAGATGGATAAAAAAGGAATTTGAAACAATTTCGAAAGACTGTGAAAACTGCCTGGACGTTTTTTACCAAAAAGACTTTGTAGCAGCCGAAGGCAACCGTCGCGTTCCACAGGATACCTGGATTGTAAATGTAGCTGCGGTACAAAAAGGGACCAAATATCCCAACCGCTTCATTATTATGAGTGGCGATATAGATTCCCGAAATAGTGATGGAAGCGATTTTACCAAAGATGCACCCGGTGCCAACGATAATGCCAGCGGTATGGCAGGAGCCATAGAGGCAGCAAGAGTGCTTTCCAGATATAAATTTGAAAGCAGCATTGTATATTTAGGGCTAAGCGGCGAAGAACAAGGCTTGTTTGGAGGCGCGGGGTTTGCCGCCTACGCAAAGGAAAAAGGTTGGAATATTATTGGCGTGCTTAATAACGACATGATTGGAAATATTAAAGGTGTAGACGGCGTGATAAGCAACGTAGACTTCCGTATTTTCTCTGAACCGGTCCCTCCTACCGAAACTGAAGAACAAAGGCAACGAAGACGCTTCTACGGTGGTGAAGTAGACGGAATTTCCAGACAGCTGGCACGGTACGTCCATAAAACCGTAAAAACCTATATGCCTGAAATGAATCCTATGATGATCTATCGGTTAGACCGTTTTGGACGTGGCGGACATCATCGTCCGTTTAACGATCTGGGGTTTGCTGGTATTCGTATTATGGAAGCTCATGAAAACTACACCCAGCAGCACCAAGACATCCGTACCGAAAACGGAATTGAATACGGTGATAAACTGAAGTTTGTAAATTTTGAGTATGCTAAGAAACTTACTGCTGTAAACGCAATTACCATGGCAAGCCTTGCCTGGGCGCCTCCTGCTCCGGAAAATGTGGCCATTGGCGGAATCGTGGAACCTTCAGCAAAATTTAAATGGGACAAAGTGGAAGGTGCCGTGGGTTATAAAATTTACTGGAGAGACACCACTTCCCCCACATGGGATCATAGCCGTTATGTAGGCAATGTTGCAGAATTTACGCTGGATGGGATTGTAATAGACAATTTCTTTTTTGGCGTTGCAGCAGTTGGTGCGAATGGGCACGAAAGCGTTGTGGTATTTCCTAATGCTGTTTTTCGTTGAAAAACTATCACAAATTACCAAAGATAGATCGGGAAACTCTCCACCCTATTTCCTTACAAAACACGTATCTTTGTTAAAAATTATTGCTAATGTTAAACGCTGGAGTTTTGGGTGCCGGGCACCTTGGGAAAATTCATTTAAAATTACTAAATCAGTCTGAAAAATATAATTTAGTTGGTTTTTACGATGCAAACAGAGAAGCGTCTAAAAAGGTAGAAGCCGAATTTGGTTATAAAAGTTTTCAGACCATGGAAGCCTTAATTGATGCCTGTGATGTTGTTGATGTAGTAACACCTACGATGCATCATTTCTTTTGTGCTGAAAAAGTTGTCACTGCGGGCAAACATCTCTTTATTGAAAAACCTATCACCCACACCGTTGAAGAAGCTGAAAAGCTTTTACAACTTGCCGAAAAACACAACGTAAAAGGCCAGGTAGGTCACGTAGAACGTTTTAATCCTGCGTTTATGGGTGTGAAGGATATGATGGACAATCCTATGTTTATAGAAGCACACCGTCTGGCCGAGTTCAATCCGCGTGGGACCGATGTTTCTGTAGTACTGGACTTAATGATCCACGATATAGATGCTATTCTAAGCGTAGTGAAGTCTAAGGTTAAGAATGTGTATGCGAGTGGGGTTTCGGTGATCTCTGAAACACCAGATATTGCCAATGCCCGTATTGAGTTTGAAAATGGATGTGTGGCAAACTTAACCGCCAGTAGGATCTCCATGAAAAAAATGCGTAAGGCACGCTTTTTTCAGAGAGATGCTTATATTTCTGTAGACTTTCTGGAGAAAAATGTGGAAGTGGTAAAAATGAAAGATGCCCCGCAAATCCCGGACGATTTCGCTATGATTCTTACCAATGCTGAAGGTGTTAAAAAACAAATTTACTTTGACAATCCAGACATACACGCAAACAACGCTATTCTGGATGAGCTCGAATCTTTTGCAGACGCGATCCATAACAACACAACTCCGGTAGTTAGTCTGGCTCAGGGAGCACAAGCCCTGACGGTGGCAATGCAGATTATTGAGAATTTTAAGATATTGTGATTCTTGGTTTTTTGCAACCGGATAAATAATAAAAAGATAGGAGATGAAATTTTACAATTCAATACCGCAACGTCTGAAACCATATTATACAGCTGAATTAAAAGATTACCAAGCCGCATACGCTATTGGCAATTTAAAAAGTGCTTGGAATCATCTGGAAAGAGCGCACATTATTGGTCAAAAATATCCGTATGCTCATACATACGTACATTGGAAAATGTTACAATTCGGAATCAAAATTAAAAACAGGAAAGAAATCATTGGTCAAATTCCACGTCTTATTTTTGGAGGTGTGAAATCTTTTGTTGGAAAAATTCCAGTTGGTAATCCCGGAGGAGCAAATGTTCCAGCGCTAAAATCGTTTCCAATTGAAAAAGAATTAAAAGACATATTTTATAAAACTGGCATTGATGTAGCCTAAAATAAACAGGCTGAGTGAAAAAATAAAAACAATGAAAAAAACTATACTAACAATCGGATTGATACTTGGATTAAATTTTGTGCTTTTTTCGCAAAACATCACTCTTAACGCTTCTGAATTGGAATCTGTTTTATGTAAGCAATGGCAAATTGAATATGCTACCATGAACGGAATGAAAATTAGACAAATGCCAGGTGCAGCCGATTTTGATTTCAAATTTAAATCTGACGGAACGTATGAATTAATTCGGGAAGATGGAAGTAACGATAAGGGAACGTGGGTATATGATACAGAAAAAAAATATGTGGAACTTTCTATTAAACAAAAAACAACCTCCCGGATTAAATCAATTGACAATAATAAACTTGTGTTAACATTAGTTTCCGGACAAAATGATCCTCCGGGATTACCAAGTGTTGAAGTTCATTTTAAACCAATATAAACACAGAATACGATAGATAAAAGTGCAACAAAAATTTCTTCTGCCACCTTAAAGAATTGAGAATGATTTAAAAATTCTTATACTAACAGCAAAGAAATTTTTGTCTAGAAAATAAAGTAATAATGAGATACCCGCCTTCGCGGGTACTGAAAAATAAATTTTTCATGAAAAAAATAGCAGTAATAGGCGCAGGAACTATGGGTAACGGCATTGCCCACACCTTTGCGCAAACAGAGTATCAGGTACACTTAATAGATATTTCGCAGGCTTCCCTTGACAAGGGCCTTGCTACCATAGGCAAGAATCTGGATAGAATGGTTGCCAAAGAGCGTATTAGCGAAGCAGATAAAGAGCATACCTTAGCGAATATCACTACCTACACAAATCTGGAAGAAGGAGTGAAAGATGTACACCTGGTTGTAGAAGCTGCTACAGAAAATGTAGATCTTAAATTAAAAATCTTTAAGGACCTGGACACTTTTTGTGGAAAGGGAACTATTTTAGCAAGTAATACGTCTTCGATTTCTATTACAAAAATAGCTTCGGTTACTTCGCGCCCGGAGTTGGTAATTGGAATGCATTATATGAATCCGGTGCCCGTTATGAAATTGGTGGAAATTATTAAAGGGTATAGTACAAGCCAGGAAACCTATAACACGGTTGCGGAAATTTCAAAAAAATTAAGCAAAGTACCGGTAGAAGTAAACGATTACCCGGGTTTTGTTGCTAACCGTATCTTAATGCCTATGATCAATGAGGCTATTGAAACTTTATACAATGGCGTTGCGGGCGTTGAAGAAATTGATACCGTAATGAAATTAGGAATGGCACACCCTATGGGACCGCTGCAGTTAGCCGATTTTATTGGACTGGACGTTTGTCTTTCCATCTTACACGTAATGCACGACGGATTCAAAAACCCAAAATATGCTCCGTGCCCGTTGCTGGTAAATATGGTGATGGCAGGTAAATTAGGAGCTAAAAGCGGCGAAGGCTTCTACGACTATTCGGAAAGCAGAAAAGCCGAAACGGTAGCAAAAATGTTTCTTTAATTAGTTGGCATTGGCAGTAGCAGTAAACAGTATTGCAAACTGCCATCGTCACTTCAAACTGTTATTATGCCTAAAATCCTTCCATTTAAAGCCGTTCGTCCTACCCGGGATAAAGTAAGTTTGCTGGCGTCTCGTTCCTACGAAAGCTATACAAACGAAGAACGTAAATCGAGATTACGTGATAATCCGTTTTCGTTTTTACAAATTTTAAATCCGGGATTTAAGTATCAGAAAAAGATTTCGGGGAAACAGCGGTATACATTGGTAAAGAACAGGTACCAGGAATTTAAGGAAGATGAAATATTTATGCAGGATAAAATGCCCTGTTATTATTTCTATAAAATTGTAAACAGGGATGGCCTGGAATTTCACGGAGTAGTTGCTGCAGCAAGTGCCGAAGATTATGAAAACAACCTCATAAAAAGGCACGAAGCTACCATTGAGTACCGTGAAAACACCTTTAAAGAATATTTAAAGACGGTAGGTTTTAATGCGGAAGCTGTGCTCCTCACGTATCCGGATCATTCTGGAATTGAAAAGATTATTACCAAAATTATGAAGACCCGTGCGGAATATGAATTTACTACAACCTACAGGGATACACATTACGTTTGGAATGTTGCGGATGAAGCAATAGTCACCCAATTACAAGCCTATTTTGCCGAAATGGACGCTGTTTATATTGCAGATGGCCACCACAGGTCTTCTTCTTCGGCATTACTGGCGAAAGACTTGAAAGCGAAAAATAAAAAACATACCGGTGAAGAACCCTATAATTATTTTATGAGCTTTTTAATTCCTGAAAGCGATCTTAAAATTTATGAATTCAACAGGTTGGTAAAAGATTTAAACGGATTGAGCAAAGAAGAGTTTTTAATACAACTTGATGCTATGTACCGTATTGAAAACAGAGGCGTTGCGTATTATAAACCTTCAAAAAAACATCATTTCAGTATGTATCTTGATGGCGAGTTTTATTCATTATACCTTCGGAAAAACACCTATGAAATAACCAATGCGTTGGACGATCTGGACACTCAGATTTTATATACCACTATTCTGAAACCAATTCTGGGAATCGTAGACGTACGAAATGACACACGTATCGATTATTCAGATGGGAAAAAAGATATGGTTTTTGTAAAAGGAGAAGTAGACGCAAAAAAATTTAAAGTAGGTTTCGGGCTGCTTCCTGTGAGTGTGGAAGAGATGAAACAAATTGCAGACGAAGGTTTAACCATGCCTCCAAAAAGCACATATATTGAGCCAAAACTGCGCAGCGGAGTGACTATTTATGAGTTTTAGTCCTTCAATACAATCCAGGTTGCTCTCGCATCGGGGTCACTCAGGAACCTAAAACTCGTCAAGAATTTTAATCAAGTAACTCACAAACAATATCCTTTACATGTCCATTTCAGAAAATATAAAAAAATTTAAAACACAAATCCCAGAAAACGTAACGCTGGTTGCAGTTTCTAAAACAAAACCTGTAAGCGATCTACAGGAGGCTTATGATACGGGGCAACGTGTCTTTGGAGAGAATAAGGTACAGGAAATGGAGGCCAAGTGGCAGGAAATGCCTACCGATATTGAATGGCATATGATCGGGCACGTACAGCGAAATAAAGTAAAACACATGGCGCCTTTTGTGAGTTTAATTCACGCAGTGGATAGTCCAAGACTGCTAAAAGAAATAAATAAACAAGCAAAGAAAAATAACAGAATTATAAACTGCCTCCTTCAACTAAAGATTGCCGAAGAGGATAGTAAATTTGGAATGAGTGAGGAAGTGGCAAAAGAGCTTTTAACTTCTGAAGCATTTAAAAGTTTTGAAAACATTTCAATTGTAGGTGTAATGGGAATGGCTACTTTTACCGATAATAATGAACAGGTACGAAACGAATTCAAACAACTGAAACGCATGTATGACGATTTCAGTAAAACACAAGAAAATTTAAGCATAATAAGTATGGGAATGAGCGGCGATTACCAAATTGCTATCGAAGAAGGAAGTACCATGATACGCGTGGGTAGTTCAATTTTTGGAGAGAGAAACTATTCATAAAATCACAAAACCAAACTCCAGTTTTTAAATTTTAAACAGAAAATCAATTTACGCAATAGTAGACATAGAAACCACTGGTGGTAAGTTTAACGAAGAGGGTATTACAGAAATCGCCATCTATCGTTTTGACGGTCATAAAATTGTAGATCAGTTTTCCAGCCTGGTGAATCCGGAACGTAAAATCCAGCCCTTTGTGGTAAATCTTACAGGTATTAATAACGAAATGCTACGCAGTGCACCCAAGTTTTACGAAGTAGCCAAACGCATTATAGAAATTACAGATGGTGCTATTCTGGTGGCGCACAACGCTAAGTTTGACAACCGGATTCTAACGACAGAGTTTGACAGACTAGGATACAATTTTGATAAAGAAACCCTCTGTACTGTAGAACTTAGCAAAGACCTTATTCCAGATATGCCTTCCTATAGTTTGGGTAAATTGGTTCGTTCGCTAGGTATTCCAATTACAGACAGGCACCGGGCGCAAGGAGATGCCAAGGCTACGGTAGAGTTGTTTAAATTATTGCTTCAAAAAGATGTAAATAAAGATATTATTCAGGCTTCGGTGCGAAAGGATCCAAAACGCCATTTAGACACTAAATTGCTGGATCTTATTGCTGAGGCGCCTTCAGAAACTGGCGTGTATTACATGCATAATGAAACTGGCGAGATTATCTACATTGGCAAAAGCAAAAACATTAAAAAAAGGCTTACGCAACACTTTACAAGTGACAACAGAAAGTCGAAAAGAATCCAGCTGGAAGTTGCTGCCGTTACTTACGAACTTACGGGTAACGAACTCATTGCCTTATTAAAAGAAAGTGAGGAAATAAAACGTAAAAGACCGCAATACAACCGCGCATTACGGAAAACTTTGTTTTTATATCAACTGGGTTCTTTTGTGGATGAGCACGGTTACATTAATATAAAAATTGAGAAGGCAGATGCCCGTAAAAAGGCGATAACTACCTTTAGCAATTATCAGCAGGCAAAATCTTCGGTATATGCTATTACTGAAAAATATAACCTGTGTCAAAAATTAACAGGACTACATAAAACTAAAGGAAATTGCTTCAATTATACCGTTAAAGATTGTGAAGGAGCCTGTATACAAAAGGAGTCTCCCGAAAATTATAACACCCGGGTGCAACTATTTCTTGATGAATATAGTTATGCCAATCAGCATATGTTAGTGATAGACAGAGGTCGTGATGTAGATGAACGTTCGGTTATTTTAATTGAAAATGGCGTTTACAAAGGGTTTGGATTTTACAATTTAAACTACCAGATTAATAATCCCGAGGTTTTAAAATCCATCATCACTCCAATGACCAATAACAGAGATGCGCAGCACATTATACAGATATATCTTAAAAAGCGACGCGTGCTAAAAATTATTCCATTGGCAACAGAACCCACAAATTAAAGAAACTTACTTACATTTATAGCTCACAAAAATTCTTCCTTTTTGGAACCTACTAAAAAAAGTACTTGGCGTAGTGATTTGCACACCATCATTTATGAGGCAGACACGCCCATGGGTAAATTGTTTGATGTTATCCTGCTCATCCTTATTTTGGTAAGTGTCATTTTTGTAATGGTGGAGAGTGTTCGTGGATGGCCCGGATATATCTACGATTATTTGTATTATGGCGAATGGATAATTACCATCTTTTTCTCTTTTGAATATATTGCCCGTATTATTACCATTAAAAAACCTTCAAGATATATTTTTAGCTTCTACGGGATTATCGATTTTCTTTCAACCATCCCGCTCTACCTATCGTTTATTCTTGCAGGAACCAATGTTTTGCTAGCCGTACGTGCCTTGCGGTTGTTACGGGTGTTCCGAATTTTAAAGATTACCCGCTATATAGGAGAATCTAATAAACTTAGAAAAGCCCTTGTAGATAGCAGACCAAAAATATTTGTCTTTTTGTTCGCAGTACTTATTATTTCCATCATAGCAGGCACAATTATGTATATTGTTGAAGGGGAAGAAAGTGGTTTTGTAAGCATTCCGGTGAGTGTTTATTGGTGTATTGTAACCCTTACCACAGTTGGTTTTGGGGATATTGCACCCGTTACTCCGTTAGGGCAGTTTATTGCGGCAGTAATTATGATTATGGGGTATGGTATTATTGCCGTGCCTACCGGAATTGTAAGTGCAGAGTACACAAAAACTCTGGATGGGAAAAATAGTATTAAAGACGACATAGAAATTAATGACCCCAATTATGTTCACGTCAATTCTCAGTCCTGCCGAAATTGTAATACTATAAAACACAGAGACGATGCAGATTTTTGCCACCGCTGTGGTACACGTTTACATGATGAAGACATTATAGAATAATATGGCTGCCAATCCCCTACTTATTTGTGTGGTGGGTCCTACTGCCATTGGTAAAACTGCTTTAGCCATTGAAATTGCACGATATTTTTCTACGGAAATAATTTCGGCAGATTCCCGACAATTTTATAAAGAAATGACGCTGGGTACCGCTGTTCCCTCTGCGAAAGAACTTGCTGCAGTTCCGCACCATTTTATCCAAAACCGGAGTATTTTTGAACCCTACAATGTAGGCGATTTTGAAAAAGACGCTCTTACTACGCTTAAAAAGCTCTTTAAAAAGAACACTATAGTAGTTATGGTGGGTGGTTCGGGTTTGTATGTGGATGCTGTTGTAAAAGGTCTTGACACGTTTCCAAAGGTTTCTGAAATGATAAGGCTTCAACTTAATAAAGAATTTGAAGAAGGGGGATTGGCTCCTCTTCAGCAGGAATTAAAAAATAAAGATCCTGCTTATTTTGAAAAAGCAGACATCCAGAACAAGCATAGAATAATTCGCGCTTTGGAAATTATTCGTGGAACGGGGAAACCTTTCTCTTCGTTTTTGAACCAGGGAGCTTCAAAAAGGAATTTCAATACGCTTTATATAGGCCTTACTGCTCAGCGACCTTTAGTGTACGAGCGTATAAACCTACGAGTAGATAATATGATTGAAGAAGGCTTATTGGAAGAAGCTAAAAACCTGTATGAGCATAAGGAACTTAATGCTTTACAAACAGTTGGCTATAGAGAATTATTTCAGTTTTTTGATGGTGTTTTTACTGAAGAAGAGGCTATTTCAGAAATAAAAAAGAATACACGCAGGTTTGCAAAAAGACAAGGAACGTGGTTTCGAAGAAATGAGGCAATTGAGTGGTTTGAGTATACAACAGATCCCATAAAAATTATAGAATTTATTAAACACAAAAACGCCACCCCGAACTAAATCAGGTGGCGTTTATAACACTTGCTATCATTAATATTATTGGTCTACTTCGCTTTTAACCACCAAACGGAATCCTTCTCCGTGAATGTTGATAATCTCAACATCTTCATCTATGCTTAGGTATTTACGCAATTTGGCAATATACACATCCATACTACGTGAGGTAAAGTAGTTGTCGTCTCTCCATATTTTGGTCAACGCTAATTCACGTGGCATAAGATCGTTTTTATGTAGCGCGAGTAATCGTAGTAATTCGTTTTCTTTTGGAGACAGTTTACTAGGATCCTGCTTTTTATAGGTTAAGAAACGTAACTTAGAGTTTAAGTGGAAGTTTCCAATCTCAAATTCAAATTGCTTGCTGTCTGCAATAGAGTCTGTAGCCTTACGTTGGATGATTGCTTTAATTTTCATAAGCAATACTTCACTGTCAAAAGGTTTGTTCAGGTAGTCATCTGCTCCTACTTTATACCCTTTTAGTACGTCTTCCTTCATTGCTTTTGCAGTAAGAAAAATAATAGGCACCTCTTCATTTTTCTCTCTAATTTCTTTAGCGAGAGTGAAGCCATCTTTATATGGCATCATGACGTCCAGGATGCAAAGATCGTAGTCGTCTTTTTTAAATTTTTCAAAACCCTCCATACCGTTTTTGGCATGAACCACATCGTAGTCGTTCATGGCTAAATAATCTTTTAATACGGTTCCAAAGTTTGGATCGTCTTCTACAAGTAGGATTTTTTTGTTTTCTGTTTCCATAAGTTATGATATTAAGTGTAATTTAATGATGAAAGTACTTCCTTTATCTTTTTCACTTTCCACGTAAATTTCGGCATCGTGATCTTCAAGGATACGCTTTACATAAGCCAAACCGAGCCCGTGCCCTTTTACGTTGTGAATGTCTCCGGTATGTTCCCGGTAAAATTTTTCGAATATTTTTTTCTGAACAGCTTTTGTCATCCCAATTCCCTGATCTCTTATCTTTAAAACGATGGTGTTTTTTACATTTTCTGTATACACATCAAGCTTTGGTGCTTCTTCAGAATATTTTATACCGTTATCAAGAATATTAACAACAACATTGGTGAGGTGAGAGTCGTTTGCTAGGACTGAAGATTTTAATGCTCCAAAATGAGTATTTATATAGCCACCTCTATCTTCAACAATAAGTTCTACGTGGGAAACGGCGTTTTCAATAATGTCGTGCAATTTAAGCCGCTCCTTGGGTAAGTCCAGTTCATTTTTTTCTAGTTTTGAAATACGCAGCACATTTTCTACCTGTGCGTGCATTCTTCTATTTTCGTCACGAATCATCCCCAGATATCTTGTTAGAAACTCTTTATTGTCTTTTACTTTTGGGTTATTTAAAGCGTCTAAAGCCAGGTTAATTGTAGCAATAGGTGTTTTAAACTCGTGGGTCATATTATTGATAAAGTCTGTTTTTATCTGAGAAATTTGTCTTTGCTTAAATAGTTGTGATAATGCACTACTATACGCCAGAACAATAACTCCTGTAAATATTAATGACAATACAGCCATCCCCAGTATGGAATTAAGCACTTCTCGCTTCTGGCCTGGAAAACCCACAAATAACTGGTATTGAGTTTTAAGATCTTCATTTACAAATAAAGGTGTGCTGTATGTATTTTCAGGATCTACTTCAAAATTGTCTGATTGTACTTTGGTCGCAAGATTTTTACTGAAGACAGCATACTCAAAAGGCGACGTAATTCCCCTTTCATTTAATTCGTTTGTAAGGAATTTCTCAATTTCATCTTTACTAACGCGTTGGTGAATTGGCTTTTTTTCTGAAATATTTTTGAAAGCAGACTCAAATTCTTTCTTTTCAAAGTCGGTTAATCTACTTATTGTTTCAAATCTATCTATCGCCGCTTCGGCTCCATCAACCGGATCTTTAATGACTGCTTTTTCTCTTCTGTTAGTAATTCTTTTAAATTTTATACTATCAATTTCAGTATCAAAAACACTTGTAGAAAGTTTAAAGTCTTCGGAAAGTATACTGTTGTAGAAAACACTCTTTTCTTGGTTGCCGTCGTCTCTAATAGCATATAACAATTCGTTAACCGTAATCTCGTCAGGATTTCCCAGGCTATCTACCAAGTCACTGTATAAATAATAGTACTCATCTAATTCTCTTTCCTGAATAGATCTAGCAACATTTAATAATGAATTTTTTACTGTAGAACTGAACTGGTCGTCCTTTGTTTTATAAGAGTTAGAAATCCAATAGCCTTGAACAAAAATTATCCCAAGAAGGGATAAACTCATCAATAGGATAAGAAAGACAAATAGTTTTTTGTTCATCCATCAAAAGTAAGATTTTAACATTTAGCCTTCTGTTGGTTTAACCAAATGTTAACACTATGGAACGAACGTTATTACTGGGATATTGAGAGTTCTTTATGTAGTTGAAGTACTTCTTTTTTTGTTTTCTTCAATTCGATATTTTCGATTACCGAATGCGCTAATTTCATCTTTTTTTTGTCACTCCACTGATTTCTCATTCGGGATTTAATTTCTGCAAGCGTACTGTTATCTCTTTGAAGAAGCCTTTCAATTTTTAGTTTTTCGGGAGCGGTTATTAAAATAGTGTGATCACAATCCTTATAGCCTCCATTTTCAAATAATATTGCAACTTCTTTAATGCAGTAAACTGCCTCTTGTTTTTTTGCCCAACGTTTAAAATGAGCTTTTACTTTTGGATGAATAATAGCATTTACTTGCTGTAAAAGTTTGGTATCATTAAAAATTTTAGACGCCACGAAGGGTTTATTAAGTCCGTCTGTAGTATAGGCATCGGGTCCTAAAAGTTCGGTAAGTTTTCTTCTAATTACCTTAGAAGAATTGGTGAGTTTTTTTGCTTCTACATCGGCAATGTAGACCGGAACACCCAAATTTTTAAACATTTTTGCCACTGTAGTTTTCCCACTCCCTATACCTCCAGTAAGTCCTACAATTTTCATTTAAAAATTATTTAAAAATTAAAAAATCTATCTTTTTAGTTAGCATTTCTATGTTCTTTGCATCTTTGGGTGCAGTAACCAGTGTGGGCGTTATAAAATTTTCTTCTTTATTTCTCTGCTCATAATCACATACTAACTCAAAATCCTGGGCTGTAATGGCTGCGAATTTTTCGATAGGGACGGTAAATGTTATTTCTATTCTTTCGGGTATTATTTTTAAGGTAGTTTTGGCAGGTACATTTATGAGTTTTATAGGAAGCAACAACTTTTTCTGTGCAAATTCTTTTACGGTTTGTTTTACGGTAACCGTTGTTGTTTTTGAATTTAATTCGGCAAAAGGTAATTCTTCGAGGGAAATTTTGCTGGAGATATTTTCATCTACGTTTTGTAAGACCAGTTCTTTTGTAACAATGCTTTGTATAGAGTCCAGCAATCTCCTGGGGCCTGCAACATTTATAGAATCTGGAACTGCCACGAGTGAGTCTGTCTTTTTAAATCCTTGTTTATAAGTGATTAAAGCATTTACAACTACTGGTATTTTTTTAGATTGCACTCCTTGCAGGTCTATATTCAGTTCGGCTTTTGAAAGATTCCTAATGCTTCCCCGAAAATTAATTTGTTCTCCAATCTCTTCTTTTAAATTATCACTCGGAATAATTGCTTTTTTGGTATTGTCATCAAAATATTTAGAAACATCTACTATAACAGTAGGTTGCTTCATCTTATAGATTAAAAAATCGAACCCGTTGGATGTAATGTCAAAAGTTATGCTGTCTATATTGTCATCGTTTAATAAATAATTTTCCGGCAAATTTGTGTACTCTAATTTTGCTTCAATTTTTGCAGTATTCTCTTTTGAAAATTTTGTGAGCGCCCAGAAAATAATGGCTAACAGCAAAAAGAAAAAGAACATATTCAGTTTTATACTTCTAAACGATTTTTTTGAAACTGCCATGGAATATCTACTTCGTTTTATTTAAAAAATAAATCAGGGAATTGTTTTTCAGGATCTCTTCCCAGCCATGAAATATAGAATGTAGATTTCAAAAATGCTAGTCCGTAGCCAAAAAACTGAATAAAAACAGCCAAAATTACCATACACCCAATAGTAATGCTTTTATTTTTAATACCAGCGTCTATAAAAAGCACACTTAAATATAAGAGTAATGGTACGAGAAACAGAGGCGTACCAGCAATTGCTAAAATTATTGAAGTCATTGTGAATAGCACAAATAAGGTTGGGAACCAAAATGTGATTTTTGCTGCATTAGGGTGCCATTTATTTAAAATGGGACGTACCATACCAAATTTCTTTACTTGAGTATGAAATTTTGACCACGAAATTCTTCTTTTATGAAATACATAAGCATTTGGAATAAAAACGGTTTTAAAGCCAGCTTTTACAATGCGTTGTGATAAATCCGGATCTTCTCCCGGATGTATTTTTGAGAATCCCTGTGTACTATTAAATGCTTTTTTTGAAATACCCATGTTGAAACTTCTGGGCTCAAAGGTATTTACGCTTCTTTTATTGCCTCTAATGCCTCCTGTTGTTAAGAAAGATGTCATGGTGTAGTTTATTGCTTTTTGTAAAGGTGTGAAGTTAGCGTGTGCTCCATCTGCACCTCCATAACAATCTACATACGTATTCTCCAAAAAATAATCTACTGTTTCTAAATAGTGAGGAGGAAGCAGGCAATCTGAATCTAAAATTATAAAGTAATTCCCTTTGGCTTTCTTCATACCATAGTTTCGGGAATCGCCGGGTCCGGAGTTTTGTTTGTAGTAATATGAAATAGAAAGTTTTTCAGAAAAATAACGAATTATTTCTTCAGAGCTTTCGGAGCTTCCATCTTCCACAATTACTATTTCAAAAGGTTTGTTAAAAGAAAGTACCTGAAAGCTCTCCAGAAGTTCTTTAATTTCCTGGGGCCTGTTATATACTGGGATAATAAATGAATAGAATCGTTCCTTCATTCAGCAAATATAATGAACTAAATAAAAAAGCCGCCTTAGTTTTACCAAGGCGGCTTTCATTTAATTTAGTTTGGAAAAATTATTGTTTTACGATCTTGTAAATACCAACTTCTCCTTCTACAACTACTTTTAAGATGTAAGTTCCTACACTTAATGCAGCTACATCCAGACGGGTGCTACTAGCACCAACTTGCTGCTCTACTACTGTTTGTCCTAAAATGTTATAGATAGCTGCGCTGTCTATGCTTCGGGCTCCTGCATCCAGATTCAACTCATTGTTGGCCGGGTTAGGGAAATACGTAAAGCCATCTACAACAGCATCACCTACTCCAAGGAAGAAATCACCATCTATGACAATGTCTGTAACTCCTTCGTGGTTGGCTACATACACATAGTATGCCTGCCCTGCCACTACCGGGATAGATGTTGTAACTCCTGGTACACACTGGTTATCGAACCAGTCTACCAACGTAAGATCTGTCTCAACAGCTTCCTCATTTGGAGCCGTGTAGAACGTTACTGATGTATAGCCTGCAGGTGAAACTACTGTTGCGGTAGCAGTTCCATTATTCTCAGGAACAAAGTTATACCAAACACCCAATACACCCGCATTATCACAGTTTGCCGGAGTTCCTCCTGCTTCTGTCGTTGCTGCCGGCATTGGTACTGATGGGTCTGTATAAGGTAAACCTGCTTCATCTACATCTATAGAATTAACAATCATATCGTTAAATGGCGGTACTGGAGTACAACTTAAGTTAAGTGAAAAATCTCCTGAACTTCCCGTACCAAATCCATTTACAAGGATATAATAGGTTGAACTACCATCGCCCTGAAAAGAAACTTCAGACTGCAATCCACAACTATCATCGTTCTCTGCAACACAAACTAACGTACCACAGTCTCCAGAGTAAACTACAAGTTTACTATCATAAGTAGTACCACCGTCACATAATGAAACGGTATAGTCTGTTACCAAACCAGAAGTATCGTCTATAACATACCAAACACCAGGTGAGTTGTTGCCAGCTCCACAATCAGGCGAACCTGCATCTGGGGTAGCAAATTCTGTAGAACCTAAAACAGTTTCTCCACAACTAATATCAATCGCATCATCACATAGATCGTTCTCTGCAACCGGATTACACGTAACAGCTAAGCTAAAGGCTCCGGCGCTTGTTCCAAAACCTTCAACAGCTACATAATATGTAGTGGTACCGTCTGATAAAAATGAAACTTCAGACTGCAATCCACAACTATCATCATTAGCTGCTACAACAGCTCCACCACAAGCATCAAATACTGTTAGTAAAGAATCGTATCCTGTACCACCATCACATAAAGAAAAGGTTATTAGTTCTGCTGTTCCTGATCCTGTGAATGAATACCAAGCATCCGGAGATGCATTCGCTCCACCAGTATCTGTATTGGTTGTGGTATCTCCTGTTTCTGTATCACCACATTCCATAGCAATGGCTCCTGAACATTCGTCGTTTGTAAGTACAGGTGAAGTAAGTGGAATACTTACCCACATCATTTGCTGAAAGCCAGCTGGAGTGAATCCGCCTATTAAAGTACTAGTTCCTGTGGCTGCATCAATACTTCTCCATTCTGCAGTAAAGGCTGTATTATTGAATGCAGCCCAGTACAACATATCTGTATTGTCATCAACGGTAAGTTCCTGACCAAATTCTGAATTTATGCCGGTTGCACCTACAAGCGTAGCTAAACCAGTAGCAAGATCTATAGTATACAATGAATCATCGACATTATTAACTGTATAGGCAACATCGTTACCATCAATTGCTAACGCAAAATTGAACCCAATTCCATTTGCGCCTACCAAAGTACTAGTAAAAGCCGTTAGATCTACTGTATATAGACTTCCAGCAGCTGTAGTGTTATCTAATCCTAAAGCGTATGCCTGACCAGAACTATCCACATCCATTGCAGCCCAAAATGAGTTCGCGGGCGGTGTTATAGTTCCTAAGGTAGTATATACACCTGTAGCAAAATCTATACTAAGAATGGTGCCTAATTCTCCTAAAATAATTCCTAACCCAGGGTTATTTGGATCTGGAATAATACCAGCTTCATAATCTGCCGTAGTTGGACCTACTACTGTAAATCCGGCAGGATCTGTAATTTCAAAATTAATATATTCATCGTCAATGCCCTCACCTGCATAGATCATATCCATAGCAGGTGGAGGAGTTGTTCCGCCTTCTTCAATAGTTAAGGTATCAATACCAATATAATCTGAGTTATTTCCTAATGGTCCGGCATCAGTAACCCAATATCTAAAAGCAACACGGGTGTTTACAGTTCCTGTTAATCCAGTTACCGTTGCTGTAAATTGTGTCCAAACTTCCGGATATCCCATAGATGCTAAAGTTGGATTAATTTCTAATAAAAGTTCTGTGTAAGAACCTACATCTGTTGAGTTTGCAGGGTCTGTATCTGCTCCGGTTGGGTCAATTCGAACTTCCAGTCTGTCCGGGAAATCAAACCCGGGGGTTGTTTCCGAAGAACGGCTCCAAAATATAATCTCATCTCCATTTTCCAAATCAAGTGGAGGAGTGATCATAAAATTATTGATAACTGAACCACTTGTACTGTTAAAATTTGCTCCTATATATGACTCTGGTGCGCCAGCTTGCGATGGAAATGATAAAGGATTACCCTGAAACCAATCTGAAGCTGGAGCATCACTAGCATTAACAAGATCAAAACCTGCACCTGGAAGCGTAGTGATATCGTCAAAATTTTCTGTCAGCAATGTTGCCATACGGCTATTACTAGAAGATTGACTGCTTAAGTATGATCTAAGAATTTGCAATTCTTTTTCGGTAAAAACATCAGTAACTTTTGCAGTTACTTGGTTTCCCATTGCTTCATAACGATCTACTACATCTGCTAATAACGAAGCCTGAGCGGTAGTATTTTGAGCTGTTCGAGCTCCATTTTGTTGTGAAATCTGAGCTTGCGTTGTTACTACAAAGCACAAAGCAATACCCCACAAGAGTGTAATTTTTTTCATGATTTAATTTAGTTTATAGTTAATTTTCCCAAAAGTAAATTATTTTTATTTGACTACCTAATCGTTGCAGTTGACTTTTACAGACATAAAAAAACCTCCCAAAATATTTGGGAGGTTCTATATTTAAATTACTCAGCAGATGAAGGTTACTGTTTTACAATCTTGTAAATACCAACTTCTCCTTCTACAACTACTTTTAAGATGTAAGTTCCTACACTTAATGCAGCTACATCCAGACGGGTGCTACTAGCGCCAACTTGCTGCTCTACTACTGTTTGTCCTAAAATGTTATAGATAGCTGCGCTGTCTATGCTTCGGGCTCCTGCATCCAGATTCAACTCATTGTTGGCCGGGTTAGGGAAATACGTAAAGCCATCTACAACAGCATCACCTACTCCAAGGAAGAAATCACCATCTATGACAATATCTGTAACTCCTTCGTGGTTGGCTACATACACATAGTATGCCTGCCCTGCCACTACCGGGATAGATGTTGTAACTCCTGGTACACACTGGTTATCGAACCAGTCTACCAACGTAAGATCTGTCTCAACAGCTTCCTCATTTGGAGCCGTGTAGAACGTTACTGATGTATAGCCTGCAGGTGAAACTACTGTTGCTGTAGCAGTTCCATTATTCTCAGGAACAAAGTTATACCAAACACCCAATACACCCGCATTATCACAGTTTGCCGGAGTTCCTCCTGCCTCTGTCGTTGCTGCCGGCATTGGTACTGATGGGTCTGTATAAGGTAAACCTGCTTCATCTACATCTATAGAATTAACAATCATATCGTTAAATGGGGGTACCGGAGTACAACTTAAGTTAAGTGAAAAATCTCCTGAACTTCCTGTACCAAATCCATTTACAAGGATATAATAGGTTGAACTACCATCGCCCTGAAAAGAAACTTCAGACTGCAATCCACAACTATCATCGTTCTCTGCAACACAAACTAACGTACCACAGTCTCCAGAGTAAACTACAAGCTTACTATCATAAGTAGTACCACCGTCACATAATGAAACGGTATAGTCTGTTACCAAACCAGAAGTATCGTCTATAACATACCAAACACCAGGTGAGTTGTTGCCAGCTCCACAATCAGGCGAACCTGCATCTGGGGTAGCAAATTCTGTAGAACCTAAAACAGTTTCTCCACAACTAATATCAATCGCATCATCACAAAGATCGTTCTCTGCAACCGGATTACACGTAACAGCTAAGCTAAAGGCTCCGGCACTTGTTCCAAAACCTTCAACAGCTACATAATATGTAGTGGTACCGTCTGATAAAAATGAAACTTCAGACTGCAATCCACAACTATCATCATTTGCTGCTACAACAGCTCCACCACAAGCATCAAATACTGTTAGTAAAGAATCGTATCCTGTACCACCATCACATAAAGAAAAGGTTACTAGTTCTGCTGTTCCTGATCCTGTGAATGAATACCAAGCATCCGGAGATGCATTCGCTCCACCAGTATCTGTATTGGTTGTAGTATCTCCTGTTTCTGTATCACCACATTCCATAGCAATGGCTCCTGAACATTCGTCGTTTGTAACTGCCGGATCTACAAGTGGAATACATACCCAGGTAACTTCAGAATCATTTGGATCATTAATATTTCCCACTATAGTTGTTGTTCCTGTCATTAAATCTACAGATCTCCATTCAGCCAAAAAGGTAACTTGGTTAAATGCAGCTAAGTAAACAGTATCACTATTTGGATCCCAGGTCATTCCCTGTGCAAAATTAGCATCAAAACCTGTAGCTCCAATTGCTGTTGCAGCACCGGTGGTTAAATCAATAGAAACAATTAAATCTCCTGCAATATCATGTCCATATGCGTCTCCACTGCCAGTAATAGCTATATCAGCTAGAGCAAAAGCTGCTCCCACAGGACCAACTAAAGTTAAAGTCCCTGTTGCTGTATCAATTGTATTCAAATTACCATTTGCATCAACTCCGTAAAGAATTCCTGACGTAGGATCGAAAGCAACACCTATAAGGGTTTGTGTTAGAGGACCAATAAGTGTATAAACACCAGAGGCAATATCCACGCTATAAAAATTTGGTGCTACAGTTGCCGCATATGCTGTTGTAATATCATTAGGATCTACATCACCAGCTATTTCTAGAAATGTATCGTTTGCACCTAGTGAGATACTGGTAAACACTTCTGGTGCCTCAGGATCAAAACTTCCATATTCATTTATGTCAAATGCCTCATAGCCATAAGCAATTAAATCACCAGAAGGTGGTGGTGGTGGTGAGCCAGGGTTAATTTCAACATCCCAACCGCCGTAATCTACTACGGTTGATGAATTAAACTCAAAGGTTAAACTTCCTGTTGTTGACGTAAACATAGTTCCCGATGAGGCAGCCATATCTGCAAGAGTTATATCTCCTTGCTGTGCTCCACCTGATGAATTGTCATATAATACTGTTCCCGTGGTATCTACACCATCATAAATTCTTAACCAATCGAATGTTGCAAAAACACTGAAAAAATCAAAATTAATATCTGTTACTCCAGTTAGGGTTGTTAAGGTAACACAACCACAGTTAGGATAATTCCCAGGAGTTCCTCCTGTACTGCTTCCTCCTGGTCGCCTGGATCGAAAAAACGATCGCCGGTTACAACCGCAAAAGTTTCAGTAGCTCCAGCCGTTGGAATTATATCGGCTAATGCATTTCTGTTTTGAGATTGATGGAAAGATCTAAGA
Organism: uncultured Flavobacteriaceae bacterium; assembly: GCA_963793275.1. Taxonomy (GTDB): domain Bacteria; phylum Bacteroidota; class Bacteroidia; order Flavobacteriales; family Flavobacteriaceae; genus Marinirhabdus. The sequence continues at coordinate 1,554,711 of CAWBZL010000003.1, forward strand.
ACCTCCAGTTCTGCGCTAGTAAAAAGGCCCGCAATTGGTAAGGAAGTGTTTCCAACACTATTAGCCCTTGCCAGAAGTTCCTGTACATCAATGCTTTCAGCCTGTACAGCACTTTTTGCTTGAATTTCAGCAAGTTCTGAGGTTGTCTGAGCGTATAATGTTCCCATAAAGCAGAACATCAATCCCCATAAAAAGGTAATTTTTTTCATAATAATTTACTTAAAGTTAATTTATGTTAAATATAGGTTATTTCTAAGTAACTATCTAATCGTTCCGCATAATTTATTCAAACAAAAAAGAACCTCCCAAAATATTTGGGAGGTTCTATATTTAAATTACTCAGCAGATGAAGGTTACTGTTTTACAATCTTGTAAATACCAACTTCTCCTTCTACAACTACTTTTAAGATGTAAGTTCCTACACTTAATGCAGCTACATCCAGACGGGTGCTACTAGCGCCAACTTGCTGCTCTACTACTGTTTGTCCTAAAATGTTATAGATAGCTGCGCTGTCTATGCTTCGGGCTCCTGCATCCAGATTCAACTCATTGTTGGCAGGGTTAGGGAAATACGTAAAGCCATCTACAACAGCATCACCTACTCCAAGGAAGAAATCACCATCTATGACAATGTCTGTAACTCCTTCGTGGTTGGCTACATACACATAGTATGCCTGCCCTGCCACTACTGGGATAGATGTTGTAACTCCTGGTACACACTGGTTATCGAACCAATCTACCAACGTAAGATCTGTCTCAACAGCTTCCTCATTTGGAGCCGTGTAGAACGTTACTGATGTATAGCCTGCAGGTGAAACTACTGTTGCGGTAGCAGTTCCATTATTCTCAGGAACAAAGTTATACCAAACACCCAATACACCCGCATTATCACAGTTTGCCGGAGTTCCTCCTGCTTCTGTCGTTGCTGCCGGCATTGGTACTGATGGGTCTGTATAAGGTAAACCTGCTTCATCTACATCTATAGAATTAACAATCATATCGTTAAATGGCGGTACTGGAGTACAACTTAAGTTAAGTGAAAAATCTCCTGAACTTCCCGTACCAAATCCATTTACAAGGATATAATAGGTTGAACTACCATCGCCCTGAAAAGAAACTTCAGACTGCAATCCACAACTATCATCGTTCTCTGCAACACAAACTAACGTACCACAGTCTCCAGAGTAAACTACAAGTTTACTATCATAAGTAGTACCACCGTCACATAATGAAACGGTATAGTCTGTTACCAAACCAGAAGTATCGTCTATAACATACCAAACACCAGGTGAGTTGTTGCCAGCTCCACAATCAGGCGAACCTGCATCTGGGGTAGCAAATTCTGTAGAACCTAAAACAGTTTCTCCACAACTAATATCAATCGCATCATCACATAGATCGTTCTCTGCAACCGGATTACACGTAACAGCTAAGCTAAAGGCTCCGGCGCTTGTTCCAAAACCTTCAACAGCTACATAATATGTAGTGGTACCGTCTGATAAAAAGGAAACTTCAGACTGCAATCCACAACTATCATCATTAGCTGCTACAACAGCTCCACCACAAGCATCAAATACTGTTAGTAAAGAATCGTATCCTGTACCACCATCACATAAAGAAAAGGTTACTAGTTCTGCTGTTCCTGATCCCGTAAAAGAATACCAAGCATCCGGAGATGCATTCGCTCCACCAGTATCTGTATTGGTTGTGGTATCTCCTGTTTCTGTATCACCACATTCCATAGCAATGGCTCCTGAACATTCGTCGTTTAAAAGTAAAGCTTGTACCGCCATCCAGGTAACTTCAGCAGTAGCTCCACCATTAAAAACACCCACTACTGTAGTTGCTCCGGTTGCAGTATTTACAGAACGAAGCTGTCCTAAAAAGGCTGTATTGTTAAATGCAGCCAGATATACTGTATCTGTGTTTGGATCCCAGGTCATTCCTTGTGCAAAATTAGCATCAAATCCTGTTGCTCCTAATAAGGTTGCAGTACCAGTAGTAAGATCTACTGTATATATAGAATCTGTCACGACATCATGAACATATGCATCTCCATTACCATCTATGGCGATATCAATTATAAGCTCACCAGCCCCAATTCCAAAAGGTCCAATTAAAGTTCCTACACCGGTAGCTTTATCAACTGAATATAGATTTAAGCCATCTACAGCATATAACAATCCATCTACCGGGTTAAACGAAAACCCATTATAACTTTGAGATGAAGGACCAATCAATGTATAAACACCGGTAGCTATATCTACACTGTAATACCCTAATCCACCCACGGCATCTGCATCATTAACGTAAGCAGTACTATTATTTGTTGGATCTATATCACCAGCTGGTTCAAAACCTGTGGTTGGGCCTCCTGTACTCACAGAGTTAAAAACTCCAGGGTTAGCTGTATCAAAATTACCGTACATATTAAGAGCAAATGCTTCGTAACCATATGCAATAGATTCAGCTGCGGGAGGTGGTGGTGGCGTACTGCCACAAAGAAGACCGGATTCTGTTGCTGTATCTCCACCAAACAAAGATCCGGAAACAACCACCGCACCACTACAGGAAACTGTATAGTTAGGGGTATTATCACCAAAGAAACCAACGGCGGTAATAAAAAATTCAAGAGGTTCGTTAGAAGTTGTTACTGTTTGAAAATCTGAATAATTGGTTACATAGGGTCCACCACTTAAAATTACAGCAGACGTATTATCTCTTAATTCCCAGGTTACTTCGTCTCCAAAGTTTCCAGAGAGATCTTCTACTAAAACACTCCATTCATTGGAGCCGCCACCGCCACCACCAGCAGAAAGTATTTCAACTTCCCAACCAGTATGGTCTACGACACCTGAAGCATCAAATACAAAAGTTATATCGCCGGAAGTACCTGTAAATACACCAGATCCGTTTAGCGCAACCATCCCGGCAAACGTATCTGTAGTAGCATTAGTATTACTATCATAAAGTACGGGACCAGAAGCATCAGTACCATCATAAACAATTAAAAAATCAAAGTTTCCAAAAACTTCAAATTCAGTAAACTCAATTTCAGTTGCTCCTTCAAGCGTTGTTGTTGTTACACAATCACAGTTTAAATAATTTCCTGGTAATTCAGTACCTGGTCCACCACCTGCATTTAAACCTCCACCACCTGGACCACCTGTATCAAAAAAGAAATCTCCAGGTGCTACTGCAAAAGTTTCGGTTGCTCCGGCAGTAGGAGTAAAATCTGCGAGGATATTTCTATTTTGTGACTTATAATAACTGGATAAAGCAGCTATTTCTTCAGTATTAAAATACTCTGACATTGGTAGGGTGCTGCTCCCAACTGCCTCTCTTCTATCCAGTAATTCCTGGATATTTATGCCTTGACCTTCAGCAAGACGAGCTTCCTGAATTTCGGACATTTCAATAGGGGTTTGAGCAAATAGAGTTCCGATAAAACCGAAAATCATAACCCAAAAAAAAGTAGTTTTTCTCATAATATTTAAGGTATTTAGTTAATAACTCTTAAAAATATCAAAAAAAAATCATAATAAAACATTAATTCGACGAAAAGAACGGATACACGATGAAGATCAAAAAAAAATCCGCCAGAATTGCTTCCGGCGGATTTATTTTGCATTTCAAATAGTAATTACTCATTTTCTACAAATTTGTCCATCACCAAATCACTCACTCCCATATTGCTGAAGCCCCCATCGTTAAATAAATTTTGTAGCGTAACACGTTTCGTTAAATCACTAAACATAGCAATAGTGTAGTTGGCACAATCTTCCGCAGTTGCATTACCTAAAGGAGACATTTTTTCAGCATACGCTATAAAGCCGTCAAAACCTTTTACTCCTTGTCCTGCAGTAGTTGGAGTTGGAGATTGAGAAATTGTATTTACGCGTACTTTTTTATCTTTTCCGAAAAAATACCCGAAACTTCTGGCGATAGACTCCAAATATGCCTTGTTATCTGCCATATCGTTGTAATCCGGAAATACCCGTTGCGCCGCCATATACGTAAGAGCTACAATACTTCCCCACTCATTCATGGCATCTTTTTTATACAAGGTCTGCATGGTTTTATGAAAAGAGCCTGCCGAAACATCCCAACCTTTATGGGTCCAATCGTAATTCTGGTCTGTATAATGCTTTCCTTTTCTCACATTAACAGACATCCCGATAGAGTGTAATACAAAATCTATTTTCCCACCCAGAATCTCCATAGCCTGATCCACTAAATTTTCAAGATCTTCAAGGCTGGTAGCATCTGCAGGTATAATTTGAGAGCCTGTCTTTTCGGCCAAAGTTTTAATCTGCCCCATTCGCATAGCAATAGGTGCATTTGTAAGCACAAAAGTTCCACCTTCTTCGTGAATGCGCTCTGCAGTTTTCCAGGCAATTGAATGCTCGTCCAGTGCTCCAAAAATAATTCCTTTTTTTCCTTTTAATAAATTATATCCCATGGGTTTTTCAGGTTTATTGTTATGTTGTTAAGCAAATATACAGTTAATTGCGTAATTGTTTTGCGTGAGCCAAAGCCGAATCTGTCAACGTATGACCGCCAATCATTTGAGCAATTTCTACAATTCGCTCTTCTTCCGTAAGTTGCTTTAATTGTGTTGTGGTTACGTTATTAATGTCTTCTTTATACACTTTTAATTGTTGGTTGCCCTTGGCCGCAATTTGTGGTAAATGGGTAATGCTGCACACTTGCATAGTACTACTCATTTGCTCCATAATAGTTGCCATTTGCTGCGCAATTTCGCCAGAAACTCCTGTATCTATTTCATCAAAAATAAGGGTAGGCAAGTTTTTATAGCTGGCTAAAACTGCTTTAATTGAAAGCATGATCCGGCTTAATTCTCCTCCGGAAGCTACTTTTTTAAGCGCTCCAAACTGTGTGCCTTTATTAGCAGTGAAAAGGAGCTCCAAAGAATCTGCTCCCTGCTCCTTAAATTCTGAAATTTTATGTAAAACAAACTGAAACTGTGCATTGGGCAATCCTAACTTTTTTAGCAGAGATTCTAATTGACTTTTAAGACCAGGAATAACTTTTAATCGGGTAGCATGTAATGTATCTGAAACTTCCAGTAAACTATTTTTTGCTGTGGTAACCGAAGCTTCCAGCATAGCAATACGGGTATCTACATTGGCGGTTTCATCTATTTTCTGCGCCAGATCTTTTTCAATAGCAACTAATTCTTCAACAGAAGCGACGGTGTGCTTTTGCTGTAATTTATAGAGTAATTGCAACTTGGCCTGTATTTCAAACAAGGATGAAGGATCTGCTTCCAGCTGTTCAGCTTGCGTAGCAACTTCTTCTTCGAGATCTTCCAGTTCAATTAAAACACTGTTCAATCGTTCCCAGAGTGCCTCATATCCCGAAGAAAACGTTTTAATTTTCCCCAGATGCAGGCGGGCTTCCTTCGCAGTTTCCAGTATCCCTATTTGTTCTTCAGAAAATAATTTTAACACACTAGCGAGACCTTCCTGAATAGTTTCGGCATTATTTAATTTTTCATATTCTTCTTCAAGCGCCACCTGGTCTATTGTAGAAAGCGCTGCTTCTTGTAATTCGGTATATAAAAAAGAGTGGTAGTCCAGCTCCTTTGCGCTGGTTTCTTTTTCACCAATAAGAGTCCGCAATTCGGTTTGTAATTTTTTATAATCCTGCAAACCTTCCGTATATTGTTGTAAAAGGTGTTCGTTACCCGCAACCGCATCAATCACCTCTAATTGGTTTTTTTCGGTTAACAAAGATCTCGTTTCGTGCTGGCTGTGAATATCTACCAGCCGCTCACCCAATTGCTGTAACTGTTGTAGTGTTACAGGAGTATCATTTACAAAAGCCCGCGATTTACCACTTGGCAGAATCTCACGGCGTATAATGGTATGGTCTTCGTAATCCAGGTCTAAGGTTTCAAAAAGAGCGTTTAGTTTATAAATGGCAACCTCAAAATCGCCTTCAATAACGCACTTTTTTGCAGGGTTTTTCACACTACTTATATCTGCTCGTTTTCCTAAAAGCAAGGAAAGCGCCCCTAATAAAATAGATTTCCCCGCACCGGTTTCACCGGTAATTGTGGTAAGACCCTTAGAGAAAGCTACCTTAATATCGTCTATTAAGGCATAATTTTTTATAGAAAGTTGAGTTAGCAAGACACATTTATTTTGTGCTACTAAGATAGTAGAAGTTTAAGAATTTCTACAGATAAGACTGCTGAAATCCTAAAATTTAATTTCTGACCAAACTGATCGTTTTGTAGGCGCCATTCGGTTTAAATTCTCAATAAACTGAGTGATATTCACCTTCGGTCCACCACTAAATATAGCCGCAATTTCATCGCTTTTTGCATCAAAAAATGTTCGTAATATAAAAGAGTTTGGCCTACGGTCGTTTATACTCTTTAAGGTCTGTATTGCTTCCTGCACCTTCAATTTTGAAATTTTAGGATCTTTATGCATCATATCCATACCATTTAAATGATAGATATACATTGCCTCGTGAAACTCCTGATATACATTGCTTAATAAGGCATCATTATACCTAAATCTGGACTGGATACCGTCTGTAGACTTCCATCCTGCAAAGTTACTGGAAGCAGCCGTATTTACAATTTGTTTAGCGGTTTCAAAATAAGGAGCACCCCCATTTAACTCAAAAGTATCTGCATCCAAACCAATGACAGTATAGATATGGTATACTATAACCGACATTAAATTAGAGTCGAAAGAATTAATATTAAAGGTAAGCGGCTGGAATTCTACGTAATCAAAAGAAAACTGCTTATCGTTATAATTATAAATAGGGCTGTCATACGTAGATCCAAATACCGGGCGGGAAGCCTGTACCTGTAATGTTCCTCCAAAAGAATCTCCCTCGTAGGCGTTTAAAATAAGCGTGAAGTTACAATCTATACGTTCCTGGTTTAAGAACTTCTTATTGGTCCACTGCGTGTTATTAATAAAATCCGTCAATTGGCTCTCCAATGTTCTGAAAACCTGTTGATTAGGCTGTCCTGTTTGCTCTGCATCTATGGTGATACTTGCGTTTAATTCCTGAGCACTTGCAGTAATACAAGCAAATAATACGACTATTGAAAGTAAAATCTTATGCATGAATGTGTTGTAAAATATATTGTAAAATGTCTTTAGCGACTTCTGTTTTGGGTTTAACTGAAAAAGGCAGCACTTTATTGTCCTTGGTCACAAAGGTTACCTTATTAGTATCACCTTTAAAGCCTGCACCTTTATCTTTTAGCGAATTTAATACAATTAAGTCTAAATTCTTTTTTTGGAGTTTATTTTTTGCGTTTTCAAGCTCGTTTTGAGTCTCTAAGGCAAATCCTACCAAAAACTGCTTTGTTTTTATCTTGCCTATGGAAGCTAAAATGTCTTCGGTTTTTTCCAGCTGAAGGGTAAGCAAGCCTTCTTTCTTTTTTATTTTTTCTGAAGCTATTACAGCAGGTCGGTAATCTGCCACTGCAGCGCTTAAAATAGCCACGTCGCAACTAGTAAAATGCTCGTGTACTGCCAGATACATCTCTTTTGCCGAAGTTACCATCACCTTATTCACAAAAGAGTTTTTTAAAGTTACGTGAGAAGGTCCTGAAACCAGAATCACCTCAGCTCCAAGGTTGGCTGCTTCATCTGAAATAGCGTACCCCATTTTTCCGCTGCTATGATTTCCTATAAAGCGAACAGGATCTATAGCTTCGTAGGTGGGTCCGGCTGTAATTAGTATTTTTTTTCCTTTCAGCGGGAGGTTTTTAGTAATTTCAGCTTCTATAAAAGTTACAATATCCTCAGGCTCTGCCATACGCCCCTTGCCCACAAGACCACTTGCCAATTCGCCGTGAGTGGCAGGAATTTGAATATTTCCGAAGGAAGTTAATTTCTTAAAAGTAGCTTTGGTTGAAGGATGCTCGTACATGTCCAGATCCATAGCTGGTGCATAATATACAGGGCATTTCGCCGAAAGATACACCGCAAGCAATAAATTGTCGCAAGTGCCATGTGCCATTTTAGAAAGCGTGTTTGCAGTAGCCGGAGCTATAACGAACAAGTCTGCCCAAAGGGCCAACTCTACGTGGTTGTTCCATTGGGCAGTATCGTCTTCTTCGTTCGTAAACGAGGAGAGCACTTCATTTTTAGAAAGGGTTGACAGGGTAAGCGGTGTAACAAAATCTTTTGCCGAAGGAGTCATCACAACTTTAACCTCGGCTCCCGCCTTTACAAACAACCTAACCAAATATGTTGTTTTGTAAGCGGCGATCCCGGCTGTAACACCAAGCACTATTTTTTTACCGCTTAAAACAGACATACTATTCTTCTAGGGCTTCGTCTGCAGTATTACGGTGGTAGATTTTCTCATCCAGCCATTCCTGAACTGCTAAAGCGTGTGGCTTAGGAAGTTTTTCATAGAATTTTGAAACTTCGATTTGCTCTTTGTTTTCAAAAATTTCTTCCAGGCTATCATTATAGGTAGCAAACTCATCCAATTTTTCCAAAAGCTCCTTTTTAATGTCTCCATTAATCTGGTTTGCTCTTTTTGCAATAATTGAAATAGCTTCATAGATATTCCCGGTAGGTGCATCTATCTTATTTTTGTCTATCGTTATTGTGTTGATAGGCGCTTCAGAATTTTTAATATCGCTCATAATAGGTGTATATTAACGTGTAGGTTCTACTACGGTTGTTGTAACTGTTCTTGCCTCAATTTCTTTAGCAATTTCGTCTGCTTTTTCTTTTATTTCTGAAGTATCGTTTTTGTAATATTTCAGAAAAGACTTATAAAATCCCTGTGCCGTAAGCAAACGCTCCTGTAACTTGTCCGGCACTCCTGTTACAGCTCTTTTGTACGCTGCTTCTAACCTTGCGTAATACACTTCTTTTTTATAAAGTGAACCAGGATGGTCTACAATAAAATTTTCAAAAGCCTCAATAGCAGGAATGTAAGACCCCAGGTACTCCGCAATATCTAAATATTGCATCGCAATTTCATAATCTTTTTTCTCCAGCTTTTCCCGCAATTCTTTTACCAAAAGGTTTGTTTCTGTACGGTACTCAGAGTTTGGATATTTGTTGATATAGGTTTGCAACTTCTCCAGTGCAATTCTGGTATCTTTTTGCTCCAGGGAATACCGTGGAGATAATTGGTAATAACTTTTAGCCGACTTATATGCAGCAATTTCTACGCTGTCACTTTTTGGGAATGATGTTTCAAAACGCTCAAATTGATAGCCCGCAAGGTAAAAATCTTCCAGTTCATAAAACGTATTGGCATAGATAAACATAAGACGTTCTGCTTGAGGCTTCCCTCTGTAAGCAGGAACTATTTGCTCCATTAACTTGAGCGCTTTCTTATATTTCCCGGCATTGTATAATGAATCTGCTCCGGCATATTTGGCCGCAGTATCTTCAGATCTTAATAATTTTTGATAGTCGCTACAAGAGGCCAAAGACGCAATTGCCAGCAAACTAAGAAAAGTGATTTTAAAGTATTTCAAAAACATCGTGCAAAAGTAGTGAATTATACGTGATTACAAAACTTATTATAGCACTAATTATTGTCTCATTAATGCGGTATAAGGACGTTTTATTTCTGTGTTTGTTTCAAAAATTAATACGCTGTTATAAAAGCATCAATTTTATCTCGTAATTGTTTACCTATTCCTACCAATGGGAGTCGTACGGTATCCCCACAAATTCCTAACCGGTTGAAAACAGCTTTAATTCCTTCGGGGTTTCCTTCAGCAAAAATATAGTCTATGCAGGGAGCAATTTTATAATGTAGTGAGTATGCTTCGTCTACCCGTCTTTCAAGAGCTAAAGTGATCATTGTTGAAAAATCTTTCGGAAAGCCTTCGCCAATTACCGAAATTACTCCGGCACCACCCGCCAATGTCATCGGCAGGGCGATCATGTCGTCCCCGCTAATTACAAGAAACCCTTCCGGAGTTTGGTCTATCATTTTCATGGCCTGGATTAAATCTCCGGCCGCTTCTTTAATAGCAACAATGGTTTCAAAATCGTTCGCTAATCTTGCCACTGTCTCAGGTGCCATATTACTTGCCGTACGCCCTGGAACATTATATAAAATAATAGGTTTTTGTGCTACTTTCGCCAGCGCTGCAAAATGCTGATAAATACCTTCCTGAGTAGGTTTATTATACGATGGTGAAACTGAAAGAATTGCGGTGAACTTGCTTACATCAGTCATTTTCATTTCCTGAACCACCTGCGCGGTATCATTCCCGCCAATTCCCAATACCAAAGGCAATCTTCCTGCGTTGGTTTCCACAATGGTGTTAACTACCAATTGCTTTTCGGCTTTAGTTAAGGTTACGCTTTCACCCGTGGTTCCTAAAACTACCAAATAATCTATACCGTTTTCAATTTGAAAATTCACTACCTTTTGTAGTCCAGACACATCTACTTCGCCTTCGGTTGTAAATGGGGTGATAAGCGCAACGCCTGTTCCTATAAGTTCTTTCATATTCTGAAAATTTTATGCTGAAATGTACACAAAGATACTACGATTCTGTTCTATGTAAATTCTGAAATGCTATGATTTTCCTAAAACTTAAAAGTAAAAAATTTAATAAAAACTTTTGGATTACTTATGAAGAGGAAAAAAGTGTAAGAAATTAGTCTTGGTATTTTTTGAGAGGTAAAAAATTGTTTTTGAATGTAAGCAGAAAAATTATGGATTCACATATCGGCTTTTTGATTGACGTTATTTATTTGTTTTTAATATAAATGTGTCTAATATTATTCTCGCCGGTATCCTTTTCTTCAATTTCAAATTCTCCTATTTTTTTTATTAGTGGATATAACTTGAGAAAACCATAATTTCTTGGATCAAAATCTGTTTTCTTCTTAATGATATAATTCCCTAACGAACCAAGAAAAACCCAACCGTTCTCATCTGAAATCTCATCAATACTTTCTTTCATAAGATTTATTAAATTTTTGTCTATTTTGCTTACGGAAGATGTTTCAACCTTAGCATTTCGCAGTTTTTTTGCTTTTACAGCTAGGTCTGTTTCCTTTTCCTTTTTTAGAATTTCTATATAAATAAATTTATCACAAGCCGTTATGAAGGGTTGAGGAGTTTTTTTCTCACCAATTCCTATTACAAACATAGCAGCCTCCCTAAGTCGTGTTGCAAGTCTTGTAAAATCACTATCACTTGAAACAATACAAAATCCGTCCACCTTTTTTGAATACAATAGATCCATAGCATCAATAATTAACGCACTATCACTTGAGTTTTTACCCGATGTGTAACTGTACTGCTGTATTGGAGTTATTGCATTTTCCAGTAAAACATTTTTCCAACCTGAAACTGTGGGTTTAGTCCAGTCTGCATAAATTCTTTTGATGGTTGGATTTCCATATTTAGCAATCTCATTAAGCATTTCTTTTACATGCGCATACGGAACATTATCTGCGTCAATTAGAACCGCAAGTTTTTTATCTTTCATATATCTTTTTTAATCGGGCTCAATTTACTAATTATCAAACCTAACCAACTACTTTTATCTCAATTTATATACTTTACAAATCCTCAACTACGAACCTACATCTTCCCCAACACCAACAAATATTTTTTCAATTCACTTTTAAACAATGTGAAATCTTTAAACGGAAGGTCCAGCAACAAATCGTACAACCGCTCATCTGCACCTTGAAAACCTGCTTTAAACTTTGCCTTACTTGCCGCCACGAGGAGATCCATAATTTCGTGTGGTCCTGAATAATAGCCAATTAACACATCAAACTCTGTATCCAGAAATTCCTGAGCATTCTGGTTATGTAAAATACCTTTCCAGTCAAAATCTTTATTCTGTACCTGGTTTTGCCGCAAACTTGGGAGCCTTTTTTTACTTTCTACAAAAGAGAACACCTTTACATCTTTAGGTTGCAGATCGAAATCTTTAAAACATTCGTAAAATTTTTCAAGATCCAGGGTGTGTGCCTCATCTATTAAAAAACCAATAGTTTTTACCTGGGAGTTTATACCCGAAATATCACGCTCCTTAAGATGCGCATCCAGCCTTTTTTTAAGAGACTTCTGTTTCAGTTTTTTAAAAATCATAAGCGTAGTAAGCTAGCACAAAAATAAAAGCTTCGAAGGTTTTCCCAATACATTTTAGTAGAAAAGCTTCACTGGTGACAGTACCAGACAAGATCCTGTACTTTACAGCATCCCTAAAAAATCATCTTCCGAAATAATCGCAATTCCTAACACTTCTGCCTTCGTGCGTTTGCTGGGTCCCATTTTATCTCCCGCAACCACGTAATTTGTCTTGCCAGAAATTGAAGAAGAAACCTTCCCACCATTGTCTTCAATTAACTTTTTAAGCTCGGTTCTGGTAACTTTATAAAATACGCCGGAGACCACAAACGTGTTTCCTGCCAGCGTATCGGTTTGATTTGCCAGCGCTTCTTCACTAAGTTTTAATTGTACGCCGGACTCTTTTAATCTGCTTATGGTTTCTTTGTTTTCTTCGGAAGTAAAAAACTCGATAACGCTTTCAGCAATACGATCGCCAATTTCGTCTACGGCTATTAATGCTTCAAACGAAGCTGCCATTAATGCTTCTATACTTTTAAAATGCTTTGCCAGTTTCTTGGCTACCGTTTCTCCAACATATCGTATACCCAGACCAAACAAAACCCGCTCAAACGGAATGCCTTTAGAGGCTTCCACACCAGCGACCAGATTCTCAGCACTTTTTTGCGCCATTCGCTCCAACGGTAGTAGTTGGTTTGCTGTGAGATGATACAGATCTGCATAGTTGTTAATGAGTCCGTTGGTCACCAATAAAGCTACGGTCTCGCCTCCCAATCCTTCAATATCCAACGCTTTTCGTGAAATATAATGCTGGATGCGCCCAATAATCTGCGGCGGACATCCATCTTCGTTAGGGCAAAAATGTTTTGCATCTCCTTCGGTACGAGTGAGTGGTGTATTGCATTCGGGACACTGGGTGATGTAGTTGGTAGGTTGTGAGTTTGGATCTCTTTCAGTAAAATTTACCCCAATAATTTTTGGGATTATTTCGCCTCCTTTTTCAACATACACAGTATCACCTTCTCTAATATCCAGCTTTTCAATCTGGTCTGCATTATGTAATGAAGCTCTTTTTACGATGGTTCCAGCCAATTCTACAGGTTGTAAATTGGCTACAGGCGTAATGGCCCTCGTTCTTCCCACCTGATAGGTAATTTGTTCTAATAGTGTTGAAACCTGCTCGGCTTTAAACTTATATGCCATAGCCCATCTTGGCGCTTTGGCCGTATATCCTAATTCTTCCTGCTGTTGTAAATTATTCACCTTTATCACAACGCCATCTGTCTCATACGGTAATTCATGGCGATGGACATCCCAATAGGTAACAAATTCCAGAACTTCATCAATACTTTTGGCAAGTTTTGCTACTTCTGGCACTTTAAAACCCCATTCACGGGCTTTTTCCAATCCTTCAAACTGTGTACTTACGGGTAATGTATTTCCTTTTAAACTATACAGCAAACACTCCAGCGGGCGTTTAGCCACCTCTGCACTATCCTGTAATTTTAGACTTCCTGAAGCAGTATTTCTCGGATTTCTATATGGTTCTTCGCCGTTCGCAACACGTTCCGCATTCATTTTTGTAAATCCTTCAAACGGAAGAACAATCTCACCTCTTATTTCAAATTTCTCGGGATAATCGCCTTTCAGTTGTAAAGGCACAGATTTAATTGTTTTTACATTTGCGGTTACGTTATCGCCTTGAAATCCGTCACCCCGGGTAACGGCTCTTACCAGAGTTCCATTTTCGTAGGTAAGGCTCATAGAAGCACCGTCGTATTTTAACTCGCACGTATATTGCACGTCACCATCTACCATCTTTTTAATGCGTTTTTCCCAGTCTTCCAGGTCTTCTTTGGAATAACTATTATCCAAAGAGTACATTCTAAACGTGTGTGGCACCGTTTCAAAATTTTTGGTCACTGCTCCTCCTACCCTATGTGTAGGCGAATTGGGATCGTCAAACTCTGGATGGGCTGTTTCTAGGTCTTGAAGCTCCTTCAATAATACATCAAAATCGTAGTCTTCGATGGTAGGATTATCAAGTACATAGTAGTTATAATTATGGGCACGGAGTTGTGTGCGGAGTTCGTTTATTTTTTCTTCGGCGTTCATGAACACAAATATAAAATAAGTTCCATGGAAAAAACCTTTCAGCGATTAATTCCTGAAAGGTTTTTATTGAATTTACAAAGTCCTTCTAATCGTCTAAAAAAATAGTTCTTACCAAAGCTGCGCAAAGACCGCCTGCGATAGGAGCGACAATAAAAAGCCATAATTGTTTGAGGGCTATACCTCCTGAGAATAAAGCAGGACCTAAACTTCTTGCAGGGTTCACAGAGGTTCCGGTAATAGGTATTGCCACCATATGTATTAGCGCCAGAGAAATTCCAATAGCCAAACCTGCCATTAAAGGAGAGGCATTTTTTGCAGTGGTTCCAAAGATAACGAGTAGAAAAAGAAATGTAAACACAAACTCTGTGACAAGGGCAGAGGTCATATTGTATTCACCCAGATACCCATCTCCCCATCCGTTGCTGCCCAGTCCCCAATCTGGCATTTCAAAACCTATACTCCCGGAAGCAATTATAAATAAAAGTCCGGCAGCCCCAATAGCTCCTAAGCATTGTGCAATAACATACCCTATGGTATCTTTAAAAGATAGTTTACCAGTAGCCAGCATAGCAATAGAAATAGCAGGGTTAATATGACATCCGGAAATTGGACCTATGGTATATGCCATTACCACAACAGAGAGACCAAATGCTAACGAAATTCCAAGGAGGCCTATTCCTTCAGGACCGGATTCGGTAACACTTGCAATGGTGGCTGCTCCGCAACCAAATAAGACTAGAGCGAACGTGCCGAGCGCTTCGGCAAAATACTTTTTCGATGATTTCATGGTAGATTGTTTTTTTGTTAGTTATGTTAAATGTAATAAAACATTTCGTCTAACACATTCAAATTAAAACCACTAAAAATCAGCTTTCGATTAAGTATAATTTTTAACCGAAGAAATACAGCTACCTAAAATTAGGTCCGTTCCGGTTTTAACCATTTTGGAATCTCCGGTGTTTTAAAATCTTCCATTTTTTGTAAGAGGTGCTCTACCGAAGTATCTACTAACAACAACTCGTAATTTTCCATAGAAACAAATCCTTTACGAACCATAGTTTCCAGCATTTTTAAAAGATCGTCATAAAAACCGTTTGTGTTTAAAAGTCCTATGGGTTTTGTGTGCAATCCTAATTGCAACCAGGTAATAATTTCGAATAATTCTTCGAGGGTTCCAAATCCGCCAGGGAGCGCTATAAAACCATCGCTTACCTCCTGCATTTTTAGTTTGCGTTCGTGCATATTTTGGGTGGTAATAAGCTCGGTAAGTCCCAGATGGACTACTTCTTTCTTTTTTAGGAATTGGGGGATGATACCTATAACGTTTCCTTTAGCCTCCAGCATAGTTTTAGCAATGGTGCCCATCACTCCTATTTTGGCGGCGCCATACACCAGGGTGATACTTCTTTGCGCGAAAATTTCACCAAGATGTATGGCCGCTTCAGTGATTTGACCATCGTTTCCATCGCTACTTCCGCAGAAAACACATATTTTATCTAGTTTGTTCATAATTAGATATTACTTTAATATTCACGACGACACGAGGCTGCATTTCAACATTCTAAATCTACCGAAGATATCTTTTTTTAGTGCTATTTCAGTAAAACCTTCGGCTTCCAGCATTGCCTTCATTTCCTTACTAAGATACTCATTAATCTCGAAGTAAAGTATGCCGCTTGGCGTTAAATAGGTCCTGGAGAGTCTTGCGATGGCACGATAAAAAAGTAACGGGTCTTCGTTAGAAACATACAGTGCTGTTTCAGGCTCGTGTTTTAATACATTAGGTTGCATGAGCTTTTTCTCTGCTTCCCGAACATACGGCGGATTGCTAACGATAACATCATACTGTTGTGGAAGTGATTTTGTTTTTAAAATATCAGCTTGATGAAAATGTACTTCAACTTTATTCAGTGTAGCATTTTCGGCTGCAACATTTAAAGCTTCTTCGGAAATATCTATGGCTGAAATTTCAGCATTTTTAATATGTTTTGCCAAAGAAATGGCAATGCAACCTGTACCAGTACCAATATCCAGATAGGCAGGAGATACGAGTGACGAGCGACGAGGTATTCGTGTTGCATCCTGAATCCTGAACCTTGAACCTTGAATCTTTTCGGAATCTTTAATAATCCATTCCACCAATTCTTCGGTTTCAGGTCTTGGAATGAGCGTTGCGGGAGTTACTTTGAAGGGAAGTCCGTAAAATTCGGTCGTTCCTAAAACATATTGAATGGGCTCGTGGTTCTGTATTCTTTGTAATGCTTCGGAAAATTTTGTCTGTATTTCTGAAGGGATCTCCTCGTTGGCTTTAACTGAAACTTCAAATCTTGAATAGCCCAGATATTCTTCAGCCAACCAGTTAAAGAACGACTGGATTTCTTCTGAAGGATATAGTCCTGAAAGGCTATCAATAAAACTATATTTAAGTTCTTTAAGTGTCATAACATCCCTTAACCCTTTTCAAAGTAAAATTCAAGGTTTAATTAAAGTTTCCTGAACATATGAACGGGACAGGAAAAATGGCCCGTGTTACCCATAGGGGCGTCCAGGTGGTCAAATTTGCTGCGGGTATATAATTTCTGTGCGGCTTTCATATACGGCATTGTTTCCAGATAGCAGCCTTCGTACCCAAATTCTCTTGCTTTTTCAAGACAGGCTTCCATCATTTTTAAGCCTATTCCTCTTCCTCTTGCAACGGGCAAATAATACATTTTCTGAAGCTCACATACATTGCCTTCGTAGTTATCGAGTTGAGAAATTCCGGCACCACCAATAAGTTGTCCGGCTTCTTCAACCACAAAGTAGATCGCTTTTGGAGTATTGTAGGTTTTATACATACAATCCAAAGCGACGTCTTCATAAACAGTTCCCGTTTTGGGAAGGTTAAATTCTGTAATAACAGCACGTATTAATTGTGCCACAAGAGCGTCATCTTTTTTCTCAATGGGACGGATAATTGGTTCGGTCATCTCGGTTATTCCTTGTATTTTTGAGCTTTTAATTACAGGTGTGAAGATACACGAAAAATTCATGAAGCGTTGCATCCAACTGGCCAAAAATGGGCTGGGGAGCACCTATCCCAATCCGCTGGTGGGCAGTGTTATTGTACACGACAATATTATTATTGGCGAGGGTTGGCACTACCAGGCCGGGCAACCGCACGCAGAGGTGAATGCTATACATAGTGTTACAGATATTTCGGTGCTTGCAGCAGCAACTATCTATGTAAGTCTTGAACCGTGTAGTCACTTCGGAAAAACACCGCCCTGTGCCGACTTAATTATTGCAAAAGGCATTAAAAAAGTAGTGATTGGCACTACAGACCCAAATCCGAAAGTAGCCGGAAAAGGAATAAAAAAACTACTGGAAGCAGGCTGCGATGTGATCGTGGGAGTTCTTGAGAATGCGTGTAACGACCTCAATAAGCGGTTTTTTACATTTCAGCAAAAACAACGACCTTATATTATATTGAAATGGGCACAGACTTCGAATGGTTTTATTGCTCCCAAAACAAAAGACGCGCAAAAACCTGTCTGGATTACCAATGCGTTTTCAAGACAACTGGCTCATAAACTAAGAGCGCAGGAACAGGCAATTTTGGTGGGTACTAACACCGTGAGAGCAGACAACCCAGGGCTAACCACCCGCAATTGGTACGGTGACAACCCATTACGGGTACTTCTGGACAGAAACAATCACCTTGATAAAGACCTGGCTATCTATAATAAGGAGGCAGCTACTTTAGTTCTTACTGAGAAAACAACCGAAGCTTTTAAAACAACTACTTTTGAAACACTTCCTTTTGATAAGAAGCTGGCAACAGCTATAACTGATATTTTATTTGAGAAAAACATTCAAAGTCTTATTGTTGAAGGCGGCGCTCAAACATTACAAACTTTTATAGACGCCAATTTTTGGGATGAAGCACTGGTTTTTGAAGGAGCATTAACTTTTGAACAAGGCATAAAGGCGCCTCAATTTTCCGGCACCCTGGTGAATACATATAATATTTCCGAAGACATCTTATTTCATTTTAAAAACCCATCTCTTTGATATACCTTCTGCTTAGCATCCTTGCTTCCACACTCATTTTTGTGGTTTTTAAACTTTTTAGTACCTATAAGGTAAATACCCTACACGCCATTGTTGTTAATTATTTTGTGGCCTGTGCCAGCGGGATTATAGGCTATAGTGGTAAAATAACACTTTCTGAAATCCCTAGCTACGATTGGTTTTACTATACGCTTGCCCTCGGGGCACTATTTATTATCGTTTTTAACCTAATGGCGCTTACAACGCAACGTAGCGGCCTTTCAGTGGTTTCTGTGGCGACTAAGATGAGCGTGGTGATTCCTGTGGTTTTTGGACTCCTATATTATAAGGACAGTCTGGGTGTTTTTAAAGCGATGGGGATTTTACTGGCCTTGGTTGCCGTCTATCTGGCCTCCGTAAAGAAAAAGGATGGTCTTAAAATTAAACCCAGGAACCTTATTTTCCCTGTTCTGGTATTCCTTGGGAGCGGTGTTATTGATACCAGCATAAAATATCTGGAGGGCTCCTTTGTAGCCGAAAGCGATGTCCCACTCTTTTCTGCCACGATATTTTTAGCCGCTTTTACCATTGGTATTTTGGTGTTGCTGGTTCAAAAGCTTCGTGGGAAATTTCAATTTGCGTGGAAAAATTGTATCGGCGGAATAGTCCTGGGTGTTCCCAATTACTTCTCTATTTATTTTTTGGTAAAAGCACTCCGTAGTGGTCTTTTTGAAAGTTCTGGTATTTTTACAGTGAATAATGTGGCTATTGTTATGCTTTCTACCTTTTTAGGAATTTTATTCTTCAAAGAGCGCCTGTTACTTAAAAACTGGATAGGAATTGGACTCGCCGTAGTAAGTATCTTTTTAATAGCTTTGGAAAAATGGATATGACCCCCGAAGAAAAAGATACCTATAAAACTATCCTGAAACCAGGCGCTGAAACTTTATTTAAAGACAGAGGTAGCAAGTTTTTTGGGTACGCATTTCCGGTCACTACTGAAGATGGCGTAAAAGACTGTATTGATGGGTTAAGAAAACAACACCACACAGCACGTCATTTTTGTTATGCCTGGCAACTGGGTAAAAGGTATGAAAGCTATAGAGCCAACGACGATGGAGAGCCAGGTAACAGTGCAGGAATGCCTATTTACGGACAGCTACAAGCTTTTGATGTAACAAATGTATTGGTAGTTTCGGTACGGTATTTTGGCGGTACCAAGTTAGGTGTTGGCGGATTAATACAAGCCTATAAAACTTCGGCACAATTGGCACTGGAAGCTTCCAGGATTGTAAAACGAACCATAAATGAAGAGATCACCATTATTTTTGAGTATCCTGAAATGAACACGGTGATGCGCATAATTAAAGATGAAAATTTAAAGATCGCCTCACAAAAGATGGAATTGGATTGCGAATTTGTGCTTTCGGTACGAAAAAAAGAGTTTGAACGAATTTTTGAACTTTTTGAAAATACCTACAAAGTGACTCTAAAAAAACAAGACACGTAATTGAAAAAATTAGTAGTTTCTTAGTTTCTCAAAATGGCTGTTTTTGTTTAACTATTTCATCAATTTTTCCAACAAATATTCCGGGGCTTTCATGAGCTTATTTGTTATTGAATTAATAAACACCAAAGTAGTTTCTGCATTGACTAAAAGTTGGCCGTCCTGATTGTGAATTTCGTAATAAAATTCAATTCTGAAAGTAGGAATTTTCTTCAGCTTCGTTGTAATGGAAATAACATCGTCGTACCGTGCAGGTAACTTGTAGTCTATGTTCAAATTTGTAACAGGCAATATAATGTTATTCTCTTCCATCCATTTGTAAGAAAACCCCAATTCACGGAGCCATTCGGTTCTTCCCTGTTCTAAATACTGGGCATAATTTCCATAATATACCACACTCATTTGATCTGTTTCGGCATATCGCACTCTCAATTTGGTAAGATTTTTTTTCATGATTTTTATAAGGAAAAGGGGTAAGTTTTTCGTATGTTTGGACTTGATACAGTATGAGGAAAAAAAACTAGAAATTCAATACCCTTATCGTTTTTTTTTTAATTTATTTGTTCACATATTTGCACTGTTAGGAAATCGATAGAAAAGTTCTTTTCTACTTCTTAATAAATCATTGTAAACTAACTAAACTTCGACATTAAATTATGAGCAAAACTGCACTATCGGTTTGGAACAATTGTTTGTCCTTTATTGAAGATAACATTACTTCACAAGCGTACAAAACATGGTTTGAACCAATTAAGGCGGTGAAGCTTACAGATAATGCGCTTAGCATTCAGGTACCCAGTAAATTTTTCTACGAGTGGCTTGAAGAACATTATGTAAAGATTTTAAAAGTAGCTTTAACCAAAGAATTAGGTACCCAGGCAAAATTGGTGTACGTAATTAGAATGGAAAACACCTACGACAACAAACAACCTTTTACCGAGAAAATACCAAGCTCCAACCGTTCCAATGTGCAATCTCAGGAAGTAGACGTACCCATTAAGAACAAAAATCCGGAATTGAAAAACCCGTTTGTGATTCCTGGAATTAGAAATGTAAAGATTGAGTCTCAACTAAACCCTTCTTATAATTTTGACAATTTCCTGGAAGGTGAATCTAACCGTCTGGCTCGTTCTGCGGGAATGGCTGTTGCGAACAAGCCTGGTGGGACAAGTTTTAATCCGCTATTGGTTTTTGGCGGTGTTGGATTGGGTAAAACACATTTAGCACACGCAATTGGCGTAGAAATTAAGGATAAGTATCCGGAAAAAACGGTGCTTTATATTTCAGCTGAAAAATTTACTCAACAATATATTGAGAGCGTAAAGAAAAATAACCGAAACGACTTTATTCACTTTTATCAAATTATTGATGTTCTAATTGTGGATGATATTCAATTATTATCTGGAAAAGCAGGCACACAAGACGTATTTTTCCACATTTTTAATCATTTACACCAAAACGGAAAGCAGGTTATTTTAACCAGTGACAAGGCTCCCGTAGATATGATCGATATTGAACAACGCTTATTATCGCGTTTTAAGTGGGGACTTTCAGCAGAATTGAACCATCCGGATTACGATACCCGCGTAGCCATTATAAAAAACAAACTATACCGTGATGGTGTAGAAATGCCGGAAGAAATTGTAGAATTTTTAGCAAATAATATCAAGACCAATATTCGTGAACTGGAAGGCGCTATTATTTCATTAATTGCACATTCTTCATTTAATAAGAAAGATATTACCATAGAACTGGCTAAGAAAATTGTAGACAATTATGTGAAACACACCAAACGTGAAGTTTCTATAGACTATATACAAAAGGTGGTGAGTGAATATTTCCAGATGGATGTGGAAACACTGCAGTCTAAAACCAGAAAACGTCATATTGTGCAGGCAAGACAACTAGCAATGTTTTTTGCGAAAAAATTTACTAAAGCTTCGTTGGCCTCGATTGGTTCACAAATAGGACAAAGAGATCACGCGACAGTGTTACACGCTTGTAAAACGGTAGACAATCTTTCCAGTACAGACAAACAGTTTAGAAAGTACGTAGAGGACCTTCAGAAAAAACTAACGCTTTAAATATTGAATCCTGCTCTTAGCGGGATTTTTTCTTTGTATCATTTTCTAGCACAATCTAGTTTTCAATGGTGTGTTATCTTTTTAATATGAGGTACTACGAAAAAGGATTGTATGCGATTGGTTTTACTTCCTTGATTTTTCCGGTCCTAATGATTTTATACTATGTATATGCAAGTTTTCAAATTGGCTGGATGCCTACCTACGGAAACCCAGATCCTTCCACTCTTGAATCATCGGGTAGTTTTGGTTCTATGATTTTCTTTTTTGCCATAATATGGTTTTTTTTATTGTTTGTATGGATCTTGATCGCGGCTATATATTACTATGAAGCAAAAAGAAAAATAGCCTGGAAACCTATTATCTTTTCTTCAGTAGTTCATTTAATCTGCTTTTGTGTTTTTAATTCAGAAATGGTAAATTGGCTTATAGATTAATTTTATTTAAGACAGTAGTTTAAAATAGAAATCCACGAGGAATTCAATACATACAAATTTTATGAAAAAAGTTTTAATGGTGTGCCTGGGAAATATTTGCCGTTCTCCTTTGGCCGAAGGTATTTTAAAATCGAAAGTAAACGCTTCAAAAGTGGAAGTATCATCTGCCGGGACTGGCGGGTGGCATGTGGGTGAACTCCCTGACCCTCGAAGTATTGAAATTGCCCAACAGCACGGTTTGGACATTACAGACCAACGGGGAAAACAATTTTCTACGTACGATTTTGAGATCTACGACCATATTTTTGTAATGGACACCAGTAATTATCGCGATGTGACAAAACTGGCAACATCTGCTTCAGAAAAAGATAAAGTGCAGTTAATCCTGGACGAAACCTTCCCGGGAGAAGATCGAAGCGTTCCGGATCCCTATCACGGTGGCGACGAAGGTTTTAAGAATGTATATAAGATGTTAGAGAAAGCTTGTACTAAAATTGCTGACCGCTTATAAATTGTTTCAACAAGTTTTCAGTATATTAGTCTTTCAAAATATAGCTATGAAAAAAATACAATTACTACTATTAGTATGCTTTGGAGGTCTTTTCGCAACAGCCCAGGAAATTTTCCTAGAACCATACGCATCAGGATTTGACAGTCCTGTAGATTTAAAAAATGCTGGTGACGACCGGCTCTTTGTTGTTGAGCAGGGAGGAGATATAGAGATTATTCAGGCCGATGGTTCTGTTAACGCAACATCGTTTTTAGATATATCAGGAAATATTTCCAGCGGAGGTGAGCGGGGGTTGTTAAGTGTTGCTTTCCATCCGGACTATTCCAATAACGGTTTCTTCTTCGTAAACTATACCAGACAAGACGGTGGAACCAGAATTTCCAGATTTTCTGTAGACCCTTCAAATCCTGATCTGGCTTTACCGGCATCTGAATTAATAATTTTAGAATATTCTCAACCTTTTAGTAATCACAATGGAGGTTGCCTGCAATTTGGCCCCGATGGTTTTCTATATATCGCCTCAGGTGATGGCGGAAGCGGAGGAGATCCCGGCAACAGAGCACAAAATACTGAGGTGCTTCTGGGAAAACTCTTAAGAATTGATATTGATAACCCGATACCGGGAGGAACAAATTACAGCATCCCGGCCGATAATCCATTTGCAGGCAATCCATCAAGCGCACAGGAAATATGGGCGTACGGATTAAGAAATCCGTGGAAATTTTCTTTTGATAGTGCCACAGATGATCTATGGATCGCAGATGTAGGCCAAAACGCTTTTGAAGAAATAAATAAAGTTGGTGCGACCGAAGCCGGTCTTAATTATGGTTGGAGATGTTATGAAGCATCTACTATTTTTAATAATGCTGGCTGTCCACCCGCAGGAGATCTTACGTTTCCAATAGCAGAATATCCTCATTCTGAAGGACAGTCCATTACAGGTGGTTATGTATACCGCGGAACTGATTTCCCTGCGATGGAAGGTTTATATTTCTTTGCAGATTTTATCTCAGGACTTGTAGGCTCTATAAACCCAAGTGGAGTATACGAAGATTACGGTTCTTTAGGAGGTAACTGGGCTACTTTTGGCGTCGACAATAGTAACGAACTTTATATTGCTGGGTTTAATGGTGTTATTTCGAGAGTAACCGCTCCAATTATCTTTGGAATCGACGATCAGGATAACAGTACTTTTATGGTATACCCTAATCCGGCAGAAGATACTGTAAATCTTAAACTTACGAACGACACAATCTCTTCTCTAACACTATTGGATATGAAAGGTAGTGTTCTTTTTACTGAAGAAGCCTTAAGCGTCTCACAAAAAGAACTAAATGTTGCAAACCTGTCACAAGGTGTTTATTTGCTGAAATTAACAACGCAAAATAATAGTACGCACATTAAAAAATTGGTGATAGAATAAAAACTTATGAATTTAAAAAAGGGAAACTTATATTTAATTCCTTGTACACTGGGAGATACTCCACCTTTGGAAGTATTGCCCTTATTGGTTAAAAAGGCTGTGGAAGAAATAGACTATTACATTGTGGAGCACGAGAAGAATGCAAGAAGATTTATAAAAAGTATTTCTCCCCGAAAGTCGCAACCTGACTTGCATTTTAGCCAAATCAATAAATTTACGGACGAAGCTGAAATACCTACCATGCTCTCCCCGTGTCACGATGGTTTTGACATAGGTGTGCTTAGCGATGCAGGATGTCCCGGCGTTGCAGATCCCGGAGCGCTTGCAGTGGCTGCAGCTCACAGACAAGGTATTAGCGTAGTTCCGTTAGTAGGGCCTTCTTCTATCTTATTGGCATTAATGGCCAGTGGATTTAATGGTCAAAATTTTGCTTTCAATGGCTATTTGCCCATAGACAAGCGAGAACGAAAACAGGAAATTAAACGTTTGGAGCGAATTTCCGGTGAGCTCAATCAGTCGCAACTTTTTATTGAAACGCCGTATCGTAACAATCAGTTATTGGAAAGTATTTTGACCACGGTTATGCCTGGCACCCAACTTTGTGTAGCGTGTGACATTACCTTACCTACTGAATATATTCGAACAATGCCAGCTTCGGTATGGAGTAAAACAAAAGTGGATCTCAATAAGAGACCCACTATTTTTATTATTCAGAAATAAGAAAGCGACTAAAATTTAACTTTCGCTTTTTGATTCGGTTGGATAAATGACGTATCATACCCGGAAAACTTTTTAAGATAATGCCCGATAGAAGATCCAAAGGCATCACTGAAACCTATAGCACCGCCGCTTCTTAGGTATTTTTTTACGTTTCCAGCACCAGCAAGATGTGCCGCGGCTAAAATTCCAGACTCGGTTATATGTACTCCACCTACATTTCTACCCACGTAACGCTTTATATCGCGTCTTAAGATCCATTTATTTCTGGAAGTGTGGGCAGCAAAAGCTGCTTCCTGTAACTTAGAATCCTTCATAAAACGATCTGCACTGGTAATGCCTATCATTTTTAAGGTATTAATGTTGAATTGATATTTTCCTAAATATCCAAATTCATTAATTGTAGCATAGTCGCCTCTGGATTCTTTAAAACCCAGTGCTTCTTTAAAGCCAACATATGTCTTTCCAAGAAATAACTGATAATTACCAGTAATTTCAGGAATTTTTACTTCAACTTCATCAAAATTTGGTACGTTGTAGTAAAGATCCAATCCTTCCGAAGAAAACATAGACACAGTGCTATCTTTCTTAAAGGAAAATCCTGTTGCAGTTACTAGAACCACAAATAATAGGACGCCAATTTGTAAAAGTTTTACTCTCATATTTTGTTGAATACTAGATAGCTGTAGACTATCTAAAATTTCAGCGTGCAAAAATACACTTTTTTTTACAAACTTGATATTCAGTATGTTAAATTATGTTAAAGAACGTTTTTTGAAGAAAACAATAGCGAACTAGCCGTGTTAAAATCATACAATAATAACAAAGAAAGTTGCGTATTAGTATGAATTACGCATAAATATATTAACTAAGTTATGAACCACATAAAATGAAAAAAGCCAGGCTTGTCAACCCGGCTTTTTCAATAATTATAGTGTCACCCTTGCGTTATTATCTGGAGTAATTGATGACAAATCATATCCACCAAAACGCTTCATGTACTTCGTAATTGGTACATTATTAGCATCGGCAAAGACATTTGTGCCATCAGATTCCAGAAACTTAATTACGTTTCCGGCACCTCCAAGATGCGCTGCAGCAATAATGCCAGATTCGGTTATTTGAACACCAGAAATTCGTTGGCCACGGTATTTAGCAATGTAATCTTTAAGAACCCATTTGTTTAAAGAAATCAACTTTTCAAAAGCTTCTTCCTGTAATTCTGGGTTGTTTAAAAATCTTCTTTTGCTATTTACACCTACCCATTTAAGGGCAGACCAACCAAACTGATACTTTCCTACATAACCTAATCTATTTACAGCTTTATAATTACCACTGCTTTCTGAAAAGCCGAGGTCCTTAGTAAACCCAAGGTATGACTTCCCGAGAAATGGAACTCCCATTTTCGGGTTCATATTTACTTCAAATTCATAGGGAACATAGGATATTTCCCCTATTGTTTTGGAAATAAATATAGAACTGCTATTACGTTCCTCTTTTTTGAAAGGAGAAAAACCTAATGCTATAAATGAAGCAATTAGGAGCAGCACAGACAATTTCACAAAACGATTTATCATGTTTTATTTATTTTAGTTATAATTATTGCCCAATAGCTAAGTGCTAAAGGGAAATTCCCAAAACAAACATAAAATTGTAGCTAGCAAAATATGCTTGCTAAATGGCTTTATGAAATAAGTTTTAATGTCAAAGAACTTAATACTTTGCTGTTGCTCTTTAGACGCAACTAGTTAAATATAAGCATCGTAAGTACTTTTAAAGACCACTTAACAGTCTTTAACCCAAGGATTAATAAAGGTTTAACTAAAAGTAAAGTATCAAAAAACACCTTATAAATGTGTACATTCCCACTCCTTTGAATAGAGTAGTTTTTCAAAAAGCTGAAGAGTTGAATGAGCTGAAAACAAATTTTAAAATGTAATATAAGATTACCTATTCACTCCCTGTTGAGAGATCCAGCGTACATATTCGGCTTTATTACGATTGTGTTGCGCGAGAGTTTTTGCAAATTTATGGTATCCAAAATTTTGCACATTAGCGACAAAGTAATAATAGTCGTGCTTTTCATAATTTAACACTGCATCTATTGCAGTAATATCTGGCATAGCAATGGGTCCCGGTGGCACGCCTGCGTATTTATAGGTATTATACGGAGAGTCCAGTTCCAGATCTACATAAAGCACCCGTTTAATGATCTGATCGAAGTTTCTTTCTGCGCGTTTCTTAGCATAAATTACTGTAGGATCTGCCTGTAATAACATTCCGCTTTGCAACCTGTTTATATATACACCCGCAACTCTTGGTCGTTCCTCTATTTTTGCTGTTTCTTTTTGAACAATTGCCGCCAACGATGTTACCTGCATAGGTGTTAGGTTTAATTTCTTTGCTTTGGCTAATCGTTTCTCATTCCAGAATCGTTTGTATTCCAGCGCCATTTTATCACGAAATCCTTCGGCTGTAGTGTTCCAGTAAAATTCATACGTATTAGGCACAAACAGCCCAAGTGCAGTATGTTCGTTTAGCTTGTTTTTAGCTAAAAAAGTTTCATCTCTAAAGGCATTTATAAGTGAAAGACTATCTGCCTCTATCTGATTTGATATAGCTCCCGCGAGATTTTCCAGGCGTTCCTGATTGTTAAATTTCACTTTGATTGGTGTATTCCCACTTCGTACGGAATTGATAATGTCATTATTATTCATCCCTTTTTTAATAATGTAATGACCAGGTTTTATGTTATTTACATATCCTTTTTTATTGGCAACTGCACTAAAAGTCTCTATATCTTTTAAGAGTGGCTCCAGCTCCTGTAAAACATCATTGTAGGTTGCGTTTGTTGGAATATAAACGTGTGCCTCTTTATTATTAAAAGCGGTATTAGGCACTAGTACCGTTGAATAAACATAATACGCAAAAACAGCCATTCCAACGAGGCCAAGTAGTAAAACTGCGACTAAAATTTTCTTAATATACATATTCTGATTTACGATTTTTAAAATTTAAGCAAAATGAAAGGTTGCTGAGGATTTTCCCTAAAATTGCTACAAATAATTTTAAGTGAATAGAAGTAACATTTATTTTCTAGCAAATAAGTTGGTAAAAAACTTCATCTTTAAATCCTTTTTCTGAAAGGATCCAATCTTTCTTAATTCCCGATTTTTTATAGCCAGCTTTTTCAAATAAAGCAATACTCCTGTCATTATCTGCTGAAATATTAGCGTACAACTGATGTATCTTTAAATGGACCTTAGCATAGTTTTCCATGAGCTTTAAAGCTTCGGCTGCGTACCCTTTTCCCCGATCTTTGGTATCAAAAATAAGAATACCCACTCCAACGCGCCTATGTCTTGGCTCAAAATCGAACAAATCTATAAATCCAACCGTTTTTTGTTCTTCCGCAGTACAAATTACCAGACGTAGTTGCTTCGCTTCATAAATATCCTGATGAGAATTATCCAGATATTGTTTCAATATATACTTCGAAAAAGGCTTGGTGGTATTGCTTACTTCCCACACATGCTCGTCGTTTTCTAACTGATACAGAAAATCCAGATCGGTTGGCTCTAACGCTCTCAGATACATTAAGTCACCTTGTAATGTCTTCATACTATACCGTTATAAGTCCTTTAAAAACCTGTGTCGCCGGGCCAATTAGAAATATATTTTCGTAGCCGTTTTCAGATTTGCTGAATATAATTTGCAACGTACCTCCAGGTTGTTGTAAGGTTACTTTTTCTTCTGTTGCTTTTCCGGTTGCGTGCATCGCCAAAGCAACGGCAGTAACTCCTGTTCCACAGCTTAATGTTTCATCTTCCACACCTCGTTCATACGTTCTTACGGCAAACATATTTTGCGAAATTTCCTCCACAAAATTCACATTAGCACCTGCTGCGCCATATATTTCATTTCGAATGCTTCGACCCGCTGTAACTACAGCATAATCTGGTAAATTTTGAACCAATTGTACGTGGTGTGGAGAACCGGTATTTAAGAATATAAACTCCTTTTCAATGCTAATGTCAGCAACATCGCTCATTTTTAAATATACGAGTTCGTTTTCAATTTTAGCTTCGTGAAACCCGTCAATTGCCTCAAAGGTTGCGTTGTTGCCAATAATCCCGAGAAAATTGGCGAAGTGAGTAATACACCTTCCTCCGTTGCCACACATACTGCTTATATTTCCATCGGCATTGTAATACACCATCTTAAAATCTGCCGTAGGATGTTCTTCCAAAAGGATAAGTCCGTCTGCTCCTATGCCAAATTTTCGGTCACAAAGCTGCGCGACCATTTTGGTATTGTTTTTGGAGAATATTGCCTGACGATTATCTACAAGTATAAAGTCGTTACCCGTACCTTGATATTTATAAAACTGAAGTTCCATGAGCGCAAATGTACAAATTGCCTAGTTGTGTCATTAAGTTTTATAGCTGTTAAATGTGCGTTAAATACGAAATTAAAATACAATAGTCTCGTCTTATTGAATGTTATCTAAGTATAATTAAAATTTTAAAGCATTATGAAACAGACCGCAAAATTATTTCTAGTTGCTCTCGTTGCGGGAGCGTTAACTTTAGGAGGCTACAAATATTTTATGGAGCCTGAAACCAATGTAGCGTACACCACACAGGACGAAACCTCGTTTATTCCTACTACATATACAGCTAACATGGCAACAGCCATGGAAACCGACTTTACCGAAGCTGCCGAAAAAACAGTGCACGCCGTAGTGCACGTAAAGAACACAACCATGGGGCGACAACCTACTAATGCCCTGGAATATTTTTATGGTGGCGGAAAAACACAACCTATGGTAGGTTCTGGCTCCGGTGTTATTATTTCGCCAACGGGCTATATTGTAACCAATAATCATGTAATTGAAAACGCATCGCAATTACAAGTTACCTTAAATGATAACCGAACCTATGATGCCGAGTTAATTGGTACAGACCCAAAGACCGATATAGCTTTAATTAAAATAGAGAGTGACGAGGAGTTTCCTTTCGTTCCTTTTGGAAATAGTAATAATATAAAAATTGGTGAGTGGGTGCTTGCTGTTGGAAATCCTTTTAACCTTACCTCTACCGTTACAGCAGGTATTGTGAGTGCAAAAGCCCGTGATTTAAACGAATTTGACCGTAACCCGCAATCATTTATCCAGACAGATGCTGCTGTTAACCGTGGAAACAGTGGCGGAGCCCTGGTAAATACCCGTGGGGAATTAGTGGGTATTAATACTGCCATTACTTCAGAAACTGGTAGTTATGTAGGATATTCCTTTGCTGTGCCCAGTAACAATGCCCGTAAAGTGGTAGAAGACATTATGGAGTTTGGCGGTGTTCAAAGAGGAATTTTAGGAATCTCTACCATCAATACAAAACTGGCACAACAACAAGGTATAGACATTACGCAAGGTGTTTACATTGCCGATATTGAAAAAGGGAGTGGCGCCGATAAAGGCGGACTTAAGCAAGGGGATATAATCAAACAGATCGACGGATTTAAAATCGCTAAGTTTTCAGACCTTGTAGGGTATTTAGGCTCCAAAAGACCAGATGATACGGTTTCTGTAACTGTTGATAGAGATGGGAACAGTAAAACAGTACCCGTAACATTAATTAAGTTAGATACCTTTACCATTGAAGATACCGGACTTGAAGTTCGGAATGCGAACAAAGCAATATTAGACGCATTTGGAGTTTCTAATGGTGTAGTTGTTTCAGATGCTACAATTAAAGACCTTACACCTTTAAAAGGAATGATAATTGTAAAAGTTAATGATAAAAATGTCACTAACATTGACGATGTAAAACAAGTTGTGAAATCAGGTAATTTTGGAGATGCTGTGAAACTTACCTTTGTAGATCGCAACGGGCAGTTAAATTCATATATTTTCAGATAAAAGGAAGCGTAATTAGTTTTATCTGTAAACAACACCTCTAAGCTTTTTAAGTTTAGAGGTGTTTATTTTTACTGAAAATAATGGATCAAAACTTCAAAATTAAGTATTTTTGCACCAAATTTAACCAGCCTTTTAATTAGATACCAAAAGGCCCCTAAATAACACACACTATGAGTTTTGATGACGTTTATGAAAAAGAACTGTCTTTTCAAACCGATCGCCGTAAGGCCACTGTAGAATTTATTAAAACCGTAAGCGATTTATGGTACGATAAATCTATTGAACTGGTCCTTTTTCGCAACCAACTAATAGACCGTAACGTAAGTGAAATTCTTAATTTACACGAGTACGCCGGCGAGTTTGTACAAAAACCCATTTCAATTTTTGACAGTGTTGAAATAGCACAGGCCATTAGCCAGATGGATCTTCCTCCTGCAAAATTAGATATTGGAAAACTCACTTATGAATACCACCTGGAAGACAACCAGCATGCAAATGCAATGGCTTTTGTTTCAGATAAATTAAAAGACGCCAAAGATGTAAAAAACATCACTCCTAAAGATGTTGTTTTATATGGTTTTGGACGTATTGGTAGATTATTGGCACGAGAATTAATGACCCGTACCGGTAAAGGAAACCAGATGAGATTACGCGCCATTGTTACCCGTGGTGCTATTGACAAAACTGTATTGGAAAAAAGAGCTTCCTTATTGCAATACGATTCGGTTCACGGAGATTTCCTTGGTACAGTTAGTGTAGATGTTGAAAACAAAGCACTTATTATTAATGGAACTACGGTTCATGTTATTTCGGCAAACGCTCCGGAAGATATAGATTATACTGCCTATGGCATTCACGATGCTTTGGTTATAGATAATACCGGTGCTTTTAGAGACGACGTTGCTTTAGCACGCCACCTGGTGCCAAATGGAGCCAGTAAAGTATTGTTAACTGCGCCTGGAAAAAATGTTCCGAACATTGTTCACGGGGTAAACCATAAAGAACACAATCCGGACGCTGTGGATATTTTTTCTGCTGCATCTTGCACGACCAATGCTATTACACCAGTTTTAAAAGCTATTGAAGACAGTCTAGGCGTAGTACATGGACATTTGGAAACCATCCACGCCTACACAAACGACCAGAACCTGGTAGACAATATGCACAAAAAATACCGTCGTGGTAGAGCTGCAGCCTTAAATATGGTCATTACAGAAACCGGTGCCGGACAGGCCGTGAGTAAGGCACTTCCGTCTTTTGAAGGAAAATTAACCTCTAATGCTATTAGAGTTCCTGTTCCAAATGGTTCTTTAGCTATTTTGAAATTGGAGTTAGAAACCAAAACTTCGGTAGATGGTATAAATGCTATCATGAAAAAATATGCACTGGAAGGTGATCTGGTAGAACAAATTAAATATAGCTTAAATAACGAGTTGGTATCCAGTGATATCGTTGGATCTTCGGCTCCTTCCATTTTTGACAGTAACGCAACTATCGTAACCGCAGATGGTAAGAATTGTGTGTTATACGTTTGGTACGATAACGAATATGGGTATAGCCATCAGGTAATTCGCCTGGCAAAACACATTGCAAAAGTTAGAAGATATACGTATTATTAGTAGTTTAAAAACCAAATAATGTAAAGCCCGTCCTAGTTAGGACGGGCTTTTTTTATGAGTCCCTTAACTGCAAGTGAATTGGTTTTAATTGAAATTTGTGACTATTTAATTTTGAGTAATGAGCGAAACAAAAAAGAAACGCAAAGTCTACAAAAAGAAAAGGTATACCTTACCCATTATTATTTTGATACTGCTAATTGCCGCACGTATATATCTTCCCTTTTATGTGAAAGATTATATTAATAAGGTATTGGCAGATATTCCCGGGTATTATGGGCAGGTGGACGATATTGGCATATCGCTTTACAGAGGAGCGTACCAGATTAACGGTATGTACTTAAATAAAGTAGATGCCGAAACACAAGTTCCCTTTATAAAGTTTCCCAAAACAGATATTTCTGTACAATGGGCTGCCCTTTTTGACGGAGAAATTGTGGCCGAAATTGAAATGGCAAGCCCGGAAGTTATTTACATATTGGAAGATCAGGAAACAACTCCCGCCGAAGGAACCGCAGATGTGGAAGATTGGACCAAAGCGCTCACCGACATTGTCCCCCTGGAGATAAACCGCTTTGAGGTACACGATGGGAAATTTGCCTTTGTACAATTGGAAAGCGACCCCAATATTGATATACAAATTGCCAAAATACATCTAGTCGCTAATAATCTACGCAACGTAAAAGAAGAAAAACGTGTGTTACCCTCGCCTGTAACTGCTACCGGTATTTCCATTGGCGGTGGGGCAGTTTCATTGGAAGGAGACGTAAACATAATTAAGGAAATTCCGGATATGAATATGAATTTTAGTCTGGAAAATGCAAACGTTACGGCTTTAAATCCGTTCACCCGCCACTACGCAGGGATTGATTTTGAAAAAGGTGATTTTTCAATGTTTAGCGAAATTGCCATCGCAGACGGGTACTTAAAAGGGTATATAAAACCTCTGCTGAAAGACTCTAAACTTATTGGCAAAGAAGACGGATTTTTAGGAGTTTTATGGGAAGGATTAGTAGGCTTCTTTAAATTTGTACTGAAAAATCAGGGAACCGATACTATTGCAACCAGAGTACCTATTGAAGGAGACTTAAACAATACTACTGCTGGTGTTTGGCCAACGATCTTTAATATTTTTGAAAACGCCTGGATTAGTGCATTCGAAGGAGATATTGACGACGATATTGATTTTGAAGATGCTTTTAACGATCCTAATCTCACCAAAGAAGAAAAACAAGAACTTAGAAAAAAGAGAAGAGAAAAAAGAAGGGAAGAACGTAAAAATGACACTACCAATGGCTTCTTTAAACGTCTTTTTGATGGAAATGAAGATGAAGATGCAGACACAACCGATGATGGTACTTTTGGAAGTGGAGATGAAGAAAAAGAAAAGAAGAAAGATAAAACTGATGATACAAAATGAAAATAATTAAAGCAAGTAAATCCAATCTGGACCAAATCGTCCCACTTTTTGACGGGTATCGGGTGTTTTACAAACAACCTACAGATCTGGAAAGAGCGCGTACGTTTCTTTCGGAACGTTTTGAGAAGGAAGATTCAGTGATTTTTATGGCGATTTCAGATGATGGAGAAGGGATGGGATTTACACAATTATATCCTTCATTTTCTTCAGTTTCAACACAAGGTACTTATATTTTAAATGATTTATTCGTTTCAGCAGAACATCGTAAAAAAGGAGTTGGGGAAGCGTTAATGGAGCGTGCAAAGAAATTCGCAAAAGAAAAAGGTGCCAAAGGAATTACACTGGAAACCGATAGCAACAACCCCGCTCAAAACCTCTACGAACGACTAGGGTGGAAAAAAGACATCCGGGTTTTTCACTTTACCTGGGAAATTTAATAGCGTAATTTTTGTATTTTTAAATTTCAAATTAAAACCTATGGATCACCTAACCAGATTGGAAGAAATGTTGAGCAGCGCCAACACCCATATTAAAAATAACCAGTACGAAAAAGCCGAAAATACGCTGGAAGAAATGATCAAGCTAGACCCAAATTTTGGAAAAACGTACAACCATTTAGGCTATTTATACGAAGTGAAATTCAAGGAATTCGACAAAGGTGAGACTCTTTATAAGATGTGCCTGGAAAAATCTCCTATGTATCCTGCCATTTATTATAACTATTCGGTATTGCTATCAACTTTGCAAAGATGGGACGATTTAAAGGAATTACTGGACCAGGCCTTAAACATCCCCGGGGTGACAAAAGCCACGGTGTATAACGAGTACGGCATTATGTATGAGCAACAAGGCAAACTGGATCTGGCTATAGAAAATTACCGAAACGCAGGACTTAATACACTGGACCAAGCAACACTGGATCGCGCAAAAGCTTCCATTGCACGTTGTAAATCGAAAAAGGACTTGTTTTAACTATTTTTAATTTGAAGTGAATCTTTTAGAATTTTGCGTTTTTACACATACCATTATAACCAGCAATGATGTAGCATACTAACCAAAAGTTGTAGCTTTGCCCTAAATTTGCGATTAATGGATTCATTTCAAGATTTTAAGCTGAATAAACAGTTGCATTACGCAATTGATGATCTGGGCTTTACCACACCTACCGAGATACAATCACAGTCCTTCTCTCCTATTATGTCCGGAAGAGACGTAGTTGGTATAGCACAAACAGGTACCGGTAAAACGTTTGCGTATATGCTGCCATTAATTAATGGTTTAAAATTTTCAAAACAAACAGATCCAAGAATCCTGGTGATTGTTCCAACCAGAGAACTGGTAATTCAGGTGGTGGAAGAAATTGAAAAGTTTGGAAAATACAGTTCCATAAGAGTTGCCGGTGTGTATGGCGGTGTAAATATTAATCAGCATAAGGAGCTGGTAATGCAAGGAGCCGACATTATTGTTGCAACGCCCGGAAGATTGTATGATTTGCTATTAAGTCGGGCACTAAAGCCAAAGAGCATTAAAAAACTGGTGATAGACGAGGTGGATATTATGCTGGACTTAGGCTTCAGGTTTCAGCTTACAAATATTTTCGAATTGCTGCCCGAGCAGCGACAAAATATTATGTTTTCAGCAACCATGACAGACGATGTAGCTGAATTTATAACGAGCTTTTTTACAAATCCGTTAACTATTTCAGTAGCTGTAAGTGGAACACCATTGGATAATATTTCGCAATTTGCTTATAATGTTCCCAACTTTTACACAAAAGTGAATTTGCTGAAGGATTTGCTGGGAGATAGCCAAACATACATTAAAACTTTAGTTTTTGTGCCCAATAAAAAGAGTGCCGATCTGGTTTTTGAAATACTGGATGATTTCTTCGGAAGTGAAGTTGCTGTAATTCACTCCAATAAAACGCAAAATTACAGAATACGATCTATAGAAGATTTTAACGAAAACAAAACAAGAATTCTGGTTACCACCGATATTATGGCGCGTGGATTGGATCTTGATAACATAAGTCACGTTATAAATCTGGACACCCCACGTTTTCCCGAAAACTATATGCACCGCATTGGAAGATCCGGACGTGCTGAAGCAGAGGGAACTTCCATTTTGCTAAGTACCGAAGCAGAACAAGACCACAAAAAGGCGATCGAAGCTTTAATGAATCGTACTATTGAACAACTGGAGCTACCCGAAACTGTTGAAATTTCAAAAAAATTAACCTGGGAAGAACAGCCAAAAATTGTGGAAGCAGACAATCCCCATAAAATAGATACCGAAGAAAAAGGCGCCAGTTTTCACGAAAAAAGCGAAAAAAACAGCAGAACCAATCAAGGAGGAAGCTACAAGCGTACGATAAAACAAAAATACAAAAAGGCAAGAACCAAAGGCGATAAAAAATTTAACCAGCGTAACAAGAATAAAGGAAAGAGACCTTTTTAATATGTATATTAAAACTGGAATAGATATTTAAAACACGCTGCGTTTTAGAACCTTTGCAAAAAACTTTACAATAGCTATGAGAATTGACATTATCACCGTACTCCCGGAATTACTACAAAGTCCTTTTGAAGCTTCTATTCTTAAACGTGCTATAGAAAAAGGATTGGTGGAAGTACACACCCATAACCTTCGCGATTTTTCTACTAATACTTATAAGCAAATAGACGATTATCAGTTTGGTGGTGGCGCTGGAATGGTGATGATGATCGAGCCTATCGATAAATGCATCAGCAAGCTAAAAGCCGAACGCGACTACGACGAAGTTATTTATATGACACCGGACGGTGAAACGCTTAACCAACGTATTGCGAATCAGCTTTCTTTAAAAGGGAATATTATACTCCTTTGTGGTCATTACAAGGGTGTAGATCAAAGAGTTCGTGACCAATTTATAACGAGAGAAATTTCAGTTGGAGATTTTGTGCTAAGTGGCGGGGAACTGGCAGCGGCGATTGTTTGTGATGCTGTCATTAGATTACTGCCTGGAGTTTTAGGAAACGAAACAAGTGCGTTGACCGATAGTTTTCAGGATGATTTATTAGCACCCCCTATTTACACCCGCCCGGCAGACTACAAAGGCTGGAAAGTCCCTGAAATTTTAACCAGTGGCAACACCCCAAAAATTGAAGAATGGCGGGAAGATCAGGCTTATAAGCGCACGAAAGCCTTACGACCCGATTTACTTGATACATAGTTCGTCTAAAATTATTGTTGTATTTTCCTTTGAAAGCTTGTTCTCTATACAAACATTCTATCTAGCGTGAATGGTGAAGTAATGATTTTTGTTTCAGATTTATAACCGTCATATCTCCCCTTTTTTAGTATCTTTCATAATAGAAAAAAAATCTTTTATGAAATCGTATTTTTTCATTTGTATAGGATTGTTATTAACTTCAAACTGTTTATGCCAATCAAATTCAAATAGACCCCAAACTCCCACTCCACCTTTTTATTACAATATAGAAGAGGTAACCTTCGAAAATAAAACAGATAGCGTAACGCTTGCCGGAACACTAACTTTCCCAAAAGACGGCGATAATTTTCCTGTTGCTGTACTTATAAGCGGGAGTGGTGCTCAAAACCGAAATGAAGAACTTGTGGGTCATAAACTATTCTGGGTGATGGCAGACTTCCTGGCCAAGCAAGGTATTGCTGTGCTGCGCTATGACGATCGTGGGACTGCATCTTCAACCGGGGATTTTAAAAAAGCGCTTACCACAGATTTTGCCAGAGATGTTGAAGCTGCCGTAGATTTCCTGAAAAAAAGGTCAGAATTTAATCAGGAAGCTATCGGGTTAATTGGCCACAGCGAAGGAGGTATTATAGCGCCTATGGTAGCAAGCAATCGTCCGGATGATATTGACTTTGTTGTGTTATTGGCAGGTGTAGCTATTCCTGGTGATGAACTCATG
Organism: uncultured Flavobacteriaceae bacterium; assembly: GCA_963793275.1. GTDB lineage: Bacteria > Bacteroidota > Bacteroidia > Flavobacteriales > Flavobacteriaceae > Marinirhabdus. The sequence goes on from CAWBZL010000003.1 coordinate 1,592,497, forward strand.
AAATTACAAAAAGAACTGTCACTTAGAGCTATGGGATCTTCTGAAGATTATATTAAGCAGGAAATACTTTTTGATAAAGAATTAATGAAGGTAATAACAACGACACCTTTAAATAATGTATCTGAAAGTTTAACAACGTTTACTGAATCTTATTTAGAAAACAATCCGGGTTTTGCTAAGAATCGCGGAATGACACCTGAAAAATACGTCACTCTGGTCTCCACAACCTATTCGAATGCCTGGTTTAATTATCTTCTTAATTACGATCCTTATGAGGCTCTCAAAAATACAAACTGTCCAATTTTTGCGCTTAACGGTGAAAATGACACCCAGGTACCCTATAAAGAAAATTTAGACGCTTTAAAAGAAATAAAAGCAACCTATCCGGAAAAGAATATTACTACTAAGTCTTACCCTAGATTAAATCATTTATTTCAGGAAAGCGTAACCGGTTCCGCTTTTGAGTATCGAACCATTGAGCAAACCATTGCTCCTAATGTGCTGGTGGACATTTCTGGCTGGATTAACACTATAGTAGACGAATAGCGTAAATAGTTGCAACAACTTTTTGTTCATTTCAAAAAAAGAGTATCTTTGCACTCGATTTACACCAACCTCTGACGATACTCGTGAACGTTGCTGTAACAATAATCATATCAAAACCATAACAATGGAAGCGTTAGTAAAATTTGTACAAGACGAGTTTGTAACTAAAAAAGAATTTCCAAAATTCTCTGCCGGAGATACTATTACAGTGTATTACGAAATTAGAGAAGGCGAAAAAACAAGGACTCAGTTCTTTAGAGGTGTCGTTATTCAATTAAGAGGCACGGGAACTTCTCAAACATTTACAATTAGAAAAATGTCAGGAACTGTTGGTGTAGAACGTATCTTCCCAATAAACCTACCTACATTGCAAAAAATTGAGATCAACAAAAAAGGTAGTGTACGTAGAAAGCGTATCTACTACTTTAGAGGTCTTACTGGTAAGAAAGCAAGAATTCGCGAAAAGCGTCAGTAAGCTTTATCAGCATACAATTCTAAAGCGACTCCAATTTGGGGTCGCTTTTTGTTTATAAACAATTGTTAATAACCTAAGTTTACAACTTGTTCATATTAAACACCTTACCACATTTGTTTTTATGAAATGAAATGTTACTTTAGTACTATCAAAACAATACAACTATTGTTAGATACATAAAGTAACGTTCTTTATTTCTTTTTACAAATTGTTTGACAAGCTAACGATTCCTTGTGAATGGTTAGGTTGAAGATTTTTAAAAAGTTTGGAAGTAGTTTTTGAAGGATGTATTCATCAATGAAAATTGTTTGAATCGCCTATAACAAGAACATAATACTTCTTTTTTGAAAGCGGTCACAACTGCAAGGGTTTAATAAACTTGCATTACATCGTAAAGATGAGTTGGTAACGGCAGTTTTCACAAGAAGCCATAACAAAGTGCATCGCACACTGTTATGGCTTTTATTGTTTATAGATCTCACCATAAAATACTGTTCAGCCTGCAACTGCTTACATCTTTCAACTCTCCCCCTGAGAGGCAGAAAATCAATATAATAACTAGAATTAGGTGATAATTCCTGGAAATATCACCAAAATTGAACTCAATATAGAAAATAAAAAAGTTTGGTATGCTGAAGTTTTATAAAGTATATTGTGATATTAGATAAAATGTTCAATTAATATTTCTAAAAAACAAGTTTGTTCAAACCAACAAAAAATTAAGATTACCTTTCTAGGGAAACCACTCTGAAAACTACCAGCTATTTACCGAAGAACAGCTTAATTGCCGCAATAACCAAGACAACAGCAAATATTTTCTTAAGAATTGCTTGATCTATTTTTATAGCAAATTTTGACCCAACCCACGCTCCAATCACAAAACAAACCGCAATTACAAGAGCATATTTCCAGTTTACTGGATGTCCGCCTGTATGGTACGTGTATGCTGCTACAAAAGTAACAGGCACGGCTAAAACAGCAAGACTTAGTCCTTGTGCCTCGTGTTGATCGTACCCTAAAAACATAATCATTAGCGGGATCATAACAACGCCTCCTCCCACTCCCATAAACCCACTAAAAATACCAGCCAGAAGGCCTATAACGAGCAAGGATAGTATAAGAGTAAGGTTCATAAATGGAGTTTCTGGTGGTTGTTTTGGTTGTTTAATTATTTCCCCGTAGTATTGTAATATCCTTTCTCCGGAATTTCAATAAGATACTCTTTTCCCGATGCATTCTTCAAATAGGTATCTCGTAACCAAGGGTTGTGCAATTTCAGTATTTTATAGTTAATATCAAACTTTTTCGCAAAAAGTGCAAAATCTGTTACGGCAGTATCAACTTTTACCTTGTAGGAAGGTACCGGTTTATATAAATCCTGTTGTCTAAAATTAAAACCATATTTCTTTGGATTGCTCATTATTTCTTTAAAGGCCAAAATACGGAACACATACCGGCTGGTCTCCGAATTAAGTAAGATATCATAATAATTATTTTCCAGTTTCTGGCGATCTATCTGCCTGTTAACACCAGCATTACCGGCATTGTACGCAGCAGCAGCTAGCGTCCAGCTTCCAAATTTCTCTTTAGATTTAATTAAATACTCTGCTGCTACTTTTGTAGACAGTTCCAAATCGTAACGCTCATCTACATAATCGTTTATTTCTAAGCCATATTCTTGTCCTGTACCTTTCATAAATTGCCAAAAACCTGATGCTCCGGCTGGAGAACGTACATTATCTAGACCACTTTCGGCTACTGCCAAATATTTAAAATCGTCCGGAAGCCCATACTTTTTTAACAAAGGCTCGATAATAGGAAAATATTTATTGGCTCTTTTAAACATAAGCAAGCCATTGGATTGCCAGTAGGTATTTACTAACAATTCACGATCCATTCGCTCTCTTACGTCAGGATCTGTAAGCGGGACAGTTTCTCCTGCAAAATCCAAACTTTCCGGTAAGGGTAAAGCGTATACATTATAGTCATTTACCAATCTTTTCTGAAGCGTCTCGTCCGTAGTTTCAGGCTCCTGTACGGCATTTACGCACAAACCGCTCACAAAAAAAACGAGTGCCAATAATCCAATTTTTGAAAGAATACTCATAGTCTATAAATTTTTGAATAAAGATAAAGAATCTCTGCTGCTAGTTAAAAAATTTAACGGGCTTTTATTACCCAATGGCCTCAATTATTTTTTTTGAAATTTGTGAGCCTTTATTCAGCAGCATAATATGGGTTCCGCCTTCAATTATATCACAGTTATCAATATTTTTTATCGGAAAAATCACATCTGCACTTCCGTGGATATGCAACATATTCGCAGGAGTGTATGACGGCTTCCAGCAAACCATATTTTTAATCGCCCAATTTAAGTAGCGCGCACTACGTACGTGAAGAAAAGCCTGATACAATTCCAGTCTTTTTTTAGACCTGGGCCCTACAGAAAAAATAGTAAGATCTTTGGAACTTAACATTAGACGTGTAGGTATTAATTTGTATAAACGTGTGGTTCTGGCAATTTTTAAACGCCTAGGAAGTTCTTTTCTGCTTTTAACACTGGAGATAATTATAAGTTTTTGCAGCTTTAAAAACTGTGCCATTTCCTGGACCACAACACCTCCAAAACTTACCCCAATCAAAACTGCATTTTTGTGCCTTACAAATGCTGCCATGCGTTTAGCGTAGGTTGTTATTGGCTCATTCTTTTCAGGAATAAGCCATTCAATTACGTGTGTTTTAAAACGGTCTTCGGGAAGGCGTATGTTCTTGAAAATTTCTTTTCCTGCTGCAAGACCAGGTACAAAATAAACGTGAATAATGTTTTGACTCATAACTGTCTTGAAGTAATACAACCGAACTACCGAATTTTCCGTAACTTTGTAAGACAAAGATACAAGGAGTGTTTTTAATGTTGGGTTTCATATAAAAATTTTTAACCCTTATATATAAAAATAACTGCATATTTTGGTTGGCTAAATACGCAGTATTAAATAAAAACATTTAATTATCGTTGTATAACCTAACAAAGGGGCTATTAAAATTGAAGTGCGAATTCACCGAACCTATTTTAATATAGGAGATTAAACAAAACAACTATACATACAAAATCTGCAACTACGTGCAATTAAACCGTCAAAAGGTTCTATAAGGCACGATTGCTGTTTACAATGAGATAATTAGAAGTGAAACTTTAAAAAAATTGGGAAATACCCCAAATTTACAGTGTCGCAACTATCGGCAATATTGCCTTACTCATAGAAGTGTATTAATGATTAAAAAGCAAAATCCCTCCATTATGATTGAAGATGTAGAAATTACAGACAATGAATTCCTTCGCCAGTTTGAACTGGAAATAGGAGACAATATGGCTAGAATTGAATACGCCCTGCAGGATCGAAAAATTTTCCTGACTAAGTACGATATGCCCGAAGATCTAGAAGAACAAGGCTTCAGGGATATTTTCATTAAAGCAGTATTTGAAGAAGTGAAGAACAGAGGCATTAGCCTGGTTCCTACAAGTCCCGAAATCGCTGGCTTTATGCGTAAAAACAGAAGAAAATACAAGTCGCTGTTGCCAGTAGGTATAAGTATTTAAAACAATAGTAATTAAAACAAGCCTTTGGTTGGTTGTATTGTACTCCAATGAAAGGCTTTTTTTGTTTTCTACATTCAGGCTTTTAAGAAAACTTTAAGCGTGAAAGTATTGCTAAAGTTACCTCCTATCTCAAGTCACTACAGTACTTTTATGGTTTATCAATAGATAACCTACCATTATATATGAAGCAACTTACTCAGAAAACAGCTTTTAAAACTTTATCACTTATTCTTAGCATTTTAGTTCTTTCGGCCTGTGCCAGTTATAAAGAACAAAAAGCAACTTCCTTAAACGAAGTTACAGCCTCTTCAAGAACACCCACACACACCTTTTTTGTGGCGGGAGGTCTTGGTGAAGGCAACGGCAATATAAAACAACCTGTCCTTACTAAACTTCAGCAAAAATTAAGCGAAGCCGGTAAAAACAGCACACTCTTATATACCGGAAACTATACCAGCGCCAATTTCGAAAACGAAAGCAACAACCAGGCCCTGCTTCAAAGACAGTTGGATCTGGCCAATTCCTTTAAGGGAAAAACCTATTTCATTCCGGGAGCGAATGAATGGGAAAGTAAAAATGCCAAACAAATTGAATGGGTCGAAGATTACATAAAAGACAATGATTTAAAAAGGGTAGAAGTGGAACCCAACAATGTTTGCCCCCTTGAGTACAGAGAGATTTCTGATGACATCGACATGATCTTGATAGATTCCAAATGGTATATCAGTAATTGGGATCGCGTACAATATATCAACCAAAAGTGCAGCGATATTAAAACACAGCGTCGGTTTATAGAAGAACTGGAGGGGATGATAAAGGATGCCCGTGGCAAGAATTTGGTTTTGGTAATGAGTCATCCTGTTTTTAGCAATGGGGCCTACGCCAATAACTACCTGGGCGGGATGAACCCAGACAAAATTTTCTTCAGAAGATATCAGGAACTGGCAATTAATGTAGCGGCACTTATTCAGGATTTGGATCGTGTTACCCTACTCTCTGGACACGAAAACAGCTTACAATATCTAACTTCAAAAAACAGAGCGCATCAAATAATTAGTGGCTCCCTTGGAAAGGCCTCAAAAACCAAGCGCGAAAAAGCTAGCTTGAGCACTGTAGGAGGTCAATTGAAATATGAAGGCCAATATACCTATGGAGAAGAAGGTTTCAGCATAGTGCAGTATTTTGAAGATGGAAGTTCACAGGTAACATTTGTAACAGCAGCGGGGGAAAAAACGTTCCCTATGACCTCAGAATTCCCGGACGACGATTTAGATTCTTCCAGACCATCCTTCACTTCCGAAACAGTACAAGTGCCTATTGTAACCGATAAGAAAAAACTAGACAAGTCTGGTTTTTACAAATTTTTATGGGGCGATCGCTTTAGAGAATATTATGGAGTACCCGTAACAGTTATTAACGCCGATCTCACCAAATACAGAGGCGGGCTCACGGTAAAAGAAGCCGGAGGAGGGCACCAGACGTATTCAGCAAAATTGGAAGATGAAAATGGAACCGAGTTTGCCATCCGTGGTCTCGAAAAAGATGCTTTTAAGTTTCTGAAATACAAAGTGAAAGGGATAACTTTCGAACCCGATGAGTACCGCGGGACATTTGCCGAAACCGTGGTGTATGATTTCTTTACGACCACACACCCCTTTATGATGTTGGTAATAGATCCTTTGGCGAAAGAAATAAATGTAAATCATGCGAATATTGAGCTAGCCTATGTTCAAAAACAACCTAATTTGGATGCATTAGGAAGGAATTATGGTGATGCGCTCTATTGGATTGAGGAACGCCCCGATGACGGACAGGAAGATTTTGAAGGATATAACCGCGCCAATCCCGGTGGCGGTGAGGTTAAAACGTTTGAAAGTGCCACAGATGTACTGGAGAAACTACGTGAAGACGAAAAGTACAGCGTAGATCAAGAAGCGTGGATACGTGCCCGTTTGTTCGATATGCTTATTGGAGATTGGGACCGTCATCAGGATCAATGGCGCTTTGTTGAATACGAAATAAGCGACGATGAAACCAGATTTATCCCAATTCCACGCGATAGAGATGCTGCCTTTTCAAAGTTTGATGGTGTTATGCTTTCCATTATAAAACTGGTAGCTCCGGACACTCGATTTTGGCAAACCTATAAAGACGATATCCAAGATATAAAGTGGTATAATGGTGAGGGGAACAATCTGGATCGTACTTTTATGACCAAATTCGGGACCGACGCCTGGTTGGAACAAGCAAAATATATCCAGGAAAATCTGAGTGAAGCCGCGATTGATGCTGCCTGGGAAAATCTCCCACCAGAAGTACAGGATGAGACTTCGGAAATGCTTAAAAGTCATTTTAAATCAAGGTTAAACAAATTAGACCAATACGCCAGAGAATACGGAAATTACTTAAACCGAACCGTTGCGCTCCACGGAACCGATAAAGACGATACATTTGAAATAACACGACTGCCCGATGGAAAAACCCAAGTCGTTATCAAACGGGCAATTAAAGATGAAAAGAACCCCGTTATCTTAGACAGGACCTTCAGCAAAGAAGAAACCAAAGAGATTTGGATTTATGGACTAAATGATGACGATGAGTTTACTGTATCAGGTGATGGTGATAACCCTATTAAGGTGCGCATCATTGGTGGCTACGGAAAAGACAAATACACCATAGAAAACCGTCGCCAGGTAAAAGTATACGACTGGAAATATGAAGACTCCGAATTTGATGAGAAAACACCGGCTCATCAGTTCACGAACTTATATGAAACCAACACCTATCATTGGAGATATTTCAAAGAAAACAATCACGTAATATTGCCTAATATTGGCTTTCAGCTTGACGACGGACTGTTTTTAGGAGCAAAAGATACCTATACCAATTATGGTTTTAACGGAAACCCGTTCAGATACCAGCATTTCCTTTCGGCAAATTATTACTTCAATTTTCAAGCTGTTGAATTGGAATACGCCGGAGAATTCGCTAATATTTTTCCACAATGGAATTTTGTGGTAGACGGGTATTTTACCAGCGACTCCTTCTCCAACAACTTTTTTGGATTTGGAAATGATTCGTTCTATGAACCGGATGAAGGAAGAGAAGATAGGGATTTTAACCGGGCGAGAACCCAGCAGATCAAACTTGCAGCTGGAATTAAATACAAAACACTCACATTTAAAGCCCTTTTTGAAAGTTTTGAAGTTCAGGACAATCCAGATAGGTTATTCACGCCGTCCAACAACGCTGTGAACCCTAATGTCTTCGAGATGCAAAACTACGCTGGTGGGGAAGCCAGTATTAGGTATCGGAACCAAAATGCCATAGACTTTCCAACCAAAGCATTCAACTTTGATGTATTCATAGGGTACAAAAGTAATATTGAGGATAGTGATAATGCCTTTGGATATGCAGGTTTACAGGTTGGGATAGATGAAGGTTTAATTCCTTCAGGTGATCTGGTATTAGGAACTTCAGCTGCGGTGCGTACTAATTTCGGGGGTGATTATTTCTTCTATCACGCTCCATCCATTGGTGGAAACAATGGTTTGAGAGGCTATAGGAATGAACGCTTTACCGGAGACACCTCTTTTTATCATACTACAGACTTGAAACTACGCTTGCTAAGACTAACTACATCGGTCATCCCTATCACATTTGGTGTGTATGGTGGATTTGACTACGGAAGGGTATGGAGCGATCTTGACACCTCAGACACCTTACACACCTCGTACGGTGGTGGAATTTGGCTAAGTGGCCTGAACTCATTGGGAGTTAAGGCAGGTTATTTTGTATCGGAAGAAGATTTTCAGATCCAAGTGGGCCTTGTGCTAACACAATAAAAAAATAGTTTAGAAGACAACGGGTGCATTTACATACTGAAACCGAACGAGACCATCTTCGTCTATCTCGGTTAATGTTACCTGATGAATAGTATTTACAAGCTCCGGATTCCACGGAGCTTTTACTTTTACGTAATTTTCAGTAAAGCCTTGAATATAACCGGCTTTATTTTCGCCTTCAAATAGAATTGTACGTTCTGTGCCTAACTGGCTTTCGTAAAAAGCACGTCTCTTTTTTGCCGAAAGACCGCGTAGCATTTTACTTCTTTTAGCTCTTACGTTTTTAGGCACTACACCACTCATATGGGCAGCTCCGGTATTATCTCTTTCAGAATAGGTAAACACGTGCAGATAGGATATATCTAATTCATTCAAAAAATGATACGTTTCTAAAAATCGTTCTTCAGTTTCCCCAGGAAAGCCTACAATTACATCTACACCAATACATGCATCTGGCATTACTTTTTTAATCTTTGTAACACGGTCTACGTATAACTCTTTCATATACCGACGGCGCATCAGTTTCAAAATAGCATTACTCCCACTCTGTAGCGGGATATGAAAGTGGGGAACAAACGTGCGGGATTTCGAGACAAATTCTATAGTTTCATTTTTTAACAAATTAGGCTCAATAGACGAAATCCTAAGGCGTTCCACTCCTTCAACCGTATCCAATGCCTTGCACAATTCCAAAAAGGTATGTTCGTGTTTTTTATTACCAAACTCTCCTTTTCCGTAGTCACCAATATTAACTCCCGTTAAGACAATCTCTTTGATATTCTGGGCTGAAATTTCGGCAGCATTTTTTAAGACATTCTCCAGAGTATCACTTCGGGAAATACCACGTGCCAATGGAATGGTACAGTAGGTACATTTATAGTCACAGCCGTCCTGAACTTTCAAAAAAGCACGGGTCCGGTCGCCTACGCTGTACGAACCTACGTAAAAATCTGCATCTTCAATTTCGCAGGAATGTACTTCGGCTCCCCCCAAGCGACTATCATCAGGTTGCGCCAAAAGGTCATTTATATAAGAGGTTATCTTAAATTTTTCGGTAGCGCCCAGTACCAAATCAACGCCATGAACGTCTGCCAATTCCTGTGGTTTAAGTTGCGCATAACAACCAATGGCAGCTACAAAAGCTTCGGGATTTGCTTTTTGGGCTTTTTTTACAATAGACTTGAAGCGTTTATCGGCATTTTCAGTAACGCTACACGTGTTTATCACGTATATATCTGCCTTTTCTGAAAAATCCACACGAGCAAAACCTTCGCCTTTAAAGTTGCGGGCAATGGTGGCAGTTTCACTAAAATTAAGTTTACAGCCTAACGTATAATATGCTACTTTTTTTTGAACGTCCATAGCTTTTTAAAATGGAATGCAAATTTACCATTTTTTATGGAAAGAGCTATTTAACTACGCTTCCCCTTTTCTTCAATCCATTTGCTTAAATACTTAGTAGATTGCAATGTTTTATACTGAAGGATCTGCCCTGTAAAATGTTGCTTTCTGTGCGTTTTTAAGTGTTTACATAAATAGGAAATTCTTTCCGAAAATGCTGCAGCAAAACTGCTTTTTTGAAAACGGTTTTCTAAAACAGAGTACCCAAGTTGCTGCGCTTGTAACCAGACTGTTTTATTATCATATACTAATGCTGCTTTGGTTATAAACTGTTGCCAAGAGTTTGCTACACAGTCAGTTTCTGTATTTGTTTTGTAGAATCCTTCGGCGCCAACGGCTGTAGTTATTGAGGGCAATCCATATTGCATCCCATCAAAAAGTTTTCCTTTTAAACCAGCACCAAAAGGGATAGGCGCTAATTGAAGTTTAGCTGTTTGCATAATTTCTGAAATATCCTTCACCCAGCCTTTAATTAAAAAACGTTCTTTGGGACTGTGCATTTCCTGTAGCTGCTGTGGCATATACGCACCGTAAATATGCAATTCGGATTGCGGAAATTTTTGCAGTAAGGTTGGCCAGATATGTTCTTTTAGTGTTTTAACCGATGCTACGTTAGGTGCGTGCTTCATATTCCCAACAGCGATAAAGTGGTCTCGTTCTTCAAAATTTGATTGTTCGTTTTTCTGTGCTTCGGAAATTCTTTCTGAAACTAAAAAAGGAAGGTACCATAATAATCCTTCAGGGATTTGAAATGCTTCCAGGAGAATTTTCATTTCAACCTCAGAAATAAGTAAGCTTAGATCGCACCTTAAAATACTCGCCAATTCGCGTTTGGCCGTTTCGGTATAGAGATTTACTTCGGCATTTGGAATGTTTTTTTTATAGGCATCTTCTCTGGCCTTGCGCACAAAATGTAAGTCTTCGGTGTCCAGTATTTTTAATGCCTCCGGACACGTTTCAGCAACACGCCAGCCAAATTGTTCTTCCGTGATAAAACGATCAAACAACACAATACCTGGCTGTAGATCTTTCAGGAAAACATCGAAAGATGCATCATTTAATTGTATGGAAACTTCATTTATGTGTAATGGTCGTAAATCTGCACTTTTAGTAGATCTTGCTGCTGTGCTCGCAAATGTAATTGTGAAATTCTGTTCTAAAAACAAATCTATGACCTGAAGCATCCTCCCTCCTGCTGCAGTCGTGGAAGGCTCGGGGAAATTGTGGCCTATGATAAGAAGCTTGCTTTTCATTCGTACTTTTTAGTTTGTTTTGTAAATATTCACCGACAAATCCGGAACTTTTAAAAATCTTTTAAATCCACAGTAGCGGTGTTTATTTTTTTATTTTCTCCATCTACATCGGTCCAGGCTACATAAGCGTTACCCTCCATTACCTCCAGTTGGGGAAAGCCACTGGCACGTTCCGGCGAAGTTTCGGTCACGGGTAATTCTGAAATTTTCTTTCCGTTCCTATTTATTTTTGCGAGCATAATAACCTCATTATCTCCCTTTGGCTCCATCCATAAAACAACTGCTTCGGTTTTTGAGATCATTGCAATGTCTACTCTTCCCGTGGCATTACCATTATCAACTCGTATGGGTGCTGAATTTTCAGATTGCCAGAATTTCGCCTTCACTTTTCCTTCCCCATCGGCTGCTGTGAACCAGGCTATCCCGAAAGAAGTATCGAAAGCATCGACGGAAGGGCCATTTACAGGACAGCCGGCAATTTTCCAATTATCGTTATAAACAGTTTGTATAGATTTCTCTAAATGACCCGAAATAGCCTTTCCAGCTACTGAAATATCCCTGACCTCCTCTTCACTTCTATCTCTATAGGCAACACGAGTTATACGCCCGGAGCTTGCGATAGATGTTTGGCAACAGTCACATACTTTATCATCCAATTCTGCTTCATTTATAATTTCACCAACACTAGTAATGATAGCAGTTCGTAAGGACATAGCTCCTCCTTCACTATGGCTATTGTGCCCGTTATGTCCGCCTACAGTATTTCTCCCATCCAGCCAGGCTACTTCAAATCCGCCAGGACCAGGAACGGCAGATACAAAACCGTGCTCAGTTTTTGTACCATCATCGTGCAATAACAAATCCTTTTTCCAGGTAGCAGTTTTTGGATCATAAATATTGAATTTAATATCATAGGCATACGTTGCCGTATCGCTCTTTTGAAGATACGTAGTTAGAATACTTCCGTTATTTTCAGAAATTACAGGGAAATCGGCCCAATTAATAAACCAGTCTGTACCCACTGTAATCGTTTTAGCTTTTGACCATTTGTCATTTTCAAATACTGAGAAATTTAAATAGCTCGTATCTTTTTTTTGTGTCACCCAGGACATATATAATTGCTTGCCGTTACTGAATAATCTTGGCAAATGGCTTTGTAGTTCTGCAGGATTTTTAAGGAGCTCTACAGAGTTTTCTGACCCTAAACCTGAAGGATTACCAGAGTTTTCATTTTTTTGTTTGCACGAAATTGTAAAAAGCACGACCAGCAGCCAAAAACCTACATATTTCTTCATTACTATAATTTATCCGTAAAAATACGCAATCTAAAAACCAAAGTAAGTGCATCCTAAAATATTGGTTTCTGGCACCAGGGGAATTAGTACAATCAAATTTTATTTTTAAATTCCCACAAAGATCAGGCACAAAAACCATTCATACTTATGAGTCGGGCCAGTACTCCAGCCAATAAGCTAGCACTAATGAAAAGAGTTAGTAGCACCACTATCTTTTGAGCTGACATATAGTTAAACCGGAGCAAAACCAGTTGGATTATAAAAGCAATCCCTGCAGTAATGAGCAGTGGTGTTCTACATTCACTAGTGTTGAATTGAAAATAAATTAGGGGGATTATAACCAAATACGCTAATGTTATAACCAGTACTGTTATTTTAGGAAAGCGAAATCTATTCTTCATCTTTTAGCCTAAAGTTACAAAAACCAGAACGCATAACAAACAGAGAGGTGCCTTTTGAACCCTCTACGTTTAAAACTGTAGAAATTTGAAAGAAAAAAAACTTAGATTACACCAGAACAACCTCAGCGTACAAATCGAAATCTTCTGCGGCTGTAATTTTCACGTCAAAAAACTCACCTGTTCGCAGGTATCCATCTTCGGCATTAATCAACACTTCGTTGTCTACATCGGGACTGTCGTATTCGGTTCTTCCTACGTAGTAGCTTCCTTCTTTTCTGTCGATAATAACACGAAACGTTTTTCCTATTTTTTGCTGATTTAATTCCCAGGAGATCTGGCTCTGAATTGCCATAATTTCATTGGCACGTTCCATCTTAACTTCCTCAGGAACATCATCTTCAAGATTGTAGGCGTGGGTATTCTCTTCGTGAGAATAGGTAAAACAACCCATACGCTCAAAACGCTGCTCGATAACCCATTGTTTGAGGGTTTGGAAATCTTCTTCGGTTTCGCCCGGGTAGCCAACGATAAGTGTGGTACGAATTGCCATCTCCGGAACAGCCGCTCTAAAATCTTCCAAAAGCTTGGTAGTCTTAGCTTTTGTAGTTCCACGACGCATACTTTTTAAGATAGGATCTGCAATATGTTGTAGTGGAATATCGATATAATTACAAACTTTTGGTTCGCTTTTCATTACTTCCAGTACGTCCATAGGAAAACCGGTTGGAAATGCATAATGCAGGCGGATCCATTCTATCCCTTTTACATTTGCGAGGTTTTGAAGGAGTTCGGCTAAATTTCGTTTTTTGTATAGGTCGAGACCGTAATAGGTTAAATCCTGAGCAATTAAAATTAATTCTTTTACGCCATTTGCGGCAAGTTTTTCAGCTTCGGTTACCAGATCTTCTATTGGGGTACTACGGTGTTTCCCACGCATAATGGGAATTGCGCAGAATGAACAAGGACGATCGCACCCCTCAGCTATTTTTAAATAGGCGTAATTTTTTGGCGTTGTGGTTAACCGCTCTCCAATTAACTCGTGCTTATAATCTGCTCCCAAAGCCTTCAGCAAACCTGGTAATTCTGTTGTACCAAAGTACTGGTCTACGTTTGGTATTTCTTTTTGAAGGTCTGGTTTGTATCTTTCAGAAAGGCAACCTGTCACAAAAACTTTGTCTACAATGCCCTCTTCCTTTTTTTGAACATATTCTAAAATAGTATTGACACTCTCTTCTTTGGCATTTGCGATAAAACCACACGTATTTATCACCACCACGTTTCCTTCTTCCTCGTGTACCACTTCTTTATTATTGGCGCGCAATTGGCCCATTAATACTTCACTGTCGTACACGTTTTTAGAGCAGCCTAAAGTGACCACATTAATTTTGTTCTTTTTTAAGGTTTTTGTGCGCATATTTTGAGGTACGAGGTACTATTTTTTAATTAGGGTTTTTCGCCTTGTTAAAGCGGGTGCAAAGGTACACATTACAAAGTACGAATTACGATTTTAGAACGACGAATTAATAAAACCCATACGTTTTAATTGATTGGTTTTTAGCAGTTATAGTTATGTATTTACTTGTATAAAATATTTTTGATTAGCCGTACGGATTTATCTTCATTAAAAAAAGATAAAGAAAAAAGTTTCCAAAGAGAAAAGCGACCAGACTTAAAGGTATAACCCAAAACCGTTGTAGCTGAAGGGTTTCATCTTTAGTGAATTTGCAAAAAAGAAACACCGCTACTACCCAGTAACAAATAAAAAAATAGTGTGGAAATGCTATATAATCTGAAAGAATTTCGGGTAGTATTGGATTTACTTGTATCCAATGTGCTTTATAAATTGAATAAAGTTGTCGTAAAAACTGAAGCACAACATACAGGAAAATAAGTTTTGCAATAGCATCCCTCCACCATAGTAATGGGAATTTTGCAGTCTTAGTATTCTTTTTCTCCATGAATATTACAACCTATTTCCTCTGAAAATAAATACTAAGGATTGATTCTAACTCCTTTTCACCTGCAATGACACTTTTTATAGTTTGTTTTGTTTCTTTGGAAAGCAATGTTTGCAGTGGTTGCTCCAACGAATTAATCTTCGGGAACACGGCTGCTATTTTGTTATCCCAGACCTTATGGAAGTTTTTCAAATCGTCGGGATATACAGTTTTCCGCTTTGTTCCTTCTTCTGAAGCCCGAAACGGAGTATCTACGTTTAAATATCCATAATCGTCTGTGAGTTGCTCTCCCGGTTGAATATCCCGAATAGCGATTTCAAAATCGTATGCCGTAGAAAGACAATTAGATTTGAAGCTATGATTTACAAACTTACCATGATCCCAACACAATATGTAGTTTCCTTTACTATTGCGGTAGCAATAGGTCTCGAATGTATTCTGATACAGGGGATCAAATTCTTTAAATTGTTTTGGAGTAAACTCTCTGTCCAATTGGTCCAGCACCCAGGTAATGGTGCCGGCAGGAATAAATTTTGTTGCTACTACGCCGTGACCAATTTCTTCGTTAATAAATTGGAGTTCGGTATGTGGGTGAATCATGTAATTTTTTAGTAAAATTACTATTCTTCTTCTAAATAAATAGTTAAATTATTAATCCTCATTAAAAAAGTACTGTTTTTTATAAACCTGTTAATGAAGAAAACTGCCTGATTATTTAAAAAAACTATCTACAAACTCAATTTTATTAAAAACCTGTAGGTCTTCTATCCCTTCTCCTACGCCAATATATTTTACCGGAATCTGAAACTGGTCGCTAATACCAATTACTACTCCTCCTTTTGCGGTGCCGTCCAGTTTGGTAACGGCGAGGCTGGTTACTTCGGTCGCTGCGGTAAATTGTTTGGCTTGCTCAAAAGCGTTTTGCCCTGTAGAGCCATCCAGAACCAATAACACATCGTGTGGGGCGTCTCCCACCACTTTTTGCATCACTCGTTTCACTTTAGTAAGCTCGTTCATTAAGTTTACTTTGTTATGTAAACGTCCTGCAGTGTCAATAATTACCACATCTGCCTCCTGATTTACGGCACTTTCCAGCGTATCGAAAGCCACACTTGCTGGGTCGCTACCCATGCTTTGTTTTACAATAGGCACCCCGGTACGGTCTGCCCACACTTGTAACTGATCGATCGCTGCGGCACGAAAGGTATCTGCTGCTCCTAAAACCACCTTTTTTCCCGCCTTTTTAAACTGATATGCCAATTTACCAATAGTAGTAGTTTTTCCTACTCCATTTACGCCCACCACCATAATCACGTGTGGCTTGTTTGTGGTTGGAATCTCAAAATCTGTTGCGTTTCCGGTATTGGTTTCACTTAGTAAGCCTGCAATTTCTTCTCGGAGAATCTTATTAAGCTCATCTGTACCTAAATATTTGTCTTTCTCTACACGGGCTTCTATACGTTTTATTATTTTTAAGGTAGTATCTACACCAACGTCGCTGGACACGAGTACTTCTTCGAGATTATCAAGAACATCGTCATCTACTTTGCTCTTTCCGGCAACCGCTTTTGAAAGTTTATCGAAAAAATTATTTTTAGATTTCTCCAGCCCCTTATCCAGGGTTTCCTTTTTTTCTTTGTTGAATATTTTTTTAAAAAAGCTCATGGTATCGTGTATGAGTTTAAGTGGTTAGGGGTTGAGACATTTTAATTATAGTGAACCGTACTTAAAAAATAATTCCTGGCCTTGCGTGAGGGATAGTAGCGGCATCCTTTTTTGCAGTGCAACACATGTTGACCACGCCTTATATTTCGGGCAGAAAAGATATAGCGAATAGCCCGACCATTGTAGGCAAACTTTTTCTGTTTGCTGCAAATGGACACGCCCAAAAGCTTATAAAAGTACGAAAAATTAGTGAACGCAGGAATCCCAACTAAAAAAGCCACTTTCGTAAAAAAAGTGGCTTTTGTAAATTTTATACGAATGGGTTACTGGTTTTTCATCCAATCGTTTACTTGGTCCGGAGCCATAATAGACTCTACAAATGTGTAAGCACCCGTCTTTTCAGACTTTACCATTTTAATGGCTTTGGTTAAACGCTTAGATCCTGTTTGTAATGATGCTACTGATTTCTTTGCCATGATAACTAAATTTATCATTCCCACGTTGGTGGAAACTTGTTGTTATTTTATCTCTTTATGAACCGTCATTTTTTTAAGAATAGGGTTGAATTTCTTCAACTCCATACGGTCTGGAGTGTTCTTTTTGTTTTTTGTCGTGATATAACGAGAAGTTCCCGCCTGTCCACTTTCTTTATGCTCGGTACATTCTAAGATTACCTGAACTCTGTTGCCTTTTTTAGCCATTTTTTGATGCTTTTAAATAGGTGACTATTGGTTTAAGAAGCCATTTGCACGAGCTTCCTTCACTACAGCGTAGATACCTTTTTTATTGATGTCTTTTAATACAGAAGTACACACCTTAAGTGTTAACCACTGGTCTTCTTCTGGGATGTAGAAGCGTTTTTTAACTAGATTCACGTTAAATTTACGCTTTGTCTTGTTCATCGCGTGGGATACGTTGTTCCCTACCATTGCTCTTTTGCCCGTAAGCTCACAAACTCTTGACATTACTGTATTCTTTTAAGTTATTTTAAAACAGGGTGCAAATTTAATTAAATTAATTGGTTTGAACAACAAACAGAAACTAAAAATTTATGTTTTTGAAAAAAGACCGTCACAAAGCTTCCGGACTGAAAAAATAAAAGAGAAATACCATCCTGAAGTTTTGGGACTGAAAGATAAATTAATTAAATACAAATCAGCAATATTTAAGAAGTTTGAGTAAAAAATAAACGGATAAAATGAAGCATCCTGCTTCTTTCACTGAAACAATGAAGTTTATGTATTCTACTTCTCAAGAATTTCTTTTAAAAGCATTTCAAAAGCCTTATTAGTGGCTTTTTTTATTACCCGCTCCCGAAGATTTCCGAAACTAAATTTTTCAGAAAAAACACCCTCTGGTGAGGCAATTGCGATGTAAACTGTCCCTACTTCCTCTACAGCATCTCCTTTGGTTGGCCCTGCGATCCCTGTGGTTGCTAAAGCGTAGTCTGAGCCAAAGAGAGCCGCGCATTGTGTTGCCATCGCCTCGGCTACCTGAGCGCTTACCACGGTATATTTTTCTATTAGTGCTTTATCTATTCCTAATACAGAAACTTTTTGATATGTTTCATACGGTACCACGCCTCCTTTAAAATAAGCGGAAGCTCCCGGAACCGCTGTTATTTCCTGTGCAATAGCTCCACCGGTACAGCTTTCGGCAAGACTTAATGACTGGTTTTGCTCCTGGAGCACATGGGCAATTCTCTCCTGGATATTGGTCTCGTCTTCGTAGCCTACCGCAATGTCTTTTAAGAGCTCGTGGAGCGCATTCATTTGTTTTCCAACGGCTTCTTTTAGATTTTTTTCGTCTGTACCTGTAGACGATAAACGTAACCGAACTCTTCCTAACGAGGGTAAATACGCAAGTTTAATAGTTGCTGGCAATGCATCCTCCCAGGCTTTTATATGTTCCTGAATTTCGCTTTCTCCTTTCCCATAGGTAAGTAACGTTTTATGGTAAATATGCGGACGGTTGTATTTTTTAATAACCCGTGGAAGTACTTCGTGGGATAACAAATACTTCATTTCATAGGGCACACCTGGCATAGAAATAAAAACAGTATTCTCTTTTTCCATCCACATTCCTGGCGCAGTCCCGTGAATGTTGCTTAAAATAATTGCCGTGGAAGGTACCATTGCCTGAGTTAAATTACTAGGTAACGGGTCTTTTTGTACATAGGTTTTAAAAATGTGCCTAATATTTTGTAGGACATTTTGGTTCTCTACTAACGTATCGCCTAAAAATTTACAGAAAGTTTGTTTGGTTATATCGTCTTTGGTAGGCCCTAATCCTCCGGTAACCAAGACTAAATCTACTCTGCTTTTAGCATCTTCTAATGCTGAAAGAATATGTTGCTCATCGTCTTGAATAGATGTTATCTGGTATACTTTAACTCCTATTTTATTAAGCTCTTTGCTTATGTAAGCCGAATTGGTATCTACAATTTGCCCAATGAGAATTTCGTCTCCTATGGTGATTATTTCTGCTAACATTTACAGGCTGAAATCTCTTTTCAACTCTTCAATCACAATAGCTACTGTGTTTACTACTCTTTCTACATTTTCAGAAACTGTTGCAGCACTTTTTGAAGATTTTGTCCATGATTCAATGGTGGTAATATCTTTTTCTAAACCAAGACCAAACATCTCGAAATTAGGTTTCATTTTGTGCGCAAACTGATATGCCAATTCTTTATTATTATTATCAATTGCTTCGGCCATTGCCGCCAGGTCCGGCGGAATTTCATCCAGGAAGGTTTGTGCAACTACGGCCATAAAGTCTATATCATCGCCTGCAATCTCCCGCAAACTTTCTGTTGAATAATGTGTATCCATTTATTTTACTTTTATAGAAAAAGCCTGTTGCTCTTCCAGAAATCCTGTTAATATATCGTTTGGAGAAACTTTACCTACACCAGCTGGAGTACCTGTAAAAATAATGTCTCCGATCTTTAAGGTAAAGTATTTTGAAATATATGCTATGAGTGCATCAATTTTCCACAACATAAGTGCTGTAGATGCATTTTGAACAATCTCCCCGTTTTTTTCCAACCTAAAGGTAAGGTCTTCAAGAGATTTAAACGAACTTTTTTGAAAAAAATTACCTACTACTGCTGCTCCGTCAAAACTTTTTGCTTTTTCCCAAGGCAATCCTTTTTCTTTTAATTGCTGCTGAAGGTCACGAGCTGTAAAATCTATCCCCAGTCCTACCTCATCATAATATTTATGTGCAAATTTTTCCTGAATGTGCTTCCCGATCCGGTTAATCTTAACCAGAACCTCAACTTCATGATGAATATCGCTAGAAAAATCCGGGATAAAAAAGGGTTGTTTTTTCAGTAAAATTGAAGTATCCGGCTTCATAAAGATTACCGGGTCACTGGGTTTTTGATTGTCCAGCTCTTTAATGTGATCTGTGTAATTTCGGCCTATACAGATAAGTTTCATAGTTGGGTGGTAGTTGGTAGAACGCTGCGTTTGTAGTGGTAGTTTTTAAAGCTTCGCTTCGTTTATTAGCGTTATAGTTTATTATTTAGTCTTTGAAGTTTTAATCTGGTTAAAACTTTTTTGGTGTATAAAGGAAAGTCTGCGTTCAGCAACCAGCCAAAATAACCCGGCTCTGCATCCATAACTTCTTCAACAAGCTTTCCGCGGTGTTTTCCGAAGGAGAATACTTCTCTTCCTTGTTTGTCATACCCTATGTAGCCAGCAAAATCAACATAGTTCTTATGAGCGCTAAATTGAGACAAAAACTTTGTGTCGTTCTCTAAATCGTCATAGCGGTCCAGTTGCGCCTTTAAAACTTCGTAGGTTGCATTGGTATCTGCTGCTGCGCTATGCGCATCTACTAAGTCTTTATCGCAATAAAACTTGTAGGCTGCTTCCAGGGTTCGTTTTTCTTTTTTGTGGAAAATAGTTTGTACGTCTACCGCTAAATTCTTTTTCAAATCCAGATCTACTTCTGCCCGTTCCAGTTCTTCAGCCAGCAAAGGAATATCGAATCTATTACTGTTGTAGCCAGCCATATCGCTATCCTTCATCATTTCCACAATTTTAGGCGCAAGTTCTTTAAATGTAGGCTCATTTGCAACCATCTCGTCACTTATGCCGTGGATAGCAGTTGTCGCAGCAGGTATTGGAACGGTAGGATTTATTCGCCACGTATGGCTTTCCTTATTGCCATTAGGAAATACTTTTAAAATGGCTATTTCTACAATCCGGTCTTTTGCCACGTTGGTTCCTGTAGTTTCAAGATCGAAAAAACAGATGGGTCTGCTAAGTTTTAATTCCATTGGTATAATTTGTGCCACAAAGGTAACAATTGTTATTTTTGTTACTATGACTAAAAAAATTCTTTTTCTGGCATTTTTGTTTGCTACGCTAACTACCTACTCACAAGGCCTAAAAGTACTCGTTACCGAAAAGAAAAAAGGAAAACGCACTATTTTAATGGCCGAAAATAAAACAACAGATACCCTTAATGTATTTTTAATGGTAAAAGCAACGGGTTATAGAAAAAGCGCCTCCAAGCCTGTTATTAAAAACATCCCGCCGGGTAAGAACTTACCAATGATCACCTTAATTGAAATTGTGGATGAGGAGTCTCATTATACGTACGATCTTATTGTAAACGAAGAAGAACTGGACCTGAATATTACACATGAAAAACAGGTGAAAGATATACGTAAAAATATCCAGGACAGAGTGGTGATCTTTTCTACTTTTGGATGTGATAAATGTGTTGCATTATCCAAAGCACTCACAGAAAAACGAATTGACCACCGCGTATTCGATGTACAGGAAAATCCTGTAATGTATAGACAGTTTATGGCTTTTATACAAAGTGAGCTAACCCTTGAGACTAAAATACGTTTTCCCGTGATCTGGAATAAAACCTATACTATTTTTGGGTTTGAGGAGTTAAAAGAAATACTCTCAAAATTTACTGTTAATTAAATCATTCTGAAAATTTCAGTTAGAGAAATATTAGACCACCTTTTAAATGTATTGAATTGGATAAACACCAAAACACCCTTGATATCAATAGATTAGCAAAAATTTAACTGGCTGTTTTATTTAGAATTGGTATATTATTAGTAATGAAATTTCGCGCACACCAACATATTGTTTATTTTAATCATATTATGTGCTTTATAAGTACAATTCTAATGATTAGTAGCTGCACGCAAAAGAAGAATGCATACGACACTCCGGTTACTGAAAACGATACAGAAATTAAAATGAATGTCACCGCTACTGCCTATAACTCTGTAGCAAGACAAACTAAAAAAGGAAATCCTTTTCTGGCGGCTTGGGGAGATGTCTTAATACCCGGGGAACGTGCTATTGCTGTTTCGAGAGACCTTATCAAACAGGGACTGGATCATAACGAAGAAGTTGAAATAGACGGAATGACGGGCACCTATATCGTTAAGGATAAAATGAATAAGCGGTGGAAAAACAAAATTGATATTTATATGGGTTTAAACGAAAAAAGCGCGATAAATTGGGGCGTGAAACAAGTAGAGATCACTTTTGACACGATAGATAGAGAAGGAAAATTTGATAGAATTCAGGATATTGAATAACAAATTTTAGGCCTAGCTTTATTCGCAAAAATTAAGGATAAACTATTAAATTAAGAACATAAAAAAATCTGCTTTCAGTATTTGAAAGCAGATTTTCGTTTTATAAAGTTTCAGTTGCAGTTTAAATTTCTCGCTTCATATCCCAGGCCTCAAGGTAATCGGCAACAGCTTTAACAAATTGCCCTCCCAATGCCCCGTTTACAACACGGTGGTCGTAACTGTGGCTTAAGAACATTTTGTATCTAATACCAATAAAATCGCCATCTGGTGTTTCGATCACCGCAGGAACCTTTCTAATAGCTCCCAGCGCCAAAATTCCTACTTGTGGCTGATTAATTATAGGTGTGCCCATAATACTTCCAAACGTTCCAACATTGGTTACCGTATAGGTACCTCCTTGTATATCGTCTGGTTTTAAGGCATTGTCTCTGGCACGGGTAGCAAGGTCGTTCACTGCTTTACTCATTCCAACCAGGTTTAACTGGTCCGCATTTTTAATGACCGGAACAATTAAGTTACCGTCGGGTAACGCAGCTGCCATTCCCAGGTTAATATTTTTTCTTTTAATGATCCTATCACCATCCAAAGCAATATTCATCATTGGGAAGTCCTTTAATGCTTTTGCCACTGCTTCCATAAAAATTGGGGTGAACGTAAGATTTTCACCTTCACGTTTTGCAAAACCATCTTTTACTTTTTTACGCCAGTTCCAGATATTGGTAACATCTGCCTCAATAAAAGACTGAACGTGTGCAGACGTTTGCACACTATGTACCATATGGTGTGCAATGAGTTTCCCCATACGCGTCATTTCTATAATCTCGTCGCCACCATTTACCGAAACTGGTGCCGCGGTCTTAGGAGTATATGCCTTGGCAGTTTCCGGATTTTTTGCCTCTACAACAGTTTTTGGAGCCACATCTTTTTGTGAAGCATCCTTTTTAGTGATGGGAGCTGCAGAACGGTTCTCAAGATAACTCAACATATCGTTTTTAGTAACACGACCGTCTTTTCCTGTGCCGGAAATACTATCTAATTCATTTTGAGAGATGCCTTCTTCCCTGGCCATATTTTTTACCAAAGGTGAATAAAACCTACCTTCTGTGCTTTCAATAGCCGTTTGCGTGGTTTCTTTGGCAACAGTTACTGTTTCCTGAACAGCGGCTACCGTTTTTGCAGCCGGTGCTGTCTTTTCATTGTTGCTTGCCTCGGTAGTTTCATTTGCGGAAACTTCCCCTTCTATCTGAATTATAGCGATGGTTTGCCCAACCTGGATCACATCGTCTACCTCAAACAATTTTTCGATTAAAACACCATCTACCTCACTGGGAACTTCGCTATCTACTTTGTCTGTAGCTATTTCCAGTACGGCTTCATCGGCTTCTATAGTGTCTCCCACTTCTTTTAGCCAGTTAGTAAGGGTAGCTTCTGCTACGCTTTCGCCCATTTTAGGTAGTTTCAGTTCAAATGTTGCCATTATAGAATTTTATACTTTTTTACGACTGCAAAATTAATCAAAAATTATACGCTAGTAAGTTCATTTGTATAGAAAGTTGAATGATTCGATAAATTAAGCTTGATTGCGCAATTCGTTTCAACACCAAAGACACCCTAAAAATGGATGCAAATCAGATCATACGTATTTCTGAAAATGAACACCGTACATTGTACTGAAGCACACCAATCAACCAAAAACCACTACGCCACCTTTATCATCACTTTGATCACTCCCTATTAAAAAGTTGCATCCCGGCGGACGAATACGAAACTGATTTCCCATATTTTTATAGTGCCGCATCACCTGAAATATTTGGGTGTACGGAATATAAGCTGCATCAAAAATAACCAGTTTGTTGCGTACGTTTCCGTTTTGAAATACACTCTTAGAAACCGATGTCAAGGGTTGCTCTATTACTTCTGAAAGTTTTTTAAGCATTGAAAAATTATCGGTTACTATAATTGCCTGAGAAGGTGTTTTACTTCTTTTTTTTCCTTTTGAAATATTTTTGGTCTTTAACGATTTGGCTAACCCCACTCCTATTTTCACCGAAAGATCCAGTAAGAAATTCGATTTGAAATGTTTCTTATAAAAAATCTGCATCGCTCCGTAAAAACGCTGTAAATACGCTGCGTCTTTTTGAGTGCTTTCGCCTTTGTAATGCAATGTTTCGGCACTACCCAGATAATAATTTTTATAGCCTGCCTTCACTATTTTATAAGAGAGGTCTATATCTTCACCATACATAAAATAGTCTTCATCAAACCCGTGTACCTGGTTATAAACACTTCGTTTTAAGAACATAAATGCCCCAACAAGCACTGCAACCTCTCCTTCGTTTTCTTCAGAAATATTCGTTGCATAGTACTTTTTTGTAAATCCAACAAGTTTCAGAAACGAGGCTTTTGGGGTGGGAAGATTTCGTTTACTTTCTGGTAAAAAATTCCCTGTTCCATCCAGCATATAGGGTCCTAATGCTCCTAGTTCTGGTAGTTTTTTAGCATTACTCAAGCATTTTAAGAACGTGTCTTCAGCAACTGCAGTATCCGGGTTTAAAATACAAAGGTATTTTCCTTTTGCAACAGCTACAGCTTGATTATTTGCTTTGCTAAAGCCTACATTTTCCTTATTTTCCAGCAAGAGTATAGATGGAAAATCCCGCTTTACCATGGCACAACTATCATCTGAAGATGCATTATCTACAACAATAATTTCGGCTTCAATATTTCCTATGGCACGCTGTACGCTAATAATACATTGCTTTAAAAAATAAGAGACATTATAGTTAAGAATGACTACAGAGAGCTTCACAGGCAGTTAATTTTTTAGAGAATTTTCGAACGGTATGCGGTGCAATATGCTTCGGCCCAGGGTGACTTCATCTGCGTATTCCAGCTCATCACCTACCGAGATTCCTCTGGCAATAGTAGTAGTAATAATATTATAAGACTCAATTTGCTTAAAAATATAAAAATTGGTAGTATCCCCTTCCATAGTAGAACTGAGGGCAAAAATAAGCTCTTCAACAACACCTTCCTTTACTTTCTCTACTAACGAATTAATTGTTAATTCTCCGGGACCAACGCCGTCCATTGGCGATATCTTACCACCTAACACGTGATAATGACCTCTGTATTGGCTTGTATTTTCTATAGCCATGACATCCCTGATATCTTCTACCACACACACAATATTTTTAATACGATTGGGATTTGCACATATTTCACACAGTTTTGTGTCTGAAATATTATGACAATTATCACAAAAATTAACCTCATCCCGCATTTTTTTTAAACTTTCTGCCAGCAACGTGGTTTGTTGTCCGGGTTGCTTTAATAAATGTAACACCAGACGTAAGGCCGTACGTTTCCCAATGCCAGGAAGTTGTGACATTTCGTTAACAGCATTCTCTAATAATTTTGAAGAAAAATCCATGGGGTGTGAAGATAAAAAAAATGCTTCAGAAATGAGAACTCACTTTTGAAGCATTCTAAAGATATTTATGATGGGTTATTTTATTAGTAATTTTTTAGTTGCTGTACCTTTTTCAGAATTAAAACGTACAAAGTACATACCATCTTGTAATGTTGAAATATCCAGATTTACACTTCCAAGAATTTCTACATCTTTTTGGAAAACAACTAATTTTCCTGCAGTATCGTATATTTTTATAGCCGTCGTAAGAGGTGACGCAGTACGAATGTTTACCAAATCCTTCGCCGGATTAGGATACAAAACAATTTCATCTTCTAAAGCTACCCCGGAAACACCCAAAGTGCCGGAAGCTTCGGCAGTTGGTGAAACCCAAAGACCTCTACCGTAACTTGCTGCGTACAATTCTTCATTGGCTACGTGAATCTCCAATTCGTTTATAATTACATTGGGTAAGTTATTACTAAAAGGTTGCCACTCGGAAAGGTCATCGTCTATGTAGTAGATCCCATAGTTCATACCCACATACAAACCACTTGCTCCATTGTCATGCCAAACCAAGGAAATTGCGCTGAAGTCTGGTAAATTTAATCCATAATTCTCCCAGGTTTCGCCTCCATCGTCACTAACAAGGACTTTGTCGCTATTAGTTAAGGCTATGGCCACAGTATATGGTTTGGAAGGATGAATTGCAATGGAATTAATTCTTGGCTGCATACTTCTTACTAATTGCCAATTGGTTGCGCCACCATCTTCAGTAATATAAAGATCTCCTCCAACTGCAGCGTACATAATATTGTTATTGCTGTCTGCAATTTTCAAGTGATCAAGATTTGCTCCAAAAACCTGGGAAACCGAATTCCAGGAATTACCTTTATTCACGGATCGATACACCCTATCGAACCCGGCATATATCACTCCACTCTCCTGTGGATCCTGCTCAAATGGTGATACCCAATTACCATAGTCAGGGTTATTGAGGTTCTCTAATGAATTTGCGGCGTCATCTGTGCGGTACATTCCCCCATTTTGTATCATACCATACATAAGATTGGGATCGTCTTTGTCTATAAATCCTTCCATACCGTCTGCACCTATCCAATCTATCCACAAATCTTCGGAAGTATTATAAAACGAGCTACCATTATCCTGACTTCCGCCCGTAATTAGAGCATTTGGAGTTTGAGAAACACCTATTTTATACCATTGCCGGATACCTATTCCATCGGTAATATCTTCGTAATAGTCTGCGTTCATAGCGGCAGTATCTTCAGCTTTATAAATACCTCCATCTGAACCAACAAACAAGGTTGTGCCGTTGAAAAGTAAAATATCTACATCAGCATGATGATACCCAATAGGTCCATTAGGATCCACAGGAACCCAATCTGCAGTAGGTTCAAACGTGCTACCGCTATCGGTAGATCGCCAAGTCAAAATTCCTGCTATAAATACTTCATCTGCATTCTCAGGGTTTACAGCAACATCCATGTCTCTGGGGGCTTGCCCACCAGAATTAATCCCGGCGGTATCGTATCCAAAATAGTTTCTTCCTGAATGATCTTTTTCGGTGAACGTTGTACCGCTGTTGGTGGACACATAAAAATGGCCAAAAGACCCTGAATTTGACGAAACCACATAAACTCTGTTCGGATCATCTTCTGAAACACCGATCATTTTTGGTCGGCATCAAACCCGGGAACTGTATTAAAGGTGTCACCACCATCTGTTGAAACGTGAAAATCTAATCCGGAAGCATATACCGTATTTGTATTACCGGGTTTAAATTCAACATCATAAGCGTTTCCGTCTATTCCTAAATTAGTCCAACTTGACCCACCATTCGTTGAGCGAAATACTCCGGCATTCTCAGAACAGGCAAATATCATATCAGTGTTATCAGGATTAATGACTATTTTATTAATCAACGAATTGCTTATATCGGCAATCTGAGTCCACGTTGCCCCTGCATCTAACGATTTGAAAATAATCCCGCTGTAAGATCCGAAATAATAAATATCACTATTTGCTGGATCTATAGCTACCGAGTACACATACAAATTTGTAAATGTATCTCCCATAGGTGCCCACGTTTGGCCCCCATCCAATGTTTTCCAAACACCTCCAGTATTAGCTCCTATAATTATATGATCTTCGTTGGTTTGATCTATTGCAATACCCGTTACACGACCTACTCCGGGATTCCAACTTGTAGTTCCGTTTTTATAGGTAGGACCAAGTTCTACCCAATTATCATTGAGTGCCATACGCGACCCGGCGGTTTCATTAAGGTATTGATTATAACGTTGTAATTCCAACAGGTTCTCTGTAATGCTTGGTACATATCCTGACGCATCCATCAACCGGTTTGCCATATATTCCCATCTTTTAAATTGCTTATAACCCGAGCCACGTCCTTTGTCTTTTCCTTCAAAATAAGCTTCGGCTTCCAGGACTACTTCAGCAACCGAATAGGTGCCAGCATCCATCATTTCAAGATATTGCTGTGCTTGTACGTTGTGAATAAAAAAGGCTGAAAAAACGAAAAAAAGTAGTTGTAATCTCTTCATATGGTGAGTTTTTTAATGGGCTAATTTTCAAACAGTTTCAAATGTATTAAAAAATTAAACGCGTACGAGCGCAAACTTTGTATTTTTACACACAACACTAAGTCTACTAAACTATGCAACCCTTTCACATTATACTTTTGATTGTAGGTTATTTTGGAGTGCTTTTACTCATTTCATATGTAACCAACAGAGGTGGTAGTAATGACGACTTTTTTAAAGCCGGTAAACAATCACCCTGGTATCTGGTAGCTTTTGGAATGATTGGCGCTTCATTAAGTGGAGTTACCTTTATTTCGGTCCCGGAAATGTAGAAGCAGATAGTTTTAGCTATTTT
The DNA here is from genome assembly GCA_963793275.1 of uncultured Flavobacteriaceae bacterium. GTDB lineage: Bacteria > Bacteroidota > Bacteroidia > Flavobacteriales > Flavobacteriaceae > Marinirhabdus. Next base: position 1,620,855 of record CAWBZL010000003.1, read on the forward strand.
CAGGTAGTGCTTGGTTATACCGTTGGCTATGCTGTTATTGGATTGGTATTGCTTCCGCTATATTACAGGCTTAATTTAACTTCAATTTATACCTATTTAGAAAGTAGGTTTGGTGTTGCATCCTACAAAACCGGTGCTTCCTTCTTTTTACTTTCCAGAATTGTAGGAGCTAGTTTCAGATTGTATTTGGTGGCTATTGTACTTCAGGATCTGGTTTTTGATAAAATACTATTTTTTGGACAGCAAGGAGTTCCTTTTTGGATAACTGTTACCATTACTATTTTGCTTATTTGGTTGTATACGTTTAAAAGTGGAATTAAAACCATTGTATGGACAGATACCCTACAAACACTTTTTATGCTTATTGCATTGGGTGTAGGTATTTATTATGTTTCTGAAGGATTAGGCATTAGTGGAATGGGCATTATTAACACCATTGCCGAAAGCGATCTATCACAAATATTCTTTTTTGACGATTATAAAAGCGGACAATACTTCTTTAAACAATTTATTAGCGGTGCTTTTATTGCCATTGTTATGACTGGATTAGACCAGGATATGATGCAAAAAAACCTCACCTGTCGTAATTTAAAAGATGCTCAAAAAAATGTATTCTGGTTCACCATCGTACTAACCATCGTGAACATTATTTTTTTAGGATTAGGGCTATTATTAACGCTGTACGCACAACAAAACGGAATAGATGCTACTAAAGACAAACTCTTTTCTACCATCGCCGTAGACTCCGGGTTGGGCATTGGCCTGGCGGCTTTCTTTTTACTGGGTCTCATTGCTGCGGCCTATAGCAGTGCAGATAGTGCCCTCACCTCACTTACTACTTCGTTTAGTATCGATATTCTCGATATAGAAAAAAAATACAGCCCGGCAAATCAGGTTAAAATTAGAAAAAGAGTACATATTATCATGTCCCTCGTACTAATTCTTGTAATTATCTTTTTTAATTATGCAATTGGAGATACTTCTGTTATAGTGAAACTATTTACTTTTGCAGGCTACACCTATGGACCTTTGTTAGGTTTATATGCCTTCGGACTTTTTAATACCTGGAACGTCAAAGACAAATGGGTACCAATAGTCGCCATTGCAACTCCATTTGTAGGCTACGCTATAAGTTATCTAAGCGATATATGGTTTAATTTTGAATTTGGATTCTTTATCTTAATACTGAATGGCCTTCTAACGTATGTAGGCTTAGTATTGATTCGTACCCAAAAGAACTAGCGTGCAAGCTACTTCTATTTCAATATTTTTTTGCTGAAGCATTTCGAAAAAAGTTGGATTTTCTGTCCCCGGATTAAAAATAACCCGCTCGGGTTTTAGTGAAATAATATACTTATAATATTCCTCTTGACGCTGCGGATTTAGATATAAGGTTACCGTATGTATATCTTCAAAAGGTATTTTTTCGGTTGAAATTTTTATTCCCGCTACTTCCCCTTTTCGCAACCCAACAGCTTCAACCTCGTGCTCGTGCAGGACCAATCTATTTATAGCGATATTTGAATACCTACTTGGTTTAAGGCTTGCGCCAAGTACTAATGTTTTTTTCATATTTTAAAGTTCTTTAAATTTTTATGATTTCTGAAATCGTTTCAGCCAAAAGAATGTTAAATAAGAGAAACAGTGTAACAATATGAAACTGCCTCCGTCTATACAATAGAAATATTTCAAGTTTTTGTTGTGAAAATTTTTACGTTGATGGTTAGTGTTAATAATAGCAGCAAAAGCGAAAACCCGGGGTTCTAGACCTCGGGTTTTTTACTAAGTTATGTTACTAAAAAGTTAAAAAGCGAAATACCTGAAACCTTTGGCATAATATTTCGTCTATAGTATATAGAAAACATTACCTAAACATTTGTAAATTATTTGAATTAGCCTTTAAAAATTTAAAATTGTAGGTTACAAACCTTCCACCCTTTGGCTGGAAGGTTTTTTATATACCATAAATACCCGTTACAGGGTATTTTTTAGTATAAGCAACGCACGTATTTTTGAAAGATAAAATCCACTAGACTAAAATTGAGGAGTTTTAGTTTATACAGAGAGCCGTGTTTGGGGAAACACGGCTTTTCTTTTGTACTGAAAATTTAATGATGGTTACCATTTTATAATCACACTTCCCCACGTAAATCCACTTCCAAAAGCAGCTAAAACTACGAGGTCGCCCTTTTTTATTTTTCCTTCTTCCCAGGCTTCAGATAAAGCGATGGGGATAGATGCTGCGGTGGTATTGCCGTATTTCTGGATATTATTAAATACCTGGTCGTCTCTTAAGCCCATTTTTTTCTGAATAAACTGCGAAATCCTAAGATTGGCCTGGTGTGGTATTACTATATTTATATCGGCTGTTGTAAGGTTATTGGCTTTTAAACCTTCGTTAATTACTTCGGCAAAACGAACTATGGCGTGCTTAAACACGAACGTTCCATTCATATACGGGTAGTATGGAATATTCTCCTGCGGATCTTCAGCAATAATTTCCGGCACCCAATATTCAGTACTTGGTCCCTGGAGTGATAGTTCATCTTTATGTTTTCCTTCAGAATGTAAATGTGTGGAGAGAATTCCGCCATCACCTTCGTTTCTGGACACTACAGCTGCCCCCGCCCCATCGCCAAAAATTACCGAAACACTACGTCCGCGTGTGGTAAAATCCAAACCTCCACTATGGTTTTCGGCACCAATAACGAGTACGTGTTTATACATTCCGGTTTTTACAAACTGATCTGCCACAGACATAGCATACACAAAGCCACTACACTGGTTACGCACATCCAAAGCCGGCACGGTACGCATCCCCATCGCTTCCTGCACTTGTACACCACCCCCTGGAAAATACATATCCGGACTTAGCGTTGCAAAAACAATCATATCTATGTCGTTAGGAACCAAATGTGCCCGCTCCAAAGCAATGGTAGCTGCTTTCACGGCCATTACAGAAGTAGAATTACCGTCCCCTTTTTTAATATGGCGACGCTCTTTAATCCCGGTACGTTCCTGAATCCAGGCATCGTTGGTATCCATAAGTTTTGAAAGGTCGTCGTTGGTAACCACATTTTCAGGCACATAATGCCCTACTCCACTAATTCTTGATGTAAACATAGGTATGATTCTAAGGAGTGCGAAAGATACTTATTTGTAGGTATGCAATGAAATTTTTTGAACTATGTTGTTATGCGTGCATAGGAATTGCCTCATTGGTATATCTGTTTTTAGACTTTTCATCCTTCATCTTCAATTTTGGTTTTAGTTTTAGTTTCTTCTTTGTATCTTTTCAGAAACAAAATTCTTCATGAAAAAACTATCGTTCTTACTCGTATTTTTACTGTGTAGCGTGCCGTTTATGGCACAGGAAGACACAGGCTATCAAAAACCTCCTCAGGAAATTCTGGATCTTGTAGATGCTCCTTTGGCACCATCTGTATTGCTGGACGATGCTGGTGAAAATGTGGTGCTGCTCTACCGCGACGCCTACAAAAGCATTGAAGAGCTTTCGGAAACCGAACTTAGGCTGGGTGGTCTAAGAATAAATCCTAGAACTAATATTGGAAGCCGTACCAACTACTATAATAATATTATGGTAAAAAAAGCTTCGGATAAAGACGGAGCTCAGGTTGCCGGATTACCTGCAAACCCGAGACTTTCCAGCTTCTCCTGGTCGCCAAATCAAAAAATGATTGCGTGTCTTAATACCACTCAGGATGGTGTGGAGGTATGGCTTCTGGATATTGAAAAAGCTTTTGCAAAAAAAATAACACCAGCCACAGTAAATGCTAATATGGGCGATGCGCTTAATTGGTTTAAAGACAACAATTCTCTTTTAGTAAAAATGCTTCCACCAAACAGAAAAGCACTTATAAATACAGAAGAAGCCGTGCCAACAGGTCCAACTATTTCGGTAAGTGACGGAGCAAAAGCACAAAACCGAACCTACCAAGATTTACTTAAAAATCCCAACGACGAAGCAAACTTTCAGCAATTGGCGCTTTCAGAAATAAAGAAAGTTAGTATTGGTGGAATAGTTTCAAACTTTTTACCAACGGGAATGTACCGAAGTGTAAGCTTTTCTCCCGATGGAAATTATGTGCTCATTTCAGAAATAAAAACACCCTTCTCTTATTTAGTGCCCTACTATAGATTTCCCTACACAGAACGTGTGTATGATAAAAATGGTAAAGATCCAAAACTTGTAAATAATGTACCACTGGACGAAGTGCGTCCTAAAGGATTTATGGCAACACGAACCGGGAAACGGGATATGTCCTGGCGTGCAGACAAACCTGCCACACTATATTATGTGGAAGCCCAGGATAACGGCGACCCGGAGATTAATGTTGCTTACCGTGATATTGTATATGAGCTGGATGCTCCATTTACCGGGGAAGGGAAACAGCTAACCAAAACTAAAAACAGATTTTCCGGTATCACCTGGGGAAATGAAACTACTGCTATTGCCTACGATTACTGGTGGAATGATAGAAATACCAAGACTTATATTTTTAATCCAAAAAACCCGAAACAGGAAGCAAAAATTATTAGCGACCGCAATTATCAGGATCAGTATAGCGATCCGGGTAATTTTGTGACCGAAAGAAACGAATACGGAAGCTACGTCCTTTCTATGGACAAAGGAAAAGCGTATTTAATGGGTGCTGGTTATTCTGAAAAAGGACAATTTCCGTTTATAGATGAATATGATGTTTCCTCACAAAAAACCAACCGGATCTATCAATCTACGTACACCGACAAGAAAGAAACACTGGTAGACGCCGTAGACCTTAGTAAAGGAAAAGTTTTGGTACGTATTGAATCGCCCAGTGAATATCCTAATTACTATTTCAGAAATATAAAGAAGAAAGAAAATCTAACACCCGTAACCAGTTTTGAAAATCCTTACAAAAGCCTTCAAAATGTTCACAAAGAAGTAATAACCTACAAGCGTGATGATGGGTTGGACCTAGAGGGAACCCTGTATTTACCTGTTGGCTACGATATGAGTACAAAGGAAAAGAAGCCAATGATTTTATGGGCCTATCCGCGAGAGTTCAAGGACAAGAGCAGTGCATCACAAAGCACGACCAACCCTAACGAGTTTATTTACCCTTATTACGGTAGCCCTATCTATTGGGTAGCCCGTGGCTATGTAGTGCTGGACGACGCTGCCTTCCCAATTGTTGGCGAAGGTGATGAAGAGCCTAACGATACCTTTAGAAAACAACTCGTTGGTAATGCCAAAGCAGCGATAGATGCTGTAGACAAGTTAGGGTATATCGATCGAAACCGTGTAGGTGTAGGCGGCCATAGCTACGGAGCCTTTATGGTCGCAAATTTATTAAGTCATAGCGACTTGTTTGCCGCGGGTATTGCCAGAAGTGGTGCCTACAATCGTACGCTTACCCCCTTTGGCTTCCAAAGTGAAGAGCGCAGTTACTGGGACTCTCCAGAGACCTATAACACCATGTCACCCTTTATGCATGCAGATAAAATGAAAACACCATTATTGATGGTGCACGGTGAGGCAGATAATAATTCTGGAACGTATCCACTACAAAGTGAGCGTTATTTTAATGCGCTTAAGGGATTAGGAGCTACTGCAAGATTGGTTATTTTACCTAAAGAAAGTCACGGGTACAGGGCTAAAGAAAGTATTTTACACCTGCTATGGGAACAAGATACCTGGTTAGAAACTTACGTAAAGAACAGAGATATGAATACGTTAAAAACAACTTCTGAAATTAAGAAATAACTCGAAATAGTACTGTATTAAATACAAAAGGGAAGCTCCACAGCTTCCCTTTTTAAAACAACCTAACCAATAAATAATAGAATAGTCTTCTTTTTCATAGCAATTCTATTATCCCATTTTGATTACAGTAAATATACCTTTTTTGTTTAACGTAAAACATATTTAATTAAACAAAATTTTGTTAAATTTTGAAGTTAAGTATCCTACTACATAAAATAATGGTCGCATGCACTGCTGAAGTCCCTTAAAATTTTATAGAAAAAAGCACTAAAGTGACATCATGTCATAAACAAAATAATGGTACTCTCTTTGTCAATACCTTTTAGACATTAAAAAATAATCACGTTGCGTAGCAGCGAAAAAAAATAATTATGAGTACAGGAACTATAAACGTAGCGGTAGAGAATATTTTTCCGCTGATTAAGAAATTTTTATACAGCGATCACGAGATTTTTTTACGTGAATTAATAAGTAATGCGACAGATGCAACACTTAAATTAAAACATCTTACCAACATTGGCGAAGCGAAGGTTGCATATGGCAATCCAATCATTGAAGTAAAAATCGACAAAGAGAAAAAACAACTTCATATTATAGACCAGGGTATTGGTATGACCAAGGAGGAAGTTGAAAAATATATTAACGAGATCGCTTTTTCTGGAGCAGAAGAGTTTATTGAAAAGTACAAAGACAAACAAGGAGAAGAAGCAGGGATTATCGGTCATTTCGGATTAGGATTCTACTCTGCTTTTATGGTGGCAAGTAAGGTGGAAATTATCACCAAAAGCTATAAAGACGAACCAGCCGCGCATTGGACGTGTGATGGATCTCCAAACTACACACTTGAAGAAGCATCTAAAACTGAAAGAGGTACAGAGATCATCCTTCATATCGCTGAAGACGAAACCGAATTTCTGGAAAAAAATAAAATAAATGAACTGTTGACAAAGTACAACAAGTTTATGCCCATCCCAATTAAATTTGGCACCAAAACCGAAACCCTTCCAAAGCCGGAGGGTGCCAAAGAAGAAGACCCAGCCCCTACGCAGGAAGTAGACAACATACTTAACAATCCAAATCCAGCGTGAACCAAGCAACCAACCGATTTAAAAGAAGAAGACTACAAAAGTTTCTACAGGGAGTTGTACCCAATGCAATTTGAGGAGCCGCTCTTCAACATACATCTAAATGTAGATTATCCTTTTAATCTTACAGGGATCTTATACTTCCCAAAGATGAAAAACGATATGAATATACAGAAGGATAAAATTCAGCTGTATCAAAATCAGGTCTTTGTAACGGACAATGTGGAAGGTATTGTGCCGGAATTTCTTACCATGCTTCGTGGTGTAATAGATTCGCCGGATATTCCTTTAAACGTATCAAGAAGTTATTTACAGGCAGATGGCGCTGTGAAGAAAATTGCCAGTTATATTACCCGTAAAGTGGCAGATAAGCTAAAATCGCTTTTTAATGACAACCGTGAAGATTTTGAGAAGAAATGGGACGACATTAAAATAGTGATAGAATACGGGATGTTAACCGAAGACAAGTTCTTCGAGAAAGCACAGCAGTTCATGTTATTTCCAACCGTGGACGGAACCTATTTCACATTTGCCGAATTACAGGAAAAATTAGCCGCAGCCCAAACAGATAAAGATGATAATCTGGTATTGTTATATGCTTCAAATAAAGAAGAACAACACAGCTACATCCAGTCTGCCAAAGCTAAAGGCTACGAGGTTTTATTACTGGACTCACCAATTATTTCGCACCTCATTCAGAAATTAGAATCTGAAAAAGAGAACATAAGTTTTGCGCGTGTAGATGGTGACCACATTGATAACCTTATTAAAAAAGACGATGCTGCTATTTCTAAACTTTCTGATGAAGAACAGGAAACTCTAAAGACTTTTTTAACAGAAGCAATTCCTGCAGAAAAATTTTCAGTACAGCTGGAAGCCATGGACAGCAATGCCAACCCGTTTATAATTACTGAACCTGAATTTATGCGCCGTATGAAGGAAATGCAACAATCTGGTGGCGGCGGAATGTTTGGTATGGGAGGTTTCCCGGAAACGTATACCCTTATTGTAAATACGAATAATAAGTTGGTAGGAGAAATTCTTACAACCAAAACAGCTAAGAAAAAAGAACGTCTGGTACATCAGGCTTTAGACTTAGCAAAGCTGAGTAAAGGGCTGTTAAAGGGAGAAGATATGACTAATTTCATTAAGAGAAGTTATGAAATGATCAAATAAATCATTTTTAAATTAACGTACAAAAGCCTGTTCCATACCTGGGACAGGCTTTTATTTTGTAAGCCAAAACCTACAAAAAGAAGTAATATATCGAATAAAATAGTAGTTAATCTAAAATTATTTTTTAAGATTTTTTTAAGGTTTAGATTTACTAATCAACTTTCAAAAAAATATTATGAAAAAAACTACTTATTATTACGTAGGGCTTTTAATTGCTTTACTCGTAGGTACAACATCTGTATTTGCGCAAACCAATGTTGCATCACAAGATGCCAACAGAAATACTGGCGCTGAGATGGTACCAGTAGATACAAATCTACTGCAAGCATTAAGCAATGCTACCACAACCAGAGTTCCTACGGGTACTACGGTTTTAGATTATAATGGAGGTGGTGTTGCAGTAGACCTGGCGCCAATGCTAACCTCTATTGGTTTTACAGTAACTTCCAATAATAGCATTAATCCTGGCGATCTGGCAACGGCTATAGCAGCGCAGCCATACGATTTGGTGATTGCCAGAACACATTCTACTCCAACTTATAATGCGGCAGATATTACGGCACTTACTACGTATATTGCTAATGGTGGGAAAGTAATTTTTGCCTATTGGCAATTAAGTATAGAACCTGCTTTGCTCACAGCATTTGAAATTGCCACTGCAATAGATTATACTGTACCAACTCAGGTAAATGCCTGGGATGTTACGCACCCTATTTTTACAACACCTAATGCAATTACAAATCTGGTTCCTAATGGAAATGACCCCTGGAATGTTGACGGTGCACGTATGGAGCCTTCTGGTACAGCCTTAGCATTGGGAGGCTTCACCCCTGCTGCTACACCTGGGGAAGCTGGTATTATTTTAGGTAATGGAGGAAATACGTTTGTAAATGGGTTTACATCTGTTCACTTAGACCTAACAACATACATTAACTTAATAGAAAATGAAGCTGAATTTTTATTTGCTGCTCCTCAGGAAATCATTCAGCAAGATGCTGTATTAACCGCGTGTGCAGATTTCCAGGATGGAGACATTTACACAGATTCTGCTGGATCTGCGGGAAACTATTCAAGTAATGAGCTTTCAACCTTAGAGCTGGTCGCACAACCAGGAGAAACGGTTAGTGTTACTTTTACAGCTTTTGATGTAGAAGCTTCAACTATTACTTCTTGTTTTGATAACCTCACCGTAGTAGGCGATGTAGGTGGTGGTGATGCTACTTACGCTGGTGATGATAATGATGCTGGTGCTGGTCTTGTTTGTACAGATGCTACAGACCCAGCTGGTAACCCAACGTTAGGACCCTTTACTTCTGCCCCAGGAGGAAGTTTGTCATTTACCTTCGATTCAGATGGTTCTGTTACACAATCTGGTTGGGAAGCTGTTATAACCTTATCTGCTGCCTGCCCAGTAGGAAGTGGTGACGATCCGGTAATTACCTGCCCGGCAGATATTACGATAAATAACACGCCTGGCGAGTGTTCAGGCATAGCAGACTTTACCGGAATGGCAATAGATACCGAGGATGGTGACATCTCTGGAGATATTGTAGCTACTCCTGCAAGTGGAAGTGTATTCCCGGTAGGAACAACATCTGTTACCTTATCTGTAACAGATAGTGACGGTAACACATCTACTTGTATGTTTGACGTTACTGTGGTAGACAACGAAGCACCAATGATTGTTTGTAACGGAAGCCCTAGTAGTGAAGAGTTAATGGTAAATGGTAGCTTTGAAACCAGTGATTTTACAGGTTGGACTGCTATCGATAACCCTTTACCATTTATTCCCTGGCAAGTTGCTAATGTTCTTGGAGATCCAGCACTTAACTTACCTGATGCTTCTCCAACAGATGGAGCCTGGTTGGCAGGAAATGGTTTTGACGGAGCTGCAGGTGTAGCTTTACTTTTTCAAGATATCGCTATTCCGGTAGGTGCCACAAGCACGACAATGTCCTGGGATGAAAATATAGATTATGACCTTCAGACCTTTTGCGTAGGATGTATAGATAGAATTTATGAAGTACAAGTAAGAGACTTGTCTGATAACGTTTTAGAAGTATTACAAACAGTTGACGCCATAGGGGGTACATTAGAAAACGATAATGTTTGGAATAGCTTAACAGCCAACCTTTCTGCATACGCAGGGCAAAGTATTAGAATTACCTTCTGGCAGAATATTCCTGAAAGTAATACGGGCTCGGCAAGATTTGCAGTGGATAATGTATCTGTAATAGCCAATACCACTTCACCCGGTTCGATACAAGTAATCCTTGACGAATTTGGGAATGGTTCAGTAAACGTTGCAGACCTGTTTGATACTGCTAGTGACAACTGTGGTATTGCTACGGTAACAGCTGGAACAGGAACAGGCGGCACATCTGGTTCATTAACCACAACCTTTGCCGGTGGTAACGGAATAAGAAGTATGATGTTTGATGTAAATGCTTTAGAAGATGCTACTATAGATTCTTTTGAGGTTAACTTAGACGATAGTGCAGTTCTGGATATAGAAGTATATGCTAAAACCGGAACTCACGTAGGCTCTGAAAATACGCCAGGAGACTGGACGTTAATAGGAACGGCCCCAGGGGTGGTTTCTGCCGGAGATGGACTTCCAACTCCACTAAACCTAGCACTTGACTATGCCGTAATGGCTGGCCAAACGTATGCTTTCTATATTTCCTCTCCCAACAAAGCAGCTTCGTTAGGCTTTAACTATACGAACGGAACGAACGTAGGAGACGTTTTTGCTGCCGATGCTACTATTGAAATACTCGAAGGTGTTGCTGTAAGTTATCCTTTCGGAACTATTTTCTCTCCACGTGTATTTAACGGTACTGTAGAATATACCGCTGGTACGGGTGGTGGAAGCTCCACAACCATCGATTTCGATTGTGACGATGTAGGAGAGAACCAGATAGAGGTTACGGCAACCGATGTGAATGGAAATGTGGCTACCTGTATAGCTACCGTTGAGGTAATAGACAATATAGACCCTATCTTAGTATGTCAGGACTTTACATTGGAATTAGGAGCAGACGGTACAGCCATGCTGGACCCAATGGATCTGATAGATATGACCAATACTATTGAAGCCTGTGGGATCGAAGTTACCGGAGTAGATATGGATGACTTTAGTTGTGACGACATAGGTACGCCACAGATAATCACCTTGTTTGTAAGTGATCCAAGTGGTAACCTTGCCTCTTGTGAAGCGACTGTAACGGTGGTTGATCTGTTACGAACCAGAAGTTACCTGTCCTGCAGATATGACTGTAGATCCGGGAGCAAACAACCAATTGTATGAAGTACCGGATTACTTTGGTGACGGACTTGCATCAGCCACAGACAACTGTACAGATCCGGTGACAGTATTTGCACAGGATCCTGCAGCAGGAAGCTTCATTGGTGATGGTGTATACACAGTTACCTTAAGTGCAACAGACGAGTACGGCAATGTAGGTACGTGTACTTTCGAGCTTACTGTAGAGAGCATCTTAGGAGTGAATGATAACAACCTGGATGCAGGAGTAACTTTATACCCTAACCCGGCTCAAGGGCAGGTAATACTTTCTAACACATCAAACATCCTGCTTACCAAAGCAAAGATGTACGATGTAAACGGTAAGTTAGTAAACACAGTAGATCTTACAGATATGACAACAGAGAAGACGATGGATATTTCCAAATTGGCTTCCGGTGTGTATATTGTGCAGATTAAAGGTGAAAATGCAAGCGTTGTAAAACGATTGATAAAGGAGTAATCCTACTGGTTATTAACCAACCAAATGAATCCCCCTTCCATTTCAGGAAGGGGGATTCTTAATTTATAAAGCGTATTTATTTCATAGCACCTTTCCTCAACATTTTTTATTAATAATGCCATTCCTTTATTTTTTGGGATCTTATGTAACTATCCCTAAATATGTGGCATATTGAAACAAAAGCTTCTTTGTAATATTTTACTTACAAAATTTATGTATTTCATCGATAGAAAATGAATTTCATCTAAAAATATTTTTTAAGGTTTTTTTAAGAATTAAGTTTGTTATTCAACTATTATTTAAATTTCTTATTATGAAAAAAACTATGTTTTATGTGGGGCTTTTTATGGCCTTATTTGGGAGTATGATAACCGTGCACGCGCAATGTACATCTAGTGGTAATAATTGCTCTTCGAGCGATGCCTATCAATATGATAATGAATCACGAGCTGTTTCTACGATTAACTCTGGATTTGATCGAGCAGCGGCGAATGATACTTTTTTTGTACATTCCAATGTGGGTATTCCCTTCGATTTTAATGCTCTAGCCGCAGCCTCTTATGCCGAAGATATGGATGCAGCCTTTGGAGCTGGAAACTGGTCGGAAGTTTTTTATGAAACTGTGGATCCAAATGTTCTTTTTGCTCAAGGTGTTCGATTTGTTTATTTAGAAGGTAGTGATGATAATCTTACTGAATTGGATACGTTTTTACAAGCTAATCAAGTTTTAATTGAGTCCTTTGTTAGTAATGGAGGCTCTTTATTAATAAACGCAGCACCAAATGAAGGTGGTAATATTAATTTAGGATTCGGTGGAAAAACATTAAATAACGTTGGTTCTGGACTTTATAACTCGGTTACTGTCACAAACTTGACACATCCTGCGTTTGTAGGTCCTAATACACCTACAAGTACAGTAATGATGGGTAATAATTATGCTCATGCAGATATATCAGGTACAGGTGCATCAACATTAATAGAACATACAAGTGCCCCAAACCAAATAATTTTGTCTGAAGAAGCTTTTGGTAACGGGACAGTTATTTTTGGTGGAATGACTGCAAGTTCTTTCCACACCCCGGCACCAGACGCGAGAAATTTCAAAATAAACCTATTAATATACCTAGAGTCTTTAGCTACCCTACCATCTGGTCCAATACCAGAAATTTTATATTATAGGTTTGAAGAAACTGGAACTTCAGTTACAAATGAAGCCTCTGCTCCTCCGGCAGGAACAGCTACTGCAACTATTAATGGAGGTTCATCACAAGGAGCACCTCCAATTTGTGGTGTAGGCTCATTGCAATCAAATTCTACTGTAAACGAATCAATGTCAACTGGTTGGAATACTGATATAGGAACTAGTTCCTGGTCTATTGCACTTAAAGTAAGAGATATTGGTTCTGGTGTCTTTGCCTATCTGATGGGTGATATCAACGCAGCAAATTTTAGAATATTTGCCAATGGAGCTGCAGGAACAAACAATATGATAATTAGAGGGGGTGGTATATCTGATGTTATTGCGATAAATGGAGCAAACCCTGCAGCAGAGACAACTACTGTTTTTGTTTATGACAATATAGTGCAAGAAATAAGAGCCTATGTAGATGGTGTTTTAGTGAGTACAGTTCCACAAGGAGCTCTTAATATTAATGGTACTGGACTATTTGTAGGTAATCAATCATTAAACGGAACTGGATTACCCATAGGTGCAGCACTGGATGAATTTCGCTTTTATAGTAGAGCTCTTTCAGCGACCGAAGTTGCAAATTTAACAGCGTGTAATACAGTAATACCTAGCGGAGATGCACCGGTAATTACGTGTCCTGCAGATATTATGCTAAATAATACACCTGGCGAATGTTCAGCTATTGCAAACTTTGGAGGAACTGCAACAGATACCGAAGATGGTAATATTTCCGGAGATATTGTCGCGACACCTGCCAGTGGAAGCGCGTTCCCGGTAGGAACGACAGTTGTTACCTTATCTATAACCGATAGTGATGGTAACACCTCAGAATGTATGTTTAACGTAACTGTAGTAGATAACGAAGCAGCAGTGCTTACCTGTCCTGCAGATATTTCACAAACTAACGATGCGGGTCTTTGTGGAGCAGATGTAACAGTGCCTACACCAAACATAGATGACAACTGTCCCGTAATTTTAGGAGATCCAACTATAGCTGGCTTTACTTTATTAGGAACGGCTAGTGGGAGTAGTTATTATTTGAGCAATTCAAGTTTTACAGCTCCAGATGCATATACAGATGCAGCGAGCAATGGCGGTTTTGTAGTCACTATGGCAGATGCTACGGAAAATGAATTTGTACGTACCGCCATAGAAAATCTTGTAGGAGATCAACGGGTTATCATTGGTCTTAACGATGTGGCTACCGAAGGAACTTTTGTCTGGGAAAACGGAGAGCCTGTAACGTTCACGAATTGGTCTGGTGGTGAGCCGAGCAATGGGGGTGGAGGCGAAGATTATGTTGAGATGTTTGGTAATGGACTTTGGAATGATTTAAACGGTGTAACAGCATATCCGTATGTACTGGAAGTTGCTTCTACCGGAAATATAGTAAACGACTTTAACGGAACCAACGATGCATCTGGCTTCTACCCTGTAGGAGATACGGTTGTTACCTTTACGTATACAGACGCTGGAGGAAACGTAGCTACGTGTTCTATGACCGTAACGGTAACTGACGATGAAGCACCAATGATTGTTTGTATAGGAGGTCCAAGTGCAAGCGCTGGATCAGCAACAGGAACCGGAGGCGCTATTCCTGATAACAACCCGGTTGGTCTTACGACTACTTTAGATGTTACAGATGATTTTGATATCACAGATCTAAATGTAAACCTGGATATTACACATACCTGGATAGGAGATCTTGCAGTGACCCTTACAGCACCGGACGGTACTACAATGGCTGCTATTATGGATAGACCAGGCGTACCGGCTACAGTTGTTGGATGTAACAATGCTGATCCTGCAATTAACATAGATCTTGATGATGAAGCAGTAGATACTGTAGAAGATTCTTGTCCTGAGCCGTATGTAGGTTCTTTTATTCCAAATGAGGCATTATCTGCTTTTGATGGTATTAGTACGTTAGGTACCTGGACATTAGAAATTACCGATAGTGCTGCTGGAGACACTGGTACATTAAATGGTTGGACTCTTAACTATGAGTATAGCGTTGCAGCCTCGCCTGCATTCCCTGTTATTCTTGACGCAGACGGTAATGCTACTGTAACTGCTTCAGACTTAATTGATGCTACTGCTTCCAGTGACAACTGTGGTATTGCATCTATTACTGTAGAAGGTATGGGTGGAGCACCAATGCCAGGATCTATTACCACGGTCTTTGACTCTAACAACAATGGTGCAACTGGTGGCGCTGTTTATTTCGATATTACTGTAGGAACTGAAGATGTAACTATAAGTGATTTAGACGTAAATACATTACAACCAGGAGCACTTACTGTAGAGATGTATACCTTAGTTGGAACATATGTAGGTAATGAAGGAGATCCTGCACCTTGGACACTTTCAGCAACAGGAACCGGAACGGCATCAGGAACTTTAAATGTTCCTAGCAATGCTGTATTGGACACTCCAGTTACTTTAACAGCGAATACTACCTATGGTGTAGCTCTAGTATTGGATGCCGCACACGGTCATTACTATTCCGGAACAGGGACAGATCCTGCACCGGGTATGCTAATGTATTCTAATGCAGATCTTAGCCTTAGTTTAGGAGCTGGTGGAAACGTGCCTTTTTCAGGAACGCCATTCTCACCACGTATCTGGAACGGTACGCTAAACTATACAGCTGGCTCTGGAGCACCAGGCCCTGTAACTACGTTTGATGTAGACTGTAGCAATGTAGGAGAGAACGAAATAGAGGTTACAGTAACCGATGTAAACGGAAACGTATCTACGTGTACAGCTACCTATGAGGTAATTGATAACATAGATCCTATCTTAGTATGTCAGGACTTTACATTGGAATTAGGAGCAGACGGTACAGCCATGCTGGACCCAATGGATCTTATAGATATGACCAATACTATTGAAGCTTGTGGTATCTCCATAGATGCTGTAAGTATGGATGACTTTAGTTGTGATGACATAGGTACGCCACAAACAGTAACCTTGTTTGTAAGTGACCCAAGTGGTAACCTTGCCTCTTGTGAAGCGACTGTAACAGTGGTTGATCTGTTACGGACCAGAAGTTACCTGTCCTGCAGATATGACTGTAGATCCGGGAGCAAACAACCAATTGTATGAAGTACCAGATTACTTTGGTGACGGACTTGCATCAGCCACAGACAACTGTACAGATCCAGTGACGGTATTTGCACAGGATCCTGCAGCAGGAAGCTTTATTGGTGATGGTGTATACACAGTTACCTTAAGTGCAACAGACGAGTATGGCAACGTAGGTACGTGTACCTTCGAGCTTACTGTAGAGAGTATTTTAGGAGTAAATGATAACAACCTGGATGCAGGAGTAACATTATACCCTAACCCAGCTCAAGGCCAGGTGATACTTTCTAACACATCAAACATCCTGCTTACCAAAGCAACGATGTACGATGTAAACGGTAAGTTAGTAAACACAGTAGATCTTACAGATATGACAACAGAGAAGACAATGGATATTTCCAAATTGGCTTCTGGTGTGTATATTGTACAGATTGAAGGTGAAAATGCAAGCGTTGTAAAACGATTGATAAAGGAGTAATCCTACTGGTTATTAACCAACCCAAAAGAAACCCCTTTCCAGCAATGGAAGGGGGTTTTGTTTTTCAAAATAGTTTCTAAAAACCATATGATATATCCATTCAAATTTCTATCTGTACTCTAGAGAAGTTGTTGCTTAGTTCTGAAGTTATTGTACGTTAAATGTTAATCTTTTGTTATTAATTCTAATAAAATGCTTAAGTTTATTCCCTTAAATTTTAATAAAAAATTAATAAAATGAAAAAATGTTTACTCAAATTAATGTTACTCATTGGCATATTATGCTGGACAAACAGTTCCTACAGCCAGTTTGTAACTGAAACGGCCGGAACGGATACAGAAGTATTTCCTGTTGACGGCGAGGTATTTACTGACCCTACAGATGGGACTGCTGGAGGACCGGGTGGCGATTGCGGTGCCTCGGGCGCTCCTGGGAATTACCCAAATTGTAACTGTATCACTGAAACAACGCTTAGTGCTCCTCCCGGAGGACAAATTTCAGTAACGTTTACTAACTTTACCATTAATGGAAATTTTGACTGGATGGCTATTTTTGATGGCTCTGCAACGGCAACCGCCACGAATGGAGGCGGAAATGCCACAAATCCAACCTCTGCAGATCCTGAGTTATGGAACAGTAGTGTTGACGGAGATGTACTTGCCGATATGACAACCGCAGGTATGACCACGTTTACTTCAACTAACGGATCTTTAACTTTTGTTTCCAGATTTAGTGGTGTCGTAGATCGCTGTGGTTGGGAGGCAACTATAGCAATTATGCCGCCACCTAGTGCAGGGTCACCAATTTATTTTACATCAGTTAGCGGTGA
Organism: uncultured Flavobacteriaceae bacterium; assembly: GCA_963793275.1. GTDB lineage: Bacteria > Bacteroidota > Bacteroidia > Flavobacteriales > Flavobacteriaceae > Marinirhabdus. The sequence continues at coordinate 1,638,233 of CAWBZL010000003.1, forward strand.
TATTTTCAGTGGAAGCAGTGATGGTAGCGCAGCTCAAAATACGATTTATACCGGAGCCACGGCTGAACCTGTTGGAATTGAGATAGATCCGGATAACAACATGTTGTATTATGCAGGTGGAAATACTTCAGATATTTTTGAAGCCCCACTGGACGGAAGTGGCCCTATAAATGCAATTCCTAGCTTAAGTGCTGGTAGCGAACACCACGAACTTGAGATAGATTATGACAACGGACTTGTATATTATACTTCTGACAATGGTGGACTATGGGTTGGTAATTTAGATGGCACTGGTAGTTCTACCAATTTGGTTTCATCCGCAGTTAATTCTGGCGTTACGCTTGACAGAACAAACGGAGTATTATATTTCAATAGTAATCAATCTAATATTGGTCGTGTAAATATTGATGGTACGGGACTAAATGCGACTTTCATACCTACCAACGGAAATTCCAGAGGAGTTACCCTGGATGAAGCCAACGGACAATTATTCTGGGTGGAGCGTGGAAGTAATTTAATTAGAACGGCAGCTTCAGACGGTACTGGTATGCCTACCACATTATATGCCGCTGGCGGAGCTCCTTATGGGATAGACTATGATGCTGACAACGATATTTTATATTGGACAACATTTACCGGTGGTGGTGCCACGGGGACAGTATGGTCGGCTCCAGCCGATGGCTCCGGTACGCCTACTGCATTGTATACAGGTATTACAGATTTAAGAGGAATTGCAGCAGGTAGGAATATTAGAGCTAGTTCAGCTCCAACAATTACCTGTCCTGCAGATATTATGTTAAATAATACGCCTGGTGAATGTTCAGCTATTGCAAACTTTGGAGGAACTGCAACAGATACCGAAGATGGTAACATCTCCGGAGATATTGTAGCGACACCTGCCAGTGGAAGTGCTTTCCCGGTAGGAACAACACCGGTTACGTTATCTGTAACCGATAGTGATGGTAACACTTCTACCTGTATGTTCAATGTAGTTGTAGTAGACAACGAAGCAGCAGTGCTTACCTGTCCTGCAGATATTTCACAAACGAACGATGCTGGTCTTTGTGGAGCAGACGTAACAGTACCTGCGCCAATGATAGACGATAACTGTCCTGCAGAGACTAATCCACCAACTCCGGTGGCTACCAGTCCTCAAACAGACTTTTTAGGAACTACAGCTCTTATAGACACACCAACAGTTATTAGTGGTGCAGTAATGTCTACCGGTGGAGATGTTGAATTAACAGCAACATTTACAGGTGACTTTAGTTTCACTGGAGAAGTTTTTCAATTAACAGGACCTGATGGTGTTACTATTATTAATGATAATACAAATACGTTAGATTGTCCTGCGACTCCAAATATGGCTGTTGCTACTATTGCTGAAGCAACTTGGAACGGATGGATCACAACCTTTGGAAATGATCTAACGTTCACACTTCTTGCAAATGCTAGCGTTAACCCTGGATTATGTACTGATAACTTTTATAGTCTAAGTGCAAGACAAGGAGATCCTGTAGCAGGTGGAACCCTTAGCAACGACTTTAACGGAACGAACGATGCATCTGGCTTCTACCCTGTAGGAGATACGGTTGTTACCTTTACGTATACAGACGCTGGAGGAAACGTAGCTACGTGTTCTATGACCGTAACGGTAACTGACGATGAAGCACCAATGATTGTTTGTATAGGAGGTCCAAGTGCAAGCGCTGGATCAGCAACAGGAACCGGAGGCGCTATTCCTGATAACAACCCGGTTGGTCTTACGACTACTTTAGATGTTACAGATGATTTTGATATCACAGATCTAAATGTAAACCTGGATATTACACATACCTGGATAGGAGATCTTGCAGTGACCCTTACAGCACCAGACGGTACTACAATGGCTGCTATTATGGATAGACCAGGCGTACCGGCTACAGTTGTTGGATGTAACAATGCCGATCCTGCAATTAACATAGATCTTGATGATGAAGCAGTAGATACTGTAGAAGATTCTTGTCCTGAGCCGTATGTAGGTTCTTTTATTCCAAATGAGGCATTATCTGCTTTTAATGGTATTAGTACGTTAGGTACCTGGACATTAGAAATTACCGATAGTGCTGCTGGAGACACTGGTACATTAAATGGTTGGACTCTTAACTATGAGTACAGCGTTGCAGCCTCGCCTGCATTCCCTGTTATTCTTGACGCAGACGGTAATGCTACTGTAACTGCTTCAGACTTAATTGATGCTACTGCTTCCAGTGACAACTGTGGTATTGCATCTATTACTGTAGAAGGAATGGGTGGAGCACCAGCTCCAGGATCATTAACTACAACCTTTGCAGGTGGTAACGGAATAAGAAGTATGATGTTTGACGTAAATGCTTTAGAAGATGCTACTATAGATTCGTTTGAGGTGAACTTAGACGATAGTGCAGTTCTTGACATAGAAGTATATGCTAAAACTGGAACTCACGTAGGCTCTGAAAATACGCCAGGAGACTGGACGTTAATAGGAACTGCTCCAGGAGTTGTTTCTGCCGGAGACGGACTACCAACTCCATTAAACCTAGCGCTTGACTATGCAGTAATGGCTGGCCAGACGTATGCCTTTTATATTTCTTCTCCTAACAAAGCTGCTTCATTAGGCTTTAACTATACGAACGGAACGAACGTAGGAGATGTTTTTGCTGCCGATGCTACTATTGAAATACTTGAAGGTGTTGCTGTAAGTTATCCTTTCGGAACCATATTCTCACCGCGTGTATTTAACGGTACCGTAGAATATACAGCCGGATCTGGAGCGCCAGGTCCTGTAACTACGTTCGATGTAGATTGTAGCGATGTAGGAGAGAACCAAATTGAAGTAACAGTGACCGATGTAAACGGAAACGTATCTACGTGTACAGCTACCTATGAGGTAATTGATAACATAGATCCTATCTTAGTATGTCAGGACTTTACACTGGAATTAGGAGCAGACGGTACAGCTATGCTAGACCCAATGGATCTTATAGATATGACCAATACTATTGAAGCTTGTGGTATCTCCATAGATGCTGTAAGTATGGATGACTTTAGTTGTGATGACATAGGTACGCCACAAACAGTAACCTTGTTTGTAAGTGACCCAAGTGGTAACCTTGCCTCTTGTGAAGCGACTGTAACAGTGGTTGATCTGTTACGGACCAGAAGTTACCTGTCCTGCAGATATGACTGTAGATCCGGGAGCAAACAACCAATTGTATGAAGTACCGGATTACTTTGGTGACGGACTTGCATCAGCCACAGACAACTGTACAGATCCGGTGACGGTATTTGCACAGGATCCTGCAGCAGGAAGCTTTATTGGTGATGGTGTATACACAGTTACCTTAAGTGCAACAGACGAGTATGGCAACGTAGGTACGTGTACTTTCGAGCTTACTGTAGAGAGCATTTTAGGAGTAAATGATAACAACCTGGATGCAGGAGTAACATTATACCCTAACCCAGCTCAAGGCCAGGTGATACTTTCTAACACATCAAACATCCTGCTTACCAAAGCTACGATGTACGATGTAAACGGTAAGTTAGTAAACACAGTAGATCTTACAGATATGACAACAGAGAAGACGATGGATATTTCCAAATTGGCTTCTGGTGTGTATATTGTACAGATTGAAGGTGAAAATGCAAGCGTTGTAAAACGATTGATAAAGGAGTAATCCTACTGGTTATTAACCAACCAAAAAGAAACCCCTTTCCAGCAATGGAAGGGGGTTTTGTCTTTGTAAAAATTTTAAAACAGTAGCAAAAGAATAGAAATTTACAATAAAGATTATAAAAACCCCGTCCAACCTATGATGGGGTTTTTAGTTTTATACCTACTTTTACAGTATGAAAAAAATTTCTTTGCTACTTTTTATTTTTCTGTTGGCTGTTTCGTGTAGAGATCAAGAAGCTACCGATGAAAAAATGATGCCCGTTGAAGCAGACGGAGGGATTGGCGATGGAGCTCCATCGTTAGATTCGTTATTACAAAATGAAGAAGATACGCTACAAACCAAAACTAAAGACACTTTATAATGCTACCCTGGCACCAATACGTATTAGGACTTATTTTTATAGTTGCAGGCGCGTTTCATTTTCAGAAGCCTAAAATGTACATTCGTATCATTCCGCCATATTTGCCTTCTCCCAGTACCCTGGTTGTAATAAGCGGAATTACCGAAATGATCTCAGGGTTTTTGCTTATTAACTCAGAATCACAATCCATTGGTGCCTGGGCAATCATTGCACAACTTGTGGCTTTTATTCCGGTGCATATATACATGCTTCAAAACGAGAGAGCGGCAATGAAACTTCCAAAATGGGTACTTATACTTCGGGTGCCTTTACAATTTGGGTTAATGTATTGGGCGTATTTATACACCTAACATGGATCTATTTTCTTCAGATAAATTTCAGCAAATACAGCACCTGGAATTACCGGATGCAGACATTACGTATTTCCCAAACTTTATTGCTACTGAAAAAGCTTCAGATTATTTTGAAACATTTCAGCAAAACATTCTCTGGAAACAGGACGATATAAAAGTGTTCGGAAAAATCTACAAGCAACCCAGACTAACAGCACTCTATGGTGAAAAGGATAAAAGCTATAGCTATTCAAATATTACCATGCATCCTACCCCTTTTACAGAGGAACTTTTAGAAATAAAGCGCAAAATTGAAGAAAATTGTAATGCAAAATTTAATATTGTGTTGCTAAACCTATACCGCGATGGTAGTGATAGCAACGGTTGGCATAGTGACGACGAGAAAGAACTGGGAAAAAACCCGGTAATAGCTTCGGTGAGTCTGGGGGCGAAAAGGAAATTCCAATTAAGGAACAAAAGGGATAAAACATTGCGATGTTCTATTGAATTAACTCACGGAAGCTTATTACTTATGAAAGGACCTACGCAACACTTTTGGCACCACCAGGTACCTAAAACCAAAAAAGGTATGTTGCCGCGTATTAATCTCACCTTTCGGGTTATACACTAAGTTTAGGTATGTGCGGTTTTTTTAATTATAAACGATTAAGAACGCTTGAGGTATATTTTGAATCTTTAAATTTGTGCATATAGTTTATCTTTGTATAACATAAGTAGGTATTCTCATCGATAAGGGAGTGCAAAAGTAACTGGTAATAGTTGGTTTTTCTATATTAATGAACTCGTAACCACTTGATATATGTGTTTTCGACATAACACATTCATGAATCGACCAAAAACATCCTCTATGGAAAGAAATTTTACAGAAAGAGAACTGGACAGAATCATAGAGATGGCATGGGAGGACAGAACGCCTTTTGAAGCCATTACATTTCAGTTTCAGCTATCTGAACAAGAAGTGATTGAAGTAATGCGCCGGGAGATGAAACCCTCAAGTTTCAGAATGTGGAGAAAACGAGTACAAGGCAGAAATACCAAACACGCAAAATTAAGAGATCCGGAGATGGATAGGTTTAAAAGCAGCCGCCAAAAACAAATTACACACAATAATATCTCTAAAAGAAAATAATTATCCGAAGATATCATTAAGTAGAACTGCCAGGCGAATCCCTCCCCTTTGCAGTTGCGAACGCACAACATTTACATAATCATACATATAGCGATAGCCTAATGTATCGCCTATTTCGGTGGTAGCATACACTTCCCTGCACAATGCTCGACTCTCATACATCCAGTCTTTCACGGAGCCACCCTGTATCGATTGTAGCTGAAACTTTGAAAGTTCATCTGCATTGGTAGCGAGTTCAGAATACGACATTTCATAACTATCCAGCATTTTAGAATCCCAGACCGTATGGAGATTGGTTCCATCGTTAAACCATCGTACCTGAAAGTCGTTTCCCCCTTTATCTTCTGCAACACCCACGTGTAATGGCTGGTGCAAATCGCCTATAAAGTGAACCAACATTTTTAAATGAAAAATTTTAGCTTCTTTCGTAGATATTTCATCTTTTAATACTGAAATACAGGTGTTAATAGCAACGTACAAATCACCTTTTTCATTTTTTTCTGAAGTTTCATACGTACCATCAAAAGGAAAATTCACATAATGCCAGGGGCCGTACTCTCTGTAGGCAGGATCGCTTTTTATATCGTCCCCATGGTTTGAAACCAGCGCTAATGATGCTCCATTCAGTAACTTTTCGATAGCTTTTTTTGCTCTTTTTGAAAGATATTGTTCAGCAATTTCACCCGTGGCTCTATGACCAGTCTTTCCCCAATCTTCAGCCGCTGTGGCAACCTGAATGCTCACTAATAAAAATAAAACTGTACTAAAAAAACGTATCATCGTAATGTATTTGTTACAAATATACCACTCCTGTTTTGAAGGTATTGTTAAATTAATTTGGAAAATTCAGATTAAAAAACCTATATTTGTTTAATATCAATTTAATATCAATTTAAATCAATCATTATGTCGAACGAAAAAATTTCATCTCCACCAAGCGGCTATCTTATGCTGTTTGTATTCTTGCTTCTATTTGTAGGCGGTATCGCCGGCATTTTTACGCTCCGCTCTCCCTGGTTTGGCTTTCTTATTTTACTTTCCTTGTTTCTTCTACCTGGTTTTGTACTTGTAAATCCGAATGGATCCAGAGTTTTATTACTCTTCGGAAAATATATTGGCACCATAAAAGAGAATGGCTTGTTTTGGGTGAATCCGTTTTACGCTAAGCAGAAGATTTCCTTGCGTGCCAGAAACTTCGACAGTGAGCGCCTAAAAGTAAATGACAAATTGGGAAACCCAATTATTATTAGTACTATCCTGGTTTGGCGCGTACGCGACACTCATAAAGCAGCCTATGATGTAGATAATTACGAAAACTTTGTACGCATCCAAACCGATGCTGCTGTGCGTGAACTAGCAAGCAAATATCCGTACGATAATTTTGCAGACGAAGGCACCGACGAAGACATTACCCTACGCTCCAGTATGAGTGAAGTGAACGTAGCTCTGGAAAAAGAATTGGAAGATAGACTGGACATTGCGGGTATAGAGGTACTGGAATCCAGAATTGGATACCTGGCTTACGCCAACGAAATTGCGAGTGCTATGCTACGTAGACAACAAGCAACTGCCATTGTAGCTGCACGACATAAAATTGTGGAAGGCGCCGTAAGTATGGTAGAAATGGCATTGGCAGAACTTAGCCGAAAAGAAATAATCACTCTGGACGAAGAACGAAAAGCTGCCATGGTAAGTAACTTAATGGTGATACTTTGCAGCGATAAAGACGCTTCACCCGTTATTAATGCTGGGACATTAAATACTTAAAATACATATTATGAAAGAATATAAAGTTTTACAATCAACTTTTAACTGGACCGAAAACGCTAAGAAATTTGAAGAGTTACTGAATAGCTATGCAAGAGAGGGTTGGGTTGTAAAGGACATAGAATTAATAGGTGGCGCCGGCTCTAGTTTTATTGCGCTTCTTGAAAAAAACAAATAATGAGGATCTTCACTGAAATTCAAAAATTCAACCAATGGTGGGTATTAGCACTCATTTACGGATTATTTTTAGTTTCATTTTTAGGATTTGTCAAGGGGCTGAGCTTAATTTCAGAAGGAAATATGTCAGAATTTTTTACTAAAATTTTTCCGCCATTTATAATACTCGCTGTAATTTCTGTACTTTTTTTTATTCTGAAATTAAAAACCAGAATTGACGAAAAAGGAATTCACTACGGATTTTGGCCATTTCAACAAAAATTGAGATTGGCATCCTGGCGCGAGATTGAAAAGGCTTCCGTTAGAAAATACAAACCACTACTTGAGTTTGGTGGATGGGGATATAAATATTCAATGAAGGGAAATGGTAAAGTTTATAACGTAAAAGGCAATATGGGCATACAGATTGTGTTTAAAGACAATACGAGAACTTTAATTGGCACTCAAAAAGCCGAAGCTGCTCAACAAGTAATTGATTATTATATTTCAAAAAAAGATACCTATGAAAACTAAATTGCTCCTATTTTTTATTGCCCTTAGCACTACCTTATTTGCGCAGGATGAGGCTATGCCTATGCAAAAAGATATTTCTGTAAGCCCTTTTATCGACGGCACTATCTTAACCCCAAAAACTAAAACCAAATCTCCTCTGGTGATTTTAATTGCAGGTTCAGGTCCGACAGACCGAAATGGAAATCAGCAAATGATGAGCAATAACCACTTAAAGTTTGTTGCTGAAGGATTGTATAAAGAAGGTATTGCGACCTTTAGATACGATAAACGCATTATAAAACAAATGAAGGATAGAACCATAAACGAAGAGAGCATTCGTTTTGATGATTTTATTAAGGATGCCAGAGATATTGTTGCCTATTTTAAGCGGTCCGATGCCTTTTCGAAAATAATCATACTTGGGCATAGCCAGGGATCTACCGTTGGGATGATCGCTGCACAAGAGGAGGGTGTAAACGGATATATTTCGGTAGCAGGACCAGGAAGAAGCATAGACCAGGTAATTGTAGAGCAACTCTCTAAACAAGCGCCAGGACTTAAAGAAAACGCAAGAAACGCTTTTGACGAATTAGCAGCCAACGGAAGCACGCAGAATTATAGTGAAGGCCTGGCGTCTATTTTTCGCCCAAGCATACAACCTTTTATTAGAAGCTGGATGCAGTACGATCCTGTGGTTGAAATAAAAAAACTGGACATTCCCGTTTTACTGGTTGCAGGAGATAAAGATTTACAGGTATTACCTTCTGAAGGAGAAGTATTAAAAGCGGCAAAACCGGATGCTACGTACACCATTATTCGGAATATGAATCATATTTTAAAAGAATTGAAAACAAATGATGATGATCTGGTAAATCAAAAATCATACAATGAGCCTAAACGTCCGGTAATTCCAGCGCTCGTTGAAGCCATAACAGCATTTGTAAAACAGTAATCCAAAAAAAGACATCTTTCATGTCCAAAAAGAAAGCATTCGCACTTCGCGTAAATGAAAATACTATGAAATCTATTGAGAAATGGGCTGCAGACGAATTTCGCAGCACCAATGGCCAGATTGAATGGATGCTTCACGAAATGCTGAAAGAAGCAAACCGGTTGCCAAAAAAATAGGTAGTACCTTATGGGTTGTCGGGGCCAGTATAAACACAACTAAAAGCCAGGCGCGCTTTCAACTATTAATATAAATTTTTAATTTTTAAAATAGAAGATGTATTTTGCAGGAAACAAAACCACCATGCAAGATCCTACCGCCGAAATCATTAAAGACACAACGCCATTTTTAACCAACGACACCATAGTATTTGGACTATTAATGGTAGCGTTGGCACTTATTTTTTATACATCTCATAAAAAAGAAGGTTTTTGGTTTAAATTCTACAAAATTGTTCCGGCGCTGTTTATGGCATATTTAATTCCCGCTATTTTTACTTCGGTGGGGCTTATTGCTCCGGAGTGGACAACGGTACAGGAAAGTGGCGAAATTGTAGAGGGAAGTACCAGTTTATATTATATGGCAAGTCGGTATCTGTTACCCGCTGCATTGGTGTTAATGACTCTTAGTATGGACTTAAAAGCCGTATTTAACTTAGGGCCAAAAGCGCTTATGATGTTTTTTACGGGTACCGTTGGAATTATTCTGGGCGGTCCTATTGCTGTGATGGTGATAGGATTAATTTCTCCGGAAACCGTTGGTGGCGCTGGTGCAGATGCTGTATGGAGAGGCCTTTCCACCCTTGCCGGGAGTTGGATTGGTGGTGGCGCAAACCAGGCAGCAATGCTGGAAATTTATGAGTTTAACCCAAGCCAGTACGGTCAAATGGTGTTTGTGGATATTGTGGTTGCCAATGTTTGGATGGCTATTTTATTAATAGGAATTGGAAAAGCAGCAAAAATTGACAAGTGGTTAAAGGCAGATACTTCAGCAATTGAAAGATTAAAGGAGAAGGTGGAGAATTATTCTTCAAAAGTAACCAGAAATCCTACGCTTACAGATTATATGGTTTTAGCCGGAATTGCCTTTGGGACCGTGAGTTTTGCTCATTTTGGAGCTGGCTACTTAAGCGCAGCATTTGAAGGTTTTGTGACAGGATTAGCCCCTGGAATTGCCCGAAACTCGCTTACATTCTTAAATTCCAGCTTCTTTTGGATGGTTTCAATCACTACTATAATCGGGATAATTTTATCCTATACAAAAGCTAAAAACTATGAAGGGGCGGGTGCCAGTAAAATAGGAAGTATTTTTATATATATTCTCGTAGCCAGTATAGGAATGAAGATTGACATTATGCAAATTTTTGATAATCCGTGGCTACTATCAGTTGGATTTGTCTGGATGGCCATCCACGCCGGACTACTTATTCTGGTCGCAAAAATGATACGAGCGCCCTATTTCTTTCTGGCGGTTGGAAGCCAGGCAAACGTAGGAGGCGCGGCCTCTGCTCCTATCGTAGCTTCGGCATTTCATCCTTCCTTAGCTACTGTTGGTGTTTTGTTAGCTGTATTTGGATACGCTGTAGGAACGCTTGGCGCAGTGCTTTGTACTGTGATGATGCGTTTGGTAGCTGCCGGATAGAAATGCTACTGAAGAAAGGTAAAGAACTAACTTTTTATTGCCACGAAACCGTTGCTAAGTAATGCCTAATTTTGCATCTTTGCGCTCTTATTTACAAGCCTTATGAAATCCTATTTTTCTGCCATACTACTAGTTTTACTTGTTTTTACCAGTTGCGCCCCGGAGCACGAAATGAAGCTTACCGGTGCTGTTGACGGACTTAAAAAAGGAACACTTATTCTTCAAAAAATTGAAGATAGCACCCTCGTTTCTGTAGATTCCATACAAATGACTGGTGATGAAAATTTCTCGTTTTCAGTATCCGTGGCGAGTCCGCAAGTGCATTATTTATATTTACGCTTAAAGAACGGAGATTTGATGGATGAGCGCATCCCTTTTTTTGCTGAAGAAGGCGAGCTTACTATTAATACTACGCTGGAAGATTTTGGAACCGAATATACCATTACAGGGTCTAAAAATCAGAAAAAACTGGAAGAGTATAAAAAATTAATGCAACGCTACGCCAATAAAAACCTGGATGTGATTTCATTAAAGTTAAAAGCAATGGCCGAAAAAAATGATTCGGTATATAATAGATTGCAAAAACAAGAGGAAAGTGTATTACGTAGTAAATATCTTGCTTCAGTAAATTATGCACTGGCCAACAAAGAACTGGAAATTGCTCCGTATATTATGGTATACGAAACCGAAGGACTTACTAAAAAATACCTGGATACCGTTTACAATGCATTACCTCAAAACATAAAAAACTCCAAATACGGAACCGATCTGGAGTCTTTACTTGCAGCACGAAGTGCAAATTAATAGGTATTTACAGGGCGTTAATCTTATCGATTAATTTTCTGCCACGAGTTTCTAGCTCCTGGTTTACTTCCTTGTAATGCGTCTTTTTATCTGCTTTTGCAACGCTACGGTCGTTCACTTTAACTATAAGTTCGTCAAAAGTAGTAATTGCTTCTTCGATAATTGCCTGTGATTTTTTGGTGTCTTTTTCAGGATTGGTAAGTTCCCAAATGGAGACAGCATCTATAATATCGCCTAAAACGTAATTAATATCTCTTTTTAAATCGCGTACACTTGCCATATTTAATGCCCGATAAGTCGGGTAACTATTTAATTAATATTTTTAATTTGGTGCGAAGGTACGAATTACTAAGGAATGTATACTTCTAAAAATGTGGCGTTTTGGGTATTAATTTGGTAGTTTTTAATGCAGGCCGGGATTAGGATGGTTTCGCCTTTTTTTATTGAAATTGCGCAATTTTTGGTGACAATTTCAGCGGTGCCCTCTGTACACATATAGACTTTACAGCTTCCGATTTCAAAATTCTTAATACTGAAATTCTTTGTTAACAGGAGCTTGTGTGTTACAAAATAAGGACAAAGAACCAAAAGAACACGACTGTCGGCCTGATCTGTGTAAGAAATCTTCGGAGAATTTGTAGTAAATTGAATGGCATCCAATGCTTCTTCGGTATGCAGTTGACGTAGTTTTCCGTCGGTATCCGGACGATCCCAATCATAAATTCTATAGGTAATATCGCTTGTTTGTTGAATTTCGGCCAGCAAAACACCAGCTCCAATAGCGTGTACTAAGCCAGGTTCAATAAAGTAGCTTTCTTCTTTTTGTGCTGTTTCAGCCTTTAATACTGTTGTGATCTTTTTCGCTTCTAAAATTTCAGTATACGAAGCAGAGTCTAATGCTGTATTGAAGCCTAAAATTAACTTTGCCTCTTTTTCAGCTTGTAAAATGTACCACATTTCAGTCTTTCCGAAAGCGTTGTGGCGTTGCTTTGCCAACGCATCGTTAGGATGCAATTGTACCGAAAGATCCTGAGCAGCATCTATAAATTTAAATAACAAAGGAAACTGATTACCAAATTTTTTATACACCCGCTCCCCTACTATTTCTGTTGTATACAATTGAATAAGTTGTGTTATTTCCTTTCCTTGTAACGCTCCGTTTGCAACCTTTGAAATAGTGCCTTCTACGCCAGAAATCTCCCAACTTTCCCCAATAGTTCCCTTGCCTTTTTTATGAAGAATTGTTTGTAGTTTAGTGCCCCCCCAAACTTTTTCTTTGAGCTCCGGAACAAATTGTAATGGATATAAAGTTGGTTTATCCATCGTTATTGTGTTGAAGATATTCCAGCGATTTTTTTATATGTTTTGTGGCTCCCATAGCTTCAAATTTGTAAACCAGTTTTCCGTTGGCATTAAACACAAAAGTTTCTCTTCCCGGCAATAAACCAAACATCTTACGTTGTACATTAAAAAGTTTGTTCACCTTATTATTTGTATCTGCCAGTAACATAAATGGTAAATTATAGCGCGCGGCAAATTTTTGATGTGAAGCATCACTATCTTCACTTATACCAATAACTTCTGCGCCCTGCTCTTTAAAATCCTCATAAGCATCCCTAAAGCTGCACGCTTCTTTTGTACAGGCAGGCGTAAAATTTTTAGGGTAAAAATAGATCACAACCGGCTGTTTGCCTTTTACTTCGGTACTGGAGTATTCTTCACCGTTCTGGTCTTTTAAAGTGAAGTCCGGAAGTGTATCGCCTATGTTCATAGAATTTATCCTGTATAAACCACAAAGTTACGTGGTGTTTCGTATAATTTTATAGAGATCTCATACCTGCTAGCTAGCTTCTTTCTCAGTTTATCGTAAATAACTTTTGCGATATTTTCAACCGTTGGGTTGAGCTCTTTGAATTCCGGCACTTCTTTATTCAGGTTTTTATGATCGAAAGGAGTTTCAATTTCGGTTTCTATGAGATCCTTCAGTATTTTTAAATCGATTAAAAAGCCGGTTTCAGCATCTATTTCACCTGTCACGCCAACTTCCAGTTCATAGTTATGGCCGTGATATAAAGGATTGCTACATTTTCCGAAGACTTCAAAATTCTTTTCGTTGCTCCATTCTTTTTTAAAAAGCCTATGCGCGGCGTTAAAATGTGCTTTTCTATAAACGGTTAGACTCATATGTTGATGTGCTGATAAAATTTATCAAAGATTATTTTGAACCATTCGGTATATGCTTCGGGATGGTTCGCAATAGCTGTTTTTATTTCTTCTAAAGGCATCCATTTCCAGGCTGCTACTTCGTCTGGGTTAAGATCTGGAGCATCTTCATAATATCCAATAAGAATATGGTCGTATTCGTGTTCTGTTAACCCATTATCGAACGGTGCTTTATAGATAAACGAGGTAGTCTCTTTTAATGGCACTGTAAAGCCCATTTCTTCCTGCAGTCTTCGTTCTCCGGCTTCAACAGATGTTTCTCCGTCACGTTGATGACTGCAACACGTATTGGTCCACAAGCCTGGCGAATGATATTTACCGAGGGCTCTTTGCTGGAGCATGACTTCTTTTTTCGAATTAAAGATAAAGACAGAAAAGGCTCTGTGTAATAATCCTTTTTCGTGTGCTTCCAGTTTTGGCATGAGGCCAATTTGTTCATCTTTTTCATTTACAAGGATCACTTGTTCTTCAACCATAGCAATAGTTTGGGTTTTTCTCAAAAATACAAAATAGGTGGTTTAGAAAAACAAAAACGTCCCATAAAAAATTATGGAACGCTTTTAAAAAATTCAGTTTCGGATTCCCCTTCCTAATTCTGAATTATAAACATGGATCTTCTGTTTAACTGATGTTCTTCTTCAGTACACTCTACGCCGTCAGGACAATTGGTAACCAATTTGGTTTCTCCATATCCCTTTGCACTAAGTCTGCTGCGGTCAATACCTTTATTTACTAACCAGTTAAGAGTAGATTGTGCTCTTCGCTCACTTAAAATTTCGTTATAACGCTTTGGAGCTCTTGAGTCTGTGTGCGATTCAATATGAATAATAAGGTCTTCGTATTTACGCATTGCTGCCAGGATTTTTGCCAATTCTTTCTCTGCATCCGGACGAATGTTATATCGGTCAAAATCGAAGTAAATGGGTTGTAAATCTAAAATACAACCTAGATCTCTTGGATCACATCCTTTACGTACTAAAGGAACAGGTACTGTAAGCGTTGCTGTTGCATCTGGTGTTGTAATTCTTGTTTCGTAAGATTCAAACCCTTCCTTCATACCACGTATTACATAAGTTGTCTCACAGGTTGCCATAAATTGAAATGCGGCGTCGTCTCCAACGATCACTTCTTTTATAAGCCCATTGTTTTCATCCAGCAGTTGCACGGTAGCTCCTGGAATTAACTCTTTCGTTTTTTCTTCAAAAACAGTTCCAACCAAGGTGATCTCACATTTTTCATACACTCTGTAAATATCATCATCAATACTCCCTCTCTCTCCATCACGGTTAGAAGATAAATATCCAACTCTTTTTTCTTCTCTTATAATGAAACCAAAATCGTCCTGATTACTGTTTGCCGGTTCGCCTAAGTTTTTAATGGTTGTAGGCATTCCTTTATCATCCAGTTTTGTGGTGTATATATCGTATCCACCTAACCCTGCACGCCCATCACTTGAGAAATAAAGATTACCTTCATCACTAATAAATGGAAACGACTCACGGGCTTCGGTATTAATTCCGGGTGCTAAATTAACCGGCGGGCCATAGGAATTATCTCCCTGGATTTCAACATACCAAAGGTCACTCATTCCTATAAGGTCTGGTGATGGCATATCGGAAGAAAAATACAAACGTTTTTGATCTTTACTCAATGTTGGGTGCGCAACAGAGTATTCTTTACTGTTAAATGGAAGTTCTTCAACATCTCTCCATTCATTATCACCATAATTGGTAGCCTTGTACAGTTTTAAACGAATTGTTTTGTTTTTATCCTTTCCTTTTTTACCGTCAATAAAGTTATTACGGGTGAAGTATACTGTTTTACCGTCTTTGGTAAATGCGGTAGAAGACTCGTGATATCTAGTATTTATAGATTCCGAAAAATCTCTGGCATTTGAAAGTTTTCCCAGCGAATCCATATCTGCAACAAAAAGATCCAGAAATGGCTGATCGTTCCAATCAAAGTTTTTGGCGCCTTCAGATTTTTTTGAAGAAGAGGCAAAGACCAGTTTATCTCCATAATAGGAACGAACCAAAATCTGAGTATGCCGTATTTATGGATACTTTTTCAAGATCATAGCCTATTGCACCAAAGGCAATATTTTCAAGATATTTAGGATCATCTTTATAATTTTGAACAATTATTCCACCACCACCAACAGCAGCGTATAAGTCCATTAGCCTGTCAGAATCATCGTATTTCTTCAAACTTTTTAAAGATTGCGCAGCTCTGTAATAATATACTGCTTCTACTTCGGAAGGATAATTTGCGATTAATTTTTGGTACCATTTAGCGGCATTGTCATAATCACTATTCCAATAATAGGTGTCCCCTAAATTTTGAAAAATCTGAGCAGACTCGTAGCCATCTTCCACAACTTCCAGGTAGATCGCACGTGCGTCTATGTAAGCTAGTTTATCAAATTCTTTGTTCGCTTTTTCTACTTTTCTTTTTTGGGAAAAACCAACACTGGTTACCAGAAGTACCAGAATTGATAAAATAAGTTTTTGTGAGGTTGAAACTTTATTCATAAATAATTTTTTTAGAAGAATCTAGGTGTTAGTACACGTTCTGGTTTCTTTAGAATATCGAAACGAAGCATAATCTCATAGGAACCATCACTATATTGTTCAATATCTGTAGTCTGGTAATCGTATCCAAAGCCAATAAAAATACTGTCACTGGCTTGAAATCCTACCATCCCGCTAAATGCGGCACTCCAACGATAGGCTGCTCCTAACGTGAATTTTTCGTTAATAAGAAAGTTGGCCGATACATCCCATTGTAATGGCGATCCACTCACTGCCTTTACTAAGGTAGCGGGCTTAAATTTGAGGTTTTCACTTAGATCGAAAACATACCCTGCAATTAAAAAATAGTGTAATCTCTCTGCGGCTATAGTTTCGTTATCTATATTATTAATATTGCTTTCGTCGTAATGTTTTGTAGTCAGGAAGTTGGGTACCGAAAGTCCTGCATAGAACTTATCTGTATTATAATACAATCCCGCTCCAATTTGAGGCTGAAATCTGTTATCTACATTATTTTGAAAACGCGGATCGTTTTGATCAAAAATATTCAGTTTCGTGAAATCTACGTCCAAAAGATCTGCTCCGGCTTTTAAACCGAATCTTAATTGCGCGTTGTCTGACGTATTGATAGCATACGAATAATCTATGTTTACATTAGATTCTACCGCTGGTCCAATTTCATCACGAACAATAGACAGTCCAAGCCCCATATTTTCGAGGGCTCCAATTGGCGTATCAACCGTAAAGGTTCCTGTTTTTGGAGCTCCTTCGAAGCCTACCCACTGGGTTCGGTATAGTGCTCCAAAACTTAGGGCACCTTTAGAACCTACGTAGCCAGGGTTCACGACCTGAGTATTGTACATATACTGTGTATACTGCGGGTCTTGCTGCGCTAGACTAGTAACCGATGTTACAAGAGCCAAAATCAAAATTGTTAAATAACTGTGTTTCATAGTTATGTATTTTAAACCTGGACAGGCAAGCTGCCCAGGGTTTTATTCTTCAATATTGCTTATTATCTATTAATGTATAGGTATCCATTATTCTTCAAGGTCTCTCCCGAATTAGGATCCTGTCTTACCAGAATATAGAAGTAGGTACCTGTTGGTAATAACTTGTTATCCTGGATCGTTGCTCTAGCATTAGAGAAGCCATCAAATACATTATCCTGTCCGGTTGCTCCACCGTATCCATCGGTTTCCCATACTAATACACCCCATCTGTTGTAGATCTTCATATTGTTGTCCGGGAAGTTTTCAATCCCAAGTACTCTAAAGAAGTCGTTCAGACCATCTGCATCTGGTGTGATACCGTTAAATATCTCGAAGGGTAATTCTGGTAATACATTCGGTAAAATCACTACCGTTGGGTCATCTGGATCACCATCACCATCTGGATCTACATTCGTTAAGTCATTTGGATCGTCTGAGGTGTCTTCAACTTCAATTCCATCTTGAGTTGTTCCTCTAATGATAGCCTGGTTAATTACCTCGCCGTTATCTATATCTTCCTGACTTATTGCATAGGTTGCGCTGTACGTTGTCTCGTCAAACTCACCAGCAAGTAGTACCGGAATTGGGTCTCCCGTAATTACCAGTCCTTCTAAATCTGTATCCTCAAGGGTAAGATTATACAGAGTTATATTACCCGTATTTCTCACTGAGAAGACATAAGAGATAGTTTCTCCTGGCTGTGGTCTACCATCACCGTTATCGTCGTTAAAGATTCCTTCTTTCTCCAATGATACTCTTGGGTCCTGACATAATGTACTAACCGTAGGATCGTTTTCGAAATTACTATTGTTATCTGAAAGATCTGAAACCATAATACCTTCTGGCGTAGTACCTACAACTGTTGCCTGATTTACCACGCTACCGTTGTCTACGTCTTCCTGAGTTACGATGTATTCGGCAAAGAACGTTTCGGTATCACTTTCTCCTGCTGGTAAGGTAATTGGACCTCCAATAACCGCTACCATTGGATCTGTTACCATCACATTGGTCAATTCAACATTACCAAGGTTTGTTACAACGAAGTCATACACAATAGTCTCTCCAAGATCTACACAACCGTTGCTGTTTGCATCTACCAGGGTACCAGTCTTAATCAATGCTATGATCGAATCCTGACACAATGGTGTGATTGTTGGATCGTCTTCTAAGAAGCTATTATCATCAGAGTCATCACTCACTGTATTTGATTGAGGGTCCAGACCTGAAACTGTTGCTTGGTTTTCAACAAAACCATCATTTATGTTTGCTTGTGTAATTAAATACGTAGCAGTAAATGAATTCAGATCTGTTTGACCAGGAGCCAGTGTTATTGGTCCTCCCTGAACATTAACAAGTGGATCGTCAATATCTATATTTGTTATGGTTACGTTACCTGTGTTCATAACAGTAAATGCATAGTCTATAGTTTCCTTAGGATCTGCACAACCACTTCCGTTCTCGTCCATTACGGTACCTACTTTTATTAAAGCGATACTTGCATTCTGACAAAGAATAGTTACGGTTGGATTGTCATCCACAAACGTATCAAAATCTGAATCGTCTTCCACTACTGTTCCATCCGGAGCAGTACCCATTGCTGTAGCCTGATTTGTGAAACTACCGTTATCTATATCAACCTGATTGATACTGTAAACTGCCGTGAAGGTTGTTGCATCTGTTTGTCCAGGTGCTAGCACAATTGGTCCTCCAACAACATTTACCAATAAATCATCTATATCTACTGCGGTAAGTGTTACGTTTCCAGTATTCATTACTTCAAATTCATACGAAATAGTTTCGTCAACATCAGTACAGCCATTACCATTCTCATCGTTCAATGTTCCTCTTTTAATAAGTGCTATTGAAGGTGACTGACAAACGTCTGTTACGGTTGGATCGTTTCCTAATACATCACTCTCATCTGAAACATCGTCTACCGTAGTTCCTGCTCCAGTTCCTGTTGCAGTTGCCTGGTTGGTTACACCTCCAGCATCTATATCACCTTGTGTTAAGGTATAGTCGGCTGTGTATTCCCACGTTTCATCTATATCAAGTTCGCCATCTGCATCTGTATCTCCACTTACGAATACGATTGGCACAACCGGGTTTGGTGCTTCCAATAATGGATCGGTCACCGTCACGTTGGTCAAGCTTACGTTTCCTTCGTTGGTTACTGTGAAGGTATAGCTGATGGTATCAATTCCTGCATCTGAACATCCACTCTGGTTGTTGTCATTCAATACACCTGCTTTTACAATAGCAATTACCGGTGACTGACAAACATCTGTTACGGTTGGATCGTTTCCTAATACATCGCTCTCATCTGAAACATCGTCTACCGTAGTTCCTGCTCCAGTTCCTGTTGCAGTTGCCTGGTTGGTTACACCTCCAGCATCTATATCGCCTTGTGTTAAGGTATAGTCGGCTGTGTATTCCCACGTTTCATCTATATCAAGTTCGCCATCTGCATCTGTATCTCCACTTACGAATACGATTGGCACAACCGGGTTTGGTGCTTCCAATAATGGATCGGTCACCGTCACGTTGGTCAAGCTTACGTTTCCTTCGTTCGTTACTGTGAAGGTATAGCTGATCGTATCAATGCCTGCATCTGAACATCCACTCTGGTTGTTGTCATTCAATACACCTGCTTTTACAATAGCAATTACCGGTGACTGACAAACGTCTGTTACGGTTGGATCGTTTCCTAATACATCACTCTCATCTGAAACATCGTCTACCGTAGTTCCTGCTCCGGTTCCTGTTGCAGTTGCCTGGTTGGTTACACCTCCAGCATCTATATCGCCTTGTGTTAAGGTATAGTCGGCTGTGTATTCCCACGTTTCATCTATATCAAGTTCGCCATCTCCATCTGTATCTCCACTTACGAATACGATTGGCACAACCGGGTTTGGTGCTTCCAATAATGGATCGGTCACCGTCACGTTGGTCAAGCTTACGTTTCCTTCGTTGGTTACTGTGAAGGTATAGCTGATCGTATCAATTCCTGCATCTGAACATCCACTCTGGTTGTTGTCATTCAATACACCTGCTTTTACAATAGCAATTACCGGTGACTGACAAACATCTGTTACGGTTGGATCGTTTCCTAATACATCACTCTCATCTGAAACATCGTCTACCGTAGTTCCTGCTCCGGTTCCTGTTGCAGTTGCCTGGTTGGTTACACCTCCAGCATCTATATCGCCTTGTGTTAAGGTATAGTCGGCTGTGTATTCCCACGTTTCATCTATATCAAGTTCGCCATCTCCATCTGTATCTCCACTTACGAATACGATTGGCACAACCGGGTTTGGCGCTTCCAATAATGGATCGGTCACCGTCACGTTGGTCAAGCTTACGTTTCCTTCGTTGGTTACTGTGAAGGTATAGCTGATGGTATCAATGCCTGCATCTGAACATCCACTCTGGTTGTTGTCATTCAATACACCTGCTTTTACAATAGCAATTACCGGTGACTGACAAACATCTGTTACGGTTGGATCGTTTCCTAATACATCGCTCTCATCTGAAACATCGTCTACCGTAGTTCCTGCTCCAGTTCCTGTTGCAGTTGCCTGGTTGGTTACACCTCCAGCATCTATATCGCCTTGTGTTAAGGTATAGTCGGCTGTGTATTCCCACGTTTCATCTATATCAAGTTCGCCATCTCCATCTGTATCTCCACTTACGAATACGATTGGCACAACCGGGTTTGGTGCTTCCAATAATGGATCGGTCACCGTCACGTTGGTCAAGCTTACGTTTCCTTCGTTGGTTACTGTGAAGGTATAGCTGATCGTATCAATTCCTGCATCTGAACATCCACTCTGGTTGTTGTCATTCAATACACCTGCTTTTACAATAGCAATTACCGGTGACTGACAAACATCTGTTACGGTTGGATCGTTTCCTAATACATCACTCTCATCTGAAACATCGTCTACCGTAGTTCCTGCTCCGGTTCCTGTTGCAGTTGCCTGGTTGGTTACACCTCCAGCATCTATATCGCCTTGTGTTAAGGTATAGTCGGCTGTGTATTCCCACGTTTCATCTATATCAAGTTCGCCATCTCCATCTGTATCTCCACTTACGAATACGATTGGCACAACCGGGTTTGGCGCTTCCAATAATGGATCGGTCACCGTCACGTTGGTCAAGCTTACGTTTCCTTCGTTGGTTACTGTGAAGGTATAGCTGATGGTATCAATGCCTGCATCTGAACATCCACTCTGGTTGTTGTCATTCAATACACCTGCTTTTACAATAGCAATTACCGGTGACTGACAAACATCTGTTACGGTTGGATCGTTTCCTAATACATCGCTCTCATCTGAAACATCGTCTACCGTAGTTCCTGCTCCAGTTCCTGTTGCAGTTGCCTGGTTGGTTACACCTCCAGCATCTATATCGCCTTGTGTTAAGGTATAGTCGGCTGTGTATTCCCACGTTTCATCTATATCAAGTTCGCCATCTCCATCTGTATCTCCACTTACGAATACGATTGGCACAACCGGGTTTGGTGCTTCCAATAATGGATCGGTCACCGTCACGTTGGTCAAGCTTACGTTTCCTTCGTTGGTTACTGTGAAGGTATAGCTGATCGTATCAATGCCTGCATCTGAACATCCACTCTGGTTGTTGTCATTCAATACACCTGCTTTTACAATAGCAATTACCGGTGACTGACAAACATCTGTTACGGTTGGATCGTTTCCTAATACATCACTCTCATCTGAAACATCGTCTACCGTAGTTCC
This sequence comes from uncultured Flavobacteriaceae bacterium, assembly GCA_963793275.1. Taxonomy (GTDB): domain Bacteria; phylum Bacteroidota; class Bacteroidia; order Flavobacteriales; family Flavobacteriaceae; genus Marinirhabdus. Next base: position 1,660,107 of record CAWBZL010000003.1, read on the forward strand.
TGCTCCGGTTCCTGTTGCAGTTGCCTGGTTGGTTACACCTCCAGCATCTATATCGCCTTGTGTTAAGGTATAGTCGGCTGTGTATTCCCACGTTTCATCTATATCAAGTTCGCCATCTCCATCTGTATCTCCACTTACGAATACGATTGGCACAACCGGGTTTGGTGCTTCCAATAATGGATCGGTCACCGTCACGTTGGTCAAGCTTACGTTTCCTTCGTTGGTTACTGTGAAGGTATAGCTGATCGTATCAATGCCTGCATCTGAACATCCACTCTGGTTGTTGTCATTCAATACACCTGCTTTTACAATAGCAATTACCGGTGACTGACAAACATCTGTTACGGTTGGATCGTTTCCTAATACATCACTCTCATCTGAAACATCGTCTACCGTAGTTCCTGCTCCAGTTCCTGTTGCAGTTGCCTGGTTGGTTACACCTCCAGCATCTATATCGCCTTGTGTTAAGGTATAGTCGGCTGTGTATTCCCACGTTTCATCTATATCAAGTTCGCCATCTCCATCTGTATCTCCACTTACGAATACGATTGGCACAACCGGGTTTGGTGCTTCCAATAATGGATCGGTCACCGTCACGTTGGTCAAGCTTACGTTTCCTTCGTTGGTTACTGTGAAGGTATAGCTGATCGTATCAATGCCTGCATCTGAACATCCACTCTGGTTGTTGTCATTCAATACACCTGCTTTTACAATAGCAATTACCGGTGACTGACAAACGTCTGTTACGGTTGGATCGTTTCCTAATACATCACTCTCATCTGAAACATCGTCTACCGTAGTTCCTGCTCCGGTTCCTGTTGCAGTTGCCTGGTTGGTTACACCTCCAGCATCTATATCGCCTTGTGTTAAGGTATAGTCGGCTGTGTATTCCCACGTTTCATCTATATCAAGTTCGCCATCTGCATCTGTATCTCCACTTACGAATACGATTGGCACAACCGGGTTTGGTGCTTCCAATAATGGATCGGTCACCGTCACGTTGGTCAAGCTTACGTTTCCTTCGTTGGTTACTGTGAAGGTATAGCTGATCGTATCAATTCCTGCATCTGAACATCCACTCTGGTTGTTGTCATTCAATACACCTGCTTTTACAATAGCAATTACCGGTGACTGACAAACATCTGTTACGGTTGGATCGTTTCCTAATACATCACTCTCATCTGAAACATCGTCTACCGTAGTTCCTGCTCCGGTTCCTGTTGCAGTTGCCTGGTTGGTTACACCTCCAGCATCTATATCACCTTGTGTTAAGGTATAGTCGGCTGTGTATTCCCACGTTTCATCTATATCAAGTTCGCCATCTCCATCTGTATCTCCACTTACGAATACGATTGGCACAACCGGGTTTGGCGCTTCCAATAATGGATCGGTCACCGTCACGTTGGTCAAGCTTACGTTTCCTTCGTTGGTTACTGTGAAGGTATAGCTGATCGTATCAATGCCTGCATCTGAACATCCACTCTGGTTGTTATCATTCAATACACCTGCTTTTACAATAGCAATTACCGGTGACTGACAAACGTCTGTTACGGTTGGATCGTTTCCTAATACATCGCTCTCATCTGAAACATCGTCTACCGTAGTACCGTCATTATCGGTTCCTTCCACAGTAGCCTGGTTTGTAATAGTTCCTAAATCGATATCATCTTGCGTGATAGTATAACTTGCAGTATAAGTCCAAGTTTCGTCTATATCTAATAAACCATCACCATTAGTATCTCCGCCAGCAAACGCTATGGCAACCACTGGGTTTGGAGCTTCCAATAATGGATCTGTAACTGTTATATTTCCTAATGAAACATTACCTTCATTTGTTACAGTGAATGTATAATCTATTGATTCACCTTCATCCGCACACTGGTCTCCGTTACCGTCTACAAATACCCCTGCTTTCACAATTGCAATTGCCGGAGCCGGTGTTTGTTCAACCAGGATATAAACTGTTGCCTGATCTGTTGCTACCGGACTTCCATCGTCGAAAATTTCATATACAAATTGGTCATTTCCTGTAAAGCCAATTGTTGGTGTATATTCAAAACTACCATCAGAATTTATTAATATCGTTCCATTAGATGGACCAGAGATAGGCGTTACTACAATATTCACTTCCTGAGAGTCTGTTTCAGGATCACTATCGTTGTCTAACACATTACCCGATATTACAGTGTTAATTTCTCCATAGTATGCATCGTCATTTGCAATAGTAATATTTCCAGGATCACCAATTACATATATAGTTACAATTGCTGTATCACATAATGAAGGAGTTGCATCATCACAGATAGTATATTCGAATGTATCAATACCTTCAAATAATGGATCTGGTGTGTATGTATAGTCTCCGTTTGGAGCAATTACTAATGTACCGTTTGTTGGATCTGTGTTTGCTGTTACCGTAATAGTATCACCAAGGTCTGGATCGAAATCGTTCACTAAAACATTTCCATCTACAGGAATTCCTACTTCAGTAATATTTACATCATTGATGGCTACTGGTGGATCGTTTCCAATAATTGGATCATCTACGACAGTAATGGTCACATTTGCTGTATCACAAGCAATTGGGTTTCCACCGTCACATATCTGATATACGAAAGTATCATCTCCTACGTAGTCGTTTGCTGGAATATAATCGTACGTACCATCTGGATTGAAGGTTAACGTTCCTCCTGCCGTTGGACGCACTCACCAAAGTAAATACTTCTGTTCCGGCAGCGACCATCGAAGTTTTCGTCATTGGTTGCTACACTTCCACTCACCGGAAGATTTACAAATGTATCGTTGATATCGTCAATGGCAAGAATCTCGTTTCCTCCTTCTGCTATTGAAATATAAACAGTCGCTACATCTCTGGCTACCGTGGCATTGTTATCAAAAATCTCATACACAAAACTATCAGTGCCTGTAAAACCAGCTCCCGGTGTATAAGTAAAGGTTCCGTCTGCGTTCAATACTACAGTTCCGTTATCCGGACCGTTAGATGGACTTACCGCAACATCTACACTTTGCTCATCACCTTCAGGATCGGTATCGTTATCCAATACGTTGCCTGTAATATCTGTATCAGGGAAACCATAATATGCATCGTCTACCGCAGTAGTGATGTTATCCTGAGTATCTAATACCTGGATCGTTACCGTTGCCGTATCACATAAGGCAGGGGTAGCATTATCACAAATGGTATACTCAAAGGTATCTTCTCCTGTAAAGCCTGGATCCGGGGTGTACGTATACGTGCCGTCAGGGTTTACCGTAACTGATCCGTTCGCCGGATCTGTATTTCCGGTTACTACGATAGGGTCTCCGTCAGGATCATAATCGTTTGGTAATACCGTTCCATCTACCGGAGTGTCTATCTGAGTACTGTTCGTATCGGCATTGGCTACAGGTGGCTCATTGTTAGGGCTACCTTGTGGCTGGATCTCAATATAAACCGTCGCTGTATCACAAGCAACAGGGTTTCCTCCGTCACATACCTGATACTCGAACGTATCTTCTGAAATCGTTGGATCTGCTGGTGGTGTATACGTGTATGTCCCATCAGGGTTGAATACTAACGTACCGCCTGCTGTTGGACCACTCACCAAAGTAAATACCTCTGTTCCGGCAGGACCGTCTTCGTTAATATCGTTCGTACCTACATCACCATCTACAGGTAAACCTACAAACGTATCGTTGATATCGTCAATGGCAAGAATCTCGTTTCCTCCTTCTGCTATTGAAATATAAACAGTCGCTACATCTCTGGCTACCGTGGCATTGTTATCAAAAATCTCATACACAAAACTATCAGTGCCTGTAAAACCAGCTCCCGGTGTATAAGTAAAGGTTCCGTCTGCATTCAATACTACAGTTCCGTTATCCGGACCGTTAGATGGGCTTACCGCAACATCTACACTTTGCTCATCACCTTCAGGATCGGTATCGTTATCCAATACGTTGCCTGTAATATCTGTATCAGGGAAACCATAATATGCATCGTCTACCGCAGTAGTGATGTTATCCTGAGTATCTAATACCTGGATCGTTACCGTTGCCGTATCACATAAGGCAGGGGTAGCATTATCACAAATGGTATACTCAAAGGTATCTTCTCCTGTAAAGCCTGGATCCGGGGTGTACGTATACGTGCCGTCAGGGTTTACCGTAACTGATCCGTTCGCCGGATCTGTATTTCCGGTTACTACGATAGGGTCTCCGTCAGGATCATAATCGTTTGGTAATACCGTTCCATCTACCGGAGTGTCTATCTGAGTACTGTTCGTATCGGCATTGGCTACAGGTGGCTCATTGTTAGGGCTACCTTGTGGCTGGATCTCAATATAAACCGTCGCTGTATCACAAGCAACAGGGTTTCCTCCGTCACATACCTGATACTCGAACGTATCTTCTGAAATCGTTGGATCTGCTGGTGGTGTATACGTGTATGTCCCGTCAGGGTTGAATACTAACGTACCGCCTGCTGTTGGACCATTTACCAAAGTAAATACCTCTGTTCCGGCAGGACCGTCTTCGTTAATATCGTTCGTACCTACATCACCATCTACAGGTAAACCTACAAACGTATCGTTGATATCGTCAATGGCAAGAATTAAATTTTGTCCTGAAATAATAATACTCACTGTGGCAGAATCTGTAGCTACCGGTAAACCATTATCGAATATAGAATATATAAAACTATCATTTCCGAAGAAAGAAGGATCGTTTGGCGTATAGCTAAAGCTACCATCTGCGTTTAATGTAACAGTTCCGTTAGCCGGCCCGTTGGAAGGACTAATGGCTACATCTACTGTTTGATCGTCTCCTTCCGGATCAAAATCGTTGTCCAGTACGTTTCCTGTAATTGTAGCTCCCTGGCTTCCACCGTAGCCATCATCTACAGCAAAAGTGTAGTTCATTGCAGGATCACCTACTACTGTTATAGTAAGCACAGCACTATCGGTTGCCGGGTTGGCATTATCGTCTACAATATCATAGGTAAAGGTATCCGTTCCTGTAAATCCAGGGTTCGGTGTATAGATAAAGGAACCGTCTGCATTCAATACCAGAACTCCTCCCGTTAACGTGTATGTTCCAGGATTGGTTACTGTCTGGGTATCTCCTTCCAGATCTACATCGTTTGTCAATACATTTCCTGGGATGGCAACATTCACCTCAGTGAATACCGCATCTGCATTGGCAATAGTATTGTTCTGTCCTACAGGGTTAATTCTAATAAACACTGTAGCACTATCTGTAGCTTGTGGATTACCATCATCTTCTATTGAATACATAAAGAAGTCTCCGCCTACATAATCTACTGGTGGTGTATAGGTAAAGCTACCGTCCGGAGCTATGTTCACCGTAACACCCTGATCTGAAGTAACCGTAAGGGTAGTTACTACCTGATTGTCGCCTTCAAGATCTTCGTCGTTAGTAAGTACGTTTCCTGTAACTGGAACATTTACTACAGTGTCACGGAAATCGTTTACAGCGATGGTTGTGTTCTCTCCTGAAATAATAATACTCACTGTGGCAGAATCTGTAGCTACCGGTGAACCATTATCGAATATAGAATATATAAAACTATCATTTCCGAAGAAAGAAGGATCGTTTGGCGTATAGCTAAAGCTACCATCTGCATTTAATGTAACAGTTCCGTTAGCCGGCCCGTTGGAAGGACTAATGGCTACATCTACTGTTTGATCGTCTCCTTCCGGATCAAAATCGTTGTCCAGTACGTTTCCTGTAATTGTAGCTCCCTGGCTTCCACCGTAGCCATCATCTACAGCAAAAGTGTAGTTCATTGCAGGATCACCTACTACTGTTATAGTAAGCACAGCACTATCGGTTGCCGGGTTGGCATTATCGTCTACAATATCATAGGTAAAGGTATCCGTTCCTGTAAATCCAGGGTTCGGTGTATAGATAAAGGAACCGTCTGCATTCAATACCAGAACTCCTCCCGTTAACGTGTATGTTCCAGGATTGGTTACTGTCTGGGTATCTCCTTCCAGATCTACATCGTTTGTCAATACATTCCCTGGGATGGCAACATTCACCTCAGTGAATACCGCATCTGCATTGGCAATAGTATTGTTCTGTCCTACAGGGTTAATTCTAATAAACACTGTAGCACTATCTGTAGCTTGTGGATTACCATCATCTTCTATTGAATACATAAAGAAGTCTCCGCCTACATAATCTACTGGTGGTATATAGGTAAAGCTACCGTCCGGAGCTATGTTCACCGTAACACCCTGATCTGAAGTAACCGTAAGGGTAGTTACTACCTGATTGTCGCCTTCAAGATCTTCGTCGTTAGTAAGTACGTTTCCTGTAACTGGAACATTTACTACAGTGTCACGGAAATCGTTTACAGCGATGGTTGTGTTCTCTCCTGAAATAATAATACTCACTGTGGCAGAATTTGTAGCTACCGGTGAACCATTATCGAATATAGAATATATAAAACTATCATTTCCGAAGAAAGAAGGATCGTTTGGCGTATAGCTAAAGCTACCATCTGCGTTTAATGTAACAGTTCCGTTAGCCGGCCCGTTGGAAGGACTAATGGCTACATCTACTGTTTGATCGTCTCCTTCCGGATCAAAATCGTTGTCCAGTACGTTTCCTGTAATTGTAGCTCCCTGGCTTCCACCGTAGCCATCATCTACAGCAAAAGTGTAGTTCATTGCAGGATCACCTACTACTGTTATAGTAAGCACAGCACTATCGGTTGCCGGGTTGGCATTATCGTCTACAATATCATAGGTAAAGGTATCCGTTCCTGTAAATCCAGGGTTCGGTGTATAGATAAAGGAACCGTCTGCATTCAATACCAGAACTCCTCCCGTTAACGTGTATGTTCCAGGATTGGTTACTGTCTGGGTATCTCCTTCCAGATCTACATCGTTTGTCAATACATTCCCTGGGATGGCAACATTCACCTCAGTGAATACCGCATCTGCATTGGCAATAGTATTGTTCTGTCCTACAGGGTTAATTCTAATAAACACTGTAGCACTATCTGTAGCTTGTGGATTACCATCATCTTCTATTGAATACATAAAGAAGTCTCCGCCTACATAATCTACTGGTGGTATATAGGTAAAGCTACCGTCCGGAGCTATGTTCACCGTAACACCCTGATCTGAATTAACCGTAAGGGTAGTTACTACCTGATTGTCGCCTTCAAGATCTTCGTCGTTAGTAAGTACGTTTCCTGTAACTGGAACATTTACTACAGTGTCACGGAAATCGTTTACAGCGATGGTACAATTTTCTAAAATTGTTACTTGTACCGTATCGCTACAAGCATTACCATCTAGTACGGTGATGGTATAAGTGCCTGCAGTTAAGCTATCGAAAGTACCCGATGCTTGAGCCGTACCACCATCTAAACTATAACTGTATGGTGCCGTACCCCCTGAGCCTTGAACCGTTACAGATCCTAAAGTAATTTTACAAACGATGTCCGTTTGGGCTGTGATAGCAAGATTAAGCGCTTCAGTAGGCTCTCCCACCGTTGCAGAGTCACTTAAAATACAACCATTAGCGTCTGTAATTACAACAGAATATGTACCTGCCGAAAGATTAGAAATATCTTGTGTGGTTTGTCCTCCAGGACTCCACAAATAAGTATATCCAGTAGGCCCTGGTGTTCCTCCACTCACTGTTAGATCCAATGATCCTGTACTTTCTCCAAAACAAGCAACGTTTGTCACTGCAATTCCAGAGGTAAGTTGGGTTGGCTGATTTACAGTTGTAGAGCTTGTGGCTGTACATAAAGTGTCTGTGTCTGTAACAGTTACCGTATAGACTCCTGCAGTTAATCCTGTAATTGTCTGAGTTGTTTGTCCTCCAGGACTCCATGAATACGTAAAGTTACCTAGCCCTCCTGTTGGATTTGCGGTTGCTGTTCCATCACTTCCTCCATTACAAGATACTGGTGTACTAGAAGAACTTACTGATAAGTTGTTACAATCTCCATCATTAACAGTCACTTGCGTCGTTGCCTCACAACCGTTCGTATCTGTGACAGTAACTGTGTATATACCATCACTTAAACCAGTTATAGTTTGTGTTGTTTGACCTCCCGGGCTCCATAAATAAGTATATCCCGGAATTCCACCAGATGGATTTGCGGTTGCAGTACCATCATTGGTAGTTGGCCCGGTTTCATCGGTTGCTGTTGCTGTAACTGCTAACGCAGTAGAAGGCTGTGTAATTGTAACACTTTCTTCTACAGGCAGGCATAAAGTACCATCTATAGTTACACTAACTGTATATACTCCTGCCAGTTGATTTGAAATAGTACTGGAAGTTACACCAGCATTAATTTGTGGTGGTGTAGTATTCCAAGTAAAAGTAAAGGTAGCTCCCGGATTGGCAGCTGAACTGGCAGAAACTGTTGCACTACCTGTATTTTCATCTTTACACAAAACATTAGTAATGTCATCAACATTAATTACTGCATCACAATTTTGAACACAGGTAATTATAATACTTTGTTGATCAACACAACCATTTTCATCAGTTACAATTACCGTATATGTTGTTCCACCAAGCAGACCAGCTGACAAACCAGTCGCCGTAGCAGTAGTTTGATTGTTGGGATCATCCCACTGGTATGTATAAGGCCCTACACCTCCTGTAACGGTTGCTGTTGCCGTACCATTGCTACAAAGAGAGGTTGCTGATGCATTTGTTTTTGTTAACTCAATATTTAATGGTTCCGGTTGCGTTAAGTTTACTACAATCGAATCTGTATTCCCGAGGCTATCTGTTACTTCGATAGTATAATTTCCTGCTACTAAATTATTGAATGTTGGCGAGGTTTGCGGAGTTCCCCCATTGATAGTATACGAATAAGGCGGCACACCACCCGTAGTATTTGCAGTAATTGACCCTGTATTGTCTCCATTACAGAGAATATCCGTTTTAGAAATAAGTTCCAAAATAACTTCAAAACCATCTACAAAATCATTTCCACAAGAAGACTCTAAAGAAATTGTTCTCGTAATAAGGTTGTCATTTGCTCCATCAACATCAGATATAGAAACATATCCAGGCAAATCATTTTCTAAAATTTCAAATATAACTTCCGTAGAAGGGTTAGGTATAACCACTTCTTTCTTATAATTTCCTCCAGCATCAGTAAAAACTGTTTCTGAACTTCCGTCAGATCCTGTAATATCTACAGCAACGTTTTCTAATGGGTTTCCTTGTTCGTCACTAACATTACCACAAATAACAGGGTTGGTGATGAATACTGCATCTGGATCTAAAAATTCTGCACAACTTACATTAAACGAATAATAGCGATCGCTATTCCCGTCCAATTTTCCAATTCTGTAAGTTAAGGAAGATTTGGTTTGCCAGTAATTACTGTAAGTATAACGAGGATCTAAAGAAACATCAGGGCCTGGTGCCACAGAGATAGAACCTGACTCACCTCTAATTACAGAAGCAGTTTGAGTGAAGTTTAGGAATGTATTATTACTTACAAAATAAGCGTCTGGAAGGCTTAATTCTGCATATTCTCTCGTACTTACGTTATCACCATCAATATCTAGTGGTGTTCCATAGAATGAAATTTCAACTTCATCACCATAATTTCCGCCAGATTCAACAAATGTAATATCAAATAATACACTCTGGTCATTATTATTAGTACTGTTTATTCTTGGTTGAAATGCCTCTGGCAATCCAGAAGAAGTAACATCAATCTCGAGAAGAGACGCTCCTCCGGCAAATTCTTCAATTCTTACTAACGCATCAAGTGTTGTTCCGTATGGATTTGAAGGAAACACATCTGAAAAGCGGTATACAGCTCCTACTTTTAAACTTTGACCTGAAACTAATTGAGGATTCACAAAATTAGATTCTTTATAAAGAGGAGAACAATTACAGTCTCTTGGCTCTGGATCTGATACTACGTGAATCGTTACTGTTGCAGTAGCTGTTTTCTCTAAATTAGTACAAGGAGACGGATCGTCTTGAATGGTGTAGGTGAAAAAAGTACTCCCCACAAAACCATTACTTGGTGTAAATGTAAAACTTCCATTACCATTGTTTACAAAACTACCATTAGATGGCTCAGTATTTGATATAATACTAAAAGGATCACCATCCGGATCAAAATCTAAGCCATCTCCATTATCCTCAAATACATTAAAGGTGATAGGTTGATTTAAACCGGTAGTAAAATCTTCACCAAACGCAACAGGAGCTGCGTTATCCGAATCATCTACTGTAAAGGTCGTTTCACTTATACATCCGGTATTTACATTTTTCACCTTTATAGTATATACACCTTCTCCAATATTGTTAAATTGCGTTGATGACTGGAAACTTCCTCCATCCAGAGCGTATGTGTATTGACTACCTGTTGGTGACGAAATACCTATAAACCCATTATTAGGGTTATTTCCGCACGTAAATGCTGCCACGGCCTCCTCAGGATTTGGGTGTACTGTTAAAACAACCGTTGCAGTTCCACAAATATTTTGATTTGGGAAAGGTAGGCAAACCTGATAATCGAAAGAAACTGTACCTGTAAATCCAGGGCTTGGCGTGTAAGAATAGGTTCCGTTCGAATTTAATGTGAAAGATTGACCAGAGGGTGCCGGTCCTATAAGGCTATAAGTAGAGTTATTAGGAACATTATTTCCATCATTGATGTTACCATTTATAGGTTCATCTTTACAACCCATTCCTGTTTGATCTACTGCATATTTTTGAAGTATAAATACTTTACCATCACCGTGGTCATTTGATGCTGCAAGAAAACGAACTCTGGTAATTAAAGAGCCCGTAGGAGCTACACTATTGAGCTGGAATAAACCTATAGAAATAGTTTGTCCGTTATCTTGCTCCCGGCCAGATCCCCAATAGTCTGAACCATTAGCAGGAGCACTAAAACCACCCCCCGTTAAGTTACCACTGGTTCTAATAAATGTATCACCTAAAGCTTGTTCTGGTTCACCACCAGCTGGAATACCAAAAAATCTCACGTAAAGACAATTATTACCCCCTCGTTCTGTTACTGCCAAAATTCCTCCGGCATTTGATGGAATTGGAGGATCATAAAACAAAGTCTGCATTTGAGAATTCGTCTCCTGAACTCCATTCGTTCCATTAGCTTTATTAAAATTTAAACATATGTTATCTCCCTGAGGAGCATTTGCTTCAAAATAATGATTCAAATTTTTGTTTTGGAATGCACTCAGTGCCATACTATCCCAGGGCGTATTGTCATTAACATTTTGAGTAGCAGTTGCACTTGTAGTAATGGTTTGAGAACCATTCAACCATATAGAATTTTTATCGTGACCTCCCTGACCCAGTCTTGTTAATTGATATTTAGTAGGCACTACAAAAGATGGAAAAAGCTCTCCATTAACTGTAATAGACTTTATGGTAGCAGGATTGTTATTATTGAAAACCCCATTTATGGTTTGGCTATCATTCCATTGAAAAGTAACACCACTTTGAATAGATGGTGATTGTGTTCCAATCTGTGAAAACAAAGATCCAGATAAACACAATAGCGAAACTAAAAGAAACTGTTTAAGTACTTTGTAATTCAATTTGTAAAACCCAAAGTAATGCTGAGTAGTTTTTACGATCATAGTGATGGTATTTAATTTTTTATTTCTTTCAAAAGATTATGGAAATCTTAAATTTCTACGGTGGCTAATCATTTGACAATGGCAAATATAAACCAACAAATATGTATAATTCTTACACACACTTAAGTTTTAGTTCAACTGTAACTTATTGTCGATAAAGTACGTAAATTGAGTATTATTCATCATTTTTTTTGTAAGAATAGTTACTACGTATATATACGTATATCCTTATTTTAAAAGGGCTGGTCAAGATGTAATTTGTAGGAAGTATTTCACCGCTTTGCTATGAAATAACACAAAGAATAATTACGAAATTTAATTAATTATGGTTTTCCTACTAGCCAAAATTCCTACTAAAATTATATTAAACTAAACCGCAAAAAACAGTGGTTAAATATCATGAAACATTTCAATTATTCGACAATCAACATTTTTAATGGTTAAAACACATTATCTGTTTCTTTATTCACATTTAAACTAAAACAAAAGATTTTGTTATCAACCTGTTATTAAGTTTTAAAAATTACATCTATCGGTAGTACTTCATTAAAATTCACAAAACTCCTACATATGAAGTTAGCGTTTGATTTATATTTCACATAATCAATTGGTTTTCAAAGTGTAAATAAAACTATAATATCGATTAAAAGCAAATATCATAGATGAAGTGTATTGTTGTTTTGTAGGACACCGGGTTTTTCACATAGAGTTAACCGTACTACCTTTCAAGTGATTATAGAAAATTAAACTGTAGGAATTTTTTTTTCATGAAAATTTAGCTACAAAGGATTTTACAGGTGTTATCTTTGTGTTTTTCCCAAAAATTATGCTTCAAAAAGAAATAAACAGACGCAAAACCTTCGGTATCATATCTCACCCAGATGCTGGTAAAACTACACTTACTGAAAAACTCCTGTTATTCGGCGGTGCCATTCAGGAAGCGGGTGCAGTTAAAAGTAATAAAATAAAGAAAGGAGCTACCAGCGATTTTATGGAAATTGAACGCCAGCGTGGTATTTCGGTAGCAACTTCGGTATTGGCTTTTGAGTATGATGGTACGAAAATTAATATTCTGGACACACCAGGTCACAAAGATTTTGCCGAAGATACCTTTAGAACCCTCACCGCTGTAGATAGCGTAATTGTTGTGATAGATGTTGCCAAAGGAGTTGAGGAACAAACCGAAAAGCTGGTTGAAGTTTGTAGAATGCGAAACATTCCTATGATCGTGTTTATAAATAAAATGAACCGTGAAGGAAAAGACGCTTTCGAATTGCTGGACGAAATCGAACAAAAACTGAAACTACGGGTTACCCCACTGTCCTTTCCTATTGGAATGGGATACGACTTTAAGGGAATTTATAATATATGGGAAAAAAATGTAAATCTTTTTAGTGGTGATAGCCGTAAAAATATAGAAGAAACAATTGAGATTGAAGATCTTACCAATCCGGAACTTGACAAACTGGTAGGTGAAAAAGCCGCAAATGAACTTAGAGAGGAACTGGAACTGGTATATGAAGTCTATCCCGATTTTGATAGAGATGAATATTTAGACGGTTTACTACAGCCAGTATTCTTTGGCTCTGCTCTTAACAATTTTGGCGTGCGCGAATTACTCGATTGTTTTGTTGAAATTGCACCAAAACCAAGACCCAAAGAAAGTGACACCCGCTTAGTAAAACCCGAAGAAAAAGAATTTTCCGGCTTTGTGTTTAAAATCCACGCCAATATGGATCCAAAACATCGGGATAGACTAGCCTTCGTTAAAATAGTTTCTGGTACTTTTGAAAGAAATACACCCTATTTACACGTTAGAAACGGTAAAAAGCTCAAATTTTCCAGCCCAAATGCCTTTTTTGCTGAAAAGAAAGAAATTGTAGACATCTCCTACCCTGGCGATATTGTTGGTCTACACGATACTGGAAACTTTAAAATTGGAGATACCTTAACTGAAGGTGAAGAAATGCGATACAAGGGTATACCAAGCTTTTCCCCGGAACATTTCAAATATATTAATAATGCCGACCCCATGAAAAGCAAACAGCTTGAAAAAGGGATAGACCAATTAATGGACGAAGGTGTTGCACAATTATTTACGCTGGAACTAAATGGAAGAAAGGTAATTGGTACCGTAGGTGCGCTTCAGTTTGAAGTAATACAATACCGGCTTGAGCACGAGTATGGCGCAAAATGTACGTACGAAAATTTAAATGTTCATAAAGCCTGCTGGGTAGAAGCAAAAGACCCAAAAAGCGCAGAGTTTGCCGATTTTAAAAGAGTAAAATCGAAATTTTTAGCTAAAGACAAACGTGGGCAATTAGTGTTTTTTGCAGATAGCGCCTTTACACTGCAAATGACGCAAAGTAAATATCCTAGCATAAAATTCCATTTTGTGAGTGAATTTGATGCTTCTGCCACATTTAAAAAGAAGTAAAAAAAAGATCTTCAACTCTAAAAAATAGAACAAAGATCTTTTCACGTCTAAAGCCCGGCCATTCGCGAACTTTTTAGAATAAAATACAAATTTTCAAGAATGGCTTATCTTGAACCATAGCCAAAAAATTTTCAAATACGCGATTCTCAGCGATTAGGATTTTTTATCTTTCAGGAAGTCTTACTGCGCATTATGCCTCTCCCGTGGGTCCAAAATTGATCGGGATAGCGGGTTGTTTATAATCTTTTATCTCACCGTGTTGCTTTTCAAAACGTGACACATTATCGTGCATTGCTTTTAAAAAGCGCTTGGCGTGCTGTGGGGTTAATACAATTCTGGATTTTACTTTGCTTTTTGGGACACCGGGCATGATGCTTACAAAATCTACCACAAATTCACTTTGCGAATGATTTATTATTGCCAGATTACTATAAATACCCTGAGCTATTTCCTGGTCTAACTCTATATTAATTTGTCCTTGTTTTTGATTTTTGTTGTCTTCCATCTCAAATTTTTTTGAGCCTCCGCAAAAGCGGAAGTCTTATTAGTATCGTTTATTTATTTTAAAATAAAATCCCGTGATGTTGTGTCACGGGATTTTAATCTATTGTAGCAAGATCCTAACCTATGTTGGGATAAGCATGACTTATTAGGCACACGGGTTTGTTGTAACTGTTCTCATTCACTTCGTTCAGATAACAGTACCCTTACTTAATTATAGTTTACTTCCTGCTTCTCTTTTGTCATTTCCTCGAATTCTTCTTTCGAGCCTACGATAATAGTATCATAACGTCTCATACCTGTACCGGCTGGGATTCTATGACCTACAATAACGTTCTCTTTCAACCCTTCCAAGTGATCAACTTTACCGCTTACAGCAGCTTCGTTTAGTACTTTAGTAGTTTCTTGGAACGATGCTGCAGAGATAAATGACTTCGTCTGTAACGACGCTCTCGTAATACCTTGTAAAATAGGTGTAGCCGTAGAATTAACTGCATCACGAGCTTCTACCAACGTTTTATCGTTACGACGCAAGATAGAATTCTCATCACGTAAATCACGTGGAGAGATAATCTGTCCTTCCTTCAGGTTTTCAGAATCTCCTGCGTTTTCAACAACCTTCATTCCAAAAATCTTATCATTTTCTTCAATAAAGTCGTCTTTGTGTGCTAATTGGTTTTCAAGGAACGTTGTGTCTCCCGGATCTACAATTCTCACTTTACGCATCATTTGTCTTACAACAACCTCAAAGTGCTTATCGTTAATCTTCACCCCT
>CAWBZL010000004.1:0-835226 GCA_963793275.1 uncultured Flavobacteriaceae bacterium
AATTATGGCCTATGACCTATTAATAAGCCATTACGTTGAAGAGTTAAGTAATTTAAGGGATTTGTCATACGGCATACCGAATAAGCTGAATACTCTATCAAACGGTGAGCGACTTGGTTGGACTGCTTCAAAAACAGACCTAATTGAGTTAATTTATGCATTACAGGCATCTGGCGCAATAAAAAGTGGTACAGCTGGTATTAAAGAAATGGCATCAGCTTGTGAAGATATTTTTGAACTTAATCTTGGTAACGTTTATAGAACTTTTCTCGAAATAAGAGAACGGAAAATCGACCAAACCAAGTTTATTGATAGACTAAAAGCAACACTTTTAAGGCGAATGGAAGAAACGGACGGTTGATATTTTCATTTTTAAAAATGTTAAATTTCTTCCCAAGTTGGGTCTTACTTGGGAAAAAATAAAATTAATTTTATCTATTATCATTTGGCATAGATGATTTTAAGTGACACCTCTAAATCAAACCAATTTAAACCATTGAAAATGAGTAAATAAAAACACCCTACTTGGGTACAACTTGGGATTAAAATCCAATAAACCATCCCAAATTTGTAGAACGAAAGTCAAATCAGGTCAGGGACTATCAAATTAGTTGAAATCGATACGATAGTCCCTTTCTTTAAAACCGTTCTATTATGCCAGCAAATATTATTACCACCGACGACCTTCGAGAATTTAAAATGGAATTGCTCGATGACATCAAGAATCTTCTATCTAAACAAGCAACTGGAAAACTCAAGAAATATTTAAAATCTTCCGAGGTAATGGACTTGCTTCAAGTCAGTCCAGGTACATTACAGAATCTTCGCATCAATGGAACGTTGCCATACACAAAAGTTGGGGGCATTATCTACTATGATGCAGAGGAAATTCAAGGTGTAATGAACTCAAATCGAGTGCAGCACAAGCAAAATTCTTAAAAGATGAACTATATAAAGCTACTAAATGCGGCTTTTGAAAAGTTCTTTTTTGATGACCGCCTCAATCCAACGCACATAAGCCTATATATGGCGCTGTTCCAAGAATGGAACAGTAGTCGGTTTGCAGATGAGTTCTATGTAAACCGTCGCGAATTAATGCGCGTTGCCAAGATTGGTTCAAAATCCACTTATCATAGATGTGTGACAGACCTCGATTCTTGGAACTATCTATCCTACTTCCCTTCTAACAATCCCTACAAAGGCAGTAAAATCAAGATGTCCATTATTGGGACAAGTGATGAACCTGTTACGGGACAGTACAATCCCATATTAGAACAGCTTGCGGAACAGTACCGTCCCATACGTGAACCAGTAGTGTACCAACACCATCCCAATAATGGACAAGCTGTGGACTCGCACCGTCCCACCAGTGGACAAGCATTGGTATCTACTATAAACAATACCAAACAAGTAAACAATATAAAACAACCAAAGGGCTGGCAGACCGTTATTAATTTTTTTATTGAAAAAGGTTTTAATGCTGATGAAGGAAAAAAATTCTTTGAGCATTATGAAACCCGAAATTGGCAAACGAGTGATGGAAATGAAATTAGAGATTGGCGTGCCTTGGCTACGAACTGGATGGACAGAACAGAATTATACGCCGAGGAAAACAAACCAAACAAAAAACAAGCGTCCCAAATCAAGGACAACTTGCGAACCACTAAAAACAAAGACTATGGACAACCCCTCTAAAATAACCGAAGGTGGCGTGGAATACTCGCTCGGAAACTTTGATGGTAAAAGCGTTCTCTACGACTTCCCAAAAATTCTAATTTACTTGAATGCCAAGGGCAAGCTGCTATTTGGGAAGAAGTTTAGGATTTACGATGAGGATAAGGTGATACTGCTAAAGCTCTGTTCTTACTTCATCAAGGATAAAGAGAACTGCTCAACTTACGGAATTGACATCGATAAAGGTATCCTGCTTTCTGGACCCGTAGGCTGCGGTAAGACCAGCTTAATGAAATTGCTACGTCATTTGGTACCGTTGCAACGTACTTACGAAATGATTCCTTGCCGGAACGTAACCTTCAGCTTTAATCATTTAGGTTTTAAAACGGTCGAGGAATATGGAAATACCAAATTTTATTGCTTTGATGATTTAGGAGTTGAACCCGCTGGTCGTTTTTACGGTAAAGACCTAAACGTTATGGGCGAGGTTTTACTATCACGCTATGAATTATTTATACAGACCAAAGGCAATATAAAAACCCACGCCACAACCAATCTCAATGCTCAAGAACTGGAAGAACGCTATGGCAATCGTGTTCGTAGCAGGATGCGTGAACTGTTTAATCTGGTGGCTTTTGATAAGGGAGCTGGGGATAAGAGAAAGTAGATGCCTATTAGCTGTGGCATCACTAATGGTAATACTAGTTGGCTTAAAAATATTTCTTAAAGCAAATAGACTTGTTGAAATATCCAAATTGTTATGTTAAATTTTATCTTTGTATAAAAATCTAAACCTTTTGCAACTATCTCAAACTTTTAAAGACGGACTCAATTCTCTTGGTTTTAACCAAGAGAACAATGATTGTCTTTTTCTTACTGATGATTACAAGCAAACAGAAGATTTATCGGTAAAACTTCAACTTGAAAAAGCAATGAAGTTTGAAGCCTCGGCAGTTTTTTTCAGGAATGAAATTAATAAGCTCAAAGCCCAAATTTATATCTACGACCATACTCAATTAGATTCTGATGAGAGCCATTTGAGCCACATACAAAAAATGGTATGGAGCAACGGAGCTGTTCCTATTGCCTGTATCTTTTACAGGACAGAAATAAAAATACTCGATTGTACCCAACATATTCAAGATGACAATAAGCCCGTTTACCTAGCAAGTTTAAAAATTGTAGCCAAGGCACATCAGCTTTATAATAAAAATTTTGCTGTTAAGATAAAAACTGGTACGTTCTGGGAAGAATCTAGTGTCAAAAATAAATTTAAATTCAATGCCTCTTCCTACGATATCCTTATACGGTGGATACGAGAGATAGCTAAACAAATTGCATTCTCAAATTCCAATGCCGATGAGCGAATAATAAAAAAAATCATTATTCAGTCTATAATGATTAAATATCTGGAGGAAAGAAAAGATCCAGATGGCAATAGCTCTTTTAATCAAAAATATTTCCAGAAATATGGCAGTTGCCAAGAATTTGTAGATGTTCTGTCTAATGGAAATTTTGTTGCTTTGCTAGACGATTTACAGCAAGATTTAAATGGTAATCTTTTTGAGTGGAATTCCGAAGAGAAGAATCTAATACCAACTTTAAATTTAAATGGTCTGGTAGAAGCTTTAAAAGCTTATAAAAGACCCGAAGAGAGCCACAACCAAATTCTGGAACTTATTAGATACTATGAGTTCAGCTACATTCCTGTAGAATTGATAAGTCGTATCTACGAAGAGTTTTTAGCAGGTGGCGATGATACTTTATTTAGTCAAAAAGAGAAAAAACAAAAAGATGGCATCTTTTACACACCATCTCATCTTGCGCAGTTATTAGTCGATGAGATTATGCCATTACATCAGTATATCAGTATTGACATCAAATCATTTACGATTTTGGATCCAGCTTGTGGATCGGGTATTTTTCTTGTATTGGCATTTAAAAGGTTAGTACAATGGTGGCGTTTACAGAACAGTCTAAAACAACCAAATATTCAAACTTTAAAGACTATTTTAGCCTGTCTTTATGGTGTTGATAAAGAGTATCAAGCAACCAAATTAGCAGCATTTAGTCTTTGCCTCGCACTCTGTGATGAGCTTTCGCCTAAACAGATTATCAATGAATTAAAATTTAGTGACCTTACAGAAAATCAAATTTTACATTCTGATTTTTTTATAGAACACTTATTAGTTAAGGAATATAAAGATTCTGCACAGAGGTCTGCTTTTAAAAAAATAAGTAACAAGAAGTTTTCAAGAATTATCGGCAATCCACCTTTTGACCGTGGAGCCCTCAATTTATACACTAAAAAATGGGAGAAGGAAAATATAGATATTCCTCAAGGTCAAATTGCCTTAAAGTTTTTATCCGAAGCTTTAGAATTTTTAGAGCCTGGTGGTTTACAATGTCTTATAATCAAATCATCCAGTCTTCTTTACAATACAAGTTCAACGGAATTTAAGGAAAGACTATTTTCAAATTACAATGTGCTTCAAGTCCTTGATTTTACACCTTTGGGGCGTAACAACAGTTTATGGGATGGAGCAGATGTAGCTAGTGCAGCTATATTTCTACGTAATGAAAAACCTGACTTTAGCAAAAACATCTTGCATTTAATCTTTAGAAGAACTAAAGCGGTCAAAGAACGTATTGTATTCGAAGTCGATGAATACGATTTCCATTTTGTTAATAGGAATGACGCGATAAACAATCAATTTGTTTGGAAAATAAACTTGTTAGGTGGTGGTAGAATTGCAAGTTTAGTAGCCAAATCACAAGTGCTAAATACATTCGAAGAGTATCTAAAGGCAGAAGATTGTATTTCGATGGAAGGGTATCAAAAAGGGTCTCGTGGCAAAATGCAGCCCGATTATATGTATGAACTAAATAGTTTGCCTACATCAGCCATTACATCAAGAGGCATTGATTACAAACAATTGGAATCAATACCCAATAATACAGTTTTTTCAAAAGTTCCACAGAGATTATTTTTTGAATCCCCAAATGTAATCCTATGGGAAAATATGGGTGCAGAAAAACTACCTGTTTTTTTGAACACTCGAAAGTCTTTTTCGTTCAAGGACAAAATAATATCCTTAAAATCTAAAACCAATGATTTAAAAATTTTGCAGAGTATTGTTAAGAATTTCGAGACAAATTCTGATTTTTACCGCTTTTTTATATTCTGTACAAGTAGTCAAGTATTAGTTAATCTGAATTCTGCTATCCTAAAAAAGGATTATATGACCTTACCATATGTTGAGGATAGGAAAGGGTTTTTTAGCCAAATAGACCTGAATATCATAGATGATGTAAACACATATTATCAAGACTTTCTAAGGCACGGAGAACGTTCTGTAATCTTGGATAAACTTGAAGGAAATGAACTAAAAAATTCAATTGAGTTATATGGTATTGAATATTGCAAACTGTTAAACGATATACAAAACAACCAAAAGCAAAATTTCAAAATCTATGAAGTTTGCGAGCTGTATGATAGCACTTATATATGTATAATTTTTAAATATAGTTCGGCATCATTGAAAAACGAGATTAGCTGGAAAAAAGATGGTCTTGAAGAAATTGAATCATTATCCAATTTCCAGATTTCAAGTAGATTAAATTCCCAAAGGATTGTTCGGTATTATCATTCTGACAATACGATAGTTATAGTTAAACCAAATCAAAAGAGGTATTGGCTTTCTCATAAGGCCTATAGAGATGCTGACAAAACCTTAATTGATTTAGTAAAAAATCGAAATTAAGAATGGTAGTCGATGATTTTTCTGAAGAGAGCACTGGAGCTTCTTTTAGTATAGACTTGTCTGCGGAAGATATTCGTGATAAGATTTTAGAAAGTATTTCAAATACTGCAAAACCGTTCGTTCATTCTGTACATACGCATAAAAATACCCATTGGAATGAGGATAGCCTAACCCAAGTTTTCATAGCACAAAACACAGTTCAATTACAAAAGCTTTCCTCATCGTTAATGGTTGCTGCTCAATACAGGGATATCTATCATAAAACTAAAGGTATTCCCGATGTATTTTATTCAATGATTGAAGAAGGCAGAGACCATAAGCCGTCCTTTGTAATGGAAGCTAAACGATTGCCTACACCCACAAGTACTCGTGAAAAGGAATATGTTGTAGGTAAAACAACAACTGGAAATCCCAATGGTGGAATCGAACGGTTTAAATTAGGAAAGCACGGTGCAGGCCATTCTCATTGTGGAATGTTAGCATTTGTAGAGAAAGAAGAATATCAATATTGGTTAAAAAATATAAATTCTTGGATAGCAGAATTATACCCTGTATGGTCTGAAAGTGAGTTGTTAAAACTACAAAAAAACTATTCGCATTACAGTCATTTTAAGTCCAAAGCAGAAAGAGATAAAGGTGAAGTTAATCTTGATCATTTTTGGATAAAAATTTAAAATAGATTTTTCCGCAACTTAATTATTTAACAACTTCAAGAAAACTGAATATTAGATGAATTGAAAAAAAAGATTTCATAAACCTAGAGATCCTAAAGAAGGGCATTATTTTGATATTAGATATTTTGTCTATTAGCATCATTTTTACGATGATTACATCAATAATCATATAAAGAAAGATAGGGAAAAAGTCACTGCCCTTATTGTGGAAAAAAAAGAATTATCATAGAGATAGAATCAGTTTTTGAAATGTTACCGAATGGTCTAAACTACAGTACAAAAATTGAGCTAAAATTCCAGTTTAAAGTATTATTTATTTCGAAATTTATAAGTGTATTTGTAAACTTCAATTAAAATCTCTTTTAAACATTTTACAATTTCAATTCCCAACTCTTTCATAACTACTTATATTTTATTAAACATTCCAATACCAGCAGAGCCAAAGTCAGAAAGCTATCTTGGTTGCTGAGATAGTTGCTTTCATCCTCATTACTCAAAAAACCCAATTCCAAAAGAACAGAAGGACAATAATTAACCGTTTCACGTAGCACCTGAAAACTTGCAAACTTCACACCCCTACTTTCAAAACCTAATTCTTTATTAAGCGCAGCTTGCAATTGAAAAGCCAACCAACTGGCATCCTTTGAATATTGTGAAGTGGCGTTTGCCACATACAATTCAATTCCTCTAGCGTTCGGATTATTGGAATGATTGCAATGCAAAGAAACGAACAAATCAGCATTCAATGTTTTTGCCAATTTAGTTCTGTCCGATAATAAAATTAAAGTGTCTTTGTACCTGGTCAAATAAATATCCAAAGGCTCATCCAAATCGTTATTTAACTTCAAAATCTCATTTGCAATTGATAAAACCACATCCTTTTCTTGGATACCCTTTATTCCAATAGCACCAGAATCTTTTCCACCGTGTCCAACATCAATAATTATTCTTTTTTGAGTGGCAATTTCCTGTCCAAAAATGACACACATTTTTAGAAGCAAAATTACAAAACTGACGCTTTTGAGCACTTTTTTCATTTTCAACTTTTGGGTTATTAACAATTCAACTTCGAAAAATCATAAAATTTGATGCCAAATAATAGCAACGGAATTCAAACAATATCAAATAATATTTTATTCACAAATATTTGATTTTCAGTTATTTATATTCAAATATATGTAAATTTCCAATAACGAAAATGAACTAAAAATTTAAACTTTTCCGTTATGAAAAAATCACACTATTTAGCATCCATTCTTTCGCTCTTATCCACTTCGCTTTTTGCTCAAATTGGTGGCATTGAAGATTCAGTTAACGATGTGGGCGACACTATCCGAACTATTTTTCCAATACTACTCGGTGTAATCTTCCTTGTAGGTTTCCTGTTCAACGCAGGACATTTTTTTGGGGAAAATGCAGATTTAAAAAAGGGGATTACCCGAGTTTTAGTATTTGTATTGATTGCAGGTGCAGTAGTCGGAATCTTTACTTACCTAATAGGAATCGTTGTATAAATGAAACGGTTCGAGGTCTATAAAAACATCAGGAAAAGGGCAGTCATTTTTGGGCTGCCCATTTCCCTGTTTGCCTTAATGATGGTTTCCATTTTGGCTTCGTTGCTCATCATCATCTTCTCATTCAGCTTTGGGATAATAATAGGTGTGTTGGTTTTCAATGCTTCCCTTTATGTGGCGCTGACACGAATAGCCCATAATCCACAACTTTTCCAAATGGCAAAAGCATTTCCGCAAGAATCATTAGTAACAAAAGAAATTCTGGCTTCGATTATGAACAAGATTAACCTTTCGGCATATCAACCTATTGTAGATATTCAAGACAATATCGTATTTGCCAATAATGGCAATGTTATTCTGTGCTACAAAGGTAATCTACCAGAAATCTATTCCTTATCCGAAAAGGATTTTGAAGATATGCACGGTGCTTGGTTTCAGGCATTAAAGTCATTGCCAGTTGGTACTGTAGTTCATAAACAGGATATCTATCTCAAGAAATCATATACTTCAGAACAACTTCCGAATTCTACCTTTCTGGAAAAGGCTACCCACGAACATTTTAAAGGTCGTGGACATATCGAGCACAGCTGTTATTTGTTCTTCATCTTGACGAAAAACAAAGCACTAAACAATCCGAAATACGTCAATCCCTTTAGAAAAATTTCAAAGGGAATTGTACAGGAACTGGATGAAAACATAAAGAGCTTCGCAAACTCGGTTAGTGATTCGGTTTCTTTCATTAACAATAGCCGAAAGATGGATTTTGTTTCGCTTAAAGCGGAAGAAATACAACAACTAACGAATGCCTATTTCAATGGCTTTAATGAAGGCTATGATACTGATATTTTACTGGATAAAAAAAGCGTCAATATTGGCGAAAACCATTTTGATGCCCTTGCCATCAATAGCGAACTGTGCTTTGGCGAAAGTGTACAGAGTAGCAAAACCAATGAGAAATTCACTTCTGACGATTTTGTGTTTCATCAAGGGTTTATTGATGGCTTAGGGCTTACGCTTAACGAGAATCACATCGTCAACCAAATCCTTTATTTGGATGACAAACAGAAGTGGCGCAAGTTGCTCGATAAGAAAGATTGAGGAACTCAATAAGAGTTCAAATTTCGGTTCACAAAATAAAGTGGTACTTGGTAAAATCCAGCACATTCTTGACCAAATCAATGCCGATGATAATGCACGGATTATTCGTGGTCATCTTAATATCGTGTATTGGGCAAAGGAAGCTAAAGAGCTTGACAAGATAACTTCAAAAATAAAGACTGAATTTAAGGAATTGGATATCATCCCGTATTATCCAAGAGGCGAAGAACGTAAGAATTACATCCTAAATAGTTACTGCTGTTTCTCTTCCAATTTCTCAAACAACGATTTATATGTAACCGATTTAAAACACGCGCTTTGCCTGTTCATCAATAACACCAACTATAAAAGCGATAACACCGGAATCATCTTTAATGACCGTGAACATAACATTCCTGTTCTGAAGGATGTTTGGGATGAAAAGAAGAAACGCATCAAGGCACGAAACTTTGCCATTTTTGCACCAACAGGCGAAGGAAAATCCTTTTTAGCCAATAACATTCTGCGCCAGTATTTTGAAAGTGGTGTTCGCTTGGTCATTATCGACTTGGGTGGCTCATACACCAAATTCGCAAAGCTCTATCCTGAAAAATACACGGTGCTTCGCTACGAAAGCGGAAAGAACTTGGGTATCAATCCATTTTACATCAGTCATCAAGATGACCTTAACACCAGAGCGATTGGAAGACTTATCGGTTTTCCTATTTGAACTCTTTGCTTCAGATTTAAAAGTTACGAAAGCACAATCGGTATCGGTTAAAAAGATACTGCGCCATTATTACGATAGTACTTCTGAAAATCACTCGTTAGATGGTTTTTACAGCTTTATAGAAAGGAATCAAGAAAATCTTCTTGACACTCTTAAAAATCCATCCCGACTACTTCAATGTCACGAGCTTCTTGCACGTAATGTCAGAATATGTCGGCGATGGTCTATATAGCTTCCTGTTTGAAGTGAGCGAAGACCAGACCTATAAAATCGAGGACAAACGATTGATTGTTTTTGAACTGGATGAAGTAAAGGATAACAAGGAAATCCTGTCCGTAATGTTGAAGCTGATTAAGTCAGCCATCCAAAGAACCATTTGGAAAAATAGTGCTGAAAAGGGCATCATCCTATTTGATGAGTTTGCAAAGCAACTGAAGTTTGAAAACGTATTGGAAAGCGTTGAATTCTACTATCAAGCCATTCGTAAACAGAATGGTGCGATTGGGATTATTCTTCAATCCATAAATCAGTTGCCAAACAATTCAACTTCTGCGAGTATTCTTGAAAACACACAGGTCATTTACAGCCTGAACAATGAAAAAGGCTATGATGAATTGGTCAAAAGACTCAACCTATCCAGCCACGATTTAAACCAATTAAAGTCCATCAAAAACAATCTTTCTGGACCACGCAAGTACACCGAAATGTTCATCAAGATAGGTAGGGAAAGTAACATTTTCCGGCTTGAAGTTCCGAAGGAAGTGTATGCAGCTTACTTGACCGATGGACAGGAAAACGAAGAAATAATGAAGCTCTACAATGAGCATAACGATATGCAAAAAGCAATAATTCAATTCACATCTAAAACATAATATTATGAAGACAAAAATCAAAATTTTAGTAATGACAGTAGCCCTGACCTTATTTATGTCGGGAAATGCTACTGCACAAGGAATGCCCACTTATGACAACACCAATTTTATCAGTTTGGTAAAACAACTTATAGAATCAGGTAAACAGACAGCTCAAATGATTAAGTCTGTAAAATTCCTAAAAGATGCAAAGGAAAGCATCGAGAAGGTATCAAGTGTTGTTCAACAACTAAATGCTGTTCAAGAAATTGGCAGAAATAATCAACGCCTTATCAATGTGATGCAAAATGATTTACAGGATATTTTGAACTCGCCTTACATCAAACCAGACGAAGTTAGCAGAGTTGTGGAATCATTCGATGCCATAGTCCAAAACTCATTGGACACGGTGGATTTTATAGATGAAGTCCTATCCAGCGATTATCTAAAAATGAGCGATGCTGAACGAGCTGAAATTCTTAAAAGCAAAAAGAACTGGAATCAAAGGAAATGGTTTCTAACGTCAAAGCAAAAACCAAACGATATCAGTGATATTATTTCCTTCAGAAAAATGCAGGATAAAGTAAATAACCGCGAAACCGAATATTAAAAATGACCGCAACCATCATTTTAGGGATTGGACTGGAATATATCGATACGGTTTTCCAGACCATACAGAACAGCAACTTCTCGCAATATACTATTGCAGGAATGAAAACGCTCGCTGTTCTGTTTTTTCTGGTCAATATCCTTAAAAAGTACAATGAAGGTATTGCAGATAAGGACGGTTATACTTGGGGATTGAGTCCAGGCGAACTTGGCCAAGAATTTTGCCATTGTCATTTTGGTCATATTCTCGACACAGGTGTTAGGCTTTTTCGATGGTATCTTGGTTGCTATCGAAGGACAATATCGAGGGACTGCACCTGCCTTATTGCCTTTACAAATGCAGGATATTCCATTAGAGGAAGATGTAAGTCTCTTTGATGCTGCAAGATCTGCAATGACATTCTATATGAAGCTTTGGTAACACCACTTTACGGGTTCAAAATATTGGCATTTATCTTAGTATCATACTCTGGATTTTAGATCTGTTTATTTATCCGCTCTTTTTGGCAGAACGTTTCTTCCTTTTGGGCATTATGCAAGCATTTTTTCCATTGGTCATTAGCCTTGCTGTATTTGAGAAATTCCGTTCGCTCGCTTATACATTTTTTCAAATTGTATGCTGCTGTATATATGTTAGTGCCAGCCTTCTTTTTGGTCAATGTATTTGTTAATGCTACTTTACACGGAAATCAACACCAATTTTTGGGTCAACTTATTTGGAACAGATACAGGTCAAGGCTTTTTTGCGCCTGTTGTTCAATTGGTTCAGTCGGCTTTATTGTCTTTCCTGAAATTCAAATTATACAAACGTGCCACGTCCTTTACACTCAGATTATTTACCACCTAAAGCAAATCAGAATGAAAACACCATACAAGAATATTTACAACGTCCTAAAATTGAATCGGTTTATCGTTTTGGCAGTCGTTGTCTGTGCATTGCTTTGGCCAGCACATTTTCGGTTTGGATGGTATTCAACTACCAATCAAAAAGCGCTCAATAGTGCTTTTGCAATCAATACCGATGGCAGTATCATTCCGCTGAAGCTCGTGACCCAAAAAGAAAATTTTCAGGGTTGAAGCTTTGGCGCATTTAGAGTCTGTTCCAAACTACTTCTATAACATCGATGCCAGTAACTATGAACGCAATTTGGAAAAAGCACTTTGGTTGGGTAATAGTTCCGTGGACAATCTTTATCGTCAGAAGAAAGCTGATGGTGTTTATAATCGATTGCTTCAGTATTCCTTGGTTCAAAAAGTATTGAGTATCGATTCAAGGATAAACGAAAATAATGGCTCATATAGTTTTACCACGACTACCATTTTTGAAATCAATAGAGGTTCAATAATTGACACTTACGAATTGGTTTCAACCGGAAACCTGATTATGGTTGACCGAAACTTTCCCAACAATCCACACGGACTTTAATAACAATTATTTCGAGAACACCTTAAAAAAACTAAATTCAATGATGAAAGTTGAAAAGAACAAAATAGTATTTGCAGCGGTTTTGGCCGTGATTTTCATATTCCTGATTTCCTATTCTGTAATGGTTATGGGCGATGATGAAAGTGAAACTGAAAACCTTAAACAGACCTTAGTGCCAGATTTGGAAGAAAACCAAAAAGAATACGATTCCAAACTGGATGCAATTAATGACTTGAAAGGAAGTTACGTGAAAATAATGCACCCAGCATCTATGATGAAAAGCTGATTGATTCCTTGGGATTTTACGATCCAGATTTACCGGAACGCGAAAAAGAACGTATCGTAGATAGCATTTATGAAGCTGGTAAAATTCAGATATTCAGATAAACGTTACCAGAATTTGGGACAAAAAAGAACTGTTCGCAAAACGGTACAAAAATTGATTCTGCTGAAGTAAAAAGAGAACAAAAAATTGAAGCCAAAGAATTAGGCTTAGAACATCAATTGTTCTTTGCTGCTTCGCCAAAACCCAATGAAGTTTCAATCATCGGTAATACAGATGAAACAATCTACGTGGTAGTCGATGGCGACCAAGATAGTCAAAGCGAATACCAGATTACGAATGCGCCTTACCAAGACAGCTACCATCAATGGTAAGCTGATGCCAAAGAACACACCTATTTTCGGTTTTATAAGCTTTCAGCCTAATCGTGCGCTCATTGAAATTGAAAACATAAAGCATCATCCTACAAAACTCAAAGCCTTTGATTTGTCAGATGGTAGTGAAGGTATTTATGTACAGAACAATTTTAGGGCAGAAGCCACCACCGAAGTTCTGGACGATATTATTGGCGACATCAACATACCTACCGTACCACAAGTTGGTGGTATATCCAAAGTACTCAGACGTAACAACCGAAATGTAAAAGTTACGGTATTGAATAATTATAAATTAATTCTAAAACCTAAATTATGAGAGCAAACAATTTTATGAAAATATATATGCGTATACTGATTTCCACTTTCGCGAAAGCTGCAAACATACTACAGTTCTCGATACCATATATGCCAACGACACCAAAAACGTTGCATTATTCTTCCCTGAACCTATTCGGCAAGGAATAACTGGTTCAGATAATTTTGTTTTTACTTACAATCGTGAAAAAGAACAGTATTTTGGACTTCTTCAGGCAAAGCCTGGGAAGGAAAGTAATCTGTTGGTAGTCAATAGAAATGGTTCAATTTTTTCGTATATTGTAAGATATAAAAAACAGCTATCTAAGCTCAATTATTTCATTCCGCTATCCAATAGTATCGGAAATGAGAAACCAATTAAGGTCGATTCGATTCTTGCTGAATCTTCTGAAGAACGTGTAGATAATAGAACGTATTACTATCAAAAATTCTGCTCGTATCTTCTTAACAGAAACCAGCGTATCGGTCGGATTAAGAAGCGAACGCAAGGTATTGTCTTGACTGTTGAAAATGTTGTTTTTGATAAGGAAGAACTCTACTTCGTTATCCAGATTGAGAATAATTCTACTTTGGATTACGATTTGAATTTCTTAAACCTTTCGATTGAAACAAGACAAAAAGGGAAAAGAAAATCGTTGCAACGCCTGTATCAAGAACCAACGTACAAACACAATCTGCCTTCAAAAATTGCAGAAAGTGAAACTGTGCGCTTCGTTTATGTATTGCCCAAATTTTCATTATCTAATGACCGTAGGGCGATTTTAGAATTGAATGAAAAGGATGGCGAACGAAACATTGAAATGAAACTATCACATAGATATATTAACAACCCAAATTAATACTGTTATGAAAAAAATTGTCGTTTTCTCGCTCGTACTGCTGTTCCTTTCTTGTGCCGATTCTGATACTAAAGTTTCGGGACCAAGTGCCACAGCCCAAATCGTCATCGAAAGCTTTTATGAAAAAGATGAGGAAGCTTTAAAAGCCAACTCAACACCACAGGCATATTCTAATTATATGAATACTATAAATATGTTCAATGCGACGGTAAAGGATGATTCAAACTTTACAGTTTTGCAGGATACGATTATGGGTGACGTGGCTTGGGTAAAATATACTACAGCCTATGATAAGACACCGGGCCTTTTTAAACTGGTTAAGCAAAATGGCAAATGGTTGGCGGATGCGAGAGGCTCAAAAGATAAATCGCCTTTTTAGCTTATAACTATCTTATACTAGATAGTAAAACGTTAAAATTATTATTTATGATTTCATCTGTTTTGGAATAGGAACAATTCCAGATTTGAGATAGGTAAATAATTATTTCCTTGACATCACTAGATTTAACAGGCTTGCCTTTGATTTCTATAAAAGGCCCATCAGTCTCGGTCAAAATTTTATTTTGAGGAATTTTAGAAATTCTAGCTTGACCAGCTTTACTTTTAATCATTGCATTATTTATAGAGAAGAAAAAACCAGCATTGGCGATTTCTACTATAAGTTTAATTGGACCTGAATACCAATGGAATATTGCTCCTTTTGCGTGAAAATCGATTAAACAATTAAGTACTTCTCGTTCAGCCTTTCTTGAATGAATACTAAGTATTTTCTTCTTGCCTTGAAGCGCTTTTAAAATTCTGCGAAAACTGATAACCTGAATATCTTTAGTCGAAAGCCCTTCTTTGGAAAAGTCCAAACCAACTTCGCCAATGTAACTTGTTACATCAATCAATCTTAAAAATGCAGAAAATTCTTCTGAATGGTTTTCTGCATATAGTGGATGCATTCCTAATGCCAACCTTATCTTCTTTAAAGATTTGAAATGTGGTAATCCCATCTCGAAATGACTTGGAAGATTAGTTACTGAGATTACGGTAATTCCCTGTTTATCCAGTTCTCTGAGAAGTTTTTCAGGATTTGGGTATAAATCAATATGACAATGAGCATCAATCATTGGATTTTAAGTATTTTTTTCAATTGGTCATTACCTTTATCACGAATCCAATTTAACATTTCGACCCTTGAATTATGTACTAAATTTGCATATGCATCCAGATTCGAAATCTCAATGCTACCATTTACAAGCAGATTCCGTTTAATTTCTTTTAGACTGATAGATGTTCCAAGGTAATCAAATAAAGCTTTTACATCAGGCTTAGCCTTGTTCATATCTGTTAACCTTAATAGGTCATTTCCGTAAGTGTCCGTATCCCAATTGTTTTTGTGTAATGCTGCCCTTCTATAAATACAAGGCATACAAATTCCACATTGTTTGGCATTACGATTTTCCCAATGGACTTTGTGCCCTCTTTTACCGCAAGAAACTGATAGTGGATATGTTTTCTGAAGTATAGTTGTATTATCACAATCAACAACCATCTTCCCTTTAGTGTCCAATTTGAAGGGGTTAATTAAAGAAATATTCAAATTAGCAATTTCTAATGATTCTTGCAGTTTTCTAAAAAAGTAAGGGTGTGTCGTTCTAGTACTCAATGAACTTGTCCTTGATTTGGTCAAAGGATGATTTAAAGAAATAGTACCATTCTCTGGAATTAAAATTGTGTTAGAGGTTGGCACTTTGTTCAAGAGATATGCCGCTATTCCAATGAATAGTATTGACCTACTTCTCTGATTGGCATCTTTTGTTATTTTATCTCCGTTAATATATCTCTGGGAAAGACCAACGGTTGCTCTAATATGTTTGTATTTATTGTCAAAGCTTTTTTCAAATTCTTCCAAAATAAGAGTTTGGTCTTTTTTGGGACCAGTATAAGTAGGGTCAAAATGAGATACCAGCAATCCTATTTTACCATTATCTAGACTATTCAATTTGTTGATAACCCCTATCAATGAGTCAAGACCGCCTGAAAATAGACTGACGAACTCAATATTGGGATAATTATATTTTGGTATGTTACTCTTCCTGCGGTTTTTCCTGGGTAGATAAAGCACTTCTACCTCCATTTGTCTAAATGTAATAGACCATACATCTCCTGTTAAAAAGCCGAGGGTTTCTTCGAGCTCAGTTATAGCAAGTTTCCAATAATCTATATTCTTTACTGGAAATTCAATTTCAATCTCTCTAGTCCAACCATTATACGAGTACAGTTCTCGTGAAAGTAAATCGTCTGTGACATATACGATTGCAGCAATAAGAAAAAAATCAAACCCTACTGATGATGTCTCCTTTGTAAAATCATATAAATTATGAAAATGAGCAATATTCAATTGTGCTTTTTTCTGCACTCCGTCTATTTCCTGGCATAAGAATGTCTCCGAAAATTGCCCATCCTTTGCGGGATTTACTTCTATTTTAATTCTCATCTTCAAATACTTTTAAAACATCCTCTTGTATGTTTTTTATTACCCTATCTCCATCATCGCCACCCCAATCTATTTTGTCTAAGGAATTCGTTTTATTCATTTCAGCTAAGCTAGAATTTATAAAGTCATTAATCTGCTTAAAAAGACTTGAACATTCCGTTTTACCTTTACTTTCTACAAGCTTTTCATAAAACATTATTGACAGATGTTCTAAAACATAATAGCTAAAATATTTAATTATTACTTCTTCCAGAGACTCACTATCAAGGGTTGATTTTAACGATGTTTCTAAATCCTCTGCGGTTTCAGTCCCTGCGGCTAATTCTTCCAATAATCTTCGCGTGGCTTCTTTAGCAGCACTATCGTCAATAGTAGATGCGGGACCACTACAGTATTCTATGAGATGGTTAATAATATCTTCAGCTGACTTACTTTTTAAATCCGTAAGACCTATCGATTTTAGGGCTTCTGAAAGATTACCACCATTAGATGAAAAACTACCTAAAAATCTTCCGATATTTTTGGCATTTCTAATACCGCTTCTACCTGCAATTCGAGAATTACCTCTTCCTGCTCGTTTTGAACCGCCAACCACTCGGACAAATTTCCCTGTTATATTTCTAAGGTTGTCCGTTGGTATCTTCGCTGTTGTACAATTTCGTGTAACCTCACTACTAAGTTCGCCCCATTGGGGTTGACCTTTGACCGAAGCTGAATATGATTTGGATGTGCCCATACTTATTTATTAAATGCCTTTGCTACCTTAGATTTAGATGTTGATAATAATTCTGAAAGAAAGTCTCCCAAAACTGGATTCTCTTTAAAACTTCTCAGATCAACGCCAATTGCAGGCGGTACTTTTTCCAAATCTATTAGGTTGAGTAAATATTTATATGAGTCATCAGAACCGCTAACACCTTCTTCTATCATAAATTGAAAAAGCTTATACGAAAGGGGACTTTCTTGATTTCTTTGCGCCATTGCTACAGAGAACTCAAGGAACTGATTTAATTCCGATTCACTCAACAACATAACATCTTTCTTGATTATTGCCTTTGTTGCTTTAACTGGCAGCCCTTCTTGATTCAGTTTATTATATGTGGATTTTATGATAGGCGGAATTAGGCTTGCGCCAGCAATAGTAGACGAGATATTATCTCTGGAAATCCAAAAATAATCACGTAAGTCTATTTCTGATAAAGCAGGTTCTACTTTTAACCATTTAACTACTTTATCTTTATTCCAATTGCTATAATCACTTTTGCCCAAATACTCTTTGAAATCCGCTTCAGACGATTTGGAACACTCGGTTTCCAACTCTAAAATTTGATTCGGTCTACCGTCTTTGGTAGATTGCCATTCATATAACTTGACGAACAAAGGAAGTTCTGTATATTCAAGAATCATTAATTTCGCCAAAATAGATTCATCAAATCCAGATATGTTTGCGACTTTGGCCAGTCTATTCCTTAAAATAAAAGTGTTTAAAAATCTCTTAATTTGCCTTGGATTGCCATATAAACTTTGTGTTATGATTGATGATAGGGCGGGCAGTGAGCCCAGACTCTTCGATAGTTTTTCAAATTCAACTGTTCCGATTACGCCCTTAATATTTGCCAGTCCAAAAACACTATATCTATCATTTTTTCGATAAGCGTAGAATGTTTCCAGTACGGTATGAAATGTTTCGGCAGTTAGTTCTCGTTTGCAAATAAGTAAAGAAATATAAGTTTCTACCTCAGAGTCTGATAACTTGGGTAAATTATAAGGTACTTGAATTAGCTTTTCTAAATAATCACTAACAATTCTATTTCCTGTCCCTGGCTCAACATCCCTGACTTTAAACCTATGGGAAATTGCATCTCTTACTATTCTTGGGTCTGCACCTATTATGAAAGCAGTATTCTCCACATTGAGAAAAAGCTTAATTGCTTCAAGATTTTCAATAATCCTATCTGGTTGGCATCGGTCTAAGTCATCTATGATTATGACAAGCTTACTTATTTTAGATTCCTTTATTAATTCCTTAAAGTTTTCTCTAAATTCTCGAACTAACATAGACGGGTCTTCCTCTGGTAAATCTTTTACCAAAGATTTCAAAAATCCTTCCGCTTCGTCTCCTTTAAGTTTATCGATTATATCAGAACTATCAATTTTGGAAAGCTTTCCCGCTAAAAAAGGCAATATTGATACTCCTCCAGTTAAATAGGCACTTGCAACTGGTAATGCAATATTTTTAAAACCCAGACCTAAAATACGCATCCAATTAACAGACTTAATTAGCTTCTTGGCCTTTTGTTTTACTTCTGGGGCAAATCTCTTATTTTCTTCGAACTCTTTAATAATTGATTCTAAAAGCGCAGCTTTAGCATCATCATAACCCTCAAAAAGCCAACCATTAAAATAGAGTACAAATGTTCCACCTTCCTCTTCTTTTAATTGTTCGCTTAAGATTTTTAGTATACTGGATTTACCGCTACCCCAGTCTCCAAAAACACCCATTGTTATAGGCAATAAGTCAGAATCATTTATTACCTCGGCAATCAAATCTGCGTGTACTTTAAACCCTAAAAGGTCTTCAGTTGTTTCATTATCAGACCACATATATTGTTATTATTTATTTGAACGACAATATAGTAAGATTGTTAAAATTTTTAACAAAAAATCAATTTATTGTTTTAGGGTTCAATATATCTGAATTTCTGAAGAAAACAATTCGTAAGGTTAATTATTAGACTTTACCTCCCAATAACCCTGTGTGCCACCGTGGCGTTTTAAAAACCCTTTGGTTTTGAGCGCATTTATATGTTTGCCCATAGGGGATTCATTGATGCCTAAAGCTTCAGCTATTTCAGTATAAGTAATAGTAGTATTGGTTGCAATGAGTTTAAGTACTGCTTTTTGTCTTTTAGTAAGTTCATCTATAGCATCTATTGCACCACCTGTTACACCACCCATTGCACCACCTTTTTGACCATCTACTCGACCTCCTTAATTTTATCTGAAAATCGACTTTGATGTAGCGTTGGCTCTTTATTCTTCCTCATCTGACATTTCGACGTTTTCTGTTAATGAAAATCCTTTTTGTCTAAACCAATTTTCACTTATTCTATTATTATCACTTTTCGGTAACGGTTTTGCTTCGTGAACCTTAAAAGTTGTCGGAAGATTTACCGAATGACCAAAAATCAAAGCGTGTTGAGTCGGAATAGATGGCATTCTCCTCAAAATTGTTTCGGAAATATGCGGTGTAATTTGTCGAATATGTGCAAGGTCTTCTGGATTTTGTATTCTGTGGACTATAAAATTACTGCATTGAGATAATACTGTTTTAGATAATTCACTTGGTCTTTGTGATGAAACCAAAAGTAACAGTCCAAATTTTCTCCCTTCTTTAGCAATTGAGTCAAAAATCTTATTTGCTTTAAGGAATGTTCCCATTGGATTACGTGAAATATATCTATGAGCTTCTTCCAAAATTAGATTTACTGGATATGAATTTCGAGGATTTATGTCCTTAACACTTTCATAAATAATACGAGATATAACACAAGATATTACTTCCACAATTTCATCTTCTACTGCACTTATGTCAATAATAGTTATTTGACTAGTTTTTAATTTTTGAGCTTCTACTTCATTTAATCCAATCAAACTGTTTTTATACTCACTTATATTGCCATCATCTTTTTTTAGAAAATTGAAATCCGTTCTGTCCTTGATACTTTTTACCCTTGTAATTAACGAAGAACAATAATCTCTAATATGTCTATTTCCGTGTGCTTCTTCATATAATAGAGCTAAATCGAGAGCATCTTCTATAATGTCAAATGTGAATTTTTGGTACTTTTCATAAGAAGGCATTTGAAATTTTTCTTGAATAAAAAGTGATAAACCATCTCCGTTAGTTTGCTCAAGGAAATAGTGTAATTGTTCAGTACCTACAATTACTCCAAAATGA
The DNA here is from genome assembly GCA_963793275.1 of uncultured Flavobacteriaceae bacterium. GTDB lineage: Bacteria > Bacteroidota > Bacteroidia > Flavobacteriales > Flavobacteriaceae > Marinirhabdus. The sequence goes on from CAWBZL010000004.1 coordinate 20,580, forward strand.
ACATATAAGCAGTTTCTTAAATTAAGTCTAACGTTTTGATTCCCAATACGTACAGAATTATGCTCTATACCATCTTGGTCTATAAAAGTGAATTCTGTTGTTAATGATATTTCAGCTGTATTGAATTTTTGAAGTATCGATAATATCCTATCGGACTTTGATGGACTGCTAGTTTCATCTCTTAAAATCTCACTTATACACGTTGCTAAAATATGATTTTTGAGTTCATTGACATTTTCTCCAATAGAAAAAACAGATGCTAAACCTAGTGCATTTCTTAATATTGGTATTTGAGTTTTTTCTGTTGCTTGAAGAAGTAAAGCCCATTCATCAATAGTCAAAAACCAATGAGGTAGTGTAAATTCTTTTACATCCTTGTCTGAACTCCCTATACAGAAATTTTGCACTTCAATATCTGTGTTTTCAGATACCTCACTAAAAGCCTGTTTGTATTCGCCATTTACATCAAACACAATGAATGTACTTCCTACAGCACTATGAATTGATAGCTTATAAATAGACTGAAGAATTGAAGAAATTGTACAGGATTTACCACTTCCTGTATTTCCTAAAACAGCAGAATGACCAGCAAAGAATTTATCTATGTCAATTTTAACTTCATAATCTGGGAATATAGTGGAAGTACCAATTGAAAGCGTTTTATATCTTCTCTTTTCACAATCACATTTTTCTTTGTGTTCGCTAGATTTTTCACAAACTATCTCAATTTGTTCCTTAACATTAAAAATGGCATCAAGCTCTTTTTCTTTTATGTAAAGAACGTCTGTATATAATGCAGGATAAACGCTAACTCCAAATTCAAATTTATAATAATCTGGATTTTCATCAACTGGTTTTAGTGTGCCAATAGGAAGTATTTCTAGATATTTACCAGTAGTGCTTTTACTTAAAATTTGTTCTTTAGGATTACTAAAAGGTACATTTAGCTCTTTTTCTCGAACTCCAGATACTTCCGATACTATAAAGTAATTTTGATAGGGTAAAACAACGTAGCTGTTAAGTTGAGCAAAATAATGGATATCATCAAATCCACTAATGTTAAAATTATCAATTCCACTTAATAGTTCAACAGTAAATCTGTCTGAATTTATTGCTACTACTTTACCAATAACTCTTTGTTTATCTTCTCTATTCATTATCTTGGAAATAGAGTTTTTATAGCATTATCGATTTTGTCATCAATTTCGTCATTACTTAAGTCCGGTAATATTTGCTCAATAAAACCTTTGAAATAATGTAGACTTTCTCCGTTTTCTAACTTACCACCTACAATCCAGATTCTTGGGTCATTTAGTGATTTTAGTTTTTTGATTTCTTCACTTTTAGCAAAATCTCCAAACACGATTAATCGGAAAGACGGTATTGTAAATGCTTGATAAATAAGATTGTTTATATGCTCATCACTAAAGCTATATCCAAGAGAAATAAGTATGTTGTTATTTCTCATTAGTCTTTTCTGAAACTCTCTAAACAAATCTGAATATGGACTTCCCATACTTGCATTTTGTTTTAGAGGTGTAGGATGTATCATTATAACATCCTTTTTTTTGAGGTTTTCTAAACTTGTTTCTTGAATTTCTCTTACTCTAAAAAGTTTTGTTTGTTCCTCGTCCTGAACCCAGTTTATAGAACCGTGTATTTTGTATAGGTAAATGAAATTATCAATAACACTCCATTTACCTTGTGATAAATCCATTTTTTCAGCTAGTGCATAATTAAAAATGGTCGGATTAAAATATTTTTTTATGCCACCTGAAAATCCATTTACGTAATGTATTCCCAAACTGTCAAGTGCGATTTCAGAGTATAAATCATAATTTGTTGTAAATATGCTTGGTTTTGGAAGATTTGCATTTCTGTACAACAGTTTGCGATAAAACATTTTATAAAGATTTACTAAATCTATGTCGTCTTCATTACTACGTTTAGTCTCATTCAGACATTGTTCTAAAAGGAAATTTCTTGCTTTATCTATAATCCCTTTGACCTTATTAAATTCGTCCGTTCCATTTTGATTGGTGGTTTCATAAAAATAAATAAGACTGTGAAGCGTACCTAAAAAAGTTTCTAAATTGTTTTGAAATGTGGTTGACGTAATATCAAGTTTTACATCGTTTTTCAACCAATTTCGTTCATCTTCTATCAGAATGTTAGCATAAAAATTTGTAGCAAGAGGTGCCATTGTTGGTATACCTATTTCTTCCCATTCTTCATCTTTATTCTGAATTTGATAAGAGGAACAGCCAGAACCCAGAAGAAAGGACAGGTTTTTTCCATCAAGAACTTTATTGAAAGAATCTTGTATTTTATTTAGAAGAGCCGATTCACTTTTTTCGTCTGATTTGTCTTTTATTTTCTTTAGAACTTCTTCGTTTCCTTTGTAAAAATATAATTCAGATTCTGCCATTAATAATTTTTGTTTTAGTTTTTCAATTCAGTTAAAAAATTTTCAATTTGGCATTGGCTATTTTTTCCCTCTGTTCAATCTTCGGTTAGATAGCTTTTTCCATATACCATCCGCCAATTCAATTTCTTCATTTGTCAAGCCGTAATTTTCCTTTAATATTTTTTCATTCGTAATTTTCAATAATTCCGAAATATCTTTCTTTTCACGAATCATTTTGTCAATAATTGGCAACAATTCCGCATTCTTTTCATTGTAAGGCAAGAGTATTCTTCCCACTTCGTTCGGCATTAACTCCAATACTCCGCCACCGTGACTTCTCCCACAAATCTCAGCAAACGCAAAAGAGAGTGAATTATAATAACTAGCTGTCAAAGCTTTTATGTTCGTTTTCTCTTTTACAGTTACTCTGTGCATTGTATCTGTTGTAAAAGCCTCTGCTTCGTTGATTATGAGTTTTGGATACTTATTATTCCTCCTAATAAACAATGCATCAGATATTCTTTGTGATGGCACAATTTGCCATTCATCACGAATCCTGCATTTATAACCTTTGTGAATTTTCTTTTCTACTCCCCAAGCAATATATTCTCTAGCTCCAACAGAACCATTTAGTTCGTCCATTTTTGGAAATGATAAAAAGTGCGTTCTTGCTTCTGAATTTCTGTTTTTAATCCAGTCTTTTTCTGTGAAAATTGCACTTGGAACCTGAACGCTTCTGCCGACTAATGGTTTTGCATACTTTTCAAGATTGTAAAATTGCACAATAGAAAGCGGAACTGTGAAAAATGGATTTGAACCTGTTGTGATTCCAACTTCTACTTTTGCATATTCTTTAAGTCTTGGAATTATTTTGTCGTTTTGAAGTTTTTCTAAAAAGTCGATTTCGTTTTGTTCCAAGAAGTAAAAAGTCCATTTGTTTGATTTGAAATCAATTTTCTTTTTTGGACTTTTTAGTTTTGATACATCTAGTTTTTCTAGTTCTTCTGCATTTTTCAATTCTAAATGCTCAATCAAATGTGTTTTAGAATTGTTTTTCTCACACAACAATAGGACTACTTCTTGTTGTATGTCTGGAAATACTAACTTTTCAAAAGAAACAATATTTATTTTGTTGTAAAAATGAGCCAAGAACTCTCGTAAGGGTTGAGCATACGAAACTTGAAGTATTTCGGCAGGTAACACGAATCCAATTTTGCCTTCTTCTTTTAAAAGTAGGGAAGAGCCAACAACAAACGAAACCCAAGCATTGGTTAGTTTAGAATACTTTAGTTTGGCTTTGTCAAAAATTTGTGCAGCAAACTCTTGTTGCTCTCTGTCAAAATATTGGTAACGAATGTAAGGCGGATTTCCGACTACCAAATCAAACTTTTGTTTGGTATTAATACAGAAGTCGTGAAAATCCGAATTAATAACGTTGGTCTTGCCCAAGCCAATTTTTTTAGACTTTTCAGCTTCAACTTCATCAAATTCTATTGCAGTTACAGAATTGTATTCGTAACCTCCTTTTTGTATTTCTTCAAGGAATACACCATCTCCACAACTTGGTTCTAAAATATCAAGTTGTTTATTACCATTTAATGCCCATTTTAAAACAAATGATGCAATTGGTTCAGGTGTATAGAATCCACCCCTTAATTTTTCTTTTGATGCTTCTTTAATTAGTTGCATAAATTTCAGAAATTAAAGGGATATTGCTATCAGCTTCTCCCAAGTTATACAAATTTTTTAGTGTCTCGTCTAATTCAGTTTTTAGATTGTCGAATTGTCGTTGTAAAGGAATTAGTAACCTTTTATTTCCGTTGCTTTTATCTATTTTTCCTTGAATATCAATTAAATTTTTTTGAATTTTTGCTATTTTATCGTGAATATCTTTCTCCGATTTATTCTTAAAATCAATAAGCTTGATAGGTAGTTTTTTGAGCACTTTTGTTCCTCGTGCTATATAACCACCTCTGAAGACTTCTCCAATTAGTGCAGAAAACCACTCCAAATATTTAGAGTTCAATAAAGCTTGAATATAGTAGATTGAATAAGGAAAGTTATCAGGTAAAGTAATCATACAATAACCTGCTGTACCACCAGAAGATATTAAAGTTCCAAAGTAGTCAATTGCGTATTTGTTGCCCTGTGCTAAAACTCCAACAATAATTTTCGCAGGTACATCACATTTATCTAGACTTTGATGTCTGCCATATCTGTACCATTCGTTTTTTGTTTCAGGTTCAGGTTTAATGTCTCGTTTATCATTATCAAGTTTGTCCTTGTAATGATTTAAAAAATTATATGTTTCAGGATAGTTTGCCTTTAAGTCATCAATTTCTACAAACTCAATTCCCTTTTTGGTTTTTAGATAAGGATAAATAACAAATGAATTTGGCAAAAATGGGCGATAGGTGTACAGATTATCGTCTCCACTTGAAGTCTTAAAATATGGTCTTGTTAAAGTTTCTTCAACTTTCCATTGAATACCGTCTTTTATGAAATAAAGAAAGTCTTTATCTTTTTTTTCTATCGAATGAATATAAACGTTATTGGCACTTGTTTGAATACCATTGTATATATTTTCAGAACCAATAAGCTCCTCTAATGTATTCGATTGTGAAACAATAGATGTATAAATTGGTTTTAAAATACTTGGATAAAGGACCCAACCATCTACTTCTAAAGAATCTATATTAAATTCGTCAAAATTTTCTGAACCAATATTTCTTGTTTTCCAATTTTTGAACGAATTTACTTCAAGATATTTGACTTGTTCTAGTTTTTCTTTTTTGAGAATTAAGAGACAAGTATAAGTAGTTTTGTTTTGAAAAACTTGATTTGCCCCAAAGGATATTATTTGCTGTATTGCTTTGTTGTCAACAAGTAATTCTCTCAACTTCTTACCAGCTCCAACCTTCGCAAACTTACTTGGAACTATATAACCAAAATATCCACCTTCCTTTAAGAGTTCTAGACCTCTTTCAATAAAAAGAAAGTATTTGTCAAACTGTTTGTATGATGAATTGAATTTTGATTTGTAAATGGGTAATTCAAGAGGTGTAAACTCTTTCATATGCTCTGTAGCCAAATATGGCGGATTGCCAACAACAACATCGAAACGAGTTTTACCAAAATCAAAAGGGTTTATTTCATTTTGATTTTTTTTATTTGTTTCTGATGTCTCAATTAGGCTGTTTCCAAACTGAATATTTTGGTCAAGAGTTGGTAATGCAGGTGTTGTTATTGTTGCATTGTCTTCATTTTCTAGAAGTTTTAATAGCAAACCAAATTTACAGGCTTGAACAGCATTGTAATCTTTGTCAATACCAAAAATGCAACTTTCTAACACTTTTCTTTTGATGGCAAAAGGCAATTTAAATGTATTTATTGCTGTCTGAATTAATCTTTTGTGGTCGTTTAACAAATAGAAATCGACAAGTGTATCTTGCAATAATTGATAAGTTTCCAGCAAAAATGCACCTGAACCACAAGCAATATCTGCAAATGATGAGCTTAAGATTTCTTTGTCAGTTTTGTTTTTACAATGCTCTACAACTGTTTGCCTTAGAATATCTTGAATGATAAAAGTTGGTGTAGTTACAATATCTCTGTCAACATTTTCAGGTTTCTTTTTTAAGAGAATTTGCCCGTTTTCTATAGCTAGTTGTTCTCCAAGAAATATTTCATAGATGTTTCCTAGAATGTCCGAAGCAAAAACTGAAAAGGAATAAGTACTTTCAGGGAAATATAAATCTTTGATGATTTCCCAAAATGCAGAAGAGCTATCAGAAACTACTTTTTCCGTTAACGGTTGATTAAATAAACCTGCGTTATATTTTTTGTCTGCTTCTTTGAATTTTTTGATGAGCGAAGCGAAATCATTATTTTCTGCAAAGTTTAAAAGCGTTTTATAGGTTTCTAAATTTCGGTCCTCACAAACTCTTAAAAATATGATACTATTGATATAAGATTGAACAATATCGTTTAATTCTTCAATGCTTAGTTCAGGTTTATGCGAGTAAATTTCTTTACCTAAAACGATTCGCCATTCGTTAATATGGGAAAGGAATAAATCATCTACACTTGAAAGTTTTAACTGTTCTTCAATTTCTTTCCAAGTTTCATCAAATTCTCCAGAATAAACAGCTTGGTTGCTTAGTTGTTTTTTGATTTCCTCAAAAGCTGATTCATATTCTGTATAGTGATAAAGATTGATTCTAGATTTCGTTACTGCATCATCTTTTCCAACTTTTTGTGAGCAATCATAGATTGCCAAATATTCAAAATTTGATAGAACTGAAATTTTAAGTTTTGCGGTAAAACCATATCTACGTATTTGCTTTGCAGGTTCGTTATCGTTTTCAATTTTTACATTCGGTTTTTTGGCTTCTAAAAAGAATTTTCGCTCTGAAAATAGTCGAAAAGTATAATCAGGCTTTTTTGTGTTAGAACTAGCATCTGCTTTTAGTCCTTCTTCAACTAAGACTTCACGTTCGTTAGTTGGCTTTCCAGTCGAGTTTTTAATATCCCAACCAAGCATTTCAAATAATGGGTCAAGAAAATCAGTCCTAAGCTGAGTTTCGTTGTAGTCCGCTTTTAGGTATGCGTCTCTATTCGAATGATATTTTTTAATAAGGTCTTTAATGTTCATATTTATTTCAAGTCCAATGAACCTTGTTTAAGATTCTTATTTTTTAAATATTTAATTTTTTCTTCTGCCACTTTCAGGATTTCGTTGGTATTTTCTTCTTCAATAATCTGATAAGCTACTTTGTCGCTAAAAAGAATAAGTCCAAGAGTTTTTTCCTCAATTCCGAACAATTCCGCCAAAACTGGAAGCATTTCTTTATTAGCACTTCTTTCTCCACGTTCAATTTTCCCCAATGTTGATGGGTCAATGTCAAGTTTTGATGCAACTTTTCTTATCGGAAGATTTTGGTCTTCCCTCAATTTCCGCAAGTACTCTCCAAACGATTGTTTCGTATTCATTTCCTTATATTTTTCCTGAAAATATATTCAGGACAATAATTGTCCAAATGTAGTTATTTTTTTTGGGTTCCAGTGAGAAGAGCGGTGGGAAACTTAAGCTCTAATGCTTTTTTGAGCGTTGGATTTAGCGTTGGCTAAAAACAAATGTGCTTGAATATGCGGTTGGCTTTTCAGCTTGCAGGTATAGTTATATCGCAACTAAATATACATATATCACGTAAATTTTTAGGGATAAAGAAGCTTATTAAGATATTCCGCTTTGAAAATTTATACTTCTCCATCACTTAAAAATCGACTTCGCCTCATCATAAACCCGCTCAAAATTAATCGCTAAATCTGCCTGAGAAAACTGCTTTGATTCCTGTGGTAGTTCCCTTTTAATGTCGGCTAATTTAAATTGTACTTTTTTATCCTTTCCATCAGCATAGGTAATAAATTCGCCTTGTTTTAACCTAAAGAAAACATCTGCTCTAATCTTGGGGATTTCCTTTTCGCCTGTGGTGATTCGTGTGTCAAAATCGAGATTATGACCACGGCTTATACTTTTCGTGGGATCTTTGATAATTTCAAAAAAGCGTTCGTAATATTTGGCGGTGTCTGGGTCGTTGACCTTTCCGAAAAACTGGTAGGAAAGATTGCTTAAAATAGCTTTGCTCGCCTTATCGCCGTACATCATATCATTTTGAATTTTGTCCTGCATTACGTAAATGGTGGCAATATCGTAACTTCTAAGTGTTGCCGGAATACGGTGCATATTCAATAAACGAATCGTAGGTGCTTCTTCCATCAACAAGAAATGAAGGTTTAGAATTTCGCACACTCATTTGCTTGGTAATGGTGTGAATAATTGTGGCGATAACAGGCGAATAGGATGTTTCATATTTTGGATTGTTTACCACGGAAATTATTGCAGGATTTTCCTCGCTATTGATATTCAATGGCACTTCGTCTGCGGATAGTGCCATAAAAATGCGTTGTGTACTAATTCGTTTCAGCGCATTTGCCAAGGTACTTTTTACACCAGCTGTCTGTCTATCCGAATCCTTTCCGCTAATAAAAGCATCTGCCATCGCTCTTGATGTGGTGTTGGTTTCCAGAAACTGGATAAGGCTATCGGTATCGAGCATTTGATAAATGGCTATCAAATGTGGTAACGTACAGTATTTGGGATAATCGCATTTCAGTTTCCAAATCAATCCACCAATCAAACCTTCAGCTGCATCGTTAAAGAATTTTGTTGTTCCTGTTGTTCCGCTTTCTCTTTGTTCTAAAAGGTTTTCGATTAATACCCGTGAGACTTCGTTTACGCTTTCCTCGTTCTCTAAATAGCGTGGCGCAATAGGATTTACCCTATGGATGATTTTATCGAAGGAAATGACCTTAAACGGGATATCGCTATCCTTAAAAAGAGGATAAGCCATTTCGGTCAGTTCAAAATCCTTGTAGTCGTGAATGATTCCACAGAAAGTGCTCTTTCCGGAAATGTTTGAGAAATCCATAAACGACACTTTCGGTCTTTCCACTTCCAGCAGAACCAATGATGGATGCGCCACGTTTAATGTTATCTAACTTGAAATTTCCTTTAGTCGTAGCAAAATTGACTTGATACTTTCTATTGCCATTTTTTGGACGGTTTCAGTTTTATGCAGAAAAACATACAATCCTATATTAATTAGCATTAGAGGACATACCAGATATAGCAATATAGATACTAATTCATTCACTTCAGTTAAATAGAAAACCAAGCACGAAAGCATTATAAAATTCAAGAAAAGCGCATACTTGCTCACTCGAAACATCGCATAAAAAACCATACTGGCCACACCAATAATTGAAAGTATCGTTATGAGATTGTCTATTTCCATACCCTAAATTCCTATTGAACTTGATTTGATGGCCACTTCTGCACCACGTCTTAATCGTTTGAAAATCCGAAGTGCGATTTGTGTTTGACTAACTGGAATACTTGGCACTATCGGTAATCCTGATTTGGTAATCATTTTAAACGCTAATGCTTTTTCGTTGGCTGGTAATTTCATTAAAGCTGCGAAATATAGATTTGGGCTTTTTACAAAATCCTTCCGTGCTTTGTAGGTCTCGGCAAAATTGCGTTTGTAGCCAAAAGTCTTGTCAAAGGTTTTTTCCGCTTTCTCAAAAAATTTATCTCGGTCAAAACCCCGTTTTACTGTTTCCCCATTCAACTTCACATCGGAAGCTTTGTATTTGCTTCCGGGTGACAAACTAATCTGATTTGATAGCATCCTTTCGACTCACGATGATATGGATATGACTTTGGTTTCCATCTTTCGCCATTCCCTGGACAATCCGTTTTCCATTTTGTTGATGTGGTGCTTGGCGTTCCAGTTTGGCGATTTCCTTTTTCATCCTTTTAATATTTCCTTCAGCTCGTCCTTCTTGAATATTTCGTATTTCAGTTTTTAGCTGAAGTATTTTTGTGGCAAAAGGTTGGTTTTCTTTAACCTGAAAATCCGTTCCCTTAAATGTGCGTTGATGTTCAATTTTCGCATAGTATTTTATGTCGTCAATACTGATATCGGTCGCCCTTTAATTTCTCTATTAAATGAAGCCACATAATCTTTCATCAGCTCGCGAGTATATCTTTTTAAATCTTCACTACTGTTCTGAAGTTTTCGCAATTCATATTTTGATGGACTCACGGTAATCGAATAGAATCTTGGTTCGTGTTTTTCCAATTTTGCCGTGTTTCCATCTATTTCTTTGACCACTTCTTCAGCGGAAATCTCATCGCCATATTGGTTGAAAAAATGTTCCATATCCTGTTGTTCCAATCCTTGATTTTCTTTCTCTAAATAGCCCACAAAATCTGCTGAACTTTTGGAATAGTTACCGCCCATTTTTTGAGGTGTGATGGTGATATACATAGCTTAAAATATTTAGAGTTGATTGCTTGGATTTTGCTTTTCGCGAAAGCGTACTTCCTTCTTTTCTTCGGCATATTTCTTTTCTACAATCAGCGGTTTTTTGTTCGGTTCTTCGGTTTCAAAAAGTGATTGTATCATCGCCACCGTAGGTTTGGTTTGTGTCTTTTCCACGTCCCTCATTATGGCGATAACTGCATTGATTCTTTTGAGTAATTTAGCTTCGATGGTTCGTCCCAGTTGGACCTAATTTTTCCTTTGGCGATATCTCGTTATAGAAGAAAAAATCAAGGATGTTTTCCATCGCTTCGGTGTGTGTTTTGAAGTGCTTTTTGAAAAATTCCTGAAATCTTTTGGCGGTTTTCCGTTTGAATCTAATAGTGATGAATGAGTCCATTTCCTTTCGCTTTTTTAAAGATTTGACGTAAATCCATCCCTGTTTACTGGTGTTTCAAGACCATTTGACGCAAATCGATGGATTTTTTATATCTACATTATTTTTAAGTTACTTAAAAATCAATAGATTAAAATGAAAATGGAATATGTAACACGGCGCAGCCCGTTACCCTCTTGCTATTCCTTTTCGTCACGCGCAAGCGTGACAAAAATCCATACAATCCAGCTAAAAAGCCGATTGCCATTTTCAGGGAAAATGATTTTCCGATATGTTATTTTTCGATGTGTACGGTTATCGGCGAAAGTCGAAAAGTGGATAACCCTACTTAAATTTGAATGCTGAATTTCAGCGAAATAAAGATACGTTTTTTTATTGACTATATATTAATTGCATACAAAAACACCTCTAAAATTTAGAGGTGCTTACTTTTAATTTCATAAAATTTATATGTTGAAAATGTATTTATAGGAATACAAATTCCGAAGTGCTTCTTCATCAAGCATTTTATCCAAATTGGTATTATGCTTTGTGGCATAATCCATATATCCTTGCCGTACTTTTCCTTTACTTCTTCTTTGGAATTGGCAATTAATCGCTCTTGCGTTTCGTGTTCAAATCGGTAAAATTTAGATATATCATAACGTCCGATTTTTAGTATTCGCTCGGTAACATCAGCGTATCATTTACAAAAAATAACCGCAGTTCATCGAGTGGAAAATCGGTTGCCCTGTAACCGTGTTTTTCCAAAATATTGTCGTTGCCATCGCTGTAAATTATCTCGGCTTCATAACCTGAATAATCCTGTTTTTCTTTGGGCAATCTTTTAAAATCGATGGTTACAAATTCGCTTCGGTTCATCAGACTTTTTGCAATTACTGACGTGTCCGTAATAAGCCAAAAGCATTCTGCTACTTCCGATAAATATTTCAATCCGTCCGTAAAACGGGTTCGCAATAATGGGATTTGATAGAACATTTCTGTTCCCGTAAAGTATTGCAATCGCTCTTTTATTTCGTTAACTTGTGCTTTCATTGTACATATATTTAATGTGTGAATAATGAAAAAGAGGGCGCAACTTTCGACAGTTACGCCCTCTTTCTTTTTTAAGATTACTTGTCGTTTTTGCTTCCAAGTAATAGGATTTCATCGGCTACAACTTCCGTTACATAGCGTTGTTCGTTATCATCAGTTGTGTAGCTTCGGGTTTTAAGTTTTCCCGTTATGCCAACTTCTTTGCCCTTTGCAACATACTTTTCAACGATTTCAGCAGTCTTGCCCCAAGCTACTACGGTGTGCCAGTTAGTGTCCGTTTGCTTTTCGCCTTTGCTGTCTTTGTAATACTCGTTCGTAGCGAGTGAGAAGCGGGCAACTTTTTTACCGCTTTCAAGGTTCGTAATGGTTGGCTCTTGTCCAACGTTTCCAATTAACTGTACGTGATTTCTAATAGTACTCATAATAAAAAGATTTGTGTCTGCTTTGTTACAGACTGGTTTATATTTCCCCTATTTGTTTTAAACTGAATTAAATTTTAAGGGGTGTTTGTTCTTTTCTTCTGTGCACCGCACAATGGATAGAGTGGGTTTTGTCAAGACTTTTCGGGAATAAATCAGGTGTGTTTGCGACGTAGTAAAATCCTTGGATTTTCAAGGAAGTAGAAACCTTATTTTTCACTAAAACTTGTATAGTCTTGACAAGTTCCATAAGGGCATTAGCAATTCTTTTAAACGCAGTTGCGTTTGAGCGTACCGACAGTTAAGCGAGATAAGTGGCTGTGTTTATATTAGAATTGGTTATGTCGTGCCTGTTTTTCGACTGTACCCGAAAAACAACAAAGGCTTTATCCATTATAAACCCCTTAAAATGTGTAAGACAGCGGTTTGGTTTTTAAGGATTTTCGAGTGAGGGCTCAAGAAGACCGTGCCGAAAATCCTGTTAAGAAAACCGAAGCGATGACTTTCCGATGAAAAGCGGACTTAATTCACAATTTTGGCAAAGGAATGAAGTGTTCCTTCCCAGAGCATCGGGAAGGGTTAACGGAATGGAAAGCTAAAATTGGGTGATTGTGTCCAAGACTTTGGTAGTGAAGCTCTTTTCCCGTAATGAAGTGGTTGCCTGCTTTTTCAGCAGGCGATCGCGGAATGTAGGGGAATGTGCTGAGTGGGATTGAAAATATCACAGCATAAAAAACCCTCCTTATTCAGAACAAGAAGGGTTTTTATTACCGTAATGGACTGTTTACTTTTCCTTTTTTAATACTAACTGATACACGCAAGGAATTACTACCAAATTCAATATCGTAGCCGACAACAAGCCACCTAAAATTACAACGGCCATTGGGCTTTGAATTTCACTTCCCGGTTCGCCACCTTTTAGAGCCAATGGTATCAATGCCAGACCTGTGGTAAAGGCAGTCATTAAAATAGGGTTTAATCTATCTAAAGCCCCAGCTTTTATCAACTGAAACCCTTGTATTCCTTCTTTTCTCAAATCTTCATATCGTGAAACCAATAAAATACCGTTACGTGTGGCAATACCAAACAAACTGATAAAACCTATGGTCGCTGCAATACTGATGATTCCTGACGTGAAATACACTATCAAGATACCACCAATTAATGCCAAAGGCAAATTGATTAATACTACAAATGCCAGTTTTACATCCTTAAATTCATAATATAATAACAGGAAAATGATGGCTATTGCAATTATGGCTGTTATCAAAAGCAATTGTGATGCTTTGGATTCACTTTCAAATTGTCCGCCATATTGTACACGATAACCTTCTGGCATATTCACATTGTTGGCAACCACTTCCTTTATTTCGTTAACGGCACCACGTAAATCCCTGCCTTGAACATTGGCTGCTACCACAATCTTACGTTGTACATCTTCTCGATTGATAGTGTTTGGACTGCTTACAGATTGAACGGTTGCTAATTCGCCCAAAGTGGTTTGACCACCATTGGGTAAACTTATTATGGTGTTACTGATATTCTCAATATTGTCCCGAAACGGTTTTTCATAGCGTACTACCAAATCAAAATATTGTTGTCCTTCATAAATTTCGCCTGCTTCTTCGCCTGCAAAAGCAATATCCACTTGTTCCATCAAATTACCAACGGTCATACCATAAGCCGAAAGAATCTGGCGTTTGGGTTTGATGCGTATTTGTGGTACTTCAATTTGTTGGTCAACTGCAACATCTGCCAATCCATCAATATTTTTGATTTTCTGTTCTACACTTTTACCAACTTCAAACAAACGTTGTAAATCGGAACCAAATATCTTTATGGCAATATTGGCACGTGTGCCCGAAAGCATATGGTCAATACGGTGTGCGATGGGTTGTCCTAATGTGATATTAACACCAGGTGCGATGCTCAATTTATTTCGGACTTCTTCAAAGAACTCTTCTTTGGTTTTGTCTTCGAGAACAAAGGGCACATCAATTTCCGAAGCATTAACACCTTGTGCGTGTTCGTCCAGTTCGGCACGTCCTTGTCTTCGAGTAACGACCTCTACTTCGGGCATATCCAATAAAATGGTCTCTATTAACTTTCCAGTCTTATTACTTTCTTCCAAAGACATTCCCGGTGGACCAACCACACTAATTACCAATGAACCTTCATTAAATTCTGGAAGAAAACTTCTTCCCAATTGCGTTACAACCAGAAGACTTAATACAAATGCAATGACAGTTACGCCTATAATGGTTTTAGGTATTCGTGTCGCTCGTTCCAGAAGATTGCCATAATGTTTCTGCAACAAACGCTCTACTTTTGTACCATCAGCCTGTTTGTTTAGAAGCTTCTCATTGTCCAATAAATAAGAACATAAAATTGGGGTTACAGTTACAGCAACAATCAATGAGGTCAATACTGACGTTACAAATGCAATTCCCAGCGGTTGCAATAATCGACCTTCCATTCCGCTTAAAAAGAATAAGGGAACAAATGATACTATAATGATAAGCGTAGCAATAATAATAGAACTTCTTATTTCTACTGAAGCATCACGCACTACTTTTATTGTCGATTCCCGTTCTGCTTTTGGTTTTCTGATATTTTCGCGCAAACGTTTATACACATTTTCTACATCGATGATGGCATCATCTACCAACGCACCAATAGCAATTGCCATACCACCCAAACTCATTGTATTTATGGTGTAACCCAACCATTTTAATATGATGATGGAAACCAATAATGAAATAGGGATAGCCAGCAAGGAAATAACGGTAGTCCTCCAGTTCATTAAAAAGATGAACAGGATAATCATTACAAAAAACGCACCTTCTAGAAGAGTCATATTTAGATTACTAATAGAAGCATCTATGAAATCGGACTGTCTAAAGATTTGGCTTTTGATGTTGACACCTTTTGGCAAGGTTGTTTCCAAGTCTGCAATGGCTTCGTCCAAGCGGTCTGTCAACTCCAAGGTATTCACATCGGGTTGCTTTGAAATGGTCAGAATCACAGCGGGTTTTGCATTTAATGAACCGTCGCCAATTTTATCGGCAGCTCCAATTTGTACAGTTGCCACATCTTTTATTTTGATGGTTTGACCATTCACTTCCTTAAGAACCGCTTCTTGTAAATCTTCAAGCGCATACGCTCTACCGCTTCCCTTTATGATATACTGATTGCCATATTGGTTTATAATACCACCGGGCGCATTTTGGTTTGCTTCCTTGACGTGTTCCACCAATTCTGATAGGCTCACATCGTAATACTTCATCTTTTCGGGATTGGCAAATACCTGATATTGCTTGTAATCGCCACCAATGACCACCACATTTGCAATACCGCCAATGGCTTTTATGCGAGGTCTGATTGTCCAATCTGATAAGGTTCGTAATTCCATAGGCGATAAGCTATCGGACGTTACGCCCAGTAACATTATTTCGCCCATAATAGATGAAATAGGTGCCATTGTTGGTGCACCGATGCCTTCGGGTAAATTTTCCCGTACCATCGGGATGCGTTCACTTACAATTTGTCGTGCCCGATAAATATCGGTTCCCCATTCAAATTCTACCCAAACAATGGAAACACCTGCTGCCGATGACGAACGGATTCGTCTCACATTGGGCGAACCGTTTAAGGCAGTTTCCAGTTGATAGGTTACTAATTTTTCTACTTCTTCAGATTCCATTCCGTGCGCTTCGGTAAGAATGGTTACCGTTGGTGCCGTAAGGTCTGGGAATACATCGACGTTCATTGTACGTGCATAATACACGCCCAACACACTCAATGCAACCGCTCCCAATAGAATGAGCAATCTGTTTTGAAGTGAAATTGATAATATTTTATTTAACATTTCTCTTCGTTTTTAATGTTCGTGACCGTGTGCAGGTGTTGAACCTGACATTGAAGCCATTTTAACTTGATATGCTCCTGTAGTTACCACCACTTCGCCAACTTGCAGACCTTCCAGTATCTCTACATTTTCGCCATTGCGCTTTCCAATCTTAACAGGTCGTCTTTCAAAACTTTCGCCTGATAGTTGAACGATAACGGAATAGCTTCCATAGTCTTCCAAGAGAGCATTCACAGGTATCATTGTGTTCTGTGTTGCATTTCCCATCGCTATCTGAACAGGTGTTAGACTTCCTATTGGCATATCGACGGTGGCATTGACTTCTGTAAAAACAGAAATCAAAGGATTTTCACGTTCCACGTCCTTTCCAATCGAAAGGATTTTGCCCTCGGCATCAGTTACGTCTTTCCATTGGTTATCATTATCCTGATACCATATACCTTGTACATTACCCATCATAAGTCCGTAGTTGGGTGCTAACTGCGCTTTTAAAACTCTGGATTGATGCGTTCCAACGGTCACAAGCGCAACGCCTTGTTCTACGTAATCGCCATTTGAAACTGTTATGGATTTGATAAAGCCATCAAAAGGGGCGCGGATTTGTTTGCTTCCGCCCGAAACACCAGATACCAATGATTGATAGTTGGCTTTGGCTATCTCAAAACTGCTTTCTACTTTTTCAAATTCAGATTTTGGGACAATTTTAGATTCGTATAACTCTTTCTTTCTGTCATATTCAGATTTGGCTTGTTGGAATTTCGCTTTCGCGGAAGCGATATCCGTACTTAAATTATTAGATGCCAAACCTTGGCTATTCAAACTCATTAAGAGCTGACCTCTTTTTACTGCTGTGCCTTCCGTGAGATTAATAACTTTAAAATCTACCACCCCATTGGATTTTGCCGCCAAGGACTTTACAGAACCGGGCGAGGGCATCCAAACACCAGAGGTGTTGATGACATCGTAAATTTTACCTGAAACGACAGGTGCGGTTTGAAAATCGATTTTCCAAGCTTGTTCTTTCAAAAACGAAATGCTCCCTTCATCTTCGGCTGCACCCAAGGCTTTTATGGCTTCATCTGCATTAGCATAAACCGTAACATCGTCAATCGTTATTTTATCTGAATAATCTGGCGTTTTCAATTCAAAAACAAGTTGGTAACTACCCGTTTCTTTTGGTTGAATGGTAGGCGAAAATATGCCTGGCGAAGACGGTGCTTCGGCAGTATTACGAATTCCATTATCGCCTTTAATCAAACTAACCGTAACCGAACCTTCACGAACAGGCTGATGCTTGTCCAACACCGTAAAGTGGGCTGCAAATCTGCTTGGATTTCCAACGATTAAGGCTGGAAATTCTACGAATAATTCTGTTTTGTCTGTCCAAATGGTGTGGTCCAAGCGTGGAATTTCTTCTCCTTCGTGGCTACCATCGGGATTGTGTGCGTGTGCATCTTCTGCCTTGTTGTTACAAGACATTGCCAAAAAGGCAAGCACTATGAGTATATATTTCATATCGTTATATCTATTTGCTTTTAGTGGTCGTGATGTTCAGCGCCATCATCGTGTTTATGAGTTTTTGAATCATCATCATTTGTATGATTCCCTTCTGAATTGTGGTCGTGCCCGTGTTCCTCTGTTTTTGTTTCCATAGAATCAGTTCCTACTTTAAACTCTTCTTGCTCTATGGTTTCTTCCGTATGACTACCATCCTCATTATGCTCGTGACCGTGGTCGTCAGTATTTTCGGTTTTTGTTTCTCGACAAGAGGTTACTAAAAATGTTGATGCGATTGCTATTGCGAATATTGATTTTGAAAATTTCATAATTGTATATTTAAAAATTTATAACTGATGTTTTAATAATTGTGCTTGAAGCAGTTGCAGTTCCTTTTCCATTTGCAGCATTTTATCTGATGCATTCCGATAAAACTGAAGCTCCACGTAATAATCCATAAACGAATACTCGCCCAACATATAAGCCTTAAAAAGCAGTTGCTCGCTATTTAAATTACCCATAGTGGCTTGATACTCATTAAATTTTTCGAGCATCAATTCGTATCGATTATAGGTTTCTTGAAATTGGGTATAAAGCGAAGTGGTAACTACCTGCGTGTTGGACTGTTGATATTCAAAATTTGCTTCGGCAGCTTTTACTTTGTTCTTGCTACTCCAAAGTGGAATTGAAACACCACCATAAAAACCAGAATAATTACTACCGCTAACGCCTTGATAATTATAGCCAAGTGCCACGTTTGGCAGCACCTTGTTTTTTTCCAATTTTATTTTTTGAAGTGAAGATGTCTCATTAGCCTTTAATTCTTGTAGTAAAGGGTCTTTCGCTAATTTTTCCTGCCAAAGATTATCTACCGTACCAACTTCGATAGGTAATGCAATTCCTGATGTAGCACCATCAATTACATTGCCTCCATTCAACGTTTTAAGTTTGGATAGCAAAATTTGGATGTCGCTTTCAATTTGTTCAACAACAAATTGCTCTTGAATCCAAGCAATTTTCGCTTTGTTCAAATCTAAAATCCCAACTTGTTCTGCATCAAAAAGTTTTTGGATTTGGTCAAAAACCTGTTTGCTCTGGGTTTTTCTTTCCGTTTCAATGGCTTTTCGCTTTTGCAAGAAAGCAAGTTCTAAAAGCGTGTTCTTTGCTTTTAATAATACTTCCTGCCTTTTGTTAGCGTAGGCTGCCGCTAACTGTTGCGATTTAGATTCGTTCCATTTGCCACGTGCAACATATACCGTTGGGAATTCAAAAGATTGGGATAGTTGATATTCGGTATAATCTCCAGTTTCATTATCGCCAAATGGCAAATAAAAGCCAGAAAGCTGTGGGTCAGGCAAATTGTTGTTGCTCCTGTTTTCGAGTTGCTGACTTTCAATAAATGATTGATAGCCTTTTAACTCTGTATTGTTCTGTTCTATTTCATTAAGTAGTTCCTCTATGTTTTTATTCTGCGAGAAACCGTTAACAAAGAACAGGCATCCGCAAATTACGGACACGATGTGTTTGTTCATTGTGTGAAATTTTAGGTTTAATCTTAATTTATAAGAGGATTCCTGCCGTAGTTGCAGGTGTTCCTAAGCGATTAACCTAAAGATGGTGGGCCTCGTAAATTGAGGGATGAGAGATAAGAATTAAAATAGTTTTTGGGTGGGTGATAAATTGGCGGTTTACTGTTTTGCCTACTATCAACGACATAAAATTCTTGAAAATCAGAAGTATATATTACAACATTGTCATCTACGATAGTCTGCCGCTCAACCGTATTCCTTTTAAGTACAACAATATCGCTGGATACTGTAGAATGGATATGCATATCCATAAAGAAACCAAAAAATCCGTAAGGGGATTCTTCTTTCGTGGGAATCATCATCGTGATGATGATGTTCGCCAGTATGTGCAATATCTGAATGGGAATAAGCATCCTCGTGTTGATGGTGCAAATGCGGAAAAACCTGATGCAGCATCATTAGACTAAACAAGCCTAAAAAGAAAAATGCCGCTATTTTATTTGGTTTTTGCATTGATTACAAAGATAGCAATATTTCTGGCGTGTTAAAATCTCTAATTGAAAAGAGAGAAAATCCAGTTTGAGGTACTGGACAAACCTTTATTAACCTTATGCCATAGCATAGACTTCTTCAAATAGCTTTTTATCCAACCGCTCTTGTTGGCCAAAGCTTTTCTTTAAGACATTATGAAGTACTGAATTAAATGCATTGTAGCCTAACCATAGATTCGGTTCTTCATTAAGTAACAAGGCTTCGTAATTCAAAATCTCAATGACCTCACGAGACTTTTTCGACGGGTCGCTATTCTTATCGCTACATTCATATCTGAACAATTTCGTTCTGTCAAGAATCGCCTTAACAAATTCCTGTGTATCGATAATTTTAAATTCCTTCATCTTGTCGAATTTCTTGGTAATGGCATAGAATTCATTGTCCAGAAACTTATCGAATAGATTGTTCAGCCTCGGCATAATCAAGTGCGTATTGTTCTTACTATGTTTGATGGAAAACTCAATTTCTGCTTGTGAAACGTGCAGTCCGTTTGAACATACTTCTCTATAAAATCCGAAGTGTCCAGAGGTCTTTTCGCTACCGTCATAAGAGTTTTTGAACCGAAGCATCGGCAATATCAAGTCCTTATGGTTCTTGACTGTAAACTGGCTTTTGTCGTCGATAATAAAGTCAGTAATGAACGACCTATCATTTTTGTTGATGGTGCGTTTGTGGAAGTTAAGTTGTGCATCGGTCAGCATCTCTTCAGCTTTCTTGAAGAAGAGTTGATTCGGAATGTGGCCATAGCTGTTCGATACCACATTTACGATTTTGCCATTTGAGATTATGGCATTTTCAAGCCCTCTTCGGGATTCCATCTGGGTCAGAGTTTTTAAGGATTTCATTTCGGATGGCACGAAAATTTCATCCTGTTGCAAATTTTGTAAATACATAGCTTTTAGATTTAGATTAAACATTTTTTGATAATACTCGGTAATAGTTGGGATGCTTATCCCTGTAATAAGCCAAGTGACTTTCGCCACTATCAATGTCATAATTTTCACTACTCGACTGATAATGCTTTTCAGCTTCTTGTAGCGAAATTTTAGAATTTTCTGATGCTTGTTTCATAATGATATATTTTGATTAAACAATATTTGAGCAGTACCCAAACGGAAGATAAAATCTCAGCTCAAAAGGAAACGGAATAAATAAGCGTAGGATGTTGCGTTGGCTTTATGCCGTAGTCTTTTGATGGGTGTATTTTACGAGTTTACCTTTGCGCTAACTATTGATTGATAACCCTTTCCTTATGAACCCGTCTTTCAAAACACTATCATAAAAAAGAAGAAGGGCCAGCACGAATGCCGACCCTTCTTCAAACAACAAAAGCTAATCGTTGAGTTCCTGAATTTGTTTTTCAAGAACCGTGATACGCTCTTTCAAACGTGCTTCACGCTCGTCTCTCTTCTCGGCATATTCCTTTTCTATGCCGGCAATCTTGGATTTGTAATATCCTTGCATCGCATTATAGAATGAAATGTTTGTCAGATTATTGACGTGATTGCTTTCGCCAAAATGCACTTGCTTTGTGAGCATATAGCGTATCAACTTATGGAAGATTTCCTTTTTGAACTTCTTCTTAAAATTCTCGACCATTTCAACTTTGGTCATCTTTGAAGTGTCGCCCAAGAACTTTGAGAAATACTTTTGTTGGCTCATATAGTCCACATTATTTTCAAAGAGCGATATCGAGAATGCCACCATTTCGTCTGTTGAAAGTGTCTTTTTTGTATCAATGTACTTGGTCTCACGAATCATATCAACCACTACTTCAAATTGCTTGTTGTTCTCTATTTGTTTCTTCCGGATTTCCCTCTCGTTGATTTTCACGATTTGTTCTTCAGGCGTACAATCTGCCATTTTTCTGTTGGCCAATGGTGCCGAATATTCCGTAGAATCGTTCTTTGATTTTTCAATAATCTTTACAAAAATTTCCTTGTGCTGGAATGAATCGGGATGGAACAAGATGCCGATTTTAAATCCATCTTCTTTTGCTGAATTGAATTTTTCCAATGCTTCTTTATAATTCTGCATTGCTTCATCCAATTCTGCCTTTAATTCATCTTCAGAATAATCGTAATGTTGATATTCTATCTTAATACCCTCGATTGTTGGCTCTATCGGATTCTCTATAATTTCAACATCATCCAGTAGATAGACTTTCAATCCGTTCTTTTCCAATTGTGATATAATGAGCTGATTGCTTTCGTCATCTGCCCAATACTGTCGTATTTCAGGGATTAAAAGAATATTCTCTTTCTTTGACTTTTCAATCAGGTTCAAGAACGATTTACTTTTCTTAGTTTCAAAACAGGCTGATTTTGTACAGACCATTTTTCCTTCGCCGAACAGATTGCCTTGATTAGCTGCATTGAACGGACACTCAACACAAGACCCAGCTTTCGGGACCAATTTTTTGTCATTTACATCAAAAGATGCTTTTTCCAAATCGTAAGTCTGGTCTTTAATCATCCTGTTTATCTGATGTGCACTAAAATCCTCGCCCATCGTTTCCAACATCATCTGCTGTTCTTCCGGTTCAAAGAGCGCTACACCTACACCCAATGATATGGTCATTTCGCCATTGCGTACAAAGTGCTTGAAACCGTCAATCAATCCAGCCAGTTTAAGTCGCTGTCTGATGAAGTTATCCGTTCTACCCAGCCGCTTCGCAATTTCAGTAGGTGCATATTTCTCACTTAGGTAAGCAATCGCATCGGCTTCTTCGGTCGGTTCGACATCCTGTCTTTGCAGATTCTCGATAATCTGAACTTCCAGAACATCATTGTTCTCATAAGTCCTCACGATACAGGGTATCGTTTTCTTTCCTGCCAATTTACTGGCACGATACCGACGTTCGCCCATCACGATGACATATTGACCATTTAGTTGTCTTATCGTGATTGGTTGCAACACACCGTGCTTTTCGATACTCTCAGATAGCTGCTTTAACGCATCTTCGTTAAACGTCTTTCTCGGCTGTTCTGGGTCAGGCTTGATTTTACCCAATGGTAAGTTCTGAATTTGAAGTGCTTTGGATTTCTTTCCGTTTACTTCTTTCTTGGCAGCTACTTTTGTTCTGCTGCGCTTCTTTGTGGTACTCGCTTTTGTTGTCATAATACTCAAATTTTTGATTAAACAATATTTGAGCAGAAACCAAACGGAAGATAAAATCTTGGCTCAAAAGGAAACGGAATAAATGAGTAGTGGAAGAAGCGTTGGCTTTATGCCGTAGTCTTTTGATGGAAGTATTTTACGAGTTTACCTTGCGTGTATATTGTGTGATAATAAACTTCCCTTACGAAGAAGTAGGGTCGTGATTAGATAAAATTTATTATTCTGATAGTAAATTCATAGGGTTTATAAACAAATAGAAGAATTTAACATCAATAAAAATGTTGCCTTCAAAATAGTAAAATGTTGTACCTATGTTGTACCAAGTCATAAAAAAAGCCGAGATTTTCATCTCAGCTTTTTTAGTACCGAAGGCGGGAATCGAACCCGCAAGCCTTGTGAGCAATGGATTTTGAATCCATCGTGTCTACCAATTCCACCACTTCGGCATACTGTTTTTTCCTTCTCAAATCTGGATTTTGAATCCAGCGCGTCTACCAATTCCGCCACTCGAGCCTGTTGGAAGCGCAAAAATAACAAATTCTACAAACTCCTATCTTATTTTTCTCTCAAATTAATAAAAGTTCATTTTTGGTGACAAAATGTTAACTACTATTTTTAGAGTGCATTGTTGTAATCTTTATTTTTGTACTTCATTTAAAATCCAACCATGTCCGATTCTACACCACAATCCAAAATTTTTGCCTGTAAACAATCGCAACATCTAGCCGAAGCCATTGCAAAAGCCTATGGCCAATCGCTAGGGAATGTTATTACCTCAACCTATAGCGATGGGGAATTTCAGCCTTCTTTTGAGGAATCGGTTCGTGGGAGTCGTGTTTTTATTATTGGGTCTACACACCCCAACAGCGACCATTTAATGGAAATGTTGTTAATGCTGGACGCTGCAAAACGAGCTTCTGCAAGACATATTACTGCGGTACTTCCGTATTTTGGTTGGGCAAGACAGGACAGAAAAGATAAACCCCGTGTGCCAATTGCTGCAAAACTGGTAGCAAAAATGTTGGAAACCGCAGGTGCCACACGTATTATTACTATGGATTTGCACGCAGACCAGATTCAGGGGTTTTTTGAAAAACCCGTGGATCACCTTTTTGCCTCTACCATCTTTCTACCCTATTTAAAAAGTTTAAATCTGGATAATCTAACTATTGCTTCACCGGATATGGGAGGTTCTAAAAGAGCCTACGCCTATTCTAAAGCACTTGAAAGTGATGTTGTAATTTGCTACAAACAACGCGAAAAAGCCAATATTATCTCCCACATGGAACTTATCGGAGACGTGCAAGGGAAAAATGTAGTGTTAGTAGACGATATGGTAGACACCGCAGGAACCCTAACCAAAGCAGCAGACCTTATGATGGAACGTGGTGCCTTAAGCGTGCGTGCCATTTGTACACACCCAATTCTTTCAGGAAATGCTTTTGAAAAATTAGAAAATTCGCAACTGGAAGAACTCATTGTTACAGATTCTATCCCACAAGCCAGAAAACACCCAAAATTACGCGTATTATCCTGTGCAGATCTATTTGCCGATGTTATGCTTCGCGTAAATGAAAACAAGAGCATTAGTTCTAAGTTTTTGATGTAGCGTTATTAGTCGGTAGACACTAGCGGGTAGGACACTTTATTTGTAGTTGTGAGTTGTGAGTTGTGAGTAAAAATTTAACAATTAGTAATATATCTTACAATCATTACTCTTTTTTTATTTCAGTATTTGGTTTTCATTTCTTTCTCAGTTAACAAAGCGCCTGTTTTATTTTAAATCATGAAAACCTCTTTGTTGCTTTAGTCTTTTTGTAAAATTTCGATAGCGTTTTATAAAATTGTATCGAAGGCAATCTTTCATCTTTTTTCTTTGTTCTATTTTCTGAAAAGAGTACATTTGCACCCCTCAAATGAGGAAATTAATTCATTATTAAAAAAAACAAATGAAATCAATTACAATTAACGGACTTAAAAGAGAAAGCGTGGGTAAGGTAGCTACCAGAACCCTACGTAATGCTGGAAAGGTACCTTGCGTAGTATACGGAGGAGATGAGCCTATTCACTTTTCAGCAGACGAATTGGCCTTCAGCAAACTTGTATATACGCCAGACGTACATACAGTTGTGGTTGACCTAGGCGATGGGAAAAGCGTAAACTGTATCCTTCAGGATATCCAGTTTCACCCTGTTACCGATCGTATTTTACACATAGATTTCTTCCAGATCTTTGACGATAAGGAAGTAATGATGGAAATTCCTGTGCGCGTTGTTGGTAACTCCAGAGGAGTTAGAAATGGTGGTGTATTGCGTATTGTAAATCGTAAATTACGTGTGAAAGCTATCCCGGAAAACTTACCGGATTTTATTGAAATAGACATCACCGAAATGAAAATTGGAGACATTAAAGTAGTTTCTGATGTAACGAACGATGATTACAAGATCTTACACGAAGAAAGCCGTACTATCTTACAAGTGAGAACTTCTCGTACTGCCATTGTAGACGTTGCAGACGAAGACGAAGATGGAGAAGGAGAAGACGGAGAAGTTGCTGCAGATGAAGTGCCAGCTACTGAAGTTAACGATGAAGCAGCGGTTAAAGAATAACAACTGTTTCTAATGAATAGTTATAAAGCATCTCGTTTATTCGGGATGCTTTTTTTATTTTTACGGAAGTTAATCTAATGTATGATTTCTTTTCTTCGGAAGTTATTTAAAAGCGAACCCTCTAAAGCAACTACTTCCCTTTTGGAAGGAGAAGACCCTATGAAAAAATTCCTGATCGCCGGCCTTGGCAATATTGGCTCGAAATATCACAACACCCGTCATAATATTGGCTTTAAAATGCTCGATTTTTTAGCAGAAGAAAACGATCTTACCTGGGAAACTGCTAAATTGGGAGCTATAACCGTACATAAAAAGAAAGGACGTACCTTTTTATTACTGAAACCCAGTACGTACATGAATTTAAGCGGCAAGGCTGTAAAATACTGGATGGATCAGGAAAAAATTCCTTTGGAAAATGTGTTGGTAGTTACAGACGATCTTAACCTGCCCTTCGGCACTTTGCGCGTAAAGACAAAAGGAAGCGATGGCGGTCATAATGGGTTAAAAGATATTCAGAATACAATGCAAACCACCAAGTATCCACGATTTAGATTTGGAATTAGCGATGCCTTCAGCAAAGGAAGACAAGTAGATTATGTGCTGGGAGATTGGTCCCCGGAAGAAGAAGCCAAACTACAGGAACGTTTAGAAAAAGGCGCCAGGATTATAGAATCTTTTGGTCTTTCTGGCGTTACTAACACCATGAACACCTTTAACGGAACCTAATGCAAGAACACCGTCCAGCTTCGGCTTATAAAAACGAGACGCCTTCGGTTATTACCATTGGCACCTTCGATGGTGTGCATATTGGGCACAAAGCTATTTTGAAAAGATTGGTCACTTCAGCAAAAAAAGAAGGACTACATTCTATCTTACTTACCTTTTTCCCGCACCCCAGAATGGTGCTTCAAAAAGATGCAAGTTTACAAATGTTAACAACACTTTCAGAAAAAAAAGCGTTGCTGGAAAAAACAGGGTTGGATCATTTGGTCGTTCACCCATTTACAAAGCAATTTTCCCGATTAACCGCTGTAGAGTATGTGCGCGACCTTTTGGTGAATAAATTGCACGCTAAAAAAATTATTATTGGTTACGACCACCGTTTTGGACGAAATCGTACCGCCAATATCGTAGATTTAAAAGAAATGGGGCTCACCTATGGCTTTGAAGTGGAGGAAATAAGCGTACAGGAACTGGATGATGTGGCAGTAAGTTCTACAAAAATTAGAACAGCCCTTAAGGAAGGAGATATTACCACCGCAAATAAGTACTTGGGCTATCCCTACATGATCACAGGTACCGTGGTAAAAGGAAAAGGAATTGGCACTACCTGGAACTATCCTACTGCCAATTTACAACCTGCAGAAACTTACAAACTCATCCCAAAAAACGGCGTATATATTACACAAGCTGAAATTGAAGGCACTTTAAAATATGGGATTACCAGTATAGGCACCAACCCTACAATAGGTGGAAAAACAAGAACTATTGAAACATTTTTCCTGGATACTGAAGCCAATCTATACGACCAGCCTCTGCAACTGGAATTTCTAAAATTTATACGAAATGAAGCTACTTTTGAAACCGTGGATAAGCTAAAAGAAGCTATTAAAAGTGACGAGGAGGTTGCACGAAAATTTATCCAAAGCGATAAGCCGTAGCGCAAGTAATAAATGAATCGACATATAATATGTTGTAGAGACAACCGCCTTCGCAGGCAGTAGAAATGGCAAAGAAGAAACAAAAATTCTATGTAGTATGGTATGGCAATCCCGCCGGGATTTTTGGCAGCTGGAAAGAGTGCCAGTTATCTATTAAAGGAGTGAGCGGCGCACAGTATAAATCTTTCCCCACCTTTGCTGAAGCTAAGACCGCTTACAATAAAGAATATACCGACTACAAAGGCAAAAACACTAAAAAGAAAACGCTTTCTAAAGAAGATTTAGCAAAAATTGGTGAGCCCAATTTATATAGTATTGCTGTAGATGCTGCCTCTAGTGGCAACCCTGGTAAAATGGAATATCGCGGAGTAGATACGCAAACTAAAAAACAATTATTTCATCAGGGACCTTTTCAGCAAGGCACCAATAATGTGGGTGAGTTTTTAGCCCTGGTGCACGGCATTGCCTTTTTAAAACAGCAAAATAGCGACCGTATTATATACACAGACTCCCGGATTGCAATGGGTTGGGTAAAACGTAAAAAATGCAACACTAAACTCAAGAAAACAGCAAGAAATGCGAAAGTTTTCGACTTGGTTGCCCGTGCCGAAAACTGGTTAAAGACAAACACATACACTACTAAAGTAGTAAAATGGGAAACCAAAGCGTGGGGTGAGATCCCTGCCGATTTTGGTCGTAAGTAACATACTCAAATTATTCACGCCACTTTACCCATAAAATAATATTGGGGTTATTAACAGGGTTTGCAGAAGGTCGCAATACGGGTAATTAGATACTCATCGGCGTTAAAGTCAAAATTTGCGGCGGTATCGGCGTAGGTACCTCCCGAAAGATTAAAAGTAGTAACGCTAGCCAGAAAGCTACTATCGTCTCTTCTTTCAATTATAAATTCTTTTGAAGCCTCACCCCCGTTTATCATTGCAGAAATATACACTATCGTTCCGTCCAATAGGCATATAGGCTCCCGAATTTTGATTGCCTATTACACCTGAAAATCGAAGTGGCGCATCGTTTCGATTAGAACCTCCACGGGCAAAATGAAGTGCTGTACTTTCCACGCTCAACCATTTTACTCTTGTAGCGTCATACATAAAAAGTTTATCTCCTATAACAGATAACTGCCCTGTTGCTGAACCGGTGGGGGCGCTTTGCGGGTTTAATTCTAATAGGGGGAGATTTGGATTTGCAATATCATTTGAAATTTCAAGTTGGGCAGTAGGAGTCAACGTTCCTATTCCAACTTGTCCGAATAGCTGTAAACAGGCACACATAAATCCTGTTGCAAATACGTATTTCAACATTAAATTTGGGTGTATATAATTATAATAAAACACTCGGTTTTCAATACTTTTTTTCGATGTATCCAACTATTATTCGTTGTAGTGCAGTTCGCTTTAACGCTTTGGTTAAATTACAGAATTAGCTTAATTTTTGATTCTCCGTAAAAGCTATAAAGAATAGTATTTTATTAGTAAATTTGCACCTTCATTCTAAACAAAAAAGTCACCCGACTTTTCGGGCGTTAAAAATGAGCAAACTTGTAATTGTTGGAACCGTTGCGTTCGATGCTATTGAAACTCCTTTCGGAAAAACAGATAAAATTTTAGGAGGAGCTGCTACCTATATTGGTCTTGCCGCCTCTCAGTTTAATACCGATGGTGCTATAGTTTCGGTTGTAGGAGGTGATTTTCCTCAGGAGGACATTACTATGCTGCAAAAAAAAGGAATGAACGTAGAAGGGTTGGAAATTGTAAAAGATGGCAAAACTTTTTTCTGGAGCGGACGCTATCATAACGATATGAATAGCCGCGACACCCTGGTTACCGAACTAAATGTGCTGGAAACGTTTTCTCCGGTAGTGCCAGATGCCTATAAAGATGCGGAGGTTGTAATGCTTGGAAACTTACACCCAATGGTACAAATGGGAGTAATAAAACAAATGAACAATCCGAAGTTAGTAGTTCTTGATACAATGAACTTCTGGATGGACATAGCGCTAAATGACCTTAAAAAGGTAATAGCCAAAGTAGATGTAATTACTATTAACGACGAAGAGGCAAGACAATTATCCGGAGAATACTCATTAGTAAATGCTGCTAAGACAATATTTACCATGGGGCCGAAGTATGTTGTTATTAAAAAAGGAGAGCACGGTGCTTTAATTTTTCATAAAGATGAAATGTTCTTTGCACCAGCATTACCATTGGCCGAAGTTTTTGACCCAACGGGTGCCGGAGACACTTTCGCAGGAGGTTTCACAGGTTATTTAGCAAAAACCGGAGATTATAGTTTTGAGAATATGAAACGAGCTGTTATTTATGGTTCGTGCCTCGCTTCTTTTTGTGTCGAGAAATTTGGAACCGAAAGAATGCAAAATTTAAAAAGAGAAGAAGTGAACAAGCGCTTGCATCAGTTTAAGAGCTTAACCCAATTCGACATACAATTAACATAACAACACGCCCTGAATTTTCGGGGCGTTTTTTGTATAAACCCAGGCTTCGCAAATCCTTAAGAATGGCAGAGTTTATACAAACAATAATTAAAATTTCAATAGCACCTTCCCTAAAAGACTCTTGAAATTGAATTCAAAATAAAATAGAAAGCGCTCCCTTTAGGGCCGGGGAAAACACTTTCAGAAATACCATGAGTGACGCACTAAAACACGAATGTGGAATTGCCTTAGTAAGACTTCTAAAACCATTGGAGTTTTACAAAGAAAAATACGGGACTGCCTTCTACGGAGTAAACAAAATGTATTTAATGATGGAAAAGCAGCATAACCGTGGTCAAGATGGCGCTGGTTTTGCCAGTATTAAGTTAGACGTACAACCGGGTGACAGATACATTAGCCGCATTCGTTCCAACCAGGCGCAGCCTATTCAGGATATTTTCGGACAGATAAATGAGCGTATTAACGAAGAGTTTAAGAATAAACCTGGTCTTATTGACGATGTCGCTGCTCAAAAACGTTACATACCATATATAGGTGAATTATTTTTAGGGCACGTGCGCTATGGAACCTTTGGCGGGAATAGTGTAGAAACCGTACACCCCTTCCTGCGTACTAATAACTGGATGCACCGTAACCTTATTATTGCAGGGAATTTCAATATGACTAATACTACCGAGCTGTTCGATAATCTCATTCAGTTAGGGATGCACCCAAAGGAAAAAGCCGATACTATTACCGTAATGGAAAAAATTGGTCACTTTTTGGACGATGCTGTGCGTAAGCTCTATAAAAAAGCAAAGGCTAAAGGAATGACCAAAATTGAAGCATCGCCCTTTATTGCCGAAAATCTTAAGATGGAGAAAATCTTAAAGAAATCTGCTAAAAATTGGGATGGCGGGTATGCTATGGCCGGATTATTAGGTCACGGAGACGCCTTTGTATTAAGAGATCCCGCAGGAATAAGACCCGCCTACTATTATAAAGACGACGAAGTTATTGTAGTAGCCAGTGAGCGCCCCGTAATACAAACTGTCTTTAACGTTCCTTTTGAAGAAGTAAAAGAAATTGAACCCGGTCACGCCTTACTAATGAAAAAGGATGGCTCTACCGCTATGGAGCAAATTTTAGAACCTCTGGAACGTAAGTCCTGTTCTTTTGAACGCATCTATTTTTCTCGTGGAAGTGATGCAGAAATATACCAGGAACGAAAAGAATTAGGTAGATTAATAATGCCCAAGGTGTTGGAAAATATTAATTACGATACCGAAAATACTGTCTTTTCTTTTATACCAAATACTGCCGAAACTTCGTTCTACGGAATGTTGGATGCAGCACAAAACGAGCTTAACAAACAAAAAAATGAAGCCATTTTAAAAGAGGCCGAGAACCTTACTGAAGAAAGGTTGCTTGAAATTCAGTCACATAAAATAAGAACTGAAAAGATTGCTATTAAAGATGTAAAGTTAAGAACCTTTATCACAGATGATAGTTCCAGGGACGATCTAGTTGCACACGTGTACGATGTAACGTATGGTGTTGTGAAACCTAATGACAACCTGGTTATTATAGACGACAGTATTGTGAGAGGAACAACACTTAAAATGAGTATTCTTAAAATGTTGGATCGTTTGCAGCCTAAACAAATTGTCGTGGTTTCTTCGGCACCGCAAATAAGGTATCCGGATTGTTACGGAATAGACATGGCAAGGCTGGAACACCTTGTAGCCTTTAATGCCGCATTGGAGTTGCATAAAGAAAGAGGCTCAGCAAGTATTATCGAAGAGATTTATGAAAAATGTAAAAAGCAACTTCAGTTACAGGATGCTGAGGTAATTAATCATGTAAAAGAATTATATGCACCATTTACAGATGAGGAAATTTCAGATAAGATTGCCGAAATAATTTCAGAAGATAACATAAAAGCCAAAGTAAAACTAATCTTCCAGTCTGTAGACGACCTGCACAAAGCCTGCCCTAAAAATCTGGGCGACTGGTATTTTACAGGAAATTATCCAACTAGTGGAGGGAATAGGGTTGTTAATAAAGCCTATATAAATTTTTATGAAGGCAACCCAGAACGTGCTTATTAAGTGTTAAATTAAGACGCTACTTCGCATTTTAACCGATTTTATTTCCACTTTATCTAAAAGTAGGAAAGCTCTTATAATTGGTTTATAAATTAAATCTATATTTGAGTAATACCATAGCATAAGTAGGTTAAGTTCATGGTAGATTTGGGGCAAAAAAGGTGAACACTTGTTTACCTTTTTTTTTGTGCCAAATCTTAAGGGGTGGCGAGCAGGAATAAGCGAAGCGATTTTCTGCGAAGGCGTTTCCTATTATCCTGAACAAACATTTACCTTTTTTTTTGTGCCAAATCTTATGGGGTGGCAAGCAGGAATAAGCGAAGCGATTTTCTGCGAAGGCGTTTCCTATTATCCTGAACAAACGTTTACCTTTTTTTTGTGCCAAATCTTATGGGGTGGCGAGCAGGAATAAGCGAAGCGGTTTTCTGCGAAGGTGTTTCCTATTCTCCTGAACAAACGTTTACCTTTTTTTTGTGCCAAATCTTAAGGGTGGCAAGCAGGAATAAGCGAAGCGATTTTCTGCGAAGGCGTTTCCTATTCTCCTGAACAAACGTTTACCTTTTTTTTTGTGCCAAATCTTATGGGGTGGCAAGCAGGAATAAGCAAAGCGATTTTCTGCGAAGGCGTTTCCTATTCGCTCTATTCAATAACTTAACGCAACAAATCTAAATTTATAGATTTGTTATAATGGAAGTAAAAAAACACAGACGACTCACCTACAAAGAAAGGGTCATTATTCAGACTCTTTTAAACGAGAATAAGACCAAAGCTTACATAGCCAATAGACTCAACAGATCACGCTCTACTATCTCCAGAGAAGTTAATAAACTCGGAGACAACCCCAAAGTTGATTATGATGCCTATCTGGCACATTGGTGTGCTAAACAGGATTATCTAAACAAAAGAAATCTAGATAAAATAAGTACTTATAAACCACTAAAACATTTTGTCTACAAAGGACTTTTGTCTGATTGGACTCCTGAGCAAATTGCCGGAAGAATCAAAGAACTATATCCCAATAATCCGATAATGTCCATTTCTCACGAAGCTATCTATAGACATATTTACACAAGACCACAAGCCAGCTTGAACAAAAAACTCATCAAACTACTGGTGCGTAAAAAAACAAGACGAAGACCGCCTAAAAAAAGGCGTGGCACAGGCAGTAAAATAAAAAACCAGATCAGTATTGACAATAGGCCAAAGCACATTGAGGATAGAATTGAAATTGGACACTAGGAAGGAGACCTGATCATTGGAAAGAACCATAAAAGCGCTATCGGAACCATCGTGGAACGTAAGGCCAGATATACAATTATTATAAAACTAAACTCCAAAAAAGCAGGCGAGGTCGCGAAAATGTTTTCGAAAAAAATAAATCAATTAAACAACATCTTTAAGAAATCTATGACCTACGATAACGGGATTGAAATGGCCAAGCACGAAAAAATAACACAAAACACAGGTATGAAAATTTACTTTGCTCACCCTTACTCATCCTGGGAAAGAGGCACTAATGAAAACACAAACGGACTCATTAGAAGATACTTTCCAAAAGGAACTGACTTCAATGAAATTGATGAAAAAAAGTTAATGAAAATTCAAGAAAAACTTAACAATAGACCACGGAAAATTATAGGGTATAAAACACCAAAAGAAATTATGGATTCTGAACTGAAAAAGGTAGCTTAGTACCAACTTAAAAAAAGCAACGTTTGTTGCGTTAGAACATTGAATGCAGCTTCTCCTGAACAAACGTTTACCTTTTTTTTGTGCCAAATCTTAAGGGGTGGCAAGCAGGAATAAGCGAAGCGATTTTCTGCGAAGGCGTTTCCTATTCTCCTGAACAAACGTTTACCTTTTTTTTGTGCCAAATCTTATGGGGTGGCAAGCAGGAATAAGCGAAGCGATTTTCTGCGAAGGCGTTTTCGTAATTCCTAAACAATTCAAAAGTTCAAGAAGGTCAGAAATATTCAATTTTAAATTAAAAGGCAATCCTAGAAGATACGCTTACTATGTTACTATGAATAAGACAAAGCGTTTCCATCTTAGACTCTCCGCTTATTTAACTACTTTTATAAAAGACAAAATTGAGACGAATTAAATGAGTTTCTTATAAAATTTTATTCAATAACTTAATCGCGCTACTATAAATTTTAAATGTATAATTTCGTTCAAATAGCATAAAAAATTATTTTGAAAAAAGTTGTAATCTTATTGTTAAAGGCTATAGGCTATTTCTTGTTATTGCTTTTAGCATACGTTATATTTGCTATACTCATTTCAAAAATTACAGTTAATGAAGAGCAAAATACTGTGGACGATGTAGCGATATACATTTTAACGAATGGTGTTCACACAGATATAGTAGTGCCCGCTGTAAGCCCGCAAATGGATTGGACCGAATTTATAAAACCATCGCACACAACTTCAGCAACAAAACAACATTCATATTTGGCAATGGGTTGGGGTGACAAAGGTTTTTACTTAGATACTCCTACCTGGGCCGATTTAAAGTTTTCTACGGCTTTTAAAGCGGCTTCTGGATTAAGTACTTCAGCCATGCACACGACATACTATTATAAGATGATTGAAAGTGAAAGCTGCATTAAAATAGCTATTAGCTCAAATCAATATGAAGATTTAATAAAATACCTTAGAAATAGTTTTGAAATTGAGGAAGACGGATCTTTCATACACATTGAAACAAATAGCAACTATACTACAACCGATGCTTTTTATGAAGCAAATGGAAGTTACAGTCTCTTTAAAACCTGCAACAGTTGGGCAAATACCGGATTGAAAAAAGCAGGTCAAAAAGCCGCGTTATGGACAGCTACAGACAGTGGCATTTTTGAAAAATATAAGTGATAAAAATCTCTTTTTATTGAAAAGCATACTGACATAGTGTTATTTAACGAATAATCAGTACGTTAATCTAAAAGTTAGCTAACTTAAAACCTGAATGATATATATTTGAAACTTACCATAGCATAAGTAGGTTAAGTTCATGGTAGATTTGGGGCAAAAAAAGGTGAACATCTGTTCACCTTTTTTTATGCACCAAACTTTCGGGGGTGGTGAGCAATACGCGGCGTAGCGGTTTATTGCGAGGCGTTTCCTATTCTCCTGAACAAACATTCACCTTTTTTATGCACCAAACTTTCGGGGGTGGTGAGCAATACACGGCGTAGCGGTTTATTGCGAGGCGTTTCCTATTCTCCTGAACAAACATTCACCTTTTTATGCACCAAACTTGCGGGGTGGTGAGCAATACACTGCGTAGCGGTTTATTGCGAGGCGTTTCCTATTCTCCTTAACAAACATTCACCTTTTTATGCACCAAACTTTCGGGGGTGGTGAGCAATACGCGGCGTAGCGGTTTATTGCGAGGCGTTTCTCAACACCCAAAAAAAATTGTCCGTCTCTTCCTCCCACTTACAGGCGGGATATGCAAAGCCCATTTATAGGATATCAAAAAAATATACTCTTTAAAAGGCCTGTCAATATTGATAAAACGGAACTTCCTAGTGAATAAAATTGAGGTAGAAATTTCATCTTCTAAATTTCTATAACATATGTTCAAAATAATTTTCTTCTCTAATAATATTACCATCCCATAAAAAAACCTCCTTCAAAAAAATTAAAGGAGGTTTCAACTGTATTATTAGACAGTTTATTTATTCTGCATATATCTCTTAGACACTTCTTCCCAGTTTATTAGGTTGAAAAAAGCTTCAACATAATCCGGACGCTTGTTTTGATACTTTAAGTAATATGCGTGTTCCCACACATCTAGTCCTAAAATTGGCGTGCCACCGCAACCTACTCCTGGCATTAGTGGATTGTCCTGGTTTGGAGTGCTACATACTTCAACTTTGCCTCCTTCGTGTACACATAACCAAGCCCATCCAGAGCCAAATTGTGTTTTAGCCGCTTCAGAAAATTTTGCTTTAAAATCGGCAAAACTTCCGTAGGCACTGGTAATTGCAGTTTTTAACTCACCTGTAGGCTCTCCACCTCCATCAGGAGACATTATTTCCCAAAAAAGTCGGTGATTATAGAACCCGCCACCGTTATTTCTTACGGCTTTGTTTTTCATATCAAGGTTAATCAGGATATTTTCAATGGTTTTGCCTTCCATGTCTGTTCCTTCAATGGCTGCGTTCAACTTATCTGTATATCCCTGATGGTGTTTCCCGTGATGAATCTTCATGGTCTGTTCATCTATATGCGGTGTTAATGCGTCGTGTGCGTATTTTAATTTCGGTAATTCAAATGACATATTCTTCGTTTTTTTGGTTACTATTCTATTTATAACGGTAAAGATACGTATTAGTTACGCCGGTAACTGTTATAGAATTTATAAGATTTTGATGAACCTATAGAGAATGTTGATGGTCTTTGCGTAGCGTTTTTAATTTGTATTTTTATAAAAATTTCCTTGTGACTTCAACTACACCTTTTACTATCTACAACGCATCTGCTGGCAGCGGAAAGACATTTACACTCGTAAAACTATATCTGAAAGAATTGCTAACTGCTCCAAGAGACGACAATTATAAAAACCTGCTGGCCATAACATTTACCAATAAGGCCGTTGCCGAAATGAAAGAACGCATTATAGAAACATTGGTGGAGTTTTCCAACTTTTCTACGGCTGGAACTGAAGAAATCCCTGCAATGCTCTCTAAAATTTCCGAGGAAACCAACATCGAAGTGGCAACCCTTCAGCAGAAATCAAAAAAAATACTATCGCATTTATTACATCACTATTCGCAATTTAGTGTGGAAACTATAGATCATTTTAACCACAGACTTATTCGCACGTTTGCCCGGGATCTAAAACTTCCTGCTCATTTTGAAGTGAGCCTGGACACGCCACAGCTTATACAGGAAGCTGTAGACCAATTAATAGCAAAGGTTGGCGAGGATAAAGCTGTTACCAAAGTACTTGTGCAGTATGCGCTACAAAAAACCGATGAGGATAAATCCTGGGATATAGCCAACGATATTGCAAATACAGCCTCGTTGTTATTGAACGAAAACGATGCCGCCCATCTTAAAAAGTTTGCAACTGCTTCTCTGGACGATTTTCAGAAGTTCAAAAAGTCTATTCAAAAAAAAAGGGATGACCTGCTGTTGGATATTTCAAAGGTAGCACAGGATACACTTACCCTACTAACGGAAGCCGGCTTAGAAAAATCAGACTTTAACGGTGGGAGTCGCGCTTATTTTCCTGGTTACTTAGAAAAATTGGCGGCGTCTAATCTGGGGGTATCTTTTGGGGCAGTTTGGCAAGAAACAATGGGTGAAAAACCTATGTATCCCAAGTCTAAAACGACTGACCTTGTTGCCGGAACCATAGATGCATTAGCACCACAATTTATTGCTGTTTTTAAGCAAACAAAACAGCTGGTAGCTCAAATATGGTTGTACGACAATATTCTGAAAAACCTAATTCCCCTTTCGGTAATTAATCTGGTGCAGCAAGAGTTTGAAGTTTTAAAGGAGCAGTATAATGTGTTGCCTATTTCAGAATTTAACGCCCTTATTCACGAAGAAATTAAAGACCAGCCCGCTCCCTTTATTTATGAGCGCTTAGGTGATAGGTACCGTCATTTTTTTATAGATGAATTTCAGGACACTTCCTCTTTACAATGGCAAAATTTAATCCCGTTAATTGATAACGCGCTGTCACAACAATTTGAAGACACTACGCAGGGAAGTTTGTTACTTGTGGGCGATGCAAAGCAGGCTATCTATCGCTGGAGAGGTGGTTTGCCAGAGCAATTTATGAGCTTGTACGGGGATGAAAATCCGTTTTCTGTTCAACATAAAAAAATAGAAAATCTAGACACAAATTTTAGGAGTTGCGAAAAAGTTATTGACTTCAATAATGCATTTTTCAGTTTTATAAGCCGGTATTTTGGTAATGATGTACACGCGCATTTATATGAAATTGGTAACAAACAAAAGCAAAACACAAAGCCTAACGGTTACGTTCAAATTGAATTTATTGAAGCCGAAAATAAAGAAGAAGCCCACCAATTATACGGGCAACAGATATTTAAAACCATTACCCAACTAAAAAATGGCGGGTATTCGCTGGACGACATTTGTATTTTAACAAGAACCAAAAGCAATGGGATTGCACTAAGCACCTATTTAATGGAGTTGGGGATAGATGTGGTTTCTTCGGAAACTTTGCTATTGCAATTTTCGCCTTTAGTACAATGCATTGTAAATGCGCTCACATTTGCGGTGTTTCCAACCAATGAAATAGCAAAAGTTTCATTTTTAGAATTTGTCCACGATACTTTTGAAATAAAGTGTTCAAAACACGACTTTTTAAGTGAATTATTACCCTTACAAACGCACTTCTTTTCAGAAAAACTAAAAGCCTACGGAATAGCGTTTTCTCTTGCTGAAATAGGCTCCAAGTCGCTGTATCAGTCTTGTGAATACATTATAAACGCCTTAGCATTGCAGGAAAAAGCAGATGCGTATCTATTCACTTTTATAGACTTTGTACTGGATTTTGAAAGTAATCCGCAGGCGGGGAAAATTAATTTCCTGGAGTATTGGGAACAAAAGAAAGGAACCGCAAGTATTCCTTCGGGAAATACCCAGAATGCGGTAACTATTATGACCATTCATAAATCTAAAGGTCTGGAATTTCCCATTGTTCTATTCCCCTATGCCACGACCGAAATTTATGGCGAAATGAACCCGAAAGCATGGTTCCCAATGGAACACGAGCAATTTGATGAGGTACTCATAAATTATAAAAGCGAAGTGGAAATGTATGGAGAAAATGGCCAGTACATGTATCAGGAACGCAGAAACACGTTAGAATTGGACAATTTTAACCTGTTATACGTTACGCTTACCAGAGCTGTTGAGCAATTGTATTTGTACGCTGAAAAACCTTCAAAACAAATTTCGGAACCTCCAAAAGATTTCAGCCAGGTACTAATTGCTTTTTTAATGGCACAAGGCAAGTGGAAAGATGATCAAATGCTGTATTCCTTCGGAGATGCGATAAAAACAGGACAATCACGTCCTAAAACAAACTCCAAAACAAAGAGCACTCCTGTAGTGCCTTCTTTTATTTCTTCGGCGCCAGAAAATCATCAGCTAAGTGTTGCCAGTGCAGATGCCTCGTTATGGGAAAGTGACGCTGCCCTAGCAATAGATTTTGGAAATTTGTTGCACGATACTATGGAGAAAATCAGAACCAAAAAAGATCGTATTTCAATATTTGAAGAGTATGAGCAGCGAAGTATCCTTCCGAAGAAAAAAATAAATGAATTAGCAACCATAATTGATAGTATTTTAGATCATGCTGAAACATCCTACCTCTTTGATGATTCCCTGGAAAGAAAAAACATTTACAACGAGCGGGATATTAGTACGAAAGAGCAAAAATTAATTCGTCCCGACCGCCTCAATTTTTTTGGAAACAAAAAAGTAGTTATTACAGACTATAAAACGGGAGCTCCACTTGAAAATCATAGAGCGCAACTAAACAGCTATGCCCAAGCGCTTGAGGACATGGGATTTCTGGTACAGTCTAAAATCCTAATTTATGTAGATGGGGCTTCTATTTCAATAAATAAAATTTAACTTTGAAACTTATAAAATAACTAGGTATGTACGAAAATATTAAAGAACATTTACAACAAGAAATTCAGGATATAAAAGATAACGGTCTTTACAAAAAAGAGCGAATAATTACATCTCCACAGGACGCTGTCATAAAAATTTCAACGGGTGAGGAAGTCATCAATTTTTGTGCAAATAATTATTTAGGATTGTCTTCAAATAAGGAAGTAATTCAGGCAGCCAAAGACGCCATGGACACGCACGGATTTGGTATGTCCTCTGTACGTTTTATCTGCGGCACGCAGGATATTCACAAAACGCTTGAAGCTAAAATTGCCGAATATTACCAGACCGAAGATACTATTCTCTACGCTGCAGCTTTTGACGCTAACGCAGGTGTTTTTGAACCGCTGCTAACGGCGGAGGATGCCATTATTTCAGACTCTCTAAATCACGCCTCTATTATAGATGGAGTAAGATTGTGTAAAGCCGCAAGATATAGGTACGAAAACAGCAATATGGAGGACTTAGAAGTACAATTAAAAGCCGCTAATGAAAACGGAGCACGCTTTAAGATTATTGTAACCGACGGTGTTTTCTCTATGGATGGTATTGTTGCGCCACTGGATAAAATTTGTGATCTGGCCGATAAATACGATGCTCTGGTCATGATAGATGAGTGTCACGCTGCTGGTTTTATTGGCGAAACAGGAAGAGGAACGCTCGAAGAAAAGGGGGTAATGGGACGAATAGACATCATAACCGGAACCCTGGGGAAAGCACTTGGTGGTGCCATGGGAGGCTATACCACTGGGAAAAAAGAAATTATTGAAATTTTAAGACAGCGGTCCAGACCTTATTTATTTTCTAACTCACTTGCTCCGGCGATTGTAGGTGCGTCTATCAAAGTATTCGATATGCTAGCGACAGATACAAGTTTGCGAGATACGCTAGAGTACAATACCAATTACTTTAAAAAAGGGATGAAAGCAGCTGGGTTTGATATAGTAGATGGAGATTCAGCTATAGTTCCAGTGATGTTATATGATGCGCAACTTTCTCAAAATATGGCAGATATGTTGTTGGAAGAAGGCATTTATGTGATAGGTTTTTTCTATCCCGTCGTGCCAAAGGGTAAAGCTAGGATTAGGGTTCAACTTTCTGCAGCTCATGACCAATCACACTTGGATAAAGCGATAGCGGCATTTAAAAAAGTAGGTTTATCATTAGGCGTAATTAGTGGAGCCTAGATTATACTTTAAATAGCAAGCCTTTTGTATTTATGAAAATTTTATTAGATTTGCTTTTGTTTATAAGTTTTAACAACTTACTTTTGTTCCATTAACACTTAAAAATTAAACAATCAATATGAAACATCTTAACAGTATTTTAGTTGCTGCGCTCCTTATTATAGGGGTTGGTGCAGCTAACGCACAAGACGAAAACAACCCTTGGTCAGTTGGTGCTGGTATCAACGCAGTAGATCTTTTCCCAACAGGAATTGACGACGAGGGACGCTTTATGGCAATGCTTGCAGACGGAACCGAACTTAAAGGGGAAATGTTTGACGAGTATTTTAATGCAAACGATCACTGGAATATACTTCCTTCAGTCTCTAGAGTATCTGTAGGTAGATATATTGGTAGTGGTTTTTCTTTTACAGGAGTTGGAACAATCAACAAAATTGAAAAAGTTGGTGATATTAGAATTCCTGATGTAACTTATTACGGTTTAGATGGTGAGATTAAATATAGCTTAAGAGACCTATTGAACGGTCCTGGTGGATGGTTTGATCCATCTATTGGTGTTGGTGGAGGTTATACTTGGGTAGACGATATTGGATTTGGAACTGCAAATGGTATCGCTAATGTACGTTTCTGGTTAGGTGAAAACTTTGCTTTTGAAGTACAATCTACATACAAGCACGCTTTTGAAGATACGTACGGTATCCAACACTTCCAGCACTCTGCAGGTTTTATGTTTAAATTTGGTGGAAAAGATACAGATGGTGATGGTATCTATGACGTAGATGATGAGTGTCCAGAAGTTCCTGGTCTTCCAGAATTTAATGGTTGTCCTGATACTGATGGTGATGGTATTGAAGACAGAAATGATGCGTGTCCTAACACTCCAGGTTTAGCTGAATTTAACGGTTGTCCTGATACTGATGGTGATGGTATTCCAGATCCACAAGATGCTTGTCCTACTGTTGCCGGTCTTGCTTCTATGAATGGTTGTCCAGATGCTGACGGTGATGGTATCACAGATGCTGAAGATGCTTGTCCTAATGAAGCTGGTCGTAAGTCTAACAATGGTTGTCCTTACGAAGATCGTGATGGTGACGGTGTACTAGACAAAGATGATGAATGCCCAGACGTTCCTGGTACTGTTGCAAACAACGGATGTCCAGAAGTAACTATAGAAATTATCAACCAATTGAATGAGTACTCTAAAACTATCTTATTCGATTACGATAAAGCAACGATCCGTCAGGAATCTTTCTCTGCATTAAAGAGTATTTCAGACATTATGAAAGAATACCCATCTGCTAACTTCCACATTGAAGGACACACAGATAGTAGAGGTAGTGATTCGTACAATATGAAGCTTTCTAAAGAAAGAGCTGCTTCTGTAAAAACATATCTTGAAGGAAATATGGGTATCCCATCTAGCAGATTAACTTCTGAAGGATACGGTGAAACTCGTCCTATAGCTACCAACGATACTAAAGCTGGTAGACAACAGAACAGACGTGTTGAGATTTCTTTGAAGAAATAAAAAACACTCTAAATAATTAAGTAGAAACGCCTCCAATATTGGGGGCGTTTCTTATTTTTAGGGTATGCTAACTTTTCTTGAAGAAACCTTAAAACATATTCAGCAAAAACAGGATGATCTGTCCAACTGCGTCTTTATACTTCCCAGTAAACGAGCTGGTGGTTTTTTGAAAAACTACCTTAGGCTTCAAACAACTAAAACAACTTTTCTGCCCAAAATAATAAGCATTGAAGACCTAATACAAGAGCTCTCAGGATTAGAAATAATAGATGCTACAGAACTTCTTTTTAAAAGTTACGAAGTTTATAAAAGCACGACAAACTTTGAAGAGAAAGAAACTTTCGACGGGTATTCCAGCTGGGCAATAACATTACTTAATGACTTTAATGAAGTAGATAGGTACTTGCTGGATCCAGATCAGTTTTTTGGGTACTTAGCGAGTATTAAATCTCTTGAACGATGGAATGTAACTTCAGAAACTTCCAGCTTTATTACAAACTATCTTGAGTTCTGGAAACAACTTCCTCAATTTTATTATAATCTTAAAGAAGCCCTCATAAAAGATGATATCGCATATCAGGGTCTTGTTTACAGGGAAGCCGTAAATAATATTGAACATTATCTTCAGGCAACCGTAACACAGCGACATTTTTTTATAGGGTTTAATGCGCTAAACACCGCAGAGCAACAAATAATCCAGGCTTTTCTGGAAACAGAGTATAGCTCCATATATTGGGATGCAGAAAAGGTATTTACAGGGATTTCTAAACATAGTGCTTCTTTGTTTTTTAGAAATTATCTTAAAGAATGGAACTATTTCGATAAGAATAGCCCAAACTTTATATCAAATAAGTATGCAGAAGCCAAGACCATAACAAGTGTGGCTTGTTCCAAAAACAGTGCGCAATTAAAATACACCGGG
Organism: uncultured Flavobacteriaceae bacterium; assembly: GCA_963793275.1. Lineage (GTDB taxonomy): Bacteria > Bacteroidota > Bacteroidia > Flavobacteriales > Flavobacteriaceae > Marinirhabdus. Next base: position 63,431 of record CAWBZL010000004.1, read on the forward strand.
CAAATTTTACAACGTTTTTCTCCAGAAAAGCTTAACAACACAGCCATTGTTCTTGCAGACGAAACGCTGTTACTACCTCTATTACATTCTTTACCAGCCAATGTAATGCAAGCAAACGTCACTATGGGAGCGGCCTTAAAAAATTTCCCTGTTGGTATATTTTTTGAAACTTGGCTCGCCATTCACAAAAAAAACCCTGAATCCTTTTATTTTAGAGACGTTTTAAAAATTATAGGAAGTCCAACAGCTGCTAAACTACTCAGCAATCAGTCAATAGTTAACAATATTACACAGCAAAATAGAAGCCACTATACGCTGAAACAGATTTTAGAAATTTCAGAAGAAAAAGATGGGGAGACGCTTGCATTGCTCTTTGGTTCCTTGGGCGAGAGTCCCGCAAAAGCTCTGGCTGTTTTCAATCAAATTATTGAACAATTAAGAAAAGTACCTACAGACTATAGTGTTGAAAAAGTAGTACTTCATAAGTTATTCAGCATTATTGAAGAACTAAAAGCGCTGAGTATGAAATACAATCATCTGGCAAATTTACTGACGCTACAAGAGCTATTTAACGAGCTAATAGCCGTCACAACCATAGATTTTAAAGGAGAGGCATTTAAGGGGTTGCAGATTATGGGAGTATTAGAAACCCGTGTGCTGGATTTTGAAAATGTGATCCTGCTCTCGGTAAATGAAGGTATATTGCCTTCTGGAAAATCGAATGCTTCTTTTATTACCTACGATCTGAAGAAACAATTTAAGCTGCCTTCCTATATTGAAAAAGATGCCATTTACACCTATCACTTTTATCATATGTTGCACAGAGCTAAAGAAATTACATTACTCTATACCAATTTTACAGAAGGACTAAACAGTGGGGAGAAAAGCAGATTTATTCTTCAGTTGGAGATAGAAGGACACCCAAACCATACCTTTCTGGAGCAATCTGTTTCGCCCAAGGTTTCCATTCAGCAAAGGCAGCTTAAAACTATCGATAAAACCGAAAAAGTACAGGAAAGACTAAAACAAATTGCTAAAAAAGGATTCTCTCCTTCGGCACTTACCAGCTATATTCGCAATCCTATCGATTTTTATTACCAGAAAATATTAAAGGTAAAAGAGTTTAACGAAGTTGAAGAAACCGTAGCATTTAATACCCTGGGAACTATTGTACACGATACGCTCCAGTATTTATATGAGCCTTATATACAAGCTGTTTTAACCAAGGAAATTCTAAAAAATATAAAAACGAAAGTAGCTTCAGAAGTCGCTACCCAGTTTTCCGAAAATTTTAAAGGCGGTGATATTTCAAAAGGGAAAAACCTTATTATTTTCGAGGTGGCCAAACGCTACGTGGAAAACCTAATTGCGCAGGATATTGCAGAAGTTGAGGCTGGAAACACCATAAAAATACTTCACGTTGAAAGCGACCTAATCTTTCCGTTAGACATTCCTGAGCTGGACTTTCCGGTGTCCATTCACGGAAAGGTAGATCGCGTAGATAGCTATAACGGGCAAATGCGCATCATAGACTATAAAACCGGGAATGTGCAACAAGGTGATCTGGATGTGGTAGCGTGGGCGGCGTTAACCTCAGACTATAAATTCAGTAAGGCGTTTCAGGTATTAACGTATGCCCTCATGCTCTACGGAAATGAACCTTTTACCAGTGCTGAAGCAGGTATTATTTCATTTAAAAACATGGCAAGTGGTTTCTTAAAATTCGGCACAAAAGATTCGGCAAGAAGCCGAAATAAAGATCAGAATATTACAAAAGAAACATTAACGCTGTTTTCTGGAGAACTTAAAAAGCTTATTTTGGAAATATGTAATCCAGAAATTCCTTTCAACGAAAAAGAACTATAATATCCAATGGAAAAACTCCTAAACAACATACTGGAACGTCCCAATAAAAAACCCATTGTCTACGATGTGTTTTTTACTCCAACCCATACACCAAAACCCATAGTGCTTTTTTGTCACGGCTACAAAGGTTTTAAAGATTGGGGAGCCTGGGAGTTAGTGGCAAAGGCGTTCGCCGATGCTGGATTTTTCTTTCTGAAATTCAATTTTTCACACAATGGAGGAACCGCGGACAACCCTATAGATTTCCCGGATCTGGAAGCATTTGCGCAAAATAACTATAGTAAAGAATTGGAAGATCTGGACGCTATTATTGATCATCTTGCCAAGACAAAACAATTTCATCAGGAAGCAACTGTCAACAACATTTCGCTCATTGGCCATAGCCGTGGTGGTGGCATTGTGCTTATTAAAGCCGAAGAAAATAAGCTGGTAAAAAAAGTGGTGACTTGGGCTGGCGTAAGCGATTATAAAGAGCGATTTGAGGAAGGATCAGCTGGCTTCAAAAGCTGGAAAAAAACGGGAAGAACTTTTGTAGAAAACGGGCGCACCAAACAACAAATGCCACACGATTGGCAGTTTTACGAAGATTTTATTAAAAATGAAGAGCGTCTCACCATACAAAGAGCTATAAGGAATCTTGAAAAACCTTGTTTGATAGTTCACGGCAAAAAAGACCCAACAGTAGCTGTAGAGGAGGCCAAAAAGCTTAAAAGATGGAATAAGAATGCCACGCTGGAACTTATAGAGGATGCCAATCACGTTTTTGGGGCAAGCCATCCCTGGAATGAAAATACGCTGCCGCAACACCTTCAGGAAGTGGTTAAGGTAACCATCTCTTTTCTTACCAATTAAACCAATAAATGTAAAAAGGGGGTAAATACCCCTTGATTTTCTTCATATTTCTACTGAATTTTATACGCTAACTAATAATTCAGAAAAATGACCGAAGCAATCCAACATATAACCCTTAGGGCGAAATGGAAAAAAATTCTAAAAGGGAAGCCCACTTCTAAGGATTTGAAAAACTATATAAGAGATATAGAACTTTACCAAATGAATTCTCAAAGTAACACGCAACTAGTATGAGACCAGAAAAGAGTGCGATCTGCTATGTAGAAGGTCCCGTTCACAAACACTAGTTCACAAAAAAACAGGATTCCATTTTTAGAAATCCTGCTTTTGGTGGAGAATATCGGATTCGAACCGATGGCCTTCTGACTGCCAGCCAGACGCTCTAGCCAACTGAGCTAATCCCCCAATTAGGCCACTAATATAAGAATTTAATTTATTCCTGTACTCTTAAAACCAACAATGGTTTGCTGGTATGAAATTCTTTTTTAAGCACGACATTTTTCTCCCATAACTTCTTGAAAAATCCGCGTTTGCGGCGCACAACACACAACATGTCCGGATTGTGGCTTTGGAAATGTTCTAAGACTGCCTGGAAGGTTGTAGCGTTTTCGGTCTTTGTGTATTTTGAAATTATTTTTTTAAGATTTTCGCTCATTTCCAGCATTTCTTCACTGCTTTCCGGCGTTTCAACATGCAATACATTAATCTCCGTACCAAAGTTTTTTGCAAACCTGCGTAGCGGTTCAAGCATTTTCTTACTTTTAAACTGTCCGTTTTTAAACGCCATTAAAATTGTTTTAGGCTGCTCAAAAACAGCTCCTTCTGGAACAACTAAAATGGGAATATTCGTCTGTTTCATTATTTTACCAGACGTATTTCCTAAATATACTTCTTCTCTAATAGAGTTACTTCGTGGCGATAGTACCATTAAATCGACAGGCACGTGCTTGTTAAAACGGTTTATAGTTTCTACCACGCTTCCTTTAATGGGATGCGCAATTACAGTAACGTCTCTTTTATTCACTTTCCCAAGCACTTCGTCCAGCCTGTTTTCGCTGTCTTCCTTTAAAATAGTGTTCACCTTGCTCAATCCGCCTGCTTTGCTAAATTCCTGAAACACAGAGATTACATATACATACGCATCGACCTCTTGCGCGAGGTCTATAGCATACTGTAAATTACTCACCGAATTATCACTCGAGCCTATAGGAACCAATATATTTTTCATAAAATGGGTATCTTTAGTTGACTGCAAAATTAATCCTTCTATATGATTCGGAAAGCGAAACCGTCGGAAATTGACAAAATTATAACAATAACAAGGGCTTGCGCTGTAAAAATGACTGCTGAAGGGATTCTACAGTGGAATGATGCCTACCCAAATAAGGAAGCGTTTGAGATAGATGTTAAAAGAGACGAATTGTATATTCTCGTTGCTGAAGAAACCATCATAGGATGCATTACCATTTCAACCAAAAAGGATGATGAATACAACGCTATAGATTGGATTACCGCAGATGGTTTAAACCATTACATACACCGTCTTGCTGTACACCCGGATTTTCAACATCAAGGTATGGCAACACGATTAATGGATTTTGCCGAAGCTTTTGCCAGAAAACAAAATGCGCTTTCCGTACGGCTTGATACTTTCAGTAAAAATGATAGAAATAAACGTTTTTATGAAGCTCGGGGCTATCAGAAACTAGGAGATGTGTACTTTCCAAGGCAAACGGATTTTCCTTTTCACTGTTATGAGCTTGTCCTTCCATACAATTCTTACTATTATAGACATTAAAAATCTCTCAGGAACCTGGCACCCGGTTTTCCTGTTAAACTTTTGGAGGTAATACAATTTTTAGAAATAGCACATTAATAATAGCAAAACATTAGCTTTGCAAGACCTAATGAGCGCCACCGATATTTCCTTTAAACGTATCCAGCAACTTGCCATTCCTGCTATTATTGCCGGCATCGCAGAGCCCGTACTTTCCAGTACAGATGCAGCGGTTGTTGGTAACATCCCAGAGTTTGGAACAGAAAGTCTGGCAGCAGTTGGGATTGTAGGTACATTTCTTTCAGCACTTATCTGGATTTTAGGACAGACACGAAGCGCTATTTCGGCCATCATTTCACAAAATTTGGGCGCTGGAACTATTGAAGATTTAAAGAGTTTTCCAGCACAGGCAGTATTTTTTAATATTACACTTAGCATTCTTGTTTTAGGGGGTACTTACTTTTTTGTTGAGGAGATTTTTACGCTCCTTAATGCCGATGGCCTCATCCTGAAATACAGCATAGATTATTACAACATTCGTGTGTGGGGCTTTCCTTTGACACTCTTTACTTTTGCTGTTTTTGGCATCTTTCGGGGGCTTCAGAATACGTTTTGGCCCATGATAATTGCTGCTATTGGTGCGGGAATAAATATAGGGCTGGACTTCGCCCTCGTCTATGGTGTAGAAGGCTATATTAAGCCCATGGGAGTTGTTGGAGCTGCCTGGGCTAGTCTGACCGCACAGATTTTAATGGCGCTACTTTCACTTATTTTGGTTTTAAAAAAGACCAAAGTTTCACTACGATTAAGCTTCGATTTTCACCCCGAAATGAAGAGACTGGTCTCTATGAGCCTGAACTTATTTTTACGCTCGTTAGCCTTAAATGCGGCATTAATTCTCTCTACCAGAGAAGCAGCTGCATTAGGAAAAGAATATATTGCCGCACACACTATTGCTTTTAATATCTGGATATTTACGGCGTTCTTTCTGGACGGGTACGGAGCTGCCGGAAATATTTTAGGTGGTAAAATTCTGGGCGAACGCAACTTCGGAAAGCTTTGGGAGCTTACTAGAAAAGTGAGCTTTTATAACATTGGTGTTGCTTTCCTGCTGGCACTTCTCGCCTTGGCACTTTATAAACCGCTCGGGGTATTATTCAATAAAGACCCCGAAGTACTTTCAATATTTTACGGTATGTTTTTTATGGTGCTTATCTGTTTGCCCTTTAACGCCATTGCATTTACACTGGATTCAATTTTTAAAGGACTGGGTGAAATGGGCTATTTGCGAAACGTTCTCTTAAGCGCCACAATCTTTGGGTTTATCCCGGTGCTTTACCTTTCGAAATATCAGGAATGGGGGCTGGTGGGGATATGGCTGGCACTTATTGTCTGGGTAGCCTGGCGTGGTATTGCTTTACTCATAAAATATAAAACTAAATACCTTCCTTTGGCAAGAAATTGAGTTTCCTTGCGACTCTATTACTATAAAATTTAAAGTATGAACGAAATTTTTAATTACCTCAACGGAAAAGGAGGTTTGTATATTCTGGGATTAATTGTTGCCGTGGCTTTTATTATAAAAAAGATAAGAACCCAACGCTATTTCAGACAAGTAGAAAAGAGTATTAAGAAAAAAGAAGAGGCTAAGAAACGTGATTCAATGCTTAATGAATAAGAAAATCTTGAATTAGAAGCTGAAGTTTTATTCTTTTAGTTTGCACAGGTTAGGGAAAGTGAAAAAAAAGGTAATTCGCCGAAGATATAAAAGAAGAATTTTGAAGTAATTCAGAATAGGATAGGCTCATTATTTCTGAAATAGAACTATCTGTTTTTAGTACTTTTGTCTTTTAAGAAGTACATGATGGAAATAATAGAATTTTTAGGAGGTCCCGGTCTTTTTCTTATCCTGGCAATTATGGTTGTTGTAGTGGTTATTTACAGTAAATTCAGAAACCGAAGATAATGGCTCACAAAATACGCATCACAAAACAATTTTCCTTCGAGACAGGCCACGCCTTATATGGCTACGACGGTAAATGCCGAAACGTACACGGACACAGCTACAAACTATCTGTAACTGTTATTGGAACACCTATAGATGACAGTAACAATGTAAAACACGGGATGGTGATAGACTTTGGCGATCTCAAAAAAATTGTTAAAGAAGATATTGTAGATGTTTTTGACCACGCCACGGTCTTTAATAAAAACACACCGCACGTAGAATTGGCAAAAGAATTGAGCGACCGCGGCCATAATGTACTCCTGGTAAGCTACCAGCCCACCAGTGAAATGATGGTGATTGACTTTGCTGAAAAAATAAAACAACGGCTTCCTAAAAATATTCAACTACATTCGTTGCGCTTGCAAGAAACCGCCACTAGCTATGCAGAATGGTATGCGAGTGATAATTAGTTTGCAGTAGCAGTGGCAGTTTGCAGTATAATATATTTAGTTTTAAAAACACCGCATCGTTTTCTTGAGGATTTGCTGCAAGTAAAAAATGATTTTAACATGCTGCCAGTGAATCACCGCACACTATATCTGAAAATTGAATTACTGAAAACTGCAACTGAAAACTGAGTACTCAATTAGTATCTTTACACCATGCAAATCCCTCCAGGAAAAAAAATATACTTCTCTAGCGACAACCATTTAGGTGCTCCAACAGCTGCCGAAAGTTTACCCCGTGAAAAGAAATTTGTACGCTGGCTGGACGAAATAAAAGAAGACGCTGCCGCTATTTTTTTACTCGGTGATTTATTCGATTTTTGGTTTGAGTATAAAACTGTAGTGCCAAAAGGGTTTGTGAGAGTACTGGGAAAACTTGCCGAATTAAGCGATAGTGGTATTCCAATTCATTTTTTTGTGGGAAATCACGATCTCTGGATGGGAGATTATTTTGAAAAGGAGCTGAACATACCAACGTACCGTGAGCCAAAAGAGTTTACCTTCAACAATAAGACCTTCTTCATAGGACACGGCGACGGAAAGGGCCTGGAGATATGGGTTATAAAAGAATGAAGAAAGTATTTGAAAACCCCGTTTTTAATTGGCTGTTCCATTGGTTTCATCCTGCACTGGGAATGAAAATAGCGCAATATCTTTCCGTAAAAAATAAGCTGATTTCTGGTGAAGAAGATAAAAAATTTTTAGGCGAGGAAAACGAATGGCTCGCCCTCTACGCTAAACGGAAACTCGAAACCAAATATTACGACTACTTTGTGTTTGGACACCGGCACCTTAATATGAAAATTCAACTTACTGAAAATTCAACCTATTATAATCTTGGGGATTGGATCTCTCAATATACATATGGCGTTTTTGATGGCTCCGGATTTGAGCTTAAGACTTTTGAAGCGTAAATTTTTTCACTTTAAAAGCACTTCTAACGTTAATGCGTCCAACTTCCCGTCCGGAAACAAACCATTTTTAGCTTCAAAATCTTTAAGGGCGGTTTGTGTTTCTAACCGATACAACCCGTCATGCTGAATAGTATCTCCTTTTTCAATTAAAATACGCTGTACTTCATAAATCAAAGCACTCTTTTCACCAAGTTTAAATTCGTTTGCCAGTGGGTTTATGTAAAACATTTTTTCAATTAGTTGCTTCCTTTTTTCTTGTGCTGAAAGTTCTTTCGGGGTTTCAACCTTGGTGTTATTCTCAAAAAATTGTCCTTCAAAATATTTCACCGTTGCCAATTTTGAAGCATATTCCAGTATAGCAGCTTTGGTTGCATCGTGATCATCTTCTGGGTTACGTACGTCTATACCGTTAGCACTCCATTGGGTAATCACGTAGCCATTCAGCTTTTCAACGGCTTCGTAATAGTCTAATAAAAGTGATTTATCTGGATGGTTTTCTGGCACCTCAACTTCGGCAACATAGTGATAATTTGGCGGATGAAATCGGTGCCAGGAATGGTAAAAATTATAGCCCATAATTCCTACAATAATTGCCAAGAGCACTATAATAATTGCTTTCATTTTTCAGAATAGGTTATGTACTAAAGATACTAAAATTTAGGACTTGATGTCTTTTAAACGTAATTGAAGGTTCACATTTCCCTGCCATTCATTCTCATCAATCACATATGCTGCTTTAAAGGGTTTTCCTTTGCAGGCTATGTCGTATTTATTACCCATTCCAAAGCCAATTCCAGTAAACTGATTGCTGTTTCTTTGCTTCACTACCACTCTCAAATGGCTTTTATCTTCCCCAACACATTTGCCGTAACCCACATCTTTAACGTGCTGTGTCATAAAGACAGGTGTCATATTTCCAGGTCCAAAAGGGGCAAATTGTTTTAAGATTCGATAAAATTTTGGAGTGATATCGGAAAAATTAATTTCGGCATCAATGGATAGCTGCGGATTTAAAAGTTTAGGATCTATGGTTTCTGAAACAACTTTTTCAAATTCGGCTTTAAAATTTCCGTAGTCTTTTTCAAAAAGTGTTAATCCGGCTGCGTATTTATGCCCTCCAAACTGTTCAATATATGCTGCGCACGCTTCCAGAGCATTGTAGACATCAAAACCTTTTACAGAGCGGGCACTGGCAGCCAACTTTTCGCCACTTTTTGTAAATACTAGTGTAGGACGATAATACGTTTCGGTCAATCTTGAAGCAACAATTCCAATCACTCCTTTGTGCCAACTTTCATCGTACACTACGGTGGTCATTCGCTCCTCCTCCTTTTTATCCAAAATTTGAGTTAAGGCTTCTTCGGTTATTCGCTTATCTGCATCGCGTCTATCGGTATTAAACTGTTCAATTTCGGCAGCCCAAATGGCAGCTTTGTCCATATTGGTTTCCGTAAGTAGCGTTACGGCGTGGTTCCCGTGTTTCATCCTACCTGCGGCGTTAATTCTTGGGGCGATGATAAAAACGACATCGGTGATAGTAAGTTCAGTTTTTTTGACTTGCTTTAAAATAGCCTGAAAGCCTGTTCGTGGATTGCTATTAATAACCTTTAAACCGTAATGCGCCAGAATTCGGTTTTCACCTGTTATAGGAACAATATCGGCTCCAATAGCCGTAGCGACCAAATCCAGATACAATAATAAATCATCTATGGTCTGATTTCGGTTTTTGGCGAGTGCCTGAATTAGCTTGAAACCAACCCCACAACCACACAATTCTTTAAAAGGATAGTCACAATCTTCTCTTTTTGGGTCCAGCACAGCTACGGCCTTGGGAAGTTCGTCCCCTGGACGGTGATGATCGCAAATTATAAAATCGATGTTTTTTTCTGAAGCGTATGCCACTTTTTCAATGGCTTTTACGCCACAATCCAATGCAACGATCAAAGTGAAATCGTTGTCCTCGGCAAAATCAATTCCTTTGTAGCTAACACCGTAACCCTCATCGTAGCGATCCGGAATATAGGTGGCTACGTTTGGGTAATAGCTTTTTAAGTAAGAGGAAAGTAACGCAACACTGGTAGTTCCATCTACATCGTAGTCGCCAAAAACAAGGATATTTTCTTTTGCGGAAATAGCTTTTTCAATTCTTGCAACAGCGTTTTCCATATCTTTCATAAGGTATGGATCGTGCAACTCTTCTAATAGTGGTCTAAAAAATTTTTTGGCTTCTTCAAAAGTTTCTACACCTCTTTGCAGTAATAGTGATGCTATAATTTTATGTACGCCTAATGCCGTAGCAAGCGTTTCAATTTTTTCTTCGGAAGGTTTTGGTTTTAAGGTTCAGCGCATGAGTTGAGAAAGTCCAAAATCTTAATTATAGTCCGTTCAGGATTACTTTATAATTTTCTTTGGAATTGTTTAATAGGGAAGTCTTGGTAAAGTTACTCGATTTTTATAACTTACTAACTAATTCATTAAATTAAAAAAATGGTTTATAAGCTTTATTTTTTTTCTTTTTGTCTACTTATATCCTTTTCAATCATTGCACAGGATGGTAGCCTTGATACTTCTTTCGCAGACAATGGTTTTGTGGATATTGATTATGGAGACTCTTCTATTGATATAGGAGGAATTAATCAACTTTCAGACGGGTCTTACATAATTTTTGCAGGTAAATTAGACTCTAATGACAAGTCCATACTCATTCATAAGTTCTTAAATGACGGAACATTAGATGGTAGTTTTGGAGACAATGGAATAATAACATATTTACCGATAGTGAGAGAGGACCCTCGAGCAAGCTATACTGTCAATGGAGACAAAATCTTGTGCGTATTTAATATAGAAGGGGTTGGAGGCATTTTTAGAATGCTCATGCCAGATGGCACCATAGATAGTTCTTTTGGCTCTAATGGAGAATTAAACCCGTTCCCAGGAGAATTTGGTGCTCAATTACTCTTTAATAAATTTAATCAAATTGTTGCTGGCCTAAATTCAAATGGCAATTTTCAAATAAAACGCTTTTTGATGAATGGTGATATAGATTCATCATTTGGAAATGGAGGAACCGTTTTTATTGAAAAGCCGACACCTTCGACACAATTTCAGACATTTACAATTACTTCAAATGATAAAATTTTAATAACTGCATTTCAAGAAATAGATAGTGAAGAAATTCCTGTTATGTTTAGGGTAAATCAAGATGGAACCATCGACACAGGATTTGGAGATAATGGATTTGTTGAAATTCCTTATGTAGATCCTAATGACGAATTTGCCTCGGTTACAAACAGGTTGAGACTTTTTGAAGATGGTTCTATTCTCATTGTCTCTTTATATTTTTACCCATTGGCCGATTTTGCTTTATCAAGAATCTATAAATTATCTTCCGAAGGGGAAATTATCACTACAGTAGGTTCTGGAGGTGAAATAATAGAAAGTGGCGTGCCACGCGTTATTATTCAAGAGAATCAACGTATTCTGGCTGTTTTTCAGCCTGTTGGAATGGTGTTTTTGGGTGGTCCAATTGATGTTAAACGCTATTTTTCCGACGGTTTTGTTGACCCTAGCTTAAGTTACAATCGTGAGGATTTTCAAGATTTATACGAATCAAATTTTATTATTGATACTGATGGTAAAATAGTTGTAGTGGGAAGTAAAAGTGAAAATTTTGGATCAGATTTATTAGCATTCAGGCTAAATAATAATGTTTTAGGAGTCCAAGAAAACACCCGAAATAACTTTACAGTCTCTCCAAACCCAACTAGTGATTTTATAACAATTTCCTGTTCAGAATGTTCCTTAACAAACAAAACTTATCAAATAACAGATGCTACCGGGAAAATTATTCAGACAGATATTTTCAGTATGGAAAACCCTACAGTTTCTATAGAAGGATTTGCTGCCGGGTTGTATTATCTTACTATTGAACATACAACGGTAACATTAGTGAAGCAGTAAGAGGCTACTTTTCAAAAGCTGTAAAATCGACTGCCACCACTAAGGTTACATTTTTAGTTTCACCTTCTTTTATAGATGCTGAAACAAAGTTGTTCATATAATTTTGGTTAACGGAACTGTAAATGCTGAAATAAATTACTTCTGTTTGGTCATTTTCGAATAAAGAAGGTATGTCTATAACAATTTCCGAATTTCCACTATCATCTATAAAACCCATCTGATCCGCAATCGATATGTTATATTCAAATTCTTCATAAGATTGAATATCTACAATCACTTCCTCCCAACTAGCTTCTGTATGAATAGGAATTTCTAATCCATTTTCAAATAAGTCCCCCTGAATATCGTTGAATGTAAGTCCATTTTCATCTTCAATCCTTAGTACGATAGACGTTTCTACAGGCTCGGGAGGCATTTTGGCATCGTCATCTTTTGAACAGGAAAACAGGCTAAATATTACTAATAAAGCTATAACTTTTTTCATAATTAAGTATCTTCACATTTTCAGCAAAAATATAAAATTGAATACTTGTAAAGGACTATACAAATTTTAAAAAAATAATCCATGCCGTTAGTAACGCCACTTACTCCAGACCACGATACAAGCACACAGGAACTTGCCGAGTTTTTTAATGAGACACTGGGCTTTTGTCCTAATAGCGTGCTAACCATGCAACGCAGGCCCTCCATAAGCCGTGCGTTTATCAACCTCAACAAAGCTGTGATGGCAAATGAAGGGAATGTAACTTCAGCTTTAAAAAGAATGATTGCCTGGGTGAGTAGTAATGCCACTGGATGCAGGTATTGCCAGGCGCACGCCATTAGAGCTGCAGAACGTTACGGAGCAGAGCAGGAACAACTGGATAATATTTGGGAATACCGCACCCATCCTTCTTTTAACGAAGCCGAGCGCGCCGCCCTGGATTTTTCACTTGCAGCAAGCCAAGTGCCAAACGCCGTAGACGAAGAAATAAAAAAACGTCTTTACGAGCACTGGAATGAAGGTGAAATTGTTGAAATGCTAGGCGTGATTTCACTTTTTGGCTATCTAAACCGCTGGAACGACTCCATGGGAACTTCCATAGAAGAAGGCGCCGTAGAAAGTGGAGAACAATATCTTGGAAAACACGGTTGGGAAAAAGGGAAACATTCCTGATTGCAGATTGCAGATTGCAGATTTTTGATATTAGATTGTTGAGCTAAAAAATAACATCTATTCCCAGGGAGAAAAGGTGGTTGTTTTTAAAAATTGAGAACTTTTTCTTACTCAATTTTTAAAAACTTTGCGTCCTACTATATAATGAAGGCGCCGTAGAAAGTGGAGAACAATATCTTGGAAAACACGGTTGGGAAAAAGGGGAGCATTCCTGATTGCAGATTGCAGATTTTTGATATTAGATTGTTGAGCTAAAAAATAACATCTATTCCCAGAGAGAAATGGTGGTTGTTTTTAAAAATTGACTGATAAGCTTCTTCCCCCGGCGGTAATTCGTTTTTTAAAAGATTTGACCCATCTATCCAGCGATTCACAAGAACTTTGAAATTAATGAATATTGAATGATGTAGCTATATCAAATATTACTTTCCATTTAAAATTTCAGCAATTTTATTCTGTAACAAAGGCACCACACTCTCTTCAAACCAGGGGTTTTTTGCTCTCCAAAATCTGTTTACTGGTGAGGGAATGTGGCAACGGCCAGTATGTTGGTAAATAGTTCTCAAAATTTTCTACACGTGCTGTAAGGTTTTTACCATCCTTCGGCAAATAATAAGCACTGGAATACGAGCCGATCGTTAACATAAGCTGAACATTTTTTAATTCAGAAAATACCTGAGGATGCCATAATGGAGCACATTCTCTTCTTGGCGGGAGATCGCCTGTTTTTGCCTTTCCAGGGTAACAAAACCCCATAGGGAGGACGGCAAAGTTATCTGTGTTATAAAATATTTTCTCGTCCACGCCCAACCATTCTCTTAGCTTTTTCCCACTTTGGTCTGCCCAGGCTTTTCCGCTTTCGTGCACTACCCGGCCTGGAGCCTGACTAATTAATATTATTTTAGAGTTTGGTGACGCCTCGATTATGGGTCTTGGTTCGTAACGGTAGATGATTTGCACAAACAGAGCAGTCCCGTATTTCTTTAAGTAGTTTTTGCATTATTTTTTTCCTCCAACTACCACAACAATTTCCCCTTTAGGAGGTTTTGCCTCATAATGTGCCAACACTTCCGCAGTAGTTCCACGTACGGTTTCTTCGTGAAGTTTGGTTATTTCCCTTGATACAGCTATTTGCCTGTCTGCTCCAAAATACTCCATAAACTGGGCTAAAGATTTAACTAGTTTGTGTGGAGATTCGTAAAAAATAATAGTTCTGGTTTCTTCAGCTAATAGTTTTAATCGGGTTTGACGACCTTTTTTAACGGGTAAAAATCCTTCAAACACAAATTTATCGTTGGGTAAACCACTATTCACCAAAGCCGGAACAAACGCAGTAGCACCAGGCAAACAATCTACTTCAATACCAGCTTCCACGCAGGCTCTTGTCAATAAAAATCCTGGGTCGCTAATGGCCGGGGTTCCTGCATCGCTAATAAGTGCGATAGTTTCACCTGCCTGGATTCGTTTTACTATGCCTTCGGTTGTTTTATGCTCGTTATGCATGTGGTGAGAATGCATTTGTGTAGCTATATTATAATGCTTCAGGAGTTTCCCGCTGGTTCGCGTGTCTTCGGCAAGGATAAGATCTGCTTCCTTTAGAACTTCAATAGCACGAAACGTAATGTCTTTTAAATTTCCGATAGGTGTGGGAACAAGATAGAGTTTGGACACGTGAAAAGATTTAAATTAAGAGCAACGAGTGACGAATGTTTCAAAAGTAGAAAAAAGAATATAGAAAGTTGAAATAGTCAAGGCTTAAAACAAATATGTAGTAAGTTCAACTTTTTAAGCGTTCCGATTTCCTTTTTCCAATTTCTAATTTTATTAGTACCGAACCTCTTTCCCGAAAAAATAAGAAGTTAGCAATGCAACCAGGGCAAGTAGCGTTAACGTCAAACTTTGCTCTGCTTTATAATGTGCAAAAAACGCCAGTGTAATATCCACAGCAAATCCTGCGTAGGCCCATTCGGTGAGCCATTTGCTGCTTCGCCATAAAATCATAATTACGCCCAGCAGTTTTGCTACCGCCAGCGGAATGACAAGATATTCCGGATACCCAAATGATGCAAAAATGCCTTTTACCATTTTAGTATTCAAAAAATACATCGAGGCAGCATAGACCATAATCCCACAAATGAGTGCGGTGGCAATCCAGTAAACTGTTTTCGAAACTCTCAAATAAGCGGGTTAATTAAATTGCTTTTCAATAGAAGCCATAAACCGTTCTGCGTATTCTTCCTTGTGCAACCAAAAATTATAATCCGGCTTTACTTTGGTTTTAATAAATGTTTCAGCTTCATCAAAAGATTGTAGTGTATTTATTTGTGACAAAACGCGTGTGTAATCTTCCACATTGCCGTTAAATAATTGCTTTATGTAGGCGAGGCGGTCGTTTAAGCCAATGTTCAGACCACTTCCTGCCTGGTCGTTAATGGATCTTGGCTTTTCGCTTTGGCCAAGGTCATCGATTAATCGCTTTTTGTTTTCTGGTGACGGAACTCCTTTAGCAGGCTTGCGTTCTTCTGCTATTGTTTCAGTTTTGGGAGGCTCTGGTGTTGTTTTTCGCTCAAAGGTTGGTGTTTGCTGGTAGTTTTTCGCAAACTCTTCCAGGTCGTTTTTCATGTATTTTTTCTGCGGAAGTACCTCTTCCAGAATTTCATCCAGTTGCTGGGACTCTGGTGGCATTTGCGCTACCAGATCCTTAATTTTCTCCATTAACGGCTCTACCAGATCTTCTTTGTGTTGCGGTTGTTCTATTGGCTCCGGTTCGGTAAACCAGTTTTGTTCTTTATAGCTTTTACTGTCAAAGGAGGCTACTTCTTTTGTTTCGGCTTTATGATTCGTACCGTCTATCTGTTGCTCCAGATACTCTAAAACGGAAAGCTTCTCATACAGTTTGGATGCATTTTGTTTTAATTCAGTAGTGCGAATTTTTTCTTTTTGCTGAAGGATTTCATTCGCCAGATCACGTAGGTCTTGTTGCAGCTTATTTTTCATCTTTATGTATAACTTTTTTTTATTCCGAAGGGACGGGTCAACTTTGTTTTGTTAAATTTACGCATCTTATATATAAACGTCAAGAATTTCCGTTTTATTCTAAAAAGCACCCTATGTTTCTCGAAAATACCGTAAATCAAAAAGAGCAATTTGGCTGGATCGAAGTGATCTGCGGCTCTATGTTTTCAGGTAAAACCGAAGAACTCATCCGCCGTCTAAAACGCGCTCAATTTGCCCGTCAAAAGGTTGAAATCTTTAAACCTACCGTAGATACCCGGTACGAAGAAGAACACGTGGTGTCTCACGATAGCAATCAAATACGTTCTACCCCCGTTCCTGCAGCTGCCAACATTCCTATTCTGGCAGATAATTGTGACGTGGTGGGTATAGATGAAGCACAGTTTTTTGATGATGAAATAGTAAAAGTGTGTAACGACCTTGCCAATCGCGGCGTTCGGGTAATTGTTGCGGGACTGGATATGGATTATAAAGGAAATCCTTTTGGACCAATGCCGGCACTTATGGCAACGGCAGAATATGTTACCAAAGTACACGCTGTTTGTCCCCGCACAGGAAATCTGGCACATTACAGTTTCAGAAAATCGAATAATGACGATCTCGTACTCCTTGGCGAAACCGAAGAATACGAACCCCTTAGCCGTGCTGCTTATTACAAAGCGGTACTACGCGAAAAAGTACGGAAAATGGAAGTACAGGACGCCGAGCAAATTCCTGCAAAATCTGCCCAGGAGGCGAAAAAGCAAGCATAGTAATGGCCCAATTTCTCGAAACCGTGCTGGAAATAGACTTAAACGCGCTAGCACATAATTACAAATATCTTACTTCAAAACTAACTAGTGGCGCCAAAACACTCGCCGTTATAAAAGCATTTGGATACGGTAGCGACAGCATTGCCGTAGCGCGTGAATTAGAAGACCTTGGCGTCGCTTATTTTGCTGTTGCCTACGTAAAAGAAGGTGTTGCATTGCGCGATGCAGGAATTAGAACCCCTATTTTAGTGTTACATCCACAGCCCCTAAACTTTGAGGAATTAATCGATCGTTGTTTAGAACCTTCTATCTATAGCAACAGGATTCTAAATCATTTTATAAACGTTGCTGAAGGGAAACGTCAAAAAAACTATCCCGTTCATTTAAAATTTAATACAGGGCTCAACCGCTTAGGCTTCCGGGAAAAAAATACCGAACAAATTCTGGCAAAACTGAAAGAAACCAAAGCCATTAAAGTGCGGTCTTTGTTTTCTCACCTGGTTGCCAGTGAAGATGAAGCCGAAAAGGATTTTACACTACACCAGATTAATACCTTTAAAAGGATTGCCGAAGTAATGAAAGACACCTTGCCCTACGAACCTTTTATGCACCAAAGCAATACCTCGGGAGTGCTTAACTATCCGCAGGCACATTTTGATATGGTGCGCGTTGGGATTGGGCTGTATGGGTTTGGAAATAGTGAAGAAGAGAATAAAAAGCTGAAACCTGTTGCCACCTTAAAGTCTGTGATCTCGCAAATTCACGCCATCCAACCTAATGAAACTGTAGGGTACAATCGTGCCTACAAAGCTAAGGGACAGGAAAAAACGGCTACCATCCCAATTGGTCACGCAGATGGAATTTCCCGTGCCTACGGAAATGGAACCGGCTGGGTTACTATTGCTGGCAAAAAAGCACCCATTGTTGGGAATGTGTGTATGGATATGCTGATGGTAAATATCACAAATATAGACTGCCAGGAAGGTGATGAAGTGATTGTTTTTGGAGAAAACCCCAGCGCCCAAGAGCTTTCTGAAGCCGTGGGCTCTATTCCCTACGAATTACTCACAGCAATCTCTCAACGAGTAAAACGTGTTGTTCATCGAAATTAATATTGCTCTTTCTTTAAATACTTGTAAAGACTATTTCTTTTTATGTAAATTGGTTGGCTATTAACCATAAACCAAACAAACCATGCTCAAAGAATTTAAAGCCTTTATTATGACCGGCAATGTCATAGATCTTGCAGTTGCCGTAATCCTCGCAGGGGCCGTAGGGCTCGTTGTTAGCGGATTTGTATCCGACATTATGATGCCTATTATTGGTCATTTTGCTGGTGGAGTAGATTTTGCAGACATGAAAGTAGTGCTTTCTGAAGCTGTTATAGCTGCAGACGGAACTGTAGAAACGCCTGAAAACGCCATTATGTACGGTAAATGGGTAAATGCCATCATCAACTTAATTATTGTTGGTTTCGTACTCTTTATGATCGTAAAATCATATGCTAAAGTACGCAAGAAAGAAGAAGCTGCTGCACCAGCGCCAGACCCGGGCCCGTCTGAAAAAGATATCCTTAAGGAAATTCGTGACGAGCTTCGTAAAAAATAATCATCAGTCTTTCAGCAATTGTATAGGACTAAAGTTGATAAGCTTGCTGAATGATTTTATTTTGCTTGAGCAACTATAAAATAGTACCGAAGCACCGCTACACTACTTAATTTTAACAAAACCACCCTGTTTTTGATAGGGTGGTCTTTTTTTTAGGACAAGTTTTATACACTGCCTTTTATAAATACTTATTTTTGAAAGCTGAAAAAACAATCTCTATGAAAATTGCCGTTGTTGGTGCCACCGGTATGGTGGGTACCGTTATGCTTAGCTTATTGGAAGAACGCAACTTCCCCGTTACTGAACTTATTCCCGTGGCCTCAGAAAGATCTGTTGGGCGTGAAATTTTGTTTAATGGCAAGCTATTTCCCGTTGTTTCCATGGAAGACGCTATTAAGGCACGTCCAGAAATTGCAGTTTTTTCGGCAGGTGGAGCTACTTCTATTACCTGGGCGCCAAAGTTTGCTGAGGTTGGTACTACGGTAATCGATAATTCTTCGGCATGGCGTATGGATCAATCCAAAAAATTGATAGTTCCGGAAATCAATGCACATTTGTTAACTGCCGAAGATAAAATTATTGCCAACCCTAATTGTTCTACCATTCAATTGGTGATGGCGTTGGCTCCGTTACACAAAATATATAAAATGCGTCGCGTGGTGGTTTCTACGTACCAATCGGTTTCCGGTACAGGTATGAAGGCCGTGCAGCAATTAGAAAACGAGCAGGCAGGTATTGGCGGCCCTATGGCGTATCCGTATCCTATTCATAAAAATGCCCTGCCACATTGCGATGTTTTTGAAGCCAATGGCTACACCAAAGAAGAAATGAAATTGGCCCGTGAGCCGCAAAAAATACTGGATGACCGAACTTTTTCAGTTTCAGCTACAGCAGTGCGTATCCCAACAGCGGGGGGACATAGTGAATCTGTAAACGTGGAGTTTTTAAACGATTTTATACTTTCTGATATCCGTAAAATACTTCACGAAACCCCGGGAATTGTGGTGCAGGATAACCCAGACACCAATACCTACCCAATGCCTATTTACGCACACGGTAAAGACGATGTTTTCGTAGGCAGAATACGCAGAGACGAAACCCAACCCAATACATTAAATATGTGGATTGTGAGCGACAACCTGAGAAAAGGCGCTGCAACAAATGCCATACAAATTGCGGAGTATCTGGTCGAAAAGGGGTTGGTTTAATTTAGGCAAGTTTCGTAAAAATTCTCAACACGCTTTAATATCATCGCCAAAAGAGCTTTGTAAGTCATTTCATTCTTTCTCGTCTAAATTTGGGTAACAACCAAAAACCAATCTAGATGAAACTTTTCCATGGTATTTTACGCATTGTACTGGGTTTAATGCTTTTAGCATTTGGTCTTAATAAGTTTTTCTGGTTTATGCCAGATTTTGACTTTACCGGCTATCCTGAAGCACAACACCTCTTTGACGCCCTCCGTTTTTCCGGGGAAGACCCAAACGCAGGAAAAGGCTACATTATGCACCTCGTTGGCGCTACCGAAGCTATTATAGGGCTGCTCTTACTCATTAAAAAATGGGTGCCATTAGCTCTGGTAATGCTCGTTCCTATCTCCATAAACATCGTGATGTTTCACCTAATGGTAAACTTACCCAATATTGGTCCGGCTATGGCTGTGGCCATTGTAAACGGATATCTTATGTATCGTAATTGGGATGCCTACAAGGGAGTGTTTAGGTAAAAAACTGAATTTTAATTATTTAAGGCTGTTTTTTTTCAATTTGAAAAGAGCAGGGTTTTTTTATTTTACTATCTTTAGAAGACATAACCATCAAACCTAACTAATTATGAATTCTACCTTT
This sequence comes from uncultured Flavobacteriaceae bacterium, assembly GCA_963793275.1. Lineage (GTDB taxonomy): Bacteria > Bacteroidota > Bacteroidia > Flavobacteriales > Flavobacteriaceae > Marinirhabdus. The sequence goes on from CAWBZL010000004.1 coordinate 83,632, forward strand.
ACCACACTCCTACGTATTATTTTGGGAATCGGGCTTTTAGTCTTCGGTGTCAATAAGTTTGTAAACTTAATCCCAATGTTCGAAATGCCTCCTGCAGCGGCAAATTTTATGGAATCGCTTGAAACTACGGGATATGCATTCTATCTCGTTGCTATTCTTGAAATTGCCGTTGCCATTATGTTATTGCTTAAAAAATGGGTGCCTTTTGCACTTGTTCTGTTAGCCCCACTTACCATCAACATCTTGTTGTTTCATATCTTTCTGGACGTTTCAGATATTGCGGTGGCTATTGTCATGTTCAGCTTAAATGTGTTGCTTATGTACAAATATTGGAAGGCATATAGACCTTTGTTTCAATATTAATATTTCAGAAATACTAACAAAATACTAACATTTCAGCTTGGCTAAATTCTGTACATTTATCGATTAATCTAACCTCTATGAAAAAAATAATCCTTTCCCTTCTTTGCTTAACAACAATTATAGCGTGTAAAGAAGAAAAAAAGACTAAAGAAATTAGTGTTGTGACATATCCTGAAACCAAAAAAGTAGACACGGTAACTAACTATTTTGGAACCGATGTAAAAGATCCCTATCGCTGGCTGGAAGACGATATGAGCGACGAAACTGCAGATTGGGTGACGCGCCAGAACAAAGCTACATTTGGATATTTAGACAACATACCGTTTCGTAGCGAATTAAAGGAACGCCTTACCGAACTGTGGAACTACGAAAAAGTGGGCTCTCCCTTTAAAGAAGGTGACTATACGTACTTTTATAAAAATGATGGGCTACAAAACCAGTATGTAATTTATCGCTATAAAACCGGCGAAGATCCCGATACAGCTGAAATTTTCTTAGACCCAAACACCTTTACAGAAGATGGAACTATTTCTCTGGGGGGGCTTAATTTTTCTGAAAACGGAAAAACCGCTGCGTACAGTATTTCGGAAGGCGGAAGTGATTGGAGAAAAGTACTGGTGATGAATACCGAAAACAAAGAAATTGTTGAAGACACTTTGGTAGATATAAAATTCAGCGGAATTTCCTGGAAAGGTGATGAAGGATTTTACTATTCAAGCTACGACAAACCGAAAGGTAGTGAGCTTTCAGCTAAAACAGATCAACACAAATTATTTTACCATAAATTAGGCACCTCACAACAAGAAGATGAGTTAATTTTTGGGGGTACTCCAGAACAAAAGCATCGATACGTTGGTGGAAGTGTTACTGAAGATCACCGTTGGTTGCAGATTTCGGCAAGTACTTCTACTTCAGGAAACAAACTGTTTTTAAAAGACTTAAGCAGGCCTAACGGCAAGTTAATTACAGTACTGGACAACAGAGATTCAGACACCTATATTATTGAAAACGTAGGTTCAAAATTGTTTCTGGTTACCAACTTAAATGCTCCCAATAAAAGGATTGTTACGGTAGACGCAAGCGATCCCTCGCCTGCCAACTGGAAAGATTTTATTCCGGAAACCAGAAAACGTATTAAGCCCGGGATACCGGAGGTGGTTATTTCTTTGCCGAATATATGGTGGATGCAGTGAGCAAAGTAATGCAATACGATTACGACGGAAAATTAGTGCGTGAAGTTGAGCTTCCAGGAGTTGGTAGCGCCGGCGGATTTGGATCTAAGAAAGATGATAAAGAATTATATTTTAGTTTTACGAACTACGTAACCCCGGAAGTATTTATAAGTATAACATTGAAAAAGGAACAAGCGAGCTTTACAAAAAGCCCGGAAATAGATTTTAATCCGAAGAATTACGAAAGTAAACAGGTGTTTTACACCTCAAAAGACGGAACAAAAGTACCCATGATCATCACCCACAAAAAAGGGTCTGCAATTAAATGGCAAGAATCCAACGATATTATATGGTTACGGTGGATTCAACATAAGCTTAACACCTAGCTTTAGCATTGCAAACGCCGTGTGGATGGAACAGGGAGGAATTTATGCAGTACCTAATCTTCGTGGCGGTGGTGAATACGGTAAAAAATGGCACGACGCAGGAACAAAATTAAAAAAGCAAAATGTGTTTGACGATTTTATTGCTGCAGCAGAGTATTTAATTGACAACAAATACACTTCTAGAGATTATCTTGGCCATAAGAGGAGGATCTAATGGAGGTTTATTGGTTGGTGCAACAATGACACAGCGACCAGATCTTAATGAAAGTAGCACTGCCGGCAGTTGGTGTACTGGACATGCTTAGGTACCATACCTTTACTGCTGGAGCAGGATGGTCGTACGATTACGGAACCTCAGACGATAATAAGGAAATGTTTAATTATCTTAAGGCGTATTCTCCGGTGCATAATGTTAAATCCGGAAATGTGAATATCCGGCAACGTTAGTAACTACAGGAGATCATGACGATCGCGTGGTTCCTGCTCACAGTTTCAAATTTGCTGCAGAGCTTTGCAGGAAAAACAAGACAGGAGATAATCCAACGTTTATCCGTATTGAAACAGATGCAGGACATGGTGCAGGTAACCCGTAAGCAAAACCATATGAGCAATAGGCAGATATTTTTGGATTTACACTATTCAATATGGGGTATGAAGTATTGCCGGAGAAAACCACTGCTAAGGTGAAAGAATAACTAGACTCTCAAAGAACACCTCCCCTTTACCTGGGGAGGTGTTCTTTGTTCTTTTGGTTTCAAAAAGTGGAAGGATGTGTTATGCTCAAGGTCAATATTAAATCATTTAAGTACCCTACTTCTGAAAAAGAAATTCTTTCGCGGGTTGCTTTCGAGCTGAAAGAAGGAGAACATCTGGCTATTTTAGGCGAAAGTGGTTGTGGCAAATCTACCTTGTTGCATCTTATTTACGGTTTATTAAATTTAGGGAAAGGAGAAATTTACTACGGAAAAAAGCAACTTTTTGGACCCAGTCATAATTTAATTCCCGGGCATCGTTTTATGAAATTAGTATCGCAGGAGGTTAGCCTGATGCCTTTTACTTCTGTAGCTGAAAATGTTGGAGAACATCTTACCAGAATCAACAAAACGAAAGACATTAACAGAATAAACGAGATTTTAGAAACGGTTGGACTTTTAGATATTAGAAATCAAAAAGTACAGACCTTAAGTGGCGGACAAAAGCAACGAGTTTCATTGGCAAAAGCATTGGCAAATACACCCGCAATATTGCTGCTGGACGAACCATTTAGCAGTATCGATACGTTCAGAAAAAATCCCCTGAGACGCAATCTTTTTAATTTTGCGAAAAAGAACTCTATTACGTGTATTACTGCAACGCACGATGCAGATGAGGCGTTAACATTTTCAGATAAGATGCTTATATTAAAGGATGGGAAAATGCTTCAGTTTGGGTTCCCTTCAGAAGTATACGGAAACGCTGTTTCGGTATATGAGAAAGGGTTTTATAATGATGTTTCAGTGATAGAAGCAGGTATATTTTCAGAAAAAGAAATTGTTTTGCTTCCCGACGAATTGGAAATTTCGGAAACAAAAACAAATTTAATGGTTACTGTCAATGAAAATTACTTTAAAGGAAGTCATTATCTGGTGGCGGCTACTTTTAATAATACTTCAATATATTTCGAAAGTTCTATTAAGATTACCAAACGTGAAGTTTATCTGAAGTTGAGAGCATAAAGCTTTACTGAGAAGCTACACTTTTACCACCATTTTACCTTTGTTCTTTCCATCAAATAAATCTATAAATGCCTGTGGGATGTTTTCGAATCCATTAACCACAGTTTCTTCGTAGGTTAATTTATCTTTAGCGAGCCAGGTAGCCAACTCGGAAACAATCTCGTGAAATTGATCCTGAAAATCTCTTGCTATAAATCCTTGCATCTTTAAGCTTTTTTTGACCAGAGAGGTTTCCAATCTTGGTCCTGTGGGTTGCTCAGTTTTATTATATAAAGAGATGGCTCCACAATTAATAACCCGACCAAAACGATTCATATTTGTGATAGCGGCGTCCAGAATTTCGCCTCCTACATTATCAAAATATACATCTACACCATCCGGACAGGCTTCTTTAATAGCTTTATCCATGTTTTGAGTCGTTTTGTAGTTAATACCGGCATCGAAACCAAATTTCTTTTTTAGTAATTCAACTTTCTCATCACTACCGGCAATCCCAATAACTTTGCAGCCTTTAATTTTTGCAATTTGCCCAACCACGCTTCCTACGGCACCGGATGCGCCGGAAACCAGAACAGTCTCTCCTTCCTTAGGTTCACCAATTTTCAATAGTCCTATATACGCCGTAATTCCCGTAAGGCCTAAAACACCCAGGAAAGCACTTAGGGGAGCTTTAGAAGCATCTACTTTTTGTAGATTTTTTCCGCCTGAAGTTTGAAATTGTTTCCACTCCAACATCCCGTTTACATACTCTCCTTTTTCGAAATTAGAATTCTTGGAATCTACGACCTCAGCAATGATACCACTTTTCACAGGTTTGTTTAGCTCAAAAGGTTCTATATACGACTTTTCATCTCTCATTCTCCCTCGCAAATAAGGATCTACAGACACATATTTAGTTTGTAAGAGCACCTCGTCATCTGAAATTGTTGGTTTTTCAATGTCGACAAATTCAAAATTATCTAAGGTTGGTGTTCCCTTTGGTCTGTTCTTTAAAAGTATGGATGTATTCATTTTTTTCATTTTCTTAAAACTACAAACTAATTGACCCGATACACATATCTTTAAGAGCGTATTAGGGTACATTTCAGAAAAAATTAACCTCTGGCTGAGAAATACTGAAAATAAAATATTTACTGAAACTTAGTATCTTTAATTTTTTAGCTGAAATTCAACAATTATGGCAAATAAGTATACCGGAACCCTTCAATTACAAGTTCCTCTGGAACAAGCAAAAGTAAAAACCGAAGAAGCTTTGCTAAAAGCCGGTTTTAAAATGAGTAAATGGGTAGAACAAAACAATGCGTTTTATTCTGAAAGTTCTTTAACCATTTGGTCCTGGGGAGAGGATATTCAAGTGAATTTTCAGGATAATGAGCAGGGAACCTTGGTAACATTCACTTCTTCCTGCAAACTATCTACACAAATTGTTGATTGGGGGAAAAACAAAAAGAACGCTAAGAAGTTTTTCACAGCGCTAGAAGCTAGCTAATACTTTTTACCAAAAATTCCTTCCCGTTAAAGGTAAAAGAATCGCCTTTTTTCTTTCCAGAAAGCAATTGCCCAATGGGAGATTGTAATGCCACGCAAAAATAATTTGTCTTGCCAACCGTTACCTGACCAATCGAAATGCTTATAAAATACGTGCCATTATTGGTATAGACCAAACTTCCCAAACGTACATAGTCCGATGTGGTTTGAATATCTATTTTCTTGACAAGTCCCTGCAAATTTTCTATCTCATGCAATTGTTTACCAGCATTTTCACGGTCTATTTGCAACATAGCCCTCCCTGTTTCATGCTTATCTCCTGCGCTACTTTTGGACTCGTCCTCTAGGGATTCTTCAATATCTGTAATGGTTTGCTTAATCTTTGCGAAACGGTTCTTCACAGTCTCTTTACAGTTTTCAAGCAGTATAACTTTTAATTCTTTATCGGTCATCCTTAACAGGTTTTTCTAATGTAAAAGTACCATAAAAACGCATTTGTCTTACAATCCACTCTTTTCTTTTTTGAATATAACTGGATGGTGGATTTGCTTTGTAGTTTCTGGGATTTGGTAAAATGGCTGCAATGGCTGCGGCTTCGTATTTTTGTAAGTTTTTTGCTTGTTTGTTGAACCAAAAATTGCTTGCTGCCTCAGCCCCATACACACCCTCGCCCATCTCAATACTATTTAAATACACTTCCAGAATTCTTTCTTTGTCCCAGAGCAATTCAATTAAAAAAGTAAAGTAGGTTTCCAGACCTTTCCGCAGCCAACTTCTATCCGGCCACAAAAAAACATTCTTTGCTGTTTGTTGCGAAATAGTGCTCGCACCACGTAGTTTTTCACCTTTTTGATTGCTTTTATACGCTTTTTCGATGCTTTCTACGTCAAAACCATTGTGATTCATAAACTTTTGATCTTCAGAACAAATTACGGCTAATTGTAGTTCTGTTGAAATTTCTGAGATAGGCACCCAGGTATGTGTAGTTTCAATAGCTTCTTCTGTTTGAAAATTACGAAGTGCCATTAATGGCGTATAATAAACGGGCATATATTTGTAAAGCAGCACCCACAGCACCGAAAGCCCAACAAACCAAAGTAGCGTTTTAAAAAGAAATTTGAATAATTTTTTGATCATATATGTCTTGCTCCTGAGGGCTTTAAAATTGAATTTTATCTGCCAACTGTTGTCCTACAGAGCTTCCTATTGCAACGCCCATTCCCCCCAACCGTACACCACAAAATACGTGAGGTTGCACCTCATTGATAATTGGCTTCTTATGGTTGCCAACACCCATAATTCCGCTCCAGCGCTGGTCTATCTCAAAGGGTGTTTTTGGAAGAATTGTTGTTTGAAGCAATCGTTCCAATTCATTTTGAACTATAGTTGTTAAACCTAATTTTGTGGTTTTTTCTGCTGAAAAGTCAAGGTTTCGACCTCCTCCAAATAAAATTCTATTATGTATATTTCTGAAGTAATAATAGCCTTTATCCAGATGAAAAGTGCCTTTTATATGCAGATTTGGAATAGGTTTGGTTACCAGAACCTGTGCCCTTGCAGGTTGCAGGTCGGCTTCCAGAAATTGTTTTGCAAAGCCATTGGTAGCAATACAGACCTTTTTTGCCGAAAATTTCATCGAATTGTTGATTTTTAGTGAAATTTCTTCGTTTTTTCCCGAAAAAGAAGTGATTTCGGCGTTATTTAATAGTAAAACACCTTTTTGCGCACACCTTTGAAGAAGTCCCAGCATCATCTTTCCCGTATCCAACTGTCCTTCAAATTGATTGAAAATTAGCTTCTTTTGAACATGTTGAAAGGAAAACGAATCTTTCTTAATCGAAAACACGTCTTTTTCGGCAAAAAAAACATTTTTTAGTAGTTTATTTACGTGTGGTATTTTTTCAATACAGGTTTCAAATAATTCCGCGTCATTTTCAGTAAAAACTTCATATCCTCCTATTTGCTGAAAATCCAGTTGTACGTCTCCCAATGTTTTCCGAAGCACTCTTAATCCTTCTACTCTATCCTTTACGAGTTGAATGACCTCTTCTTCGGAATGCGTTTTTAAATCCTCTAAAATTTCAGAAATACTGCCAAAGCAAGCAAACCCGGCATTCTTTGTGCTAGCCCCACTGGGTAACATTCCTTTTTCGAACACCACTATTTTTTTTTTGGGAAAACGCTCGCGCAACTCCAATGCACAGCTTAGTCCTACGATACCGCTACCAATAATCGCAACGTCTATGTTGGAGAGCCATGTGTTTTGTTCCCAATAGGATACGTTCATAAATTTAAAATTAAAAATCCCAAATTCCAAAGATACTTATTTTGGGATTTGGGATTTGGATATTTGTAGTTTCTCCTACTTATTCTTCCTCTGGCGGTGCCATATGCCACGTATTCATGAATGCGGTGGTATAGTTACCCGCTACATAATCCGGATGATCCATTAATTGTCTATGGAAAGGAATTGTTGTTTTTACTCCTTCAATCACAAACTCGTCCAGAGCACGCTTCATTTTATTAATGGCCTCGTCTCTGGTTTGCGCTGTTGTTATCAACTTTGCAATCATAGAGTCGTAGTTTGGCGGAATTACATACCCTGCATACACATGTGTGTCCAGACGAATTCCGTGACCTCCCGGAGCGTGTAGGGTTGTAATTTTTCCTGGCGAAGGTCTAAAGTCGTTGTAAGGATCTTCGGCATTAATTCTACATTCTATGGAATGTAGGTTTGGTGTATAATGTTTTCCTGAAATTGGCACACCTGCCGCTACTAAAATCTGCTCACGAATAAGGTCAAAATCAATTACCTGCTCGGTTATTGGGTGTTCTACCTGGATACGTGTATTCATCTCCATAAAGTAGAAGTTTCTATGTTTATCTACTAAAAATTCTACGGTACCGGCGCCTTCATATTTTATATATTCTGAAGCCTTTACCGCTGCCATTCCCATCTCATTTCGCAACTTCTTGGTCATGAAGGGACTTGGGGTTTCTTCGGTTAGTTTTTGATGACGTCGTTGAATAGAACAATCACGCTCACTTAAGTGGCAAGCTGTTCCCGTGCTGTCTCCAACAATTTGTATTTCGATATGGCGCGGCTCTTCAATGAGTTTTTCCATATACATATCGTCATTTCCAAAGGCTGCTTTGCTTTCTTGTCTGGCAGACTCCCACGCATCTTGCAGGTTTTCTTCTTTCCAAACAGCGCGCATTCCTTTTCCACCACCACCAGCACTTGCTTTAAGCATTACCGGGTAGCCTGTTTCTTTGGCGACTTTTTTACAAGTTTCAAAATCTGGTATAATTCCTTCGCTACCCGGCACACAAGGTACTCCTGCGGCTTTCATAGTAGCTTTTGCCATCGCTTTATCCCCCATTTTCTCGATCATTTCGGGAGAGGCACCAATAAACTTAATATTGTGCTCCTCGCAGATGCGCGAAAACTTGGCATTTTCTGAAAGAAACCCGTATCCCGGGTGAATGGCGTCGGCATTGGTGATTTCGGCTGCGGCGATAATGTTACTCATCTTTAGGTAACTTTCGCTACTTGGTGCGGGCCAATACACACCGCTTCGTCTGCAAATTTAACGTGCAAACTCTCTGCGTCGGCTTTAGAGTATACTGCCACCGTTTTTATGCCCATCTCTCTGCAGGTTCTAATTACACGCAGTGCAATTTCACCTCTATTTGCTATAAGAATCTTTTTAAACATTATTTTCTGAAATTAACAAATCCCAAATCCTAAATCCCAAAAAATGGGCTTCGATTTGGCAATTTTAGAGGTTATTTATGAAGGGTCAACAAGGAAAAGAGGTTGGTCAAACTCCACCGGAGATGCATCGTCTACCAGTATTTTTACTATTTTTCCGGATACTTCGCTTTCAATTTCGTTAAAAAGTTTCATCGCTTCAATCACACATAGTACATCTCCCGTGTTAATGTTAGAGCCCACTTCAACAAACATAGGCTTGTCTGGTGATGGCTTTCGGTAAAATGTACCAATTATGGGAGATTTTACTGTAATGTATTTTGAATCTTCGCTGGACTCAGTAGCAACTGTTGCTGCCGGTGCTGCATCTGACGTTGGTGCTTGGGGTGCGGCTTGTGCTGCTGCCATAGCCGGTACTTGCTGAATATACGTAGTTTCGCCTTTATGGCTGTCTCCTGTACGGATGGTGATTTTTACATCTTTCATCTCTAATTTTACTTCGCTTGCTCCGGATTTGGCTACAAACTTAATCAGGCTTTGTATTTCTTTTATATCCATCTTTAGTTGGTTTTTATCGTTATTATTTTGGATCATAAGCCCAGGTCACATATACTGAACCCCAGGTAAATCCGCCCCCGAAGGATGCGAATATTAGTTTATCTCCTTTTTTAAGTTGATTTTCGTAATCTACTAAACACAAAGGTAGTGTTGCCGACGTTGTGTTTCCGTATTTATGGATGTTTTTCATTACCTTTTCTTGCGGAAGATTCATTCTTTTTGCTGTCGCATCAATAATTCTCATATTAGCCTGATGCGGCACCAGCCAGTTTACATCTTCTCCAGACAATCCGTTGCGTGCCATTATTTTTTCGCTTACATCTGCCATGTTGGACACTGCAAATTTAAAAACAGTTTTTCCGTCCTGGAAGACATAATGTTGTTTGTTGGCTACCGTTTCGGCAGTTGGAGGTAGTAAAGAACCTCCTGCATCAATTTTTAAGCTTTGTCTTCCTATACCATCGGTTCGTAAAAATTCGTCCTGAACGCCGTATCCTTCAGTATTAGGTTCAAAGAGAACTGCACCAGCACCATCTCCAAAAATAATACAGGTAGCTCTGTCTTCATAGTTAATAATGGAAGACATTTTATCTGCTCCAATTAATAGAACTTTCTTATAACGACCGGATTCAATATACTTGGCAGCGGTAGACATCCCAAAAAGGAAACTGGAACAGGCAGCAACAAGATCAAAAGAAAAAGCGTTAACGGCACCAATTTGGGTAGCTACGTAAACGCCCGTGGCTGCAACCGGCATATCTGGTGTAGCGGTTGCCATAATCACCATATCTATATCTTCCGGATTTGTGTTGCTTTTATCAAGAAGGTCCTTGGCAGCTTGAATTGCTAAGTAAGAAGTTCCTTTCTCTTTATCTTTTAAAATTCTACGTTCCTTAATACCTGTACGAGAAGTAATCCACTCGTCGTTGGTGTCAACCATAGTTTCTAAAATCTGGTTGGTAAGTACGTAGTCTGGCACATAGCCTCCTACAGCTGTAATTGCTGCTGATATTTTGCTCATAGAGTTATTTACTTCACGCAATGAGACCAAAAAAGTCTCTAAAAGGTGTGAAAATTACTAAAAAAACTGCAAAAAAGGGTAGTAAATAGCTTTTTTTGGGAATTAAAAAGCTAACAAACAAAAAAACTCTCACAGTAGTATGCGAGAGTTATTTAAATTCAAAATACGTTTAGTTATGCTGCTTCTACCGATTCGGTAGCGTCAATCACAATTTGCCCACGGTAGTATAATTTACCTTCGTGCCAGTGTGCTCTGTGAAACAAGTGTGTCTCTCCCGTTGTAGGGTCCTGGGCAAGTGTTGGCTTAACCGCTTTGTAATGTGTTCTTCTTTTGTCTCTTCTCGTTTTCGAGATTTTTCTTTTAGGATGTGCCATTACTTATATTATTTATCCGTTAATAGTTTTTTTAATTCGTCCCATCTTGGGTCTACTTTGTCGCCTTCTTCAACCTTTTCTTTTGGCTGCTTTGGGCTTAACTCTTCAAGTTTGTCAAGTATGTCGCTTTCTAGCGTTCCGTCTTCGATTCCCGGGTGAATAAACCTTGAGGGTAAAGAAAGAATAATAGATTCGTACACGTATTGCTGAATATTCACTTCATAACTCCCGTGAGGGATTATTAATAAGTCTTCATTCTCGTCGTTAAATTCGTCGCCAAACTTCACAATAAAGTGATAGTCGCCCGAAATTTCCTGATCAAAAGGCTCATTCGTGATATCACACTGCACATTTACAGTACCCGTATAAGTTAATGTAAACTCTAACAATGTTGTTTTTTTATCCAGTAATACGTCAAGTTTAATATTGGTGTCATTAAACTCATCATACTCAAAATGCTCAAAGAACGTATTTGTAATCTCAAAATGAAACGGGTGCTTACCTAATTTTAGCCCTATAAAAGGGATGGTAAAATCTTTCAATTCTTTCATATCCACGCCTGTTATCATTCCCCACCTTCGTCAAAAGGCGGGTGCAAAGATAAAAAATTATTTGAATTGAACCTCGCCGAAACTATTTCTTTTTTGAAAAAGGTTTTCGCTTGTTTATTTGTAGCGGATTTGCCGAAATTTCCTGATACTCATTACGTTTATTAAAGATATCGATTGCAGTATAAACTGCCTGTTTAAAACTTTCGTGATCTGCCATCCCTTTCCCTGCCACATCAAAAGCAGTTCCGTGGTCTGGTGAAGTTCTAATTTTTTCTAATCCCGCAGTAAAATTTACACCCGTACCAAAGGATAGTGTTTTAAAAGGAATTAACCCCTGATCGTGATACGAAGCAATAATTACATCAAAATTTTTATAATTCGAAGAACCAAAAAAACTATCTGCTGCATAAGGACCATATACTAACTTGCCGTTATTTTTTAAATTGGTAAGGGTTGGAATAAGTATTTCGTCATCCTCCTTTCCTATCACGCCGTTGTCGCCATTATGCGGATTTATACCCAACACAGCTATTTTGGGCTTTGGAATACCAAAATCCTGAACCAGCGTTTTATGAATGGTGTTTATTTTCTTTTCAATAAGCTCTCTGGTAATGGTAGCTGAAACATCCTTCACCGCTACATGGTCTGTTAATAAACCAACGCGTAACCCATTAGAAACCATGAGCATTAAACTTTCTCCTTTTAGTTCTTTGGCCAGGTAATCTGTATGTCCGGGAAAATTGAAGCTTTCAGATTGTACATTGCTTTTATTGATTGGCGCTGTCACCAAAACATCTACTTGTCCTTCTTTTAAAGCATTCACCGAAGCCTCCAAAGATTTCACTGCATATTCGCCTATCCGTTTTTCTTCTTTTCCGAAATCAATATCAACATTTTCCTTCCACACATTGAGCACATTTATTTTTTTGTGAGCAATTTTATCCAGACTATCAATTCCGTAGACAGGCACGTCGAGGTTATACGTTTTCTTAAAAAACGACATTAATTTAACCGAAGCAAAGATTACCGGAGTACAAAAATCTAACATTCTGGAATCCTGAAAAGTTTTTAAAATAATCTCACTACCAATACCATTTAAATCTCCTATGGATATTCCTACTATAATTTTGTCGCTTTTGCTCATCTTGAAGTTGTACTTTTGTGTTACAAATGTAACCAAATTACGACCATGTTTACAGGAATTATAGAAACCCTTGGCAAAATAACGTCGCTACATCCTGAAGGTGAAAACCTTCATATACGCATAGAAAGCCCCATTACAGACAAATTGAAAATTGACCAAAGTGTGGCACACAATGGCGTTTGTCTAACTGTAGTAGCGATTAGCGGAAATACCTATACGGTAACTGCAATAAAGGAAACACTGGAAAAAACAAACCTGAGTTCATGGGAAGTTGGTCACACTGTAAATCTGGAGCGTGCTATGAAAATGGGCGCCCGATTAGATGGTCATATTGTTCAGGGACATGTTGACGAAATAGGGACCTGCATCAAAATTTCTGAGGCCGGCGGAAGTTGGTATTTCACATTTACTTACAATGCAACAAACGGAAATGTAACCATAGAAAAAGGGTCTATTACCATAAACGGTGTAAGTCTCACGGTGGTAAATTCTAAAAAAACTGAGTTTAGCGTTGCTATTATTCCCTATACGTACGAGCATACTAATTTCTCTTCGTTTGAAGTTGGAACAAAAGTAAATCTGGAATTTGATGTAATTGGGAAATATGTGAAGCGCCTTATTGGGCTTTCTGAGTAGCTTTATGTCTTCTGTAAGCTACATAAATGCCTAAAATAATTGCTACAGCAACTAAGATATAGATATTATCGTCTATGGGAAGCTCTGGACCCGGGGTTCTTTCTGAAGTAGGCTCTGGTGGTTCGTTGACCGCCTGTAATGGCGCTCCGAAAAGGGTTGTACTTGCACAAAGGCAAAATACGTAGGTGTATATTTTTACGATTTGGGGTCGCATATTCAGGGTCTAAATGTAATAAAATTTTCGCAACAAGCAATAGTTTTCAACATTATTGAAAAGTTATTAACTGGAAAGGCATACTACTTAACTTTTAATATCTAAAAAAATTGTGTTTAGTACGCCATGACTGTACCTAAATTAGCAACTGCTTTTACCACCATATAGTATTGCAGTAACTTTTTCAGCCTTGTCAAAAAAATTGTGGTCCCACTTGGGCTCGAACCAAGGACCACCTGATTATGAGTCAGGTGCTCTAACCAACTGAGCTATGGGACCTTTGTTTACTGCCTTTTATTTTCAAAAAGGGTTTAAAAACAGTTCGCAAAGATACTAACTTTATGAGTTTAGCAAACTTTTTAGCAAAAAAAGTAACTATCCATTGCTATTCTTGAATTTCCTGGCATAACTCTATCAACACTCCGTGGCTGCTTTTAGGGTGTAAAAATGCGACCATTTTATTATCAGCTCCTTTTTTTGGCACTTTATTCAACAAAACAAATCCTTCTTTTTCAAGGCGTTCCATTTCAGCCACAATGTTATTTACGGAAAAAGCCATATGATGGATTCCTTCTCCTCTCTTTTCAATAAATTTTGCAATAGGACTGTCTGGATCTGTAGCTTCCAATAATTCAATTTTACTCTCGCCACACATAAAGAAAGAAGTGTTTACACCCTCACTTACTACGCTTTCGGTTTTATAAGGAAGGTATCCTAACAGTTTCGTATAAATCTCGTTAGCGGTTTCTATACTTTTTACAGCTATCCCTATATGTTCTATCTTATTCATGTTTTTAAAACTTTAATACCAAGTACTTTTCAAAAATAACAAATCTTATTGTGCTATTTTTGCAGTATGGAAGAAACTAACAGACAGAAGAAAATTGCTGGGGTATTGCAAAATGACATTGCAAACGTACTGCAGGAAATGTTGCGCGAAGCGGGGCAGTTGGGGATTATTGTAGCCGTTTCAAAAGTAACCGTAACTACAGACCTTTCTATTGCGAAGGTATATTTAAGTGTTTTTCCCTCAGATAAAGCAATCCCTTTACTGAAAGAAATCACCAAACTCACCCCAAAGATAAAACATCAGATTGCACAACTCACTAAAAATCAGTTGCGCAAAATGCCGGATCTTACATTTTTTAACGACGACTCACTGGATTATATTGAAGGTATAGAAAAAGCCGTAAAAGGAGTGGACAACCCACTGGAGAATCCAGATCTCCTCGAGAAAAGAAAAAAGAAATAAGTTGAAGTTTCCGCTCTATATCGCTAAGCGGTACCTGTTTTCAAGAAGCAGTAATAATGCTATAAATATTATTACAATTATTGCCGCCATTGGCATTGTGGTGGGAGCCACGGCACTCTTTATTGTTTTATCTGGTTTTTCCGGGCTGAAGGACTTTAGCCTTCAGTTTACGAATGTATTCGATAGCGACCTGCTCATAGCGCCAGAAAGTGGAAAAACAATCACGTTCTCTGAAGCTTCCGAAGCAAAGCTGAAAAAACTAGCCGGTATTGAGGCATACTCCAAGGTAATAGAAGAACGGGTTTTTATTCAGTTTGAAGGCAAAAACCAAATTGCAAACATAAAGGGTGTTGATGCCAATTATGGAAACGTAATTGTAATAGACAGCATTCTGTATGTGGGCCGTTGGTTTGAAGAAAGCCGGCAGGAAGCGGTTGTTGGGTTTAATATAGCGCACAACCTGTCCATGGGCACGATGGATATTTACAACAGTCTTCCCGAAGTGTTTGTCCCCAAACCAGGAACAGGGCAAATATTAAATACCGATCTCGCCAGTGCTTTTACAAAACGTGACTTTGTTGCTTCCGGAATTTATGACGTAAATGAAGACGTGAATGGAAAATATATGTTTACAGATCTTGAGTTTGCCCGTGATCTACTGCAGCTGGATAGTACAAAAGTTACGTCTGTTGCCATAAAACTACAACCGGCAGCGAAAGAAAAAGAAGTAAGGAATTTGCTTGCTGAAATTTTTGCGTCGGAAGATATTGTGATTCAAAACAGAATTCAGCAGAACGATGCGCTCTATAAAATGCTTAATACAGAACAGGTTGCTGTATATCTTATTTTTACGTTAGTATTAATAATTGCGCTTTTCAACGTCATCGGGTCCATCATTATGATGATTCTGGATAAACGCAAAAACATTAAAACGCTCTATAATATGGGCGCTACTATAAAGGAGATAAAAAAAATATTCTTTTTGCAAGGCGCATTAATGACTGTTTTCGGTGGATTGTTGGGAATTGCGCTGGGGGTTGTTGTGGTTTGGCTTCAGCTACAATTTAAAATGGTATATATTACTGCTACACTGCCATACCCTGTAAAATTAACCTTTACCAATGTTGTGGTCGTTTTTATAACCCTTTCTATTCTAGGGCTTATTGCTTCGAAGATTGCTTCCAGTAGAGTAAAAGAACGCCTTCTGAATTAAAACTTAAATAACACCAAGGTTCGCGAAATTTTTTTCTTCTAATGAGAAAATTCAAAATCTCCAAACTTTTCCAACACCTCATCGAAAGCTGCAAAGACATCGGCACTGGCATCGCTGGTTACCATTTTCATTCTATACTCTTTAAAGTGCGGAATGCCTTTAAAATAGTTTGTGTAGTGACGTCGGGTTTCAAATACGCCTAATATCTCTCCTTTCCAGTCTATCGCCATTTGTAAGTGGCGACGGGCGGCTTCTACACGTTCTGGCATAGATGGAGGTGCGCAGTGCGTTCCCGTTTCCATAAAGTGCTTAACCTCTTTAAAAAACCAGGGATAGCCAATACTTGCGCGTCCTATCATTGCGCCGTCCAATCCGTAGGTATCCCGCATTTCAATAGCGCGTTCCGGAGTGTTTACATCTCCGTTGCCAAAAACAGGAATATGCATTCTGGGATTGTTTTTTACTTTGGCAATAGGCGCCCAGTCGGCATCGCCTTTATACATTTGTGCTCTGGTGCGACCGTGAATGGCAATTGCTTTACAGCCCACGTCCTGGAGTCTTTCGGCAACTTCAACAATTTTAATGGAGTTATCGTCCCAGCCTAAACGTGTTTTTACAGTTATGGGCAGTTTGGTATGTTTTACCATGGCTTCGGTTAAAGAGACCATTAAATCTATATCCTTTAAAATACCCGCACCTGCGCCTTTGCTCACCACTTTTTTTACGGGGCAACCAAAGTTAATGTCTATGATATCTGGACCACTGGCTTCTACTATTTCTACACTTTGAAGCATAGAATCCAGGTTGGCTCCAAAAATTTGAATTCCCACAGGACGTTCCTTTTCGTAAATATCCAGCTTCATCACGCTTTTTGCGGCATCGCGAATTAACCCTTCACTGGAGATAAATTCGGTATACACCACATCGGCTCCCTGCTCTTTGCAAAGGGCTCGAAATGGGGGGTCGCTCACATCTTCCATGGGTGCAAGTAACAGCGGAAATTCGCCTACATCTATATCTCCTATTTTTGCCATAGTCTATTCCCGCAAAGGCGAGAATCTATTTATTAATAATCATAATTCTCCGCAAAAATAGTCAATATGTTAGGATTGTAGGTTTCAGCAAAGAAAAACTAGCTTTTTAAAGTATATTTGCATACCTTATAAGGAGCCGTTGAAGTACTAAACAACTAATACTGTTGTTATTATTTCAGCAAAATAATACACAGCCTTAATTTTCAAAATTAAACTGAAAGTCTGGCTTTAAAAAAGTTATCCCGTCACGAGCGGGGCATTGAAAATGAAGAACATCCGAAATTTTTGCATTATCGCACATATTGACCACGGGAAAAGCACCCTGGCAGACAGATTATTGAGCGCTACAGGCTCTGTGACGGCACGTGAAGAACAGGCACAGCTGTTAGACAATATGGATCTGGAGCGTGAGCGTGGTATTACCATTAAGAGCCACGCAATACAGATGAACTATACCTATAAAGGCGAAGAGTATGTATTAAACCTTATTGACACCCCCGGCCACGTAGATTTCTCTTACGAAGTTTCCAGAAGTATTGCCGCTTGCGAAGGAGCACTACTTGTGGTAGATGCCGCACAAAGTATCCAGGCGCAAACTATTTCTAACTTGTATCTGGCATTGGAAAACGATCTTGAAATCATTCCTGTCTTAAATAAAGTAGACCTTCCGTCTGCAAGTCCGGAAGAAGTGACCGATGATATTGTAGATCTTCTGGGTTGCGACCCAGACGAAGTTATCCCTGCCAGTGCAAAAACCGGCATTGGTATTGAAGAAATATTAGCCGCCATTATTGAGCGTATTCCTGCACCTAAAGGGAATCCAGACGAAAGTTTACAGGCGTTAATATTCGATTCGGTATACAACCCATTTCGCGGTGTAGAAACTTATTTTAGAGTGTTGAATGGCTCTATTACGAAAGGACAGCATATAAAATTCATGGCAACCGGCAATACCTATTTTGCCGATGAAGTAGGAACGCTAAACTTAAAGCAAACCCCTAAAAAAACAATTAAAGCGGGAGATGTGGGCTACCTCATCACAGGTATAAAAGAAGCGAAAGAGGTAAAAGTGGGCGATACTATTACCGATGCTAAATCGCCTACAACCAACATGATCGAAGGCTTTGAAGATGTAAAACCTATGGTATTTGCAGGAATCTATCCCGTAGATACTGAAGATTATGAAGAGCTTCGTTCTTCTATGGAAAAATTACAGCTAAACGACGCCTCTTTGGTCTTCGTGCCTGAAAGTTCCGCTGCTCTTGGTTTCGGTTTTAGATGTGGCTTTTTAGGAATGTTACATTTAGAAATTATTCAGGAAAGGCTGGAGCGAGAGTTTGATATGACGGTAATTACAACCGTACCTAACGTGTCCTACCACGCCTACACCAATAAAGAGCCGGACACACTTATTTTAGTAAATAACCCGAGTGATTTGCCAGATCCTTCCAGGCTTAACAGAATGGAAGAACCATATATAAAAGCCACCATAATTACAAAAAGTGATTTTGTGGGTTCCGTGATGTCCTTGTGTATTGAGAAACGCGGACAAATCACAAACCAGACCTATCTTACCACGGAACGTGTAGAACTTAGCTTCGATATGCCTCTGGCCGAAATTGTCTTCGATTTTTACGATCGTTTAAAGACAGTTTCCAAGGGATATGCTTCTTTTGATTATGCTCCTATTGGGATGCGTGCTTCTAAACTGGTGAAAGTAGATGTCCTCCTAAACGGAAATGTAGTAGATGCCCTTTCGGCATTATTGCACCAGGACAACGCCTACGATATTGGTAAGAAAATGTGTGAAAAACTACGCCAGCTTATCCCGCGCCAACAATTTGATATTCCTATACAAGCAGCAATTGGAGCAAAAATTATCTCCCGTGAAACGGTGAAGGCACTACGAAAAGATGTGACCGCAAAATGTTACGGTGGAGATATTTCACGTAAGCGTAAACTCCTAGAAAAGCAGAAAAAAGGAAAAAAACGTATGCGCCAGGTTGGAAATGTTGAAATTCCGCAAGAAGCGTTTATGGCGGTGTTGAAATTAAATGATTAATGATTGTTGCAATAAAAAGTTTTAAAAACAATATCGAACCTCAGACTAATAACTTCTGAGGTTTCTTTTTTTTGGGTTTTTTTGAGATAAGGAATTTACCCATTTATCCTCCACAACTTGCACCAGCAGCAACCAGATCGTCCAGATACGCCTCATAATTTGTTCCGGTATCTTCTCCGTTTACAGAGGCATTTCCGTTAGACTCACGGCACAATTCAAACTCCGGGGTTTGTTCGCTGCTGCAAAAACGGCATGTACGATCATCATCGTTACTGCAACTTAGTGCAAAAAGAGATATTAAAAATAAAATAGAAAAAAATTTCATACGACGGAATTCTTATACCTAAAACGACGGTTTGATTTAAATATTTTGATTTTCGGCTTTGGGCAAAGTAT
Source organism: uncultured Flavobacteriaceae bacterium (assembly GCA_963793275.1). Lineage (GTDB taxonomy): Bacteria > Bacteroidota > Bacteroidia > Flavobacteriales > Flavobacteriaceae > Marinirhabdus. The sequence goes on from CAWBZL010000004.1 coordinate 102,926, forward strand.
CTTCATCTTGTGTAGCAACAACTACATCTTCAAAATCGATAGGTTTACCCAGATAAGCTATCATACTTCCTCGCTCAATATCATATTCAGTAAGCGTGTCTATAAGTTGAAGTTTACCTTCGGCCCTTTAATAAACAATGGGATGGCCTCTTTATTATCCCGAATGGTTTCCAATACTTTTAAAAACTTTGTTTGGTCGTTTACTTCAATTTCCTGAATGGAAGGATAATCGCGGGCCACTTCAGTAAAGCGAATATAGTCGTGGGTATTGCTAAACACATCTTCTTTGCTAAAGTCTTTCGTATTTAACAACTCTTCACTTGTCATTAATCTGAAGGTTCCGTTTTCTCCAAATTGTTTTCCGAAACGAGTCATTGCCTGGCGGTTAATTTCATCGTTACCCGTCATAGCCAATAAATATCCCACATCGCTCAACTCTATGTTATCGGTAAGGTCATCGCTGTAAATATTGGCGTTTATAGCATCTATTCCCAGTTCTTTTGCTTTTTGAACGTTGGTTCGGTTAGAATCTACCAACACGACGTGACGATCATTTTTTTGCAGATACGAAGCAATAAGCCTTGAAACACGAGAACCACCTACGATCATAATTCCTTCAGATTTCTTCAAAAATACGCCTAAAAGTGATGCGACTAATCTGGCAGTAGTCGCGTTAAGTAATACGGTGACCAACACCAATCCAAATACCAATGGCGTTATATATTCGGCTCCGGGAACTCCCAGTTCAACCAGTTTTGTTCCAAAAAGTGAAGCAATACCGGCCGCAACAATACCGCGCGGTCCCACCCAGCTAATAAATAGTTTTTCGTTGGTTTTAAGATTGGAGCCCCACGTACTCAAAAACACTCCCAGTGGTCTTATAATAAAGATTACTGCGGCAAAAAGCACTGCAGTTTTCCAGTTATAAATTAGTAATAAATCGTCAATACTAATATTTGCCGCCAGTAAAATAAAGAGGATAGAAATAAGTAAAACGCTTAACGATTCCTTAAAATATAACAGTTCCTTTAAGTTGGGTAGGTCTGTGTTTCCAAGGTACATTCCCATAACAACTACGGCCAAAAGTCCGCTTTCGTGGGCAAACAAATCGCTTAATACAAAAATGAGCAACACGATAGAAAGCGAAGCTACATTTAATAGATAGTGCGGAATGACCTTTCTTTTTACAGCGTGATACATCGCAAATCCACCTGCTAGTCCAAAGGCAAAACCTATTACTACAATTTTACCAAATTCCAGTAAGGCGTGTTTGGTATAACTTCCTCCGGCACCGTGGCTGTCTTCGGCTGCTGCCATGCCTTCGGTAGCAACTTCTTCTAAACCAACTGGGATATTAACACTTATAAAACCGAAAACTAAAACGGCCACCAACGCTCCAATAGGATCAATTAAAATACCTTCCCACTTTAATACCGCCGAAACATCCTTCTTTAACGGAATGTTTCTCAAAATAGGCGTGATTACGGTAGGTCCGGTTACAATTATGAGCCCTGCAAAAAGAAAAGAAATTTGCCAGCTTAGTCCAAAAGCGTAGTGCGCTGCAATACCCGAACCAAAAAATGTGATGATAGAGCCAAGGCTTATAAGTTTCCCGATAACACCGCCTACTTTTTTAATTTCGCCCAACTTCAGCGTAAGCCCGCCCTCAAAAAGAATAATTCCAATGGCGAGAGAGACGAAGTAAAAAAGGCTTTCGCCGGGGAAGAACCCTTTTTCCGTATTCCAGATAGGTTGAATCCATTGTGTACCATCTTCAGAAATAAAGGTAGAAATAGGCCCTACAAAAAGACCTATTAAAATAAGCGGCAAAATTGCCGGAATTTTAAATTTCCAGGCGACCCATTGAGCAAAAATTCCTAAGATAATGATTCCGGCCAGTTCTAACATAAATTCAATGTTGGTTAATTATGGTGTGAAAATATAAAGATAGAGTTACCCGCCGAAATTTTTAGTAAAACATTAGTAGGCATTGCTCTTTTAAGCATTTACTTTTTCATTCCAAATCGATTTATTCTTTGTGGCACATTTTTCTTTATTGAAAAACTTAAATCCTTCCAGGCGGTTCCTTTCAACCCTTGAAGATGTAGTTTGTTTTCTATAGACTGAATGGTAAATAAAAAGTTCGCAAGTTTTTTATCTGTTGTGTCTACATCGCCATCTCTTGTGGTCATACCTAACGCATTTATTGCCTGTAGCCGATTTTCTTCTTTGTAAGAATAGGTAAGTTCTTTCCAGGCACAGCCTTGTGTGCAAATAAGTTTTACGGAAGTGTCTGTTAGCTTTTCTATTGAAATTTTAAAGTCTGAAGGCTTTAGCTGCTGGTTTTTCTGTGCCAGTATCCCGAAAGAAAAGAAAACTGATAGAGCGAAAGCGAATGCTGTTTTTTGTAAATTTTTCATCGTTAGTTAGTATTAGAATTATGTGATGTAAGCTACTAAAAATACATCCAAACGGCAAATTCTATTATCTATCGCACGAAAGCTTTCGCTACTCGTTCAGAAATAGGTATCTTTTCCCCCTAAAGTTATTTATAATCTCGAGTCAACCAAATTTTTCTTCGCTTGGAATTGGAGTTACCTTTTCTCCAAACCTAAAAGCCAATCTGTATGAAGCCGCAAGATTATCTATGCTTTTTGACAGCAAGCTTATCTTAATACACGTAGGAAGCGCTGCTGCAGAAAAGACAATAAAATTTCAGGAAATATTAGCTCCTTTTTTTATCGACGGACTTAAAGTAGAAATTGTTTACGAACCGGGAGAACCTGTTGCTTCTATTCTGAAAGCAGTGCACGATAAAAAAATAGACCTGCTTATTTTGGGTGCTTTAAAACGTGAAAATATTTTCAAATATTACGTGGGCTCCATAGCGCGTAAAATTACCCGAAATGCGAAATGCTCGGTACTTCTGCTTATTAACCCTTCCGTAAAACGCATAAAATGTAAACACGTTGTGGTAAATGGTTTAAAAGATACCAAAACCGAACTGACTATAAAGGCTGCCTTTTTTGTAGGAAGCGCGCTACAGGCAGAACAACTTACCATCGTTGAAGAAATTACTCAACAAGAAGTGGCTATTAATATAAACGACGATAAATCACTGCGACGCGCTACCCTCAGAAAAGAAAAATTAAGGCGCCAGGAAGACTCCAGAATTAATACCATTGTTGAAACCATTCCCGAAAAACATAAAAAAGGACTCACCGTACGTAACCAGCCTATTTTTGGAAAGCGTGGATACTCTATCGGGCATTTTGCACAAGTGGCCCGTGCCGATTTGCTTATTATGAACGGCCCTAAAAAATCTAAGTTTAAAGACCGTCTTTTTCCTCACGACCTGGAACACATTCTAACCGAATTACCTACAGACGTGCTACTAGTTCAATGAGTCAGAAAAAAAACAATATAACAGGTTTTCTTGCCGCACTTCCTAAGAATATTTTTTCGGGATTTGTAGTGAGCCTTATCGCTTTACCCCTTGGTTTAGGATTAGCTATGGCCAGTGAAATCCCTCCCATTGCCGGAATAATAACAGCGGTAGTGGGCGGATTGCTCGTTTCATTTTTAGGTGGAAGTCATGTAACCATCACCGGGCCGGGTAATGGAATGGTTGGAGTATTATTGGTTGCCGTGACAACACTGGGATTGGAGGCCACGTATGCAGCTGTAGTGTGTTCAGGAATTTTATTACTAGTACTGGGGTTTCTTCGGATGGGAAAACTGGCAGATTTTTTTCCTTCATCTGCCATTCAAGGAATGCTGGCTGCTATCGGGCTCATTATTTTTGGCAAACAGTTTCATATTATGTTGGCTAACAAACTTTCATTGGATAATAGTCTGGATTATTTACTGGCAATTCCCGAAACCATTGCGGGTGTATTTCAGTATGAAAATACCGGTCTCATTTATGCCGCTATTGCCGGTGTTTTATCTTTGGCTATTATGGTATTTTACCCTCGGATTCGAAATAAATACCTTCAGCTTATCCCGGGGCCCATGTGGATTGTTTTACTCTCTATTGCTTTTAGTTATTATTTTGAGTTTGTTGCACAAAGCCCCAACCCTATTGCAGCAAAATATATGCTGTCTGGCATCCCTCCGGCGGCCGAAATCGTGTCGCAATTACCCGGTTTAAATTTTGAGCCTATTGGGAGCTTTCCATTTTGGATAAGCGTATTCTCTATAACACTCATTGCCAGTATTGAATCTTTGTTGAGCATTAAGGCAATAGACAAGTTGGATCCTCAAAAAAGGCGCAGCAACGCAAACCGCGATCTAAAAGCGCTTGGCCTGGCCACTATTGGCAGTGGTTTTTTAGGGGGGATTAATGTAGTAACGGTGATTGCACGAAGCTCGGTAAATGTAAACAACGGCGGCTCCAACCAGTCTGCCAACTTTTCGCACGCTGTATTTCTTGTAATTTTTATTGTGCTGTTCTCCACACAGCTCACCAGGATACCGTTACCCGCTCTTATGGCCATTTTGGTATACACGGGGTATAGGTTGGCGTCTCCAAAATTACTGCGGAGGATATTTTCGGTAGGGAAAGAACAACTTCTCATTTTCTTCACAACTCTTTTTGTTACATTGTTTGTAGATTTAATAACGGGGATTCTGGCGGGTGTCCTTATTACGTTTGTCATTCATATTTTAATAAATAAGAGCGCCTCATTATTTTTTCGGAATGTTTCAAAACCCAATGTTTTAATGTTTAAGGAATCGGGAACCAAGAACGATTATTACGTGAGTGTAAAGCATTTTTGTAGTTTCTTAAATTATTATAAGCTGAAAGAAAAACTGGACGCCATTCCCCAGACTGAAGATGTTGTGGTAGATTTTTCTATGTGCGAATTTGTAGACCACACGGTTATGGATAATTTAAGCGGGTATCAGGATGTATTTCTGAAAAGTGGCGGTCATTTTGAAGTAATTGGCCTGGATTTACACGGCGCAAAAACGAAACATCCTTTTGCCCTGCGACGTTTAATTCCCGGAATTGAGCTGCTACAAAAAAATCTTACAAAAAGGCAAATAACGCTTCAGGAAATTGCCGATGATTACGGTATGCAGTATGCTTCTGAAGAAGCTCAGGATCTTCATTTTTTGGATCGGTTTCATTTTTTTGCTTCAAAACAAGTAGAAAGCATTTATAACCGAATGTTTAACGCAGAAAAAACGTTCAAATTATTCGACATTAATTATTCTGAAGGCGCCCTTATTGCTAAGGAAAATGTGAGAACCACTATGCTCCATATAGAGCTACTTAGTGAGATCCCCGAATTTACACTGGATCGGGAAGGGTTCTTAGAAAAAGTATATGCCTTTGCGGGATATAAAGACATTCCTATTGAAAATCATCGTGATTTTAATAAACGTTTTTATTTGTTGGGAGAGAACACGGCTATTATTCAGCAATTTTTTGACGATGATCTCGTTCATTTTTTTGAGAGCAACCCTTATTATCACGTAGAATCCAACGGAAGTTCACTATTAGTTTTCAGTAAAGAGCGAATCGCCGGGGTAAAAGAGATTAAAGCGTTGTACGATTTTGGCAGGCGTCTTAGAGATATAGTTGCAGCCAAGAGTACGATTGAAGTTCTCCATTCTTAAAAAACCCTTAACAACAAGAGTCAATCGCCTGCCTTTTTGTATTTTGCGTACGCATGAAAATTTATCCTATAGAAGCTGGAAATTTTAAGTTGGACGGAGGCGCTATGTTTGGTGTTGTTCCAAAAAGTTTGTGGACACGTACCAACCCCGCAGACGCTAATAATATGATAGATATTGCGGCAAGGTGTATGCTCATTGAAGATGGCGATAGACTCACGTTAATAGATACGGGAATGGGCAACAAGCAGTCCGACAAGTTTTTTGGGTATTACTTTCCCTGGGGAGAACATTCCCTGGATAAATCGCTTAAAGAGCACGGCTTTCACAGAGACGACATTACCGATGTTTTTATGACGCACCTTCACTTTGACCATTGTGGAGGCGGTATACAGTGGAACAAAAACCGCACGGGATATGAACCTGCCTTTAAAAACGCAAAATTCTGGAGCAATGAAGCCCATTGGCAATCGGGCCACCCAACCCAACCGTCGTGAAAAAGCTTCCTTCTTAAAAGAAAATATTATGCCCATGCAGGAAAGTGGACAATTACACTTTGTGGAAAAGCCAACTTCAGATTACACCGAAAGCCCCGAGCTAGATTTCGGCATTTTCTTTGCAGACGGACATACCGATAAGCAAATGATTCCACATGTGAAATATCAAGGAAAAACCGTAGTCTTTATGGCAGATTTATTACCAACAGCAGGTCATCTTCCGCTTCCTTTTGTGATGGGGTACGACACCAGACCCCTGTTAACATTGCCCGAAAAGGAAAAATTTCTGAACACCGCGGCAGACAATTCTTATTACCTTTGGCTGGAGCACGACGCTCACAACCAGATAATTACCGTAAAACATACCGAGAAAGGCGTTCGCCTAGACAATACTTATACTTTTAACGAACTTTTTAATTAAACTTAAACGAATGAATATTTTAAAATCATCTCTTTTCGCCCTCTCTGGAGCGGCATTATTAGTGAGCTGTAGCGGTTCTGTAGCTCCTATTGTATCAACACCAATTGGAAATATTGACCAAACACCCCTTAAAATAGCCCCGTTAACCGACACGCAAAACAAAACCTGGGGTGCTATGGATCTTGTAATGGATACCATTCCCGGAATGAGTGTAAACAAAGCTTACGACGAGATTATCAAAAAACAAAAAGGCCAGACGGTTATCGTGGGTGTTATAGACAGTGGGATAGATATTGAACACGAAGATCTTAAAAATGTTATCTGGACTAATGATGATGAAATTCCGAATAACGGAATAGATGATGACAAGAATGGGTACATAGACGATGTACACGGCTGGAATTTCCTGGGAGATATTGTAGCTGAAAACATGGAATACGTAAGAATTCTAAAAAAGCTGAAACCTAAGTACGAAGGCAAAACAGAAGCTTCCATAAGCGCTGCAGATCGTGCCGAATACGACTTGTACAAAAAAGCAATGGCCGAGTATGAAAAAGAAAAGCAACAGGCAACAGCACAAACAACCCAATACGAAGGGATTTTAGCACAAGTTAAGCCCGCTCACGAGGCTATGACTAAAAAGTTTGGAAAAGCAGATTATACCAAAGAAGATCTTGCCGGGATAAGCAATCCAACAGCCGCAGAACAACAACAAATTCCAATGTTAACCCAAATGCTGAATTTTGGCGATAGTGTTCCGGAAGTTGTAGAACAACTGGAAGATGGTATTGCATATTTTGGCGGAAGGCTAGACTCTCACTTCAATATGGATAAAGATTTCAGAAAAGAAAACTTAGGAGATGATGCAGACGACAACGCGAACAGATTTTACGGAAACGCAGATGTGGACGATCCGTACCCAAAAGAAGCTGACGCAAAACACGGAACGCATGTAGCAGGAATTATTGCTGCAGAACGCAATAATGGTATTGGAATGGATGGTGTGGCAAACAACGTAGAGATTATGGTATTACGCGCGGTGCCAGATGGAGATGAGTACGATAAGGATATTGCAAACGCTATTAGATATGCAACAGATAATGGTGCCAAAGTACTAAACACAAGCTTCGGGAAATATTATTCTACACATCCTGAATGGGTAATAGACGCTATAAAATATGCCGAAAGCAAAGATGTATTAATTGTTAATGCTGCAGGTAACGAAGGGTTAAATCTGGATGAAAATATTGTGTATCCGAACGATCAAACCAAAACAGGTGCAGAATATGCTACTAATGTTTTAACAGTTGGTGCATTAAACTTTAAATATGGTGGAGACGTTGTAGCAAATTTTTCAAACTACGGAAAGACAAATATCGATGTATTTGCTCCTGGGGTTAAAATCTGGTCTACAACACCTTTAAACACGTATGAGTACCTTCAGGGAACTTCTATGGCGGCTCCAGCTGTTGCTGGCGTTGCTGCGGTAATTCGTTCTATGTATCCAAATCTTACGGCTTCACAGGTAAAGAAAGTGATCATGGATAGCGGGTTGGCCTCAACAGCGAATGTTGTGTTAGGTGGAGACGCTTCTAATACCGATGCTTTTCAGAATATTTCAAAATCTGGAAAAATGGTTAATTTATATAACGCTTTAATTATGGCGTCTAAAATGTAAAAACCCTCACTCCACTACGCTCGTGATTTGGTTTTTACTAATTAAAGAATATATACTTATGAGAAAAACAGTATTAAATAGCTTTTGGGCTTTGTTGTTGGTTGTTTCGGTAACAGCACAAAACAATACAGGTTATTGGCAACAAAAGGTCGATTACAAAATGGATATTGATGTAGATGCCGAAAACTATCAGTATAAAGGGAAACAAACCTTAGTTTACACCAACAACTCACCAGATGTGTTGGATCGTGTATTTTACCATTTGTATTTTAATGCCTTTCAGCCGGGAAGCGAAATGGATGTTCGTTCACGCACTATTGCAGATCCGGACGGGAGAGTTAAAGATAGAATTTCAAAATTAACACCACAGGAAATTGGGTATATAAAGCCAACAATGCTTACCCAGGATGGTCAAAATTTGACATACGAAGTAGTTGGAACCGTCATGGAGGTTGAGTTAAACAAACCTATTCAGCCAGGCCAGAGTACTACTTTTAAAATGGAGTGGGACGCACAAGTGCCTTTACAGGTACGACGTAGCGGTCGCACAAATGCAGAAGGTGTTGCCCTGTCTATGACACAATGGTACCCAAAACTGGCTGAGTACGATTTCCAGGGCTGGCATGCCGATCCGTACATTGCGCGTGAGTTTCACAGCCCGTGGGGAGATTTTGATGTTACTATACACATAGATAAAGATTACACCGTAGGCGGTACCGGATATAGCGCGGCAAATGTAAAAGGCGGTTCGTATCCTGAAGTTATGAACGGGAAAAAAGGAAAAAAGACCTGGCAGTTTCTGGCGCCAAAAGTACACGACTTTACCTGGGCAGCAGACAAAGACTATATTCACGACCAGTTTGATGGACCTAACGGCGTAACGCTTAATTTTTACTACAAAAACAACCCGGATATTAAGGAAAACTGGAAAAAGCTACAGCCAATGACGGCGGAATTGCTGAAATATTTCAACGAACATATCGGTGAGTATCCTTACAAACAATATTCTGTAATCCAGGGTGGTGATGGCGGAATGGAATATGCAATGTCTACATTAATAACTGGTGAGCGTAAGTTTGGAAGCCTTTTTGGTGTAACTGCTCATGAAATGGCGCATACATGGTTTCAGTTTTTATTAGCAACAAATGAAGGCAAACACGAATGGATGGATGAAGGGTTTACAAGTTATATTTCTACGTTAGCTGAAGAAGAAGTTACCCAGGGCAACAACCCAAATCCACTATCCGGATCATACCGGGGTTATGTATTGTTGGCCACCAGCGGTTCCGAAGAACCGGCTACAACGCACGCAGATAGGTATAACCTGAATCGCTCCTATTCTATTACGGCATATAGCAAAGGTGCCGTGTTTTTGTCTCAGCTAGGCTACGTGATTGGAAAGGAAAATTTAGATAAGACGCTTAAACAATACTTTAAAGAGTGGGCTTTTAAACACCCAACGCCAAATGACTTTATTCGAGTGGCGGAAAAAGTATCTGGTTTTGAACTGGATTGGTATTTAATGGACTTTATGCAAACCACAAAAACGATAGACTACGGTATTAAAGGTGTGGAAGCAAATACAAATGGAGGAACCACGGTGACCCTGGAGCGTATTGGGTTTATACCAATGCCTATAGACCTGAGTGTAATGTATGAGGATGGGACTGAAGAAACGTTCTATATACCATTGCAAATGGCAAGAGCCGATAAGAAAAATCCGTATAGTGCTATTAAATGGACTCAACTTAAAGACTGGGCGTGGGCATACCCTACCTACAGTTTTGATATCCCCAAAGGTAAAAAAGTGAAAAGTATGGTAATTGATGCCAGCACCCTTATGGCCGATATAAACCGTGAAAACAATACGTTTGGAGTAGAGTAATCTCTGCTGAAACTTAATTACTCAAAGACCCTTTAGTTGTATTGCTGAAGGGTCTTTTTTATATCTTTACCCAATGGCGCTCACATTCCCAAAAAAAGAAAAATTAAAGTCCCGAAAGTTAATTACACAGCTTTTTGGGGAAGGAAAAGCCGTGACCAAATTTCCGGTAAGGCTACTCTATCTTCCTGTTGAAACGTTGGAAAATCACCAGGTTACGTTTGCGGTTCCTAAAAAGAGTTTTAAAAGTGCCGTAGATAGAAATCGTATTAAAAGACAGCTGCGCGAAGCTTACAGATTACAAAAAGAACAATTAAGCTCTAGTACCGATACGAAATATGCCTTGTTGTTTCTTCATCTTGGCAAAGAGAAACCGCACTACGAAACCCTGGAAAAATGTGTTGATACAGTGCTAAAAAAATTATTAAAATGAATACGCCCCAACATATAGCAAAACTATACCACAACCTCATCCACGGAGGTAGTTACACGGGTGTAAGTTTTAAGGAGGTGCTTGATAATGTTACGTTTACTGAAGCTATTACAAATGTTGGTTCTTTAAACACTATTGCAACGCTGGTGTATCATATTCAGTATTATTGTAATGCTGTGATGGGTGTGTTAGAAGGTGGTGACCTTACAGCAAAGGATAGTTTAAGTTTTGAGCACCCTCCGGTGACTTCAGAAGCTGCGTGGGTGGCTTTAAAAGAAAAAACCTGGGAGGAAGCAGAAAGATTTGCAATGTTGGTTTCAGAGCTTTCAGAAGAAAAACTTTCAGAAAAATTTATAAAAGAAGCCTACGGAACCTATTACCGAAACATTCACGGCGTTCTGGAACATACACACTATCATTTAGGGCAAATTTCAGTATTAAAAAAGCTCATCCGGGAGCAAAAAATCTAACCGCTCAATTTCCGAAGAAATTTTATACCTTTAAAACATACGGCAACGGGTTGTTCTTCGTTGTAGTATAAAGCATTATCCTATGAAAAAGAAACTCTTACTCTCCGCACTGGCCGGAATCATATTCTTCACTACTGTTAGTTTTAAAAACGATTTTTTTGAGATCGCAAAACAGATCGAGATTTTTACCACTATGTACAAGGAGTTGAACATGAACTACGTGGATGAAGTAACTCCGGCAACATTAATGGATAAAGCCATAAAAGGAATGCTGGAAGACCTGGATCCTTACACGGTGTACTGGAACGAGCAGGAGGTGGAAGATGCGCGCATAAGAAATTCCGGAACCTATACAGGAATTGGCGCCTCGGTTAAAACGCTAAAAGACCGGGTGATTATTATAGAACCGTTTAAGGATTATCCGGCAGATGAGGCGGGCTTAAAAGCGGGTGATGAAATTATAAAAGTAGGCACTACAACGCTGGCCGATTTTGACGATGACGCAGGCGAGTTATTAAAAGGCGCTTCCGGGTCTGCGGTAGACATCACGTACGTGCGGCAGGGGAAAACACAAACTACAACACTTAACAGGCGTAAAGTTGAAGTAAAAGCAGTTCCTTATTACAAATTGCTTGATAATAATATTGGATACATTGTTCTGCAAAAATTTAACCGAAAAACAACCATTGAAACCAAAGCTGCGCTTTTAGAACTGAAAGAACAAGGAGCGACCAAACTAATTTTAGACCTGCGTGGAAATCCCGGCGGACTTTTAAATGAAGCGATAAGCATTGTTAATCTTTTTGTGCCGAAAGATGAGGTGATCACCACTACGAAATCTTCTATTGAAAAATACAATAAGGTGTATAAAACCACAAATGAGCCTGTAGATACCGAAATCCCTTTGGTAGTTTTGGTAAACGGTCGAAGTGCTTCCGCTAGTGAAATTGTTTCCGGTGGTCTACAGGATCTGGATCGCGCTGTGATTGTGGGTGCCCGTAGTTTTGGAAAAGGCCTTGTACAGCGTCCTAAAAAGCTTACCTATGGCACGCAGCTAAAAGTAACTATATCGCGCTATTATACGCCCAGCGGACGTTGCATCCAGGCATTGGATTATTGGAACCGTGACGAAAACGGAGATCCTGTGCGTGTGGACTCCAAGGAGTACAATAAATTTACCACCAAAGGAGGAAGAACCGTATACGACGGTGGTGGAATTTTACCCGATATTGAAGTGGAAACAGCCGTTTTTAGCCCAATTACAACGGCCTTACTGAAGGATCAGGCTATTTTTGATTATGCTACGGATTATCATTACAAAAACCCTATGACAGACTGGAATGGGTTTGAGTTTAAAGATTCAGACTTTCGGGATTTTCTTGATTTTCTGAAGAAAAAAGGGTTTGATTATGAAACTGAAACTGAAAAGGAATTTGCCGAAGCCCTTCGCAGTGCCGAAGATGAGGATATTGCAAAAGAAATTTCAGACAGTTATAACGACCTGATGAAAGCTGTTGATGCAGCCAAAGAAAAAAGATTAGTTGCTAAAAAAGCCGAAATAAAATCGTTGCTGTCAGATGAGATTTTAAAACGTTATTTCTACAAAGAAGGGCTGTACGACTACCAGGTAGTTAACAATCCAGAAATTTTAGCAGGAATTGATGTGCTGAATAATAGCGGGAAGTACGATAAGATCTTAAAGAAATAACTTTTGTTTCGCTATTTCGGGGTATAAAATTAAGTACTATACATTTATACCGGGAGATATTTCACTATATAAAAAATTTGTATCGAGGACTATCGTTTTCATCAACTACTCGAACTAACGAAACTCAATTATGGAAAAATTCCTTCTTTTTTTTGAAACCATGCCTACCTGGATGAAAGCACTTTGGGTGTTTTTTACGCTGGGTTTGTTCTGGATTCTGGAAGGATATTACAGCCTGGTGGTTTTAAAATATAAAAAATGGAAACACGCCAGGGTAAATCTGGTATTGCTGCTATTTGTAATGATCATTAACGCCGTCTTTGGTATCGTTACTGTGGGTGTTTTTAATTGGCTGGATACCTCACAGTTTGGTTTGCTTCATCTGTTCGAGGCGCCTGTTTGGGTAGAATTATTAATTGCCATTGCTGTTTTAGACCTAATAGCGCAGTATTTCGTGCATTTTTGTTTGCATAAGGTGCCGGCAATGTGGCGATTGCACCTGGTACACCATACCGATAAAAATGTAGATGCCACCACAGGAACACGCCACCACCCTATCGATTTTATCATTCGCGAAACCTTTGCTTTGGTTGCGGTTGTGATTACTGGAATGCCCATTGCATTTTATTTATTTTACAGGATCCTGAGTGTTGCTTTTACCTACTTTACACACGCCAATATTTCGCTGCCCACCAGAATTGACAGAGCACTAAGTTTTATAATCGTCACGCCCAATATGCATAAATTTCATCATCACTACCAATTACCCTGGACAGACAGCAACTACGGAAACATGCTTTCGGTGTGGGATAGGCTGTTTGGGACATTTGTGTATGGAGATCCTTCAAGAATTCAATATGGTGTGGATATTGCAGACCATACTGACGATGAGAGCATTGCAGTACAATTAGGTATGCCTTTTAACCGAAACGTAAAGTCAAAATCTTCATTCTGAACATCTTAACATTCCTTTAAGTCTCTTTTATTGCTGTTTTTTGTATCTTGCTGGTTATGGTACAAATAGATAAACAGGAAAATACAGAAACGCTAGAAGAGTCTGTAGCGTATTTAGAAAACAAGGGATTCGAAAACATTAAGGCAGATATAGAGGGTTATGAGACTCCTAAATCTTACAAAAAAGCTGGTAGTGATATTAGTATTACTCCAGATATTGTAGCTGAGCGCGCGGGAATTAAGCACTATTTTGAAGTAAGCTTAAAAAGCGAAAAGCCAAATTTATTGAAATCTAAATGGCGATTTTTAGATGTATTAACACGTATGAAAAATCATCGTTTTAAAATTATTACCCGAAGAGGACATTATAAGTTTACCAACGATATGTTGGAAGATCTTAACCTTCAGAAAAACTTGATTAAGTTGTAACCATTGCAATATGTGGGATGCCGTCTTCAAGGTACCCCTCTCCGGTAGTTACAAATCCGTGGGATTCGTAAAACTTTATTAAATAGGTCTGCGCCGAAAGTTTGATACTTTTGGTGTTGTACCTTTTTTTTATGGCTAAAACAGAAGCGTTCATAATATCATGACCATAGCCATATTTTCGTTCAGTTATCGCAACTACTACTCTGCCTATAGCTGCCTCTTCAAAATAAATACCTGGTAAAAAGCAACGAGTATACGCAATTATTTTTCCTTCTTTTTTACCAATAATGTGGAGTGCTTTTTCATCTTTGCCGTCTATATCCTGATACACACAATCCTGTTCCACCACAAATATTTCACTACGCAATTGTAAGAGATCGTGTAGTTCGTGTATGGTGAGTTCTTCGAATGTCTTTACGGTTATTTCCATGGGTATAAAGGTAAACGTCTAAATCTGGATAATTACAACTTAATTTTCTGGTGTTTCGCTGGATAGGGCACTCTGCTCTTTGGGTAAATCCTTTCAATTCACGAAAGGTAAATCAACTTCTCTTTTTCAGAGAAAGAGCCTTCCGGAGTGGTTTTTATAAAATTACTATTTACTGTCACTGCTTCGTGTGAACTAATCCTGCACAATTACATCTTTCGCATCATCTTTTTTAAATTCCGGCTGAATATTTACGTGATTGATTCCAAAATCGTGATATAGCTTCTCCTCTACCTGATCCAGTATCTTGTCGAATTGCGATAGCGTAATATCTTCGTGAAAATCGATATGGGCTTCCAGATGTGTTTCCTTTTCGTTGAGTTGCCAGATATGCATGTGGTGCACATTTTTAATTTCGGGGGCTTCAGATATTACTTCTCTTAACTTTTCCAGCTGAATATCTTCCGGAGTAAACAGCATGAGTATTTTAAAACTACTTTTCAGCAGGTCGTACCCCATAAAAATAAGATACACGGCAATTAAAACGGTAAGTACGCTGTCTACCCAAAACCAACCGAAGTATTTCATAAGTAACCCGCCTATTAAAACTGCTACGCTGGCAGACATATCGGTTAATAAGTGTAAATATGCCGAACGCATATTCATATTATCCTTACTGTCTTTTTTCAGTAATAAAACGCTGAAGCCGTTGGCCAAAATTCCTAATAATGCTAACCAGATTACCAAACCGCTTTCTATTTCCTGCGGATTCATAAACCGAATCGCTGCCTCATACATTAAATATACGGCAACAATTAACAGCGTAGAGGCGTTTACGAATGCAGCAATTATTTCGGCACGTTTGTACCCGAATGTTTTATCGAATGAAGCCGCTCTTTTTGAATATTTATCGGCTACGTAACTCACAATTAGGGAAAGTACATCGCTAAAATTATGCAACGCATCACTTAATAATGAAAGACTTCCAGAAATAAGCCCTCCAATTACCTGAGCAACAGTAATAATGATATTTAATCCAATAGAAAGGAGTAGTTTTCTTCCTTTAAGATCTTTGTGGTCGTGTGAGTGATTATGGGCCATTATTATTTATTTCGCCAGGTGCATTTTTATTGAACAATAGAAAATAAAAATACGGAGTACTTTAATAAGTAATAGTTAAGAACAACCTATTTTTGCAACTCTTTTTTGGTGTCTTCCGCCTTCAAACTTGGTGTCCAGAAATGTCTCCACCATACCTACGGCTTGTTGTAACGAAGTAAACCTGGCTGGGATGCAAATAATATTCGCATTATTGTGTTGTCTGGTTAAAGAGGTAATTTCTTTGGTCCAACAAATTCCAGCACGCACATTTGGATATTTATTTGCGGTCATTGCTACCCCATTGGCACTTCCGCAGATTAAGATGCCAAAATCTGCATCACCATTGTTTACAGCTTTTGAAACGGGATTTGCAAAATCCGGGTAATCTACGCTTTCCAAAGTATCTGTACCAAAGTTGGTAACTTCAATATTTCTGGATTCCAATACTTTTATAATTGCAAATTTATAATCGGGTCCGGCGTGGTCGTTTCCTATGGCTATTTTCATGATTAAGTATCTTTGTAACAAAGATACTATGTATTTCAATTTTAGAAACATTTCTTTAGTAAACTATTGAAATTCAATATTGATGATTTCTTAACGGTTTCTTTATAATTAAGTTCATAACATTGTTCATATTTGTTTGTTGAAATTGCACAAAAATATTTGGTAGTTTCAATAGATACCTACATATGTCTTTTCTTTTCAGATTACCTGAAAATAACTTCGGTAGTTGTAGTAGAGTTATCGGCACAAAAAGGTAGTTTCCCAACAAAAAAATTAAAAAATCTTATTAAAAATATGATGTCAGTATAGGTTATGAACAGTTGTTAATAGCGTCTGGCAACAGCTTCATTTTAAAAGGAATTAACTTCTTAAAAGTATGTTAACAACCCGTATAGAAAAGGTAACAAGTAGATTTAAAAACAATCCTCTTAAAAGTTATACCCCTTATGAACACACTATAATCACCATCATTTTATTTTTAAAAATTCAGAAAAAAGAAATTATGATTATATAAATGTTGAAAAGTATGATAAGTCTGTTTTTGGTCCGTTTAGCTTACTTATTTTAAAATTCAGAAAAAAGTTCTACGTTCTTTTACTAAAACGGAAATGGGTAAGATTAATAGTGAAAAGAAAAATTAAACAATTTCCAGTCTGGAAGGATTGTTATAATCGCTTATTATTTCTGAAGCTTCGGCAACGTCATCATTATGGACCATAAGTCTAATTCCACCCACAGCATTACTATGAAACGGCAGTACACTAATCATGGTTTCATTCTGAAAAACAAAACGTACACTTGCCTGTTGTAGCAAATGCCGTAATACCGTATATTCACTTTGATATGTGAAAATTGCAATAAGCTGATAATCATTCATAATACAACGCTCTCTGAACACGAAGAGTAGCTAAAGTGAAGGTACTAAATCTTTCACAATGCAACCCTAGGGTTATGTTAATAATAGTACTTTTACGAACATTAAGAAAAAACTATGCCCAACCGTAATAAACGAAGAAAAAGAAATAATAAAATAGAAGGACTAACCACGAGTATTTTAAACATACTCAGAAAGAACAATTCGGGTCCTTCCAACTACAAACAAATTGTAGCAAAGCTGGGTCTGGACGACGCTAGTAGCCGCAACCAAATCATAAAAAAACTGAAAGATTTACAAGGAAAAGGAGAAATCCAGGAGATAGAAAGAGGAAAATACATCGTAAGCCCATCTAAAAATTATTATACAGGAAGAATGGATATTACAGGTCGCGGACGTGGTTTTGTAATTGTAGAAGATCTGGAAGACGATATTAAAGTTTCGAATGAAAACCTGAACAAATCGCTTAACGGTGACACTGTTGAAGTATACGTTTTTAAACGAAAACGTGGTGGCCGTATGGAAGGAGAAGTCACCAAAGTGATAGAAAGAAAACGAACCGAATTTGTAGGAACCATTCAAATTTCTGAAAAGTTTGCCTTTGTAGAATGCCAGGGATATAATATGTATACAGACTTTTTTGTGCCGAAAAGTAAGATAAATAATGCTGAAAACGGTGATAAAGTTCTGGTGAGAATGGAAGGTTGGGAAAATAATTCTGAATCTCCTTTAGGAACCGTGATAAAAGTACTTGGAAAACCAGGTGATCACAATACCGAAATTCATTCCATTTTAGCCCAATACGGATTACCGTATGAGTTTCCACACGAAGTTGAAGAATACGCAAACAATTTAGATACCAGTATTCAGGATGACGAAATAAAAAAACGGCGTGATATGCGTAAAACGTTAACGTTTACCATAGACCCAAAAGACGCAAAGGATTTTGATGATGCCTTAAGTTTTGAAGTATTGGAAAACGGAAACTACGAGATAGGAATTCATATTGCCGATGTTTCGCATTATGTAAAACCAGGGACAGTGCTGGACGATGAGGCTTATGAGCGAGCCACATCGGTTTATCTGGTAGATCGTGTGGTACCTATGCTACCGGAAATACTATCGAATAATGCCTGTTCTTTACGCCCAAATGAAGAAAAATATACCTTTTCGGCTGTGTTTGAAATCAATAAGAAAGCCGAAGTAGTGCAAAAATGGTTTGGAAGAACAGTAACGTATAGCGATGCTCGTTTTGCGTACGAAGAAGCACAGGAAGTTATTGAACTAAATGAGACTGAGAAGTTACAATATGGAGATGTTATTGCTGCTGAAAAAAGAGTGATTCCGGCAACTATTTCTATTACTGGAAACGAATATACTATAAAAGAACCCATTGCTCAGGCTATTGTAGAAATGGATCGTTTGGCAAAAATACTTCGGAAGAAAAGAATGCATGCCGGTGCAATTAGTTTCGATAAAGTGGAAGTGAAATTTATTCTGGACGATAAAGCAAATCCGGAAGGCGTTTATTTTAAAGAAAGCAAAGATGCCAACAAGCTTATTGAAGAATTTATGCTCCTCGCTAATCGCAGTGTAGCCGAATTTATTGGTAGAAAAAAGCCAAAACATACGTTTGTGTACCGGGTTCACGATGAACCGGACGAAGAAAAAATTGCCGCGCTACAAAATATTATCCGTCAGTTTGGATATAAAATGGATACGCGTGATAAAAAAACAACTGCCTCTTCTATGAACAAGCTCCTAAAAGATGTTCACGGCAAAAAAGAGCAGAATATGATAGATACCATTGCTATTCGTACGATGAGCAAGGCGCAATATACAGTTCATAATATTGGGCACTACGGGCTGGCTTTCGATTATTATACTCATTTTACCTCCCCTATCCGTCGCTATCCGGATGTGATGGTGCATAGATTACTACAACGCTATCTGGATACAAAAGAAAGTGCTAAGGAAGATACCTACGAAGATAAATGTAAACACAGTACCCAAATGGAGATACTGGCTACCAATGCAGAGCGTGATAGTATAAAGTACATGCAGGTAAAATATATGCAGGATCATAAAGATGAAGAATTTGTAGGAGTAATTTCTGGTGTAACTGAATGGGGAATCTATGTTGAAATTATCTCCAACAAGTGTGAAGGAATGGTTCGTCTGCAAGATTTAAACGACGACCATTACGAGTTTGATAAAGAAAATTATGCCGTTGTAGGCCAACGTACTAAAAATGCCTATGTACTGGGTGACGAAGTGGTGGTAAAAGTAAAAAATGCAGATCTTGTTAAAAAGCACCTGGATTTTACAATGTTGGGACATTATAAAGGTGAGTAAATCATTTAATTCTGATAGGGAATAGTAGCCATTACCGAATAGGTTTAGAATTATTAAACTAGCACTTCATTTTTCGCATATTTTAATACACTAATCATAGATAAGAAGATTATGGCACGTACAGATATCGGGTCAAAAGAAATTTTAAAAGAGGAAAAAGTGGGTTATTTAAAATCACCTTTAAACCTAATGCAGGGTACCTTGGTTCTAACCTCTGATGAACTTATTCTGGATGCACACAAAACGGGAGTAGGAGGATTCGGAATTTTAGGAGCTTTCATTAAGAAAAAGGTAGAAGAAAAAAGTTTCGGTTTTAATCTTACTTTTAGTGAAATTGAAAGCTTTAATAAAACCAGCCATGGACTTCAGAAAAATGTCCTTGAAATTATAACTAGAGATAGTCGCTCCTTCAAAATTTTAGTAAAAAAGTATGAAGATTGGGAAATGGTACTAGAAAAAAAAATTTCTAAATCATAGCCTATCCATCTATAACTTTGTAGCGTTAGCAAGGTTAGATCTTTTCAAAGAAGAAAACTAATGAAACAACGCTACAGCAAACCCGTAAATCTTCGTAAATTTACGCGTATATGACGGACGGGTTACTTTTTGCGGCACTCTACGGGTTTATTATGGCATTTGCCGTAGGCCCCGTCTTTTTTACGCTTATTGAAACCAGCATTACAAAAGGTTTTAGAGCCGGTGTAGCTTTTGACGGCGGAGCCATATTCGCAGATATTATTTTTATTCTTATCGCTTATTTTAGTACCACCAAGTTATTGGAACGGGTAAAGGACGATCCCGCGCTCCTTATTTTTGGTGGGGGTTTACTTGTTGCCTACGGAATTATATCTTACATAAGAACCACCAAAAACCTTTTTAAAATAGTAAGAGATCACCACGCACTCGAGGTTAAGAAAAATTTAGGCAGTCTTTTTATGAAAGGCTTCTTTTTAAATTTTGTTAATTTTGGGGTGTTAGCAGGTTGGGTAGGAATGATAATAATAGCTAATGCTCACAAGTCTACAGAGCGAGGTGTTTGGTCTTTTATAGCAACGGTTTTAATTGTATTTATCTCAACCGATTTGCTAAAAATTGCCCTTGCAAAAAAACTGAAAAATAAAATGACTCCCAGGTTCACAGTAAAAACAAAAAAGTGGGTTAGCATTTTAATAGTATTCTTTGGCATTTTCATGTTAGTTCAAGGTGTTTTTCCTAAACAAATACAAAAAGGTCTCGAAGAAATTCCTACCAAAAAACTTCCCATAGATAAACCTATTCCGCCTTTGGAGGAAGATATTATTCAACAACAGTGATTGATGAACAAGTAAACTAATAAACAAAAATCTTTCTGGATTAATTTATACTAAAAATCCCAACTCAATTGAGTTGGGATTTTTTTGAGGCATCGAGCGGATTCGAACCGCTGTACAAGGTTTTGCAGACCTCTGCCTAGCCACTCGGCCACGATGCCATAAATGCAAGGCAAATATAGAAATATTAAAACAAAACCCTATAAATAATTGTAAAAGTAAATCAATGTGTGCCGAGCGGAGCCGAAGCGCTCATCGTCACTACAACTTCAGCAACGTCACCACCAATGGGTGGATTCATTTTTGAGATGGAAACTTTAGCTTTCTTCACAAGAGGAATTTCAATAAAAATTCTATCAATAATGCGTTGTCCTACGTGCTCCAGTAATTTACTGCGTTGTGCCATTTCGGTTTTAATAATATGTTGCAGGTGTACATAATCTACTGTGTCGTTGAGATTATCGGTATTGGCAGCTTTATTAAGGTCTGCTTTTACCGTTAAATTTACCAGGTAGTCGCTTCCTATTTTTTCTTCTTCAATGAGGCATCCATGATTGGTAAAAATGCGCACGTTTTTAAGCTGAATGGTACTCATAGAATTCAATTTTTGTAAAGATATAAAATTACTACTTCAAGGTGCGATAGGGTTCGTTTTTCATTAACTTTGTCCACGATTACATAACCACCCGACCGCACTCGGGCAGACATTTTATATCATGGCAGAAGAAACAACACCGCTTAACTTTATAGAACATATTATTGAAGACGATCTAAAAGATTCTTATGCTAAAGAAGACCTGCAGTTTCGTTTTCCTCCGGAGCCTAACGGATATTTACATATTGGGCACGCATCTTCTATATGCTTGAACTTCGGATTGGGACTTCGTTATAATGCGCCTGTAAATCTTCGGTTTGACGATACAAACCCTGCAAAGGAGGAACAGGAATTCGTAGACGCCATAAAAAAAGACATCAGCTGGCTTGGCTTCGAATGGGCGAAGGAGTGTTATGCGTCAGATTACTTTCAGCAGTTATACGATTGGGCTGTTCAGTTTATAAAAGAAGGTAAGGCGTATGTAGATTCACAAACTTCAGAACAAATTGCTACTCAAAAAGGAACGCCAAATGCTCCGGGAGTGGAGAGTCCCTTCAGAAACAGACCTATAGAAGAAAGTTTAGCGCTTTTTGAAAAGATGAAGAATGGCGAAGCTGCTGAAGGTTCACACGTGCTACGTGCAAAAATTGATATGACCTGTGGAAATATGCTAATGCGCGACCCTGTTATGTATCGCGTGTTACACAAAGCACACCACAGAACTGGTACAGACTGGAAAATTTTCCCAATGTACGATTGGACACACGGCGAGAGCGACTATATAGAACAAGTATCGCATAGCTTTTGTACATTGGAGTTTTTGCCTCACAGAGAGCTGTACGACTGGTTTCTGGATCAGGTACACGAAAGCGACAAAATACGTCCTAAACAGCGTGAATTTGCCCGCAGAAACTTAAGCCATACAGTGGTGAGTAAGCGGAAACTTGCAAAGTTAGTAGAAGAAGGCATTGTAACTGGTTGGGATGATCCAAGAATGCCAACAATTTCCGGATTGCGTCGAAGAGGATACACCCCGGATTCCATTAAAAATTTTGCCAATAGTATAGGCGTTGGAAAACGTGAAAACCTGATAGATGTAACCCATTTGGAATATAACGTGCGAGAAGACCTCAATAAAAAGGCAGATCGTGTTATGGCGGTCTTGGATCCTTTAAAAGTAATTATTACCAACTATCCTGAAGGCAAAGAAGAGTGGCTGGAAGCCGAAAACAATCCTGAAGATGAAAGCGCAGGAAACAGGGAACTTCCTTTTTCAAGAGAAATCTATATTGAAAAGGACGACTTTAAAGAAGAAGCAAACCGAAAGTTTTTCAGACTGAAATTAGGAGGTGAAGTTCGGTTGAAGAACGCTTACATTATTAAAGCTGAAAAAGCAATTAAAGACGAGGCAGGTAACATTACCGAAGTACACTGCACGTACGATACAGACAGTAAAAGCGGTAGTGGTACTGAGGCATCTTTGAGAAAAGTAAAAGGAACATTGCATTGGGTATCTGTACCACAGGCAGTACCCGTAGAAGTAAGAATTTACGACCGGTTGTTTACAGAAGCTTCACCAGATACACATAAGGATAAAGACTTTATGGAGTTTGTAAACCCTAATTCGCTGGAGGTACTTACAGGATATGCAGAGCCTGGCTTAGCAAGTCTAAAGCCGGAAGATACTGTGCAGTTTCAACGGCTGGGATATTTTACCGTCGATAAAGATTCAACGAAAGAAAATCCGGTGTTCAATCGCACCGTTGCCCTAAGAGATTCCTGGGCAAAGTTAGAGGGTTAATACGCCGAATTTTAAGATTTAGTCAATAAATTTTGAGATAATCTTAAGAGAAATTGGCATGTTTTCTGCCTTTTTAAGAAACCTTTATCATTTTTAAATTAGGTATTAACCGGTTATTAACAAGGCGCTGCCTATAGTTGAAGTATATTTGTTAGAAACATCAAATAATTAACTTAAAAACAACCCACATGGCATCAAACACAGGACAAACCTTACTAGCATTATTAACAGGGGCAGCAATAGGCGCCGGAATAGGTATTTTATATGCTCCGGATAAAGGATCTGAAACCAGACACAAAATTGATAAAGAGCGTAAAAAGGCTCAGAAAAAATTAAACAAGCAGTACAACGATACCAAGTCTAATCTATCAGAACAGGCACAAAAAGCTAAATATAGCTTTCAACAAAAGCTAGACAGTACTCTTTCTTCAGCTAGCCATAAGGCAGATGATATTTTGTTAGCAATGGAAGATAAATTGGAGGCATTGCGTAAGCAAAATGCAAAGCTTCAAAATGATGTAACACTGGATAAAGTTGAAAAAACTGTGAAAAAAGCAACTGTCTAAGTATGGCTTTTAAATTGCTTACTGAAAACCTGAGCGAATCAGGAAGAAAATTACAGGATTATATTGAAAATTCGGCGGAGTATTATAAGCTTCGCCTTTTTAAGCATGCCATGAAATTGTCAACATCATTAATTAATATGTTGGCGCTGGGTGGAATTTTTATGTTATTCTTGATGTTCTTTTCCTTCGGAATTGCGATGTGGCTCGGTGGAATTTTAGATAGCATGTTACTTGGTTTTTTCATTGTTGGAGGGTTTTATCTGATAGTGTTTCTACTTATTTTATTCTTCGGAAAAAAACAAATTGATAAAGCGATTCTCTCAAAGTTTTCTGAGCTTGTCATAGAAGATTCAGAAAAAGAAGTACATATGTTTGAGGATGATGTTTCTTTAGAAGACTTCAACGAAGAAAAATTACCAAGCGAATTAGAGAAACCAGTAGCATGAAAAAAAAGTACACCAAATTCGAAGAATTAGATCAGGACATTAAAAGAGCTCGCCTTCAGTCCGAAATTGACAAAGAAGAGCTAAAACTAAGTCTTCACGAAGCGAAAGATAGTCTAACACCAGGAAAAGTTGCAACAGCGATCATTGGTGGTTTGGCCACCAGCGCAGTACTTATAAAGTTACTTACACCTGTTGCTTCTTTTGCAATTGGAAAACTCCTCGAAAAATATAAAAATAACTAGTGTATACTTACTAACAAAAAGCCCTATTTCTAGAAAGAAATAGGGCTTTTTTGGTTTGGTCATTTCTGCGATAGGAGGAATCACACACGTCGAACACATTCCAGTAAGAAACTGTTTTTTTGCAAGATGTATTACAACCACCGCAGAAGTGGTCACTATCATTAGAATTGCACATCCTCATCACGAGGTGGTGTTGGCTCTCTTTTCTTCTTTTTATTTGTAATTCCCTTGGCTGCATTTGTTTTTTTCATCTCTTCACCAATCTGGTTGCTGGCTACAAAACTGGCGATCATATCGTTTAACATATTACTTCCGGCTTGCGGAGAGTTGGGGAGTAATATTAAGTTGGTATTGGTTTCTTCCCCAATACTTTGCAGTGTATCGTAATGTTGCGTCACTACAATTAATGCCGAAGCTTCCTGAGAATTTATCCCTACATTGTTTAAAACATCTACACTTTCCTCGAGACCGCGGGCGATTTCTCGTCGCTGGTCTGCAATACCTTGTCCCTGTAAACGCTTACTTTCTGCTTCTGCGCGGGCTTTGGCCACTATTTTAATACGTTCTGCTTCTGCTTCGTATTCTGCGGCAACTTTTTCACGCTCTGCTGCATTAATGCGGTTCATGGCGGCTTTTACCTGTACATCCGGATCAATATCGGTTACCAGTGTTTTTATAATATCGTACCCATAATCGCTCATGGCTTCGTTTAATTCAGATTTTACTGCGATGGCAATGTCATCTTTACGCTCAAAAACGTCGTCCAGTTTCATTTTAGGAACTTCGGCACGCACCACATCAAAAACATAGGAGGTAATCTGGTCGTGCGGATTCTGAAGCTTATAAAAAGCATCATACACCTTATCGCGAATCACCTGAAATTGCACTGAAATTTTCAACTTTACAAAAACGTCATCTTTCGTTTTTGTTTCCACAAGGACATCTAATTGCTGAATTTTTAGATTCACCCTACCTGAAATACGTTGCACAATAGGAATTTTAAACTGAAGCCCGGAATTTCTAATACTGCTAAACTTTCCGAAGTTTTCGATAAGCGCAGCGGTTTGTTGCTTTACCACAAAAAAGGAAGAAAGCAATAGAAAGAAAATGATGATCGCCAATGGGACCAATAGGATGAGAAATGGATTCATAGCATTAAAATATTAGTTTATTTATTCCGTTCAAGATACGAAAATAAAGCTACTTTTGACGCTAAAATAATTACCGCATGACACGTCTAAGACTCCTCTTTTTTGTTACTATGGCACTCACAATGTGTGCAACTACCTTAGCACAAAGAAACTATAACGACTATAACCGAATTGGTATACAGGGAGGAGTTTCGTTATTCGACATTAACACCTCTAATTTTGTAACCGAACAGCAGTCTGGTTTTGCTGCCGGATTTACTACAAGAGGATCTTTTAGAAACAGTTTTGACCTCATTTATGGCCTTACTTTTTTTAATAACAAGGTTGGAATCTCCGGAGCACCAGTGGCCGGGTCTGAAATAGGGAAGCAATTTATTACGTATTCTATTCCAAATGTGCAGATCAATTTTTTAGGGAGTTATAATATTGTGAAACATCATTTTAGCCTGGAGTTTGGTCCAATTCTTAACGTAAACGGAAATTTAAAACTGGACAGTGATCGCCTGGAAGATTATATTCTGGAAGGGTACACTACGTTGAGAGCACAGGATATTGAAGACATAAGCCCTATTAATTTTCACGTAATGGGTGGCGCTACTTTTGGGCTGGAAAGTTTTAGGCTAAGCGCTCAATACCAATATGGCGTTACCAATATGCTTAACAAATTGAATGACCAGGATATCGAAGGAGAAGATTTTAAAGGTAACAGTTCCACAATTGTGCTAATGGCTGTTGTTTATTTTTAAGCTTTATATTTCTAAATTTACAGCGTTATGTATGGAAAGCTTAAAATAATATATCTTACTTTTTTTGTGCTTTTAAATACTTTAGCATATTCTCAAAAAATTGTTGGAAAGAAACTAGAAGATACAAAACCAAATAATTTCGATTTTGGAATTCAAGCAGGTTTTTCTTTAAATTACCTTGAACATAATTTGTTTCTGAGGGAAACTAAACTGGAAGCACAAGGAAATCTTATTGGCTTAAATGTTAGAAAGAATTTAATTGGGAATTTAGATTTGATTTCTAGTCTTTCTTTTATGTACTATGAAATGGAATTTGAGACCGTTGCTCCGCCTTGTTGCGGATTTGATGAAGTAGGGAATGGTTTTATTGATGCAATTCGACGGGAATTTCAACTAAGCCTTTTAGGTAGCTACAGATTAATTAATGACAATCTTAGTCTTGAGTTTGGTCCTTCTCTAGGTTATAGCAAGGGTTTTGATTTTAAGAACGACGTCGGCCCCACACTATGGAATGGAGGCTTAGATTTTTATGCGATTGACCTAGAAAATATTCGCCCGCTTAATTTGTCACTTCAATTTGGAGCAAGCGTAGGTTTTGATAAATTAAAAATCACAGTGCAATATCAACTTGGAGTAACGAATGTTTTTAGAGGTGTTGACTTCAAGAACCGTCCTGATGAAGATTTGAAAGGCCACACTTCTACGGTTTTATTAATGACAATTTGGTATTTTTAAACAGATGTTATCGCTACATTAACCCTATCAATACTTTCCCTTTTCCCTAATATTGAAATAATTTCAAACACATCAGGACCTTTCATCTCGCCTACCAACGCTAAACGTAAAGGCATCATAACTTTTCCAAAACTAATTTCGTTGCTGGTAATCCATCCTTTTATACGTTCTGAAATGTTTGTTGCTGAAAACACTTCCGTAGCATTTAATAACTCAACAACCTTTTCAAGGATAGCCGCAGTATCTTCTTTAAAAGCTTTTTTAGAGGCCTTTTCGTCGTATGTTGAAGGTGCTTCAAAAAAGAAACTACCTTGCTCCCAAAGATCTTTTACAAAGGTAGCACGCTCCTTTAACAAGGGAACAACCACCGAAACATCAACAGAGGATATAACTCCTTTATCCTGTAAAAACTTTTTAAACTGAGCCGTTAAAACACCCTCATCCATTACCTGAAAATAATGGTTCTGAAACCATTTAGTCTTTTCAAAATCGAATTTAGCGCCAGATTTATTTACACGTTCCAATTCGAAAGCCGCGATTAGTTCTTCCATACTAAAGATCTCCTGCTCGGTTCCGGGATTCCATCCTAAAAACGCGAGCATATTTATTACGGCTTCCGGCAAATATCCATCTTCACGGTAGCCCGAAAAGGTATCGCCATCTGCAGTTTTCCATTCTAAAGGAAATACCGGAAAACCCATTTTATCGCCATCCCGCTTGCTTAATTTTCCTTTACCCACAGGCTTCATTAATAACGGTAAGTGCGCAAACTTAGGGGCATCCCAACCAAAGGCACGATACAACAATACGTGTAAAGCCAGTGAAGGCAACCATTCTTCACCTCGAATAACGTGAGTAATTTCCATTAAATGGTCGTCCACAATATTTGCAAGATGATAGGTTGGCATTCCGTCGCTTTTAAACAAAACTTTATCGTCTAAAACGCTGGTGTCTATTTGCATGCCGCCACGCACAAGGTCTTTGAGAGGCAGTGATTCTCCTTCAGGTGTTTTAAAACGGATCACGTAGTCTTCCCCCGCCTCTAGTTTTGCCTTAACTTCAGCTTGAGAAAGCGCCAGAGAGTTATCTAGTTTTAGACGGTTGTGCCAGTTGTAGATAAAAGTTTTTCCTTCGGCCTCGTGTTGCTTTCTATGGGTGTCTAAAGCTTCAGAAGTATCAAAAGCGTAATAGGCATTTTCACTCTCGAGTAATTGATCTGCATACTTTCTATATAAATCTTTGCGCTCGCTTTGTCTGTACGGGCCATAGTTTCCACCCGAAACAGGACCTTCGTCTGCGGTAATATGTAGCCAGTTTAGGGCTTCGATAATATAGTCTTCGGCGCCCTGAACATATCTGTTTTGGTCGGTGTCTTCAATTCTAATAATAAAATCACCGCCGTGCTTTTTAGCAAACAAATAGTTGAACAAAGCCGTCCGCACCCCACCAATATGAAGAGGGCCGGTTGGACTGGGAGCAAAACGTACGCGTACTTTCTGAGACATAAAGATATATTTAGTATGGAGGCACAAAGGTACAGAAACTGTAAATGCTATTCAATGAATTCGTTATCTTCGCCGAAAATTTAAGGGAATGAAAAATTTAATCTTTCTGTTTGCTTTCTTACTTGTTTCTACACTAGGTTTTTCTCAGTGGGAGCAGGTTGGGCAAACGCTTGTGGAGAGTGAGGATATAGATGAGCGATATGTTGTTTCAATGTCTAATGACGGTACTATTATCGCGATAGGATCACCCCTAAATGATGGTGGAGGTACTAATGCGGGGCGAACTCAAGTTTTTTCTCTCGTAAATGGGGTTTGGGTTGAAATGGGATTACCCATTTATGGAGAACTCCCTAATGATAGGTCCGGAGAGTCAATTAGTTTGAGTTCAGATGGATCGATTATAGCAATAGGAGCGCGATTTAATTCTCAAAACGGACCATCTTTTGGGCACGCAAGAGTTTATAAATTTAATCAAACGGATTGGGTTCAATTAGGCAATGACATTGACGGAAGCATAAGTGGCGACGCATTTGGAAGAAAAGTTATCCTTTCAGAAGATGGTAGCCGTATTGCAATTGGAATTCCATTTAATGACGATGTTGCACAAGCGGGAGGAAAAATAAAGATATACGATTACGAAAACGGATCTTGGAGCCAATTAGGACAGGACATAAACGGAACCTTTGAAAATGATAACATTGGATTTGACTTCTCTCTATCAAATAATGGTGATTTCATATCGGCAGGAACAAGCGCAAATGAGAATAATTACGTAAAGACGTTCCGTTTTATTGATAACGATTGGATTCAATGGGGCCAAACTATAGAAGCGGATACAAATGGTAACAGGTTTGGAGAAAACACGGCAATTAATAATACCGGCGAATTATTATTAGTAGGAATCAAGGGCAGCGACATTGCTGGAGAGGATCATGGACAAGTTAGGCTGTATAAATTAATTGGAAATGAGTGGCAGCCTTTTGGCGAGGATTTGTTTGGAGAAAATAATTTCGAAAACTTTGGTGTAAAATCATCATTCAGTGAGGATAGCAATGTGTTCGCAATTTCTTCCTATAAAAGCGTTCAAGGTGAAGGCAAGCTTTACTTTTACAAAATTATAGATGGAGGTTGGGAAAATTTAGGCTCTGAAATTTCTGGAATGGCACAAGGGGAATTTCTTGCAGAAGATTTTCAACTAAGTTCTTTAGGGAATATATTTGTGGCAAGCAGTTATAATGGTTCAACACAACCAAGTAATGTAAAAGTTTTCACTAATAATACATTGCTTTCAACTTACGAGCCAGTTGCCACGCAATTCAAACTCTACCCTAACCCAAACCAAGGGATTTTCGATATCACTTTTACTGAAAATAAACCACGCGTAACGGTTAAAATTACCGATCTTTTAGGAAGACAGGTAGTGACGATCGAATATTTTGATACCAATAAAGTTGAAGTAAACGAAAACCTGAAGACCGGAATTTATTTGGTTGAAATTAGCGCTGGAGGTATTTCTGAAACGGTGAGAATCGTGGTGGACTAGCTATGTTTTATACTGCTGGCTTCATTGCTACAGGTATCCGTTTGTTCATAATTGCAAACCATAATGGGGGTACTAACGATAACAACATAGAGGTAGGATACCCGAAGGGCATCTGCGGACTTACATCGTGATACTCTAACGTCTGGTACTTTTTGGTAGATTTATAATGATGATCGCTATGGCGGGTGAGTTCGTAGAGAATTACCCGACCCATAATGTGATTACTGTTCCAAGAATGTATTTCGGTTACACGCTCGTATCTTCCGTTTTTCGTTTTACTTCGGCGTAATCCATAATGTTCTATATAATTTATGGTTTCCAGCAGAATAGCGCTGGTAATTCCTATACCTATTGCGATTCCTGCGGCAAATAATCCTAAGAAATACCCAACAAGCCCAATATAAAGCAACTGAATTAATGTATAATAAAACATATCGTTTTTAATACTAAAAAACGGTTTGTTAGCACGTTTCAGCAAATCAAGTTGAATCTTCCACGCACTTCCGTACTGCCTGAACATAGACGTAAACCAAAAGGAATAAACAGTTTGATTGTATCGTGCACTTGCCGGATCTTCCTGTGTTGCTGCGTGTAAATGATGGCCGTAATTATGCTCTATATAAAAATGCATATACAGCGCAGGTAGTAATAAAATTTTTGCCATAGTTTTTTCCCATCGTGTTTGGCGATGGCCAAGTTCGTGCGCTACGTTTATACCGTTGCCTCCCACAGCAATTCCTACAGAAATAGTAAGCCCAACCAGCTCAGGTGTTGAATACTCAAACCACGTAAGACTCCACAAAAACCAGCCTACAATTGCGTAAACTAAAGGAAGGTTTAGGTAAAGCAATACATCAAATAACGGGTTTTTCAGTTTTGTCGAGACTTCTTCAACAGTTGGATTTTCAGTTTTAACGGGTAACAGTACTTCAAATATAGGGATGATGATAAAGGCGAAAGCAGGGGTAAAAAAAGCCCAGGCTCCTTTCAGAAAAAGTCCAAGAATAGCCGCCAGAGGAATAGAATAAGCCGCCAGATATTTTAAGTCTTTCATAAGGTCACGGTTTTGGACTTATTTTTGATAGGTTTGTAAATAAAATAAAGTTGTACTTTAGAAGTTTAGAGTATAGTATCTTAAACGTATGAGCACATTTAGCATCATTCAGCAAAAGCTGGAACAATTTATAAAAAAATATTACACCAATGAGTTAATCAAAGGTGCGATCTTGTTTTTTGCAATTGGGCTATTATACTTAATTATAACGTTGCTGGTAGAATATTTTCTTTGGTTAAGCCCTTTTGGACGTACCGTTTTATTCTGGACTTTTATAGTGGTGGAGTTAGGTTTGTTTGTTAGGTTTATTGCGTTTCCATTGGCAAAACTTTTCAAATTGCAAAGCGGAATTTCTCAGGAAGCTGCTGCAAAAATTATTGGAAATCACTTTCCGCAAGTAAACGATAAACTCTTAAATGTTATTCAACTGAATCAAAATTACCGCGAAAGCGAGTTATTGGCGGCAAGTATCGATCAAAAAGCAGACGAATTACAACCAGTTCCTTTTACAACGGCCGTAAATTTCAGTAAAAACGCGAAATATTTAAAATATGCGGCCATTCCGGTTGTTATTTTTATGCTGTTCAGTCTTTTTGGAGAGGATGATACCTTTAGTAGTAGTTACGATCGCGTTGTGAATTATGAGACTGCTTACGAACCGCCGGCTCCATTTACATTTTATGTGGTGAACGATAACCTTACTGCGGTAGAAAATAAACCTTTCACTTTACAGATTAGAACCGAAGGAAAAGCAATCCCGGAAAACGCAAGTATTGTTTACAACAACGAAACTTATTATCTAAATCAAAATGCGCCAGGTGTTTTTGAGCATACGTTTGCGCAACCTATAAATCCCATAAACTTTAGCCTGGCGGCTAATAAAGTAAAAAGTAAATCGTATACGCTGGATGTATTAAAAACACCCTCTTTAGTAGGTTTTGAAATGGTTCTGGACTATCCGTCGTACACAGGAAAACGGGATGAAACCTTAAAAAGTACAGGAAACGCTACCATTCCTGAAGGCACCCGGGTTACCTGGAAGGTTTCTACAAAAAACACTAGGGAAGTACACCTAAAAACAAAAGACACCACCTACTTTTTTGCTGAAAAAGAACAGCAATTTAGCTATAATAAAGGCGTTTACCGAAAGCTGGATTACGCCATTACCACATCTAACGATTTTCTGAAAGAATACGAGAACCTGTCCTTTACTCTAGGTGTTGTACGCGATGCGTATCCTGAAATTGAAGTACAATCCAAACAGGACAGTACAAATAGCCAACTCACGTACTTTTTGGGGCGTGTGAGTGACGATTATGGATTGAGCAAGCTACGGCTGGTGTATTTTCCTATAGGCCAGGAAGAAGCAAGAAAAACAGAGATCCTTCCTGTGAACAAAACTACCGTAGACCAGTTTGTGTATACATTTCCCGGTGAGTACCCCTTGGAAGATGGTGTGGCGTATGAGTATTATTTTGAAGTTTTTGACAACGATGCCATTCATAATTACAAGTCCAGTAAGTCTGGAGTTTATTCTTTCAGAAAGTTAACTAAAGATGAAGAAGAGAAGGAGCAACTTCAAAATCAGGATAAGTCTATAAAAGGTATGGACAAGACCTTGCAGGATTTAAAAGATCAGGAAAAAACGTTGGAGGAGCTTTCCAAACTTCAGAAAGAGAAAAAGGAAATGAACTGGAACGATAAGAAGAAACTGGAAAACTTCATCAAAAAGCAGAAGCAGCAAGAAGATATGATGAAGAAATTTTCAGAAGAACTTAAAGAGAATCTGGAGAATTTTCAGCCGGAAAATGAAGAGAAAGACCCTTTTAAAGAACAACTGGAAAAGCGTTTAGACGAGAATGAAGAGCGTATAGAAGAAAACGAAAAGTTGCTGGAAGAATTGGAGAAGCTACAGGAGAAAATCGAAAAAGAGGAACTTACGGAAAAGTTAGAGAAGCTTTCCAAGCAAAATAAAAATCAGGAGAAAAACTTGGAGCAACTGCTAGAGCTTACCAAAAGATATTATGTAACAAAAAAGGCAGAAAAGTTAGCTGAAGAAATCTATAAGCTTGGAGAAGAGCAGGAAAAACTTGCAGACGCTCCTGAAGACGAAAATACCAAAGAAAAACAGGAAGAGCTCAACGAAAAGTTTGAAGAATACCAGAAAGAAATGGATGATCTCAAGAAGGAAAATGAAGGGTTAAAAGAGCCTATGGAAATTCCCGAAGGAGAGAAGAAAGAAGAGGAAGTTAAAAAAGAACAGAAAGAAGCTACCGAAAACCTGAGCAACGATAAAAAACAGGACGCCATAAAGAACCAGAAGAAAGCGGGCGAAAAAATGAAGCAAATGGGGCAACAAATGCAAGCTCAAATGGAAGCCGCTGCCGGAGAAAGTATGGAAGAAGATGCAGATATGCTCCGTCAGATTCTGGACAACCTTGTAGTCTTTTCTTTTGAGCAGGAAGATGTCATGGAAGACTTTAAAATTACGGACTACGGCAATCCCATTTTCGGAAAAAAACTAAACACACAAAACGATCTAAAACTGAACTTTCAACATATTGACGATAGTATTTTTTCACTGTCGCTCCGTAATCCAATGATTAGCGAAAAGATAAACTCCACCTTAACAGAAATACAATACAACCTGGATAAATCTCTGGAACGACTGGCAGAAAACCAGATGAGACAGGGCTTAAGTAGCCAGCAGTATACTGTTACCGGAGCGAATGAGTTGGCAATTTTATTAAGCGATGCGTTAAACAGCATGCAAAACCAGATGCAGGCTATGGGGAAAGGTAAAGGAAAAGGCAAAGGAAAAGGTCAGGGAGAAGGACAAGGGGAGGGAGAAGGATTTCAGTTACCGGATATCATAAAAAAGCAGGAGAGTTTAAGCGAGAAGATGAAGGATGGAATGGGAAAGGGAAAAGGGAAAGGTGGAGAAAAAGGTAAAAGTGGCGAAGGCGAAGGGGGTGAAGGAACATCTGGTGGTTCAGGGGGAGAACAAGGCGAAAATAGTCGTACAGGAAAACAAGGAGAAGGAAAAGAAGGAAATGACGAAGGAGACGGCCAGGGAGAAGGTGATGGAAATGGTGAAGGTGGCGGAGGCGGAAAAGGCAGTAAGAATGGTGATGGTGAGAACGGGGATGGTGAAGGCTATAACGAAGATTTAAATGGCGAGTTATATGAGATTTACAAACAACAGCAACAATTACGTCAACAATTGCAGGATAAACTTAGTAAGGAAGGTTTAAATGGCAAGGGAGGCAATTTAGTACGACAAATGGAACAGGTAGAACAGCAGTTGCTCGATAAAGGATTTAACGAGCGCACCCTGGAGAAAATGCTGAATCTTCAATATGAGTTATTAAAACTGGACAAAGCAGATTTTGAACAGGGCCAGGAAAGTCGTCGGGAATCTACCACAAACAAAAAACAATTTACAAATTCCCTCCGTACCAACCCGGAAGAGGTAAAAAAGTACTTTAATACAACCGAGATTCTAAACCGGGAAGCACTTCCGTTGAAACCTGTGTATAAGGAACGCGTACAGGATTACTTTAAGCAAGATAATGATTGAGTTTTATTCTGAAAATAATTTTGAGTTAGAGCAAAATGCTGAAATTTCTAAATGGATCTCAGCTGAAATTGCATTCCGAAAGTACGAAGAAGGAGAGATCACGTTTATTTTTTGTGACGATGATTATTTGCATAAACTTAACGTTCAGTTTTTGGATCATGACACGTTAACCGATATCATTAGCTTTGACAATTCTTTAGGCCAACTTGTGAATGGCGAAATTTATATTTCAACAGAACGTGTTAGCGAGAATGCCGTTGAATTTGAAACGTCTTTTACGGACGAATTACATCGGGTTATCATCCACGGAATTCTTCATTTTTGTGGCCTTAAGGACAAGTCGAAAGCAGACGCACTAGCAATGCGAACTGCCGAGAACCAGGCATTGGACAGGAGAGCCTTTGTCTAGAAGGCTGGTTTTCAACAATTTAATTATTTAACTTATTGGTTGTGAGATATTTACGTATCTTTGCCAACTTAAAATTTAGCGTGATTGTTTCACGTGGAACAATTGAATTTATGTTTCAAACAGAATATGATGTTATAGTAGTAGGAGGGGGGCACGCAGGTTCCGAGGCCGCAGCAGCAGCAGCTAATCTGGGCTCAAAAACCCTGCTCATTACGATGAATTTGCAAAATATTGCACAAATGTCTTGTAACCCGGCTATGGGTGGTATAGCGAAAGGACAGATTGTACGAGAGATTGATGCTTTAGGTGGGTATAGCGGTATTGTTTCAGATACTTCTGCTATACAGTTTAAGATGCTTAACAAATCCAAGGGGCCTGCCATGTGGAGCCCAAGGGTACAAAGTGATCGAATGCGTTTTGCTGAAGATTGGAGAATGATGCTTGAAAAAACCAAAAACCTCGATTTTTATCAGGAAATGGTTTCAGGAATTATTACCGAAGGAAGTAAAGTGGTTGGCGTTAAAACGTCACTGGGGTTGGAAGTTAGAGCAAAATCTGTTGTTCTAACCAACGGAACATTTCTTAACGGATTAATTCATATTGGTGAGAAACAATTTGGAGGAGGGAGAGCAGGAGAAAGAGCCGCAACGGGGATCACTAAGGACCTTGTTGATTTGGGGTTTGAATCGGGCAGAATGAAAACCGGAACACCTCCAAGGGTGGACGGAAGATCATTAGATTTTTCAAAAATGACGATTCAGCCTGGAGATGCAGATCCACAAAAATTTTCATATCTGGACAGCACAAGGCCTTTAAAAAAGCAACGCCCCTGCCATATGTCTTACACTAGTGAGACTGTGCACAACTTATTGCGCGAAGGGTTCGATAGGTCGCCTATGTTTAATGGCGCTATAAAAAGTATTGGGCCAAGGTATTGTCCGTCCATTGAAGATAAAATAAATCGTTTTGCAGATAAAGACAGGCACCAACTGTTTGTAGAACCAGAAGGATGGAATACTGTAGAGTATTATATTAATGGGTTTTCAACATCTTTACCTGAAGATGTCCAATTTAGGGCATTGCAACAATGTGCAGGGTTTGAGAATGTAAAATTCTTTCGCCCGGGGTACGCTATCGAATACGATTATTTTCCACCTACACAATTGCAACACACGTTAGAAACCAAATTAGTAGAAGGTTTATTTTTTGCTGGGCAAATTAACGGCACAACGGGATATGAAGAAGCTGCTTCCCAGGGGTTGATGGCAGGTATAAATGCGCATCAAAAAGTACACGAAAAAGACCCCTTTATCTTGAAAAGAAACGAGGCCTATATTGGCGTTTTGATTGACGATCTTATAACCAAAGGAACTGAAGAGCCTTATCGAATGTTCACCTCAAGAGCAGAATACCGAACATTATTGCGTCAGGATAATGCCGACTTTAGACTTACTCCTAAGGGGTTTGAGCTAGGGCTAGCGTCTGAAGAACGTCTTAAAAAGATGGAAAAGAAAGAATCGAATTCCAGTGCGTTTGTTCAATTTTTTAAAGATACCAGTGTTTCTCATACCGAAGTAAATCCAATTTTGGAATCTAAAGAATCTGCAATAGTAAGTCAGAGCGATAAAATGTTTAAGCTATTTTCCCGACCGGAAATTGTGATGGAAGACATGAGAAAGATTGACGCTGTTTCAGAATATGTAAAGGAAAACGATTTAACTTTTGAAGAGCTCGAGCAAACCGAAATACAAATAAAGTATGCTGGTTATATTGCCAAAGAAAAGAACAATGCGGATAAATTGAACAGACTGGAAGGAATTAAAATCCCAAGAAATTTCGACTACTCAAAATTGAAGTCATTGTCTTACGAAGCTCGGGAAAAATTAAAAGCGGTACAGCCGGCAACTGTTTCTCAGGCGAGTCGCATTAGCGGTGTTTCTCCTAATGATATTTCTGTGATGCTTGTGTATATGGGGCGTTAAGTCGTTGTTTCACGTGGAACGTATCATTAAGTTTAAACTTTTTCAATCTTTCAACATATAGTTTTGTCACAACAATCTGTTTATATTACAACAAAAGATCATTTAGTTTCTAGTGAAAAATTTCAGTTACTATACGATCCCCAATTTGAAATGCTCGTTACAAATCCACAACCTGCAGAAGATGAATTGGGGCGCTATTATGAAAGTGAAAACTATATTTCGCATACCGATGGGAAAAAGGGAATTGTTTCTTTTTTGTACCAAACGGTAAAAATATATGCCGTAAAAAAGAAAGTTAAGCTTATTAGAAAATTACATAATGGATCTGGAAAATTATTGGATATTGGTGCCGGAACAGGAGATTTTTTGGTGGCAGCAAATAAAGCTGGTTGGGAAACTTCCGGAGTGGAGGTAAACGAAAACGCACGAGCCCTTGCAAAAGAAAAAGAGGTTTTATTAAATAGTTCTATATCTAATTTTGCAACCGAAAAGTTCGATGTTATTACAATGTGGCACGTACTGGAACATATTTCTAATTATGAAGAAATCTTAGAAATTTGTCATTCACTCCTTAGCAAAAACGGAGTTTTAATTATTGCAGTTCCTAATTATAAAAGTTACGATGCACAACATTATAAGATGCATTGGGCGGCTTACGATGTTCCAAGACATCTTTGGCATTTTTCCAGAAACTCCTTATCAAAAATTCTTAGAGACTCTTTCAAGCTTATTAAAATAAAACCGATGTTATTTGATTCGTTTTACGTGAGCTTATTATCCGAAAAATACAAATCTGGAAAAAACTTTTCAGTGAAGGCCGTTTGGATAGGATTAAAATCAAATATTAAAGCCGGGAAGACCAAAGAGTATTCTTCACTCATTTATTGCTTCAAAAAAGACTAATTAGCCAATATAAGGGCAAACAGACTTAAAACCATAAACTACGCAAACTTCTATCGGCGAAACGTTGAAGCCCGCTTATAGGCGCTCTAATGAGCTCAAAAAAAATAGAGTGAATTTATTGGCAAATGTATTCTAATAAATAATTTCTATGCAACTTCTTTTCTATGTATGAGTCGCGTTAATTGAATACTCAAATCTGAAAAAATTAATTTGGCGTTTCCATTTCGTTCAATATGGTAGGATGCATTTTCTAATGCCTCTGTGATTTCATAAATATTATTTTGATGTACAAAAGGAGCAAATTTTGATATGTCAAACTTTCCATCAGTACTTTCAAAGAAAATAAGGGCGTCCGCTTTGTAATTTTTGAGAAGTGCTTGCCTGAAAACCTCTATACAATAACTCAAAAATTTCTTTTGTGTTTCGCGACCTACACCCGCAATTTCTTCACTCCACTTTAATAATTCGTGAATAGCTTTTTTATTTCCTTTTGCTTTAAATGCGGTACGAACCCAGGTCACATACCATTTTTCAAAAACAGAAGCATCACCGTCTTGTTCTAAAAGCTGCAAAGCGCGTTGGTAATCACCGTTACATCTATGGGCTATTTGTTGGGCGATAGTATGAGCAACATCCTGATATTTAACAAGGTGCGTAGCTATGTCACTTTCAGATAGTCTTGGAAAATGAAGTGTTTGACATCTGGACCTAATTGTCCCAATAAGCTGCTCTTCCTTTTCAGTAAGGAGTATTAAAACAGTTTTTTCCGGAGGTTCTTCCACCAATTTCAGGATCTTATTAGCACATTGGGTGTTCATTTCGTCTGCCATCCAGATAATCACCACTTTATGCCCCCCTTCATAAGATTTCAGGGAAAGTGTTTTTAGCAATTCCGATGCTTCCTCTACATTTATATTTCCTTGTTTGTTTTCAATTCCTAAAGATTGTAGCCAGGAAAATAGCGATCCATACGGGTTTTCATTTATAAAACGACGCCAATCTTCCATAAACAGCGAAGACACAGGGTGTTTTTTAATGGCATCATTGGTATTAACCGGAAAAACAAAATGAAGATCTGGATGTGCCAATTGCACCAACTTTTTTTCGCAAAGTAGTCTTTCTGGACTCCCAAACTCGGTATGTTGGCAAAGAATTTCGCTGGCATACGCAATAGCCATAGGTAAAACACCCGTTCCCATTGGGCCCACAAATAATTGCGCGTGCGGAATACGACCATTTTTTATAGTAGTTTGCAGGTGTGATTTAATATGTTTTTGACCAATGACTTCAGAAAAATCCATCTGCAAAACTACGTAAATTTGGGATTGAAATATAAAGCTATATCCAGATTGCCAGAAAGTGAGGGAAAGATTAATTAACGATGCTTTTTTTAAACTTCAAAAAGAGGGTTCTGCCTATGGTTTTAATAGCTATCTGGCAACGCATTTGAAGCCTAAAATTACAGAGGGTTTCATTCATAAAACTAAAAATGGATTCATTACAAAACAGTATCTTTGTATCCTTAAAACTTCAGTATGAAAACAGTTAAAGATGTAGATTTTAATGGTAAAAAAGTATTGGTTCGTGTAGATTTTAACGTTCCGCTGAATGATATTTTGGAAGTCACTGACGCAACACGAATAGAGGCTGCGAAAGAAACTGTTTTCAAGATCTTAGAAGATGGAGGGAGTTGTATTTTACTATCTCATTTGGGTCGCCCAAAAGACAGAGAAGATAAATTTTCGTTACGACATATTGTAACTACAGCGACAAAAATTTTTGGTGTACAAGTAAAATTTGCCGAAGATTGTATTGGTAAGATCGCTCAGGATGCTGTATCAACCCTAAAACCAGGAGAAATTTTATTGCTAGAAAACCTTCGTTATTATGCGGAAGAAACCGAAGGAGATCACGATTTTGCCGAAAAACTATCAAAATTAGGGGATTATTATGTGAATGATGCCTTTGGAACGGCTCACAGAGCACATGCTTCTACAGCTGTAATTGCAGAATTTTTCCCGGAAGA
Source organism: uncultured Flavobacteriaceae bacterium (assembly GCA_963793275.1). GTDB lineage: Bacteria > Bacteroidota > Bacteroidia > Flavobacteriales > Flavobacteriaceae > Marinirhabdus. Next base: position 142,881 of record CAWBZL010000004.1, read on the forward strand.
CAAGTGTTTTGGTCTGTTGTTGGCTTCAGAAATAGTAAATATTGAAAAAGTATTAACTAATGGCGTAGCGCCTGTAACTGCAATTATTGGCGGGGCAAAGGTGTCTTCAAAAATTACCGTTATTGAGAATATTCTGGACAAAATAGACCACCTTATTATAGGTGGTGGTATGGCGTTTACTTTTATAAAAGCCACTGGAGGAAAAATTGGCAGCTCTCTTGTTGAAGACGATAAAAAAGAAATAGCGTTGGATATTTTAGATAAAGCAAAAGAGAAAGATGTACAAATACACCTGCCGGTAGATGTTATTGCGGGCGATAGTTTTTCTGAATATGCAAATACTATGACCGAACCAGCAGATAACATTTCTGAAGGCTGGATGGGACTGGATTCCGGACCAAGAACGAATGAGCAATTTGCCAATGTAATTGCTAAATCCAAAACCATTTTGTGGAACGGTCCTGTGGGTGTTTTTGAAATGGAGAAATTTGCAGAAGGCACCATGAAACTAGGAGAAGCAATTGCAAAAGCTACTGCAAACGGCGCTTTTTCATTAGTAGGAGGTGGCGATTCTGTAGCTGCGGTGAAACAATTTAACTTAAGTGAAAAAGTAAGTTATGTTTCAACGGGTGGTGGCGCTATGTTGGAAATGCTGGAAGGGAAAACCCTGCCCGGAATCCAGGCTATTTTGGATTAATTAGTTTAAAACAGCATTCAGGATTTAAAAAATTTGTGCTATCGTTCAGTTTCAGTATTTTTGGTTATAATTAATTCTCAATAACTGCGTTCCCCTATTATGAAGACAGTTTACCTTAGCTTATTAATCCTTTTTAGCACCATCTTTATGGTTGCTCAGAATAAGAAACCCATAGACTCCATTCAAAAGAAACGATTACAGGTAATAGACTCTATTACAGTGACATCTATTTCTGGCGATTTGCCAACTACGGTCGTTGCGACACAGGTAAAAGACACCATGGTTTTTAGTTTGGAAGACATGGCGCTGGCAAGGAAAATAGATAGTGTCTGGCTTAAGGAACTTTTTAATACCGGTCGCTTTGAAGAAATGTACGGTAGTATTCTTGATGAAAATTACGAGCCTGTTGAGTACGAAGAACTCCCAACCGAGGTCTTAAAGCTACGCCTAGAAGAATTAAACGCGAGAACCCCATTTAATGTAGAATACAATCCTTCTTTAGAAAGTGTAATTCGTGGCTATCTAAAAAACCGTCGCCGTACTATGGCTCGTTTAATGGCTTTAAGCGATTATTATTTCCCAATGTTTGAAGAGCAATTAGACAAACACGGATTGCCCCTGGAGATGAAATATCTGGCGATCGTAGAATCGGCTTTAGACCCAAGAGCTACGTCTCGCGTAGGTGCGCAGGGTTTGTGGCAGTTTATGTTTGCCACGGGAAAAATGTTTGGATTGGACGTAAATAGTTACGTAGATGAACGCTCGGACCCAATTATGGCAACCGAAGCCGCCTGTTTATACCTTAAAAGCCTTGAAAATAGCCTTGGCGATTGGGATTTGGCATTAGCAGCGTACAATTCTGGTCCTGGTAATGTGGCAAAGGCGTTACGCAGAGCAAACGGGCATACGAATTACTGGAACATTAGACACTATCTTCCACGAGAAACAGCAGGATATTTACCAGCTTTCTTAGCGACAATGTATATTTTTGAATATGCTGAAGAGCACGGTTTTAAAAGCCATGCCGCAATTTCCATTTATTGCCACAGATACTATTAAGGTTCAAAAAATGATTACCCTTCAGCAGGTCGCAGAAATAACAAACCTGGATATTGAAGAAGTTCGTTTTTTAAACCCTTCGTATAAAAAAGATGTTATCCCTGTTGTTAAAGACGAAAATTATGTGCTGCGTCTTCCTATTGACGCCGTTGGAAAGTTTGTAAGCAATGAAGCTGCTATTTACGCATATGCCGAAAAAGAACTGGCTAAACGGGAACAACAATTGCCGGAGTTTTTTGAAAGTGCTGATAAAATTCGATATCGTGTTCGCAGCGGTGACTTTTTAGGAAAAATTGCTGAAAAATATGGCGTTTCTGTTTCAAGTATTAGGCGATGGAATGGTTTAAAAAGTAACAGGTTACGGATAGGACAGCGGTTAACAATTCACCCAAGAAAAACTGCAACGGCTACAAGTGTCGGTTCAAGTACCACGCCAACGAGTAGTGCAAAAACCTATACCGTTAAAAATGGAGATTCATTATGGAGTATTTCACAACAATTTCCTGGTGTTACCGTAGATAATCTCAAAAAATGGAACGATATTGGCAGTACAAAGCTAAAAATAGGAATGAAGTTAAAAGTCCAGAAAGGATGATCGTTCCCTTCAATAAAAAGTCATGAAACCAATCTATATCGCATTACTAGGCCTTTTCCTTATCGCAACTTCGTGTAACGACGGGTCAACCAATACCTACAGACCGGATTCTGTAGGAAATATTAATTCACTTCAAATTATAACACCGGAAGAACTCTGGAATGGGGATGTTGGGGAAGCAATAAGAGAGAACTTTGCGGCACCGGCAGATGGACTTCCGCAGGACGAGCCATTGTACTCTATGGTCCAAATGAAACCGTCCAGTTTTACAGATTTTGCGCAACGCTACCGAATCTTTTTACATGCTACATTGAGTGACTCTACCAATTTCAGTATAAACACGAATAGTTTTGCCAAACCACAAACAGGAGCATTTTTAACTGCGCCAACTACGGAAGAACTTGTTGCATTACTTCAAAAAAATAAAGATCAGATCAAGGCTGCGTTTTATGATTCTGAAATAAAAGAAAAACAAAAAAGGATTAGATTATCACTAAGAAAACTGGACACCCTACAGCAGGAATTTGGCGTGACCTTAAAAGTTCCCACGGCCTACAGAGTAGCAAAATCCGGAGGAGACTACTACTGGCTTAGAAAAAGTATTGAAGCTGGAACCACGAACATTTTTATCTACGAAGCACCATTAAATGCTATTAGAAAGGACAGCGCTATGGCAGACATTATAAACGTACGAAACACTATTGGTGCCGCGCTATTACCTGTTGAAGACGATAGTAAATTTATAACCGAAGCGGCGTATTCTCCCTTTCTGTTTTCGTCAGAACTGGATGGAAAAGAAACATACATCACCAAAGGAACCTGGGAAATAACCGATGCTTTTATGGCAGGTCCTTTTGTAAACTACGCCGTAAGGGACGAGGCTAAAAACCGCTGGTTAATTCTGGAAGGTTTTACGTATGCTCCTTCGGAAGAGAAAAGAGATCTTCAATTTGAGTTGGAGGCAATTATTAAATCCGCTAAGATTGATTAGTAAATAAAACATTAAAATCCAGAAGTTTTTCTTTCAAAGAAGATAAAGAATATCCTAAAAAAAACCCCCGCTAAACTAAATGTCTAGCGGGGGTTTTCAGTTTTGTAAAAGAAACCAATTATTTCTTGTCTTCAATTTTTTCATCATTATCCTCTTTAGAGGCATCCTTAAATTCTTTAATTCCGCTTCCAAGTCCGCGCATCATTTCAGGTATTTTTCTACCTCCAAACAACAGCAAAACCACCACAACAATTAATATTATTTGTGGCCAACCAATAACCATAGGGATAAAAAGTGCTTCCATAGTGTTCAATTTTATTACGGCAAAGGTAACAAGTTTTTACTAGAAACAACGTTTTGGATACAAGATACATGTAAAACCGCCCTCATTTATTTTATATTTGTATACCCTATGGCAGAGAAAGAGAAACGATCCAAAAAAATTAGGACAAAGCTACTACACAAGTATCGCTTGGTAGTGCTTAATGAAGATACTTTTGAAGAGCGTTTTTCATTTAAACTTAACAGGCTTAATGTATTTGTGTTCAGCACTGTTTTTGCCTTGTTCTTAATAATTGTCACCACTATTTTAATAGCCTTTACGCCATTGCGGGAATATATTCCTGGCTATTCTTCTACCTCTTTAAAAAAGAAAGCAACAGATCTGGCTTACAAGACAGACTCTTTACAGCAAGAACTCCTGGTAAATGAACAATACCTTGCCTCCATACGCAAAGTGCTTACAGGAGACGTAAAAACGTTGGATTTCAATAAAGATTCTATCATTGAGGCAGCACAAGTAGATGCTGCTACCGTAAACTTAGCTGCCACTGCTCAGGATTCGTTACTGCGCGAAAAAGTGGCCCGTGAAGATAAGTATAACCCACTTGCCAATACCGCGGAGATAATTGTGGCGCTTTTCGCTCCCGTAAAAGGAAATATTTCTTCCCAGTACAATCCTGAGGAAAAGCATTTTGCGGTAGATATCGTTACCGTAAAAGACGCTGCAGTTAAATCTGTGGCTGACGGAACCGTGATCTTTGCCGAATGGACCGCAAAGACAGGCTATGTGATGATTATTGAGCACAGAAACGAAATTATTTCGGTGTATAAACACAATGCATCCTTAAATAAAGAGCAGGGCGAACTGGTAAAAGGAGGCGAAGTTATTGCCACGGTAGGTAATACAGGAGAACTCACTACAGGACCACACCTTCATTTTGAATTGTGGAGCGATGGTTACCCCATAGACCCCACAAACTTTATAGATTTTGAATAACCTATGTCTTTAAAATCCTTCGCCGCTAAAATTTTCGCCAAAGTAGTTGTTGCCAAAATAAATCGTTGGGCATCAAATCCTCTTGAAACTCAAGAAAAAGTCTTTAAGGAGCTTATTAAAAATGCTGCGGAAACTTCCTTTGGTAAAGACCATAATTTTAAAGATATTTCTTCTTTTGAAGATTTTGCTACTCATATCCCTATAAGAGATTATGAAGATCTAAAGCCATATATAGAAAGAGTTGTAAAGGGTGAAAGTGACGTTTTATGGCCAGGGAAGCCTCTTTATTTTGCAAAAACGTCAGGAACTACTTCTGGTGCTAAATATATTCCGTTAACTAAAGAATCTATGCCTTCACATATAGAGGCGGCCCGCAATGCGATCCTTTGTTTTATTAATGAAACGGGCAATGCTGGTTTTGTAGATGGTAAAATGATCTTTCTGCAGGGAAGTCCGGAAATGACTAGTAAAAATGGAATACAATTAGGCAGATTATCTGGTATTGTGGCGCATTATGTTCCAAATTACCTGCAAAAAAACCGATTACCCAGCTGGGAAACCAACTGTATTGAGGACTGGGAGACAAAGGTAGATGCCATTGTAGAAGAAACTAAACATGAGGATATGACCGTGATAAGTGGCATTCCTTCGTGGGTACAAATGTATTTTGAAAGGTTGAAAGCGAACACAGAAACACCAGTTGGCGAGTTATTCCCCAATTTTAACCTGTTTATTTATGGCGGCGTTAACTACGAACCCTATCGTGCAAAATTTGAAGCGCTCATAGGCCGAAAAGTATCAAGTATTGAGCTTTTTCCTGCTAGTGAAGGGTTTTTTGCCTTTCAGGACAGCCAGAAAGAAAAAGGCTTGTTGCTTCAATTAAATAGCGGGATGTTTTACGAATTTGTAAAAGCGGATGAGTTTTTTGAAGCATACCCAAAGCGTTTAACGATTGGTGATGTACAATTAGGTGTTAATTACGTGCTAATCGTATCTTCTAACGCAGGGTTATGGGCTTACAATGTAGGCGATACAGTTCAGTTTACATCACTGAAGCCTTACAGGGTGATCGTTTCAGGAAGAATTAAGCATTTTATTTCGGCATTTGGAGAGCATGTAATTGGGAAAGAAGTGGAGCAAGCCATGCAGGAGGCTATCGAAGAATTCAATTTTACGATTTCCGAATTCACCGTAGCCCCTCAAACCGAAACTTCAGCAGGAGAATTACCGTATCACGAATGGCTTATAGAATTTGAAAGCGAGCCTGAAAACCTTCAGCAAATAGCTAAAAAGCTGGATGCTTCGATGCAACAACAAAACAGCTATTATTTCGATTTAATTGAAGGAAAAGTACTGCAGCCCTTAAAAATAAAGGCATTACCAAAAAACAGCTTCCAAGCATACATGAAATCCCAAGGCAAATTGGGTGGCCAAAACAAAGTGCCAAGGTTGAGTAATGACAGGAAGATTGCGGATAGTTTGTAGTTAGTAGCGGCTAGGACGTTGTGCTTGTAGTTTTAATCTCTACGTTTTGGGAAGTGATCCGACGGGTTTCTGTAGATCGTGGCGTTGGTTAACCGTACAATCTTAGGCGGTTATTTAACTAATATTCGAAGACCAAATCCCGTAGACAATCGACTAATTACCCAATTCGCTAACTAAAAAATTACCCAAACAGTTATCTTTGTATTCAAAATGGCACTAATTAACACACATAAAAGAACCCGTGCACAGGAAAGTACAGGAGCTATTGAGCGTTTGTACATTACTATGCGGCATTTATTTAACCGCGGATTTTATAAACCCATGGGTATTTCCGGCGAGACATTACGGGAAGCACTCCTTATTTTACGTCCGGAAATTTACGGGAGTATTGCCGAAGAAAAAATAGAATTACAAGGCCTCCTATACGTGATAGACCGCCTTCCCTACGGAATAGAAGAGTGTACCTTTATAAATTTAACCAGTGACGAAGGCTATGCCAACTCACATTTTGAGCCCATTATCCCCGCCAAACGTCGTCGTAACTGCTACCGCATAGACCAGGAGCAAATGAATATTGAGGTAACCCGAGGGCGTTCAGAAATTTATGATGTTCTTACGCACCTTACCTTCTTGTATATTGAGTCTCATAAAATTATGAAACAAGTAGTGATTAATGAAGATGGACACGTAATTAGAGACTGGAAAAAGCTGGAAGCAGCTGTTGGAAAGAAAGAAGACCTTACGCAAAAAGAAACAGAAGTTGCTCTTACCCATACGGCCAATTTCCTTGGACGCACTTTCGATGAGGTAAAGACCGTATTCCCATTGTTTGCCTGTGAAAATAACCCAAATCGGTTTTTCAATATTATCTATTATTTAGGAAAGCTTGCTATTGAAGAAGCGTTAGGCGACCAAAAACGTATTATTACCTTTAGTCCTGTCCTACGAGAGCGTCTTGGACATCATATTCACGGTGAAAAATGGGCAAAAAATATTAAGCAAACATTAGCCGAAAAAGACTTGCTAAAACGCCCAATTCACATCATAAGTGCCAATATGCACAGTGTTATGAACACACTTTTTGCTGAAGTTGCTTTGCCTGCTGAAACAAAAAAACTGGAGGACCTACAATTATACGAAGCTCTGAGTGATCGTAAAAACGGGAAACTACGTGAAAAAGTTTCTAAAAAGGCTTCAGCAAACGGAATGCTCTACCTGAAGGACACGAGTGGCGCTAATATAAATGTTCAAATTTTTGATGCAGCTAAGTTTCCGAAGGAGATTTACACCCATTCAGAAAAAGAAACAAACGAAAAACCCGTTATTATTGTGATGGACTATGCCTTTGGTGAGCAGGCCTATGAGACTATGGATGAGCTTTTAAAGCCCTATAATGATAAAAATGACCAACAGCATTTTATGAATGTTGCTTCTGTAAGTATTATGGGAAAAGCGGGAATTTTGGAAGGAGGTAAAGGAGATGTAATGATTCCTTCGGCTCACGTTTTTGAAGGAACGGCAGACAATTATCCCTTTAAAAACAAGTTAAAAAAGGCCGATTTTGCCGAAGACGACATTAAAGTGTGTACAGGAACCATGATTACCGTTCTGGGAACTTCCTTACAAAACAGGGACGTGTTGAAGTTTTTTCACGATAGTACCTGGAATGTTATTGGACTGGAAATGGAAGGAGCACATTACCAAAAAGCGATACAGGCAGCAGCAAAAATAAGAGGTAGTATTAGTGCAAAAACCAAGGTAAGATATGCTTATTATGCGAGTGATAATCCGTTGGAAACAGGAAGCACTTTAGCAAGTGGTGGGTTGGGCACAAGCGGGGTAAAACCAACGTATAAAATAACCGAAAAAATGTTAAATCAGATTTTAGAGTAACCTAAATTTATATTTTGAAAAACAACAAAGTATTACTTACAGGGGGCGCAGGATTTATTGGCTCCAACTATGTGCAACATGCACTGGAAAACACCCAGGATGAAATTTTTGTCTTAGACAAGCTTACCTATGCAGGAAATTTACAAAATCTGGAAGGTTGTTTAGGCGAAAAAGGAGCTACATTTATTGAAGGAGATATATGCGATGAAGCCTTTGTAAAATCACTTTTTGAAACGCACAAATTTAACAGTGTCATTCATTTTGCAGCCGAAAGTCATGTAGACAATTCTATCACCGGACCTGCTGCTTTTATAGAAACAAATATTGTAGGTACTTTTCATTTACTTCAGCACGCTTATAAATTGTGGATGGACGGGCCAAACCAACTGAAAGAGGCTTTCATAAACGCGAGGTTTCTTCATGTTTCTACAGATGAGGTCTATGGTACTTTAGGAGAAACAGGCTTATTTACAGAAGAGACTCCGTACGCTCCCAACAGCCCGTATAGTGCTTCCAAAGCCTCTTCAGACTTTATAGTGCGCAGCTATTTTCATACCTACGGAATGCCAGTGGTGACGACCAATTGTTCCAATAACTACGGACCCAATCAGCATAAGGAAAAATTAATTCCAACTATAATCAGAAAAGCGATTTCTGGCGAACCTATTCCTATTTATGGCGATGGGAAAAACATTAGGGACTGGTTGTATGTAATGGATCACTGTAAGGGAATTCAGTTAGTACTGGACCATGGTAAACCAGGTGAAACGTATAATATTGGAGGGCGTAATGAGCGTCAAAATCTATATATTGCACATACCATTTGTGATTTGTTGGATGAAATTCAACCGCTGGAAGCATCTAGAACCTATCGCGATCAGATACAATTTGTAACGGACAGGCCGGGTCATGATTTCAGATACGCCATAGACGCTTCAAAACTTGAAAAAGAACTGGGGTGGAGCGCCGAAGAAAACTTCGAAAGCGGTATAAAAAAGACAATTGAGTGGTATTTAAACCACAAGGATAGATTACTTTAGAAAATGAAATCACCAATAGTTGGAGCTACACGCTTACCTATTTTTAATGAATACCATAAACTTTAGGCACTTAGGATAATGAAAGGAATAATTTTAGCAGGAGGCTCAGGAACCCGTTTACACCCCATTACGCTCGCAGTAAGTAAGCAGTTAATGCCTGTGTATGACAAACCTATGATTTACTATCCGTTATCTACCCTACTGTATGCCGGGATCAATGAAATTTTAATAATTTCTACACCACAGGATTTACCATTATTTAAAAAATTGTTGGGTGATGGTAAAAAGTATGGGTGCGATTTTCAATATGAAGAACAAGCAGAGCCTAACGGTTTGGCAGAAGCTTTCATTATAGGCAAGGACTTTATTGGTGCCGAGAAAGTAGCTTTAATTTTGGGAGATAATATATTTTATGGCTCGGGATTAAAGGAATTGTTGCAACAAAACAACGATCCCGATGGCGGTATTATTTACGCCTACCACGTACACGATCCGGAAAGGTACGGTGTAGTAGCGTTTGATGAAGATGGAAAAGCCCTCTCTATTGAAGAAAAACCTAAAAAACCAAAGTCTAACTACGCAGTGCCGGGAATTTATTTTTACGACAACAGTGTTGTGGATATTGCAGCAAATATTAAACCCAGCCACCGCGGTGAACTGGAGATTACCGACGTAAACAACGCGTACCTGAAACAAGGAAAACTAAGTGTTAGTATTCTTGATAAAGGAACCGCCTGGTTAGATACAGGAACATTTGCGTCGCTCATGCAAGCTGCACAATTTGTAGAGGTAATTGAAGAACGCCAGGGCTTGAAAATTGGCGCCATAGAGGAGGCAGCCTACGATATGGGGTATATTACTAAAGAACAATTAAGAAAGCTAGCCGAACCTTTATTAAAAAGCGGCTACGGTAAACCATTATTAGACCTATAACCATTTTGGAGCTACAACAAACCCCGTTAAAAGATTGTTTTATTGTCATTCCGCGTGCTTTTGAAGATGCCCGTGGCGTGTTTTGTGAAACCTATAACCAGCAAACATTTCAAAAAGTTACAGGGCTACACATAAATTTTGTGCAGGACAATCAAAGTTCTTCTACAAAAGGAGTATTACGTGGCTTACATTTTCAAACGGGAGCAAATGCGCAGGCAAAACTGGTTAGAGCTGTACAGGGCAGGGTTTTGGATATCGTGGTAGATCTTAGAAAGAACTCTGAAACTTTTGGGCACTCCTTTTCGTTGGAACTAACGGCTGAAAACAGAAAACAACTTTTTGTGCCACGGGGTTTTGCCCACGGATTCATTACCTTATCAGAAACTTCGGTTTTTGGGTACAAGTGCGATAATTATTATGATGCTTCCAGCGAAGGAGGAATTATCTACAACGACGCAACCTTACACCTGGACTGGCATCTTTCAGAAGAAGAGTTTATAGTTTCAGAAAAAGACCTACTACTTCCTACTTTTAAGGAAGCAACTTCATGAAAAACGTATTAGTAACAGGTGCTAACGGACAATTGGGCAGATGTATTAAAGACATTGCACCCAAGGTAGAAGGGGCGAATTTTGTTTTTGCAGACCGCGCTGTTCTTGATATTACAGAAAGGCAAATGACAAGTGATTATTTCAGCAATAAAAACTTCGACTACTGTATTAATACCGCTGCGTATACCAATGTAGAGCAAGCTGAAAAAGATTCAAAAAACGCTTTCAAAATTAATGCTGAAGGAGCAAAAAATCTGGCTGAAATATGTGCAGCAAACAATACTACGCTCATTCACATTTCAACAGACTATGTTTTTGACGGCCGAAAGGAAAATCCGTATATTGAAACAGATGCGACCAACCCTATTAATGTGTACGGTGCGTCAAAATTAAAAGGTGAACAATACATTAAAGAAGCTTGCAAACAACATTATATTGTGAGGACTTCCTGGTTATATAGCCAGTATGGTCACAATTTTTTGAATACTATTTTAAAACATGCCAAAGCAGGAAACCCGCTAACAATTACAACTGAACAAACGGGAACTCCTACAAATGCTAATGATCTGGCCGCTTTTTTAATTACTGTTATTGAAGCAAATTTAAAAGAACATGGGGTGTATCATTTTAGCAACGAGGGAAAAGCTACGTGGTATAATTTTGCGGAAGCCATTTTAACACAACATTCACAATTTACCCCTTCAAACCTTGCAAAAACCCATCATTATCCTACTTTTGCAAAACGGCCACAGAACAGTGTATTAAATACTGGTAAGGTCACAAACGTATTTGATATACAACACAAAGACTGGAAAGAGAGTTTGCAGTCTGTAATTTCAATTTTGGAAACAATGTAATTTACTAGTATGGCACAAGAACATAACGATGAAGTAGATTTGGTTTACGTCATCAAAAAAATTAAGGAAGTAATTAAAGGGTGGATAGTCTTACTTTTTAAGGCAATAGATTATGCACTAAAGTTTTGGTGGGTTATTTTGGCCTTAATCGTTATAGGGTTTGGTTACGGCTGGTATACTATAAAAGATCAAAAACCTTCCAGAAAGTCTACGGTGGTTGTTAAGCTTAATTACGATTTACAGCCTTATGTAGACAATGCGACCTTATTGTATAATTCCAAAGCCAAGAAATACGACTCTATATTTCTAACTGCTATCGGTATGAATCCCTGGAATCCGCAGGTGAAGGAGGTTCTTATGGAGCCAATTATAGATTTTAAAGACATTACAGACGAGTACCAGATCAACGAACGTAGCCTGGATATGTTATTGAGTAGAATGGAGTTTGATGAAGAAAATACATTGAACGACGTACTCGTTAAAAAGTATGATTATTTTAAGCTTGATGTGTCACTTTCGGGCTACGCTACCCCAGAAGATGTTCAAAAATTTATAGATTATATTAATAACGACAGCCGCCTTAGCACCTATAAAACTGAAGCGAAGAAAAACATGGAAGCGCAAATAGCGCAAAATGACACAAGTTTATCACTTATTAATGGAGTTTTTGAGAGTTATATAAGTACCGATAACGGCGGAACAAATGCTGGACCCGTAGATAAAGGTTTTGACCTCAACGATTTAATGGATGCGAAGTTATTGGTTCAGGATCGAAATCAGATTTTGAAGGATGAGATTGTATTGTCCAATGATATTTTGGTGCCTCTACACGAGTTACAAACACGTGATGCAGATGGTAGGTTTTTAAATAAAAAGCATATTGTATACCCTATTTTTCTTGTATTCCTGTTTTTCTTATTGTCGTACATGCGTTATGTTTTTATATACTTAAAACGTGTAGCAGAAGAAAATGAAGCATAGCGGATAGATGAAAAAGAAAAACCTAATTGTTTTTGGTACGCGCCCGGAAGCTATAAAAATGGCCCCTTTGGTGAAAGCGTTTCTCCAGGACTCAACTTTTGAAACAAAAGTATGTGTTACGGCGCAGCATCGTGAAATGTTGGATCAGGTACTGGATTTTTTTGAAATCACCCCCGATTATGATCTTAACGTGATGAAGCCAAATCAGAATTTATACAGTCTTACTGCAACCATCATAGAGGGCATGAAAGATGTTCTGGAAGAAGTGAAACCAGACTATGTATATGTTCACGGGGATACTACAACCTCTATGGCCGTTGGAATCGCAGGTTTTTATGCAGGCGCCAAAGTTTGCCACGTAGAAGCCGGTTTGCGAACATTTAACAGGCAATACCCGTTTCCGGAAGAGTTTAACAGGCAGCTAACCGGGCGTATTGCAGACTATCATTTTGCCCCCACTAAACTTTCAAAAGAAAATTTACTGAAAGAAAACACCAAAGATGAAACCATTTTAGTCACGGGAAATACGGTCATTGATGCATTGCTCTATGGAATTGAAAAAGTAACAAAAAAGGGATATGAAGATGCTGAAATTGAAATGCTTTCAGCTAAAATAGATCCTTCAAAAAAACTAATTTTAGTAACAGGGCATCGTCGTGAGAACCACGGGGAAGGGCTTTTAAATATTTGTTCAGCATTAAAAACCATTGCACAAGAGCATCCTGACACTCAAATAATCTATCCTGTTCACCTTAACCCTAACGTAAAAGGTCCCGTTCATGAACTGTTAGCGGGCGTAGATACTATTCTATTAGTTCCACCGTTGGCGTATCCGGCATTCATTTGGTTAATGGAAAAAAGCTATCTAATTATAACCGATAGTGGCGGGATACAAGAAGAAGCGCCTAGTTTAGGAAAACCAGTTTTAGTTACCAGAACCACTACCGAAAGGCCCGAAGCTGTGGAAGAGGGCACTGTACTTTTAGTTGGAACGGACAAGGAACAAATTATTGCAAAAACAAAAAAATTATTGGAAGACAGCTCGTATTATGCAACTATGAGCCAGCTACACAATCCGTACGGCGATGGGAAATCGGCTACACGAATTGTAAATTATATAAAAGCATTGTAAGATGGAACACAAACCGAGTGTGGTGATGATGGGATTGGGCTATATTGGCTTACCAACGGCGGCTTTAATTTCTAGCCGAGGGTTACAGGTTACCGGAGTGGATATTAGAGAAGAAGTGGTAGATACCATTAATCAGGGTAAAATTCACATTGTAGAGCCAGATCTGGACGGTTTGGTTCATCATGTGGTAAACAAAGGATATTTAAAGGCAGCAACGGCTCCTGTGACTGCCGATGTTTATTTAATTGCTGTGCCTACGCCTTTTAAAGGAGATCACGTGCCGGATATTTCGTATGTGAGTGCTGCGGCAAGAAATATAATTCCAACCTTACAGGAAGGAGCTTTGGTGATTTTAGAATCTACCAGCCCTGTTGGGACTACTGAAAAACTACAGAATTTAATTTTTGCTGAAAGACCAGAGCTGAAAGGTAAAATTTATATTGCCTATTGCCCCGAACGCGTTTTACCGGGAAACATTTTACACGAATTAAAAGTAAATGAACGTGCTATTGGCGGTATAGACGAAGCTTCTACCCAAAAGGCAATTTCATTTTATAAGCATTTTGTGGTAGGAGAATTGCACCCAACAAATGCCAAAACAGCCGAAATGGTAAAATTGGTTGAAAATGCATCAAGGGATAACCAAATCGCTTTCGCGAACGAGTTGAGTATGATCTGCGACAAGGCAGGCATTAACGTATGGGAAATGATCGCTTTGGCAAACAAACACCCACGTGTAAATATTTTGCGCCCGGGTACTGGAGTAGGGGGACACTGCATAGCAGTAGACCCGTGGTTTATCGTTTCAGAATTTCCAGAGGAAAGTCAGGTAATCCGTAAAGCACGTGAAGTTAACAACTATAAGACAGAATGGGCTATTGAGAAGGTGAAAAATGCAGCATTACAATTTAAAGTTGAAGAGAATAGAGAAGCTGTAATCGCTTGTATGGGATTGGCTTTTAAACCAGACATTGACGATTTACGGGAATCACCAGCCTTGTATTTAACTGAAAGTTTAGAAAAAGCAAATTTCAATGTATTACGTGTAGAACCCAATATTGAAAGTGAACAAAACATGGTGCTGCATTCAATTCCTAATGCTATTGAGAAAGCAGATATCGTAGTGTTTTTAGTGGCACATAATGAATTTAAAAATGTAACGATATCACGAGAAAAGATTGTAATTGATTTTGTGGGGCTAAATTTGAGATAAATATTTTGTTTGTATGAAAAATATTATCTTTTTAGTAATAGTGGCTTTGATGTTTTCTTGTAATCAGAATACAAAAGAAGAGATTCAAATTAACAAAGAGAATTATAAAAGAGTTTACGATGATCCTATTGAAGATTCTTTACAACCATTTTGGTATACAAACCAGATTGCTGATCCGAAAAGGTTAGAAATTGTAGAGGATCCTGATAGTAGTGAAAATGATTTATTTAAAGTATTTCTAGAGCCTGGCGACAAAGTTGCAAAGGGAAACAGAAGTGAAATTGTTATTAAACCACAAGACTCATTTGGGTATAGAAACAACTATTCGTTCAAGTTTAAATTTACAAAATCTTTCTTTAAAAAACAAAACACGCACGGTTACATTTTATTAAATCAATGGCATAATGTCCCTTATCCAGGGTATAATTATAGAAACCAGGTAGTTAAAGTTCGTGTTCCTTTTGCTTTAATGGTAGAGCATCATCCGGATGGTTCATTTAAAATGGTAATGCATTACGGGTTGAGAGTAAATACTTTGGACGAAATGGTTTGGGCAGTCTGGCCCGGAGAATTAAAGCCAGATGTTTGGTATACGTTTGAAAATGAAATATTTTGGAGTTTGTATAGTGATGGCTATTCGAAACCTAAATTGAATAATATCCTTTTTGAAGTTGAGGGTATAGAAACAAGTACCTTTGTAGGAGCCAATATGTATCATGTTTTACCACATGATTATAAAATGGGTCTGTATTGGAATGGCAAACAGAAAAACAACATACATATCTTTTACGACGATTTTAAAATGACAACAGAGCGTATTGCTTATTTTCCTTCAATCTCTAAAAAAAATAGTTTAAAACAGAAAGGCCTGGACTTTTCCGGTTATAGTTACGTACAAATTACATCAAAAGGAAAAGAATTATTCCGACAACAACTAAATAATCGCACCGCTAAGAAGTTATATGGAATCAATGAGAGTATACTTTATCAGGTGGAGGAGAATAAATTTGAAATACTTTTTCCCTTAATTTCAGACACATTGGGTTTCCAAAAAGTACGTTTAGAGCACGATGTTTCTCCAGCAGAAGTAAAGATATACGCAGACCAAAAGGTTTCCTTCAATAAAGATTCAACAAAAGTTATTTTTTGGGGAACATTGGGAAATAGAGATGTACTACATTATAAAAAGAAACATGCTGCTGTGTTCTCTTTTAAGAGTCCCTTAAAAAGGATTAATAATCTTAGTTTTCACGCAGGGGACCAAAGAAGAGTTACTGTTTTCAGGATCGATACCTTGATTTTGAATAAATAGAACCCCGTATCTTTACATCAATATGAAATATTCACCCCAACATCGTAGTTTAAAAGGTATATTTAGTATACTGTTAGGAATCTGTTTTATTACCTTTTCTTGTAATAAAGATGATACAGATAGTGAAAACCAACCTGCTAATGAGCCAGTATCACTACTTTTATCCAATATTAAGTTTTATGAAAGTGAAAACAGAGTTTTACGCTTTACGTATAATGATGAGAATAAATTAATTAAGAAAGAGACATTAGGGTGCAGTGAGGACTTTAATAATTACTTCAACTTACAGGAAATAACATATAACGAAAATGGAGATATTCTAAAAAGGACGGGAAACAGTCCTCATGGTGGGTTCGAGTTTACAGTAGATTTTTCTTATAATGGAAATGACTTGTCTCAAATAGAAATGCATATTACACGATCCAATGGAGGATTTAACGCAAGCTACACGTTCAGTTCAGAAAATGAATATGATTATTCTGTAGATTATTTCGATCTAGATGGTAATGTTATCTACACTAGAGATTTTACTGGTACTATCACGAGAAACGAAAACAATAACATTGTGGAGGTCTATATATATGAAACAAATACTGGGTTTTATGAAGACATATCTTTTGCGTATGAAAATGGAAATTTAACCGAAGTGCAATATTTTAACCCAAATCAAAGTAGAATTATTTCGATTCAATACGATGACAAACCTAACTTCCACACGTATGTAACGGGTACAGAGTTTAACGGATTCACAGGTAACAATTGCCTTAGGTACGATATATTAGGATTAATTGAAGTTGAAAGTTTTAAAGAATTTGAAGGTTTTTATAGTATTTTTCCTTTTTATTCAAACAGAAACGCTAATAACCCTATCCTTATTTCTGGTGGCCGAGGCGTTCAGTTTAATTATGAATACAATGAATATGACTACCCAAGTAAAGTTACATTTAATAGTATAGATGCAAACTACAATTTTGTTTTGGATTTTGACTATACTATAATTGAATAAAATATAAGCCGCTATAAAATGGGGCTATATTGGTCCAAAGGGCATACTCATTAAAGATAATTTATTATGATGATTTTGATATGGTCACAAGACGTATTGGATATTTATCACAAATAATGGATGTAGACTCTTTACAAACAGAAAAAAAATAGATTCTATATAGTATGCTTTTCAATTCTTTTGATTTTGCAGTTTTCTTCCCAATTTTCTTTGTGCTGTATTGGGTGGTACATAAAAAATTGACGCTTCGCAATATTTTTCTATTACTTTCAAGCTATGTTTTTTATGCCTGGTGGGATTGGCGATTTCTTTTCTTAATTATATTTAGTTCCGTCGTAGATTTTGTGGTGGGAGGCCTAATAGAAAAGGCCAAAACAAGAAGCGCAAAGCGAACACTGCTTATTGTTAGCTTAGTAACCAATTTAGAACTATTAGCTTATTTTAAGTACGCCAACTTTTTTATAGACTCGTTTGTTAATTCTTTTAATTTCTTGGGTGGAAGCCTGGATTCATTTGCATTAAACATTATTCTTCCTGTTGGTATAAGCTTCTATACCTTCCAAACTTTAAGTTATACTATCGATATTTATCGAGGCCGTTTAAAGCCTGTAAAAGAATGGCTGCCGTTTTTTACCTTTGTAACATTCTTTCCGCAACTAGTAGCAGGGCCAATAGAACGGGCATCACATCTTCTACCGCAGTTTTATAAAAAGTATGATTTTGATTATGATAGAGTAAAAAGTGGCTTACTATTGGCTTTATTCGGACTCTTCAAAAAAATGGTGATTGCAGATAGAGTGGCTATTTTAGTGAATCAGGTGTATACAAACCCTGGAGATTATTCAGGATATGAGTTGGTAATTGCCACAGTATTCTTTGCGTTTCAGATTTATTGTGACTTTTCTGGATATAGCGATATAGCCATTGGTCTTTCAAGAACCTTAGGCTTCGACTTAATGAAAAACTTTAAGAGTCCTTATTTCTCAAAATCTATTACCGAGTTTTGGCGCCGTTGGCATATTTCACTATCTACTTGGTTTCGGGATTACGTTTATATTCCGTTAGGGGGAAGCAGAAAAGGAAACTATAGAACCTATGCAAACCTCTTTATTGTATTCTTGGTGAGTGGCTTGTGGCATGGTGCAGCCATTACCTTTATTATTTGGGGTGCGGTTCACGGCGTTTTTATTGTGGTTGAAAAAATATTGAAAGAAAAATCGTGGATACAAGCAGGAACGGTAGCAAAATTCAACAAATCCTATCTTGGGCAGGTATTCTGGATGCTTTTTACCTTTATAATTGTTTGCTTTGCGTGGATATTTTTTAGAGCAAATTCTTTTGTAGACTCACTTACGGTGGTTACAAATTGTTTTCAAGTAAAAGAAATTACTCGTAAATCGGTTTTTGGACTTGGCCTGGAAGCGCCCGAATTTAAAGCAGCACTTGTTTTTATTGTATTATTATTGCTATTTGAAGCCTTTCATAACAAGTTTGGAGCCCTACAAATTTTCAACAAACAATTTATTCTAGTACGTTGGGCATTCTATTTAATAGCGATTTTCACCATTATTATTTTTGGAATGTATGGTGATGCTGCACCTAAGGAGTTTATTTATTTTCAGTTCTAATATGGGGAAGTTTATATTAAAAAGTTTATTCCTGATTTTTCTTGTGAGTTACGGGCTCTCCAAGACTGACACTCTTTTTTACAAAAAAGATATCTATAGAGACACTATAAAAGCTTATGAAAACCATAATAAAGAAGACTTAAAAATTGTTTTCTTTGGGAATTCACACTCATATAGCAGTTTTGACCCTAGAATTATTGAGGATGAATTAGGTGTAAAAAGCATAAATATGGCTAGTGCAGCACAAAACCTTAGTGCAACGAGAGTAGTTGCAGACATGGTTTTAAAAGACACTAAACCAGATTTGGCTGTAGTAACCCTCTTTGCCTCAAGCTTTAGTGAGAATAATTCTGAGAGTCTTAAATCGTTCCATTTAAAAGCAATCGATTTTTTACCTTTTTCAAAAGAAAAATTGATTTCTGTCAAAGAATTTTTTCCTTTTAATGAATGGCCAATAGCCCTTTCAGAAACATTTCGGTTTCATCAAAACTGGTCAAAACTGGAAGATATTGACAAACCTTTCCCCTATAAACAAAAACAAGACCACTACAGAGGCTTTATAACAGATAGAACTCATTACAACCATAATACATATTTAAGTTTTAAAGCCAAATATGAAAAGCGGGACTCTAGTAGTAACTATTTAAATACTAAAGAGAAACAGCGAATAGATGATCTTATTAAAATTTTCAATAAAAAAGGAGTACCCGTACTTTTTGTAAATGCACCATCGTACGTATATAATATGAGTACATATAATAAAACGCATGCACAAACCGTTGCAAAATATATTCGGAGTAAAGGGGGTACCTATTTAGAATTTAACGAAATTAAAGACTCATTAGGTTTTACAAAATATGATTATCGAAATCCAAACCATTTAAATACGAATGGGTCTATAAAGGCATCGCTTTATCTTTCAAGATTTATAAAAGATAGTTTAAAGGTAGCTATAGAAGAAGAAAATTTAGACCTTTCCGGTAATAGATATGCACAAGTTACTTCAAAAGGAAAAGAACTATTTCGAAAAAAACTAGATACTATCACCACAAAAAAGTTATTTGGAATTAAAGAGAGCATACTTTATAATGTGGAGAAGAATAGATATGAAATCCTTTTTCCCTTAACTACAGATACATTAGGTTTCCAAAAAGTACGCTTAGAGCATGATGTTTCTCCAACAGAGGTAAAGGCATACGGAGACCAAAAGGTTTTCTTTACTAAAGATTCAACAAAAGTTATTTTTTGGGGAACATTGGGAAATGGAGATGTACTGCATTATAAAAAGAAACATGTTGCTGTGTTCTCTTTTAATAGTCCCTTAAAAAGGCTGAATAATCTTAGTTTTCACGCAGGTGAACAAAGGAGAGTTACTGTTTTTAGGATCGACACCTTACAACTAAGCAAGTAAAATTACAAGTGCTATTTTGATTTATAATAGCCCTTTTAAAATATGTACCTTTGGCATCAGAAAACAAAGGGTTTAATTCAACAAAAAAAATTAATTTGAAAACAATAGCCGAAAGCGCTTTCAACCATAATGGAAGCCTCCCGTACACCTTAGAACTTGCCAAAGCAGCCAAAGATGCAGGTGCAGATTATTTTACCATACAGGTCATGGATGTGGCCGCCTTTTGCGTAGAAGACTATTCTAAATATGAAATCTACGAAAACAATACCCTCTCTTTTGAGGAGTGGAGCAAAGTGTTCGCGTATTGCAAGGAACTAGATTTACCCGTAATTCCTTGTGTGTTGGATATTCCCTCCTTCGATTTTTGTTATGGAGAAGGATACCGCTTTCTAAAACTACACGCGACCGATATCACCAACAAAACCATGTTGGACAAAATGGCGACTTTTAAAGATGTAACCTTCATCCTAGAAACCCAGTGCGCTACCAATCTTGAGATTAAATTTGCACTGGATATCATAGGCGACCAGGTAGAGTGTTTAATGCACGGGTTCAGTAATTATCCTACCGAAGTAGAAGACCTTAATTTGAATGCTTTAGATTATTTTAAGGACGAATTCCCGCAATACAGCACTGGACTGGCAGACCATTCTTTGGACACCGCGAATATTCCACTGATGACGCTGGCAAAAGGATGCGAATATCTAGAAAAACACATTACCTTAACCCGTAATAACCGCAAATTCGATTATCAGGTATCGCTATATCCACACGAATTTGCAGTTATGGTGCAACAAATAAAGCATTACAAATTAGCCCTAGGTGATTATAAAAAACACCCGTCCAAATCAGAATTGCCGTACCGCGATGTGATGTATAAAAAAGTATTGGGAGGGGGAGATTTTAAAAGAGCCGATGCAGGGGTAGATTATATTACGCACCAATTCAATTCTTTTAAAAGAGCTGATGTTGGAATAGCACTCATCGCACGTTTAAAGTCCAAAAGACTGCCTTTAAAAGTGCTTAAGCCTTTTGGAGGAACCTCCATCATCGATTTTTTATACCAGCGGTTAAAAACGGCTAAGAAGGTGAAGGACGTTTTTTTATCAACGTCAACGCTAGCGGAAGACACGCCCTTGGCCGAGGTGGGGCATCAAAATGGACATAAGGTATATAGGGGTCATGCCGTTTCGGTATTGGACAGGATGTTGGAACTATCACTCCAGGAAGAATGGGGAGCCGTTTTTAGAGTTACAGGTGATAATCCATTTACAGACCCTGAATTAGTAGACGAGATGATCACCATGATGGTAGAAAACGACCTGGATTATGTACGTGCCAATAATGTTCCTTTTGGTGTTTCTGCAGAATTATTCAGTACTAAATATTTATGGAATCTTTATTTACATATGGAGAATCCGATGCATTCTGAATATCTGACGCTTTTTATTCTTAATGATGAAGACGCTAAAAAAGGCTGTATTGATATTATTTCAGAAGTTGAAGATCTTAAATATATTAACCTTTCAGTAGATTATCAGGAAGATTATGACCGCGCTATGAAACTTGCAGAAGCGATTGGTTCAGAAAATTTAAAAGAATGTACGTTACAGGATATGGTTTCGGTTATAAATGAATTTAAAAGAGAAGACAAAAATAAACTGATCAAGCTTCCTGAAGGTGAAGAGGTGAAATTTTCAGAATTTTTGAACAGGCTAGAGGAACAAACCTATTTAGTGAGAAAGAAGCTGAAGATTAAATAAAGTAAAAAAACTCATGAAATGCATTTTAAGTTTTTTATTAGTGCTGGCAATTACAGGCTCAGTAAATGCCCAAGAATTACATTGGGATAAAAACCAGCCTTTTACTACTCAAAACATTATTAAAACAATAGGAATAAAGGCAGATACGCTGATAATTTCGGAAAAACTTGATATTAATGGTATAGTTGAAGTACCCCAAAATATTACTTTAAAATTTGCCAAAAAGGGTTCACTACGTATTGCAAATGAACAATCTTCCATAGAAATAAAAGGGTCTATAGTTGCTGAACAGACACAAATTTTTGATGTATCAGCCACAGGCGTAAGTACATACAGGTATGAGTCTGTATCAAATATTTCTCTGTTAAGTACAAAAACTTTCTATCCCGAATGGTGGGGAGTTTTCCCAAATGTAATTCCTGGGCATAACGGCGACACAGGCTCAAAGTCAAGACATCATACCTTTTTAAAGGAAATGATGCTGGATATTGCAGCATCAGGAGGAGGTATTATTCAATTTCAAGAAGGAGTATACTATATTAGAGATATTGTGATAGACTCCAACAATATTTCAGTGCAAGGAAAAGGTAAAAAAACCATATTAAGGTTTGACCGGGAAAATTATGGGTATTCTACAAGAAGAGGTGGAATCTTTACTATACAGGGCAAAACTTTAGAGAAGTATTTCAGTAAAAATGATACTGAAGGACAGCACATAGCAGGAAATTTTTTATACAATAAAGAGCAATATTCTATTGAGAACATTAAAGTTAAGGACCTAGCAATTGAATGGCATCCAGACGCCGCAGCTGAAGACCCGGCAATGAATGGTCTTACCATTGTAAACGCTATTAATGTTGAAATTGACAATGTACATGTAAATCTGTTTGGGGCAAACCGAGCGTTTTATATAGCAAGCCTTTTTGACGGAGATAGAACAGAAAAAATTACGATAAAAAACTCGAGTGCTTTACAAAGCAGAACAGGTGTTTTTATTTTGCACGGGTATGATTCTAAGGATTACATTCGAAATAAAATGTCTTTGGGAAATATTCTGATTGAAAATAATGTTTTTAATGTGGTAAGTATTCCAGAGCTAAATATTAAAAGTACTCACATTGTTGAAAAATATTTAGATAAATATGCCACAGGAATTTATTTTATTGGAAATGAGTTTACCAAAAGCTTTCAATTAGGAGATACTTTCGTGGAACGTAATTTAGGCCCGGTAACCATTAAAAATAACACTATAAATAATGCCGAGATTGGCATACGTTCCTGGCTCCCTGGTGAAGATGAACGCAAGGATTATATTCAAAAAGTAACGATAGAGGGTAACACATTTATGAATTTTAAACATATTGGCATCTTTGTACCCTTTGAAGAGGCTATTATTAAAAACAATACGTTTATAGTGCAACAACTTTTACCATTGTCAAGAACTTTTCAGGATGCTAATGAAGAGGGTTTTATAGCTACAGCAATCCATATTGCAAAGGCACCTTGGGCCATATTCAAATCAAAGCAAGGTCCTAATAATATTTTAGTTGAAGGAAATACTATTTCAGGATGTTTTATAGGAACTTCCCCAATAGTTGTGCAACCTAATGAAGAAGGTAAAGTTTCGCTAATTAACAATACCATTAGTTATGACAGTAGTTGTACAGCTCCCCAAAATGATATTGTAATTACAACTAGCCGGAGAAAATTCCGAACCAAAAGAGCCACCATAACGTTAAAAAATAATGTGGAAGATACCAGCAACCAAAATACAGAAAAAGCATCTGTATTGCTAGATGTACGAAGAAAAAAGCACATTAAACTTATAGAAAAATAGATATATGACCTACGTAATAGGAGAAATAGGACAAAACCATAACGGCTCGGTAGATATAGCCAAAGCGATTATAGATGTGGTTGCAAGACCCATTCACGATAAATTGTTTGGCAAGGAACTACCAAGAATGGACGCTGTAAAATTGACTAAAAGAGATTTAAGTCAGGAACTTTCAGCATCCCAAATGTCGCGACCGTATGATACCCCAAACTCCTTTGGTAAAACCTACGGAGCACATAGAGAATATCTTGAGCTGGATGATGCACAACATTATGACTGTTACCAGTACGCCAAAGAAAAAGGATTAGACTTTGTAGAAACGCTTTGCGCTGTGGGTTGTTTAACTATGTTAAACCATTTTACACCAGACAGGTTAAAAGTAGCCTCAAGAGATTTAACAAATTTACCTTTGTTAGACGCGCTGGCGGAAACCAACATTCCAATTATTATTTCTACCGGCATGGCTGGAGAACGTGAATTGAATGAGGCCTTGGAAGTACTTTCGAAACATCATGAAGACATCTCGATCCTGCACTGTGTGTCACAATACCCCACGGAATATGAAAATGTAAATTTAAATACTATAAAATACCTTCAAGAAAAATATCCGCAATACACTATTGGGTATTCGGATCATACCGTAGGCATTGCCACTCCAGTAGCTGCTGTAGCAATGGGTGCCAAAATTATAGAAAAGCACATTACCTTAGATCGCCAAATGAAAGGAACCGATCAAGCAGGTTCTTTAGAAATTGATGGTATTTATAGAATGATGCGCGATATTAGAAACCTAGAGCTTTCCTTCGGAACGAAAGAAATTAAAATTGAAGAGTCTGTTAAAGTAGCTCGAGAAAAACTGGAACGTTCTATCGCTACACTTAGAGCATTACCAGAAGGGCACATAATCACGCTAGACGACATTCACTTGTTGAGTCCGGGAGATGGTATAAAATGGATGGATAAAGACCAACTGTTAGGGAAGAAATTGAAAGCAGCGATGCCCAAAGATGAGATTATCTACAAATCAAAGCTCAAATAATGGCAGTACCAAAGCTTGTTATAACCGATATTGATGGTGTCTGGACAGACGGGAGTATGTATTATGATGATACCAATCAAGAATTTAAAAGGTTTAATACAAGCGACAGCGTAGGGGTTCTTTTCTTAAAATATCTAGACATCCCTTTGGTTATTATGACAGGGGAAAACACTCAAATAGTGCAGCGTAGGGCAGATAAACTGAAAGTACAACACGTACATCTTGGGGTAAAAGATAAGTTGTCCTTGGCAAAAAAAATCTGTCAAGAACTCAGCATAACGCTGGATGAGGTTGCCTTTATTGGTGACGACATTAACGATCTGCAGTTACTAACCCATGTAGGCTTTAGTGCTGTACCAAGCAATGCACCTTCCTATGTGAAAGACAAAGTAGACCTAGTTCTTAAAACCAAAGGAGGCGATGGGGCTTTCCGTGAGTTTGTTGAATATTTGGTCTCAAAGTATAGCAGTATTGAAGAGATGTTAGAACGCTACGCCAAAGAGAAAAATCTTAGTCAATAGAATTATCGTATAACAATTTTAAACATACGTTGTTAAACTAGTGCATTGAATGTTTCTCAAGTTGCTGGTTTTTTTGTACCTTAAAGAGGTTAAATTTTACTTATGACAACTCCATACAAATCTTTATTATTTATCGTGCTTTTAATAGTATTAGGTGCGCCAATAATTGGACAAACTACCGTTATTACAGACGACACGAATGAAGCAAATGAAACGTATAGCACATTTCCAACTGATATTGATGGTGATGGCGATTTAGATGTTTTAACAGCTAGTAACTCCAGATTAACCAGTATTGCGTGGCATGAGAACTTAGATGGAAATGGATCATTTTCAAAAAGAAGATACATAGCCTATTCTCCATTAAACACCTATGATGTTAGTGCGGCTGATTTTGACGGAGATGGTGACATGGATGTGGTTGGTGCGTGGGATGGAAGAATTAGTTGGTTAAAAAACCTTGATGGGCAAGGTGATTTTGGGATACAAAATTCAATTGCGGTAGGATCTGGATTTAGAAAGGTTTATCCTGTAGATATTGATCTTGACGGAGATATAGACTTGGTAGTTGCTGCCGTGCAAAGTGTATTCATTTACACAAATATTGATGGAGAAGGAACGTTTGAGCAGCGCATTCTACAGGATGATTATTTTCACTATGTTGCCATTGGGGATCTTGATGGTGATCAAGATCCAGATATTCTAGTGTCTGCACAATCTTCTTTAAATACACCTTTAACCGCTTACATAAATGATGGTGTTGGTGTTTTTGATGAGGCTAGAGAGATACAAATCCCAGCATTATCAGGGGGTGATATAAATCTTTTTGATGCAGATGGAGATAATGATTTAGATGTGTTTGTTGTACTAAGTGGTCAAAACAAACACGTATGGTTAGCAAATGATGGATTGGGAAATTTTGGAGGTGCAAACTTAATTGAAGAAAATGAAGAGCCCTTTAGAACCGCATTTGGAGATTTAGACTTAGACGGGAATAATGATCTAGTAATTAGTTATTTGGGCGGCAACACTAGCACGTATTGGTATAAAAACCAAAATGGAACAGGAGATTTTGGACCTAAGATTCTCATTACAAATGAAGCCTTTTTTATTACATCAATTCATATTGAAGATTTTAATCAAGATGCGAGCCCCGATCTTTTATTTTCTGTTTTTGGGAATGATGAAGTGGTTTGGTTTGAAAATATAAATACTGGCGATTCTTTCGAAAAACAAACCCCAATAGCAAATAGCGCAGATAGAGCAAACAGTGCGTTACCTAGAGATATAGATGGAGATGGTGATTTAGACATTTTGATAACGTCCTCTGGAGATGATAAAGTATCTTGGTTTGAAAACATAGATGGTTTAGGGAATTTTGGAGAACAGAAAGTAATTAGCAATCAGGCGAACCGGGTTGTTGCAGCTGATGCGTTTGATATTGATGGTGATAATAATTTTGATGTAGTTTATGCTGGTGCTAGCGGTGGATTTATAGATTACGGATTGTTTTGGAAAAAAAACGCCGATGGTTTAGGAAACTTTGGCGAAGCCCAAGCCATAACCCTTAACTACGATAATATTTCTGATCTTGAAGGAGCAGATATTGATAACGATGGTGATCAAGATGTAGTTTTCTCAAATCAGTTTCCAAGTGTAATTGGCTGGATAGAAAACACAGATGGGTTGGGAAGTTTTGGAACACCTATTGAATTTGTCGTTCCCACGTTTTTACAACCTACTGATATACATACGACAGATATGGATGGGGATGGAGACCTAGACATAGTTCAAGTAAACTTTCAAGACTCAAAACTTTCTTGGTTTGAGAATGTCGACGGAAACGGACAGTTTAGCACAATGAAGATTATTGTCGCTTTAGATGAATTTGATCCCTACTTCACTTCTGTTCACAGCGGTGACCTTGATGGCGATGGAGATATAGATATTATTGCATCAGCTATATTTGAAATAAGGTGGTTTGAAAACCTTAACGGTCAAGGAAATTTTTCGGAAGAAGGATTTATAGTTAATGATACTGGTATAGCGGGTTATGAAAAAATATATGTATCTGACATAGATGGCGATGGAGATCTTGACATTTTATCAGCTTCGGAAAGAGATGACGCAATTGCTTTTTATGAGAATCTGGATGGTTTAGGAAATTTCAGTAATCGTAAAACAATCTCTTTGTCTACCAAAGATGCTAATTTTGTTATTGCAGCAGATCTGGATGGAGATGCTTTAAATGATGTTATAGGAGTTTCTCCTGCCCAAGACAAAGTAACTTGGTACACCAATGCAAATGTACTTTCAATAGTAGATATCGATGCTCCCGTTACTACTATAAAAATTTATCCGGTTCCCGTACAGAACATTCTTAATATAAAAAGCCGAGAAAAACTCAAAGAGGTACAAATTTACACTATGGCAGGTCAGAAGGTGTTATCTTTTTATGAAACAAATGAAATAAATGTTTCAGCCCTTCCTTCTGCAGTATATCTGGTAAAAATAATTACAATTACTGGTTCCGTTATCAATAAGAAAATTAATAAAAATTAGCCTTCGTAAACGTTTAAACCTCAATGCTACTATTATAGTATTCTTCAAAATAAATTTTAAGCAATTACAACACAACCATTTTGATATTTCTCATCTTTGCATAGAATACTGGTTTTAGTTTCTTCTATATTGGCTTTTATATCTAATTTGAAAACTTGTTAAAGCTTTAATCAGGCAACTCTATCAATGGAACACAAACAACGTAAACTTGCTAAAAACGCTGCTATCTACAGCATCTTTAGTTTGCTACAACGTGGCTTAGGGTTCTTTCTCCTTCCTGTATACACCACAGTTTTGGCAACTGAACAGCTGGGAATCATCAGTACTGCAACGGCGGTTATTTCCTTTTTGGTACTGTTTTTCGGACTTTCTTTTCGTGGTTCTGTAGCTTATTATTACTACGAATACAAAGATGAAAAGTTGCCGTATCTAAAAAAAATATACGGGACGAGTGTAGTCTTTATTCTGCTGTTTTCGGTAGTTAGTATCTTGTTTTTGTTAGGAACCAAACAATGGATTCTAGACCCGCTTTTTGAGAACATTGCTTTCGATCCTTACGTAATGCTTGCGCTTGTTAGCATTTTTTTACAACCCCTATATTTTTTCTATCAGTCTGTTTTAAGAGCAAAACAGCAGGCTAAAAAAGCTTCTATTCTGGATTTTGTGTATTTCGGGGTAATGATTGGGCTTACCTTGATATTAATACTAGGCTTCAACTTTAAAGCAGAGGGTGCCCTGCTGGCAAATGCCGTAGCAAGTTTGCTGGTTTTTATAATGAGCCTGATAGGACTTCGGAAAGAAATTACACTGTGCTTTGTTCCTGAAATTTTAAAAAAAGTATCAAAGTATTCATTACCATTGCTGCCGCACAATATTTCTGGTTGGGCTATGAACATGGTAGATAGAGTGATGCTTAACGCCATTAACTCACTGAGTGTTGTAGCACTTTTTGATGTAGGTTCACAAATAGGGAAAGTGGTAAATATGATCTCGCTCGGTGTAAACTCGGCATACGCTCCCTGGTTTTTCGATCAGGTTAAAAATGACACCAACAGCAAAAAAAATATTGTTGCGGTAACTCAAAAAATTGTGATCTTATATGCCGTGGTTGCTGTATGTGTAAGTTGGTTAGCCCCGGAACTTTTGAGAGTGATCTCTAAGCCAGCTTATCACGAATCCTGGACGGTAACGCCACTTATTGCCACAGCATTTGTAATTAATGGTTTTTATTTTACATTTAGTAGCGTATTCTTTCTGGAAAAAACAAAATACCTATCTTTCTTAACCGTGAGTGGAGCGGTTGTAAACATTATTCTTAATTATTATCTAATACATGCGTATGGTTTTTTGGGTGCGGCCATTGCAAGCTTGCTGACCAAGGTGTTTTTTACGGCACTTACGTACTATTTTAGTCAGCGCATCTACCATATTCCGTATAACTTAAAGGCGATTCTCTTTATTATTTTAGTGGGCGCCGCACTTTCGTCGGCACCGTATTTTTTTCAACCATTATTGCAAACCTATAATCTATGGGTTGTGATTTGTGTTAAGTTGTTAATTCTCGCTACTTTTGGAGGGTATTTGGTATTTAAAAACCTTAAAACTATTAAAGCTTTTATAGCAACTAGAAATGGCAAGTAAAAATGTGCTGGAACTTATTGAGACCGCCTACGAAGTAGAGAAACTTCAGTTAGCAGATGGTACTCCTGTTTGGCCTTTTTTGCGACAAGCGGTGTACTTTCAGATTCAGCAAAAAACCGTACAGTACAGTAATAAACTACGCACACGTAATAAATTACAGCTCTTCAAAAATTTTTTCTACGGGATAAAATACCTCTTCAATTTAAAAAAGTTTGAGTATCTATTTTTTAATAACACTAGCAAGCGAGAGCTTCTTGATGAAAGATATTTTGACATTTATTACGATGCCTGGACCGATATTTTGGGACAGAACAAAAGTTTGTTTATAGAATGGGCTATAGAGGCTCATTTGCCAAAACAGAACGTACATTCCAGTAATATTATTTCGGATCTTCCTTTCAAATTTTGGGCAAAATTAATTTCGTTTTCAACCAAAGTTGATATACAAAACGCAGAAATTTTAGAAGCTATCTTAAAAGAATATGCTATTTCTTTCGACCCCAAAAAGGAAGTGAAAAACAATCTAGCAGAGTACCATTTGTATCGAAAGCTTTTCAGCAAAATAAAGCCTAAAGCAATTTTTGTGCTTAGCAGTTTTACCAAAGTTGGAATAGTATATGCCGCCAAACAATTAAAGATACCTGTGTATGAACCCCAGCATGGGTTTATGGGAAGCACCCATCCTTTTTACAATACAATTAAAAAGTTTCCTGTATTTTACCCTGATAAGCTAATAAGTTTTGGAGCTTCAGAAAAAAAAGAAAATGCAGCGTCCTTTATTTTTAAACCTGAACAAATACTACCCGTGGGGAGTCTACAGTTGGATTTGGTAAAACAACGGGATATTCTGCCTGAATTAATTTCAAAAAAAGAAAAATATAAAACACTGTTTTGTGTGACATTGCAAGCAATAAAAGACGAGGAGATTTTGAAATGGATAGAAACCGAGGCAAAAAAACACTCGGACTGGTTATTTATTATCCGTCCAAAGCAACCAAACTTTAATCTACAACTCTATACTACAACTACGAATATAATCACGATGCCCAAAGTTTCCACATACGATGTATTAAAAGCAAGTGACTATAACATTACTATATTTTCAACTACCGTGATCGAAGGAATATATTTGAATGCAAAACCAATTTTATATAATATAGATGATTTGCCCAAGAAATATTTCGATTTAAAAAACTCGGACATTGCACTTATCGAAAATAATGAACCTATCTCTAAAGCTCATTTAGAAAGAAAAGGAATTTTTCCGGTGCCCTATTTTGTAAACAATTATTTTGAAAACGTAGAAAAAGCGGCTTCATGTTTTTAAGAAATTTACTTTTTATGCTGCTTATTTTGCAGCCATTTATAGACAAACTGGCTAGAAAAGCGGGGTGGAGTATTAATATCTTTAATGAGCTACTGAGTATAGGGGTTTTTGTGGCTTTTATGGTGGTCCTTATTTCAAAAAAGAAGTTAAACAGCCTTGCTATTTTAATGTTTGCCTTTATAGGCTATTGTTCTTTGTTGGTTATTTATAGGGGTGTGTATCCGTTGGGCTTTTTCCAGGTTGTAATTTATAGTCAGTTTTTCTTTTATTTCTTTTATTTTTTAACCCTCCCGCAAGAGGAAAAAAACAGAACCATAATTTCTTTCAAAAACATTATGGCCGTTTTCGTGTATGTAATCGCCTTTATTGCCATTTTTGAGGCCAAAGACCACACCACTTTTAGAAACTGGATGGGCGTGCATAGTGTAAAGCGAGGGATTAATTACTTTTATCTTATTTCTTTTTTTGGCTCTGGTCCGAGTCTGGCAATATTTATAACAATTTTTGTAGCGCTTTGGCACTATTGCCATTATGCTCTAAAAGAAGTAATAAAAAAGAAACATATAGTTACTTTACTACTTGCAATTATAGTAGGAATATTGAGTTTTTCCCGAAAAGAGGTGTTTTTCATTTTTATGTTTCTGGTGTTTTTCCCCTATCCATCCAGAAACCAGCTAAATAAATGGATAAAGCGATTGGTTTTCTTTGGTACTATGTTTACCGGTTTAGTGGTGTATTATGCAGCTTTTTTTGCATCTGCCAACACTGTAGCATTGGATAAAAATTACGTACGTTATAAAATTGTAGATAAATCTGCTGAAATTTATGCAGATCATTTCCCGCTGGGTTCTGGACCGGGAACATTTGGATCCAGAGTATCGTTATGGATTTCAGACCTGTATGATCAATACAATGTTGGTCGCGACCTATTAGGTTGGACAGAAGGTTCACAAGGCCCTATTTACGACGCTTTTTTATTCACACTTTTCACTGAAATAGGGATAGGGATTTTTATAGTATTCTTTTTCACCTATAAAATTATAGAAGCCAAGACAATCACTAATGACTCCTATGGAAGGTTTACTAAGAATTTTTTAATCATTTTTTTATTGGTTCTGGGAATGTTTGCGCCTATGTTTACCAATAATTTTGGATTTGTTATTATGGCATTAGCAGCATTAATGATTTCCAACGTGTCACTCTTTAAATTCAGAAAATGGTATGCATAAACTGAAATTAATTTTTTATTACCTGTTCATTCAGAAATTGCCTCACTCAAGGCTTTGGGGAGGTTTTAATAGTATCAGGAGGAGCTATGTATCCAAAGTACTAAAAGTAATGCCCAACGATTCCAATTCGAAATTTGAAAACGGTGTCTATATTTCAGACGCAAAAAAACTGAAGATTGGAGCACATGTAAGGATCAATGAGCACGTATTTCTTCAAGGTGAAATTACCATTGGCGATTACGTAATGATGGCCCCTAATACTTCTATTTATACAATCACTCACAAATTTAGTGACGCAGCTATTCCAATGGTACAACAGGGTAAAACAGAACCTAAAAAAGTTACCTTAAAAAATAATTGTTGGTTAGGAAGAAACGTTGTAGTGTTACCAGGAATAACCATTGGCGAAGGAGCCATAGTAGGCGCTAATAGTGTTGTAACAAAAGATGTAGCTCCATTTACAATTGTAGGAGGCGTGCCCGCAAAACTAATACGCACGAGAAACTAAAACGTGTATATGCGAAAACAGAAATGGTTTAAAACGGTACTTTTTTCGCTGTTGGCGTTGGTGTTGGCAAATGCCCTCCACGCATTATTTTTATATCAAAAAGAGTATGAAGAAGCAACCATTACGTTCACGGCTACCTCAAATTTTGACTCTTTTGTCTGGCTTACAATACAACCTAAATTTAGTGACAGCGTTCAAAAATTTGAATCCACAAAAATAGTAAAGGAAACACCGCAGAAGTTCAATAAAACAATTTCAAGTAAAGCAGGTCTTCAGTTTTTAGGATTGTACTGGTCCAATAGTGATCGTGGAACGCTTACCTTGAGCGATGTTTCGGTAACATCAAACGGTAAAACTCATTCTTTCGAAAACTTTCAAAAACTTGTAGATTATACAAGTACCAACGTAACACCTAAAGTATCTGAAAACAAGGTAGCGCTTACTTCAAATGAGCAAGCGAATGGATGGCTCATGCTCGATACTTCCCGCCTAGAAAACATATCGAAAAAAAAGCGATTTTTACCTTTCGGGTGGATAGCAAACTGCTTTCTTTTTGTTGGCTTCCTGTTATTTGGAAGATTACAATATCAAAAGATAGTGAAGCAATACAACAACTTGGCTGTTTCAGGAATTAATAGTTATAAGATTCGAATAGCTGTGTTATACATATGGATGGGATTACTGCCCTTTTGGATCCAAATTTCGCATATATTACTGGCAGTTTCACTAGCGGTTGCCATTGTTCATTACATGCAAAAACAGGAAGCTTTTCATCTTGGAAATTTAAAAAAATTCATTCCATTAGTGGCGCTTTTTGCGCTTGTTTTATGTGTGGATCTGGTGTTTCATAGAGCCGAATTTCCTAATGATTTTGGTGATTATAGTTATTTTTTACTTACACCCTTTTTATTTTTAGGAATACAAAGAACAGATTTACTAAAGATTTTTAAAGTATTCCAAATTTTCCTTTTTGGATATTTAATTCTTCTGTCAGTAGCAATTCTTGAACGATACACCCATCTGGCTGAACCATACTCGTTTTTTCGCTTCTTTTTTGAAACAATAGAACTTTATTGGCACACAAGTTACCTCGCAGGACTTATTATTATAGCGCTATTATTTCAGCTATTAGTTTATAGGCTTACACCTTTTTATATCTTTTGTTGTTTTCTAACCTTAGTGTTTTTATATATTTCTCAGGCCAGATTGCCCTTTTTTATATGGGCTATACTTACTATAGTAATTACTTTTTCACGAATCCCAAAAAAACGCAGGGTAATATATGCAGCAATTGTATGTTGCATTACTATTTTCATATCAATTTATATACTAAACTCAAAAGACTACCGAGAAAAACTAATTGCTTCTGTGTTGGTAAACGATGCTCAAAAGACAGACGCACGAGTTCAACTTTGGGAAGCAGGTACAGCGATATTTAAAGAGCATCCCTGGAGCGGTATTGGCAGATCTTCTATAAGAGAAGAGCTTTCGAAACATTTAAGGCTTAATTCGGATATTAAAAACAGGCGTTATAATGCCCACAACCAGTATTTAGAGTTTTTAATTTCCTACGGGATTTTAATTCCTGTTATTTTAACTTTGGTTTTAGCAGTACCTATTATATTCCGCTTAAAAACAGCTACGGTATTTACTATTTATTTTTCACTAGCCATATTGGTGGAATCTTATTTTTCCAGACAATCTGGTGTAGTAATTTTTAGTTTTTTTTATTGTTTCTTTATCCTTTATGATTGCAAAAGCAAACAACATACTCCGGCAATTAGCCAATAATAAACTCGCACTTATTTTCACACTCTTGGTATTGTCTGAGTTTGTATACAAAATATGCGTGAAGGAATACTACCATAGTTTTAAAATTTCGGCAGGACTCAAACTTATCCTACAAGCATTTTTTGTGATACAAATACTACGTACTGACGTTAAAAAATTATGGCCAATCCTGTTACTAATACTTATTTTTCTTATGGGACAGGTAGGCTTGGTTCCCTGGCAACAGTTGCAAAGTAATGCCTGGTTTCTGGATAAATATTTCTTTATTATTCTGGCACTACTTTATGTACAAACCCTGAAAGGTGTGGAGCGGTGGCACCCGTTTTTTTTCAAGGTTTTCGAAGTTTTTATTATAGCAAATTCAATTTGTATTTTACTAGGATTGGTGCTTCCAACAGATTGGTTTAATACGTATTACGGTATTAATAAACGTTTTGGACTAAACGGAATGATTTTGCGCTCCGGAGCGGCTACTTATATTTACTGGATTGCACTATTTTATTATATCACAGAATGTTTTGTTCAAAAAAAGAAGAAATATCTTCAGCTATTGGTAGTGGCTATTGCATCAATTCTTTTGGGTACAAAAGCTATGTTTATTGGCTACCTTTTTCTGGCGGGTTATCTCTTTATTCTTTGGAAGTGGTATAAAAAAACATGGTTGGTTATACTTGTAATCGTACTATTTCTTTCCGGACTATTCTTTTTTAATGACTTGCTGTATCTATTAATTGAAAGCTCACCTTCTCTACAGAAGGTATATTCCGAAAATGGTGTCTGGTCAGTCATTTTTTCACTCCGGGATCAACACCTTTTAGAAGAAATGCTTCCACTCATTCAGGAAAAATGGACCTGGCGCAACTATTTATTTGGTGGAGGTTTCGACATGCATTATCGGAGCCAATTTGGGCTGCTGGATCTTTTCTATTTCTTCGGAATTATAGGGACAGTGGCATACTTGTATATTTTCAATAAATTATTTTGTACATTTCAGTGGAATTTTCCCACAATTCTATTTGCAATCGGCACCTTTGTATTAATGGCTTTTAGCGCCAATTTCTTTTATGAAACTATTTTGGCGTTTCATTTGGTGTTCATTAAGGGGTATTTCGAAAAAATTTACAACACATGAAAAACTCAATTTATTTACTCTGCCTAGTAACCTTTTTATTTGCTGCGTGTTCTGGAAATGACGATACCACTATCCCTGAAGAGGAAGAAGGGTCTAATTTTGTTATTGTAGATTACAACCCAAAAGAATCTTATACTGCCGAAGAAGTGACCATACAAACCGAAGGTATAGATGCTACAGCAACTATCGAAGTTTATTTTTCAGGTGTACAAGCAGCAATTCTGGAAACAGGTACGAATATCATCAAAACGAGAGTGCCATCCGGAGCAAATTCTGGTGAACTAACTGTGATTTATAATTCTGAAGAAATTAGTGTAGGAGCAATAGGGATTACTGAAGAAACAGATGTGGTTTATGGAGAAAAATCTAACAATGGAGAAAATAATTCAGTATACACAATAAATTTAGGTGACGCCACAACAGGAGAATTAATATATACCGCTGCGGGCTATGACCAGGTAGGGAGAGTTTCGTTTTCAAAAGAAAGCAATACTTTTTTTAATGGATATAGTGTTCAATGTGGGCAAACGGGGGGCTGCTCTACTTCTTTTGTTTTAAAAAATAGAGATAACGAATTATCAAAATCCATATCCATTTGTACAGATTTAGACTGTAATGAGTCTATAAGAATCAAAACATTTAGTACGGGTAAATTTATTTATGAATTTTTTAGAGATGATCTTTTTTTTGGTGAACTCGAGCATCGTTTAGTGTCAGTAGATTTATACACTATGCAATCTACAACCTTGCGGGATTATGTAGTACAAGGGGAAAGTAACATTACCGCAGGTGTATATTTAGATAGCACAAACGAGATTTTATCCTTTGATAATGAAAAGCTTATAAAATTCAATTTAAATAATTTTACCAAAGCAGAGTATGACTATCCTGGTATTTCATTAGGAAGTTTTATACGTACCCAATCTGGAAGAATCTTTGCACTCAATAATTTAAATGCTATTGTAGAAATTAATCCAATGAATGGAGAGATAATAGAAGAGATATATACAAATGCAGGGAATTTAAATTACTTATCTTATTCTGAATCGACAGGAAGATTTTTTTGGTTAGCAGATGCTAATGGAAGTTCTGAATTGCATATTTACAACCCATCCAACCAGATTGAAACTATCATTAATACCCAAGATAGCTTTTATAAAATATTCACAGATTATTAAATAACGTTACCTTTGCCCCCAAATAAAAAATAGGGCACCCCTTTTGCAACACATCCCAAAAATAAACATCCTAAACACCACTATCCATAATCTTTCTATGAAGGAGACATTGGCGTTGGTGAGTAACGCTATTTCCAAAAAGAAACAACTTCACCACGTAGTCGTAAACGCTGGTAAAATTGTTGCTTTGCAAAAGGATGCAGCCTTGCACAAAAGCGTAAACGAAAGCGACATCATAAATGCAGATGGACAAGCCGTGGTCTGGGCGGCAAAAATCCTCGGAAAGCCCTTAAAAGAACGCGTAGCAGGTATCGATTTAATGGAGAATTTGGTAGCACTAGCACACCAACAAGATCATAAAATATTTTTGTTGGGTGCCAAAGAGGAAGTGGTTCAAAAAGTGTCAGAAATCTACCGTGAAAAATACAATACCAATATAATTGCAGGCTATCGCAACGGTTATTTTACTAGGGAAGATGAACCCAAAATTGCACAGCAAATAGCCAGCAGCGGTGCAGGTATGTTGTTTGTTGCCATTACATCACCAATAAAAGAAAACTTTTTGTACAACCATCGGGAATTATTAAAAGACGTTCCCTTTGTCATGGGAGTAGGCGGTAGTTTCGACGTAGTTTCAGGCCTTACCAAACGAGCGCCCGTCTGGATGCAAAACGCAGGCCTGGAATGGTTTTACCGCTTCCTCCAAGAACCCAAACGTATGTGGAAACGCTACCTTATTGGAAACAGCACCTTTATTTGGTTGGTACTAAAGGAAAAATTCAAAAAAACAAATCCAAAATCCCAATAAATATAATATGTTGCGATTCAACTTTTAGTATTGCAATCGTCGTAAAGCTTCCATCGTGTAGCGAGCACCATGAGCGGTCGTGTTTCCAACCATCCAATTATCAAAAAACTTCAATCAACAATCGGCAATCGTAAATCGTTTTCACTATCTTTCAATCCTCAAATAAAAACCCGCAGTTTTAAGTCATGAGAATATTACTTCAGTCCATTTACCCGTATATGTTTCTGCTGTTATACCTCACCATTCCTTTTGATAACTACGTGCGTGCCTTGCCTAACATTTTACTCATTGCACTGGCTATCGCATTTCCGTTTGTAGTTTCAAAAACCGATTTCAAAAAAATTAAAAGACTTCCCACACTTTTTTTTATAGGTCTTGTTCTATTTGTATTAGTGCAGGCACTACTCCTGGGCAGGTTGGAGGTAGATAGTCCCGTATTGGAAAAAATTAACCTCGCCATTGGGCTGGTAATTTTATACATACCCGTTCAGAGGTTTCAAAAAATAAAAAAAGCAGTTATTTTATCTTCCATAGCAGCCATTTTATTTTCTGTTGTAAGCATTATTGTTGGTGTATATAAAGGTGCGGCTTTTCAGTTATTAGACTCCGGAAATCTTATTGAAGCCATGCTGGTAGACCGACTGTATTTGGGCTTACTCTGTGTGTTGAGTATTGTAGCATCAAATAGTTTATTAAAAAACAAATACCACCCTAACAACGGCTATTACGTAGTAGCCATTATTCTTAACGTACTCTTCATATTACTCATTGTCTCAAGAATAGCTATCATAGCGCTTATTGTACTTTTTGTTTTAGGATTTTTCTATAAACGTAGCAGAGGAATGCAATTGGTGTTTGTAGTGGCAACATTGTTTTTGGGACTCGTTCTGGTGTTTATACTGAATAACGATTTCAGAAAAAAAATACTTTATACACCAACCAATACCCAAAGCAAAGGCCTTGTTGCCAACACTCTGGAAATGGAACCCCGTACTATTATCTGGAACTGTGCGTTATCAATTTCTGAAATTAACAATGAACTCTGGAAAGGTCTCGGTTTTGTCAATACCAACAAAGAGCTCATTAATTGCTATCAGGACAGTATTGAAGACGAACAAAAAAGAGCGTGGCTGGTGGCAAAAAAATACAATACTCACAATCAGTTTTTGGACATTTATCTGGCAACAGGAATTATAGGAATTGTATTGTTTATTGGGTTTATACTTTTTGTTTTTCTTCGGAATAAAAGACAATTTTTTCCAACCGCATTGCTAG
This sequence comes from uncultured Flavobacteriaceae bacterium, assembly GCA_963793275.1. Classification (GTDB taxonomy): domain Bacteria; phylum Bacteroidota; class Bacteroidia; order Flavobacteriales; family Flavobacteriaceae; genus Marinirhabdus. The sequence continues at coordinate 181,555 of CAWBZL010000004.1, forward strand.
TCATATTAGTATTGTTTTTATTGGTAGAAAATCTATTCCATAGGCAGATTGGTGCGTATTATTTTGGTTTTGTACTTATAATGCTCTTAATTAAACCGAATAAGTCCCAAAATGAAACAATAGAAGCGGTTTAAAAGCACAACAAATTGTATTTTTGCCGATTGAAACAGAAAAATAATTTCTGAAAATTTTGTAAGATGAAATGCCTATTTGCAATTTGTAAAACAACTAAGGATATATAAAGGCATTCCATCTTCTTATTTCTCAAATATTAAATAGAGATGAAAATTACAGTAATAGGAACAGGATACGTAGGATTGGTTACCGGCACCTGCCTCGCCGAAACAGGCAACGAAGTGGTGTGCGTAGATATTAATGCCGAAAAAGTAGCACAAATGAAAAGTGGTATCGTTCCCATTTACGAACCGCACCTGGATGTCCTGTTCGACCGAAATATTAAAGCCAACAGACTTTCGTTCACAACGTCTCTGGATGAAGGTTTAGAACACGGACAAATAATCTTTCTGGCACTTCCAACACCAGAAGACGAGGACGGCTCTGCAGACTTAAGCTATGTTTTAAATGTTTCAGAAGAAATAGGACACAAAATAAAAGAATACAAAGTAATTGTAGATAAAAGCACAGTGCCGGTGGGAACCGCAGAAAAAGTTCATGCAGTAATTGCAAAAAATGCCAAATGCGATTTCGACGTGGTTTCTAACCCGGAATTTTTACGTGAAGGTTTTGCCGTCGACGATTTTTTAAAACCAGAACGTATTGTAGTAGGATCCAGCAGCGACCGTGCCACAGCGTTAATGCAAAAGCTCTACGCTCCGTTTGTGCGTTCCGGCAACCCAATTATAATTATGGATGAGAAGAGTGCAGAATTAACCAAATATGCTGCCAACTCATTCCTTGCCGCCAAAATTACCTTTATGAACGAGATTGCGAACTACTGCGAAAAAGTAGGGGCAGATGTAGATAAGGTACGTGTAGGGATGGGAACCGATAGCCGCATTGGCAAACGCTTCCTGTTTCCTGGAATTGGGTATGGTGGCTCGTGCTTTCCTAAAGATGTAAAAGCGTTGCAAAAAGCAGGGAAAGACGAAGGCTTCGATTTTAAGATCCTTAATTCGGTTATTGAGGTAAATAAAAAGCAAAAAACCATTTTACTCCCAAAAATTGAAAACCATTTTAACACCAACCTGCAAGGAAAGAAAATCGCTGTTTGGGGACTGGCATTTAAACCCGAAACAGATGATATACGCGAAGCACCATCCATAGATGTTATGAATGCTTTGTTGGAAAAGGGAGCTGCACTTACAGTGTTCGATCCGGAAGCAATGCCCAATATTAAAAAACAGTTTGGTGAAAAACTAACTTACGCAAACTCTATGTACGACGCTCTTGAAGGGGCAGATGCACTCGTTATTTGTACCGAATGGAGCATTTTCAGAACCCCCAATTATCAAAAATTAAAGCAACTATTGGCACATCCAGTCATCTTTGATGGAAGGAATTTGTATAACGTAGAAGACATGGAAGCCGAAGGGTTTAGCTACTATTCTATAGGTAGAAAAACCGCAAAATAATAAAAAATGAATAAGAAAAGAGTTCTCATTACAGGAGCCGCAGGATTTTTAGGATCCCATCTTTGCGATAAATTTATGGCAGAGGGCTTCAGCGTGGTGGGAATGGATAACCTCATTACGGGCGACCTCAAGAACATTCAGCATTTATTTGAAAAGGAACATTTTGAGTTTTATCATCACGATATTACCAAATTTGTCCACGTTCCCGGCCCCGTAGATTATATTCTTCATTTTGCCTCACCGGCAAGTCCCATAGATTACCTTAAAATTCCAATTCAGACATTAAAGGTTGGTTCTTTAGGAACCCATAATCTGTTAGGATTGGCAAAAGAAAAAGAGGCAAGAATTCTTATTGCCTCTACGTCCGAAGTATACGGAGATCCGCTGGTACACCCACAAAGTGAAGAATACTACGGAAACGTAAATACTATTGGTCCACGTGGCGTCTATGACGAAGCGAAACGTTTTCAGGAAAGTATTACTATGGCCTATCACAGATTTCATGGTTTAGAAACACGTATAGCCCGCATTTTTAACACGTATGGTCCAAGAATGAGACTAAACGATGGTCGGGTAATTCCGGCATTTATAGGGCAGGCGCTTAGAGGTGAAGATTTAACCGTTTTTGGAGATGGGCAACAAACACGCTCCTTTTGCTACGTAGACGACCAGGTGAATGGGTTATATAAGTTATTATTGAGCGATTATGCGTATCCCGTAAACATAGGAAATCCAGACGAAATAACCATTATGGAATTTGCCGAAGAGATCATTAAACTTACAGGTTCCAATCAAAAAATTACATTCCGGGACCTTCCAAAAGACGATCCATTACAACGTCAACCTAATATTGACAAAGCACGCGAAATTTTAGGCTGGGAACCAAAAGTTTTAAGAAGCGAAGGGATGGAAACAACCTTCAATTATTTTAAAAGTCTCTCCAAAGAAGAGCTTTTTAAGAGTGAGCATAAGGATTTCACGAAACACAATAGGGGGTAATGATATTTAGAAGCGGAAGATATTCGGGGTTTTTAAGGCCTTTTTCCTATGCAATGGATTTAACCGTCATTTTTGCATTGGCTTTCTATTTCTTTCAGGATAAGTTACTGTACTTTCAGTTTGTAGTTTTTATTGTGGTAGGGTGGGTAATACTCTCTTTGAAATCTAATTTCTATGAAATTTACAGATTTACACACGTTTCAAAAATTATGTTGCTCATTGGGAAACAGAGCATTGTTTTCTTTTTAATTGTTTTTTCATTTTTCGGTTTTTATAACGATCTGGAAATAAACGCCTGGGACATTGTAAAATATGTGCTTAGTGTTATTCTGGCTATTTCCGTAATAAAATTTACAGTATTCTTCATCTTAAAAAAGTACCGGGCACGTTTTGGAGGAAACTCCAGAAAGGTTGTTATTGTTGGGCTTAATAAAAAAACAGACCAGCTAAGAAAGTTTTTTAACCAAAACCCAGAGTACGGCTATAGATTGCAAGAAATTTTCGATGTAAAAGACTCAGATCAAAATCTTGAAGCCTGCTTTGACTATATACATAATAACGATGTAGACGAAATTTACAGTTCTATAGGTCAATTAAACAACAAACAACTTACCCAATTGGTCGATTTTGCCGACAATAATCTCAAGGTTCTCAAATTTTTACCAGACAATAAAGAGATATACAGCAAAAAACTGGATTTCGATTATTATGGTGTTCTGCCCATACTGTCTATGCGCAAAATCCCTATAGACACCCCTTTTAACCAGTTTATTAAACGCACGTTCGACATTGTTCTTTCGGTATTGGTTATTGTTGGGATCCTTTCCTGGCTTACCCCCTTACTGGCGCTGTTTATTAAGCTGGAATCCAAAGGCCCCGTATTTTTTAAACAGAAAAGGAACGGTCTGGATTACAAAGAGTTTAATTGCTATAAGTACCGCTCTATGAAGCCTAACCCTATGGCAGATTTACACCAGATTAAGAAAAACGATCCTCGGGTAACCAAAGTAGGTAAAATTATTAGAAAAACCAGTATTGACGAGTTACCGCAGTTTATTAATGTACTAAAAGGCGATATGTCCGTTGTATGACCAAGGCCGCATATGGTAAGTCACACGCATATGTATGCAGAACGAATAGACAAATTTATGGTGCGTCACTTTATTAAGCCAGGCATTACCGGATTGGCGCAGGTAAGCGGGTACAGAGGCGAAGTAGAAGATGATAATCACATTATAAACCGTGTAAAGTATGATATATTCTACCTGGAAAACTGGTCACTTTTTCTCGACCTTAAAATCGTTTTTCAAACAATTTTTAACGCGCTTCGTGGCGAAGAAAAAGCGTACTAAAGACCTTCCAGTTCTTGTTTAAAACCTTCAAATTGAGCCTTAAAATTAAATGCTTTTATTGCTTTTTGTTGGATTTCGTTCTTCGGAAACTTTACAACTTCAGCACTGGTTAGGTTATTTAAAAAGTTTTGTAGTGCTTCAAAATCCTGAACGGGAACTACCCAACCTAGCCCGTTATCTTTTACCAAGGCACCTCCTTCGCCTCCTGCCATATATAGCAAAGGCAGACCCAACCTGGCATATTCGAAAATCTTGGAAGGAACCGAACCATATATCCGTTGTTTTAAAGGGATAAAAGCAATGTCATAATTGTTGAGTTCCTTATGCAGCTCGCTTCTTGTCACAGAACCGTTATAAATTATCTTTAAATTATTGGGTTGTGAGATTGTTTCAGCATCTGGTCCATCCCCGTAGATATGAAATTCAATATGCTCCGGAATGCTAATTTTCGATAAGATCTCTGAAAGTCCCTGCGCCACGCCCAACAAGCCAGCGTATACGATTTTTATGGGCTGTTGCGGAGATTTAAGAACAACTTCAGAAGGGGTAAAATTTGGAAAATTTCGGTATAAAAAGAGCTTCGCGTTACTCTTACTGGCTGCAACGTGGGCTAGTATTTCTTCAGATTGCCCTAAGATCAAATTGGCTTTTCGGTAACAGAATTGTTCCATCTTTACAAGAAGAGAATAGTAAATACCTCTCTTCAGCAACCCCATTTCAAGTCCGGCCAACGGCCAGAGATCCGAAACATTTAAAATAGTTTTCTTTCCAAACAACCAACTCCAGAAAACTGCAGTGTAACCAACAATAACGGGTGAATATTGAATAAAAACGTGCTTCGGAATGCGTTTCAGTATAAAAAACAATGTGAGGCTTTTTGCAAAAGAAAGCATACTAAATAACCGCACAAACTTGTTGGTAGATTTGCTGGGCCACAACCATAGCCTGTGTACGGTAATCCCGTTTTCAACTTTTTTGGAATATAATTTTCCACTAAATGTTGAAAATACCTTCCCGCTGGGGTAATTGGGTAATGGGCATACCACCTGAACAAGATAGCCACTTTCCGCCAACGCATCGGCCAATACCTGAATTCTGTTTGGTGCCGCCCCTTGTTCTGGCGGATAATAATTACTTACCAATACGATAGATTTCGGTTTCATGTTACAGGTAAGATATAAATTGTTTCAGCTTGCCGCGGTTGCTTCTGTCCATAGTATCCACCTTAGTTATTGAAATGTGTAAATTTTCACTAACATAGCGTGCAAGAGCCTTTCTAATGTCGCTTATCTGTTTCTTATCAAGCGGTTGGTTGGCAACATACTTTATTTCAAAGCTATTAGGTTTTGTTTGCATAACAACAAACTCTTTAATTGTCCCGCTATCTTTAATAATACTTTTGGTAACATAATAAAAAGTAAGTCCTGGTATTTTCTTGCCGGAAGGTAGCATTGCCACGTCATTTGTTCGACCTACTAATTTTTCAAGAATCATATGTTTTGGTGTAGACGCAGTGCTTAAAATTCCAACATCTCCAATAGAATAGCGTATCATAGGATGTGCTTTGTTGTAAAGTGATGTAATTACAATATTTCCTGGCGTACCTTTTGGAACAGGGTTATTATTTTTATCCAGAAATTCTATAAAAAGAGTCTCTTGATTAAGTAAAAAGGAATCATTTTTATTTGTAAAAGCAATTATATCCAGCTCGCTGGCACCATATTCATTAATTATGGGTATGCCAAACCACTGTTCTAACAATTCTTTATCATCTTCAAAAAGCATCTCACTTGTTACAATACAGCAGCTTAGACTTTTGCAAATGCTTTTTAAAACGATCCCTTTTTCTTTTAAAAATGAAGCAAACAATACCAAAGAACTAGTGTATCCATAGATATGCTCAAACTTTTTCCCCCGGAATTCATTTAAATAATTTTCTAAAATAACATCAGATAAATCGAATACGGAAAACCGAAATCTATTACTTAAGGCATCTTTTAATCGTTCTTTATAGTGACCTAAAAAATCCAGTGGAATACCGTAAAAACGTGCCTGATACGAACCACCAAATTCCAGATTGTATTTTTGGTATCTATCTATAATTACAGCCCAGGTTAGGGCGTGTGACATTTTATCCTTTGCAAAAATAAATGGCGTGCCGCTACTGCCGGAGGTTTTCCCCTTGTATACTTTTTTTAAACTGAAGTCTTTGGAGAGTCTTTCAGCTAAAGGGATTTGTAAATCTTTTTTCTGAAGAACAGGAACATCTTCCCAGTTTGAAACATCTTTAGCTCCAACAAAATTTTTATAAAATGTGTTGTTTTTCAGGTGGTATTGTAAAATTTCGGTCTTTGCTTTTGCTATATACGCCGGATACGCTGCTTCCGGAATTTGCTGAATTTCCCGCAAACGTTGCTTTGCTTCCTGTATGGGAAAGCCTTTTAATCTCAAAGTTAAATTGAATAAATTCAAACCAGAAAATTAGGTGTTAACTACTACAAATGTAGCGAAACTGTATTTTGAAATCCCTATTTTTGCTTTTGAAAACAACAACACCCAATACTATGAACATCCTTATTCTAGGCTCTGGAGGCCGCGAGCATACATTTGCGTACCAACTAGCAAAAAGCGAACATTGCAGCAATCTTTTTGTCGCTCCCGGAAATGCAGGAACGGCTGCAATCGCAACCAATTTACCTGTAGCTGTAACCGATTTTGAAGCGATACAGGCTACCGTAATTGCCAACCAGATTGAGATGGTGGTTGTGGGGCCAGAAGATCCACTGGTTCAGGGCATAGCAAATTATTTTGCCGAAGAGGAAGCGTTGAAAGATGTCATGCTTATAGCGACCTTCAAAAAGAGGCGCATTACTGGAAGGAAGTAAGGAACGGGCTAAAGAGTTTATGTTGCAACATAACATTCCAACTGCGGCGTATGCTAGCTTTACTTCGGAAAGTGTTCACGCAGGGAAGGAGTTTTTAGAAACATTACAAGCACCGTATGTATTAAAAGCAGACGGGCTTGCAGCAGGAAAAGGGGTGTTAATTATTGAGGATCTGGAAGAAGCCAAAACTGAACTGGAAGCAATGCTAAGCGGTAAATTTGGCGATGCCAGCGCCACAGTAGTGATTGAAGAATTCTTGGACGGAATTGAATTAAGCGTCTTCGTGCTCACCGATGGAAAAAATTATAAAATTCTTCCTACGGCAAAAGATTACAAACGTATTGGAGAAGGTGATAAAGGATTAAATACAGGTGGAATGGGCGCTATTTCACCGGTACCTTTTGCAGATGAAGCGCTTATGAAGAAGATCGAAGAACGCATTGTAAAACCTACGGTAAATGGCCTTAAAGAAGAGAAAATAGATTATAAAGGTTTTCTGTTTATAGGGTTGATAAAAGTAGGTGATGAGCCTTTCGTAATAGAATACAACGTACGCATGGGCGACCCGGAGACAGAAGTTGTCCTCCCCAGAATTAAAACAGATTTGGTGATGTTGTTACAAGCTACATTTCAGCAAAAATTAGATGCCATTTCGGTGGAGATTGACGAAAGAGCCGCAACAACCGTAATGGTGGTTTCTGGTGGGTACCCGGAAGCTTATGAAAAAGGCAAAGAAATATCAGGGATTGAAACTATAGAAGATGCTATGGTGTTTCACGCAGGAACCTCTATAAAAGAAAACAAATTGGTTACCAACGGTGGTCGCGTGATAGCGGTAACTTCGCTGCACGAAGATTACAAAACGGCACTAAAAAAATCTTATCAAAACATAGAAAAACTAAATTTTGATAAGATGTATTATAGAAAAGACATAGGTTTCGATTTGTAAAAACGACACAAATATCCTCCCCTCTGGAAAGAGGATTAGGGGTGTATTACTCTTTTGGAACATCACCCAGAAACCCGTGAGAGGTCTGGCTTCGGTTTTCTTCGTCGTTATCGTTAAATTTCTTTAACTGCAACATCCAGTAAACCATTGCTACAAAACCAATAATCATTAGTAACCAGTTTATAATGTTACTAAATGTCCAGCTTTCTGTACCAAGTCTAAAAAATTCGAAAGGAGCAAAAAGCACCTCTTCGGTAAAAGACTGTATTCCCTCAAAAACTTCTTTAAAAGTCATAATTGTATATTTATCTTGCAAAAGTAGAAAACAGCGGCCATGCTCACAAACTTTTTTGGTAAATCTAAGCCTATCAACTTTATTTTTTGTGGAGTGTACCTCCTCGTTGCTTTTTTTGCCTCCTTTTTCTACTCAACTTCTGAGCTTATAAACCTGCAGGAAGTCCTTATAAAAGCAGGATTTTGGGTGATTTTGGTGTTTTCTATCCTGTTGTTGGACTTTGTAATCAGGAAAAACTCACTTACGGGAACCAACACCTTCGGAATTTTTATTTTTACCGGATTATTGGTAATGCTCCCCATAATTTTTACCGAGGTTACGATTATCATCTCGAATGTGTTTCTTTTGTTGGCATTACGCAGGATGGCAAGTCTTACTTCAGAAAAAAATATAGAAAAAAAGATTTTTGACGCAGCCCTTTATATTACTATTGCTGGGCTGTTTAGTTTTTGGAGTTTTCTATTTTTACTGCCTTTGTACTGGGCTATTACACGAATCTCCGTGGCTAGTTTCAGATTGCTGTTTATTCCATTTGTGGCAATTTTTACAGTAGTACTACTTGCTGTAACAATTCATTTACTGGCTTTTGATACTCTAACCTGGTTTCTGGATTGGGTTCCAGCGCTACATTTGGACTTTAGCGCTTATAATAAAGCTGATGTTTTGGTGCCTTCGGCCTTTATTGGGACATTACTGGTGTGGACGCTCGTTAATAGGGTTATGAAGTTTTCTTCTATGCCCAGAAAATTGCAAAAAAACTATAGATTAGTGACGATTGTAACTATTGTATCGGTGGTCATACTCTTTTTAAGCCCTGTAAAAACAGGTGCCGAGATCCTTTTTCTATGTGCGCCCGTAGCTATTGTTGTCACAAATTACTTGGAGCGTATTACCGATTTCTGGTTTAAAGAAATCCTGCTTTGGATGTTTGTTCTTTTACCCATTGGCCTGTTATTTCTATAATGGAATATTCACTCGTTCATATACAAACAGAATTGGAAAAAAGAGTACCGTATCGCTATCAATGGCAACAACAACAAAACGATACCTGGGACGGTTACACAGCTTTTGTTTATGAAACCTTGCGATGGGAAACCTTGTTGGAACGAATGCAACAGGTAATTGCTGCGGAAAAGTTAGATAAAGGAAAATTGTTTAACTATGCCGCCAATAGATGGTTTAACTTTTGGAGCGCTGTGGGTGTAGAGCAAATTTTTACCGAACTGGAAGGGGTAGAAAAAGTAAAGAATTATAAAGATGCTGAAAAAGATTTTTACCTTAACGGCATTGCGTTTGATCATAAAACGTCTGTTTATCCGAAGCGATTCTCGAAAGATTTCAAGTATGCTTTTCAGCATAAAAGGGAACTAATTGAGTGGTTGTATAAGCACCAGAGCAAACAAAAAAGATATCATTTAAAAAACAGGCTATTTTTAGTTGTGCACGCTAAAGACGGGGCACACTGGAAGTTAAAAGCCAATTTGCAATTAGTTAAAACGGAAATTGTGGAATACGTAAACAACTTTTCTGAAGCACAATTGCAAAACATTACTTTTGTGAACGGCGATACTGCTTTGAGCGATATAATTTGGGTACAACAATGAACTACATAGGCTCCAAGAACAAACTTTCTAATTTTTTATTTGAAACGATTACTTCGGTAACGGGGGATGTGTCGAACCATACTTTTTGCGATTTATTTGCGGGCACCGGAATTGTTGGCAGAACGTTTAAACCACACGTAGGCAGGGTGATTGCAAACGATGTAGAGTTTTACAGTTATGTATTAAATAGAAATTATATTCAGAACGCTGGAAAATTAGAAGCCGAAGGTTTTCTAGAACAATTAAACAACCTAAAGGGAATAAAAGGCTTCATATTTCAGAATTATGCTCAAGATGGTCGGGAAGACAGACTGTATTTTTCTGCTGAAAATGGACAAAAAATAGATGCCATGCGCCAGCAAATTGAAGCCTGGAAAGCTACTTCAGTAATTACAGAAAACGTTTATTTCCATCTACTCGCCTCACTACTTGAAAGTGCCGATAAAGTTGCCAATACCGCTTCGGTATATGGTGCATATCTTAAAAAAATAAAAAGCTCTGCCGCCAAAGAACTTATCCTAAAACCCGCACATTTCACTGAGACAGCAACGAGTCACGAAGTATTTAAAGAAGACGCCAATGTGCTTATTAAAAAAATTGAGGGAGATATTTTGTATTTAGATCCGCCTTACAATGCCCGCCAATACGGCGCCAATTACCATATCCTTAATACGATTGCAAAATACGATACCTTTGTGCCTAAGGGAAAAACAGGCTTGCGAGCTTATTATAAAAGTAATTACTGTAAGAGAGGTGAAGTGTTAAAGAGTTTTACAGAATTGCTGAAAAATGCTAACTTTAACTACATTTTTTTAAGTTACAATAACGAAGGATTAATGAGTGAGGAAGAAGTCCAAAATGCGATGAAGCAATTTGGTAATTATAGTCTTGCTACCACTAAATACCAGCGTTTTAAAGCCGATAAAACCGAAAACCGAAACCATAAGGCAACAGAAACCGTTGAGTTTCTACATATATTGGAGAAGCAAAATTAATTGGAGGAGGAAGAAGCTCTTTTTAAAGGGAAAGTAAAAAATTAAAACAAAAACTATGATTTTTAGCGAAAAAGCAAACAAGATATTTTTAGAAGCCATTGTAAAATACCATATGGCCGATGATGTAAATCAGCCATTCATCAATAAATACGATAAAAATGAAGCCCTTTTGGAGCATCTTTTATACAGAAAGTGTTGGATAGACACCGTGCAATGGCACTATGAAGATATTATTAGGGATCCTAGTATAGATCCTATAGCAGCATTGGCATTAAAACGTAAAATAGATGCTTCTAATCAGGACAGAACAGATATGGTGGAATATATAGACAGCTATTTTCTGAAGAAATACGACGATGTAATTCCAGATAAGGATGCCACTATAAACACAGAAAGTCCGGCCTGGGGTGTAGATAGACTTTCTATTCTTGCCTTAAAAATCTATCACATGAATGAAGAGGCAACGCGTGAAGGAGCTTCCCAAGAACACAGGGATGCATGCCAGAAAAAACTGAATATTTTGCTTGAGCAACGTGCAGATCTAAGCAGTGCTATAGATCAGTTATTAAATGATATCGCTCACGGAAAAAAATATATGAAAGTGTACAAACAAATGAAAATGTACAATGACGATGAGCTGAATCCTGTATTAAGAAGAGAGAAAAAATAAGCTAATTCCCCTCTGGAAAGGGGGATTAAGGGGTGCGTATTTCCCAATATTTATAAAATTTCATTTTGAAAACCCCGGTCCATATTTTAATAATCCGTCTCTCCGCACTGGGAGATGTAGCAATGACAGTGCCTGTGCTTAGGGTTTTATCGCAGACGTATCCTTCTATAAAGCTTACGGTTGTTTCTAAACCCGGGTACAAACCACTGTTTAAGGATATTGAAAACCTTCATTTTCTGGAGGCAGACGTGTATGGTAAACACAAGGGGTTTGGTTTACTGAAACTAGCAAAAGAGGCCAAAGAACTAGGCATAGATGCAGTAGCCGATTTGCACGGCGTAATTCGTTCCAAGGTAATTACAGGCTATTTTTCCATAAAAGGAATAAAAACGGCAACAATCGATAAAGGTCGCAAAGAAAAAAAAGCACTTACAAATCAACCTTCGGAATTAAAAAGATTAGTAACCACCCACCAACGCTATGCGGCTGTTTTTGAAGCTTTGGGTTTTCCTTTGCACCTGGAAGAACAGCTCTTTCCAGAAAGAAAGGAACTTACACCACAATTACACGCTCTTATTGGGAGGCACACCAAGAAAATGATTGGTATAGCACCCTTTGCGGCCTATAAAAGTAAAATGTATCCGTTGGAAATGATGAAAGAGGTTGTCTACAACCTAAATGAAGACAATCTGTATAAAATTTTCCTTTTCGGAGGTGGCAAAAAAGAAAGAGATATTTTGGAAACCTGGGAACTACAGTTTGAAAACGTGACCAATCTTGCAGGAAAATATACGCTGGAAACTGAGCTAAACCTTATATCCAATCTGGATCTAATGCTTGCAATGGATAGTAGTAATGGGCATTTAGCAGCTATGTTCAATATACCTGTATTAACGTTGTGGGGCGTGACGCATCCCTACGTTGGGTTTACGCCTTTTAATCAGCCAAACGAGCATCAATTGGTTGCCAATCGTGAAGAGTACCCGCTAATCCCTACTTCAGTATATGGTAATAAATTTCCTTCCGGGTATGAGGATGCAATGCGTAGTATTCCCGTTAAAACAGTGCTTCAAAAAATTGAAGAATTGATTTGATGTTAGGAATGTAAAAATCACATCAGCAAACAGAAACCCGTCAGGTCTCCTCAACTCTCCCTACTATTATAGTCGGGAAAAATAGCCTGTCTACTACCAGCAAATTTAGGTGCATCCTAACCTCTACCCACTGCCAACTACCTTATACATCATCATAATCTACCGCTACACTGGCAGTGGTAGGATGTGCCTGGCAGGTTAAGATGAGTCCCTCGGAAATTTCGCTGTCGGTTAATATTTGGTTCTTGCGCATTTCGGCTTTTCCTTCGGTGATTCGGGCAATGCAGGTGCTACATATCCCGCCTTGGCAACTATATGGTGCGTCTAATCCTTTTTCTAAAGCAGCTTCTAAGATAGAAGTGCTTTTTGGCATGGTAAAAGTTTCCACTATATCATCTACCGTGATGGAAATTGTGGTTTCTCCGTCGTGAGATTCCACCAGCAAGCCTTCTTCGGCTGTGGTAAATAATTCGAAATGAATCACTTTTTCATTAATTCCGTTTTCTTTCAGCGTTGAAGAAATTTCATCAATCATGGCTTCCGGTTCACAAAGGTAGAATGCTTGGAAGGTGGTAGATTCAAATTTATTTTTTAAATAGTAGTTTACAATACTTCGGTCTATTCTACCAAAGCGTGCGTGCGCTTCGCGGGTTCGGCTATAAATACATTCCAGCCTAAAGCGTTCTGGATATTCCCGGCTTAGCTCCATTAATTTGTTGTGAAACATCGCTTCCTCCTTAGATTGATTTCCGTAGACCAGTAAGAAGGTACTATTTGGTTCCTGGGTCAATACAGTTTCAATAATAGATAAAACAGGTGTAATCCCGCTACCCGCAACAAATGCCACATAATTATTGTTTGCCGAAGCTTCCGGGTCTATGATAAACTTTCCTTCAGGTTTCATAACCTCCAGAGTGTCACCTTCTTTCAGTGTTGTATTTGCATAAACAGAAAATGATCCGCCATCAATCTTTTTAACCCCTATGCTCAAAAGGGAACTTTTTGGAGTACTGTGAATGGAATACGCGCGGCGAATTTCGCCTTTATCAGTTGTATGTTTTATAGTAATATATTGTCCGGCCTTATGAGCAAAAGTTGATTTTAGATGTTCGGGAATTTCAAAACCTACTGAAACTGAGTTAGGGGTTTCTTTTTCAACTTTTGCAACACGTAAAGAATGGAAGTCGCTCATGGGGTTTTAATTTTTCAACAAAAATACACAATCTCATCGGTAAAAAAAGGGAAGAGAATTGGTTAAACCGCCCAATTTTAGACCTAAAATTGACTAATTCTAAAAAAGAAGCGTATTTTTACGCTTCCTTTGGTCTGTACATACTAAAACCGAAGTATTTAAGTTAGAATACCTATATAAAAGAAACTACATTTTGAAAGGCATTTATAAAATTACAATTTTACTGCTAGCGGTACTTGTGCTAGTCTCTTGTTCCAGAAAGAAAAACACCTTTATGAGCCGCAATTTCCACGCGGTAACGGCAGAGTATAATATTCTGTACAATGGTGGATTGGCTTATGAAACCGGTAAAGATGAATTAGCACTTAGCTATCGTGATAATTACTGGGAAATTCTACCTGTTGAACGTGTAACATTACAGGAAGAAATTGATACTCCAGGAGAGAAAAAAGACCCCAATTTTAACAGGGCGGAAGAAAAAGCTGCCAAGGCTATTCAAAATCACTCCATCTATTTGGATGGTAAAGAATACAATCCGCAAATAGACGAAGCGTATATGATGCTGGGAAAAGCCCGTTATTTTGACGAACGGTACATCCCTGCTCAGGATGCTTTCAATTTTATTTTGAATAGATATCCAACCAGTAATAATATTAATCGCGCAAAGGTTTGGAAGGCTAAGACCAATATTAGATTAAAGAATGAAGATGTTGCTCTGGAGAACCTTCAGGAAATGATGAAAGAGGCAGAGTTGGAAGAAGAAGAATTGGCCGAAGCATCTGCAATTATTGCTCAGGCGTACATAAATTTGGACTCCTTACCACAAGCGTTGCCTTATATTAAACTGGCTTCAGAATACGAAAAAAAGGATGAACTCAAAGGTCGTTACGCATACATAAAGGGACAATTATATGATCGCCTTGAGATGAAAGACAGCGCAAACCTGGCCTACGATGAGGTAATAGCGTTAAACCGAAAGTCACCAAGGGTTTATATGATCAACGCGTATATCGCGAAGGCAAGAAATTTTGACTACACGAAAGAAGATAAGGTTGCGTTTTTGGAATTGTTGACCGAGCTGGAAGAAAATCGTGAAAACAGACCCTTTCTGGATAAAATTTATAACCAGATTGGGGAATACTACCGAAATAACGATAGTATTGAGCGCGCAACAGAGTTTTATAACAAGTCTATTAGAGACTTTAAAAGTGACGACTATTTGCAGTCTATGAACTACCGCACCCTGGCCGTATTTAATTTTGATGCCGCAAATTATAAAGCTGCCGGAGCATATTACGATAGTACAATTACCAATCTAGCGGTAAACTCTCGTGAGTGGAGACGTTTTAAGAAGAAAAGAGAAAATCTGGACGATGTAATAAAATATGAAGATATTGCAACACAAAACGACAGTATTCTTGGTCTTGTAAATATGAATGAGGGAGAACGTCTGGCGTTTTTTACCGATTATACCACGAAATTACGGGAGCAGGCAAGACTGGATTCTATTGCCGCAGCAAAAGCCGAAGAAACCGAAGCCAACAAAGAGTTTTATAAAAAAAATACAGGGACAACAAAAGGAGGAACAACAAACAGCACCTTCTATTTTTACAATGCTACAACGGCAGCCTACGGAATACAGGAATTTAAAAAAATATGGGGAAGCCGAAAAGTTGAAGATAACTGGAGACTTTCCAGTAAGAAAACAACAAGTATTACCCAGCCAGGAGAGGTTACTGAAGTGGTAGAGATAAGCGAAAACGAATTATATGATCCGCAAACCTACATTACACAAATCCCAACAGACCAGGTAGTGATAGACAGCCTGGCGAAAGACAGAAATTTCGCGTACTATCAGTTAGGGCTTATTTACAAGGAAAAATTTAGAGAATATGGACTAGCTTCTAACCGTTTGGAAAAATTACTTACGCTTAATCCTGAGGAACGTCTTATTTTGCCTACAAAGTACAATCTGCATAAAATTTATGCCCAGATAGAAAATATGGCATTGGCAGACACGTATAAAAACGACATTATAAACAATCATCCGGATTCCCGCTACGCACAGATCCTGTTAAATCCCAACACTCAGTTGGCTACAGACGAGTCCAGCCCGGAGTATAAGTATAAAGCGTTGTATAAACAGTTTGAAAATTCGGAATACCAAAGTGTGATCGATACCAGCGACGAGTACATTACACTTTATAATGGTACCGATATTGTTCCAAAACTTGAAATGCTTAAGGCAACCGCACTCGCAAGAAAAGAAGGGTTCGAACCTTACAAAAAAGCACTTAACTACATATCGCTTAACTATCCAAATTCTGAAGAAGGTAAAGAGGCCGAAAACACCTATAAATTTGTTTTACCTAAAATAGCGAATAAGGGTTTTATTGGTGACGAAGAAAGTGATAAGTGGAAACTAGTGTACCAATTTCCCCCGGCAGAAAGAGAGGCAGCACTGGCATTACAGAAAAAATTAGACGAAGGGATTAAGGAGTTTAACTACTTTGACCTGAACACGTCTATAGATTATTACAACCCAGACAGCATTTTTGTAATTGTTCATGGCTTAAATACACGTTTGGGCGGAAGAGGTTTTGCAGATGTGTTAAGAGAGAATAAGAAATATAAGATTAAGAGAGCTTCCTTCGAAATTTCTTCCCCTAATTATAAAACAATACAAATCCATAAAAATTTAGACAGTTATTTAAAAGAAGGAAACGCCGCCGCCGAAAAATAGAAAACAACAATCCCCAAAAACCCCAATCAATATGTTTTCAGATAAAAATAAACAAGCCAGAAATATGGAACCATCAGCAAGCCAAAACAGGATAAACGAAGGGACCGAATTAAAAGGAGACATTAGCTCCAACGGTTTTTTTAGGATAGACGGGAGCGTAGTAGGCAATATCAGCAAACCTTCCAGAGTAGTAATAGGTAAAAACGGAAGCGTAAACGGAAAGCTCATCTGCGAAGATGCCGACATTGAAGGTAAATTTGAAGGCAACTTAGACGTTTCCGGAACCCTTACCCTAAAAGCAACGGCACACATTGAAGGCGAAGTAATAGTGGGGAAACTATCCGTAGAACCGGGCGCTACATTTAACGCTTCGTGTACAATGCAGGGGCCAAAAAAGTAAGCACAGCCACATCTTCTGCCTCCGAGGAAAAAGCAAACCCTTACGATCGCCAACAACGATTAAAAAAGGCTTCGGAGCCACTTAAATAGTGGCAGACAACTCTCCATCTGGTATGAAACGTTGGTTGGTCTTAACAGCCATTGGCTTGGAAATGGGGGCCATTATCTATCTCTTTGTACAATTAGGCAAATGGCTGGATGCTTCTTATGGCGAGCCAGAAAGTAAACTCTATCTTATTCTTTGTACATTATTTGGTGTTGCCGCTTCGTTATTTCTGGTGCTCAAGCAAACCAATAGATTGAACAAGGATTAACTGACAAAGAAAGGAGCCTTCTGTTCAATTGATTTTGTTACTTTGCAAAGTAAAAAGCAAAAAAATTGTACTGAGAATGCCCGAAACTTTAAAATTCCTAGCCGTGCTTTTCCTGGCACTCACTATTACTTTCAGCATACATATAGGAGTGCTTTGGTTCATCAATCTGCCACTTTTTTCAGATAAGATAGTGCTTAGTTATGGCGTTAATTTTTTGCTCGCTATATTCATTTATTTGATTATTCAACAAACTTTAAAAAAAAACGGTGCTCAGGCAGGTTTTATCTTTATGGCGGGAAGTGCTGTAAAATTCATTGTATTTTTTTCGGTTTTTTATCCGTTTTATGACGCAGATGATGTGATGCAAAAGACCGAATTTACTGCCTTTTTCATTCCCTACGCCGTATGCCTTATCTTAGAAGTAGCCTATCTTTCCAAACAGCTTAATAATCAGACCTATTCCGAAGAAAAGAGTCCAGATAGTGACACGACAAATTCAGAGGAAAAAAAGAATTAAAATAGTTTTTGAATTCTGTAAAAGAACAGTATTTTTGCACCGATTTTAAGGACACAGTTTAATCGGTTCAGAATGCAAAAAAACAGAGTGATTAGATTATTAAGCGTTTTCATCTTTGCGGTAAGCTTTACGGCATCGGCTGCAGTAATTAAAGATGAAGGCGATTCTCCAAAGGATACCAAATCTGAGATTAAAGATTATATTGCGCATCACTTACAGGATTCGCACGACTTTAATATTGCGGCATCTACAGACGAGGAAACGGGCGAGATCCACCATTATGGTTTTCCGCTTCCGGTAATTTTAGTAGATGATGGCATACAGGTTTTTATGTCTTCAAAATTTCACCACGGTGAAACAGTTGCCGAATCTAACGGAAACTACTACCGTTTATACCACAGTAAAATATACAAAACAGACGCGGCAGGTACACTTAACTATGATGCTGAGCACCCCGAACATCCTTCAAACGTTCGCCCGCTGGATTTGTCTATTACTAAAAGTGTGGTGATGATGTTGGTAACAGGATTGTTGTTAATCTGGTTGTTCCGAAGCCTTGCAAAAAGCTATGGTAAGAACGGAAGTATCCCAAAAGGTGTTGGGCGTTTCTTTGAGCCTATTGTATTGTACATTCGTGACGATATTGCAAAGGCAAACATAGGCGAGGATAAGTATAAAAGATATATGCCGTTTTTATTAACCGTATTTTTCTTTATTTGGTTTTTAAATATGTTCGGTCTTACGCCATTAGGTGTAAACGTAACAGGAAATATTGCGGTAACAGCAGGTTTGGCGCTTATTGTTTTCTTGTTAACAAACTTTACAGGAACTAGAGATTACTGGAAACACATTTTTGATCCACTAGGCGATGGAATGCCCTGGTTTGGAAAAGCAATTATTTATATTATTTTAATTCCTATTGAAATATTAGGATTGTTTATTAAGCCATTTGCACTTATGATTCGTTTGTATGCGAATATGACTGCAGGTCACGTGGTATTAATGAGTTTAATAGGATTAATATTTATTTTCAAGAGTTGGGTTGGAGGTCCGTTAAGTTTCGGTCTTTCATTCGCCATCTCATTAATTGAGTTATTTGTAGCATTGTTGCAAGCATACATCTTTACGATGTTGGCGGCATTGTATTTCGGTTTTGCTTCCGAATCACACGATCACGCAGAAGAGCATGACGGAGAAATAGCTCACTTATAAGAATTTTAATGGAGTTCACCATAAAATGTTAGTGAGCTCGTCAAACATGAATGTTTAATTTTTAATTTATATATATTATGGAAATTCCAAGTGTAGTAGGTGCAGGTTTAGCAGTAATCGGTGCAGGTATCGGTATTGGTATGATTGGTGGAAAAGCAATGGAAGCTATTGCTCGTCAGCCAGAAGCTTACGGAAAAATTCAAACAGCAATGCTTATTGCAGCGGCGCTTATTGAAGGTATTGGTTTCGCCGCGATTTTCGCAGGGTAATCAAACAAGATAACATATCGCCGCAACGGTTGGTTGCGGGGATGTGTTTCTATTTAAATTAAACAAAGTATAACCAAATACGTACCCACTTTCGTGGGCATTAAAAATGGATAAATTAATAAACGACTTTTCATTCGGACTTTTTATCTGGCAGATCATTTTGTTTCTGTTATTATTGCTTCTATTGCGCAAATTTGCATGGAAACCAATTCTTAAAGCAGTTGAAGACCGTGAAACAGGAATTAAAGACGCTCTGGATTCAGCTGAAAAAGCAAAGTTGGAAATGGCCAATTTGCAGGCAGATAATGAAAAGTTATTGCAGGAAGCCCGCGCAGAACGTGAAGTGATGCTGAAAGAAGCACGCGAAATGAAGGCCAACATGATCGCAGATGCAAAAGCAGAAGCGCAAGCAGAAGCCAACAAAACTATTGCAAATGCACAAACGGCTATTGAAGGTGAAAAGAAAGCTGCTATTGCAGAATTGAAAGAAACCGTGGCAAGCCTTTCGATAGAAATTGCTGAAAAAGTAGTAAAGAGCGAATTATCCAATAAAGAGAAGCAATTGGCATTAGTAGACTCTATGTTGAAAGACGCAAACTTAAACTAAGAGAACAATGAGCAGCAGAGCAGCCATACGATATGCAAAAGCAGTCTTAGACCAAGCAAACGATGCTAAATTAGGCAGCGTTGTTTTTGGAGATATGAAGTCTGTTGCAGCTACCATCGAAAACAGTAAGGAGTTACGAGTTGTGTTAAACAGCCCTGTAATTAAGGGAGAAGATAAAAAGAAAGCGCTTCATAAAATTTTTGAAAGCAATAGCGATGTTACCAAAGGTCTTATTGATATTTTAACGGCTAACAAGCGTATCAATTTATTAGGTGGTGTTGCCGAAAGTTATGTATCCCTTTACAACGAATCACAAGGTGTAAAGGTAGCTGAAGTTACTACCGCTGTAGCATTATCTTCAGAACTGGAAACTAAGGTATTAGCAAAAGTTAAAGAAATGACAGGGAGCGATAGCGTAACCCTGGTAAATAAAATAGATGAATCAATCATCGGCGGATTTATCCTCCGTGTAGGAGACTTGCAGTACAACGCAAGCATTGCCAACCAACTGGATAGCATAAAAAGAGAATTTACAAAAGCAATTTAATTTATAACTGCTTCGGAAGTAATTCCGATGTCACTCTAAGCGTAGTCGAAGAGCATAAATATTAAACAAAATGGCAGAAGTTAAACCAGCTGAAGTTTCAGCAATCTTAAAACAACAACTTACAGGCTTTGAAGCAACAGCTTCATTGGACGAAGTAGGAACTGTATTAACCGTAGGTGATGGTATTGCACGTGTATACGGGCTTGCTAACGCAGAATACGGAGAATTGGTAGCGTTTGAAAACGGTATGGAAGGTATCGTTTTGAACCTGGAAGAAGATAACGTAGGGGTTGTATTGTTAGGGCCATCCAGAGGAATTTCTGAAGGTGCAACAGTAAAACGTACCCAACGTATTGCTTCTATTAAAGTAGGTGAAGGTATTGTGGGTCGTGTAGTAGACACACTAGGAGCACCTATCGACGGTAAAGGACCTATAGAAGGTGAATTGTTCGAAATGCCGTTGGAGCGTAAAGCACCAGGGGTAATTTATCGTCAGCCGGTAACAGAGCCATTACAAACAGGAATTAAATCTATTGACGCTATGATCCCGGTAGGACGTGGACAGCGTGAATTGGTTATTGGTGACCGTCAAACAGGGAAATCTACCGTAACGATTGACACTATCCTAAACCAAAAAGAATTTTACGATGCCGGAGAGCCAGTATACTGTATCTACGTAGCCATTGGACAAAAAGCATCTACGGTTGCAAATATTGCGAAAGTATTGGAAGAAGCCGGAGCCTTGGCTTATACAACTATAGTAGCTGCAAACGCAAGTGATCCTGCACCCATGCAAGTGTATGCACCATTCGCAGGAGCTGCTATTGGTGAGTACTTTAGAGATACAGGTAGACCAGCACTAATTGTTTTTGATGATTTATCCAAGCAGGCAGTAGCATACCGTGAGGTATCTTTGTTATTGCGTCGCCCACCGGGACGTGAGGCATATCCTGGAGATGTATTCTTCTTACACTCAAGATTATTGGAGCGTGCTGCAAAAGTAATCGCAGATGATGCCATTGCTGCAGAAATGAATGATCTTCCGGAATCTTTAAAGCCTATTGTAAAAGGAGGAGGATCTTTAACAGCCCTTCCAATTATTGAAACACAAGCGGGGGACGTTTCGGCGTATATCCCAACCAACGTAATTTCTATTACAGATGGACAGATTTTCTTAGATGGTGACTTGTTTAACGCAGGGGTAAGACCAGCGATCAACGTGGGTATATCAGTATCCCGTGTGGGTGGTAACGCCCAGATTAAGTCTATGAAAAAAGTGGCAGGTACGCTAAAATTAGATCAGGCAGCGTATCGTGAATTGGAAGCGTTTGCTAAGTTTGGTAGTGATCTTGATGCAGCTACCTTAAACGTAATTGAAAAAGGAAAGCGTAATGTAGAGATCTTAAAGCAAGGTGAAAACACACCATTTACGGTGGAAGATCAGATTGCGATCATCTATGCAGGTTCTAAAAACTTGTTACGTAATGTGCCGGTTGAAAAAGTAAAAGAATTTGAAAGAGATTATCTTGAAATGCTGAATGCAAAGCACAGAGGCATTCTGGATACGTTGAAAGCAGGTAAACTTACAGACGAAGTAACCGATACATTAACAACGGTTGCCGCAGACCTTTCTGCAAAGTATAAGAAATAAATTCAGAGTGATGAGTTATGAATACAGTGTCACTCATAACTTTCTCTGTTTTAATTGAAAACTTGAACTATGGCTTTTGAAGACAGTCCTATTCGCATTAAGAGTTTTCAGTTTGCGTGTGAAATAGTTATTTATAGTGACTATTTAAAATCACGGAGGACTTTGAAATAGCTTCTCAACTTTTAAAAAGCGGAACGAGTATTGGTGCCAATACAAGGGAAGCACAAAGAGGGGTTAGTAAAAAAGATTTTAAAAATAAATTTGGTATAGCTCTCAAAGAAGCGGACGAGACTATGTTCTGGTTGGAGATTTTAGAGGCGACAGGAAGAGAAGTACCTAAAGACATAAAGAATAAGTGTGAAGAGTTGATACGTATTTTGGTTTCGATTATAAAAAACTCATAATTCTGCACTTTGCACTCATAACTTGTAAAAATGGCAAACTTAAAAGAAATTAGAAACAGAATATCATCGGTAGGTTCAACGATGCAGATTACCAGTGCCATGAAAATGGTGTCTGCTGCAAAATTGAAGAAAGCCCAGGATGCCATTACGGCAATGCGTCCGTATTCTGAAAAATTGACCGAGTTATTGCAAAACCTAAGCGCAACGTTGGATTCAGATAGCGGAAGCACTTTTTCGGAGCAGCGCGAGGTGAACAAAGTACTGGTGGTTGCCATTACCTCTAACCGTGGATTGGCTGGAGCATTTAATACTAATGTTATAAAGGCCTCACAGGCACTTAAAAATGAAACCTACGCTGGAAAGCAGGTAGATTTTATTACGCTTGGAAAAAAAGGAAACGATATCTTAAAGAAAAGTGGAAATGTAGTTACGTTCAATTCTGCAATTTTTGATGATCTTACCTATGATACTGTAGCTGAAATAGCCGAATCTTTAATGACTAGTTTTGCTGAAGGAACCTACGACAAGATTATCTTAACGTATAACCACTTTAAAAATGCAGCAACACAGGAAGTAAAAAGAGAGCAGTTTTTACCTATTTTACCTAGAAAACAGGAAGAAGGTGTAGATAACACATCTATCCCAAACTATATTTTTGAACCTTCAAAAGAGGAAATTGTTGAAGGATTAATTCCAAAAAGCTTAAAAACACAATTGTTTAAAGCCATAAGAGATTCTGTAGCAAGTGAGCACGGTGCCCGTATGACGGCCATGCACAAAGCAACAGATAACGCCACCGAATTGCGTGACGCTCTTAAACTTCAATATAACAAAGCAAGACAAGCAGCCATTACCAACGAAATTTTAGAGATTGTTGGTGGAGCAGAAGCACTTGCCGGGTAGAACTTTATAAATTAAAAAAAAACCTGTCAGGTCTTAGAGACCTGACAGGTTTTTTTATGCTTTTTCAAGAAGGTTTCTTAAGGAACAAATTTTGATTACATTTAAAATTTCAGCATGATAACACACCAAATGAAATATAAACTTCTCATCGCTTTTGTTTTTTTTGTTTCAGTTTCAGCTTATTCGCAACACCAAAAGGGGAGTTGGAACGCATCGATAGCCGTTTCACCATATCCTATTGAAGTTAGTGGAGAAAATGATTTTGGGGTTTTAGGAATTGGAAGTTTAGAGTTTTTCGTTTCAGAGAAGATTTCATTTTCGGGTTCCTTTTTTACTTCAAATAACAATCTTTTTAAAAATGATAGCGAACTAAAATTACGCTCCTACGGATTTATACCAGCCATTCAATATTATTTTCTGAATAAAGAAAAGTTTGCGGTCTATGTCCAGGCAGGCTATGGATTTGGATTTAAAAGTGATGAACGCACTACCTTGGATAATGAATCGCTACGGATTTATGATCTAGGGGCAGGAGGAAAGTATCATTTTTCCAAAAAATGGTATGTAAGTTTATTACTTCCTTATTTTAACGCAAAAGACCTTACCTTTAACCGAAAAGAAGCCTCCGGCGTCGCCGTATTTTTAGGGGCTGGCATTACATTATAACGAAGAATTTTAGATATGAATTTTATAAAACAAATAATTGCTTTTCTTTTTATTTCAGTCCTATTTCTAGGGTTTTCTGGTTGTGGAAGCGTAAATACAGAAACTTCAGATTACTTATTTGAACAAAACCCTCCTTTTAGAGTAGAAGATGCTTCCTTTCAAAAATGGGTTGCCGGAACACCGGAAGGCGGAAGCGGAGTGAACGTTTTTATAAATTTCAGCGACATTCAGAATGGCGTGGTTTTTAAAGACATATATTTTAGGGGAAATAAAACAGAAGTGGTTACGTCACCCGCCGTACGAGTTCAATATGTGGGGTATTTTAAGAATGAACCCAAACAGGATGTTTTAATGGACAGTAATACCGTTAAAGAAGCTGCAAATACACCTCCCGTGAAAACCCCATTTCAATTAAATAATGATAATGCCGTTATAAGCTACCAATTCAACGGAAAAACGGGTTATTTTAAAATTGAAAACCTGGAAGAAAAACAAATGCTGGCGTATCCTGCCAGCAATCCTAAAGGTGACAATTAATTTCTATACTTTTACGCGGTAAAAATCCTCGTATTGAGCGTATTCAAAAAACTCTTTCAGCAAACATTTATTTATGGCCTGGCCACTGTGCTACCCCGTGCGTTAGCCATTGTATTGGTGCCGCTGTATACGTCTGTTTTAGCGCCAGCGTCTTTTGGAATTTACGCTACTTTAATGTCCTACATTATCTTAGGAAACGTATTGCTTTCCTACGGAATGGAAACCGCTTTTTTCCGATTTATTAATAAGCACGCCACTCAAAAAAAGACAGTGGAAGCTACGGTGCTTACCTCACTCACTTCAACAGCTTTATTGTTTTTGGGAGTAACACTATTATTTAGAGTAGAATTAGCAACATTTATAGAGTTTAAAGTTGAATACGTCACGTATGCACTCCTTATACTGGTGTTGGATGCCTTAGTGGTCTTACCCTTTGCCTGGTTTCGGGCCAACGAAAGACCTATGCGGTATGCTTTTATTAAAATCCTGAACGTTTGCATTAATTTAGGGTGTAATCTCTTTTTCTTTTTGTTGCTTCCTACGCTTGTTACTGAAACTTCAGACACCTTCTGGAACAGTATCTATACCGAAGAAAATAAAGTAGTGTACGTGTTTATTTCTAACGTAATTGCAAGTGGAATAACACTCCTATTAGTACTTCCTTTATATTTTAAGATTGGGTTCAGCTTCAACAAAAAATTGTGGAAACAAATGATGAAATATGCGCTCCCGGTTCTTATTGCCGGTATCGCTTTCAGTATAAATGAAGCGTTTGATAAAATAATGCTGAAATATTTGTTGCCTGAGGATGTAGCAGAAACTGAAGTAGGCGTCTACGCAGCCTGTTATAAATTAGGCGTTTTTATGACACTTTTTGCCACGGCATTCCGCTTAGGGATTGAACCATTTTTCTTTAACCACGCCAAAGAGGCTAATGCAAAAACAACATACGCAACCATCACAAAGTATTTCTCCATCTTCGGAAGTATCATATTGCTGGTTGTAATTGTGTACATAGACGTTTTTAAAAGTTTGCTCATTGCAGACCCTCAATATTGGGTAGCATTATCTATCGTCCCTATAATTCTGCTTGCAAACCTCTGTTTAGGGATTTATCATAACCTTTCCGTTTGGTATAAAGTGACAGATATGACCAGATTTGGCGCCTATATTTCCATCGTGGGCGCACTTTTAACCTTGGTTTTAAACTATCTTTTAATTCCAATACTAAGCTATATGGGCTCTGCCATTGCAACGCTGGCTGCATATGGTACTATGATGTTACTTTCGTATTATTTCGGAAGAAAATACTACCCCGTTCCTTATAATCTTAAAAAAATTGGAGGATACCTGTTACTTTCGGTAGTATTTTCGGCTATTGCATTTTACGGTTTTGACCGCGATCTTGTTATAGGAACTGCGTTATTATTGGTATTTTTGTTATTGGTATTCCTTTCAGAAAAAAAGGACTTAATACGCATTATGAATAGGTGACTTCGATACAATTTTTAAAACTTAATCGGTTTTAAAAAATCACTCAGCCACCTTTGAATTTTAATAAAACTTTTCCCATACTGAGTTCTTTGAAAGGCTCAGAATGAATTAAAAGCCGAAGTATGACAACCATAAAAATAATAAACAAATCCAATCACCCCGTCCCAGGTTATGAAACCATTGCCAGCGCAGGAATGGATATACGTGCCAATGTTGCGGAGCCTTCAACACTAAAACCGTTGCAACGCGCTATTGTAAAAACAGGTCTTTTTATTGAATTACCCATAGGCTATGAAGCCCAGGTAAGACCACGAAGCGGACTGGCAGCTAAAAAAGGAATCACCGTTTTAAATAGCCCCGGAACTATAGATGCAGACTATCGTGGCGAAATTGGCGTTATCCTTGTAAATCTCTCTAATGAAGATTTCACTATTGAGAATGGAGAGCGCATCGCGCAGCTAGTGATTGCCAAACACGAACGTGCTGTTTTTGAAGAGGTAGAAACCCTTTCTGAAACAGACAGGGGTGCTGGTGGATTTGGAAGTACTGGTTTGAAATAGAAAATAAATTTATTATAAAACCATCGCATATGGAGCCTTCAACAGGCTTAGGATAAACAAAGATCGAATTATGAAAATTATAGTCCCAATGGCCGGCAGAGGCTCAAGATTAAGGCCACATAGTTTAACTGTGCCAAAACCCCTCATTCCAGTGGCAGGAAAACCTATTGTACACCGTTTGGTAGCAGATATTGCCGGTGTACTAAATGAAAACATTGAAGAAATTGCTTTCATTCTTGGAGATCCGGCGTTCTTTGGTGACGATGTTGTTGCAAGCTTAAAAGAATTAGCACAGGAACTCGGCGCAAAACCAAGCATCTACCGTCAATTGGACCCCAAAGGCACTGGCCACGCTATTATGTGCGCAGAACCTTCTTTAAGCGGCCCCGCAGTAATCGCGTACGCAGATACGTTAATTAGAGCCGATTTCGACCTGGATAAAGATGCTGATGCCGTGATCTGGACCAAAAAAGTGGAAAACCCGGAAGCCTACGGTGTTGTAAACCTGAATGAAAAAGACGAAATCATTGAACTGGTTGAAAAACCAGAAACCTTTGTAAGTGACCAGGCTGTGATAGGAATTTACTATTTTAAAGATGTAGGCGTCCTTAAAAATGAATTACAATATGTGCTGGATAATAATATTATAAACGGCGGGGAATACCAAATTAACGATGGTATTAAGCGCATGATGGCTAGCGGCAAAGTTTTTAAAACAGGCACCGTTAGCGAATGGATGGATTGCGGTAATAAAGAGGTAACGGTAGAAACAAACCGACGTATGTTGGGTTTTCTTGCCGAAGCCAACGAGCAGTTACTTTCAGAAAACATCACGAATGAAAACTCAACAATTGTAGCACCATGTTTTGTTGCCGATGGTGTTGTACTTAAAAACAGTACAGTAGGACCTTATGCTTCAATTGGTAAGGGCACGATAATTGAAGACAGCACCGTTAAAAATAGTATAATCCAAACGTACTCAGTACTAAAAAATGCTACCTTAGACAACGCAATGATTGGCAACCACGCGCATTTTGATGGTAATTTTACCAATGTGAGTATTGGCGATTATTCTCAGTTGAAATAAAAAAACTAAAAATTAAAACAACCAGACTATCATTCTCTGTCTGGGAGATTCAAACATGCAAGTCCGCAAGGTGAATATAAAATGTGGTGAGGGATTTTTTATGAAACTAAAACAATTATATTTTTTATCACTTCTCTTCGGAATTTTACTTTCCGTGCCAGCTACGTATGCACAGGACGAAGAGAACCAGGACAGTGCTACAGTTAATGAAGACCTGGGAACAGTAACAGATACGTTTCAGGAAAACTTCTTTGAGGCGCTCAAACAAAAAGGAATTGAAAATTACGAATTAGCTTTAGATGCCCTCTCACTTGCCGAAAGAGCCGCGAATGGAGATGCCAACAGTATTGCTGTTGTTAATTTTGAAAAAGGAAAAAATCTTGCCGCGTTAAAAAGATATACTGAAGCAGAAACCAGCTTTAAGGCTGTTTTAACGACTCAGGCTACCAATATTGATGTACAGGAAGCTTTGTACGATGTTTATTACGAGACACGGGAATACGAGAAAGCTATTCCGTTGGTGCAAAAACTTATAAAAAAAGACGAAGATTACAAGGAGGACCTGGTAAACCTTTACAACCGAACAAAGCAATACAACAAAGCGTTGGAGCTACTGGATGAGTTGGACGAATCCTGGGGAGAAAGCACGTATAGAAATGCGCTGAGAAGAAACATTTATAAAGTTACCGGAAACAGCGAAGGTGCTATTACAAACCTCCAGGATAAGATCGATGAGAATCCCGAAAACGAACAGGATTACCTTAATTTAATCTTCCTGTATAGCGAAGAAGGCAATACAGAGAAGGCATTTGCAACAGCGAAAGAATTATTAAAGAATCAGCCAAAAAGTGAATTGGTTCATTTCGCTTTGTATAAATTTTATCTTGAAGAGGGCAATAAGGAAGAAGCCTTCAAGTCTATGGACATTGTTTTTAATTCCTCCAAAATTGAAAAAGAGAGTAAGTATAAAGTGCTCGCAGATTTTATTGGTTTTGTAAATGAAAACCCTGCGTATGAACTTAATGTAGACAAAGTAGTGGCCTCTTTTAATAACGATGGTTCTGGTGAGGTTTACGAAACACTGGGAAAATATTATGCTTCCAAAGGAAAGAAAGAGGTGGCCCTAACGTTTTATGAAAAAGGCGTAAAACTGGACGACGATAACTACAGCTTACTTAAAAACACACTATTATTACAATTAGACCTCCAAAAAAATACCGAAGCTGCCAATCTAAGTGAAGAAGCCTTGGCTACCTTTCCGGCACAGGCGTTTTTGTACCTATTAAACGGCGTTGCAAATAATAGGTTAGGAAATAACGACACTGCCATTGAAAGTTTGGAAACAGGACTGGATTTTCTGTTGGACGACCCTCGTGTGGAGCGCGATTTTTACGATCAATTACGAGCTGCCTACGAAGCAAAAGGAGATGCAAATAAAGCAGCATCTTTTAAATTAAAATCGGCACAAATAAAGCTGGATAATTAATATGAAAAAACTATTTGTACTAGCACTTTTCACACTGTTGTTAGTTTCCTGCAAAGGGACAAAAAAAGTTGCCGGAACTACCGAGGACCTTGCTGTTAAAAATATAGCAACGTCTCACGAAGCGGCTTCTCCAGATTTTAATACGTTAGCCGCGCGTATTTATGTGGTGTACGAAGACGAGAAAAAACAACAAAGCATTACTGTGAGCCTTAGAATGGAAAAGGACAAGGTAATTTGGATGAAAGCTTCACTAATTGGGATTACGATCGCAAAGGCCAAGATCACTCCAGACCGTGTGAGCTATTACGAAACTGTAGGAGGAACTTATTTTGATGGTGATTTTAGCCTGTTAAGTGAATGGCTGGGAACCGAAATAGATTTTAAAAAAGCACAGGCAATTTTACTAGGGCAAAGTATTTTTCCTATTGAAAACGGGCAATATACTTCGGCCATTCAGGGAGCTAATTACAAATTACAACCTAAGACGCAGCCTTTCAATTTTATTCACTCATTATTATTGTTATCCAATAACTTCAAAATAGCTTCAGAAACACTCTCACAACCTGATGAAGATAGAATTTTGACAATTCGTTATGCCGATTATCAAACTATTGAAGGGGGGATTTATCCTTCAGAAATAAACGTGACGGCTTCAGAAAAAGATAGTACGACCAAAATAGATATTACATATCGAAAGATCGAACCCAATGTTTCCATCAATTTTCCGTTTACTATTCCAGACGGATATTCCGAAATGAAATTGTAATGCGCAAAAAAACCACCTTTCTATTAGCCTTAAGTTGTTTCTTTTTTTTTACTGCTGAAGGGTTTTCGCAATCCAAAAAACAACAGGAACTTGAAGAACAACGGCAATCTTTACTGAAGGAAATACAGCAAATTAATTCTCTTTTGTTTAAAACAAGAGGCGAAAAAAAGTCTGTTCTTACGCAAGTTGAAGATTTAGACCAACGTATTAACACAACCGAAAACCTTATAAAAATCACCAATCGCCAGGCCAACCTGCTCACCCGAGAAATAAACGATAACCTCAATAAGATAGACAACCTACGCACCGAGTTAACCGATTTGAAAGAAGACTACGCAGCGATGATAAAAAAGTCGTATAAAAGTAAGTCTGAGCAAAGCAGGGTTATGTTTTTATTGTCTTCTGAAAACTTTCTGCAGGCCTACAAACGCTTGCAGTATATGAAACAATACACCAAATACCGAAAGCAACAGGGAGAATCGATCAAAGAAAAAACCGAATTGCTGAAAATTTTGAATAAAGATTTACTAGTTCAGAAAGACAAAAAAAATGAGCTAATAGAAGAAAATAAGCGTACTAAAATTCAGCTAAGCAAAGAGCTCGGGAATCAGCAGGAGTTAATAGCGTCCCTTAAAAAAGATGAAGGAACGTTTGCGAGCCAGATACGTTCCAAACAAAAAGCTGCTGATGCTATTGACCGTGAAATAGAAAAAATTATTGCCGAAGCCATTGCAGCCTCCAACAAGGCAAGCGAGAAAGACAATACCGTTACTGGAAATACAACCACCACGAGAACCTCTACTTTTAAAATGAATGCAGAAGCCTCAGCATTGGCAGCAAATTTTACTTCAAATAAAGGAAAATTACCCTGGCCAATAACCAAAGGGGGCGTTGTAGTGAGCAGCTATGGAAGACATCGCCACCCACAATTTCCGAATGTTGAAGTGTACAATAGTGGTGTTGAAATAGTAACCGATAAAGATGCAAAAGCCAGGGCCGTATTCGAAGGGACAGTGCTCAGTATTTTTCAGCAAACGGGACCAAAACGTAGTGTCATGGTTCAGCATGGAAATTATATTTCAATCTATAATAACCTAACAAACCTGTTGGTTAAGAAAGGAGATAAAGTAAGTACGAAGCAGGAGTTGGGAACTGTTTACGAAAATCCTGCTACAGGGAAGACCATCTTAAAATTCGTGATTACACAAAACAGTACTCGGTTAAATCCAGCCGATTGGATCTACAAAATGTAATTGTTGGTTCTGTTTCAGCCATAAAAAAAAGTCCCGTTACTTACTAGCAACGGGACTTTTTAATTAGAAGGGATAGCTTATTTAACCAATAGTTTTTTGGTTATAGTTTGCCCATTTGCATTAATAGTTACAAAGTAAAGACCTGTTGCATATTTAGCAACATTTATAGCCATTTGGTTTGCTCCATCAAGATTGCTCTTGTTAATAGTTGCCATTTCCTGACCTAAGCTATTGGTCACAACAATCTTTACGTCGTTTACATTGGCAGCACCCATATTAATGAATACATTATCATTAGCTGGGTTAGGATATAGTGTGATGTTAGAAACAGCGAAATCTTCTACTCCCAATATCTCACACTCAAACTCTCCACCAGCAAAGTTTCTTGCTGTAGAACGAAGACTTTCCCACCCTAAGGTATTGTTTTTTGCAGCTACTGCATACCATACAGAATCTTCAATATCTGCAACAGGAACAGTAATAGTAAGATCTGAAGTTGTTCCTACTACTTCCATAAATTTTTCTCCTAAGAAGTAAAGATCATATTCTTCGGCATTGTCTGCTGCATTCCATGAGAACGTTAATTCGCCTTCACAAGCTCTGTCTATATTTACCGCAGTAGGATAAATTGCAATAGAAAAATTATCGTCACTTACATCTTGAAAAGCTCCACTAGTTACTCTTACAAGACCTTCACCTGTAAAATCTCCAGGAACACTCCAGTCTAAAAAAGCAGCTCCTGCTGGTGCTGTTCCAATGTTGTTCCATGTAGCTCCGTTATCATCAGAATACTCAACAACAAAACTTGATCCTGTGTTATAGGCATCCCAGTGAATAGGAACGATATCATTTGGAAGTAATTTTTCACTTCCGTTAGGATGAGTTACTGTTAATTCTTCTGCTATAATTTCATAGACAACATAATATTCTTGAGGCCCCATAGGAACGTTAAAACCTGTAATATCTATATCATAAGTACCAGCAGTTGGGTTATTGATTAATACCTGCTCAACGTTGTTTAATCTGTCAATTCCATTTGTAGCAGGCGTATCCAATGCTGCAGGAGTTGGTGTAGAATCCAGTACGTAAGGTAAATACGTAGCCGAAGCAGGATCTGTAACAACAAGGTCAAGATCGTTTACCAATGCGGTTGTAGCACCTGGTGAGGCAGCCGGGTCATCCCAGTAAACCATTGCACGCATCTGGGTAGTTCCAGCAGGAACTGTAATGGTATGCGTATTGGTATTTCCTTGGGATACATCATCTGTAAGATGTCTTCCATCTTCAATAAGAATTCCAGCTCGTAAAGCATTAACAACACCAAAACCAAATTTAAAATCAGGACCTACATTTCCGTAATCATTGGCAGTATTTAATAAAACGGCTTTAATAAGCGCTGAGTTTGGCATAGCTCCTCCATTTGTTTCCATATAAGCCTGGTACAATTGAGCAGATATTCCAGCAATTCCAGGCGCAGCACCAGAAGTACCACCAAAAGTAAGATACCCATTGTTAGGAGCTGTAGAAATTTGGTTTTGTCCGTTAGCAGCAATATCCGGCTTTATACGGCCATCGTGTGCAGGGCCTCTACTACTTGAACTTACTATAGAACCATCATAAAATACGTTTGCTGTTGCAATAACATTTTTTCCTTGTTTGTGTCCACCTGTAATATTACCCCATTGACTCCCGGCACCATAGCCACAATTATTATTGTTTGAGTTACCTGCGGAGAATACGTGTAATAATTCTGGGTTGTCGATAGTCTGTGAATCTACAGTTTCAGTTACACTTGTATAACCAGCGTTACAACCATTACTATAAGATGAGTTAGTTATTTGAACACTTCCGTCGTTTATTAGATTATTGGTTGCATTGTCAAGAAAGTTCGAATTGTATTGTACTACATATAGATCTGATCCCGCAGCCATACCTCTGTTCCTTGGGTTTCTGTTTCCAGCACCAGCCATAATTCCAGACACACCATCACCATGAGTATTGTTGTTCCCGTTGTTTCCTACAAGTCCTGAAATTCTACCTTGAAAGTCAATATGATCTCCAACTGAACCATCATCACGACACATAACACCTACACCTTCTCCTGTATAATTTCTCCCAGACACAGTTTCAGTGTCTAAGCCACCTGCGCGATGCAAGGCTCTACCTCTGTCGTCATCTTTAATAGAAGGGGCTGTTATAAACTCTACCCATTTCACAAATGGAAGCTGCGATAACTCTTCCAGACAGTTGTTAGGAATTGATAGCGCTAAGTTGTTTGAGGTATCATAATTTTCGATAACCGTAATTTGCTTTTCAGCAAGTTCTTGTATTACATAATTTTCGTTCACATAAGGGTAATACTGTAAGGTAACCAACAAATTATCTCCGGACACTGCCCAGTCTTCAATAATACCATTTTTTAGGTTTTGAGCTAATCTAAAACGTCCTTCTACAGGTACTATAGAGCGTACACCATTATTTTTTAGTACATCTACAGATGTGCTGGCAGGAAAACGGAATAAATACGTATGGTTTTGAATATAGTTTACAAGATTTAAGCCATTTGCTTTAAAAAAATCCTGAACGTCTTGTGTTGGGGTTTCGTAAAATTGCACCCAACCTATATAGCCGTCGCGTAGCATGGCATAGTCTGGCATATCACTCCATTGGAATGAGGTAATGTTTTCTGGCATTTCAATTGTTTCGTCTTGAAATGTTACGGTATAGTTTTGTGCAATTGATACAGTACAAACCAGCATCAAAACGCTCAAAGCTAAATACTTAATCTTCTTGGTAGAAGATAAAATAAAATTTTTCATAGATTAATTTTTTTTAGGATTAATATGGTGAATTGATTTTTCGCTAAATTTTTTAGCAAAAAGAACTCAAATATATTCAATTATAGGGACATATTTATAGTTTATTCAAGAAAAAGCAGAGGTTAATGTGTTAAAATATACGGTTTTACTAAAAAAAGAGCCCTTTTGGTATTAATAAGAAAATGAGTCGTTTTTAATAAAAAAAGATTGAGTTTATTTTTTCCAAGAATTATTTAGACGTATCATTCTATAATTATAAGAAATCTAATTAAACAAAGCCTTTAATTCGGTTGCATCTTCTGGCTTTATTTTTCCGGCCAGTAAAAGACTAAGCTGTCTTCTACGTAATGCAGCGTCATAGCGCTCTTTTTCAATTTTTGTCTCAGGAGTTAATGCAGGAACGGGTACAGGATTTCCCGTTTCGTCTACAGCAACAAAGGTATAAATGCCCTCGTTAGCTTTACTTTTCATTCCGTTTTCGCGGTCTTCAATCCATACATCCATATATACTTCCATAGAGCTTTTGAACGATCTGGAAACTTGTGCCTCTACCGTTACTACACTGCCCGATGGAATCATTTTATTAAATGCAACATGATTTACCGAAGCTGTGACAACAATCCTCCTGCTATGTCTACGCGCTGCAATGCTCGCTGCTCTGTCCATACGTGCTAGCAGTTCGCCACCAAACATATTACCAATAGGATTGGTTTCTCCCGGGAGTACCAAATCTGTTATTACAGTACGGGATTCTTTAGGTGTTTTCGGTTCCATTACAACATTTTTTGCAAAGGTAGTAAATAGAGAATCGGGAGACTATTTTTTGGGAAGTATAAAACAGGTTCTGAAACGGGAAAATTACTTGCCTAACTCCTTCACCAATAACCACGCATCTTTATTCTCGGTAGTTTTTATGGTTCTAAGCGCCCGTAAAGCTTCCAATCTGTCTTCGTGACTACTATAGATAATCTGGTGCAGCCCGTATTTATTTACGCCAATAGCTTTGGGATTAAACCCTTTGGCGATTAATTGGTCCATTTTCTTTTGGGCGTTGGTTTCAATTCTATAAGCGCCTGCAACAATATGGTATTTTCCTTTTTCTTTGGGCACGTTAATGCGCACTGCCGGCAACGGATTGTCAATTACAAAAGTAGCCTCCTGTATTTGTGATTCTACTAAACTTTCAGCTTTTTGTTTTTCAGCAAAATTATAATCCTGCACTTGTCCTTCGTAAAGTTTCATGCCGCCAAAGCCAGCTAAAGTAATAGCAACAAGTCCAATGGCAGCATATTTTAAATAGGATGCAGCAGTTCTTCTTTCAGGAGTAAAATGAATAGGCGTTTTTTCTTCTAACGCTTCCACTTCTTTTTTATAAACTTCTCTGAAAATTTCTTGTGTCTTAAAAGGGCCAGACCAAATGCAGCAGTACTAAAATTTCCGTTTTCAGAAGGCTTAAATTGTACCGTACGTTCTTCGTTTAAATGAAAATCGCCTACTTTTTCAAGAGTTACAGTCTTTCCTTCGCTTAATTGAAGTGAAAGATCACCGGTGAAATTTCTAATTTTTTGCAATGCTACCGTATAACTACAGTTCTCCACACTAGCTACATAATTGGCTAAAATACCATCATTGGTTTGTAGTTGTCTATTAAACATAACTGCCTTACCCGGAGGAGAAAACGTGTTGGTCGTGACGTCTATTTTGGCAGATCGATATTGCGTTAAAAACGCACCAAAACCAGGAATAATCACACACTCGTAGCGATATAAAAGATCACTTATGTAGGTTGCCAATTGCATATAAACAAACATAGATTTTTTTTCAGCTTAATTCAACCCAAACGGTTCTAATTTATCAACAACTTAAAAAAATTTGTATTTTTAAACGCTCCCCAGCAACTTTTATACTATGCTTTCAGAAACAGAATTGCTGTACACGCTGGCATTACAGCGGGTAAAAAATTTAGGGGATACCTCTGCCAAAAAATTATTGCGTGCCGTAGGTTCTGCCGAGGGTATTTTCAAAGAAAAAAAACATCGCCTTTTAAAAATAGAGGGTATTGGAAGTTTAAAGCTGAAGGAACTGTCCCTGAAAGAACAAATCCCAGCTGCAGAAGCAGAACTTGCTTTCCTACAGCAAAATAATATTGGGCACCGTTATTTTCTGGATACTTCTTATCCCGAAAAACTGAAACATTGTCTGGATGGCCCTATCCTTATTTTTGAAAGCGGAACAATAGATCTTAAAAACCGAAAGTTAATCAGTATTGTTGGAACCAGAAAAGTAACCACCTACGGCACTACTTTTTGCCAGCAACTTATTGAAACACTGGCGCCACTTAATCCTGTCGTTATTTCAGGATTTGCGTACGGGGTAGATATTACGGCACACAGAGCGGCAATGAAGGCTGGCCTGCAAACCGTAGGATGCCTGGCGCATGGGTTGAACCAGATTTACCCCAAAAGCCATAAAAAATATGTAGCTAAGCTAGAGGAAAATGGGGGCTTTTTTACCGAATTCTGGAGCGACGATGTTTTTGATAGAACCAATTTCCTGAAACGCAACCGAATTATCGCAGGACTTAGCGAAGCAACCATTGTGATAGAGTCTGCTGCAAAAGGAGGAAGCCTCGTCACAGCAGATATTGCCAATAGCTACAATAGAGATGTGTTTGCTGTACCAGGAAGAGCCACAGATTTACAGAGCCAGGGTTGTAATAATCTTATAAAGTCTAACCAGGCACATTTATTAAACAGTGCAGAAGATCTTATTTATATGTTGGGTTGGGAATTAAATGAAGCCGCTAAAAAACCACAGCAAAAACAGTTGTTCGTCTCATTAACTGAAGATGAACAAAAAGTCTTTAACTATCTGGATGGCAAACAAAAAGAATTATTAGATACCATTGCCCTGCAATGTAAATTCCCAACGTTTAAAGTAGCCACATTATTACTAAATCTTGAGCTAAAAGGTGTAGTAAGACCTTTACCCGGGAAACTGTTTGAAGCTATTTAATAGCCTAGTTTAGTTCTAACTCGTTGTAATACTTCAGTAGCGACCTTGGTAGCTTTTGTTGCTCCTATTTGTAGGGCGCTATCAATTTCAGCAAGGTTGTTCATATAATGATTGTAACGCTCGCGAGGGATTTCAAAAGTGGCGAGCACCAGTTCGTATAAAGCTTGTTTTGCGTGTCCATAGCCGTAGTTTCCTCCTTCGTAGTTGCTTTTCATTTGAGCGATTTCTGCTTCAGAAGCAAGAAGCTTGTAGATAGCAAATACGTTACAAGTATCGGTATTTTTAGGCGCTTCCATGGGAGTGCTGTCTGTAGCTATACTCATTATTTGCTTGCGTAGCTTCTTTTCGGGCAGGAAAATATCAATAATGTTATTTTTACTCTTACTCATTTTGGCGCCGTCTGTTCCCGGAATAAGTTTGGTGTGTTCTTGTATTTTGGCATCGGGCATTACGAAGGTTTCGCCTAATTGTGCATGGAAACGAGAAGCTACATCTCTGGTCATTTCAATATGTTGCAATTGGTCTTTGCCCACAGGAACGATTTCGGCATCGTATAATAAAATGTCTGCTGCCATGAGCATAGGGTAGGTAAATAAACCCGCATTTACGTCTTCCAGGCGGTCTGCTTTGTCTTTAAAACTATGTGCCAGCGTTAACCTCTGGTAGGGGAAGAAACAGCTCAAATACCACGACAGTTCTGTCACCTGTGGAATGTCGCTTTGACGGTAAAAAACGGTTCTGTTTACATCCAGACCAAAAG
The DNA here is from genome assembly GCA_963793275.1 of uncultured Flavobacteriaceae bacterium. GTDB lineage: Bacteria > Bacteroidota > Bacteroidia > Flavobacteriales > Flavobacteriaceae > Marinirhabdus. The sequence goes on from CAWBZL010000004.1 coordinate 219,191, forward strand.
CCAGCCACACGGCTGCTGTGCTGTACGTGTTATGCCTCAATGTCTCAGCATTTTTAATTTGAGTTAAAGAATGCATATCGGCAATAAAAAGAAACGATTCGTTTTTTGGGTCGTTTGCCATTTTAATTGCTGGTAAAATAGCGCCTAATATATTTCCTAAATGCGGTGTTCCTGTACTTTGTATGCCTGTGAGTATTCTTGCCATGGGATTGCCCGCGCAGACGGGTAACTTTTTATTAAATTGAAATCAATGTGCAAAGTTACTTTTTTTAGGCTTTTGCTAGCACAGTATTCGCTATTTTTGATGCTTTATGACAATAGTTAAAAACATACTACGCTTTTTGTACCGCATTTGGTTTTACATCCTTTTGGCTGTGCCTATCGTTATTATGTTTCCTATTTTAGTGCTTAGTATTTTACGTGAATCGTGGTATCCATATTTTTTTAAACTGGCTCGTGTCTGGGCTACGTTTATTTTATTTGGAATGGGTTTTTACCCTATAGTGAGACGTGAAGAAGATTATGAATTAGGACAGAGTTATATGTTTGTTGCCAACCATACATCCATGACAGATGTCATGTTAATGCTCTATACTACTAAGAATCCGTTTGTTTTTGTAGGGAAAAAGGAGTTGGCTAAAATTCCCGTTTTTGGTTTTTTCTATAAAAGAACGTGTATTTTGGTAGACCGAAAAAACCCCAAAAGCAGAAGGGATGTATTTGCCAGAGCACAGCACAAGTTAAACCAGGGCTTAAGTGTTTGTATTTTTCCGGAAGGCGGTGTGCCAGAAGACGAACATGTTTTGTTGGATACGTTTAAGGATGGAGCTTTTAGGCTGGCAATTGAACATCAAATTCCTATTGCTCCAATGACGTTTCACGATAATAAGCAACGTTTTTCATACACTTTTTTTAGTGGCAGTCCGGGAAGAATGCGTGTGAAGGTTCAAAAAAGTATTCCCACGAAAGGCTTGGAATTAGAAGACAAACGAGCGCTAAATGCAGCCGTACGCGCAGTAATTTTAAACGAATTAGAAAATCCAAGCCTATAAAAAAACCATCTCTATGGCGGGAGACGGTTTTTCTATTTTGTTTGTCAGGTCTTCGCCTGAGTAACTAAAAACAAACTTGCCAGCCTCAAAATGTAAAATTCTGGGCGGAACAGGTCTAAAATTTAAAACTCAATCCACTATACACGCCTAAGTAATAGGGTCTGAAGTCTACACCGCTGCTTGTATAGGGATTGAGTTGATACTTGAACATTGGTTCAATATTAAACCTAAATTTTTCGCTTAGTTGGTAATTAAAGCCAAGCCCAATGTTCGAAGTAAAACTTATTGAATTTAAATTATTTGCTTCTCCTAAGACGGTTCTAAAATCTCCGTCGCTTACTGTTATTTCATTATTTCCAAGGAATAAGGTACTCATACCCCCAATTACATTTATACCAAACTTTTTACTTAAAACAGCATATTTAAGTTCTAGTGGTACTTCGTAATATTGTAATTGCTGGCTAAGCTCTGCGTTGCCACCCGTAGATTTTGGAACAATATTGTTAAACTCACCTCCTGCTATGCCTGGACGGATAGAACCTTTGTCAAAAACGGTGGTAATTGCATTTCTTCCGGTACCGTAATCTACATTTTTTAGGGCAAATGTTGGAGGCGCACTAGCTACTTGCACATCTCCCGTTGCGTAACTTAGATTTACATTATTTACACCAGAGCGCACAGTTAATTTTTCGCTTATAGCATAATCTACAGCAACCCCATAACTTAAGTTTACATCCCCGCTTTGTGAGTTGTCATTAAACATAGGATCTAAAGAAGAGCCGCCAGATAAAGAACTATAATAAACAGGGCCTACATTAGGAGAAACCGCCCATCTATTTGAAGGGCCTTCTTTTACCGCAACTGCATCTTCAAGTTTTTTATTTTCTTCAATAACATCGAAAATAGATTTTTTATTTGCTGAAGGAATTTCGGTTTCTGAAGTTTCGGTCACAGCACTATTAGTATCTATAGTTTTAGTAGGGTCTACACTATTTTTTTCTGAGGAATTTAAAACTTCAGTATTTTTTTCAGTTTTGGTAGTAGTAGCAACCGCCTCAGTACCTGAAACTACCGCATTGGGATCCTTCACCAAGGGGTTTTGGGTAGTCTCAGAGGATTTTTGAGTAGCATTTTTAGGTTTGTTCGAGGTTGCTACGGCTTCAGTTTTCGCGTTATAGATAGTTGAAGCCTTCTTTGGCTGGTTGTAGTCTTTATTAGTCTTTTTGTTTGTTGTAGTATTTGGGTCACTATTCGCCGTAGTCGCTGCAACTGAAGTTTTTGTTTTATTTATAGTATTATTTTTCTTGTTTGAAGTTTCCGTAACATTGGTAATCCCTTTCTTATCTGAAATATCATTGGTTTTAGACTGGTTTATGGTGCTATTGGTTTTTTCTGAAGTATTTACTTCGAATTCTTCGGAAGCTACTTCAGTTTTATTGGTGTTGGTCTCATTACTGAAGATTTTACTCTTTTTAATACCATCTTCAGTCGTGTTTGTATTGTTTTCCGGAGCTGTTTCTTCGGTTACAATCTCGTTAGAGGGAGTTGTGGTTGTAGTAAAAAGGGAAAGTCCAACTGTAAGTAGCAAGGCAATAAGTGCTGCAACTCCCGCTACGCGCCACCAAAGTGGCAGTACACGGCGCTCTTTATTTTTCTCTTGCAATTGGGCCTCTATACGGTCCCAAACTGCTGGAGGAGGCGTAGCTTCAAAGTCTTGAAACTGCTCTTTAAAGAGTTGGTCTATGTGTTTTTTATCTTTCATTTGTAAGTCCTCTATGGGGGAATGACTTAAGTCTTTAATTGGTAATTCTATTTATTCTTTTTTTCTGGTCACTGCTCACTATTTTTATAGGCTTCTACTTTCTTTTTCAAAATTCCTCTCGCACGTGCCAGATTGCTCTTAGACGTACCATCGCTAATTCCTAACATTTCGGCGATCTCTTTATGAGCATACCCATCCAGAACGTACATAGAAAAAACCAAACGATATCTATCCGGCAATTCCTGGATTATCTGCAATAAGTACTTTAACGGTACTTCACTTTCAATCACAACATCCTCGTCATCTGGCTGTTCTAGATTTGCCTCCTCCTTAATATTAAAAACTTTTTGCTTCCTATATTTTTGGAGCACCGTATTTACGGTAATGCGTTTCATCCAGCCTTCAAAAGAGCCTTTATCTTTAAACTGCCCAACTTTATCAAAAATGGTTATAAATGCATCTTGCAGGTTATCCTCGGCCTCCGTACGGTTGGGCGAATACCGCAAGCAGATGGAAAATAAAACTCCGGAGTATTGTTTGTACAATGTACCTTGGGCTTTTACATCTTGCTGCTTACATTTTTGTATGAGCTCGTCTAATGTCAAACGTAGTTGCTATGGTTAGTTGTTGTTTTGGTTGGTACAACACGTCTATTATCAGGCTTCTACAATGCGTAGATACCCAATAACAGGTAGGGTTGCGTTAAAAAACGATAAATTATTCGTTTAATGCGGCAATAGAGGCTTTTATTTTGGTTTCCAGTTCTTCCATTAACTCAGGATTGTCCAGCAGCAGGGCTTTTACAGCGTCCCGTCCTTGTCCAAGTTTCGTGTCGTCATAGCTAAACCATGAGCCTGCTTTTTTAACGATTTCAAAATCTACTCCTAAGTCGATGATCTCACCTACTTTAGAAATTCCCTGTCCGTACATAATGTCGAATTCTGCTGTTCTAAAAGGTGGCGCTACTTTGTTCTTCACCACTTTTACACGTGTTTTGTTTCCTAAAACAGCGCTGTTGCTATCTTTAATTTGTGTAGAACGACGAATATCCAAACGTACCGAACAGTAAAACTTTAATGCGTTTCCACCCGTTGTAGTTTCAGGATTTCCAAACATAACGCCTATCTTTTCGCGCAACTGGTTAATGAAAATCACCGTACAGTTGGTTTTACTAATAGACCCCGTCAATTTTCTAAGTGCCTGAGACATTAGACGGGCGTGTAGGCCCATTTTACTGTCTCCCATTTCGCCTTCAATCTCACTTTTGGGTGTAAGGGCTGCAACCGAATCTATCACAATAATATCAATAGCTCCACTACGGATTAAATTATCGGTAATTTCCAGGGCTTGCTCTCCGTTATCAGGTTGTGAAATAATGAGGTTTTCTATATCTACGCCTAATTTTTCGGCATAATAACGATCAAAAGCGTGCTCTGCATCAATAAAGGCTGCGATGCCTCCTTTTTTCTGTGCTTCGGCAATGGCGTGCAATGTTAAGGTGGTTTTACCCGAAGATTCCGGTCCGTAAATTTCAATAACCCTTCCTCTTGGATAACCGCCTACTCCAAGGGCTACATCCAGCCCTAACGACCCTGTGGAGATCACTTCTACCTCTTGTACGGCGCGATCGCCCATTTTCATAACAGCGCCTTTTCCGTAGGTTTTGTCCATTTTGTCAAGCGTAAGCTTGAGTGCTTTTAATTTTGCGTCTTTTTCTTTATCTGTACTCATGTGATGTGTTTTTATTGGGAAGTCTGAAGCAGTAAAAATACTATTTCTTTGGCGTTACAACAACCAGAAGCTGGGTGTAATTGAAGTTTTTGTTAACAGTTGGAAAAACTGTAATTTTGTAACTTTAAATTATTTCTTGAACTCCCTAAAAATTAGTATAGCATGCAACTGTACAATAAAATGAGTGCAAAGGAACGGGCAGATTTGCTGGAAGAAGCCGGTGAAGAACGCGTAACCCTTTCTTTTTACCAATATGCCAATATTGGAAATCCAGAACTTTTTAGAAACCATTTATTTGTTGCCTGGGACGAGCTGGCTGTGCTAGGTCGTATTTACGTGGCGCACGAAGGCATAAACGCTCAACTCTCTGTGCCTGCCAGGAACTTCGGAAATTTTAAAACTTTTTTAGACGGCATCTATTTCCTGGAAAATGTACGTCTTAATATCGCTATAGAGCACGACCTGAAATCGTTTCTAAAGCTGAAAGTAAAAGTGCGCAATAAAATTGTAGCAGACGGATTAAACGATACCACTTTCGACGTCACCAACAAAGGAATTCACGTAGATGCCGAAGGTTTTAATCAGCTTCTCGAAGACCCGGATACCGTGTTGGTAGATATGCGAAACCATTACGAAAGCGAGATAGGCCATTTTAAAGGTGCCATCACGCCAGATGTTGATACGTTTCGGGATAGTCTGGACATAATAGAAGCAGATCTAAAAGACCACAAAGAAGATAAAAAACTGGTGATGTATTGCACGGGCGGTATCCGTTGTGAAAAGGCAAGTGCGTATTACAAACACAAAGGATTTAAAAATGTATTTCAGCTGGAAGGCGGTATTATTGAGTATGCGCGTCAAGTTGAGAACAAAGGTCTGGAAAATAAATTTTTAGGAAAGAATTTTGTCTTCGATCATCGTCGTGGAGAGCGAATTAGTGAAGATATTATATCCAATTGCCACCAATGCGGAACCCCTTGCGATACCCACGAAAATTGCGCCAACGAAGCCTGCCATTTATTATTTATTCAGTGTGAAAGCTGTAAAGAAGCTATGCAAAATTGTTGTTCTATAGAGTGTAAAGAAGTTGTCCAACTTCCTTACGAAGAACAGAAAAAGCTAAGAAGCGGTACCCACAACAGTAATAAAATTTTCAAAAAAGGAAGAAGCGAAAAACTTAGGTTTAAAAAATGATGCAAGAAACAGGAGCCAGTTGCCAAGACCTCAAGTTTCTTGAACAGAGCGAAGTGAACGTTTGCTCTTCCTTGGTTCTAATTTCGATTTTCAGATTTCATTCTTTTACTTTAAAAATTCGTGGCTCGTCGCTCGTACTTCGTAATTTATATTTGGTATCTTTACCTATTAAATTTTGTTTAATTTTCGAGAGGATGTAATGCTTTTATGGTGTCCGTTAGAGCGCAGTCGAGAACTCAAAGAGTCTCGGTGTTTATAATGCACTTCGACACGCTCAGTGTGACAAATTAGCTAAATTCCTCCACTATATATAAAATAATTATGGGCTGTACCAGCTGTGCCACAGGCGCCAACGGACAGCCAAAGGGATGCAAGAACAATGGTACTTGCGGCACCGATGGCTGTAACAAATTAACGGTGTTCGACTGGCTTTCAAATATGTCGCTTCCAGGCAACCAGGAACCGTTTAATGCGGTGGAAGTTCGTTTTAAAAACGGCCGTAAGCACTTTTATCAAAATCCGGATAAACTTTCTCTTTCTATTGGAGACACCGTAGCAACAGAAGCCTCACCAGGTCATGATATTGGGATGGTAACCCTCACAGGGGAATTAGTGCGTGTTCAAATGAAAAAGAAAAAGGAACTTATTGATGTTCCGGCACTTCCAAAAATATACCGAAAAGCCTCTCAAAAAGATATCGATATCTGGCAGGAATGCAGAGATCGCGAGGCTGATATTCAGAAAAGATCGCGTGAGATTGCCATACGTTTGGGGCTACAAATGAAACTTAGCGATATTGAATTTCAGGGGGATGGTTCTAAAGCAATTTTTTACTACACGGCAGAAGAACGGGTAGATTTCCGTCAGTTAATAAAAGAATTTGCGCGTACTTTTAATACGCGTATTGAGATGAAACAAATAGGGCTTCGCCAGGAGGCTGCACGTCTAGGCGGTATTGGCTCCTGCGGTCGCGAATTGTGCTGTTCTACTTGGTTGACAGATTTCAGATCTGTGAATACTTCGGCAGCAAGATACCAGCAATTAAGTTTAAATCCACAAAAATTAGCGGGGCAATGTGGAAAGTTGAAATGTTGCCTTAATTATGAATTGGATACCTATTTGGAAGCATTATCTGTTTTTCCGAAGAGCGATGTAAAGCTGAAAACTGAAAAAGGAAATGCCTATTGCCAAAAAACCGATATCTTTAAAGGACTTATGTGGTTCGTTTACGAAAAAGACGGCATGAACTGGCATACTTTAAAAGTAGAAAAGGTAAACGAAATTATTGCCATTAATAAAAAAGGAAATACGGTAGCAAGCCTTGAAGAGTATATCGAAGACGTGGCAACTTCAACAGAAAAAGTGTATAGCGATGTGGTGGGGCAAGATAGCCTTACAAGATTTGACAGACCGAAACGTTCTAAGAATAGTCGCAGAAAGAAAAGCAGCAGCAACCGAAATAAGAGCAACACCAAAAGTAGCCCCAAAGGAAATAATAAAAACACAAAAAACACGCAGGGCAAAGGCAATACTCCAAAGCAGGGAAATGCTCAAAACAAAAAAAGAAGACCAAAACCAAAACCTAAGAACAATGCGTAATGTTTTTGCAGCAATTGTAATAGCAATTCTTTGTTCGGCGTGTGATAGTAATACGGTCTGGAGCGATACTCAGGCCATTCCCGGAACCTGGGACAAGCAGCAGGAGGTTGTTTTTACCGTACCTTCTTTAGATTCGTTAAAAAAGTACGATGTATTTATAAATCTTAGAAATACCAATGAGTATCCGTTTAACAACTTGTTTTTAATTGCTGCTATCGAATTTCCGCACGGAAAAACAATAACCGATACGCTGGAATACAAAATGGCACACCCCAATGGCGAATGGATGGGAGAGGGCATTGGCAATGTAAAAGAGAACAAATTATGGCTTAGAGAAAACATCCAGTTTTCTGAAAGTGGAAATTATAACATTATTCTAACACAGGCGGTACGCAATAACGGCGAAACTGAAGGCGTTAGCCATTTACCCGGCATCACAGACGTGGGTATTAGTATTGAAGAAGTGACACAAACCCCATAAAGGTATGGCAACTACAAAAAAAGCAAAAAAGAAAAGCACTACAAACCCAAACCGCAAACACGCTAAAACGGTCTGGATTATCTTAGGTGGCGGAGTTCTCTTATTTTTTCTGGTATTTTTATTCGCTTCGTGGGGTCTTTTTGGAAGTCTTCCGGATGAAACAAGTCTGGAAAACCCTGAGAAAGATCTAGCAACACAAATAGTTTCTACAGATGGTGTGGTAATAGGTAAGTTTTTTAAAGACAATCGCACCCCGGTTCAGTTTGAAGACTTGCCGGATCACCTGGTAAATGCATTGGTGGCTACCGAAGATGTTCGTTTTTATGACCACGCAGGGATAGACGCAAAAGGATCGGTAAGGGCGTTGGCATTTTTGGGTTCCAAAGGAGGGGCCAGCACAATTACACAACAATTAGCAAAGCAATTTTTTACCGAACAGGTTTCAAGAAATAAATTTCAGCGAGGTGTTCAGAAAATAAAAGAATGGGTTATTGCAACCCGCTTGGAACGCAGGTATACAAAAGATGAAATTATTACCATGTATTTCAATACGTACGATTTCCTTAATCTGGCAATAGGTATTGAATCTGCCGCTAATATTTATTTCGATAAACCTCCTTCAGAATTAACCACTTCAGAGTCTGCCATGTTGGTGGGTATGTTTAAAAACTCATCTTTATATAATCCAATAAGAAACCCTGTTGGTGTTAAAAACCGAAGAAATGTGGTACTCGCACAAATGGCGAAATACGATTATATTACCGAACAGGTTAAAGATTCGTTGCAAGCCCTCCCGCTAAATGTTAAATTTACTCCACAGGATCATAACGAAGGATTAGCTACTTATTTTAGAGAATATGTGCGTGGCTACCTGAAAACCTGGGCAAAAGAAAATCCGAAGCCAGACGGAAGTATCTACGATCTGGATAGTGATGGAATGAAGGTTTTTGTTACAATTGACTCTAAAATGCAGGAATATGCAGAAGATGCCGCAACCAGGCATATGATAAACCTTCAGAAAGAATTTGATAAACAAAACGAAAAAAACAAAACAGCACCCTTCCGCGATATTACCGAAGAAGAAACCAATGGAATTATGAATTCGGGAATGCGCCGCAGTGACCGCTGGAGAGAATTGGACAAACAAGGGAAGTCCGATAAGGAGATTATCGCCAGTTTTAAGAAAAAAACAAAGATGCGCATTTTTACCTGGGAAAATAAAGAGCGTTATATTGATACTATAATGACCCCAATGGACTCGCTTCGTTATTATAAAAGTATTTTAAGAATGGGGATGATGTCTATGGACCCAACGACAGGCGAAGTAAAGGCCTGGGTTGGAGGTGCAGATTATAAAAATTTTAAGTACGATATGGTAAAAACAGGTCAGCGCCAAATAGGCTCTACCTTTAAGCCTTTTGTTTATGCTACTGCTATTGACCAGATGCACATGTCGCCCTGCGATACACTGCCAAACACACCTTATACGATAGAACAGGGGAAATATGGATTACTCAAGCCCTGGACGCCTAAAAATGCGGGTGGTGACTCTGGTTCTATGATGAATTTAAAACAAGCTTTAGCACAATCTGTAAATACCATTACAGCCAGACTAATTGATAGAGTGGGACCAAAACCTGTTATTGACCTCGTTGAAAAAATGGGGGTAGATATTTCCGATATTCCGGAAGCACCATCCATTGCTTTAGGCACGGCAGATGTTTCTTTGTACGAAATGGTAGGAGCTTACAGCACATTTGCAAACTATGGAGTTTATATAAAACCAACGCTAATCACAAGAATCGAGGACAAGAACGGGACGGTATTATTCCAAAATGTGCCCGAGACCAGGGATGTGATGAGTGATGAAACTGCGTACGTAACATTAAGTTTAATGGAAGGTGTTACACAATCCGGTTCTGGAAAAAGATTAAGAGGTACCTGGGGTACAAGTTCACAATTGTATAAAGATGTGATTACCGGATATCCGTATGATTTTAAAAACCCAATTGCTGGAAAAACCGGTACCACTCAAAACAATAGTGATGGCTGGTTTATGGGGATTGTTCCTAATTTGGTAACTGGCGTTTGGGTTGGTGGAGAAGATCGAGCTACACACTTTGGAAGTACTTCCTATGGTCAGGGAGCTACTATGGCACTTCCTATCTGGGGAATGTATATGAAAAGTTGCTATGCCAATGAAGATTTAAATATTTCAACTCAAGGCTTTAAAAGGCCTAAGGATCTCTCCATTATAACAGATTGTAGTGAATATAAAAACAATGGAGATGGTGATGGTATTCCAGATGAATTCGATTTTTAATAACAAAGAAGTATGATTAATAAGAAAGTAACCAACGTAACCGAAGCCTGCAAAGGAGTAAAAGACGGAATGACCTTTATGCTTGGCGGATTTGGCCTTAGCGGAATTCCAGAAAATGCCATTGCAGAACTGGTGAAACTGAATGTAAAAGAGGTAACCTGTATTTCGAACAATGCCGGCGTGGACGATTTTGGCCTGGGATTATTACTTCAGAAAAAACAAATCAAAAAAATGATTTCTTCCTACGTAGGAGAAAATGCCGAATTTGAGCGCCAGATGTTAAGTGGTGAGCTTGAGGTAGAATTAATCCCGCAGGGTACCTTAGCACAACGTGCCAGAGCAGCCCAAAGCGGTATTCCGGCATTTTACACACCGGCCGGGTACGGTACTGAAGTTGCTGAAGGAAAGGAAAGTAGAGAGTTTAATGGAAAAATGCATATTCTTGAACACGCATTCAAAGCAGATTTTGCCTTTGTAAAAGCGTGGAAAGGAGATGAGGCCGGAAACCTTATTTTTAAGGGAACCGCACGTAACTTTAACCCCAATATGGCTGGTGCCGCAACGATAACAGTTGCTGAAGTAGAAGAATTAGTGCCTGCAGGAACGTTAGACCCCAACGAAATACACATCCCGGGAATTTTTGTACAACGTATTTTTCAGGGAGAGAATTACGAGAAAAGAATAGAACAACGAACGGTAAGAAAAAGACAATAGTCTTCGAAATCCGAAATAAAATCGTAAAAATAATATGGCTTTAACCAAAGAACAAATTGCACAACGCATCGCAAAAGAAGTAAAAGATGGCTATTACGTTAACTTAGGAATAGGAATTCCTACGTTGGTGGCCAACTTTGTTCGTGACGATATAGAAGTAGATTTTCAAAGCGAAAACGGTATTTTGGGGATGGGACCATTTCCTTTTGAGGGAGAAGAAGACCCGGACTTAATTAATGCCGGGAAACAAACCATTACGGCGTTGCCTGGTGCTTCGTTCTTCGATTCGGCTACTAGTTTTTCTATGATTCGTGGACAGCACGTAGACCTCACTATTTTAGGCGCTATGGAAGTAGCTCAAAACGGAGATATTGCTAATTGGAAAATTCCTGGTAAAATGGTAAAAGGGATGGGTGGAGCCATGGACCTGGTAGCCTCTGCCGAAAATATTATCGTTGCTATGATGCATACTAACAGAGCGGGCGAATCTAAAATGCTTACCAGATGCTCCCTTCCATTAACGGGTGTAAACTGTGTAAAAAAGATAGTCACCAATCTTGCGGTATTAGAAATAAAGGAAGGAAAGTTTCACTTATTGGAACGCGCTCCTGGAGTTAGCGTAGAAGAAATTAAAAATGCTACCGAAGGTGATTTGGTAGTTCCTGAAAATGTTCCGGAGATGGTTTTCTAAAAGTTTGCTATAAATTATACCGAAAAAGCCTCATCGTTAGATGAGGCTTTTTGGTTTTAAAATGTAGGAAATTACGGCATATGAAGCGACAAAAGTTAAAAATTAGTGCGTTTTATCGAAAATAAACGTACTTAAACGTATTTCTATAATAATTCAACGCATATTAGCAGTCCCAAAAATGATGAACCAAAAACCTACTTATGTTATTTATCGTAAAGAATGTTAAAAGTACTCTCAAGCTAATGCAAAACCTACTGTATGTAGCTAAAAAAGTTTTTTTGTTGATGTAATTTTTTAATAGTATTACCCCCGAATCTATTATAGATTCAAATATAAGTCCCGTTCTTTGTGAGGTTAGAACGGGATTTTTTTTACCCTTTCCCGAATTTTAGCAACAGAGAATTATTACATTCTCCTTCTCCTAGTGGCGTTCAAAATTTTAATGAAATATAACTACAGTTTGTACACAGTGACGGGAAGGTGGATTTGGGTTATTGATTCATAAACCAAGACATTTTTTACGCCAAAATTCAGAAGGGTTACATCCCTTTTGGTATCGCATCAATCAATTTTTTAGTATACTCTTTTGTAGGATTTGCATAAATTTCGTCTGCATCGCCTAATTCTTCTATTTTACCTTGGTTCATCACCAGTAATTGATCTGCCATAAATTTTACCACAGCCAGATCGTGAGAGATAAAAATATAGGTAAAGCCAAAATCTTCTTTTAATTCATTCAGCAAATTAAGTACCTGCGCCTGCACCGAAATATCCAAAGCCGAAACAGACTCGTCACAAATAACCAATTTTGGTTTCATAGCAATAGTACGGGCAATGCCTACACGTTGCCGTTGCCCGCCAGAAAGCTCGTGCGGATAGCGATGGAAATAAGTATCATCCAGCCCAACACGGGTGAGCAGTTCAAAAACGCGTTGCTTTCGTTTCGCGGGAGAAGTTTCAATTTTATGGACTGTCATAGGTTCCATAAGGGCTTCCCCAACATGTGTTCGCGGATTTAAAGACGAATACGGATCCTGAAAAATAAGCTGTATTTCTTTCCGCAATCGTCGCATTTCAGATTTAGAAAGTGTGGTAAGATCTTTTCCTCTATAGAAAATACGGCCTTTGGTGGCTTTTTCTAATTGTAAAATAGTTTTTCCCAACGTAGATTTTCCACATCCGGATTCTCCAACCAAGCCTAATGTTTCGCCTTCAAAAACTGAAAAGCTTACATCGTCCACAGCTTTTACCGTTCTTTTTTTGGAGAATAATCCGCCTTTGCTATAATATTCTTTGGAGACATTCACAATTTTTAATAGTGGCTCCCGGGTATATATTTTTTTATGCTGCAATGCGCGTTGGCTTGGTGTTACGACTACTTTTTTAAAGGTATTATCTGCCAGTGAAGCAATGGTGGGTAGTTGTTCCAGACGCTCTCCCAAGGTGGGTCTGGATGCTAAAAGTGCTTTTGTATAAGCTGCTTCCGGGAATGTAAATATTTGATGCACGGGTCCTTCTTCTACCAGGTCCCCTTTATACATAACAAGCACACGGTCTGCGATTTCTGAAACAAGGCTTAGATCGTGTGAGATAAAGATCAGGCTCATCCCGGTTTCCTGCTGTAGTTCTTTAAGCAATTGTAATATCTCTTTTTGTACCGTTACATCGAGTGCGGTAGTGGGTTCATCTGCAATAAGCAATTTTGGCTTGCAGGCAATAGCCATAGCAATCATTACACGTTGCATTTGTCCACCACTTATCTGGTGTGGATAGCTGTTATAAATTTCCTGAGGACGTGGGAGCTTGACTTTTTCAAAAAGCTGTATGACTTCTTTCTTTACTGCTGCAGAAGACAAAGAAGTATGGTTTTTTAAAATTTCAGCAACCTGAAATCCGCAAGATAACGAAGGGTTCAAAGCACTCATAGGTTCCTGAAAGATCATAGAAATTTCGTTTCCACGCAGTTTTTGAAATTCTTTTTCCTTTAACTCAAGGATATGTTTATCCTGAAATGTTATAGAACCAGAAACAAACGATGTTTTTTTAGGCAATAAACCCATTAAAGCCAGGGAAGTCACAGATTTCCCCGATCCGGATTCACCAACGATACCTACAATTTCATTTTCATTAATGGTACATGAAATGTTGTGAATAACTTCGGTTCGTTCTTTTTTACTTCCGAAGGAAATGGAGAGATCTTTTATATGAAGTAACTTTTTTTCGAGCATAATTCAAAGATACAATTTAAAGTATCTGAATCTCTTCAGAAATAAAACTGGAATTGCGGCAATTTCTGTTTTCAACCCGAAACGTGTGTAAAATTTATACATATCCTACCAATTCTGTAGGAATCTTAATAAAAACCTAAAATTAACTATAAAAAGACCGTGTCATTCATCGAATAAAATTTTGTTATTCGTAGAGTTTTGTTTTATTTGCTACATATTGTTTAAAAAAAGTATCTTTTATATTAGAATATTAAGATGATATTGTATAATTATTAAGATTAATATAATGATAAATAAAGAAACGTTTCTTAAAATTTTAACGGAATAACACATAATAACCATCAATAATTTATGATCCAACTTCAGTTTTTTTAGCTACACATCCCCGAGTTTCAATGAGACCTTTTACCGTGCATTTTTAAGCGACGGAAGACCAAAACCTATCAAGTTCATTTTAAAAACTAATTCAAACTATCTACTATGAGAAAATTTTATCTTCTTGCACTGGCGTTCGTTACTACCGGGCTAGTGTCGTTTTCACAAACGACTCCGGAAGCGGTTGTGCAAAACTACTTCAACATCCTTAAAGGAGAATCCAGCTTTAAAGGAGCAGATCTAAACCAATGGAAAATCACAGATGTGGTTCCTTCGCTGAATCCAGAGATTCAACATGTTTACGTACAGCAACTCTACAACAACACACCTATACAATATGCAACCTATAAATTTTCGGTTAAAAACGGGAAGGTTGTATTTAAGGTAGATCAATTTATTACAAATATTGAGCAAAAAGTGGCTACGTCCAGTGCTGCACTTTCTGCGCAAGATGCTGTTATGAAGACGGTCCAGGCTCACAATTTAAAGCGCCCAACCTTAAACGGAACAAAAAACGCGCAGGATGTATATGTTTTTGAAGACGATACAGCAGCGGGAGCACCTATTAAAGTACAGTCTATGTTTCAATTATACGAAGGGCAACTTCGTTTGGTATGGAACGTAAGCTATTATCAAACAGACGGTAAACACTGGTGGAGCGAAAATATTGATGCTACCAACGGCCAGATTCTTAGCACCGAAGACTGGGTAATTTCTTGTAACTGGGGCGATGCTCACGAAACACATAATCATGATACTGCAGGTACATCGCTGGAAGATATTGTAGTAGTGGAAGGTCCGGCAAATATGGTAGCCGGAGAAAGCTATAATGTGTATGCAATGCCAAAGGAAAGTCCGTTAGATGGCGGTAGAACTGTGGTAAACGACCCTCAAGACTTAAGTGCGTCACCTTATGGATGGCACGATACCAACGGTGCGAATGGTGCCGAATATACCATCACGCGCGGTAATAACTGCTGGGCTATGGAGGATGCTAACGGAAACAACGGTACAGGATATTCTCCAAACGGAGGCTCTGGTCTAGACTTTAACTACCCGGTTAACTTTAATAACCAACCAAGCACGTATCGTGATGCAGCAATTGCAAACCTATTTTATTGGAATAACATTATGCACGATGTCTACTATCAGTATGGTTTTAATGAAGCTTCTGGTAACTTTCAGGAAAATAACTACGGAAAAGGTGGTTTAGGAAGTGATAGTGTAACTGCAGATGCGCAGGATGGAAGCGGAACAAATAACGCAAATTTTGGAACGCCACCAGACGGATCTAACCCAAGGATGCAAATGTTTTTGTGGACAACCACCAATCCGCAAACTGACGGCGATTTTGACAACGGAATTATTGCACACGAATACGGTCACGGAATTTCTACCAGACTGGTAGGAGGTCCAGGAACCAACGCACTTGGCGGATCTGAGCAAATGGGTGAAGGATGGAGTGATTTTTTCGGTCTTATGCTTACGATGAAAACTGGTGATAGCGGCAGCGATGCGCGTGGTATTGGAAATTTTGCTTTAGGTGAAAATTCTAATGGCGGAGGAATTAGACCGACACCTTATTCAACCAACACATCAATCAATGGAACAACGTATGGCGATATTAACGGCCTTGCGGTTCCTCATGGCGTAGGATATGCCTGGGCAACCATTCTTTGGGATATGAACTGGGCATTAATTGCAGCAGAAGGTTTTGATACAGATTTTTATAACGGAACAGGAGGAAATAACATCGCCATGGCATTGGTAATTGAAGGATTGAAAAATACAGCTAACAACCCGGGATTTGTTTCGGGACGTGATGGTATTTTACAGGCAGACCAGGATTTATATGGTGGACAATACAATTGTATCATCTGGGATGTCTTTGCTGCCAGAGGAGTTGGTTTAAACGCCAATGAAAACACCAATGGCGGAACAAACACAAATTCAGACCAAACCACATCTTTTGTAAGTGGTTGTCAGAGCCCTCCAACCCCGGAAGCATGTTCAGGCACAGTTTCTACGTTTCCTGATGCTGAAAGTTTTGAATCGAACCTGGGAGGTTGGTCACAATCTACACAAGACGACCTGGATTGGACAAGAGATGCTGCCGGAACACCTTCCAGTAATACAGGACCAACAACAGGTGCCGCTGGAAGTTTTTATATGTATGTGGAAGCTTCGGACCCAAATTTCCCTAACAAGCGTGCAATTTTATATTCCCCTTGTTATAATTTAAGCGCTCAGAATGATGCAACGTTCAACTTTAGTTACCATATGTATGGTGCTGCAGATATGGGAAGCATAGACCTGGAGGTAAGCACAGATGATGGTGCTTCCTGGACTTCTGTCTGGAACGAAACCGGGAATAAAGGCAATCAGTGGAATACTGAAAGTATAGATCTTGGCAGCTATGCAGGTGAAAGTAACTTCCGTATGCGTTTTAACCGTGTTACAGGAAGCACCTGGCAGGCAGATATTGCGTTGGATGCTTTTGAAATGGAAGGTGGAACTGTTTCAGATACACAAGCTCCAACAGTACCAACTAGTTTAGCTACCTCTAACATAGCAGATACATCACTTACGTTAAATTGGAATGCTTCAAATGATAATGTAGGCGTAACAGGATATGAAGTATTTATGGATGGTTCAGCACTAGGAACCGTTGCTTCAAATACAGCAAATGTAACAGGATTAGTAGCTGGAACCAGCTATGTTTTTCAGGTACGTGCTTTTGATGCTGCCGGAAACAATTCAGCCTTAAGTAATACGGCTAATGCAACCACCACAGGTGGAGGCGGAGGTGGTGGCTGTACCAACGGTGTTTCTGTTGGCTACTCTGAAAGCTTTGAAAGCTCTATTGGAGCCTGGACGCAAAGTACTGCAGATGATACAGACTGGACACGTGATGCTTCAGGCACTCCATCAACCGGAACAGGACCATCAAGTGGGTCACCAGGATCATTCTATATGTATGTAGAAGCATCAGACCCTAATTACCCTAGCAAACGTGCCATTTTAAATTCACCTTGCGTAGATCTATCTGGTGAGACCGAAGCTACCTTCAGTTTTAATTATCATATGTATGGTGCTTCTGATATGGGAAGCATAGCACTGGAAGCAAGTACCGATGGAAATTCCTGGGCGTCTCTATGGAGTACAACCGGAAATAAAGGAAACCAATGGAACTCCGAAAGCGTGAGTTTAGATGCCTATGCAGGTGGAACGGTACAATTGCGTTTTAACCGTTTGACCGGAAGTACCTGGCAAGCAGATATTGCAATTGATGGAATTTCGATAACTGCCGGTGGCGGTGGCGGAGGTGCCTGCTCCAACAGGATACTGTGCATCTAATGGTAACAATACAAACGATGAATATATCCAACGAGTACAAATAGGAAGCATTAACAATACATCCGGAGCATCTCCTGGTGGTTATGGAGATTTTACAAGCCTTTCCACCAACTTAAGCAGTAGTAATTCTATTACTATTACACCAAGATGGACAGGCACTGTTTATGCAGAAGGGTATGCCGTATTTATAGACTGGAACCGTGATGGCGACTTTAACGATGCAGGTGAACTCGCGTACAGCCGGGCAGCTACAACAGCAACGCCAATTACAGGTTCATTTAGCGTACCTGGAAGTGCGTCTGCCGGAGCAACCAGAATGCGTGTTTCTATGAAATACAATGGCATTCCAACTGCTTGTGAGTCGTTTACATATGGTGAAGTTGAAGATTATGAGGTAGTAATTCCGGCAAGCTTTGGGCCTAATGGAAACACTGCAAATACAGATAACAACTTTGCAGTTTCAGGATTTACATTATATCCAAACCCTGTAAACAGAGGTGTTGTAAACATTGAAATTTCTGAGGCAGAACCAACAGATTTTATCATATTTAATATGATTGGTCAACGGGTGCTTTCTGGAGAGTTCACTTCAAAAATTGATGTTTCCAGCTTACAAAGCGGTATGTATATGATTGAAGTAAATGCCGAAGAAGGCAAAAAGTTTGTAGAACGTTTTATTAAGGAATAACCTCACAGCAAACGTAACACGTTCTATAAATAAAGCCCGCTCCTTCTCATTGGAGTGGGCTTTTGTATTAAACTACACAGAAAGTACCTCATCTTCTTCCAATAACTCCTCATTGCGAAGTTTCAAAATAATTTGAGCAACCGTAACCGTGTCTTTTTCACAGTAGATAATAATGCGGTCTATATCATTCTCTTCGTAATATACATCGCGTACCTGGCTGCCGTCTATATCGTCTTTGGGTGATGGGATGCCTAAAACGTGCGCCATTAATTTTAGCGAAGTGAAGGTTTTATAGTCGCCAAATTTCCACAGTTCTAGGGTGTCCAAATGTGGAACTTCCCATGGTTTTTTTCCGAAGAGATTCAGCTTGAAAGGTAAATCTATGCCGTGAATAATCATTCTGCGGGCAATGTATGGGAAATCGAATTCTTTTCCATTATGAGCGCACAACACATGATGAGGTCTGTTAAAATGGGTTTCCAGCAACGTTTTAAATTCTTTTAATAAAGAAATTTCTTCCCCGTGAAAACTAGTCACTCTAAAGTTTCTAATGTCGCCCTTCATCTTAAAATACCCAACCGAAATACATACGATTTTCCCAAACTCTGCCCAGATTCCTGCGCGGTCGTAAAATTGTTCGGCGGTAAATTCGTCTTTTCTTTGGTAGTTGGTTTTTTGCTCGTACAGGGTTTGCGTAGTTTCATCCAACGCTCGAAAAGTTGGGTGCTGTGGAACGGTTTCAATATCCAAAAAAAGGATATGTTCCAGGTTAATGCGTTTCAACATAATATTCTGTAAAAAGCGGGAAGTTGGTTAAAACTACGAAAATTAATTTAAAGACGACTATTTACTTTTCGCTTCTATAATTTCTATAGCTTTTTCTATGAGTTCATCTCTTCCTTCCTTAATACCTTTTATGGTGGGTTTAACTTCAACATCCGGTACAATTCCTACGCGTTGGGTTGGAGTACCATCCGGATAATATACTCCAATGCCGCTTATGGCGGTTTGCATGCCACCCGGAATTGCAATCCCCGAAACATTACCGTCTGCCCCGGCCGTAGTGCTACCAACGACAGTAGTATTGGGTGCTGCACGAAAAGCCATGGCGGTATATTCGGCCTGGCTTTGAGAAAGTTCGTTTACGAGTATGACCACGGGACCTTCAAATTTTTTCTTTGCTATATTGCCAGCACCAATCATTAACGGGGAACCCATATTAAATTCACCTGGATTATCCGGGTTCATGGTAGTAAATTTTACAAATTCTGTGCCTCTGGGAGCGATAAACTGCCCTAACGCAAAAGGCATAAAAGCAGATGGGTAATTGCGAATATCAAGAATGAGTCCTTTGGCATTTATAAAGTTTTTAGCAATTACCTCGGGATCATCCATAGTGATATTTGCGAGGGTTACGTAGCCGATGTTTCCATCCAGCATTTTATACGATTTTCCTTCCGGCTCTGGGTACCAGCCATATAGTTTTAATTGGTTACGTTCATACAATTTGAGATCTATACTTTTGGTCGAATTATTGTTTTTTACTTCTATTTGTATGGAGTCATCATCAGATTTTAAGATATCACGGGCAAGATCCCGTAATTGAGAGGGCTTGTTTGAAGCTGGATAGTAAGGCAATTGTTTTGTTATTGTTTCTGAAACGGGCTGCCCATTAACGGAAGTTATGACATCACCCAACTCTAAACCAGTACTTAACTTTAATTCAGGATTATAAAAATCTGTAACCACTAATTGGTCTTCAATAAACCGCACGTGCACTGGTGGGAACAAACTCCCTCTAGCTTCTCTTATCTTATCACCACCACCCCAAAGGTTGGAATGGGTGTCCTTCATCTCACCAATAAGTTGTAGCGCGGCTCTTTCGTATTCAATTTCACTTTTCGCATTTACAAAGGGAGCCACATATGTTTTTAAAACATCGTTCCAATCCAGATCTGTAATGTGCTTGTTAGGAGAAAAATAATGTACAGCGTTCCAGACGCGATAAAGTGCGAGGAGTCTAAAACCGCTGTCCGGATAGGGCATGTTAGCATAATCGTTTTCGTTTTTGAAATCTGGATTGCCTACCTGCTTGCTGGCATAGTCAATATAATACTGATCACCCTGAAAGCGATTTTTATAAATACCTTGGAGTGTTTGTTGCAGCTCCTGGGAAAGTCCTTCCTGAGTAATCCATCTATGGTCTGGTTTTAATTCGGCATCTGGATTAGTTTCTTTGCATTTTTTACAAGGCTTAAGGTTACCATATTTCTGAATCCAGGCAAGGATCTTTTGATCTCTTTCGGCAGAAGTTTTACTGGTTATGATAGGTTTCATATACCGAAATAACTCATAATCCCAATTGTGGTTTCCTGCAGCAATTTCTGGATGGTGGTATTTTAAAAACCCCCATGTCTTCCCAAGAATGGTAGCGTTTTCTATTTCTTGCGTACTCAGATCCTGTAGAGAAATACCAGACCCATTGTCAAATTCCTGGTCGCTTTGAACCTTATCCAGCTTCTTAGGATCTGCTTTTTCAACGGGCTTACCGTCCACGGTTACTTCAAGGTTGTCTATCCACATTTTACCAGACCCTATTAGCAAACCACCCACTACAATTTGTTTGGCTTTTGATGGATTTAGTTTAAGTTCTACTTCGTATTTTTTCCAATCTGTTGTGCCCGAAACGGGTCTATCTTCCATATTGTCAAAGGCTACTTTGGGGTCAACACGCATCCAGAGACCTGCGTGTTCGGCGACATTTTCAGTTTTAATATAGCCCGTAAGTTTTATTTTTTTACCATCAAAATTGGCTGGAAAGCTAAAGCTTATAGCTTTAAAACTATTTTTTGCTTCAGCGCTACTAATTGATATTGAGTTTGTACCTTCTTGAGCAATTTCTGAATCTACTACTGCAAGATGATCGCCGTCTCCGAAGGTTTCCCAGGATTTTGCAAAGTCTCCTTCTAAAGTTTCAAAACTGTAATTTTTATTTTCCTGTGCTGAAAGTATAGCAACTATGAAGATTGCTATAAGAAACATAAATTTTTTCATTTTTTTAGTTTTTGGTTCGCTATAAAGACCCGATTTTGATAGTACTATTTCAGAAAAATCGTTTTTAATTGAATTTTACTGTTTTGTTTCTAACATTTTATACGCTTCTTCCACATAGGTATAAAAATCACTACTAAACGGGAGATCGCTTCTGGAACCACGTTGATGGCCTAATCTTACTATGATGAGGTCGTCTTCAGGAATAGTAATAACGTACTGGCCCAAAATGCCGCGCATCACAAAAATTTGTTTGTTAAGATGGTCGCTGAGCCAAAATCCATAGCCATATTCCGGGCTGTCTTCAAATCGTGGCTGTACACTTTTTGCCACAAAAGTTGAATCTAATAATTGTGTCCCATTCCAGGCACCGAAGTCTTTGTATAATTTTCCAAAACGAGCAAAATCTCGGGCATTACTGGAAATACAACAATAGGCTTTCACCAAACGATTTTCTTCATCGTCTACCTGCCACAACGCAGGCTGGGTTGCTCCCATTGGCTTCCAAAAACTTTCCTGTAAATAAACTTCAAGCTGTTTGCCGGTTGCTTTTTCCAGTACCATGGCCAGAAGTTGAGTGTTTCCACTTAAATATTTAAACGATTCTCCGGGAATTTCGGTTATTTCCAAATTCAGTATAGTTTCTGCCAGGTCGTCGTCGTAATAGGAGCGTGCTGTTACACTAAATGGGCTGGTGTAACTTTCTTCCCAATTAAGACCGCTGGACATAGAGGATAAATCGCCTACGGTTGAAGTCGATCCCTTAAATTTAGGAACAAAATCTCCTATGGGCTGTTCCAAACTCTTTACAAAACCGTCTTTTATAGCTTTACCTAAAAGCGCAGAAGTGATGCTTTTTGCCATAGAAAAACTGTTCGTTTTTGAGGTTTTATCGTAGCCCTCGGCATAATGCTCGTGCCAGATACTATCGTTTTTTATAATAAGAAAAGCGACAGTTCCATAGTTTTTATGCGTTTCAACCAATGTTTCAGTAGGCTGTACTTTGTTAAATTCTGAATGAAAAGGCCACGGTTGTGGGTTGGTACTTGCAGGAATGGTTTCATTTTCAAAATATACGTGATCGTCTATAAAAGCTGTGGTATGACCGGTAAGATATACTACCCGAACACCTTTTAGGATATAGTCGTAATCTATGATGTAGGCAAGAGCGATGAGGAATAGCAAAATTCCAATAAACCATTTTAGGAAGCGTTTAAGATATTTCATGTGAGGTCTAAAATTGAATTATAATGTGAGGCCATCTACAAATATCTCAAATTTCTGTGCACGTACCTATCTATGTGCGTCCCGAAACACACTTTCTTGTGTATATTTTAGAATAATACTCCCTGTGTTGCAGGACTCTCGTGTGCCAGCAACCATTTTTTTCGGTGCAAACCACCTGCGTAACCCGTTAGCGAGCCGTCGGTCCCAATAACCCGATGACAGGGAATTAATATAGCAATTGGGTTTTTTCCATTGGCACTGGCGGCGGCACGTATAACTTTTGGGTCACCAAGGCTATTTGCCATTTGCTGATAGGAGGTTGTTTTACCGAAGGGTATTTGTAGTAATTCCTTCCAAACCCTTTGCTGAAATTGGGTTCCTTCCGGCGCAAGTTTTACCTGGAATTCCTTTCGGTCTTTCCTGAAATATTCCTCCAATTCTTTTACGGCTTGTTGCAAACAGTCCGGGATTTCTTTTGTTTCTGAAATTTTAGTTTCAATAAAAGTAATGGCAGATATTCCTGCCGTGGATCCCTCTATTTTTATTGGGCCAAGCGGAGTATTAATTTCAGTCGTTATAGTTGAAACCAAGATCTAGCGTAGTTTTAATTTAAGGGAAAGATAGTATTTCTCTTTGCTGAAAATTAAAAATTTAATCTTTTTCCTCAGGATCTTCAGCATCAAGATGAATACCCATGCGTTTAGCACGTTGCTCCCAGTTTTTTCGTGCGGCAACCTGCATATCCTCAACAGCATCGCTCTCATCCATAATTTCCAGACCAAGAAGTGTTTCAATAATATCCTCCATAGTTACAACACCTATGGTATTGCCAAAGTCATCTACTACTAATGCAATATGAGCGCGTTGTTTAATAAAAGTGTCAAACAATTCAGGAATGGGTTTTTCGCCATTTACAACGGCAATATCTCGTTTTATATCGCTTAGCGTTTTGTTACCGTGCTCTTCGACAAGCTCTTCCAAAACATCATCTTTAAGCACAAAGCCTGTAATATTATGCGACTTCTCTTTGTAAATTGGAATTCTCGAAAATTTAAGATTTTTATGACCTTGATGAAATTTTACCAGGGTAGTTTTTTCATCTTCCATTTCTACTACAGGGAAGGGGGTCATAACGTCTTTTGCCAGAATAGATTTAAAAACCAATAAGTTTCTGATGACTGCGCTTTCATTTTCTTCAAAAACTCCTTCTTTCTCTGCAGCGTCGGTTAAGGCAATAAATTCTTCGCGACTCATGGTACTTACGTGTGCAGATTTACCAATAAGTTTTGTTGTAAGGGTTAAGAGCCAAAGAATACCGGTCCATTTGAGCGGAAACATCATCGCACGTAGACTTACAGCGGTGAAAGCTCCTAATTTTTTCCAATAAGTGGCACCAATGGTCTTAGGGATTATTTCTGAAATTATTAAAATGAGGAGGGTCATTACAGCAGAGACAATCGCTACAAAATTGAATCCTAAGATAGAAATATCTATTCCTCCTTCCAAAGCCAATTTACCAGCTTCGTTCCCTACCAGAATGGCACCTACGGTGTGTGCAATGGTATTAACGGTTAGAATAGCGATAAGTGGTTTATCAATATCTTTTTTGATGTGGGCAAGGGTAGTAGCGTACGATTTTCCTTCGGCAGTTTTCATTTTTATGAATGAAGGAGTAAAACTTAACAACGCTGCCTCCAGAATGGAACACATAAAAGAAAAGAAGATAGATAGTACTGCGTAGAGTATTAATATGCCCATAAATAAAGGATTTTTAGCAAGGTAGGGTATTGTTTAGGTTTTGACTATTAAAGATATTTTAAAATTTCGACGTTTGACTTTCAGAAACAGAACATTTCCAAACTTTTTTTAGAATTTAGAATTTAGAATTTGAATTTATGAGAATTACTCCAAAGGTTTACCATCCCGAATACCCGGGTGGCTCAATATTTTTGAGATTTAAATACACAATTAACTGGCCGCGGTGATGTGTAACGTGATCGTGTAGTAAGTTTAAGATTTGCAATTTGCTTTTAGGACCTGCAAAAAAATCTACCGTTTCCAATAAATTTTCTTCGGTAGCCCTTTCAATTATTTTTGACGCGTTGTCAAAAGCTTCGGTAATATGGGTAATTGTCTCAGCCTTTGAGAGCGGAAGTTCGGCTTTTGTTCTTACAAATTCAATTTCAGTAAAATACGTGTTACTTAGCCAATCCATATTTCCTTTAATATGAATAAGCTGTTCTTTAAAACTCATTTGGCGTTCTGTGGGTTTAAAGTCGTATTGTTCTTCCGGCATCGCTTCTGCAATACCAACTAAGTAGTTTTTACTGTTTTCCCATTTTTCCAGCCAGGCTTCTTTGGTGGTGGTTTGCTGGGCGAAACAGGTTGTGAATGAAATAAAAGAGGCGATTAAAAATATTGGTTTCATTTTGTTAAGAAATTAATTTTACCACATCCTTCGCAAAATAGCTGGCAATAATACTGGCTCCAGCTCTTTTAATAGCTGTAACTTGTTCCATCATAACGGCATCGTGGTCCAGCCAGCCTTTTTCAGCCGCAGCTTTTAACATAGCATACTCGCCACTTACCTGATACACAGCAACGGGCACATTGACAGCTTCCTTAATATCGCGTACAATATCCAGATAACATAATCCCGGTTTTACCATGACAATGTCGGCTCCTTCTTCAATATCCATGAGCGTTTCTTTTACGGCCTCTTCTCTGTTGGCAAAATCCATTTGGTAGCTTTGCTTGTCTTTGGGGACATTTTGCTGGTCTACTGGCGCACTGTCCAGTGCATCGCGAAAGGGTCCGTAAAAAGAACTTGCGTATTTAGCGCTGTAGCTCATAATGCCGGTGTTGTGATAGCCTTCATCTTCCAGCAGACTTCTTATTTCAAAAATACGCCCATCCATCATATCGCTGGGAGCTACAAAATCTGCTCCTGCGTTGGCGTGGCTCAGAGACATTTCGGCAAGAATGGCGTTGGTGTCGTCGTTTACAATTATTCCATCACTTACAATCCCGTCGTGACCGTAGCTGGAATAAGGATCCATAGCCACATCTGTCATAACCAGCATTTCCGGGCAGGCATCTTTTACTGCTTTTATGGCGCGCTGCATTAAACCGTCTTTATTTAAAGCTTCGGTGCCGTTATTATCCTTTAGATTGTCTGGTACTTTTACAAAAAGCAAGACACTTTTTAATCCAAGCGACCATAATTCCTTTACTTCAGTTTTCAGTAAATCCAGGCTGTAGCGATAGTAATTGGGCATAGAGGCAATTTCCTCTTTAATGCCGTTGCCATCTACAATAAAAAGAGGGACTAAAAAATCGTTTGGTGAGATAGTAGTCTCTCTCACAAGGCTTCTAATAGCCTCATTTTGACGGAGTCTTCTGTTTCTGCGAAGTGGGTACATGCTTTTGTGTTTTTTGCGGAATTGTCTCATCTCAATTCCCTATTTTTAACCCTGCAAATGTACTAATTATTACTAGAGTCCGTCGCCCCTTGAGCCCACTATCACCGCACTTTTTCTTTATACATCCCTGGAGGACATATCAGGATCGTTTCTTAAAGGAGTTCAACCTGCATCTGGAAGACAATCATCTCCACGTAGTTGCACCACCGGGTTCCGGAAAAACAGTTTTAGGACTGGAAATGCTGCAACGGCTGGACAAAAAAGCACTTATTTTATCGCCCACACTTACCATTCGTAACCAATGGCACGAGCGGATGCTGGAATGTTTTGTTACCGATAAAAATAAAGTTGCAACTTCTTTCGATATTAAAAACCCGGCGACACTTACATTTTCTACCTACCAATCTTTACATTCCTTTTTTAAAAACGATCTGGAGCATTCTTCGGAAAAATTACTTGCTTTTTTTCAGAAATTTGGCATAGGTACGTTGGTTTTGGACGAGGCTCACCACCTTAAAAACGAATGGTGGAAGCCGCTTTTCAGCTTAAAAAATTTAAAAAATTGCACTTTAATTGCCCTAACGGCAACACCTCCCTACGATAGCGACAAAAACGAATTAAAAAAATATTTCGATCTGTGCGGTCCTATAGATATGGAAATAGGCGTACCGGAATTGGTGCGCGAAGGCAATTTGTGTCCGCACCAGGATTATATTTATTTTTCTGAACCTGAAACAGAACAAATTCAATTTATTATTACCTACCGCGAAAATTTGATGGCTTTTGTGGAAGCATTAAAAGTGAACGAGGCATTTATTCAATTTGTACAGAAGCATCCTTTTTATGCTGAAACGGAAGCGTATTTGGATGAAATTTATAAAAATCCAGAACGCTTTTCGGCATTATTAATTTATCTGAACGCTTCAGGAATTGAAATTCCGGAAGCAAAAATCGAACTTTTAGGAATTGAAGCCAAAAAAGTAACATTTCCATCACTTACGTATACGTGGGTGGAAGCATTACTGAATCCTTTTTTAATTGAAGAACGGGGATTTTACCTACAGGACGAAGCGTTGTTACTTTCTGTTGAAAAACAATTGCGGAAGGTTGGTGCATTCGATTTAAACAGAATTAATTTAATAGGGGAACAAAGCCTGTACCGAAAGCTGGCGCAAAGTCCTTCAAAGCTGAAAAGCATCGTAGAGATTGTAAAAACTGAAAGCGAAAATTTACAAAGCGGACTGCGAATGGTGGTGCTTTCAGATTACGTAAGGAAGGAATTTCTGGACGTACAACACACCCAATCTATTGCCGAAATTAATAAACTGGGTGTCGTACCTATTTTTCAGTTTTTGCGCAATGAAATAAAAAGTACAGCTAATTTCCCTTTGAAACGGGAGAAATTGGGCGTGCTAACGGGGTCTTTGATCGTTATTCACAATTCGGTAGTGGATGAACTTTCAGCACTAATTTCCGTAGAAAATTTTACCCAGGAAATTCTTTGGGAAACCGAATATGTTATCATAAAACCCAACGTGGTAGCAAGTAAAGAAATGGTAGGTGTTATGACACAGCTTTTTGAAACAGGCGTTATTGAAGTGCTTATCGGTACCAAATCGCTGTTGGGAGAAGGCTGGGATGCGCCAGCAATAAACACGCTAGTTTTAGCAAGTTTTGTGGGGTCTTTTGTAATGTCCAACCAAATGAGAGGTCGCGCCATACGTGTGAATCCATTGCAACCAGATAAAGCAGCAAACATCTGGCATATTGCCTGTGTAGATCCTACCAGCGAAACAGGCGGTGTAGATGTAGCGCTATTATTACGACGCTTTGAAGCATTCTGCGGAATTTCATTAGAAGGTGAACCCTACATAGAAAATGGAGCCGACCGATTAAAATTTGGGAGTGAAACGCTTAGAAATATTTCTGAGTTAAATTCGAAAATGAAACAATTGGCAGTCACCAGAGAATTAGTGTCTAACCGGTGGAAAAATGCCATTGGAGAAGGAAATATCCTGGTACGAGAATTGAAACTAAATTTTCCCGGAGAGGAATCTCATAATACCCTCAAAAAGCTATATTTTAAAGATGCTTTAACGTATGTTCTTTTTGAACTCACGGCGCTTTTCAGTATCACTTTACCAGAGCTGTTTTTTAAAAATATTACCACCTTACTGTCTAAAGGAGTATTGTATTTTATATATGCGCTCGTTTTAGGTTTTGCCATGTTGTTATTACCTAAAACAGTAAAAGCAGTAATCCTATATATAAAATACGGTCGAAGAGATAAGGAGCTATTAAAAATTGCGCAGGCGCTTAAAGATGCCATGATTGCACACCATTTAATTGCTGATTCAGAATATAAAATTTCTCTGAAAGTAGACGAATTTGATGACGGATCGCTGTCTTGTTATTTGGTAGGAGCAACTGCCAAAGAAGGAATTTTATTTGTGAACTACTTACAGGAAATTATCAACCCTGTTGAAAATCCGCGGTATATAATTTCTCAAACCAATTGGGTACGAAAGAAGTTTGGTTTTTCCAATTACTACTCGGTTCCTACCATTTTTGGGGAGCGTAAAAAAGATGCCAACTTGTTTTTTAGTGCCTGGTTACGCTATAATGTAGGCGCTCACCTTATTTTTACCAGAAATAGAGAAGGCAGGAAAGTAGTATTGAGAGCCCGTTTTCAATCCTACCAGGAAGGGGGTAAAGTGACTTCTAAAAAGGCACTTATCTGGAAATAGAAAGAGGTGTCCTTCATAACAAGAACACCTCTTTCAACAATACCAAAAACAATTACTGTTTCATTTCCGCTTTTGGTTTTTTAATCCACTCTCCTTCTTTAGAGGCAAATACTGTCTTAGTGGTAGCTTTCGAGTCATTTACACCAGTTGCAAGAACCAGTTTAAATTCCTGCTTTTCATTTACGTACGCCTTTTGAACGGTTGCTCCTTCAAAATCTTTTGCAAGTGCCTCTCTAACAGGTGCTGGTAATTCGGTTGCTTTAATTTCTTTAAAGGCACCTTGCTTTACATCAGCTTTTGCAAGTAATTTTGCTTCTTTCTGTACCGTTACTTCTTCAACAGCGTTGGTTGGATCTTGTACTTCTACTTCTTTTTCCTGTGCCTGCATTGCCGTTAGGGTTCCTAGTGCGAATACGGCTGTTAACATTAACTTTTTCATAAATTTTCAGTTTTAAATATATTAGAGTTTTTTTTCTGATAGGTATATAGAAAAAGTAGTGCCAAGACAATTTAGCAATTGGAATAGTTTGTAACGGGTTGATATGTTTCTCTTTAGGGAGAATGCCAAAAAAATAGCCCCGCTCATATTACGAGAACTTTAAGAAACGGGTGTATAATACTTATACTATTTGCGGATATATATTACAGACCTTACGAAGCTAGTCTACCCAATTTCTAGGATTTTTCAAGACATGCAATAACTTTTCTTCATCGCTACCAGTTTCCGGATGGTGGTCGTATACCCATTGTACTTTTGGTGGGAGGCTCATTAAAATGCTTTCTATTCTTCCATTAGTTCTTAATCCAAAAAGGGTTCCCTTATCATGCACCAGGTTAAACTCTACATAGCGCCCGCGACGTATTTCCTGCCAGTCTTTTTGAGCTTTCGTAAACGCTAGGTTTTTTCTTTTTTCAATGATGGGAACATACGCTTCCAGGAAACTATCGCCTACTTCGGTCACGAAATTATACCAGTCCTGCATTTCCATTTCTTCTGAAACTTTACAGTAGTCAAAGAAGAGCCCGCCCAGGCCTCGCCCTTCTTCACGATGGGCATTGTAGAAGTATTCATCGCAACGTTTTTTATATTTTGGATAAAAAGCAGGGTTATGTTTGTCACAGGCATTTTTACAGGTTTTATGAAAGTGCATGGCATCTTCTTCAAACAAGTAATAGGGTGTTAGATCCTGACCGCCACCAAACCACTGGTCTACAATTTCTCCGGCTGCATCATACATTTCAAAATAGCGCCAGTTAGCGTGCACGGTTGGGGCCATTGGGTTTACAGGATGTAGGACCAAACTAAGTCCGCAGGCAAAGAAATCTGCATCCTTTACACCAAAATACTGTTGCATACTTTCGGGAAGTTTTCCGTGTACTTCAGAGATATTAACACCTCCTTTTTCAAAAACGGCTCCATTTTCGATCACCCTTGTGCGACCACCGCCACCTTCCGGACGTTCCCAAAGGTCTTCTTCAAATTTTGCCTTTCCGTCTATTGCTTCCAATTTTGAAGTGATGGTATTTTGGAGGTTGCGGATGTATGTTACAAATTTTTCTTTCATTTGGTTTTTAAATTTGTAGCAGTATTTAGTTTTTTACGCTCTTCAATCAACCGCAACGTTTCTGTAGTAGAAGCTGTTACCGAAAGGGGTAAAACCAGAATAATCCCAATCACAGGAATAAATAACATTGCCATAAAAACAATCCCGTTTCCTATGGCTATACCACTGTTATTTCTTACAAATTTGGTGCTTTCGTTATATTGAAAATGGCGCTCCAAAGTGTAATCCATATTTCCAAAACCTGCATAATACGCCTGGATTAGAAAAATAAGAATACCGGTAACAATATTAACGCCGGGGATAAAACTTAAAATGAGCAACGGAATGGTAAACATAAATTCCAGTAATAAATTTCGAACGTTTATACGCACACCGCGCCATAATTGCGCTGCGTTGGTAGTGTCACGGTGGGAATGCGTTTCTCCCAACAAATGAATTTCGATTTTTTCTGAAACAGGACTCATAAACGGCGCACTTAAAGCAAGGATAATGTGTTTATAAGTAATAAGTCCAAGCGCTAAAATAGCCAACGCCCCCAGAAAATCACTAATTTTTCTGAAGGTTTCTGCTCCCCATTCCCAAAACCATATTTTTGAGATAAACCCTCCAATAGTATCACTTAATGCCCAGGCTAATAATCCAATCCCTCCTGCGGCAACAACACTAATTATAATGGGCACCCAAAAGTATTTCCATAAGCTTAATTTATGAATGAGCTTAAACGTTCCTCCGTAGGCTTTAATTCCTTTTATGATGTTTTTGATCATTATACTGCGATATCTTCTTTTAAAATCTCCCGCTCAGTTGCTTTTATTGTTTTAGACCAGATGGCCAATCCAAATGTAAGTACGCCTAAACGGCCAATGAACATTAATACAATGATAATTATCTTACCTGCTGCGGTTAAACTTCCGGTAATTCCTGTACTCAAACCAACAGTTCCCAATGCAGAGGCTACTTCAAAAAATAAATCCTGAAATTTGGCTTCTTCAAAAAACGTCATCAAAAAAGTTCCCAGAGCGATAAGTGATGTATAGAATATAAAGGATGAAGTTGCTATGTAGAGCCTTTCGTATGGAATTCCTTTTCCTAAAAAAGTAATACTCTTGTCACCTTTTAATCGGCTTTTCATAATCGCAAAGACGGCTGTAAGAGTTGTAATTTTCATTCCACCTGCTGTTCCGGAGGGTGATGCTCCTATATACATTAAAAATATAGTAACCAAGAGCATGGGTAGCAAGAAACCTGCAAAATCTACTGTATTAAAGCCAACGGTGGTCATCGCTGTCATAGATTGAAAGAACGCTGCCGTAACTCTTGTAGTTCCTTCCAGTTTTATGATAGAGGGTTCAAAAAAATATAAAAATATAAATCCGAAACTTAATAACAACAGTGAACCAACGGTAACAATTTTAGTTGTAAAACTAAGTTTGTGCCTGCGGTTTTTAACCCATAGCCCTATATCGGTTATAACAATAAAGCCCAATGAGCCACATATTGCCAGCATAGATACCGTGAAGTTTATAAGACCGTGGTCCACATACGCTGTAAATCCGGAATTGAACAAACTAAAACCTGCGGTGCAAAAAGCACTGATACTATGAAAAACTGAAGACCAGAGAGCCTCCCCGGTTTCCATACCCTCATTTTTAAATGCTATAAAGAATAAAATTGCACCAATGACCTCCATAATTATTGTATACAGAATGACAGATTTCAGAAAATCATTGATCTTTATAGTTACGGGAAGCGTAAATTCTGTGTTTAATATACTTTTATGCCAGGGCGTAATCCTTCTCGTAGTAGACAATAGCATAAAGGTGGTAAAAGTTAAATAGCCTATTCCGCCCAATTGAAAAAGCAGCATAATTACAGATTGTCCAACTATATTATAACTATCAAAAATAGAAACCGTTACAAGACCGGTTGTAGAAACCGCAGATGTGGAAATAAAAAGACTGTCCAAAAATGCCACATTTTCCTTTTGTAACCAAGGAAGCGAAAGTAGAACAGCACCAATAATCACATAGGTAAGAAAGCCATACAATAAATTTTGTTGCGGACTCCAGCCTTGTTTAATTTCCATGTACCTTTTGTTATATCGTGACAAAAGTTTGCTCATCAGTCTTCAATATATACCATTTGATTGGCGATTAAATTAAGATTCGAACTATACGTTATTTTTATAGCATTTTTCGCTCTGTTTTGAAGAAAAACAACCATTTCTTCTTCATTTTTGCCCAAATAATTCAAAAAACACATTCTGCCAATAGCATTGTTGTGCAGGTCCATCGCTTCGTCCAGAGGTTCATTTTGGGTCACTTTTTCGTAAAGATCGGTCACTTTTTGCCCCCAAAACACACTTTTTTGCTTGTTTTTGAGACTTTTCATCGATTTTTTACAAATTAGTACATTCCAGAGTGCGTGCCTAAAAGCATTTGCTTTATTACTCTTTTGATGTTCATTTCCAAACAGCTCATTGCATACCTGAAATGTTTGTTTTGTTGCCTTTAAAGTAGGCAGAATTAATAAAGGATGTTTCAGACATAATACCACAAAATACCATAACTGAGTACTACTTAATTTCTTAATGCGCACAGATCTTCAAGACTCTGTTTTATATTCCTTCACAGCCTCAATAAAAGCACCTGCATTTTCAATGGGTATGTTAGGTAAAATTCCGTGGCCTAAATTTACGATGTATTTGTCTTTCCCAAAGGCATCTATCATCTCTTTTACCATTCGTTTAATTTCGGCTGGCGGACTAAAAAGTCTAGTAGGATCGAAATTTCCTTGTAACGTGATGTTTCCGCCGGTTAATTTACGGGCTTGTTCCGGCGAGCACGTCCAATCTACGCCTAAAGCCGAAGCACCACTTTTTGCCATAGTATCTAACGCAAACCAGCAGCCTTTCCCAAATGCAATTACGGGGGTTTCGTCTTTTAAAGCATCTATAATTTGCTGAATATACTGCCAGGAAAATTCCTGATAATCGGTAGGCGATAACATACCGCCCCAGCTATCAAAAACCTGTACGGCATCAACACCCGCTTTTACTTTTTCCTTTAAATAGGCAATTGTTGTGTCTGTAATTTTTTGCAATAATTCATGAGCTGCAACTGGCTGTGTAAAACAGAATTCCTTAGCCTTGTCAAAGTTTTTACTTCCCTGTCCCTGCACACAATAGCATAAAATGGTCCACGGAGAACCTGCGAAACCTATCAATGGAATTTCGTTATTTAGCTTTTCTTTGGTCATTTTTATAGCGTCCATTACGTACCCAAGTGTATCGTGAATATCGGGCACTATTACACTGTCCAGGTCTTTTTGAGACCGAATGGGGTTGGGTAACCAGGGCCAAGACCCGGTTTCATCTCTACGTGAATGTTCATCGCCTGCGGAATAACCAAAATATCACAGAATAATATAGCTGCGTCCATCCCGTACCTTCGAATAGGTTGCACCGTTATTTCACTGGCCAATTCCGGGGTCTGGCAACGGGTGAAAAAATCGTATTTAGCCTTTATCTCCATAAATTCTGGAAGGTAACGGCCGGCCTGGCGCATCATCCAAACAGGGGGGCGTTCTACGGTTTCGCCATTAAGGGCTTTTAGGAATAAATTGTTTTTTATCATAAAGTAGCTATTTGCTTTTGACCTGGGGTCTTTAGCTGTTTTTTAATGTTTTTACAGTTTTTGCAATCACACTTTCTACAGAAGTAGAATTGGCAATACTAATGTTCGATGTATATTTTCGGACTTCAGCAGCAGTGGTTCTACCTATACAAAAAGCTGTTGAAGTACCTATTGAGTTCTTTGTAACATAACTCTCCACCCCACTTGGACTAAAAAACAGGATTCCGTCCCATTTTTGATGAAATTTTCGTGGTTTAAGCTCAGTTTTATACGTTTTTATCTCGAAAAAGTCAATTTTTGCTGTTTCTAGGAGGTTTGGTAATTCATCTCTACGTTCACTTCCGCAGAAATAGTGAAAACGTCCTTTTCGATGGTTTTCTACTATAAAATGACCTAATTCTGCTGAATTTTGGGCAAATTTTGTCACTTTTAGTCCATTTTCTTCCAGGAGTGATTTTGTTTTTTGACCAACGCAATACACCTCTATAATTCTCACCCCCGGTCCTTCTACTTTATTTGCAGAGGGGAGCTTCTCTAATTGATTAAAAAAACTCTTTACTCCATTCTTACTGGTGAAAATTGCTCTGTCAACTGTGGGAGGGATTTTAAAATCTAAAAAATCGATTGAAATCGCATCATAATCTACCACACTGCATCCTCCTCCAAGGAGTAAGTCCCGCTGATTGGGTTTTAGTTTTTTTGTGGAAAGGATTTTCATCCTATTTCATTTCTTTTTTAATCATCGCCATTAAACCGCTTCCCCCATTTTCCAACAATTCTTTCGCAGCGGCAACTCCTGGAGAATACTTTTCAAAGTCGGTTTTTTTGAAAGACTTTGCGACTTCTAACTTTTCCTTCCCATCCAGTGAAAACAAACACCCTTTAAATTGAATGGCATCTTCAACAATTTCAGCCAGCGCTCCAATGGGTGCAGTACAGCCACCTTCCAGCGTGCGCAAAAAGTCTTTTTCAATTTTAGTGCATACGTCCGATGACAGTTGATTTAATTTTGAGGTAGCTTCCGTACTATAGTCATCATTTTCCAATGCCAGTACTACCATAGCTCCTTGTGCAGGAGCAGGGAGCATCCAATCAAGAGCCTCTCCAATTCCATTAAAGTCTGAATTTTTTATTTCAGTTCCTTGGACGTATTCCATGCGCTCCAGGCCAGCTTTTGCGAATATGGCTCCATCCCAGGTATTGTTTTTCAATTTTTGTAATCTCGTCTGTACATTTCCGCGTAAATCAACTACCGTATGGTGTGGATATCGATGGAGCCATTGTGCTTTTCTGCGCAAACTTCCTGTAGCAATAACGCATGGTTTTGAAGTGTCAATTTCTTGCTTTGTCACTAAAGTATCTTCAAAACTTGCCCGTTCCAGAACTGCTGTTTGTACAATCCCTTTTGGCAAGGCTGTGGGTACATCTTTCATACTATGAACGGCAATGTCTACCGTACCATTTAACATAGCGATGTCCAGTGTTTTCGTAAAAATTCCGGTAATGCCCATTTCGTATAGTGGCTGATCCAGCCTAAGATCGCCTGTAGATTTTACCGAAATAACTTCGGTTTTGTAACCTAAATCATTCAGCTGTTTCTCTACCGTATGAGCCTGCCATAGCGCCAATTGGCTGTCGCGCGTTCCAATTCGTATTACCTTACTCATTGCCAGAATTGTTTAACTGAAATACGTCACGAATTAACGCCGCCTTTTCGGAAGCTGATCCGTTGGCATTTTTAAGATGGTTTGCAAACTGAGTTGTAATTTTCTGGATAATTCTGTTCGTTAATATTTCAGCTTGTTCTTCGTTAAAATCGGAAATTTTACGACGCTGATTGTCAATTTCACCTTCTTTTATTGCTGAAAGTTTACTTTTTAATGCTTTTAACGTTGGAGCAAAACTTCGGTTTTTCGGACCAGGTATTAAATTCTGCTGAAATTTCAGCTATAATTTTTTTGGCTAACGGAATTTGAGATTCCCGGTGCGCCAGAGTAGCATCGGTTACTTTTGAAAGTTCGTCTAAATGAATTAAAGTGACGTTTTCGTTTTCTTTTACATTTTCCGAAACATTTTTAGGTATGGAAAGATCCAGAATTAAAAGTGGCTTTTTTAAATATAATAATTCCTTTGAAATTGTAGGCTGCTGTGCTCCCGTGGCTACAATTAAAATATCGCTTTGGGCAATTTCGCTTTGAATGTTTGCATAATCCTTAACCACCAGATTAAACTTTCCGGCAATTGCCTCGGCTTTTAATTTTGTACGGTTAATAAGCGTAATCTGTTCGTTTTTGGTGTGTTTTATTAAGTTTTCACAGGTATTTCTCCCAATTTTACCAATTCCGAACAATAAAATATTCTTTTCAGAGACATAAGGAACACGTGCCATTATATATTGCACAGCCGCAAAACTTACCGAAGTTGCTCCGGTAGAAATTTCGGTCTCGTTTTTAATGCGTTTGCTGGCCTGGATCACTGCATTCGCCAAGCGCTCCATATATGCATTGAGCAATCCCATTTTTTTGGCACGTTTAAATCCTATACGTAGCTGGCTTATAATCTCAAAATCTCCCAGGATCTGGCTGTCGAGACCTGTTCCCACTTTAAAAAGGTGCGCAACAGCATCTTCATTTATATGAATATATGCGACTTTTTCAAATTCCTCAACGGTGCCGTGGGTATGCTCGCAGAGTAGTTTAATGAGTTGTTTGGGTGATTTGGCAAAACCGTATAATTCGGTGCGATTACAGGTAGAAAGCACACTTAAAGATTCAATACCTTCCTCTCTGGCGGCAGAAAGAATCGCTTTTTGCGCAGTTTCAGAAATGCTGAAATGCCCACGAACTTCAGCATCGGCCTTTTTATAATTGAGACCAATGGCGTAGAAATTGCCTTCTTCTGAAGAAAAATGTCGCTTACCGTTTGTTATTTTCATGAACGAGGCAAAAATAAACACTCCGTAAATTAAAAAACAACGCATGACGCATCAATTATGTCGATAGCTGTAGAAAATAGTTAAAATTTACTGCTATTTCGGCTTGTGTCAATAATACTGTATCTTCGCCAGTAATTACAACATTCTTATTTATATCAATTCTAAATAAATGAAACTAATAGAAGATGCTATTTCAGAAAAAAATATCGCTCAAGGTATTTATAAGGAAACAAAGATTGAGGAGGGTTTTTTTATCCTGAAATTCAGCAATGAAAGTTCTGAAATACAGTTGTATACGCGCGAAGTGAGTAGTGATTATATTCAGTTTCACTTTTGTGTAAAAGGGTCGGGTTCTTTCAGTTTTAATAATGGTAATTACAGACTGCCAGTTGCAGAGGATACCTCTCTCTTATTATACAATCCGGAACGTGATTTGCCCATTGAGGTTGCTGTTGCGCCAAATTCCTGGGTGCTTTCGGTGTTACTTCCTATAAAAAAATTCCATACCTTATTTTCTTCCGAAGCCAATTATATTACCTTCTTGAGTGATGAAAATAAAGGCCGTAAATACTATAAAGATGCGCATATTTCACCTTCGATGGCAATTGTGCTTAATCAGTTAATGAATTATAATCTGCATCCATCCATAAAACAACTGTATTTTAAGGGGAAGGCGTACGAGTTATTGAGTTTATATTTTAATAGAGAAGAAGATGTAGATGTGGAGCAGTGCCCATTTTTGGTGGATGAAGCCAATGTTTCAAAAATTAAAAAGGCGAAGGAACTTATCATTGCAAATATGGCGGAGCCTCCAACGCTACAACAACTCGCCGACCAAATTCAACTTCCACTTAACAAACTAAAAGAAGGTTTTAAGCAAATTTATGGAGACAGCGTCTTTAGTTTTTTATTCGATTATAAAATGGAGGTCGCCCGACAATTATTGGCAACGGGAGCATATAATGTAAACGAAGTTGGTTTAAAAGTAGGCTATAGCACCGCTAGTCATTTTATAGCTGCGTTTAAAAAGAAATTTGGGACAACGCCTAAGAAATTTGTGATGGGGCTAAGTTCCTAGCTTTACAAACCTTAAATTCCAGGTATGCACAAAAGGATGACCTCGTGGAGTGATTATCACACTATTTTGTTAATCTATCTTACTCGGTTTTTCAAACCAACTTTAAGCAGTATTTTTGCTTCTTGTAAATTATTTAACAATGTCTGTTTGAGTTCAGTTGAAGATTAATTGCATTTCCACTGCGCTCAATGTGACCCTATCCTATTACTTTTGAATAAAAAAGGAGTCCTTTTAGTAAACCTCGGTTCACCCGACAGCCCTACACCTAAAGATGTAAAAAAATACCTCGACGAGTTTTTAATGGACCCGCGGGTGATAGACGTGCCAAAATGGGCGCGTATTTTATTGGTACGTGGGATTATTTTAAACACACGTCCAAAACAGTCTGCAAAGGCATACGCTAAGATTTGGTGGGACGAAGGTTCGCCGCTTATTGTACTATCGGAAAGATTACAAAAACAAGTTCAGAAAAAATTGAATATCCCGGTCGCACTCGCTATGCGTTACGGAAGTATGACGCTTAAAAAAGGCCTGCAGGAGTTGGTAGATCAGGGTTGTACAGAGATTAAAACAATGCCGTTGTATCCACAATTTGCCATGGCAACTACTGAAACGATCGATGTGAAGATAGACGAGTTGGTTGCAGCACATTTTCCGCAGGTAAAGATTACCCGTACACCAGCTTTTTATCACCGCGAAGATTACATTAATGTGCTTTCAAAAAGTATTGCCGAGCGTTTAGATGGATTGGACTATGAACATATTTTGTTCAGTTATCACGGCGTTCCGGAGAGACACATTCGTAAGCGGGACGTCACGAACGGTAACTGTAAAATGAACGGCAAGTGCTGCTTTAAAAAAGGTTCTCCCCAACACGAATTTTGTTACCGCCACCAATGCGAAATTACCACCGTAAACGTCGCCAAAAAACTAGGTCTCAAAAACGGAACCTATACTACCACCTTCCAGTCCAGACTAGGTTTTGACCCTTGGTTGCAACCTTATACAGACCGTACCATTGAGAGAATGGGTAAAGCCGGTGTTAAAAAAATGGCGATTGTTACTCCGGCTTTTGTGAGTGATTGCCTGGAAACACTTGAAGAAATTGCGATGGAAGGTGAAGAAATTTTCCACGAAGTTGGCGGAAAAGAATTTACCGTAATACCCTGTCTGAATGACCGAGAAGATTTTGCACAAGTGTTGGCAAATATGGTTGAAGAATGGCGTATTGTAACTATAGATAAAGCTATTGCTTAACCCATTCTTTACTGAAGTTGCGGCAGCCTTTTTTATCAACTATTATTTCATAAAAACAGATAATAGATTCCGTTTTGGCGTAAGAAATAAATACTATGAATAAAAAGTCTAATTCCCTAGGCACCGCTTCCATTGGCTCTTTGTTGATAAAACAAGCGGTTCCTGCTTCCATTGGTATTTTGGTGATGTCGCTGAATATGATCGTGGACACCATTTTTGTAGGACGGTGGATCGGTCGCTAGCTATTTCGGCTATTACGGTGGTGATTCCGGTTACGTTTTTTATTGGCGCGATTGGATTGGCAGTTGGGATTGGAGGAAGCTCTGTATTGTCACGTGCATTAGGTTCTGGAGATGATGATAAAGCACTGCGCGTTTTTGGAAATCAGGTCACTCTTACTTTTTTAACTTCAGGTTTACTGGCTATTCTTGGACTCATTTTTCAGGATACTTTAATTGAATGGTTTGGAGCCGACGAAAGCTTCAAAGATCTGGCGCTTATCTATTATCGTATTGTTATGTACGGTATTGTTATGCTCGCTATGTGCATGATGGGAAACAACGTAATACGTGCCGAAGGAAAACCAAAATTTGCGATGTACGCGATGATGCTGCCGGCTATTGGAAACATTTTTATGGACTATATCCTTATAAATGTATTCGATTTTGGGATGGAAGGGGCAGCCTGGGCTACGTTTATTAGTTACTTTATCTGCTTTGCTTTTATTGTTTGGTTTTTCATTTTTAAAAGTGAATTAAGATTGACGGCCAAATGCTTTACACTAAAACGCAAAATAGTTTCTGAAATAAGTGCCCTTAGCTCCGTAACACTCGCAAGACAAGGGGTGATTAGCATTTTTACTGTTTTGGTGAATAATGTGTTAATTTCAACAGGAGATGCATTGGATGTGGCTTCGTACGGAATTATATCCCGAGCCTTAATGTTCGCACTGTTTCCTGTAATTGGTGTAAATCAGGGCTTTTTACCTATTGCTGGTTATAATTATGGCGCTAATCAGTTTCAACGTGTACGCGAATCTATTAACAAATCTATTCTATATTCTGGCGGACTGGCATTACTCATCTTTACTATTATTATGATTTTTGCGCCAGATCTGGTTTCAATTTTCATTAGTAATAAGGATGGGCAAGACGCTGAAACCATTGCAAATAATGCCGAAATTTTAAAACGAACCCCAAACGCATTACGTTGGGTATTTGCCGCGACACCCGTAATTGCAGTGCAGCTCATTGGATCGTCCTATTTCCAGGCCATTGGTAAAGCCGTTCCTGCTTTGTTGCTAAGTCTAACCAAGCAAGGTTTCTTTTTAATACCGCTGATTTTAATTTTGCCGAAATTCTACGGAGTATTTGGCGTTTGGATCGCCTTTCCTATTGCCGATGTGCTTTCCACTTTAGTTACGGGATATTATTTGAATAGAGCGGTTAAGAAAGATTTGAAGTAAAATTTTTAACTTTCCAAATATCTTTTGAAGCGTTATCTTTAAGCAAACTTTTCAAATTTTGTTTATGAAACGCCTAAAACTCCTCCTTTCGCTACTTTTAGCAATCACTTTCTTCGGAATTTTTACTGAAAACACCAACGCACAAACTTATGACGAAGCCCTCTACGGAGCTTTGGAATATCGGTTAATTGGCCCTTTTAGAGGCGGTAGGAGCGCTGCTGTTACTGGTGTTCCGGGAAAACCAAACCTCTATTATTTTGGAAGTACAGGCGGAGGAATCTGGGAAACTAAAGACGGTGGAAGAAGTTGGAAGAATATTTCCGACGGATTTTTCGGTGGAAGTATAGGTGCTATTGAAGTTGCAAAAAGCGACCCAAATGTTATCTATGTAGGCGGTGGAGAAAAAACCGTGCGTGGAAATGTATCTTCAGGCTACGGAATGTGGAAAAGTGAAGATGCAGGAAAAACCTGGACTTCAGCAGGACTAAAAGATAGCCGTCATGTTCCAAGAATTGCTGTGCATCCAACAGATTATAATACAGTGTACGCTGCCGTAATGGGAAATATTTATAAGCCTACCCAGGAACGAGGCGTTTTCAAAAGTACCGACGGCGGAAAAACATGGCGTAAAACGCTTTTTGCGAATGAAAATGCAGGAGCGGTAGATTTAATTATGGATCCTAACAATCCACGGGTTTTATACGCCTCTACCTGGAATGTGCGAAGAACACCCTACAGTTTAAGCAGTGGTGGCGAAGGTTCAGCACTTTGGAAAAGTACGGATAGTGGTGAAACCTGGAAGGAAATCTCAAAAAATAAAGGCTTTGCGACAGATACATTGGGGATTATTGGAGTAACCGTTTCTCCGGCAAATAGCGATAGAGTTTGGGCACTGGTCGAAAATAAAGATAAAGGTGGCGTGTACCGAAGTGACGACGGTGGCGAAACCTGGAACTTGATAAACAGCGAACGTAAATTGCGCCAAAGAGCCTGGTATTATACACGTATATACGCAGATACCAAAGATGAAGATATAATGTACGTCCTAAACGTTCGCTACCATAAAAGTACCGATGGCGGAAAAACATATAGCACCTACAACGCACCCCACGGAGATCATCACGATTTATGGATCGCGCCGGAAGACTCTAACCGAATGATTATTGGAGATGACGGCGGTGCCCAGGTGAGTTATGATGGTGGTGAGACCTGGAGCACGTACTACAATCAGCCTACTTCTCAGTTTTATCGCGTAACTACCGACAATAGTTTCCCGTATAAAATTTATGCCGCACAGCAGGATAATAGTACCGTGCGCATTCCACACAGAACCGAAGGATGGAGTATTTCTGAAGACGATTGGGAAAGCACCGCAGGAGGTGAAAGTGCTCATATAGCCGTAGACCCTGAAAATCCGGATATTGTGTATGGTGGTAGTTATGACGGATTTCTAACTCGATATAATCACGATAAAAACACGGTGAGAAGTATTAGTGTCTGGCCGGATAACCCCATGGGGCATGGCGTGGAAGATATGAAATACCGTTTTCAATGGAATTTCCCTATTTTCTTTTCCCCCCATAACCCAGACAAACTATACACAGCGTCTAACCATTTACACGTTACCACGAATGAGGGTGAAAGTTGGGAGGTAATTAGTCCGGATCTAACCCGAAACGATCCTGAAAAGCAAAAATCTTCTGGTGGACCCATTACCCAGGACAATACCAGTGTAGAATATTATTGTACCATTTTTGCCGCTGCCGAAAGCCCTATAAAGGAGGGAGTTTTATGGACAGGAAGTGACGATGGTCTCGTAAATGTAAGCCAGGATGGAGGTAAAACCTGGAATAATGTAACACCCAAAGGAATGCCGGAGTGGATGATGATTAATA
Source organism: uncultured Flavobacteriaceae bacterium (assembly GCA_963793275.1). Taxonomy (GTDB): domain Bacteria; phylum Bacteroidota; class Bacteroidia; order Flavobacteriales; family Flavobacteriaceae; genus Marinirhabdus. The sequence continues at coordinate 261,663 of CAWBZL010000004.1, forward strand.
GTGTGGAACCATCGGTTTTTGATGCGGGTACGTGTTACATTGCCGGAACGAAGTACAAAACGGGCGATTTTGCCCCGTATCTGTACAAAACTTCAGACTATGGAAAAACCTGGAAGAAAATTACCAATGGCATCGCTCCGGAGCATTTTACGAGAGTGGTTCGGGAAGATCCTAAACGCAAGGGGTTGCTCTATGCAGGAACCGAAACGGGAATGTATATTTCTTTTGACGATGGTGCCAACTGGAAGCCATTTCAGCTTAATTTACCTATTGTTCCTATTACAGATCTAGCGTTGAAGGATAACAATCTTATTGTTGCAACACAAGGAAGAAGCCTTTGGATACTTGATGATTTAGGAATGATGCATCAATTGGCAGATGCGAAGGGAAAAGGAAACTTCTTATTTAAGCCGAAAGATACGTATAGAATGGGCGGTAATTCCAGAAGTGGTTCATTAACCAACGGTACCAACCATCCAAGTGGTGTGATGACATATTTTAATTTGAAGGATCCTTCAGAAAAGAAAATCAGTTTAAGTTATTTGAACAGTCGTGGAGATACTATTCAAAAATTCAGCACAAAGAAAGATTCCGAAAAGAACATCAAAGAATTAAAGGTTGAAGAAGGAGCGAATTATCATACGTGGGATATGCGAGGCAAAGGTGCCGAACGTCTCGACGGAATGATTTTATGGTGGGCAAGTACAGATGCACCGCAAGCTGTTCCTGGCCAGTACAAAGCTGTTCTGGAAATAGAAGGGGAAGCAACATTAACACAAGCTTTCAATATTATACCCGATAAAAATGCCGAAACCGATGTGGCGGGAATGCAAAAGCAATTCGATTTTGTGACCGATGTAAATAAAACCGTGGACAAAGCGCATCAGTCTATTAAAAACATCCGGAAAATAAACACACAGCTGGGTGCTTTTCAGAAACAATACAAGGAAAATGAAAGCGTAAAAGAACTCGTTGAAAAAGCGAAAGAACTAAGCGAACAGTTTTCAGAAATTGAAAAAGCACTCTACCAAACACAGAATAAAAGCGGACAAGACCCTTTAAATTTTCCAATTAGATTAACCAATAAACTGGCGCATTTAAACAGCCTGGTAAGTATGGACGATTTCCCACCCACTCAACAGGATATCGCTGTGAAGAACGAATTAACCCAGCAGGTAAACGCTGAGCTAGTAAAGTTTGACACGCTGATTTCTGAAGAGATAAAATCTTTTAACGCTGCATTTAATGCCAAACAACTCAATTATTTGTTTGTGGAAGATTAGTAGAAATAGTATTTTAAAAATAATAGCACTTCTAATTTCATTGCTATTATATTACTTGGTGGTTTTATTATTTTTTTCAGATTTCATTTTGAGTATTATCCCTGGTTGGAATACGGTTATTGTAACATCTAGGGAATTGTTTTTCTTTGCTTTTATTTCAACAGCAACTTTATTATCGTTTTATTACTTGTGAAAAAAATGTTGCTTTTTTTGTTCGTAGAGAATGATTAATTCCCGTGTGAGACCCAAAATTTGTTGCGGTTATTTAGATTTTTGTGTAACCTTTGGCAATTTAATTGTGAAAGTACTACCAAGGTTAAAATTGCTTTCTACGCCAATAGTACCCCCTAGAAACTCTACGTATTTTTTTGTAATATAGAGTCCAACTCCTCTTGCGTCTGCAACGTCGTGAAAGGTCGTGTATGGTTTAAAAAGATCTTCGCTGTATGCATCCAAGTCTAACCCAAGGCCATTATCTTTTACTGAAAAAACCAGAAAATGTTCTTTTTCTTCTGCTATAAGTTCCACAAGACACTTTCGGTTTGGATGTCTGTATTTAATTGCGTTGGAGATTAAATTAATTAATATGCTATTTAAATAGGTTGTCTCTGCGTATACATATAAATTTTCAGGAATATTATTTTTTAGCGTACAGTCATTTATCTTAGCGATGGCGTTTACATTTTCTAAAGCTTTATTAGCAATTTCGTATAGTGATATTTTCTGTAGATTTTTCTTTTGCAGTGCATTACTTTGTATGGTTTCGTTTAAGGAAAGAAGAGTTTCATTTAAATTTAGCACCGCGGTTTTTAACAGAGAAAACGATTCATCTTTTGCAACAGTTGGGTGGTCCTCTTCAATAAAATTTGTGAGGGTTGTTATGTTGCCTGTATGTGTTCGTAAATCGTGAGATACAATATCCAGAAAGTCTTTGAACTTTCCGTTTTGGGCTTCTAACAATGTTAAAAATGCCTCCGATTCCTTTTCCGAAGTTTTACGCTTTGTTATATCTATAATCTGTGAGACAAAATGAAGCGGTTTTTGGTTGGCATCAGTTACCAATGAAACAGAAAGCAATCCCCAGACCAACGTTCCGGATTTGTGGTAATACCGTTTTTCCATTTGGTAATTTTCTATGTCCCCGGCCAAAAGCTGTTGTAAATATTCCAAATCTTTTTCAAGATCATCGGTGTAGGTTAGTTTCTGGAACGTTAATTCTTTTAGCTGAGTAGCAGTGTATCCTAAGATTCTACATAAACTGTTATTTACTTGCAAAAAAGCACCTTCAAGGCTTACCAATGCTATACCATTATAGGCATGGGCAAAGATATTCTTAAAAAGCTCCTGTTCATTAATTGTGGTTGTAGATGACATATTAAAACATTAGGGAGTAAATTTATAATGTTGATAGCATTAAAAATCCCAACCTTTTGCATGCGAAAACTTAATTTTTGCCAAAATATTTTCTAATGCTATTAATTTTGCCAAAATATTAGGAATTTTCTTGTATTTGCCCCATTGCGATGCTTATTCCTATGTTGAGTGAACTTTTTTTATTATTGAAGAGTAACAACTACACCATAAGAGACTCACAGGGTCTTAAAAACCCTGCGGGTCTAGTCTGGCTTTTCGTATCTTTGTACTGTGGAATATAATTATATAAAATCGCTTCATTTAATCTTTGTAATTACCTGGTTTGCCGGGTTGTTTTACATTGTGAGGCTGTTTGTGTACCAGATTGAAGCACAACAAAAAGAAGAACCAGCAAGAAAAATACTAAGCGACCAATATAAAATCATGACCAAAAGGCTGTGGTACATTATTACGTGGCCGTCTATGGTACTCGCCGTTGGCTTTGCGATTTGGCTGCTGGCATTACGTCCATTCTGGATCACAGATGCCTGGATGCAGGTAAAATTGGGTTTTGTAGTTGCACTCATTTTTTACCACATTAAGTGTCATCTTATTTTTAAAGCACACGAGAAAGATAGTTATAAATACTCCTCCAACTGGATGCGTTTGTATAATGAAGGGGCCACCATTATTTTATTTTCAGTTGTTTTTTTAGTGATTCTGAAGAACGCCGTGGATTGGATATACGGAACACTGGGAATTATCGTTTTTGCTATTTTGTTGATGTTAGGCTTTAAAATGTATAAGCGCATCAGAGAGAAATAACCACACTCTTTTGGAATTATAAGCACCTTGGTGCAATATTTGCTATCTTCCCATAAAATTATTAACGTTGGCATTTTACAAACGCTCTTTACGAAATCGTATTTTCTTCTCAATGATTGTGCTTGTTCTGTTGGCTTCCGTATTAATTGCGGTGGTGACTATTTTTCAATATCGTGAAGAGGCCGAAGATTACCACAGGGAACGCCTGGAGCGAAAAGAGGCTAATATTAGAAAGCATTTAGATTATGTGCTGGAAGAGACTACGTTCGCCTTAGAAACAGATCAAATTCCACTAATTTATAAGGATAAAATTTTCGACATTAAGAAAATTCACGGTCTTGAAATTTTCATTTATGACCTGGACGGTAATTTATTGAAATCCTCTCAGGCAAGAATAGTAAAAGATCCCAGCCACCAAAAAATGCCTTTTGGTGTGTTGGACACGCTCCGTGCATCTCCAGACAAGCAGTATGTAGTAGAATTTGAAGAAAACGGACAGCGTTACCAATCTTCCTACACCTATTTAACCGATTTGTCATTCAAGCCTTTGGCCATTATAAACCTGCCCTATATTGAAGATGATGGATTTATTAATAAAGAGCTAAAAGAAAGTCTCACACGATTGGGAATCACCTATTTCTTTATGCTTCTTATTGCCATAGCATTGGCATATTTTCTTTCAAAATATATTACACGATCTCTTAATACTGTTAGTGAAAAAATCACCGAAACACGTCTCAATAAGCGGAACAAGCGTATCGAAATTGATGGCTCTACCGAAGAAATCTTAAACCTGGTAAATGCGTATAACGGGATGATTGACGAGCTGGAAAACAGTGCAGTACAATTAGCTGCCAGTGAACGGGAAGCGGCTTGGCGCGAGATGGCGAAGCAGGTGGCGCACGAGATTAAAAATCCGTTAACGCCTATGCGTCTCACAGTGCAAAGTTTCCAGCGGAAGTTTAATCCAGAAGACCCTCAGATTGAAGAAAAAATAGATGAATACAGTAACACCCTTATTCAGCAAATAGATATAATGAGCAATATTGCTTCGGCATTTAGCAGTTATGCCGATATGCCCGCTCAAAAAGATGAAACCCTGAATGTGGTGAAAATTACCAAGCTGGCATTGGATATTTTTAATGAAAACTACATTCACTTTTTTGCTGAAGACGAAGAAATTATTTCAAAATTAGATCGCACGCAATTGATAAGAATTGTAACCAATCTGGTTAAAAACAGCACCCACGCCATTTCACAGAGAGAGCCAGAGGTTCCTTTAATTGAAGTACACGTTTTTAAGAAAGGTGCTTCGGTTTGTATTACGGTAAGTGATAACGGTTCGGGAATTTCAGAAGAAAATAAAGATAAGGTCTTTGAACCCAAATTTACTACAAAAAGCAGCGGAATGGGACTTGGTCTCGCTATGGTGAAGAACATTGTAGAAACCTATAAAGGTGAAATTACGTTTGTTTCAGCGGTAAACGACGGTGCCACATTTACCGTTTGTTTCCCCATTCAGGCTTAAGATTGGTTGTTAAACACCCTGTTTTTTAAAGGGTTTTCACTATTTTTGAAATAGAACATAATCCCCAAAAAAATCAATACAGATGGCTTACAACAATATTACATCAACTTCAGCACAACATATTACCACCATTACAATTAACAGGCCTTCTAAGCTTAATGCACTCAATCAAGCCACTATTGCCGAACTTCACAAAGCTTTTAAAAAAGCCGAGAGTGACAATAAAACCAAGGTGATTATCATTACTGGTAGCGGTGAAAAAGCGTTTGTAGCTGGTGCAGATATTAGTGAATTTGCAGATTATTCGGTTTCCCAAGGAGAAAAGCTCGCAGCCGAAGGACAGGCAAAACTATTCGATTTTGTAGCGCATTTATCAACACCCGTTATAGCTGCCATTAACGGTTTTGCATTGGGTGGCGGACTGGAACTGGCTATGGCTGCACATTTTCGTATTGCGAGTGACAATGCAAAAATGGGTTTGCCCGAAGTATCTCTGGGCGTAATTCCAGGATATGGTGGTACGCAGCGTTTACCACAATTGGTGGGAAAAGGTCGCGCCCTGGAATTAATTATGACTGCGGGAATGATAGACTCCAACCAGGCGCTGCAATATGGTTTGGTAAATCACGTAACCACTCCAGAAGATCTGCTGCCGTTAGCTGAAAAAATAGCGTCTAAAATTTGTAAAAATTCTTCCGTAGCCATTGCTGCAGCTATCGAAGCTGTGAACGCAGGCTTTGAAGATGGCGAAAATGGTTTTGAAGCAGAAATCACCCAATTTGGAAAATGCTTTGGAACAGCCGATTTCCACGAGGGAACACAAGCATTTTTAGAAAAACGTAAGGCTAATTTTCCTGGGAAATAAATATCTGCATGAGAATTTTTATTTTTTTACTCTTTTGTTTTTCAACCGGGGTAGTTTTTGCTCAAAATATTGAATACCAACTTATTCAAAGCAACGTTTTTGAGGATGAAAAATACAAAACAACGTTGCTTTTTGCCGAAGAGGATACCAATGGCGATATCTACGTTGTCCGTAACTTTCTTGCTAGTTTCTCTGCTCCAAAGGGCTATTATATTGAACGTTATAGCGCAGCACTTGAATTATTGGATAGAACAATAATACCCATTGAAAGAAGTGAGGTGCGCGGTCTTTTTTTAAAGGAAGGAAAAGTTGCATTAGTAGAATTCAGGTACGTTCAAAAGGAGAAAAGTTATAATTTTTACCTGTTAGAATCTTCAAAAGAAAAATTCAGTTTTTCAGAAAAAGAGATCTTGTCTATTGATCGATCTAAAATGAACAAATATGATCATTATGGAATACGAAAAGAAATAGAATATAACGTTCATCATTTTTATGAGTTTGGTGATGTAGTGACATCAGAAAATAAAGAGTTTTTCTCCATAAGTGTTTTGTTCAAACAAAAAAAAGGGAACGCATTTAAAATCCATACTTTTACAAAGGATGGAGTATTGGTGTATGATTACTTATTAGATGAAATTGATGAAAAAACGTTTGACAAAAAATATAATAAAACGCCACTGCTGGTTTATCAAAACATGCTTATTGGAGATGACGGTGTCGCATACTTGCTAGCAAAAATTTATTACAATGGCTCATTAGAGCCCGAAAGAAAAGGAAAGCCTAATTACAACTACGAGCTTTTTAAAATTACAGGGAGCGATCGTCACAAGCAGAAATCTCTTTTAATTGGGGATAATTTTATGTTCGGTATGCAGCTTGTAGCATCGCAAGATAAATTATTTGCAGTAGGGATTTATAACGATGAATTACCTTCGTTATTTAAAGACAGACTGTTGTCTCTGTTTTCTAAATTAGAAGGGAATGACGGTGTGGTACGGTTTGAGGTGGATAAAAAGTTGTTTTCGGAAATGAAAACCTATGATGTAGACTTTTCTGAAACTATTAAAGAAGATTTGAAACCTAAAGATCGGAGTTTAGGTGGTGAAGTTCTGTCCTTTGTATCTGGTAGGGATAAATTTAATAAAGCTGGAGTAATAGCTTTTATTCCGCACACCGTTAAATTATTACCCAATAATGATATAGTGTTAAAATTAGAGCAAAGAATCACATTTATTTCTGATAATAATATGTCTTCTTACACCTGGTATGGTAATACCATATTGTTAAAAATAAATAGGGAAGGAAAGTTAATTTTCGATCGAGGAATCAAGAAATCATCGACTAACGGAAATTCAAATAAGGTGCCTAACTATTCATTTGCTTCATTAATAAATGAAAATGGCAGCTATATCTTATTTAATGGGGAAGCAATACCAGAAAAATTAGAAGACGGGCGCAAGATTTTTGAAAATACTAATGACAATTATGTGCACATTGTACGAGTTTCTGGTATAGGTGAGAAGCACCATCAACGTGCTTTTCACTGGTTAGATGAAAAGGTTAGTTTTGAATTTAGATTCGCAAAGCAAATAAGTGAAAACAAAATACTCGTGGAAGTTGAAAACAAGAAGAATCCCCAACTTATGGTTATAGAGATAACAAACTAGATTGGAATAAATCCAAATTAACTAGGAAATATTCCAAATACGCTTTAACTTTGAAGAGAATCATCTTTTCAAAGTTTTTTTATGTCCCAACTCCCCGAACACAAAAAAGGTCGCGGTGCGCAAAAGCGTATTCACAACCGATTTTTTGAATTAAGCCACGAACTTCGCGACGATTTCCTGAACTATTGTGAAGTAGAAGGAGAACTGGCAGACAAGAATCAAACAAAATATCTTGAGGTATTTCCTAAAACTCTTGTCAACAAAGTAAATAGCCCCGACGTGGGAATGGGGTTTTCTGCCAATCCGTACCAGGGATGTGAACACGGCTGTGTATATTGCTACGCACGTAACAGTCACGAATACTGGGGATACGGAGCCGGATTGGATTTTGAACGGAATATTCTCTACAAAACTTCAGCACCCCAATTGTTAGAAAAACACATCATCAAGAAATCATGGGAGGGTCATCCCATTGTTTTTTCAGGAAATACAGATTGTTACCAGCCTTTGGAACGCAAACTTGAAATTACCAGAAAATGTCTGGAAGTACTGCTGAAATGGAAACACCCAACGGGCATTATCACCAAAAACAGTTTAATTCTACGCGATCTGGATGTGCTGAAGGAACTGGCAAAATTAAATTGCATTTCAGTAAATATATCCATTACGTCCCTTTCAGAAAAAACCCGGAGGCTTCTGGAGCCAAGGACGGCAACCATCAAACAACGCTTGAAAGTGGTGGAGGTACTTAGTGAACATAATATTCCTGTTCGGGTAATGATGGCACCTATTATTCCATCGTTAAACAGTCATGAAATAATCCCATTAGTGAAGAGAGTTTCAGAGCTAGGCGCGAAAGATGTTGCTTATACCGTGGTGCGATTAAACGGACAAATTGCCGAAATTTTCAGTGATTGGATTCAAAAAACACTTCCGGATAGAGCGGAACGGATTTTAAACCAGATTGCGCATTGTCATGGCGGGAATTTAAACGATAGCCGATTTGGAACGAGAATGCGCGGTGAGGGAGAATTTGCGCTACAAATTAAAGAGACAATGGCTTTGGCAAAGCGCAAATACCTTCCAAAGGAAAAATTACAGCCGTTGGATCCTTCACATTATCTACAACTTAAGAATCCGCAAACACGTTTGTTTTAAATAGTATCTTTGTTCTTTGTTACAAATTGTAATGTATTACTACTTACTTGTATGAAAATATCTTTCCGTATTACTTTTTCTCTTCTCTTCCTGTCCGGGTTTTTTATGTTTGGTCAAACGAAAAAAGAGCTGGCAACATATTCTTTTGAGGTTTTAAAAGATAGTATTCAGGCTAATTACAGCAATACAGATCGCGCAGAAGTGTTTATTGAAGCCTATACGGCAAAAGCAAAAAAAGAAGGGAATAAAAAGGAAGAGTTTAAGGGGCGTTATTTTACAACCCGTTTTTTAATTATAGATAGACAACTGGTTAAGTCAGAGGCTAACTATAAAGACCTATTATCCTTTGCGCAGCAACATGATCTTGACGAAGAAACTATATTAGCGTATGACTTGGGTGCTTTTGTACAAACAAGTGTCCCAAACTATGCATTGGCATTGGAGCGCTTTAACAAAGGATTACAACTGGCTGAAGAAATTGATAATGAGGCCTACAGAGAAATGGAGCTCATAAATATTTCGAGCATTTTGGATAACACGGGCGACAAAATTGGAGCCATAAAAATTAGAAGAAAAAGTATTGCTTTATATGAAAACAAGCCACTGGACACCTTATTTACACAAGCTGAAAAAAGCGGAACCTTGGCGTATGCATATTTTTTAATTTTTAATTCGTATCTCAAAATTGAAAAACTGGACTCTGCCAGATACTACAATAAGCGCATTAAAGACGTGGTAAAAACGACCGATAGCTGTTATAACAAATATCTTTACTACACCAATGCAGCGTTGGCATTAAAAGACAAAAAATACAAAGTAGCCAGAAAAAATTATACTCTTTTTTACGATACCTGTCCGGTAGATATGCCCATAATGGCTTTGAGAAGGGCATATAGTTTTGGAAACGTAGAAATGAAGGCAGGCAACTTCCAGGAAGCTGTCAGGATATTTGAACAAGGTCTCAATGCTTATGAGGTATCGCCAGAGGAAGAAGGTTTTATGGAAGATTACTATAAACTTTTGGCAAATGCATATAAGGAAACCGGAAATTTTGAGAAGGCTGGGTATTTCTTTCAAAAGTATCTGGTTACCAGCGATGTTAAAAATATAATGAAAGATGATGTTGTAAGAGTTTCAAAAGAGGAAGAGCGAAAGAAGTTTCAGAAAGAAGTAGCAAAACTGGAAGCCGAAAAAGTGCAAAGCGAAAACAACCTTGCCTACCTTTTACTGGGAGCCTCGGTCGTAATTTTAGCATTGTTATTTTTATTACTGAAATTTTACCGAACCAAAAGAAAAAACGAAGCAAAATTTCTAGCACTACTGGCAAAAATTGAAGCTGCGCAATCTCCCGAAGAAATTATAGATACCAAGGATGAGGTGCTGGAAGAAAAAGAAACCACAGACGTAAACGAGGAAACTAAACAACAAATCCTCGACGGACTTAAAAAACTGGAGGCGAAAGAGTATTTTCTACAACAGGAATGTAATTCCTACAACGTTGCGAAGAAGATAGGAACCAATACATCCTATCTTTCGAAAGTAATTAACTCACATTTTGGGAAGAATTTCAACACCTATATTAATGACCTTCGAATTAATTATGCCATCGTGCGCATTAAAAATGATGTATTGTTCAGGTCCTACTCCATACAATCTATTGCCGAGGAAATAGGCTACAAAAGTGCCGATAGTTTTTCGAAGTACTTTAAAAAAGATACGGGTCTTAATCCTTCCTTCTACATTAAGAACATTAAAAATATTGCCTAAAGAGACGCACGAGTTTTTAGTATAGAAGTTCGAGGAAAAGCCGTGAAGAATGCTTCCGTGAATCTCCGAACGTCTTATTCAATCTCTGTGTAAAACCTTTCTCTTTGTAATGGGAAATTGAATAATTCCAACACTTAAAATTTCAATGAGTATTGAAAACACCGTTTCTAAACCCAAATTTATAAATTTAGGGACGCCACGTTTTCAGACTTTAGAATTTCAGTAAAAAACAGCTTAGCCCAATAAATTAAGCGTACGTCGCCATTTTACAACCACCCCAATTTTCTTAAAATGGGGTGGCTTCTCTTTTATATAGGAGTTTTGTGTTGCACATTTGCTTCATCAATCAATCACAACCCCGAAATAAGCGGGAATTAAAAAACGAACAAGTATGAAAACAAAGAACAACAAAATTTTAAAAAGACTCCTTATCGCATTTGTAATTGCTTTTGTGGCAATTTTATCCATCCCTTTTGGCTTTGGAATGTACTCCAGTATTAAATTACACACCGGGGTAACGGGTAAAATAGAAAAAGCCATCGATAACAGTTGCCAGTGTAAAGAGGTGCTTTTTGATCTTTCGGCACACGGACTTCAATATAGTAAAGAAGACGGGTTTACCAATCAAAAAGCCTCTTACGTCCTTAAAGGGAGCGATTTCCAAGGCACTGCAAAAGAAGAGGCTTCCAGAATTAACGACTTTTTAAAAAGTACCGTAGCAGGATACGAAACGCTGGAGTTTATTGAACTTACGTTTCAATTTGATGAAACAGAAGAAACAGCAGAGACCGTAAAAATAAAAGATGGGAACATACTGTAAATCATAAGATACCCATGAAAAGTAACACAACGCAACGCATCCAGCTTATAAAATTTGGAATAGTCATCGTAATCGGAGCGGCTATTTATCTCCTAATATCACTAATCTTTTAAACCAAAAATCATGATAACAATCGTAGAAATTACCATAGGCATTATTCTGTCCTGGTTATAAAAATCCAGAATCCAGTACCAACCAGAAACCCGGGAGGTTCGTAAAAGCTACGAACTCCCGGATTACTTTTTTTACTGAATTTCAGCTATTATTTTAGTAAATAACTGATAAACAATATTTTAAAACATATATTTATAGTCTAAATATATAAATTAAGACACATTCAGGTTGTATAGCTAATTTTTGTGGTGTAATTTCATAGGAGATTAATTACCAACAAATTCGCTATATTATGAAACTATTCTCTCTCAAATTTACCGGTCTTTTATTTATATTATTTTCTACGGTAACAATGACTTCACAAACGTTGTTGCGGGCTACTGTTCTGGACAAACAAACAAAAGAGCCGGTTACCAATGCCAGATTTGGAATTTCCAATCAGGGAATAGGAGTTATTACCAATAGCGAGGGAAAATTTACCTATAGAAAATACCATCAGGTTTTAGATGAGACAAGTCAGTTTCAAATTTCGGCGCCCGGGTACCTTGGTCTTACAGGTAGTGTAGACGTACTTCGGAAACTTCAGAATAAATTAGGTGTTATTTATCTGGAGAAAAATTCAGAAAAACCAATCGCTCCTGATGCCTTCGGAAAAATTGTGGTGCTTTGGGATGCTTCGGCAAAAAGTGCTTCCCGCGATCCTGCAAGTGAAATAGCTTATTTAAAAGAATACCTCACCAGCTCACAAACAACCGAAATTTCAGTAGTAATTTTTAATGAAACTATTGTTGCACAACAAGCGTTTAAAGTTTCGGCTACAACTGTAGCGATGATAGAAGATATTTTAAGCAATGTGGAGTATAAAGGCGTGTCGGATTACGGCCTGCTGGACGAATACCAGGTAGATGAAATGCTGCTATTTGCTGAGAATAAACCCACGTTTGGAACCTTTCAACCTGGTCAAAAAGTTCCTGTACACGTATTAAATAGTAGTCTGTACACAACTACAGACGCATATTTTGAAAGCCTTTGCCAGTATACTTCCGGAAGCTATAAAAAATTGAATACACCGCGGGTTCGCTCTGTAGTTGTGGAGGATGGACCTACAATTACCGGAACTTATGTTAATGGCACAGAACCTGTTCCATATGCTATTATTTCGAAAACAGGAGTTTTAAAAGAATATTTCACAGATGCCGAAGGAAACTTTAAAGTCCCGGCTACCGAAGGAGACAAACTTACTTTTTATTCTCTGGGGAATTATCCAAAAACGCTTACAATTACTTCCGAAACAAATTATACCGTTATCGCGGTTCCAAAAGCCGAACAACTGGCTGAAGTAAATCTAAAAGCAAAGAAAAAAAGATCTGAGTATGCTTTTGATTCTATTTATCAACTAGATGTTGTACAAGGAAGGACAGTGCCTGTACGCTCTATTTACAAAAGCCAGTTTAATAAAAATGCTTTCAATCTGGCAGAAGCTATAGATGGTATTTATGGAGCCAAGGTGGTTTATATACCACGCTTAAATAAACACGTGGTTACCGCTAAAGGTACATGTGCTCGGGTTTTTATAGATGATGTAGAAGGTAGTCTAGACGACATTCCTATGAGTCTCGTTGAGAATGTTTCTATTTACCATGCGTATGGAAGTGTGGGTGAATGTCCCGCTAGAATTATAGTTACTACCAGAATGCATCCGGACAGGATAGACCAAAGATTGCGTAAGAGAGGATATGAGCAATTAGAGAACAACTTTTATAAAGAGAACGTTGAAACACTAGATACAAAATCGCTGGAAAACCCCTATTTCTCAAAGAGCGCAATAACAGGAACAGTAAGAGGTAATGGGACCTTATTACAAGGCGTAAGTATTTTGCGTAGAGGATCATTGGACGAAGTTTTTACAAATGCAGATGGTGTCTTTGCTATAGAAGCTGCTGAAGGTGATATTCTGGAAATAAAACATTTTGGGATGTATTCAAAAAGTGTGGTTATTACAGATAGTAAAGAATATAGTATTGATATGATCACCAAAGCTGAAATTCTGGACGAAGTAGCAATTTCCAGTAAAACAGAAAATCCAGCCACAGAAAATATTGCTTTTAATAAAGACTCAAGAATGGAAGTGGTAAATGGTAGAAAATATGACGTGCGTAGCGTTCTGTATAAAGAAGACCTGAACATGGCCGGGCTCGATATTTTTGAAACAGTAAAAATGAGCTCTGGGAGCATAAAGGTAGATGCCAATATTGCATCTTCGGGGAAGGTATTTGAATATGAAAGAGGTGGTTTGAGAATCCCTTTAACGGCTGTAGTAGATGGCGTTGAAACAGATCCAACAAATATAAACCCTTTAGTTGTAGAACGTATTAGCATTTATATAGCGCCATTGCGAAGTGATTCAAAAATTTTTATTACCACCAGAAACCATCCGGATTTCCTTGAAAAAAGACGCGCGGAGAACGATATTACTTTAAAAAATAATATCTACGAAGAAGAAGTAGCAAACTTAAAAAATAATGAAAACCAATATTTTACGCCACGGGAAATTACAGGTAAAGTGCTGGTAAAAAATACTCCATTGCAAGGTGCTAGCATACTAAAAAGAGGAACGTTACAAGAGGTGATTGCCCATGTTGACGGGGTTTTCAGCATAAAAGCTGCTGAAGGTGACATTTTGGAGATTAAGCATCCCGGAATGTATCCTAAAACTTTGGTGATTACTGGCGAAAAAGATTATACAATACAGTTAATTAACAAAACGGAGACCTTAAAAGAAGTTTCTGTAACAAGCCAAACAGAAACCGAAGAGGAAAAAATTACAACGGCGTATGGTGAAAAAAACAAAAACGCTGTAGGATATCAGGTTCAGGATCAGTTGTCTAAGTATATTTCACCGGCCGACGCAACCTTTGATCAGGTTGCCAAAAAAATACCTGGGGTAATGATAGACCCAGTCTTAAAACAATATATTTTTAACAGAAGTAAAGGCGCTATAAATAGATCTCCCATTATGATCATTGTGGACGGTACTGTAGTGACCCAAAGTGCTTTACCAATTATAGACCCACAAATTATTACAAATATAACGGCGCTTAAAGGTTTAGCAGCTACCAACAAATACGGTAGCCAGGCCTTTGGCGGGGTGTTACTTATAAGCACATTAAACAGCTCATTTAAAGATGCAGAAGCAAAACCGGATATAAAGCTGAAGAATAACATCTACAATGAAACCCTGCCAACGTTAAGCTTCGATGCTATTAATGAAGAGTACATAGACGATGTAGCTACAAAGCTGAGCACCAAAATAAAACTGGAAAAATACCGAACTATTAAAAATCGCTATCTGGATAAAGTAGATTTTTATGTAGATATGGCATTATATTTTCAGCAAATAGATGCCGGAGCGGCACGAGAAATCCGTAACGATTTTATGCTGTTGGCAAAGGACAATGTAAAGGCACTACGCATTTTAGCATACCTCAATGAGCACGCGGGGGAATTTATGCAGGCACAAAAAGTGTACGAACGGGTTCTTGAAATGGATCCGGGTAACCCTCAATCTTACAGGGATTTAGCACTTGTTTATCAGGAAACCGGGGAATATAATAAAGCATTAGAGTTGTATGTAAATATGCTTGGCAATCAGGTGCCGGGCGTTAATTTTTCTTCGTTAACATCGGTGTTGAGTAATGAGTTGCAACGTCTTATTAATCTTCATAAACATAAAATTAATTACCAAAGACTTTCTAACGATTGGCTGGCGGTAAACTTTAATATAGATGTGCGGATGACAGCTTCCTGGAGTGACACGAATGCTCCATTTGAATTTCAGTTTGTAAACCCCGAAAACCGGTTTTACAATTGGAATTCAGATAGAACACTTAATAAAGAAATAAACAAAGATACCGCAACCGAAGAATTTGTAATAGATAATGCAGATCCTGGTAACTGGCTTATTAATGTGCGTTACATTGGCGATGTAAATGCCACCAACATTCCGCCTTATTTAAAATATACCTTATATAAGGACTTTGGAACCACAAAAGAAACTAAAACCATTAAGTTGGTAAAGCTGGAGAGTCAGATCCAAAAAGTTACGTTGGACTCATTTGTATATTAACGACCAATAAATTTTGTAAATTTTCACGATATGAGTTATTATTATTCACTTCTCTTTTTCATAATAGTGTCTTTATCTGTAACTGCACAGGATATAACAACTATTGCGGCTACTATTGTAGATAAGGACTCTAAAGAGCCAATTCCTTTTGTAAACGTTGGATTTGAAGAAAAAGGAATAGGAACAGTTACCAATGAGCAAGGAAATTTCAGCCTGTCTTGGAAAAAAGAAGCTCTGGACGAAAACCAAACCTTACAAATTTCTTCTCTGGGGTACGAAACAAAAAACATACCCGCTACTTTACTTCAAACACTTACTTCTTATAACGTTATAGTAAATCTGGTGCCAACAAAATATACGCTTGACGAAGTAGTATTAGTAAATCAAAAAAGGGAGTTTGATAAGCTGGGTAGTTATTCCTACAGCAAAGAGAATGTAGGGTATTGGATGAACATGCAGGGCTTAGGAGGTGAAATAGCTACTCGCATTAAAGTTAATAAAGAGAATACACTACTACACGACCTAAGTTTTAATATCCTTGAAAATAGGGCAGACAGTCTACTGGTAAGAGTAAAAGTGTACGATTATCATCGCGGGTACCCGGGTAAGATACTAACCACACAGAATATTTTTCACACCATAACTAAAAAAGAGGGAGTAGAGAAAATACCTTTAAAAAAGTACGGTATCACCGTTAGCGAGAATATTATAGTGAGCCTTGAACTGGTAAGGGTTTATGGTGATTCCATTTATTTTGCGCTTGCATCTACACCCTATGGAGGTATTTCCTTTACAAAAGAACAAAGTATGGATAGTTGGAAAGTAGTTCGAGGAGTAGGAATGAGCTTTGGGATGCTTAGCTCGTATACATCGGAAGCTTCAGAAAAAAAAGTTGTTTTTAGAGGAAAACCAAAAAGGATAGACCTGTATTGGGACTCTTCATTAAGGGTTCAAGGACGAAATAGTAAGGAAGAACTAAAACTATTGTCAAAATATATAAACCACCTTGGAGATGTTACGATTCGGGTTATTAAATTCAGTCACGGAATTTCTTCCGTTAAAGATTTCGATATAAAAAACGGAAGAAGCAGGGCGCTGGAATCTTATCTGCAAGACACATTCTATCACGGGGCTTCAGGTTTTTCTGAAGTATTAAAAGAAAACCCGATACAAGCCAACATAGCACTGGTATTCACAAACGGAAACTCCTTATTTGCACCCTTGAAGCCCGAGATTAATGTGCCGGTATTTTGTATTAATTCAACCAGAAAAGCCAATAATGAACTGTTGCAGGATGTTTCATATGTAAGTGGTGGACATTATATAAATCTTGCCCAAACAAGTGTGGAGAATGCGCTGGGGTATTTAAAAGAAGACTCAGAAGATAAAAACACCTATACCACAAACGATACTGTAGATACATCCGGCTATTTACAGGGTATTGTCTACAATGAAAAAGGAGTACCCTTACAAGGCGCTAAAGTAGCGATTAAAAATACATTTACACAGGTAGTGACCGGCTCAGACGGTAGTTATACTATCAATGCTGCACCTACTGATATTCTCAGGATTGGAGCTTTTGGAATGTATTCTAAAGATACGGTTGTAGGGCCATTAAAAAAATTAAACATCCCTCTTAAGACCAATAGTGAATTGCTGGATGAAGTTTTTCTGGAAACAAAGTCAACTTCAGATATAATTACGGAAGAAATTAAAGAAACTCCTTTTGGTAAGAAGAAGCGGGGAGCCGTTGGATTTTCACTCCATAAAACAATTACAAGTGAGCAGATTAGTAACAATTATACAGAGCTTCGCCAAGTTCTTAATTATGGAAATGGTATAGAAGCGGTTGCTCAAAATCTGGGAGCAGAATATAAGTACAGGTTTAGAAAATTTAAACATGCATCGTTTAACTTCACCACCTATGCTGCTGTGATAATTGATAATATTGTATACGATCAAAATCTTCCCGATTTACAACTACCCTATATAGATCCACAATTTATACATAGTATTGTACTGCTACAGTCTGCAGTTTCTACCGTACGATATGGTTCTGCAGCGGCCTATGGTGCTATTGTTATAACAACAAAAAACAATGTAGCTTTAAATAGAGCGAGAGACGATGAATCTACAACACCTTCAGCAGTAGCCACCGGTAATGAATATGATGAAAAGCTGGTTACCGTGGAGATGGCAGATAGGAATGAGAAACTTCCTCAATACCTTCGGGAATTAGCTGCATACAAAACAGTTGAAGAGGCAAAACAAGGCTACCAACAACTGCTGAAATTATACGGAAATACCATTCCGTTTTATTTAGATACCGCAGATTATTTTGAAACCCGGGATGCGGCTTTTGCCACTTCAATTCGCTCAAACATACTAGCATTGGCATCAGAAAACACAAAAGCTTTAAGAGCATTAGCTTTTGCATACGAGGCAAATAAGAACACGGCAGAAGCGAAAGTTGTCTATGAGCATATCTTAAAATTAGCTCCCAAACAAGCACAATCTTATCTGGATGTTGCAAGATTGAGTGAAATTACAAATAATATAAATGCGTCCGAGAAACTATACGCTCAATTACTTTTTAATGAAATTCAGGATGTAAGCACAACTCAGGCACAGGAACAATTAGTTAATGAAGTTAAAAAGTTGGTCGCTAATCATAAATCGAGCATAAATTATAAGGAATTGCCCGAAGCATTTCTGGAAGTAGGTTTCAAAAAGGATGTGCGGATTGTTTTTCACTGGAACGATTCCAATACTCAATTTGAAATTCAGTTTGTAAGTCCGGAAAATAAGTTTTATAAATTTTCGCACACAGCTTTCGAGAATAACTCGCTTATACAGGAAGAACTAAAAGAAGGAGTACTGTCCAAGGAGTTTATTCTGGAAAAAGCAGAAAAAGGACGCTGGCTTATTAACATAAGTAGTCTTGAAGATGCAGAAAATGAAAATAAAAATCCATCCTATTTAAAATATACACTCTATTTAGACTACGGGCTTCCTACCGAAACTAAAGAGATAAAAGTGATAAATCTGTCAAAATATACCAATAAAGTAACTTTGGACTCTTTCGTTTATTAACAAAATTTTAAGTAACACAGGATTGAAATCCCCGTCTTACTATTTTATAATCAATACTTTTGAATTTCAATACGATTTAAAAATATGCTAAAAAGAATATTTTTACTGATTTTTCTATTGGTAAGTTCAGTACAATTTGCGCAGGAAACCAAAGGAAAAGTGCTTTCAGAAAACGGACCTATTGAAGGTGCCAACGTCACTGTAAAAAACACTTTTGAAGAAGTTATCACAGACGCAAAAGGTGAATTCCGAATCAAAGCGAGCGACAGCCAGGTGTTAATTGTATCTTACTTTGGGATGGAAGCCAAAGAGGTGTTTGCAACACCTTCCTCTTTTATGACCATTTCTTTAGACGCAGATGGCGAATTGTTGGATGAAGTACTTATTAAAGCACGAAAAGAAAAAAAAGAGAAAACCGAAGAAACCGCCTTCGGAAAGAAAAGCAAGGATGCCGTGGGATACAGTACATCCCAAAAGCTTACTTCAGAGCAGATAAACCAATCCTATACCAACGTTTTTGAAGTATTGCGGTTAATGCCGGGAGTAGAAATTGCTGGTACGCAAGGGTTTGGACAAACTGTAACCTTCACAAAAAACCGAAGTATAAATACAGCGTTACCCATTGTAGTGCTGGACGGAGCTGTTTTTGACCAGGGTGTTTTAGCGGCTCTAAGTCCAACCCAAATTGAAAGCATTTCATTATTAAAAGGCCTGAGTGCAACAGTTCGGTACGGACAATTAGGAGCCGGAGGAGCGATATTAATTACTTCAAAATTAGGACAAAGTAACGAACTTACTCCGGAGCAAAAACAAGCCTCTCTTTTGGTGAAAGGAAACGAGTATTCGGAGAATGTAATCCCTATTGAAAACGCTCCTGTCACA
This sequence comes from uncultured Flavobacteriaceae bacterium, assembly GCA_963793275.1. Taxonomy (GTDB): domain Bacteria; phylum Bacteroidota; class Bacteroidia; order Flavobacteriales; family Flavobacteriaceae; genus Marinirhabdus. Next base: position 281,144 of record CAWBZL010000004.1, read on the forward strand.
GCGCCATATTTACTATCACTTCAAAAAGCAACAACGTTTGAAGAAGCTAAAAAAATCTATGATGCACAGCTGGTGACAGGAGATAACAACACTATTCCTTATTATATTTCAGTTTCAGATTATTTTTTGAAATGGGATGCTAACTTCTCTTTTCAGGTACTTACTAACATTGCAAAAGAGGCCACGAACAATCCAAAGGCATTAAGAACCTACGCTTATAAGCTTGAAGAACGAAAAGAATTTTTAAAGGCGTTAAGTGTCTATAAGCGTATTGTTGCATTACGTCCCGGAGAATCTCAATCCTATTTGGATCTGGCGATGGCCAGTGAAGCATCCGGCGACTACAATACTGCATTTGCCTTGTACTATCAAATTATTTTTAATAAAATTCCAAATGTAGATTGTACGGGTATTCAGGATGTTACTATTAATGAGTTAAGGCATTTGCTGGCATTTCATAAAAGCCAGGTGCCTTTCCAAACCCTACCAAACGATTTTTTGGCCGCAAAGCTCCAACAGGATATTCGTGTGGTATTGCAATGGAATAGTCCTTCAAAAGATTTTGAAACTCAATTTGTAAGTCCGGAAAATAAATTTTTTATCTGGAATCACACAAAATTTGACAATACCGAATTACTGAAACAGGAGGTAGAGCAGGGTTTTGCCATAAAAGAATATGTGGTAGACGAAACTTCTAAAGGTGTATGGCGTGTGAACATAAGAGCACTGGAAGAAGAACGACAAAAAAACCCTACGTACTTAAAATACACATTGTACAAAAATTTTGGACTACCAACCGAAATCAAAGAAGTAAAAGTGATAAACCTCTCCCAATTTACCGAAAAGGTTACGCTGGATAATTTTATTTATTAGGAATACAGAAGACGAACAATTAACGTTTTCCGTTCCATTCAGCATAAAATTGCTCAAGAAATTTTTCCATAAATTGGTGACGTTCCTGTGCAATTTTTTTTGCTGTTTTGGTATGCATTTTACCTTTCAGCAAAAGCAACTTCTCATAAAAATGATTGATAGTTGGCGCCTTGGTAGCCTTATATTTTGAAGGCGTCATAGAAAGTTGCGGTTGTACAGCAGGGTCATAGATTTTTCTGTTTTTACATCCACCGTAGTTAAAAGTACGGGCAATCCCAATAGCTCCCAGCGCATCCAGCCTATCTGCATCCTGTACAACTTCCAGCTCTTTTGAATTGAATGTTGCTGTTGCACGACCTCCCTTAAAAGATACATTGGCAATTATATGGATCACATGCTGGCTGTCTTCTTCGGAAATTTCCTGAGTTTTTAAAAATTGAGTTGCTTTTTTTGGACCAATTGCATCATCTCCATTGTGAAATTTAGAGTCGGCTATGTCGTGCAAAAGCGCTGCCAATTGTACAATTAAATTGTTTACCGGTTCCCCTTCAGCAATTAGTTTTACATTTTTTAATACACGTTCAATATGAAACCAATCGTGACCACCTTCCGCATCAAGCAATTCGGATTTTACAAACGTGATCGTATTGTTGATAAGGAGTTTTTCCTTTGCATTAATCATGAACAATGTCTTTAATGATAGTTTTTTCTGCCAGAGAAATAAGCGCTTCTGGCGGGTATGCTGAAACTTTAACGGGTTCGTGAACCTTCATTTTAAAGTGCACTCCCAAAGGCATTGGAAACATACCGTACCGTTGCAACTTCCACGAATTACTTACACTTACAGGCAAAACATAAGCATCCGGGGCGTTTTCAAACAGCGTGAGTAATCCTTTTGTGCGGAACGGTTTTGGATACCCATCCCGGCTTCGGGTACCTTCAGGAAAAATAACAACAGCCCTGTGGTTGTTAGAAATATACTGCGCCATTTTTTTAATTTGAGCCATTGCTTGCCCTGGATTTTTACGATCTATTAAAACTGAGCCACCCTTTCGCAGATTATAGGAAATAGAGGGAATCCCTTTGCCCAATTCAATTTTTGAAATGAATTTTACGTGTAACTTCCGCAGAAACCAGATTAATGGCGGAATGTCCCACATACTTTGGTGATTAGAGGCAATAATTACAGGAGAATTAATAGGTAAATTGTCTGGAAGCTCAATAGTAAAACGCGTACCCAAAATATTCAGGCAGCGCATTAAAAACCATTGTAGGGCATCTACCGCAATTTTATGTACGTTATATCCAAAACAATTATAAGCCACCCATTGGATAGGGTGAAACACAACTATTGTAATACCAAACAATAAATAAAAAACAACCGAGAAAGGGTAGCTAATAATTTTGGCGAGTAGTTTCATAGGGTTCAAAAATAAAAAAAATCCACCGTGTCTTCGATTCCGCTCAGACTGCAATGGATGTTTATTTTATAATTAATTAGTTCACTCAGGCAAGCTGAGTGCAGTGGAAGCTAGCAAAACTCGTTATAAGCTCCTTTTAAATTTTCTGCAATCATATCGGCAGGGCGTCCTTCAATGTGATGACGTTCCAGCATGTGCACTAACTCACCGTCTTTAAATAGTGCCATAGATGGGGAACTTGGAGGGAAGGGTACCATTTGTGCTCTTGCCGCGTCTACCGCTTCTCTATCCACACCTGCAAATACTGTGACAAGGTGATCCGGAGATTTTGCATTTTGCAGGCTCATGCGTGCACCCGGGCGCGCATTGGCAGCGGCACATCCACAAACTGAATTTACCACCACTAAAGTAGTTCCTTCTTTTGCCAGTGCATCTGTTACATCTTGGGTTGTATATAATTCGCTAAAGCCTATTTTTGTTAGGTCTTCGCGCATTGGTTTTACTAATTCTGCTGGATACATAATTGTTTCTTTTTTCGTAATTAATTTTCTATGCAAAGATAGTCAATTTGCTTCGGAAAAACTTACACTGAGAGAGGTACTATCTTTTTTGAAATATTTTTAAAAGGACTTTGAGAGACTGGATTATGTGAATTTTGGAACCTGTTATTTGAGATTTAATTGTTTGCCTGTATAACAGCCCCTAGAAAACCATTACTTATATTTGCACTTTCAGTAAACGCATAAATTACAGTAAATGATTCGTTGGCTACTTGCCGTTTTAGGGTATACATTTTATAGATTTCCAGGTGCTATTTTGGGTTTTTTAATAGGGAGCTTGCTGGACAATGTTATTGGCGGAAAAAGGAAGTCTGGCGGTTCATTTCAACAAGTGTTTCAGCAACAAAGAAGTGAAAACGTCTCTCCTGCAGATTTTGAACTAAACCTTCTTTCTCTCGCTTCCCTTGTTATTAAAGCAGATGGCGTTGTAAACCAGAAAGAGTTGGACTATGTGCGTCAATACTTTGTGCAAGCCTACGGAAAAGAACGCGCCAACGCTACTTTTAAGGTTTTTAATGAGGTGATTAAAAGCCGTGAAATTTCTTCAGCAAAAATATGTGCACTTTTGCGAAGCCGAACGCGCTACGAATCCAGATTGCAAATACTTCATTTTTTATTCAGTGTTGCCAATGCAGACGGCCACGTTACCCAATCTGAAGTTATTGAAATTAATAACATCGCCAGGTATCTTGCCATACAACTACGGGATTTCGAAAGTATAAAGGCAATGTTCTTTAAAAATCCGGATAGTGCCTATAAAATTTTGGAAATAGACCGAAGCGCCACAGATGCTGAAGTTAAAAAAGCCTACCGAACGATGGCCAAAAAATACCATCCGGACAAGCTACAACACATGGACGAAGCCTACCAAAAAGGCGCCGAAGAAAAATTTAGAATGGTGCAGGAAGCGTATGAACAATTGCAAAAGGAAAGAGGGTTTTAAGAGTCACCCAGACTCCAGAGAAGTCACAAAAAAGCTCCGTCCTTGAAATAGATATTTGGCTAACTTACTCGGGTGAGATTTCTCCTATCGTCGAAAGGACGAGGGCGTCACCTCGACTTTGGAGCGGTTACACACTTAGCTCCCATTGGCACTATTTCTATTGGCTTTTAGTAACCTTGTAGAATTATGAAAAAAACTAACCAGCCTTTTCCACAGCAACCCGTTGGCTTATCTCATTTCCATCCCGGTCTACTGCCGTTAACACATATTCTCCAGGAAAAGGCCGTAATGCTATTTGATGAAATGTCTCGGTAGTGGCAATAAAACTCCCATCGAGATACCAATATATTTTTGTTTCAGGATTCCGGTGGGCTATTTGAAATATAACATCCTGAGTTTGTTCTTCAAAGTTTCTGGAGAGTAAAATAGTTTCATTTTTCTTCGGAAATATAAACTCCATTAAAGATTCTCCTTCTTGTAAACAATCTTGTCTAAATGGGGGTAGCACTTTGTATTCTGGGTGTAAAGGGGCGTAGTAATATTCCATAATTGGAGGTAATGCAAACCAGGATTCCTGTTTCATATCGGCCAACTCATAACACGAAGAGTTTACTCTATACTGTTCGTTTTTCGCTAAAAATACTTGTTGATGATAGGGACAGGGCTCCGTTCTGGTCCCGTTCTTAGGAATAAATTCTGAAATAGTTTCTCCACAATAAACACCCGCTAAATGTCCACTGGTTATGCAAACCGAAACTTCAGTAAGTTCATCGTAGGGCGTAGCAAACCACTCGGTTTTTGGAAGCACATCCAGCACATCAAAAAGGAGCGGTGCAGCAGCTTGTAAACCTGTTAATCCGGGTCTGCCTTCGCCGTCTGCATTTCCTGCCCACACGCCAATGGCATATTTTTTTGTAACGCCAACTGCCCAGGCATCTTTAAATCCAAAACTAGTTCCCGTTTTCCAGGCAATGGGTTGCGAATTGCTAAAAAAGTCCCAGTTTTCTTCACCTATCGGCCTATTCACTTTTTGCAATGCTTCAAAAGTTTTGTAGATAGCACCCGCATCAAAAACAGTAGCGTTTTTTACCTTTTTTGAGTCATTTTCAGTTTGAGTGATATAGGTTGGTTGTTTAAAATCGGTTGTGCGGTATTCGCTGGAAGTTTCATTAAAAAAGTTGAGTGTAGAGGCCATTCCTGCATAGGCATTGGTAACTTCCCACAGAGAACTTTCGGCACCTCCCAGAATAAGTGAAAGCCCGTAGTAATTAGGTTCGCGATCTATGCTTTTTAGCTGTAACTCTTTCAATCTTCTGTGAAAACGTTCCAATCCATAAGATCTTAGCATTCGTACCGCTGGAATGTTCAGGGAACGTGACAAAGCAACACTCGCTGGCACTGCGCCATTAAATTCCTTGTCAAAATTTTCCGGCATGTACCCATTAATTACCGTTGGAATATCTGCCACCAGCGTATTGGGCAATAACTCGCCAGTATCCAAAAGCGCGCTGTATAGAAATGGTTTTAAAATACTTCCTGTGCTTCTGGATTTATCAATGATGTCTACATATTTATTGTTTTCGGTAGTGGTTGGGGCATTACCAATATATGCAAGAATTTCGCGCGATTCAACATCCAGCACCAGTACCGCCAGATTATGAATTTCATTTTGTTGTAGCTGAAAATGTTGCTCGGCTACAATTCTGTTTAAGGTCTGCTGTAAATTTAATTCGATAGTGGTTTTAATTCGTTTTCCGGGTTGTTCCTTGCGGATTTTTTCGGTTAAATGAAGCACAGTTTCAGGTAATGGAAAGGGTTTGCCCGGTAAGGCTTCGTCCAAAGCCAATTTATACGTAGTCTCGTCAATAATTTTTTTCTGAAATAACTTTAGCAACAACCTATCCCGTTTTTCCCGTAAGATAGCTTCATTTTTTCCCGGAAATATTAATGCCGGAGCATTGGGTAACACTGCCAGCGCAGCAGATTGTCCCCAGCTCAACTCACTTGCTGGAATGCCAAAATAACGCCAGGCAGCCGTTTCCAATCCCACTACATTCCCGCCAAAAGGCGCATTGGAAGCATAGTAATTCAGGATCTCCTTTTTGGAATATCCGGCTTCCAGCCGGGTAGCTTGAAAGATCTCAATCACCTTTTCTCCATAACTACGTTGCTTATTTTTTCGGGACAATCGAATTACCTGCTGGGTCAGGGTACTTCCTCCACGGCGTTTATCTGTTGTCAAATTTCCCCACAATGCCTTGCTAATGGATACCGGGTTAAATCCGGGATGGTTGTAAAAATACTCATCTTCAAAAAACAAAACAGACCGCTCAAAACGGTAGGGAACCGAATCTAACTCAGGAAACCGCCACTGCCCATCTGTAGCAATGCGTGCGCCCATTAAAACGCCTTCCCTACTTTCAACTACTGTAGAGGTGGGATCTTGAAATAGCGGTTTTGGTAAACAAAAAAACCAGCATACCAATCCCACCAAAAAAAAGCTACACTTGATTTTGTGTTTTCTAAACCTTGAAATAATATGTGTACTATTCAAATTCATCATTTTTGTCGGCCAGAGCTTGTCGAAGACCCGATTCCAACTTAGGAATGCACTTCAACAAGCTCAGTGCGACATACTTATTTTTTATTTATTGTGCTACAGTAACCCAAACCCCCTGATTTCTTGCATAGTAATTAGTATCATACATTGCTTCAACCTGAGTTCCAGGCAAATAATAGGTTCCCAGATATGATGCGTTTAACTTTACCGTAAACGTTTTAGTTTCTCCACGTTTCAAATCGAAATAAAAATTCACCCGGTCGTCACGAATATCTTTGTAACGCGCTGCTCCGGATGCACCGCCACCCAATTCTGTAAAACTGGTGTTTACAATTTCCCACCCACCGGGAAAGATTTTAGTGAGTGCGATATTATCCACATAATCGTTGGAAGTGTTTGTGATTGCTACTATTGCGTTCACTTCAGTACCCTGCCGTAGTGTTTTAATATCTAATGGCTTTCCTGCACCATCAAGATAGGACGCTTTTACCGTAAGATTTTTTCGCTCTGCGAGCTCATTACCTAAGGGTAATTTTCCTTTTTGAGCCAATGTTACATAGACTATATTACTTTTTTTGTTAGTCACGGTTACAGAGTTTTCTCCCATAGAGAATCTAATGTCTCTTTGCGCAACCGCCCTATCTGTTGTAACAGTTTCGGTTTTTCCGTTGTTGGTGTAGGTAATTTCCAGCGCTTTTCCACCATTTTTCTCAACCATCTTTGCCATTGCCAGGAGCGCGTAGCTGGTTTCCTGTGTGCTAAACCATCGTTGCGAAGACAACTCTTTTGCTACCGAAACCGCCATCTCACGTTGTTCTGGAGAGCCGGTTGCGACCATTGTTTCCAGCGCCATCGCTTTGTTTCTAAACGGAGAACCGTACGTATAATAGTCATACCGTTGTGGTGTAAAATTTATGTTAGCGGTTGCCGAAATCTGTTCAGCAACATTTTTCTTTCCTGCCAACGCGTAGGCTGCTGCCAATCGCCATTTAGCATCATTACTCATAGTATTGGACTCTCGTAAACGGTTCATTGCTGCCAATTCTGGTTGTCCGGCAAGGGCCAGTGTATAGAGCCTGTAAGCTTGTGTTAAACTGGAATTGTATCTGGTAGTACTATTGCGCCACTGTCTTGCTGCATTTTTTTGATAGCGCAACCAATTACTCATAAATGTGATAGGTAACGCATATCCTTTTGCCTTAGCTTCCAGCATAAAATGACCTACATAATTGGTGCTCCAATCGTCTGCCTGTCGTTCGCCAGGCCAGTATGCCATGCCGCCGTTTGCGATCTGGTAACGACCTAATTTTTTAATAGCTGTATTTACATTACTTTCAATATTCTTTTTCTTGCTGAAGGTAATATCAAACACATCTGCCAGGAATAACTGCGGAAAAGCAGCCGAAGTAGTTTGCTCCACGCACCCGTGCGGATACCTAATTAGATACTCCATCCGTTTGCTGAAATCCATAGGCGGAAGTGATGAAAATTCCAGCGTTGCAGCATTAGACCCCGCGACCCCGAAGGTTTCAAAATTGATAGTTTGATTGCTGTTTTCTGAAAGGGTGTACTGGGTTGTTTTCTGCGAAATTGGATTTGGATTTTCTACGTCTACTTCCAGTTTATAACGCGCGTTTTCTCCATTCCCCGAGGCCATAACTTCTATAGTTTGAAATTCGTTCGTTGGCAGTACTTCAAATTCAAAATTCACAATTTGCTCCCCAATTTCAGGAAAGGAAACAGTTTTTGATGTGCCGTTTATAGGCTTTAAGGCATTCCCAACATTCAGCTTAATGGTTGCATTTTTAACCTTCTTCTCCATCGCAAATACCGTAACCGGGATTGTCACTTTTTCACCCGGACTTAGCACACGAGGTACGGATGCTAATACCATAAGTGGTTTACGAACTGGAGTTGTTTTGTCTGTTTTTCCGTAGGCACTTTTAGCGTTATCTCCTGCAATAATCATTGTTCTCACAGCACCTATGTAATTAGGCATCTTAATTTTATGCGTTGCAGTTTCTCCCTTTTTTAAGCTGAAAGGTCCTAAATAAAGAACCACAGGCTTAAAACGGTCTGCTTTTCGGTTTTTTGCTCCTGCAGCGGCGTCTCCACCACCCACTTCATAAATATTAGTAACGCTCCCGGAATAGGCACCAATTACATAATCATACATGTCGAACGTCTTTACACCCAGGGCTTCCCGAGTATAAAAAGCCTGATGAATTTTTGGTGTCACAAAACGTGTTAGATCCAGCAAACCTTCATCTACCATGGCCACAGTATAGGTCATTGCGTTATTATTTTTTTCTGAAACTTTAATGCTGAAGGTTTCTTCAGGCTTTAAAACTTCTGGCATTTGAAGTGTTGGTTTTAGCACGGTTGAAGGGTCTTCCACCAGCATAGGAATCACGCCATACAAACGCATTGGCAAATCGTTTTTGGTCTGCTCGTGGGGCTGTAACAACGAAATATTGGCATATACATTGGGTGCCATTTCTTTAGTTATTTTAACCCTGGCTTGCGTTTCACCTTTCTTGGTTTCAATCCATTGGGTGGATAATACTTCGGTACCGTTTTCAATGCTTAATAAGGCACGCCCGGCACTTCCCGAAGGAAATGTAAGTACCGCTTCTTCACCTACATCAAATTTTTCTTTGTTAGCCGAAAAGATGAGCATTTTGGAACTTTCAGAATCACTGTCTGACGGGCGCTTCCACCAGTTTCTGTAAAAATAAGTAACACGTCCCGTGGCATGACCAGACTCTTTGTCAATCACTCTAATTAAATACCGGCCACCTTCTTCTTCGGGAATATCTATACTAAAATTTCCTTTTCCGTTGCCTCCGGTAGTAACGCTCATTTCTCTAAACGGGCGGTACATAGTTGCATCTTCATAGCGTGAAAGGTTGTCGGAACCACGGTTCCACCACCAGCGCCATTCAATTTTAAAGATCTTTACATCCAGCTTTCTGTTACCACTGGGATTGCCCTGCGCATCTACCGATACTACATTGAACGTCGTTTTTTGGTCTGTGTAATACGAACCATAGCGGTGTGGCTCTGGAGATTGCATGCCTACAAAGTGAGCATACGGTGCCAGGTCTTTACTGAACACGTCGATGGAAAAATCACCGCCGCCTTCATAGATCTTAGTCAAAAAGGTAGCCTGCAACATTCCCGGTGCCTTGTTGGAAATATCGAATTGCTTCGAAAAATCTGTGGTTCCTTCTGCAGAAAGATTTTTGGAAAGTACAGGTATTTCTACTTCATCAAACGTTCGAATAGGATCGTTGAAGTGATATTTTTTAAATTTGTCGAAAGCGGTGTTGGTACTTCGTAAGGTTGCATCCATTTCAACTTTTAAATTTCTTGCAGGGGCGCCGTGTAGCCACAATCCCTGGACGCTTCCTGCTACAGCTTTGCTCGCATCAAGAATTTCATCATCAAAATCTAACTTAATTTTTAAGCGATTTGGTTTTACAGTGGCAACTTTTAAAGTTTTACTGAACTTAGCCCCGCCAACGCTAATGTTGGCAATCCATGAACCGGTTGGAGCAGTAGCTTCGGTTTTTATGGGGAAGTAATAAAAATTATCTTTGGAACGATCCCCGGAAGGAGCTTTGTTTAAAACGCTTCTTTGAACTAACTTTCCTGTGGCGTCGGTTACTTCCAGAGTTACGGGGTGGTCTTTTGGTAACGGATTTGCAATATCGTTAAGCACAAATGTTAAATGAATGCTATCGCCAGGACGGTGTACACCCCGTTCAGTATAGGTAAATCCTTTGAGGCCTTTTTGCAGTTGTTTTCCGGAGACATCAAATTTACTGAGACTTAGTGCGTTTCCATCGGCTAGCTTTGCATAGGCGTAGTTTTTTCCCTTTCGGGCTACGGCGAAGGCGATTGTTTTTTCGCTGTCGTACAATGCAAATCCCTGAATATCCGTAGTGACGGTTTCAATTAGTTGTTGTTGAAAATTAAACAGGTCTATTTTTACACCACTTTCCGGAGTGGTATTTAGCAAATTATTGGTTGCAAACTGGTAGCTGAGGTTGTTTCCTTTTTTGGCGATAATACCTAAGTCACTTCCTAAAACGTTGGTGGAAACTACGCGATCTTCATTATAGAATGCCGGATGGCAAGGGTTGTCGCGCTGTTCCCAGTTATAAGAATAATTTCTCCAGCGGTATATCTCCCCGTCCCAAAAACGTTCTTCACGCTCTTCCTGCTCCAGGTCTGAGTAGGTGTCATACCTGTCTTCATAATAATCATCTTCGTCAGTAGTAGCTACGTCACTATTATCACAATCGTAATGAATATAATCTTTAGTAAAACTGAATTCTACCTGATACAGCGAGCCTGGGCTGGTATTAAAAAAGTCCGCAAGATTTACTGCGTACGCTTTCCAAGTACCATCTTCGCCAATACCTTTGTCCAGTGTAATGGTTTTTTTAGCCACACGGCGTCCTACTGTTTTTAAATTGTAGGTGCTTGAATTATCGAGATTGGATTGTTGTAAAAACTGAAGCATATTATTCTCAAAAACCTGAACCACCCGCACATCTACCTGGTTAAGGTTTACAGCTTCAAAATAAATGGGAGTGCTTTGCGCATTTGGTAAAATAACACCTTTTGAAAGCAACCGAATGGCTGGTTTTAACTGCTCGAAAGACACCAGTTCACTAAACTCTTTCTTTAAACCGAAATTTTCAGTGTTTTTAATTCCGCTGAAGATGGTAACACGCACATCGCCCGTAATTCGGTTGTTGGGATATACGTTTAGCACATTGCCATCTACTTCAAAACGGAGGTCTGTGGTGTTTTCGACCGTGACAAGCCCGGCAAAATCCTGATTTTCTTTCAACGGATCTGAAAAATTGATTGCCAGGGAAGCTTGTGGAGAATGGGTGGCATCTAAGTCTACTATCGTAAAATTATTCTGGCCGGGAATGGCGAAGGTATTGTTGCCTTTGGTATCGGCGCTAATGGGTTTACCGTCCCAGGTGATTTTAATTTCAGAATCTTCAACGGTACGGGAAATACTATCTATGGTGAAATTGTAATAGCGAGCCTGAGAGTCTTCGCCGGACCATTTTATGCTCAGTTTTTTACCACCTTGTGTTACTGAAACCAATTTTTTGGCATCTTCCAGTTTCAGCAAATCTGAAGCTTCTAAGGTGCCATTCACAAATTGCCATTTTTTGCTGTACGATTGTAAATTTTCCAGATTAATACTAAAGTTGGGCGTAATGGTTTTAAAGCTGAAGGTATAATTTTTAAAGTCCTTCGCAATGTCTTCGTATAATTTTTGAAGCTGGACCGTTACGGTATATTCGGTATCGGGTTTTAGATATTCTGTGGGTTGAAAAATAAGGGTGGTATTATTTTCAACCAGGAGCTTTCCTTCGGTTTTTGGAGAGATCTTTAAGTATTCTGAAGGGATTTCCTGTGTGATCTCAAATTGCTCCAGGGGTTTTGCAAGATGAATACGAATGGGCGTGCCAATACTTTGATTTCCGTATGTATGGTTACTAATATACTCTTTAAATTTGAATAGATTATCGGTTTGGGAGGTTTCGGTTTTGTCGCTGCAAGAAGTTACGGAGAGCAGGGCAACACAGGCAAAAAGGCACAGGAGGTTTTTCATGGTGATGGCTTTAAACGATTAAAATTACAATAAAATAGTGGTTGTGCCTGCGGGAAATTTCAGAAGAAATTACGCGCCAGAAGAGTAACTTAAAAGGATGGAGGAGGGAGGTATTTTTCTTTTAACGGGATGTTCCATAGTCTTAGTGCCTGGAGAGTTTGTTTTGTGAATACTTTAACTTGGTTTGAGTTGAGAGTTTGCTCTTCTCGTTGCGTTGTGTGCGGTTGAGTAACATTAAAGGTCTTCTAGCGAGATGGCAACCCAAAAGGTTTAAGCGAGCGTGTCGAATTTAAAATTAATTCAGTTTATGATATGCCAGATACTCCGCCAAATTCCACGAAAGAAAATTTTTGTGTTCCCATTTTTCTGAAAAAGCTTCATTTCTGGTTGTTATTTTTTGAAGATACTCCTGGTGATTCATTGTAAAATACGGATATGGATATTTTTTTTGCTGAAAATTATAGGTGGCGTCCAATATAGATTTAGTAGTAGTAAGATGTGGAAGCGTTTTGTCTGAAAGGGTAGACAGATATTCCAAATGCAAATAAGCCGAATCTGCATGCGCAAAATTATACTTCGCAATAACCGAATCCCACGGCACCAGGCTGCTAAAAATTAAAATTAGATAGAGCGCCAACGTATTTTTTTGAAATAGATAATACGATGTTTTGGTATGCTTTATTTTTTTGAAAACTGTAAATAAACCAAATAGCACAAGTGCTAAAAACAACAATACACCAATACGTTTATAAGCCAGCGCAAAATACTTAATGTACCAGAAATTTCTTATTGCTACAGATATTGCCAACACGGCATTTTGTGCAATCCATATATACGCAAGGTACTTAAGCCAGTTATTATTTTTGTAAAAGTTAAGATTTCCCCGAAAAAAGTAAAGCACCACCGCAATAGAAATTAGGATAGAAATAATGAGCAAATAAGTGCCTTCGTGAACAAATTGCTTGAGTGTTTCTCCATCCCATTCAAAATTAAACCACACTAAATTGATGTCGAAAATATTCAGGAAAAGAAGTAGTACGTTAAGTGTGACCAATAGAAAAACACCCGCTTTGTATTCGCTTTTTAGTGCCGAAAGTTTAAAGTAACATCTCTGTCTTTTTTTATTCCGGGTAAGCTTTTCAGTTGCATTTTCTTCGTGTTTTTCTATGGAAGGAACGTGTACCCGGTACAATAAAAAGACACTAAGTGCCGTACTAAAAATAAAAGTGAAAACCAGAGGGAGATTTATGTTTTCGTACATTAAGGTAATCGTGTTTTGCAACATTTCGCCAAAGACACCTAGATAGTCACCAAAAACAGGGTTGGAAAAGCTGTAAATAGTTACAAAAACGACAATGATAAAGACCGGAAAAATAAATATCCTGCTACGCCATAACACGTTCCCCACTTTTATACCGCCTGCACTACGACCAAAAAAGCGTTGGCCAAATGCAATTTGAGAAGTGAAGAACGAAATAAATGAAGCGCCAAAACCACTGAATAGAGATTTTATGGCTTCAAAATTAAGCACACCTACAAAGAGGAATCCAGCCAGAAAGTGAACCACATACACGTATATTGAATAGGTAATTACTGTAAAAATACCTGTAAGTAACATGCCTGCAAGTGTTGTTTTTAATAGGTTGCTTTGTGTAGAAAGTTGCTTAGTTAAAAATAGCCACGCTACAAAAAGGACTTCAAAAATGAGGAGATTAAGACCAATACCTTGTTTGTAAAAGAGAAATGTGAGTATAACGGCACTAAGGAAAACTACTGGCAACGAGTTTTTAAATTGCATCTGGAAATAATTTGAAAGTTAGATGTAATTTTATTTCGCCGGCATTGTTTTAAAAGGGCTCTGGAAACCCAAGTGAGTATGCCTATTAGATAGCAGGTGTTAAGATTGGTTGCGTTGTGGGAAAAATAAACGGTGTAATTTTCCCACCACTAAATTTCCCAATGGAAAGTACAATCCAAAAAATAAAGCCATACCCAATGCAAAATTCCGGATACCGAAGAATTCTTCGATGCTGTTATTTGGGTAGGCGTAGGAGGTTTCAAAATAATACCCTCCAAATTCCAGCAAGCCCATCGCAACCAATCCGTAGGCGTATTGTTCTAAAAAAGGTCTTCCTTTCAGCAAAATTGAAATAGGGATCATGTACAATCCATAACAGGTAAAAACCTGCCACCAGTTATTGAACTTGGCAATTTCGGCCCAAGAGCCAAAGGCATCCATACCAAACCCCCAGGGAATATAGACCAATACATAAATAACGTATAAGGAAAGAGGTGCTTCCTGAAGTTTTGCAACTAGTGTTTTAAGCATACTTACAGTTTTGGGTATATTATTGGTACTCAGTATAGGCTTTGGCAACGTCGATCATACCCGCCTTTTTAAACTCCTTCTTTTCTATACGAGCAACAAAATCCGGATTGTCTTTAAAATAGATGGCTAGTGATTTTCTTACCATACTATTCGGCAGTCCTTTACCACTAACAATGTATGCTTTTTCTTCTTCAGGTCGCTGAAACAGGAAATATACCGACGTCCAAAAGGAATTGGCACCCGTCACGGCAATCATCTTTCCTTTTCGATCAATCTTGTAGCGTTGGGAAAGGAAAAATTCTTTTATTTTAGGATGTGAATAATATAAAAGCATCCAATACTTTCCATTTTTTTCCTTTTCAAATTCTTTTCCGAAAGATTTGTAAAGATGTACTGCACTTCCTCTTGTAAACAGAAACTGATCTCCTTTTTCTGAAGTGATTAAAATTTGATACACGGCATCATCCTCAAATTTTTCAACCTCTCCTTTTTCTGAAGTTTTGAATTCTATTTGAGTATCTAGTAACTGATTTGAAGGTAGTTTTGCGAAACCATCCTTAATTGTACCATCTGCCATTAAGAGTTTTGCTTCGTAGTATTTAGCCTGAGCGCATACCGTGCTTAAAATAAAAAAGAGGAGTAGAAGTTTTTTCATAAGAGTTTGTTGTTTTTCAAATATAGAATTATTCTGTGTTTAGCGCCTTTAAAGAAAAATTATTCTTCGCCATAAATTCCAATAACCAGCACACCTTCGGCATTCATATGCGCACGGTACATGCCTGCGGTGTTAAATTCCATAGAGACGTTTCCGTCTTTGTCTATGGCTACAATCCCACCATTACCACCTAATTCCGGCACTTTATTTTGTATCACCTCTACGGCGGCTTCTTCCAATGACACCCCTTTATACTCCATCATAGCAGAAATGTCGTGCGCCACCATAGCGCGTATAAAATATTCACCCCACCCCGTAGAAGAAACGGCACAGGTTGCATTATTAGCATAAGTTCCGGCACCAATAATAGGAGCGTCTCCAATACGATTCCAGCGTTTGTTGGTCATCCCTCCTGTAGAGGTTCCCGCAGCAAGGTTGCCGTTTTTATCTAAAGCTGCGCAACCCACCGTTCCAAATTTTGAGTTTTTGATGTATGGATCGAACGAAGAGGGAGATGATGAAGAAACCGAAGCTGTTTTCAATTCTTTCTCTTTAACACGTTGTAATGATTGAAACCTGTTTTCGGTAAAAAAATACGATGGATCCATTATTTCGAAACCTCTTTCCTGTGCGAAAATTTCGGCTCCTTTTCCAGCCAAAAGGACATGTGGAGAATTGTTCATGACTTCCAGGGCAAGATTTATGGGGTTTTTAATGGTAGTAACCCCTGCAACAGCTCCGGCATCCAGCGTAGCGCCATCCATAACAGAGGCGTCCAGTTCGTTTGTTTCGTCGTGGGTAAACACCGCGCCTTTTCCTGCATTGAAAAGAGGCGAATCTTCCATAATATTAATGGTTTTGGTTACCGCTTCCATAGCGGTCCCTCCATTTTCTAAGATTTCATGTCCAACTCGAATGGCTTCTTCCAATTTCAACTTGTATGCTTTTTCTAAAGAGTCTGTCATATTCTCCTTCAGGATCGTGCCCGCTCCTCCGTGGATCACAATTCCAAAAGTGGGTTGCATTTCATCGATTTTTTCAGTTTCAGCATCGGAAATTGACGTTTTAGAGGGGGCCTCGTTAACGTTTTTACAGCTTAAAAGCACAAAAAATCCGATTAAAAGTGTTAAAATTCGGTTCATGTGTAATTTTTTTTCGTTCAAGTTTAAATATACTACAAAATCCCGTACTCAAAGGGATGAGCGTCATTTTTTTGTAGGAAAAAAAGGTCGTATTTGTAAGAAATTCCGATGAAATACACTTAAAATCGGATTAAGTGCGCTTTCGAATCAAATTTTTTATATATTTGATTCAACATCATGCCCCAAATTTGATGCCCCCCAAATTATGAAACTTATCAAAACCACCCTACTTGCTATGGTATTATTAATGACCGTAGCTTCATGCTCAAAAGAAGAAGAAGTAGTAGTAACCGAAGAAGTAAACTACTCGATTGATCTAAACCTAGCCAACGAAACCGATTGGGCTATGGCAGACGAAATTCTTAAACTCGTAAATGACCACCGCGAAAGCCAGGGTCTTACCCGTATCATGAGAGATCAAACCTATGCATCTGCCTATGCGGTAGATCACACACAATATATGATTGATCAGGAAGCTATTAGTCACGATAACTTTGGTGTTCGCTCCAGTGCGTTAAAAGATCAGGGCGCAGTAATTGTAGGTGAGAATGTTGCCTTTGGTTATGATACAGCCGAAAAAGTTGTAAATGCCTGGCTTAATAGCCCGGGTCACCTTAGTACTATTGAAGGATTATACACACATTCTGGTTTCGGTATTGTGAAAAATGCCAGCGGACAGATTTATTTTACACAACTTTTTTATAAGAAGTAAACTACTTTTCCCTTTCATAATTTAAACCATTTGCCGTATTTTTATGCAAACACATAATACTACGGCAATGGCAATTTTAAAACCTTTCAATTTAAATAAATGGGTAGAAGATAACAGAGAACTTCTAAAACCTCCCGTTGGGAATAAAAATCTTTATAAAGAAGCAGATGATTACATCGTAATGATCGTAGGAGGTCCCAACGCCCGCAAAGATTATCACTATAACGAAACCGAAGAATTGTTTTACCAGCTTGAGGGTAACATTCAGGTTCATATACAGGAAAACGGTAAAAAACGCACTATGGAACTGGGTCCTGGAGATATGTACCTCCATCCGGCCAAAGTACCGCATTCCCCTGTGAGGGAAGCAGGCTCTATTGGATTGGTAGTAGAGCGTAAACGCCAGGACTTAGAAGGTAAAGATGGCTTGCTCTGGTTTTGCGATACCTGTAATAATAAACTGCACGAAGTATATTTTCCGCTAAACGATGTGGAAAAAGATTTCCTACAACATTTTAAAGATTTCTACGGAAGTAAAGAATTACGCACTTGTAATAACTGTGGGACGGTAATGCCTACTGATGATAGGTTTGTTGGAGATTAATGCATGTTAGGCAAACTCTATAGGAGAATTTACTTTAAAGTTCCGGACTGGCTTATGTCAAGGTTTCTGAACAAGGAACATCTATGGATATTAAAGTTTTTATCGAAATATGGGCACTATAAAAATAGAATGCTCATTTCTGAAAAAGCTTCGCAACTTACTAATGAAAATCAGATTGAAATTCTCGACATCTTATTGGATGATAAAATTTCGGTGATTTCACGTAATGCAATTAAAATAGGTGCGTTATTACTTCGGTCTAAGGATATACGGCAAAGAGTTTCAATTAAAGAAATTTACTGGAATACCCGTGAAGCAGAACTTTCAGAAAAACAAAAACGTATTGCTGAAATTTTAAAAGGATCCACCAATCATAAGCGTAAATTTTCAGAAGGAAATACCCTAGCAAATATGAAGAATATGCTTAAAAAGCCCATGAATACCGGTAAATGGTTTTAAATGATGTTTACTTTCGAGAGCACCAGAAAAGTTTTCTTACTACTAGCAGGGATTGGTTTTTTTGTGGTATTCTTATTTATAGGTCTGCTTTATTATACCTTAAGAACGAAAACCGCGGATATTTCGGCCCAAACCCCATTTGTAACCTTTATAAAAAAAAATAATACTGGGGCAGGACGCTATTCTGGTTGCCAATGATGAACATTTTGTTTATGAAGAGCCTTTGTATCTTGATGCCGTAGGGTCGAAATTATATGAAGGAACAAGTATCGCTCTTCGTCTTAAAAAGGGAGATACATTAATTATAATGAGTGCAAAAGATTTCAAAAACGGTACCAGTGGTTTTACGAGCACGATTATATTTGGTGAAGTTCCTACCGGAAGGCCACCACAAGTAATCCCTTTTGAATTTTACCGGGAAAAACAATACATTGAAGAAACCAATTCCGGAACGTTGGTTTTTACATTCAATGCGACAGAATGGAAGCAGGTAGAGGAATAAAAATTCTGTTCTCAACACTAATTTATGCATTTAATACACCACTGCGAACTCTGCGACCATCAAAAAGTAAATTTGAAGGAAGGCAGTATATGTGGTATTACCCAAAGAAAACCAAATTTTCATCGTACCTGCTTACAAATTTCACTTTCCGAAAAATTTGAAGAAAAATTAAAACGTGCCAATATTGAATACCAAAAGGTTCAAAAAGATACATGGTGAGCCTATGCATACTCCTTTGTTTTTCTAACAATGAGTAGTATGGTTTTTTATGGTTTGTATTGGTTTCTTGGATATATGGAGTACCTTTTTGAAAGTAGAAACTATGGTCTTGGTTACATTAGCATAGTTCCCATCGTTATTTTTGCCATCGGTTTTGTGCTTCTATCAATGGCTGTAGGGGCGTATAATAGATACCTAAAAGAGGTAGCAAAAACCACCCTTAAGAAAAAGCGGATAGATGATGTGTTGGTATTGTATAACATTACGTACACAATAGACATTGCCTTCGGGAAAAAATACCACGGCACTCAGGAAGTAGCGGTAGATTTGAAACTAAAAGGCACAAAAGCGTAAGAACAAGAATCATGAACACCTTTCATGTTGCAACCCGGAATTTTCTTTTCTGCCGTTTCAGAAAACCGTACCTTTGCACTTGAAAAATAAGGACTTAAAATTCTATATTCTTTCTTTAAAAAATAATCAGAATACTAATAAAGACAGCTCGAGCTGTCGCAATAAATAATTAAAAATATGTCAACAGTAGCCACCGATTTCGGAATGGACAAAGCATTACAACAATTAGGATTAAAGGATGTAAACCACGGAACCTCCACTGGGAACAAATGGTTTAAAGGAGGAGCAGAGATAGCTTCGTATTCTCCCGTAGATGGAGCTTTAATTGGAAAAGTAACTACAACCACTAAAGAAGAGTACGAACAGGTAATCGCAACAGCACAGGATGCTTTTTTGTCTTTTAGAGCAATGCCAGCACCACAGCGAGGCGAAATTGTACGCCAGTTTGGGAACAAATTACGTGAGTTAAAAGAACCATTGGGAAAACTAGTTTCTTATGAGATGGGTAAATCTTTGCAGGAAGGATACGGTGAGGTACAGGAAATGATTGACATTTGTGACTTTGCCGTTGGATTATCCAGACAATTAAACGGACAAACAATTCCGTCTGAGCGACCAGGACACGTTATGCGTGAGCAATGGCACTCTATTGGTATTGTTGGTATTATTTCGGCCTTTAATTTTCCAGTGGCTGTTTGGGCCTGGAACACTGCTTTGGCTTGGGTTTGTGGAGATGTTTGTGTGTGGAAAGGAAGTGAAAAAGCACCATTATGTGCCGTTGCCTGCCAGAACATTATTGCTATGGTTTTAAAAGAAAATAACCTTCCGGAAGGAGTTTCTTCTATCATTAATGGCGATTATAAAGTAGGTGAATGGATGACGCAGGATACAAGAATTCCATTAATTTCGGCAACAGGTTCTACAAGAATGGGGCGTATCGTAGGAGCTACTGTAGCAGAACGTTTTGGTAAATCTTTACTGGAATTAGGTGGTAACAATGCTATTATTATCACTCCAACCGCAGATCTTAAAGTAGTAGTGCCGGGTGCCGTTTTTGGTGCCGTAGGTACGTGTGGCCAGCGTTGTACCTCAACTAGAAGGTTAATTATTCACGAAAGTGTATATGATAAGGTTAGAGATGCCATTGTTGGTGCGTATAAGCAAATTGTTATTGGGAATCCGTTGGATGAAAGTAACCACGTAGGCCCATTAATCGATAAAGATGCCGTAGACACCTATTTAAAAGCTATTGAAAAAGCAAAAAAAGAAGGTGGAAATGTGTTGGTTGAAGGTGGTGTTCTTGAAGGAAAAGGATACGAAAGCGGTTGCTACGTAAAACCGGCTATTATTGAAGCAGAAAACAGTTTTGAAATTGTACAGCACGAAACTTTTGCGCCTATTTTATACCTTATGAAATACAGTGGCGATGTAGAAAACGCAATCGCAAAGCAAAACGGTGTGGCGCAGGGATTATCCAGTGCGATTATGACCAACGAAATGAAGGAAGCCGAAAAATTCCTGTCGTTTGCAGGAAGTGATTGTGGAATTGCCAACGTAAACATAGGAACTTCAGGCGCGGAGATTGGTGGTGCCTTTGGTGGTGAAAAAGAAACCGGTGGCGGACGCGAGTCTGGAAGTGATGCCTGGAAAGTATATATGAGAAGACAGACCAATACTGTGAATTATAGTGATGAATTGCCGCTAGCTCAGGGAATTAAATTCGATTTATAGGAACAAAACCTTAAATTCAGGTCGAGTTAGTTTTAATAACTATTTTTTTAGGTACTGAAACTTATCTTGAAAACAGATAAAGTAAACCCGTTCAATTTATTTTGAATGGGTTTTTTTTGCGGTATTCTTAAATCATCTTCTTTTTTTAGAACTAGTAAATACTTCAATTCATTTTCATACGTTCTATCGGTATGAAAAAACTTATAGTTTTAGTATTTGTTTTATTGTGTTTCGCTTGTAAGAGTGATGATGATACTGTTATGGAAGAACCTGTAAACTGTACTGAAGAGTTTGTCTTTGGTTTAAGTGTTCAGGTTAGAGACGCCACTACAAATGCAATTATTCCCGGCGGCGTTGTTGTAACTGCCCGGGATGGCAGTTATACCGAAACGCTGGATTTTATGTTCGATACGCACGTTGGGGCAGGAGAGCGTCCGGGGACATATACACTAACCGCGAGAAAAGATGGATTTATAACTAAAATGGCAGGACCCATTACAGTAGTACTAGACGAGGATATGTGCCACGTAATCACTCAAAGTGTTACTATTGAGTTGGAGGAAAATTAATTTCGTCCCTCTTCATCAGGGTACAATTTCCAGACAGGATCGCTTTGCCAAACTTGCTTGGTATCTGTGTCTATAATAGATAACCTACCTTTAAAAGCAGCGCCCGTATCCACATTCC
Organism: uncultured Flavobacteriaceae bacterium; assembly: GCA_963793275.1. Lineage (GTDB taxonomy): Bacteria > Bacteroidota > Bacteroidia > Flavobacteriales > Flavobacteriaceae > Marinirhabdus. The sequence goes on from CAWBZL010000004.1 coordinate 302,542, forward strand.
ATACATTGGCAAAATTTGCAGGTTCATCTTTTCCTATTCTGAAAACTGGCGTATGCCCAATATAAATTTCTTTAAAATGAAGTAACCTTTTTGGGTATCTAGGATCTGTTTTGGAAATATTTTTATCCAAGCCACACGCCATTTCCCACAACGTTCTGTCCCAATACACGGTGTTTGGGAAATACTCAAACGCAGGCCCTTTTAAGTTTGTAAATCCCGCATGAAGAAAACATCGGTTCTGAGTATCTACGTGAAAATTTTCTAAGCTTTCAAGAAACCGGATATGTTCATCAGTTTCAATTTCAGAAAGCTTTTCGTAGCTTTTTATGCTCGATTTGCCCCCGTGATTTAACCACATGGGAGCCATTTCTTTTCCTTTTAAATAGTTGTAAAGCAATTCGTCGTGATTTCCCCGAAGGAAAATACAGGTATGTTTTTCAGCAAAAGAAATTAAAAATGAAATCGTTTCAGCATTTTCGCTCCAGCCGTCTACATAATCGCCTAGAAAGATGAATTTGTCTTTTTCTGAAGGTTTCACGCGCTCCAATACTTGTTCCAATCCGCGTAAACCACCGTGAATGTCTCCTATAACTAATGTTCTCATGTCTTAACTTTTAAAAAAATTACTGACATTTAAAATAAGCGTTATAGAATAGAATGACAGTTAGTTTTTCAGAACTTTATGAATATATTTTTGACCTTCTGAAGTAACCAATTCAACAAAATACAATCCCGGAGGTAAATCAGATACATCTACGTTGCTCACATTGTGTGGTATAAATTTTACCTTGCTACCAATAGCTGAGAAAATTGTAATAGTTGTTATCGAAATTTCGCTAGCTTCTATGTTAAGTGTATTTTTTATCGGATTTGGATAGATGTTTATATTGCTACTATCGAACTCCCGAGTGCTAAGTATTTCAAGTTCTTCAATAGTGATTTGTGAGCAATCTTCAGAAATTAAAACATCCCATCCCTTAGAAATTGGGCACGTGTTTCCGCATGATTCTCTGTGAATTGTAAACCGTAGCCCATTGGGAATAGCTTCTATATTTGAAGCTCTAACCTGTTGGCCATCTATTAAATAAGGAATACCCGTATAGTTGAATCCACTGGCATCTCCAGGTCGCACATTCTCAATCCCTTCTACAGCAGCGAAATCGTCAAGCAACGCAAAATGATTGAGATACGGAATATCAGACTCGATCGTAAAAACAAAAAATGGCGGTGGCTCTACAATACCAATTCCGGTGATAGTGAATTGATAGTCCAACATTAACTGGTCTAAAACAGTCTCACCAGAAATTCCGGTATCAATAAAATCGTCTAGCCAAGGAACAGAACCTTCTAAAACTTCAAAAGTAATTTTGCCAAAAGCAATGTCCTCAGGGTAGCGTTGATTGACGTGAATATTAAATTTATTAAATATGGAATCTACAATTACATTGGTATTCACTTGTTCGTACACAGCAGATAGTTGTTCCAGATAAGGTTGAGTCCTTGCCGGATCGATCGTTAAATTATTATAATCGGGGTTCGACGGATCACTGGCAAATTCCCTGAAAACCATAGTCCAGGCATCTGTTAGGTAATTATCCTGAATATCATTTTCTATAGTACATTGTGCTATTCCGGTATAGATGCTAAACAGTAATAGTGCAAGACTTAGTAGTGCTTTTTTCATGATGGATATTTTATAGATTCCAAAATACTCAAAATTATATGTTCATAGTATACCCTTTACTGGGTAATTTATCTACTCATAAAATATATAATAGCTCCAAGAATTGCTATAATGAACAACACAAAAAAGAATATTTTCCAGAACGAATAGGGTCTTTGTCCAGAAATAACTCCGGACTGCCCGTTTACAAAAAAGTTATAACGTTTACCTTTAAATTTATAGGCACTTATGTACACCGGGAGTAAAATATGTTTAAATTTTTCCTCATTAAGTTTCATATCTATAGAAGAAACAATTTGCGTGTCGCCTCCAATATCTCTTCTTGCCCAACGCTCTGCAATGTTACGGGCTTCTTTTTTGGCTTCCAGATGACCGTCTTTTAAAGGAATGGTATATTTTTCAGTTACAAAACCAGCCAGAAAACTACTTTGAAATGTTTCCAGTTTTTTTAGATCCCAAAGCGCAACTTTTTTGGGAATCAACCCTGTTTTTTGTTCCGAAGCTTTAATAAGTGTATCGTCCACAAAACCAGCGACATTCCCCGAAGCAGGATACCACCGTGTACGCCGTTCTCTTACTGTACGCCTGTTTTTACCACTTCCCACAGTTTTTGTAACATAGTAATACACTCCCTTTTTACCCGTATATCGTGCCGATAGTTGTGCATCGAACGTCCAGAATGGAGCATACAAACCTTTGGTATGCTGTGGATCGAGAGATGCTTTCTTTAATTTATTAGGCGCCCACCAAAGTCCGTCCACCCATTTTTTAAATATTAAATGTGCTTTTTTCTGATCTATTTGAAATGGTAAAACCGCACCCGGCAGTATCCAATCATCCTTGTAGGCGTCTTCTATTACCAAGGGCATACTGCAATACACGCAATGCAGTGATTTGTAATTTTCTTCAACGTGTTGGTTGGCACCACAGTTTTTACAATGTAACATGGTGATCTCCTCACTATGTGATTGTGCCCCTAATTCTGATAAATATTTGTTGAGTTCCAACTCCTGAAAGGCATCCAGCGCCGGCGGTATGTCCTGAGTATATCCACAATACTCACATTTAAGTTCCGTAGTCCCTGGAGCATACCTAAGCTCTGCTCCGCAATTTATGCAGGCTTTTTTGAGTTCAGAAGTTTGTTGGGGGGTGGGTTGCACTCTTTTGCTGTTATTTGAGAATATTGTTTCTACGGGGAGTTCCGCTAGGGAGATTCCTTCCGTCTCAGCTAAGCTAAGCACCTTCCCTTAAAAAGGGAAGGTGCTTTTAAAATTTAAATAAAGTTAGCTGCCAGGTAATGGTGGTGGTGTGTTACCTCCTAAAAATGGTTTTAGCTCTTCTACTTCATTAAGGGCCGTCCAGCTTTGCATGCCTTGTTTCCAAACCAAGGTATCTCTGTTAATGGTTCTGTTGGCAAAAAGGGTGCGTAGTTGTTCCATTCCAACGGGTCCTGCCTGCTGGCCATTTGCTGCGTAAAAATACTGTACGGCAGCCGGCATTGGCGGTGGCATAGCGCCTCCCGTTTGTTGTTGCATTGGAGCCTGTTGTTGCTGGCCTCCGCCCATTTGTGGACTCATCATGCCGCCCATTTGTTGTGCGAGCACAAAGCCCATGCCCATACCCATGCCTGCTCCGGCAGTGCCTCCTTCGTTTGCCGCTGCGGCCTCAATGGCTTTTGCAGTTTTAAATTTGGTAAGTTTGTCAAGATCCAGTTTGTCAATACGGCTGTATTCAAAGATTTCTTTCTTGAGATCTTCAGGCATTGAAACGTTTTCGATATAGAATTTTTCCAATGAAATCCCCACACTTTCAAATTCCGGCTTCATAACCGCCTGGCAGGTTTCAGAAAGCTCTGTGGTGTTGGCTGCGTATAATTCTATTGGGAGATTTGCTTCGCCTACGGTATCTGTAAAACGTGTGGCGATTAAGCTTTTTAGGTGTTCGTTTATTTCAAAATTGGTGAAATTATTATCGGTTCCTACGATGTCTACGACGAACTTCCCGGGATCACTAATTTTAAAAGCGTAGGTTCCAAACGATCGTATTTCAACCAAACCAAATCTATCATCATTCAACGTAATTGGGTTTTTGGTGCCCCATTTTTCATCGGTAAAAAGGTGGGTGTTTACAAAATAAACTTCAGCTTTAAACGGGCTGTCAAAACCATATTTCCAACCTTTTAAGGTGGTTAAAATTGGTAGATTTTGCGTGTTTAAAGTGTAGGTGCCTGGTTTAAAAACATCTGCCAGTTGTCCTTCATTTATAAAAACAGCTGTTTGTCCTTCCCGAACTATGAGCTTTGCGTTGTTTTTAATTTCGTTTTGGTAGCGTTCAAATCTATGACAAATGGTGTCATCTGTATAGTCCAGCCACTCGATGATGTCTATAAATTCGTGACTTAATTTTTCCTTAATCTTGTCGAAGATGCCCATGAGGTAGTGTTTTTAAATTAGAATTCTAAAGATACTAAATTACAGCCTTTCAAATTATTTCGGTTCTATGATTTCATATAATTTAATTATACCTCACTTTCCTTAAAATACGAACACTTTCTTTAAAGGCCTGATAGGTTTTTCCACCGATGGCTTTTAGAAATGGCTTGGCTTCGTAAAGTCTTTCTTTGGCTTCTGTAAAATCGTTCAGGTAGCAAATAAGGTAGGTTTCAGCAAGGTTTTCAACATCCTTTTCTTCTGAAGTGCGTAACGGAATTTTTTTCTGAAGTTTCTTCAACAACGCATTATTGCTATTATATATATGAAACAACGTCTTTTTATTGAATTTTGGCGGCTCAAAAATAAGCTGCGTTTCCATACTATAGAAGCCATTTTCCTTGAAATTGATAATCACTTCTTCCAACGGATAATACTGAAACTGGTTATTTAATCCCAAATGGACATATTCCGTAATTTTGAAATAATCGTTCGTAAAATCGATGCTCACTTCATCTAATGCAGAATAAAATAACTTTACCTGTTCATTAATTAATTCAATGTCAACTCTGGAATAATAGGTTGTGTTTTTCACTTGCTTGGTATGGCCCGCCCAGCACAGCACAAAAATTTCTTTAAATACTTTATAATGTGCTTCTAATTCTGAATGACGATTATTTACAAAATCCATTACTCCGTCCAGTGTTAATTCAATATTGTTTTTGGCTTTGGTTTCAATGGCACGAACAATTTCAGAATTCACGTCTTTTATCTCTATATTAAAATCTTTTGGCATTGAGATACTGCCGTCCCGCATAAAAATAGAACCACCCCAATATTTCCAAATGTTCTTTCGCAACGAGGTAATTTCTCCGGTAGGTCTAATGGTTACCAATCCTACAACTTTGTCTTCCGGTAAGTGTGGAAATAGAACGTTTTCGTAAGCAATAATGGGCGCATTGGTTAAATAGGCGTTTATTAGATTTTGTAATTTACTGTCGTCAAAAAAATCGACACCTCTTATTTCATTGCCTTCATCTTCCACACCAATTACTATAAAACTATTGTTCTTAGGATTGCTGTTGCTAAGTGCACATATATGTTTTAAAAATTTTGCCTTTCCTTCTTTACTGCCCAGGTCTATTTTTCGTTTTTTATCATAGAAACTGCTCTCATCATTATGAGCCAGGAGGTTTTTTATTAAAAGGCGTTTGTTAATCATTCTTTGTTAACAAGAGTAGATGAAGCCTGATCCAAACACATCACCGTTAAATCGGCAATATTTACGTGTGGTGGTCTTGTCACAGCAAATAAAATAATGTCTGCAATATCTTCTGGTCGCAACGGGGTGAAATTTTGATATACTTTTTGGGCTCTATCCGTATCGCCCTTAAAACGTACTTCGCTAAATTCTGTCTCAACCAACCCCGGGTTTACAGCACCTACGCGTATTCCTTTTCCGTTTAAATCCAATCGCATTCCCTGGTTAATGGCGTCAACAGCATGCTTGCTGGCACAATAAACATTGCCATTGGGATATACTTCTTTTCCAGCGGTGGAACCAATATTTATAATGTGTCCCGATTTATTGTTGAGCATACCGGGAAGTACCGCTTTGCTTACATACAGGAGTCCTTTAACATTTATATCCAGCATGGCGTCCCAGTCATCGGTGTTTCCGTTCTGGATGGAGTCGAGCCCGTGAGCATTTCCCGCATTATTAATGAGTATGTCAATGTTTGCAAAGTTCTTTGGTAGCTTTTCAATTTTTGAAAAAACAGTTTCCTTGTCCCGTACATCAAATTGAAGTACATGAACATCGGTTTTTTGGGAGAGGTCTTCAGCTATGGTTTCTAGGCGTTCTTGTCTTCTTCCGCAGAGGATAAGTCTGGCCCCACTTTCGGCAAAAAGATAGGCAGTAGCGCGACCAATTCCGCTTGTGGCACCTGTAATAAGTGCAGTTTTGTTTTTTAAGTTCATAGGTGTAAAATTTCAGTTTAAAAGTAATAATTCTTTAACGTTTTGTATAGTTAAATACCAGTTAATAATGGCGTTAATCAATGTTAACAAGCTTTCCCGATGTGGAACATAGAAGTAGATTTACACCATAAAATTAGAGAACCATGAGCAGAGAGAAATTATTAGTCCAGAGAACATTACAATCATTGGTAAAATACGCATCTTTTTTAGTTGTGATTATGATGATTGTTTTTGCATGTACCGGTACTGCTGAAGAGAATTCTGCTATAGGTGAAGAACCTGTAGCAAATCTTACGGCAAAAATAGACGGAGCGATTATGGGAAGTGTAATAGCCCCAAATGCCGAAATAGAAATAATTGCATCAAATTCTGATAAAAAAATTACAGGAACTACCAACGAAAACGGAGAGTTCTTTATCACTGGTTTTGAAAAAGGCATATATACAGTAACAATCACTACCGAAAATTCTACCGAAAAAGAAGTCTTCGAAAATGTGGAAGTAGCCATTGGAGAAGTAACTGCTTTAGGAACTGTAGACTTAGCCACAAATTAAATATCGAATAGTTTTAAAAATTCGGGATGCAAAAGCATCCTTTTTTTTTGCGTAGCTTTTAGAAACTTCAATTTTGAAAAAACAGTTTCCTTTTTTAAATTTGGCACGCTAAAGAAAGATGAAATGTTCGCAACTCTACATCGTCTTTTTAACCAATCATTAACAACAATTGCCATAATAAATGGGCAATTTGCGTGGTTAATAGTTATATAGCTTACAAGAGAAAAAGAATCTACTGTTATGGAAGAAAACACTACCGCCCTGGACATTGGCGCACTGAATGAAAAAATTGAAAAAGAAAGCGCTTTTGTTGATATTCTAACGCTGGAAATAAATAAAGTAATTATTGGCCAAAAACACATGGTAGAGCGCCTGCTCATCGGGCTTTTGGGACAAGGGCATATTTTACTGGAAGGGGTTCCCGGACTGGCAAAAACTCTGGCTATTAACACACTTTCAAAAGCGGTTCACGGATCTTTTAGCAGGATTCAGTTTACGCCAGATTTGTTGCCTGCAGATGTTGTAGGAACTATGATCTATAATATGAAGCTGAACGATTTCAGCATTAAAAAAGGGCCTATTTTTGCAAATTTTGTGCTCGCCGATGAAATTAACCGCGCGCCCGCCAAAGTACAATCTGCTTTGTTAGAGGCCATGCAGGAGAAACAAGTAACCATTGGTGAAGAAACATTTGTTTTGGATAGACCATTTTTAGTAATGGCAACACAAAACCCGGTGGAGCAGGAAGGAACCTATCCACTACCGGAAGCACAAGTAGACCGTTTTATGCTGAAAACGGTTATAAAATATCCGTTATTACAAGATGAACAACTTATCATGCGCCAAAACCTTAAAGGTGGTTTTGAGAAAGTAAATCCGGTAGTAACCATAGACCAGATCCAGCGTGCACAAGCTGCCGTACGAGAAGTGTATATGGACGAAAAGATCGAAAAATACATCCTCGATATCGTCTTCGCTACCAGAACTCCAGAGAAATATGGTCTTTCGGACCTTAACGGACTCATTAGTTTTGGAGCCTCTCCACGTGGAAGTATCAACTTAGCAATGGCTGCAAAATGTTATGCCTTTATTCGCCGTAGAGGGTACGTAATTCCTGAAGATGTTCGTGCTGTGGTAGAAGACGTCCTGCGTCACCGTATTGGCATTACCTACGAAGCCGAAGCGGAAAATATAACTTCCGAAGATATCATTCAGAAAATTGTGAATGTAATTGAAGTCCCTTAGGGATTTTAGATTGTAGCATTACATTGTACGATGAAATAAATCGTACATCGAATATCGTATATCTTAAATCAAAAAATGGATACCAAGGAACTCTTAAAAAAAGTACGAAAGATCGAAATCAAAACGCGTCGTTTAAGCGACCACGTTTTCGGTGGCGAGTATCATAGTACATTTAAGGGTCGTGGGATGACGTTTTCTGAAGTGCGCCAATATCAATTTGGTGACGATGTGCGGAATATAGACTGGAACGTAACCGCTCGTTATAACGAACCATTTGTGAAAGTTTTCGAAGAAGAACGTGAGTTAACACTTATGTTGATGGCCGATATTTCGGGCTCAGAATTCTTTGGAACCGATAACCAGTTTAAAAATGAAATTATAACTGAAGTTGCTGCAACCCTGGCATTTTCAGCAATGCAAAACAACGATAAAACGGGGTTAATACTTTTTTCGGACGAAATCGAACTTTTTATTCCGCCGAAAAAGGGAAAAAGTCACGTACTTAGAATTATTAGAGAGTTACTGGAATTTAAGCCAAAGAGTAAAAAAACGGATCTAAGCCAGGCTTTAAAATATTTAACCAACGTAATGAAGAAAAAAGCCATTGTTTTTGTGCTTTCAGATTTTATTACAGATGGGTACAAAGATTCGCTTAAAATTGTTTCCGGCAAGCACGATGTTACAGGAATTAGAGTATACGATCGTCGTGAAGAAGAAATGCCCAACTTGGGAATGGTGCAAATGGAGGATGAAGAAACCGGTGAGTTACTGCTTGTAAATACAGGTTCTAAAGGGGTTAGAAGTAATTACCACAACTATTACAGAGAACGGGTAGACTATTTTCAGGAGTCGTTCACTAAAAGTGGAGCCGGAGCGATTAGCTGCCGGGTAGATGAGAGCTATGTAAAAAAGCTATTAGGTTATTTTAAAAAACGCTAAAAAGAGGTACGATTTACGAATGACGAAAAACGAAGGAAAAAAAAGTAATGAGAATATACTAAACCAGGTTGCTGAGTGCCTTAGTATTTGCTTGCCGGCGCAAGAAAATACTAAGGTGTACCGAAGCATCTTTGTTCTCTGTTCTTTATTATTAGTTCTTTTTAACTCAACCGTAAACGCCCAGGTAACTTCGTCAATCGACACCACCCAAATCCGTATTGGTGAAGAGATTAAATACAGTGTATTTGTAGAAGCAGACACCACAGATTTAGTAGTTTTTCCCGAAGGACAAACGTTTTTGCCTTTAGAAGTAATTGAAAGTTATAAAGTAGATACTACTTTCGAGGCCAGAAAAATGCGCCTGATCAAAAAATACGGGTTAACGCAGTTTGATTCTGGGAAGTATACTATTCCGTCACAGCGTGTTGTGATAAACCAGAAACTTTTCAACTTAGATTCTATGAGGGTTGAGGTGCGCGATGTTGCTGTGGACACGACCAAACAGAAAATGTTCGAGATTAAGCCTGCTGTGGAAGTAGACAGACCACCATTCGATTTTTGGAAATGGCTACCGTGGATTGTTGGTTTCCTCCTTCTTGGTGCAATTGTCGCTTACATGTTTTTCCGAAGAAAAAAGATTCGGGATGCTAAAGAAGAACAATTACCTCCCTATGAAGAGGCGTTAGTTGCCTTGCAGACCCTGGACACTACTACCTTGCTGAAGGAAAACAAAAGCAAGGAATATTACTCGCTGCTAACCGAAATTGTAAAGCGTTATTTAGACCGCGAAGTTGACGAAACTGCTCTGGAAAGTACCTCAGATGAGTTAATTGCCAGATTACAACTACTGAAAGACGGAGGAAATTTCGATTTTGATGTTGAAGACATTAAACAATTAGACGGGATTTTAAAACGAGCCGATTTGGTAAAATTTGCCAAAATGCAGCAAGCTGAAGAACAGGCAAAAGCAGATCGTGCCGCCGTAGAAGAAATTATCAACCACACCCACGAAGCTATCCCTGAACCAACCGAAGAAGAACTGCTGGAAAACGAATTATATCTGGAACAGCAGCGTAAGAAGAAACAACGTAGAAAATATATCTATGCAGGCGCAGGAGTTTTGGCAGCCATTATTTTAGGAGGAGTTCTCTACGGAAGTATTAAAGGTTTTGACACTTTAAAAGATGACCTTTTAGGAAACGAATACCGTGATCTGGCTGAAGGACGTTGGTACAAAAGTGAATACGGAAGCCCGGAAGTAATTCTGGAAACCCCGGAAATCCTGGTTCGGACAGATATTGATATTCCGGATGGAGAAAATATAGCTGTAAGTAGCGCCAATGTTTTTAGCGCAGGAAGTTTAACCGATCCTTTGTATGTTTTGGTAAGTACAACCCAAACCAAAAACGCTCAGGAAGAAGTAAACCTGGACCCGTTAATGGACGCAGCACTAACCGAATTAGAAAAACGCGGTGCTTTAAATATGATCGTTAAACGCGAAGAATTTTCAACCGAGAAGGGTATTTCAGGATTGAAAGCGTACGGGCAATTCAATGTTTCGGTAGGAAATAATAAAGTATTGAAAGACCAGAGCTATTACGAGTTGTTGCTTTTTGCACAACAAAACGGGGTGCAAACAGTGCTGGTGGTATATCAAAATGATGGTCGTTTTTCAGTAGGAATTAAGGATAGGATCATCAATTCAGTAGAGCTGGAAATACAAGAAACCAAAAACAACTAATGCAACAGTTTGAATACGTACATCCGCAATTATTTTGGCTGCTTTTGCTTTTGCCACTGCTGGTACTTTGGTATTTATGGAAACGAAAGCAACAAACCGCTGCTTTAAAAATTTCCAGTATTAAAGGATTTCAAACCGGTAAAAACTGGCTTGCAAAAGTACGTCCTTTATTATTTGTACTACGTTTGGTGGCATTGGCGGCTATTATTGTGGCCATGGCACGGACCAAGAACTGTGGACGAAAGTACCAAAATTAAAACTACTAAAGGAATAGATATTGTAATAGCAGTAGATGTTTCGGCAAGTATGCTGGCGCGCGATTTAAAACCAAATCGTCTAGAGGCTTTAAAATTAGTAGGGGCAAGATTTATAAATAATCGTCCTAACGACAGGATTGGCTTGGTAGAATATGCAGGAGAAAGCTATACCAAAACTCCGTTAACGAGTGATAAAAGTATTGTTCTTTCCGCATTAAATACCATAGAGTACAATACCATTATTGAAGGTGGAACGGCTATAGGAATGGGCTTAGCAACTGCTGTAAACAGGCTAAAAGAAAGCGTAGCAAAGAGTAAAATCATCATTTTAATGACAGACGGTGAAAACAACAGCGGCTTTATAGATCCAAAAATTGCAAGTGAGCTCGCGGTAGAATTTGGTATAAAAGTGTACACTATTGGATTAGGAACCAAGGGAATGGCATTAAGTCCCATTGGGTTAAGACCAGACAATAGCTTTCAATATGGGATGCAACAAGTTAATATAGATGAAGAATTATTGAAGGAAATTGCAACTGTAACCGATGGACAATATTTTAGAGCCACCAGTACCACCAAGCTTAACGAGATTTACGATGAAATTAATAAGCTGGAAAAAACAGACATTGAAGAATTAAAATATAAAAGTTACGACGAGAAATACCGCCCATTGGTTATTCTGGCGCTTATTTTATTAGGGCTGGAATGGCTGTTGCGATATACGGTTTTTAGAAGTTTTGTATAAAGCTCCCTAAACCCAGAAGGGGATGGCAAAACTTCTCTTGCCTGGTATTAGGGAGTGGGTCAAGCTAAATGTAGATTGAATTGATTTAAAATAAGAATAGTAATAGACAACAAAATTTGCGTCAGCAAATTAATAACAATATGTATCAACTAGAACAACCCATATATTTTTACCTGCTGCTCGCAATCCCTGTGATCGTGTTGTTGTTTATGGGCGTGCTTATCTGGAAGCGACAAGCCCAAAAGAAATTTGCAGATACAGACTTACTGAAACGACTTAGCCCAAATAGATCAGTTTTTAAGCCGGTTTTAAAGGTTTTTGTCTTCTGTTTGGCTATTGCTTGTTTAACAATTGGATTGGTGAATGTAAAGATTGGAACCAAAATCGAAGACGTTAAACGTGAAGGAGTAGATGTAGTATTTGCGCTGGATGTTTCCAAAAGCATGCTGGCGGAAGATATTGCGCCTAATCGTATCGAAAAATCCAAACAACTTATCACGCAGATTTTAAACAGTTTAGGCGGCGATAGAGTTGGAATTATTGGGTATGCAGGAAGCGCCTTTCCGCAGGTGCCAATTACAACCGATTTCTCCTCGGCGAAATTGTTTCTTAATGACATGAATACCGATATGGTTTCCAGCCAGGGAACTGCTATGAATGAAGCGATTGCCATGGCTAAGACCTATTATAACGACGAAGAACAAACCAACCGCATCCTCTTTATTATTAGTGACGGTGAAGACCACGAAGGAAATATTGAAAATATTGCCGAAGAAGCCGCTGCGTTAGGAATAAGAATTTACACCATTGGCGTAGGCACCTTAAAAGGAGGGCCTATCCCCATAAAACGTAACGGTATTTTACAGTATTATAAAAGAGACCAGAATAACGAGCAGGTAATTACCCGTCTGGGTGAAGAAACTCTAAAGCAAATTGCAGAAGAAGGAAACGGTGCCTATATCCCCGGAAATAATACTAAGGAAGTGGTTGAAAGTGTAACGGCTATTTTAAGCGGAATGGACAAAAAGACATTCGATTCTAAGCAATTTACAGATTTTAAGGATCAATTTCAGTGGTTTTTGGCTGGGGCATTGTTTTTGTTAGTATTAGATATATTATTGCTGGAGCGCAAAACTGCCTGGCTCAAAAAATTGAACTTGTTTAATGAAGCTGAAAAATAAGATGATGAAGACACACAAAAAACTTTTAGGAATACTTTTAATTACTTTACTCGGCCTATTTTCTTCGGAAATTTCTGCACAGGAAAAAGATGATAATGATGTAAAGAAAGAACAGAAGCAACTCATTCGGGAAACGAAGGAACTTGTTAGCGATGCCAGTTTAGCACTTTCCGATGATAATTTTATTGAAGGTGAAGCAGACTATAGAAAAGCCATAGCCATTAATCCAAAAAGCGAAACAGCAAAATACAATCTGGGTAACGCCTATTACAACAAAAAGAAAAATGACGAAGCAATGAGTCGTTTTCAGCAAGCGGCAGATGTGGCTACTTCCAAAAGCGATAAGCATGGGGCATATCATAATCTCGGGAATACGTATATGAATGCCGAGAAATATCAGGATGCTGTAGATGCATACAAAAATGCTTTGCGTAACAACCCTAATGACGACGAAACCCGGTATAATCTTGCTTTAGCTAAGGATATGTTGGAGAAAAATCCGCCAAAAGGAGGCGAAGGAGATAATAAGGACCAGGATAAGAATCAGGATAAAAACGATAAGAACGAAGACCAGCAGGATAAAAAAGACGAAGAAGGTAAAGATAAAGAAGGGAACGAGGGCGACGAAAAAGAAGACAAAGACAAGGGTGACGATAAAGATGATGAAAAGAAGGGCGATAATGAAGAAGATAAGGGCAAGCCGGATCAACCCAATGAAGGAGAAAAAGATAAAAGCGACCAACAACAACAGCAACCACAGCCCGGACAAATGTCTCCGCAACAAATAAAAAACCTGCTGGAAGCGATGAATAATGAAGAACAAAAGGTTCAGGAAAAAATTAATGCGAAGAAGCAAAAAGGAGCCAAAGTAAAATCTGAAAAGGATTGGTAATGAAAACAATTCATTTTTTATTCATGATATGTTTTGTGCTGGTAAGTAGCATTGCCGGTGCACAAGTGACTTTTGAGGCGAAAGTGAGTAAAAATAAGTTAGGACTTAACGAACGCCTGCGCGTAGACTTTGTGATGAACCAGGATGGCGATAATTTTAATCCGCCAAATTTTGATGGTTTCCGTGTGGTGGGTGGTCCCAATCAGGCTATCAGTAATTCGTATTTTAACGGTAAACGTTCGTACTCCAAAACCTATTCTTACTTCCTGTCCCCACTTAAAAAGGGAAATGCTACCATCGGTGAAGCTACGATAGAAATTGAAGGAAAAACCTATAAAACTTCAGCCATCACTGTAAACATTGGTAATGAAGTTAAAATTTCAAAAGATGGTAGTAATGCAGAATACCTCGCCGAAGAAAACGTCCATCTCGTAGCTGAAATTTCCAATACTACCCCATATTTAAGCGAAGCCATTACGGTAACCTATAAATTGTACGTTTCTCATGATGTAGGAATTACCAGCAATTGGCGCGAAGTAAGCTCTCCTAAGTATGCCGATTTTTGGAGCCAGAATATCAACAATCAGGGTAATTATAAAACCTACAACGGAAAATATAAAGGGGAAGATTATCGCTATGTAATTTTAAGATCTACCGTTCTATATCCACAAAAAACAGGTGAGTTAGACATTGAACCTTTAACGCTGGATATTCCCATAGACGTGCGTAGCAACAAGCGTGATATGTTTGGAAGACAACGTATGGTGCGGGTTAATAAAACAGTTTCGGCAGGTGGAAGAACTATAGATGTGAAGCCTTTACCTTTGGAAGGTAAGCCGGACGATTTTACGGGTGCCGTAGGAGATTTTCAGTTTCAGGTAAAGACCAATAAAAGTACGTTGGATGCTAACGAGTCTTTAGAACTTACTACGAAAATTTCAGGAAAAGGAAATTTAAAATTATTCGATTTACCAAGTTTGAAGTTGCCAAGTGCTTTGGAAGTATATACACCAGAACGAGATAACCAGGTTACTGTACAATTGGACGGTATGCGAGGAAATATAGCCGAAACATATACTATAGTGCCACAGTTTAAGGGAAATTATCCTGTGCGTCCTATTACATTCTCGTACTTTAATCCAAAGACAGAACGGTATGAAACATTGTCCAGTGACGAGCTGGTTATTAATGTTGAAAATGGTCCCGTAGCTACTACGAAAACTGAGGACAATACTATAATAGATGAAAGTGATACTCTGGACGACGCCCAGTTTAAGTTTATAAAACTAGATGCCAATTTAACCCCAATTGCCACCACACCTTTTTTTAAATCTACGTTGTTCTGGTCGTTATTGGGTGGGCCTATGTTGCTCATTCCATTATTTATAGTTGCCGGGAGGAAGCGTAGAGAACGACTGGCAGATGTGGAAGGAAGCAGACTTCGGAAAGCAAACAGACTTGCAAAGAAATATTTAAGCGAAGCCAGAAAAAACATGAACGATCGCGTAGTTTTCTATGAATCTCTGGAACGTGCTTTTCATAATTATTTAAAAGCAAAATTGAGTATTGAGACGAGCGACTTCAGCAAAGAAAAAATTTCAACCTTATTAATTGAAAAGCAGGTGGAGCAGGATGTTGTTCAGGAATTTATCCAACTCCTTAAAAGCTGTGAATATGCGCGATATACACCAACAAGCCAGGTAGCAATGCGGCAGGATTATGAAAAAGCAGCGCACATTATTTCAACCATTGATAAACAAATTCAGTAAGATGAAAAAGATATTTTTTATACTATTGGTTTTAGTTTCGGGGTTGGTTTGGTCGCAAAACAACGCACTTTTCAATCAGGGGAAAGAACATTATAAAAATGGGAAGTTTCAGGAAGCTATTAATTCTTGGGAGAAATTGCTGGATAACGGGAAGCATTCGGCATCTTTATATTTCAACTTAGGAAATGCTAGTTATAAGTTGAATAAAGTAGCGCCCAGTATTTATTATTACGAGAAAGCCTTGCAGCTGGCTCCTGCAGATGCAGCCATAAAAACCAACTTAAAATTTGCTGAAAACGCCAGGATTGATGCCATTGAGCCACTTCCTAGAAGTATTTTTAAACGATGGTACGAGCAGTTGGCTGGTGTGTTAACCTATGATGGATGGGCGATTACAGCAGTTGCAGGTGCGGTGTTATTTGTGCTGCTATTTTTAAGTTATTGGTTTGCTGCAACAGAAGTGAAAAAGCGTTTGTTTTTTATTACTTCTATTGTTTCAGTAGTTGTGTTATTTGTTGGGCTGGTGATGGCTTACCAAACGTACGGCGATGTTTTAAAAGATCGCCCGGCTATTGTGTTTTCAGAAAGTACAGAAGCAAAAAACGAACCCAATATGGGAGGTGAAACCATTTTTGTATTGCACGAAGGCACTAAAGTGCAGGTTACTGCAATCGAAGATAATTGGTTACGGGTTTTGCTCGCCAATGGAAAAGATGGTTGGATTCCTGAAAGTGATGTGAAAAGACTTTAAAATTGTTATTTATTTAACAAGGTTATTGTTTTCATGTAGTATTTTTGCTTCTTACTAATAACTAAAGTATTGCAACTAAAAAGTATTTTTTTTCTAATTGCTTTTATCTGGTGTATCTTAACACCGGCTTTAGTTACTTTCTGTAATATTGACACCAACCTTTCAGCTTTATTCTCCATGAATGAAGAAGAAACTTCAGAAACATATAAATTAGGAGCAAAAGAATACAATACTCCGGAGTTTGTAACTGCAAATTTTCTTTCTGCAGAAACATTTGAAAGTTCGAAAGTATTTGGTTACAAATCCCTTTTCTGGGAATCACTTTCTCAGGAAACCGTCTCTCCACCACCAGACTATAACTAGATTTTTTAGTTTCCAAAGAGCAATTTAGCTCAATCTTCAAACTAACCGATGTATATCGGTACAAAATGTATGTTATGTTTTCAAAAATTAAGAATGATCTCCCGGCGAGTATCGTAGTATTTTTCGTTGCCCTTCCTTTGTGTTTAGGTATTGCACTGGCAAGTGGCGCACCTCTGTTTTCTGGTTTAATTGCCGGAATTATTGGTGGTATTATAGTAGGAGCCCTAAGTGGTTCGAGTATTGGGGTAAGTGGTCCTGCTGCCGGATTAGCAGCTATTGTTTTAACAGCTATTGGTACTCTGGGAGGATATGAAAACTTCCTGGTAGCTGTAGTAATAGGTGGTGCAATTCAATTACTTTTTGGAGTGTTGAAGGCCGGAATTATTGGCTATTATTTTCCATCTTCAGTAATTAAAGGAATGCTTACAGGTATTGGGCTTATTATTATTCTGAAACAAATTCCACACTTCTTTGGGTATGACGCAGATCCGGAGGGTGATTTTGCATTTTTCCAAGTAGATGGTGAAAATACATTTTCAGAAATTCTTATAGCCTTTAATTCCATTAGTATAGGGGCTACTATTATTGCTTTTGTAAGTTTGGGAATATTGTTACTGTGGGCTAATGTGCTGTCAAAGAAGGGAAAGATTTTTCAATTAATACAAGGGCCATTAGTGGCTGTAGTTGTTGGGATAATTTACTTTGTAGTTACACAGGGGAATGAATCTCTTGCAATTTCTGCAGAGCATTTGGTGCAGGTTCCGGTTCCAGATAGTTTTGACTCTTTTATTGGGCAATTCAGTTTTCCGAATTTTGCAGCGATTACAAATTCTGAAGTCTGGGTAGTAGGTTTTACAATAGCCTTAGTAGCTAGTTTAGAAACGCTGCTTTGTGTAGAAGCCACAGACAAATTAGATCCCGAAAAGCGTGTTACTCCAACCAACAGAGAATTATTGGCACAAGGAACAGGAAATATCATTTCTGGAATGATAGGAGGATTGCCAATAACACAGGTTATTGTAAGAAGTTCGGCAAACATTCAATCGGGGGGAAAAACGAAAGCATCAGCAATTATACACGGATTCTTTTTGTTGATCTCGGTAATTATAATTCCAACGATTTTGAACATGATTCCGCTTTCGGTATTAGCAGCGATCTTATTGATTGTTGGATATAAACTGGCAAAACCGTCAACATTTAAAGCTATGTACAATGCTGGATGGAAACAGTTTGTGCCGTATGTTGTTACCGTGGTGGCAATTGTTTTTACAGATTTGCTTATTGGTATTGGATTAGGTTTGGCCGTAGGTATTGTAATTGTTTTGCTGAAAAGTTACCAGAATTCACATTTCTTACATATTGAGGATAAGAGTAATGGAAAGCATAAAATAAATATGACACTCGCTGAAGAAGTTACCTTTTTTAACAAGGGAGCCATTCTTAAGGAGCTGGATAGCTTACCAAGAGATACTTTTTTAGAACTGGACGTTCGAAAAACACGCTATCTCGATACCGATATTATCGAAATTCTGGATGATTTTGCTTTCAAGGCAAAAGAAAGAAATATTGATATTAAGTTAATTTCAGAACGCGGCGTGGTGGAAAATCCCGATAGCTTTATAGAGTTTTTTAAACTTAGACCTAAAACGGCATAACACGAAACTTATGGAAACTACAAATAAATATAAAGTTTTGGTACTTTCAGATCTAAGTGAAGAGAGTACACAGGTTTTAAAAAGCGCATCCAGGATAGCCAAAGAAATTGACGGTGAAATTGAAATTTTTCACGTGCGTAAAGGAACAAAAGTTGTTGAAAATGAAAGCCACCTATCTGCTGTAAGATCTTTAAAGGATAATTTTGTTCTCGTTGAAAAAAAACTAAAAGATATAAGTGCGTCGGTTTCAGAGAACATGCAGGTAAAGGTGAGTCACTTTTTCAGTTTTGGAAATATTAAAAATGAGATTGTTGATCATATAGAAAAATCGAAGCCAGATATTGTTGTTTTAGGAAAGAGAATATCTAATGCGCCTAATTTTTTTGGAGATAATATATTGACTCTTATTTTGAAAAATTTTCAGGGAGTGATTATGGTTGCTAACAATATAAATGTTCTGGAGAATCAATGTAAGTTGTCTTTAGGATTGTTTAATTCAAGTAGCACTCAGTCCGGCGTCCCTTTCTTAAATTCAATACTTTCTAATACAAATACACCTATTCGTTCTTTTGCAGTGTTACGTAAAAATGAAGAGCCCGTGACTAAAAGTGATATTAAAAATGATAATTTGGTTTCGTATGTTTTCGAAAAAAATGATAACACATTACAAACCATGTCAAATTATATGGATAAAAATAAAGTGAATCTTTTACTGGTATATAGAAAATCTACTTCAGAAGATTCAAAAGACATGTCTATTTCAGAATTTAACGAATTAGCGAACACTATAAACATTCCGGTTTTGCTTTCCAATAGCTAGTTGGTTATGAGCAAAATTTAGTATATTATAAAAAAACAAAAATTAAATAAAGATGAAAGCACATACTAAAGAAACGCAGTCTACAATAACACCTGAAAAAGCATTAGACTTTTTAAAAGAAGGAAATAAGCGTTTTCAAAATAATCTAAAAGCAAATAGAAACTTATTACAACAGGTAAATGATACAAGCGAAGGACAATTTCCTTTTGCAGTAATTTTAAGCTGTATTGATTCCCGTGTGTCTGCGGAGCTAGTTTTTGACCAAGGCTTAGGAGACATCTTCAGCGTTCGTATAGCAGGGAATTTTGTGAATGAAGATATTCTGGGAAGTATAGAATACGGCTGCAAAGTCGCGGGGTCTAAATTGGTAGTAGTTCTAGGACATACCTCTTGTGGGGCTATTAAAGGAGCTTGTGATGATGTGAAATTAGGAAATATTACCAAGCTTATTTCAAAGATAAAGCCGGCCGTTGAAAATGTAAAAGAGCCAGCGAATGCAAGCGACAGAACTTCTGCCAATCTCGATTTTGTCAATGAAGTTTCCAAAATGAATGTTTACAATACTATAAAAATTATGCAACAGCAAAGTCCCGTTCTCTTAGAAATGGAGCAAAAAGGTGAAATTAAAATAGTAGGAGCTATGTATGATGTGGCTTCCGGAGTAGTAGATTTTCTATAGTAGACTGCTTTCCATATAAAGTAATTTAAAGTTTTTTAAAGAAGAGGGTGATAACATACTGTTATCGCCCTCTTTTACTTACATTTAACCAACGGTGCTTACGTCTTTAAAAGCACCTGTAACTAGCTAATAAACCTGCATGAAAAATATTTTTACTAATCTCCGCGGAAACATCTTTGGAGGAATTACAGCTGGAATTGTAGCTTTACCCCTAGCACTTGCCTTTGGTGTACAATCTGGTTTGGGGCCAGATGCAGGATTATATGGAGCTATTTTCATTGGGTTTTTTGCTTCACTTTTTGGTGGAACAAATACTCAAATTTCTGGACCTACTGCACCTATGACCGCGGTGTCTATGGTTATAATTGCTGGAATTATTGCAACAAATAACGGTAGTGTAGAACAGGCACTTCCCTACATTTTATTGGTGTTTTTATTGGCAGGTCTTATGCAGGTAGGGTTGGGAGTACTTGGGTTAGGAAAATATATAAAGTATATTCCCTACCCTGTAGTTTCCGGATTTATGACTGCAATTGGAGTCATAATTTTAATAACTCAAATATTACCAATGTTGGGGTATTATGCCAATACTGATGATGAATTTATAGATAAGTTTAAACCTCAGGCAGAGGAAGTTTTACTGGATAAAATTCTACAAGAAGAAGCTGGCGAAGGAATTTTGGTATTAGAAGATTTTAAGGAAACCGTAAATCGTGCCGAACGTATTACAAATGAAGATATTCAGCTGGAATCGAAAACCCTTGCAAAAGCAGCTAGTAGTGGTGTGTTAGGGTCTATAAAAACATTGCCAAGAGCTATTAAAAATGTCAATTGGCTGGAATTTGGACTGGCAGCACTCACTATTTTTATTATTTTCGGATTTAAGAAAATTACTAAAGCTGTGCCTTCCACATTGGTTGCACTGCTGGTCGTTTCGGCAGGGGCTTATTTTTTGAAGTTAGATTATCAACCTATTGAAAAAATCCCTGGCGGTTTCCCACTACCTAATCTGGACATGTTTGCCAATTTTAACATCGGTCAAATTTCACCCTATATTTTTACGGCATTAACGCTGGCCTTCCTGGGAGCGATAGACTCCTTGTTAACGTCGGTTGTGGCAGATAATATGACGAAGACAAAACACAAACCAAATCAGGAATTGATCGGGCAGGGGATTGGTAATAGTATTGCATCCATCTTTGGAGGTCTTCCTGGTGCAGGTGCAACTATTAGAACTGTTGTAAATATTAATTCCGGCGGAACTACGAAGCTTTCCGGAATGGTCGCTTCTGTTTTACTGCTCATTATTTTATTGGCTCTGGGCGATATAGCCTCACAAATACCGGCAGCTGTATTAGCAGGAATTTTAATTACGGTGGGAATTGGCGTAATGGATTATAAAGGCCTAAAAGCAGTGCCAAATATGCCTAAAAGCGAAGTGGTAGTGATGATGGTAGTTTTGGTACTTTCAGTGTTTTGGAATCTGGTGTATGCAGTAGGAATTGGCCTCGTACTTGCGTCATTAATTTTCATGAAAAAAATTGGAGATGTTTCAGCAAAACGCTCAAAATTAGTGCCATTAGGGAATTCAGATGAGCTTGGTCTTCCGTGGAACGATGAAGGGAATTTTCCAGGGAATTTGAGAGAGGAAGTTTTCATTAAGCGACTGGAAGACCGCTTTTCTTCGGAAATACAAGCGATTTTCAAGAACTTGGAAAGGGAATTCCAGACACAGCAACGCATTTAATTATTAGAATGGGAAAAGTACCGTATATAGATCAATCTGGATTGTACGCGATGGAAGAAACATTACTTAGGTTGCGTCAAAATAATGTAAAAATAATATTGATAGGTCTTCAGAAACAACCAGAAGTAATGATGCAATCCATAGATATTATCCCGGATCTTGTTCCGGAAAAGCGTATGGTAAAATCGTTTAAAGAGGCTATGGAGTACATACGGGCCAATGTTGATGACATCGTTTAACTTATTTCAAAAATGTAGAGCAGTTATATAACATTACATAACCCCTCTTTTTTGTTGAATGTTTTAGAATCACGAATAGTTTTAAAACATTCGTGGTTTTTTAGTTTTAAGAGTTTGCTTCAACTTGATTTTGCTCTTCCATTTCCTCTTCATTGTCAAAGGCATCTACTTCATTTAAAATATAAGGAACTACCAAGGGCGCCAGGCTGGCTACAGGAGTATATAAAACAGAATCTGCTCTATCTTCTTCAGAAAGAATAGAAAATGTAGGAGAAGCATTTACGAACATAAAGACCACGCTTACAATAAAGGCAAATTTCAGCACATTAAATACTGCGCCTAATAATTTATTAATAATGCCTAGTGCGGCAAAATCGGCTATTTTAGTGAGTGCTTTCCCGGCCATTGAAATTGCAATTACGATAACTAAAAAAGTAACAGCAAATGCCGTGAGATTGACCGTTTGCTCATTCCAGTCTGTCCAGCCCGCAATATAAACCGCAGCATATTCTGAAAAATAAACAGCGCCATATACCCCGGCAATCACACCAATTAAACCTGCCAAAGCTACAAAAAGACCCTTTTTAAATCCTACTACAAAAGCAATGAGGAGAATTATGCCTAAAACAATGTCTATGGTGTTCATAAATGTTCAGTTTAAAGTAAAGATAGTAAACCTAATTATAACCGCTCTAATGTTCTTAATTACAACAGGACAATGTACCTTTGCATTCGTAAAGTTCTAGGCCTTTTTTAAGGCGAAAATATTTCAGAAAAAAAATTAAAAGTTCCCCACCTTCGTGGGTACGATATGGCAAGAGATCAGGAATTAAAAGAAAGATGGGAGCGGTTGGTAACGTTGTTGAGCAACCGCTTTGCAGATGGTGAAACACTGGATCTAGACGCTATTATTTACTTAGTAGGCGTCCAGGAATTGGGGCAATTACACCGAAAGTTCAAAAAAGACGAAAAATTAGATTTAATGCACATAGCTATTTGCCGTTTGCTGGAGCCATTTGGTTATTATGAATTTGATTATTTTGATGAGCAAGGCTGGCCACACTATAGAATGCTGGAGCAGTTACCACCATTAAAAGCAGGCGAGCAGAGTGTGTTAATGAAAGAAGCCATTGTGCAGTATTTTGTGGAAAACGAAGTTTTACAATAAAACTTTTAAAAATATAATTCCTGAATCCCAAAGGAAGTTTGTTTTCATGAGTTTCCGTAATTTTGTCCATTCATAAAACAAGGCGTTCACATTTTTGTAAACGCAACCTGATCATGATAGATACTATACAAAAGCATATTACCGAAGTTGACAGCTTCAAAACTACAAGTCCGGATGAGATGGAGCAATTCCGAATTAAATATCTCGGAAAAAAAGGGCTGCTGAAGACTTTTTATGCTGAATTTAAAAATGTACCGAACGACCAGAAAAAAGAGTTTGGGAAAACTGTGAACACGCTTAAAGATGCAGTGGAAGCGAAAGTAAACAGATTTAAGGAGGCATTGGAAAATGTAGAAGAAACCAAAGGCGTCTATGGCGATCTCTCTCGTCCCGGAGAGCCTGTATCTTTAGGGTCACGTCATCCAATTTCTATTGTGAAGAATAAGATTATAGACATCTTTTCGCGTATTGGCTTTAATGTTTCAGAAGGGCCGGAAATTGAAGACGACTGGCATAATTTTACAGCCTTAAACTTACCGGAATATCACCCGGCGCGCGACATGCAGGACACTTTTTTTGTGCAAACAAATCCGGATATTTTATTGCGTACGCATACTTCCACGGTGCAGGTACGTTATATGGAAAAGAACAAACCGCCTATCAGAACTATTTCTCCCGGACGCGTTTTTAGAAATGAAGCTATTTCTGCACGGTCCCATTGTTTTTTCCATCAGGTGGAAGGCTTGTACGTAGATAAAGGGGTAAGCTTTGCAGATTTAAAACAAACCTTACAATATTTTACAACGGAGCTCTTCGGAAAATCGAAGATAAGACTACGCCCGTCCTATTTCCCTTTTACAGAGCCAAGTGCCGAAGTAGACGTATACTGGGGTTTAGAAACGGAAACCGATTATAAAATGACCAAAGGAACAGGTTGGCTTGAAATTATGGGTTGTGGTATGGTAGATCCCAATGTTTTAGAAAACTGTGGCATAGATAGCACGGAATATTCTGGCTTTGCCTTTGGGATGGGTATAGACCGTATTGCATTATTATTACACCAGATTCCGGATATTAGAATGTTAAGCGAGAATGATTTACGCTTTTTGGAGCAATTTAAGGCGGCAGACTAGCTTCTATAGAATTCTTATTGAACCTTTTATTTTTTAGAAAAGGTCCATAAACTTCAATTTTTGAATGAAAAAAGATATAGAAATACCTGAAGTTAAGGACGTATACGTGGCAGCAGTTTTTGAACTGAATATCGATTACAACACCCATGATTGGAATATATACCTAATAAATGATGGTGCTTCTCCCATAGAAACTGTTTTAGTAGTTGCGCAAGGATATGACGACAAAGATATGACCGCGCCTATGCGAAAGACAATAAAAATGGTGCCTGCCAAAGGTTTTGCGAAGCTTGAATATATAGATGAAAGTGTCTTTAAACTGGATAACTTCTTTACCATTACCTACTTCCTGGAAAACAAAATGTACGACAAGCGCTTTGAGCTTCCCCGCTTTTCAATAAATGAAGACAATGCTGTCCAGCTTCCTGTTCTTGGGAAGAAAGGCGTTTTGGCCAGGTAATTTTGCGCAAAAATTACAAGGATTTTGTTTATATACCTTAAAAACGCTTGTAATTCCAGGTCTTCTTACTTAAAATATAAAGCTAAATTACCCGATGAATATACACTGCCAAGTGAAGCCTGTAGACTATCTGTTTTTACTTGAAAATTCATTAAATTCGCAATCTTAATTAACGGCATCACAAACTCATGAGCAAATTCAAAGAATACAAAGGCTTAGACCTCCCCAAATTAGGTGAGGACATACTCGATTTCTGGAAACAAGAAAATATTTTTGAGGAGAGTATTGCCATTCGTGAAAATGCGAAACCTTTTGTGTTTTTTGAAGGCCCGCCCAGTGCTAACGGTCTCCCTGGAATTCACCACGTTATGGCACGTGCCATAAAAGATATTTTTTGTCGCTACAAAACCCAGAAAGGTTTTAAAGTAGATAGAAAAGCGGGTTGGGATACCCATGGTTTACCCATTGAACTTGGTGTAGAGAAAGAACTGGGAATTACCAAAGAAGATATTGGTAATAAAATTTCGGTAGAAGCCTACAACGATGCCTGCCGAAAAGCCGTTATGCGCTACACAGATGTATGGAATAAAGTAACCGAAAGTTATGGCTACTGGGTAGATATGGAAGATCCGTATGTAACCTACAAGTCCAAATACATGGAAACAGTTTGGTGGTTGCTTAAGCAAATTTATAATAAGAATTTGCTGTATAAAGGTTATACCATCCAGCCCTACTCTCCAAAAGCCGGTACAGGATTAAGCTCGCACGAGTTAAACCAGCCGGGAACGTATCAGGATGTTACAGATACAACGGTGGTGGCACAGTTTAAAGCGACAGTAGATACGTTGCCAGATTTTTTAGCCGAAGAAAGTAATACTATCTATTTCTTAGCCTGGACCACTACACCCTGGACACTCCCTAGTAATACCGCTCTTACCGTGGGGCCTAAAATAGATTATGTCTTGGTGAAAACGTATAACCAATACACGTATCAGCCTATGTATGTAATACTTGCCAAGAATTTGGTAGGTAAACAATTTGGCGGAAAATACCATCAAACCGAAAATGAAGATGCTGTAGAAGCTTATACGCAAGGCGATAAAAAGATTCCGTTTTATGTAGTAAAAGAATGCAAAGGAACAGATTTACTTGAAATACGCTACGAGCAGTTATTAGACTACGCGCTGCCTAATGACAATCCCGAAAATGCCTTTAGAGTAATTGCAGGAGATTTTGTCACTACCGAGGACGGTACAGGAATTGTTCACACCGCACCCACCTTTGGGCAGGATGATGCATTAGTAGCAAAACAAGCCTCGCCGGAAGTGCCACCATTATTGGTGAAAGATGAAAACGACAACCTCGTTCCTCTGGTAGATTTACAAGGAAAATTTCGAACGGAATTAGGCGATTTAGGAGGGAAATACGTAAAGAATGAATATTACGAAGATGGCGAAGCACCCGAAAAAAGTGTTGATGTAGAAATAGCCATTAAACTAAAGATCGAAAATAAAGCATTTCACGTAGAAAAATACGTCCACAGCTATCCAAACTGCTGGCGAACCGATAAACCTATTTTATACTATCCGTTAGACTCCTGGTTCATTAAAGTGACCGAGTTTAGGGATAGAATGCACGAATTGAATGAGACTATTAACTGGAAGCCAAAAGCAACCGGTGAAGGCCGTTTTGGAAACTGGCTTGCGAATGCGAATGACTGGAATTTAAGTCGTTCACGCTATTGGGGAATCCCTTTGCCGCTTTGGCGTACCGAAGATGGCACCGAAGAAATTGTCATTGGTTCTATTGAAGAATTAAAAACCGAAATGGCAAAAGCTGTTAAGGCAGGTGTGATGCCGAAGGATATTTTTGAAGACTTTGTCGTAGGCAATTTTTCTGAAGAAAATTATGATACGGTAGATCTGCACAAAAATATCGTGGATGGTATTATATTGGTTTCTGAAAGTGGAAAACCGATGAAGCGCGAGGCAGATTTAATAGACGTCTGGTTTGATAGTGGCTCTATGCCCTACGCACAATGGCATTATCCGTTCGAAAATAAAGAGAAAGTTGAAGAAACCTGGCGTAAAGCCGATTTTATAGCCGAAGGTGTAGACCAAACACGGGGCTGGTTTTATACCCTTCACGCCATCGCCACGATGATTTTTGATGATGTTGCCTATAAAAATGTAGTGTCTAACGGATTGGTACTGGATAAAAACGGACAAAAAATGTCTAAACGTCTTGGGAATGCTGCAGACCCGTTTGAGGTTTTGGCAACATACGGCCCGGACGCTACTCGTTGGTATATGATTAGTAATGCCAACCCCTGGGATAACTTAAAATTCGATATAGATGGGATTGCAGAAGTGCGTAACAAGTTCTTCGGAACACTTTACAATACCTACGGATTCTTCAGTTTGTATGCCAATCTTGATAATTTTGAGTATGCTGAAGCGGATATTCCTTCTGATAAAAGACCAGAAATAGATCGCTGGATACTTTCAGAATTAAATACGTTAATTAAAGAAGTAGACGAGGCATATTCAGAATATGAACCAACAAAGGCTGCTCGTTTTATTTCAAAATTTGTTCAGGAAAATTTAAGCAATTGGTTTGTTCGCTTAAGCAGAAGGCGCTATTGGAAGGGCGAATATGCCGATGATAAAATTTCAGCATATCAAACATTATATACCTGTTTGGTAACCGTAGCACAACTGGGAGCACCCATCGCACCGTTTTTTATGGATCGTTTGTACAAAGATTTAACTAGTGGCGTTGTAAAAAACGCACCCCAGAGTGTGCACTTAAGCGATTTCCCAACTGCAGATACAGCATTGATAGATAAAACGTTGGAGCGTAAAATGCAACGTGCTCAAACAATATCATCTCTTGTATTATCGTTACGTCAACGAGAGAAGATCAAGGTACGTCAGCCTTTACAAAAAATCATGGTGCCCGTTTTGGACGAAGCCACCAAAAAAGAGATTGAGGCGGTTGCAGATTTAATTAAGAGCGAAGTAAACGTGAAGGAAGTGGAACTAATTGATGAAGCTTCAGGGATTCTGGTAAAACAAATTAAACCGGATTTCAAAAAGCTGGGGCCTCGTTTTGGGAAAGATATGAAGGCGGTAGCGGCTGTAATACAGGAATTTGGGCAGGAAGAAATTGCTTTGTTGGAAAATGACGGTGAAATTACCGTTACAGTTTCTGAAAAAAGTACTACATTGACGCTCGATGACGTCGTTATAAGCTCGCAGGATATTGAAGGCTGGCTTGTTGCGAATGCAGATGGTATCACTGTTGCATTAGATGTAACCATTACTCCAACCTTAAAAAATGAAGGTATTGCCAGAGAGGTGGTAAATAGAATTCAAAACTTAAGAAAAGACTCTGGGTTTGAAGTAACAGATAAAATACGTGTAACATTACAGGAAGATGAAGCACTAATAACAGCAGTAGAAGATAATATTGACTATATAAAACAAGAAACCCTAACCGAAGCGTTACAGTTTGTTCCACAATTGGATACAGGTGTTGAAATTACTTTTGATGAAATTGAAACGCGGCTAGAAATTAAAAAGACCTAATTATGGCAGATGAAGCTAAAAACAGATATGGTGACGCTCAATTAAATGAATTTAGAGTGTTAATTAATGAAAAGATAAAGAAGGCGAAAGAGCAGCTGGAATTAATTGAAAGTGCCTACCGAAACGATTCAGACAACGGAACCGATGATACCTCACCTACATTTAAAGCCTTTGATGAAGGTAGTGAAGTTATGAGCAAGGAAACTGCGTCACAGCTCGCTATACGCCAGGAAAAATTTATCAGGGATCTTAAAAATGCATTAATACGCATTGAAAATAAAACCTACGGCGTATGTCGTGTTACCGGAAAACTTATAAATCCGGAACGATTAAAGTTGGTACCCCACGCTACCCTGAGCATTGAGGCTAAGAATATGCAGTAGCTACTGCTCCAGGATATTTTTTAAAATTTAAGAAGTCATGAAACTTTCAATACTATTGTTTGGTTTATGGCTTTTTTCAATTCAGAATAGTTGGAGCCAGAAAGATCTTTCCAGAACGTATGTTGCTGAAGGAATTGAAAGCTTTTTAATAGATGGAAATGGCGTACATTCACTTTCGGTTATTACCGAGGATGTTGATGTTATTTCAGTAAACGTACATTTAGAAGGAGAAACTTCCGAAGAGATTGTTATTAAAGAACATATGGAAGGGAGCAAACTTGAATTAGGCTTTGGTTCCTGGCCGCTTGCAAAAGTGTATAACGATAAACTTTCGGCACATAAAGTTGTGAGCGTTGGTGTAACGCTTATAATTCCTGAACGTTTGTTTGTCTCCATTACGTCCAATACTACTGCTGTTTTTGCTCAGGGAACTTTTAACACACTTTATGTAAGTATTGAAGACGGAAATTGTGTTGTAAAAAATTTTAACGGCAATGCAAATCTCACAACCAATAGTGGTGTTATACTAGTTACTGTAGCAAATAAAACAACCAGCGCATTGGCGCTTTCTACTTACGGAAGTATTAAAAATGACTTAAAAAGCACAGGAGTTTTTACAATTAATGCCAAAAGTGTACACGGTGATATTACCCTGCAACAAACCCAATAATATTCTTTATTTTTGCACCTTCAATCTATTAGAGAATGTCCTTAAAAAAAGCCATTGCAATCATAATACTGGTATTATTGATAGACCAGGTTTCAAAAATATACATCAAGACCACCTTTATTCTTGGTGATGGTTTTGATGTGTTTTCGTGGTTTAAAATTCATTTTGTTGAAAACGAAGGAATGGCCTGGGGTGCAAAGATTCCCGGGGAATATGGAAAGTTGTTTTTAACGCTGTTTAGGTTAGTTGCTATTGTGGGAATTGGATATTGGTTATGGGATTCGGTACGTAAACAGGCTTCGCGGGTACTTATTTTTTCTATTGCATTAATTTTTGCAGGGGCGTTGGGAAATATTATAGACTCTGTATTTTACGGCCTTATTTTTAACGATAGCTCAAGCCAGGTAGCATCATTTATGCCTCCGGAAGGTGGTTATGGAACCGTTTTTCACGGTAAAGTTGTAGATATGCTATATTTCCCGTTATGGGAAGGTATTTTGCCAGAATGGATTCCTTATTGGGGAGGAACGTATTTCACGTTTTTTGACCCTGTATTTAACATAGCCGATTCTGCTATAAGTATTGGGCTGGTATTATTGGTAATTTTTAATAAGAAGGCATTTCCGAAGAAAGGGAAGGAAGAAGTTGCAGACTAAAAAATTATGGTAAACGTAGTGCCACGCTCTGGAGTACTCTCTACTTCAATAGTCCCGCCTAAAGCAGTGACTTTATTCTTAATGTGAAATAAGTCTACATTTTGAGCATTACTTCCTCCGCTATTAGATTGTTTTAAGTCGAACGCTTTTTGCAAATCCTCTTCTGAACAGAAACCAACCCCATTGTCTCTCACTAATAAGGTTGTTTCACCGTCATTATCAAGACTGAAAATATTTATACTGGGAGTTCTTTCCGGATGCTTATCTTCTATTGCTCTAATTAAAAGAGCTTCTAAAATACTGTCAAGACACGCAGGAATGTACTGCACTGTGGGTGCTTCAGAAAAATCTGTATACAGTTGTACATTAAGAGCGCTTAATTTCACCCCAATACGCTGTTTTACCAAAGCCAGTGCGTCTTCTAGATCTATAGACGTTTTGGAAGTTTGAGCAGTATCTTTTATAGATACAATTTCACTTAGATTGTTTACCGTCTTGCAAAGTTCGTTGGAGACTTCCCTTAGTACATTAAATAGCTCCTGAGCCTCGTTTGTGTCCTTTGTGTTGCCCAAAAGTTCCAATGACATATTAATATTACTTGCGTGCGACTTTAAGTTATGCGACACCAGATTGGCATAATTAAATAGCCTGGAGTTTTGTGTTGCAATAGTTTTTAGAGATTCCTGAAGTTTTAGTTCTTTGTTTTTTTGTTCTGTAATGTCCTGGAATACTCCCTGAACCCCGGTAATTGCTCCACTTCTATTTAAAATAGGTTTCCCAACTGCCTTTGCCCAAAATTGAGTTCCATCGTACCTAACCATTTTTACCGTAGTTACAAATGCTTGTCCTTGAGAGCAAGCCAGAAAAGTATCTTGAGCACGCTGCCGCTCTTCTGTAGCGTAAAATTTTAGTAATGATTTTAAAGAAGTTTTATACTCTAATGGAAGTCTAAGAATTTTTTTCCCTTCCGGATCAATAAAACTTGTTTTTTTAATAAAGTCCACGCCATATCCACCCGCACCTGTTAAGAGGGCAATTTCTTTATAATAAAAATCGTCGAAAGGATTTTCTTTACTGGCCGTAGAGGTATTGTCCGGTAATAAAATTTTCTTTCTCTTCTGAGCTAAGAAATTCACTTTTTCATTTAATTTGGAATTGGCAAGATATAAAATAATTTTTAATTGTAGGTATTTTCCTATAATTAAACTATTCAGTGGGAGCGAGATAGCTAAAAGGTGTGTGCGGAATATTGCGTACAATCCAGTAAATTATGGCAATAACGAAGTATCCATAAATGAACCAGGGCTTGTAAAATAATTGTACTCTATGCTCTTCTTGAAAAATATAATTATAGATTTTGGTGCCTATGCCGTAAAAAACAAGAGGCAAGGAAAGTACCATAAAAGGATTTAGCCTGAATGCGCTATATATTCTGAAATGCAATAAATGGTGAATAGCCCGTTGAGAACCACATCCTGCGCAATGATATCCCGTTAGGGATTTAAACGGACAACTTAAAAAGAAAGTGTGCCCGGTAGGGTTGTAGTTAAAATATACAAGTAACAGCAGTGCAAATGAGAGACTGCCGCCCAGTACTACGAGTATACGTTTAGAAATTGGCTGCACCTCCGAAAGCTATTATTAAAACCATAAAAATAAGGTATAAAACAATAAGCGCACCAATACTTACAGCGCTGTAAATACTCCATTTTTTAGCGTCGTCTGCGGCTTTTTGAGCTTCGGCATGAAAC
Organism: uncultured Flavobacteriaceae bacterium; assembly: GCA_963793275.1. Taxonomy (GTDB): domain Bacteria; phylum Bacteroidota; class Bacteroidia; order Flavobacteriales; family Flavobacteriaceae; genus Marinirhabdus. The sequence continues at coordinate 334,023 of CAWBZL010000004.1, forward strand.
CCCTGATACCAAAGTTGTTCTACCTTGGAAGCTTTAATAATTGCAACGATACCAAGCGGTAAACAACAAAGAACGGTGCTTAAAATAGCCCAGACCATGTGGTTGTCTGGTGGAGGGGTTTGTGGTGTATTCATGGCGCAAATATAACCAAAAAAAATACCTCCAAGAGGAACTCTTAAAGGCACTTATTATAGTAAATCGTAATTATTACATTCCTCCTGCAGCAACTCCTGCTACAATTAAGATAATGTATAATACCCAGAAAATAGCCGAAACTGCTATACCCCAGATGGCGTATTTTTTGGCATCATCGGCACTTTTTTGAGCTCCAGCGTGATCTCCTTGTAGCCAAAGCGATTTTACTTTGGTAGACTTAATAATTGAGACAATACCTAGAGGCCAGCAAAAAATAATACAGATGATAGCCCATACCAGATTGTTGTCTGGTGGGTTGCCCGCAGGCGTGTTTTGATTTTCCATGTTGGTTAACATTTTAAGATTTAGTTAACAATATACCACGGAAATTTTAAAACTCATAAATTTTTTCAGGGGTAATACAAAAATTCAATGGAAAATCTATGTTTTCATTGAGTATCTCATTCTCAGCTTCATAGAAAGACAGCCCAATTTTTACACATTCGGGTTTGCACTTTGCGAGGAACCTGTCATAAAAACCTTTTCCGTAGCCTACACGGTTACCTTGTAGATCGAAAGCCAGTAATGGAACAAAGACTACATCAAATTGTTGCGGGGGAACAGCAATTCCTTCAACCGGCTCTGGAATACCTTGGGCTGAAATTTTAATTGGGGTATTTTCCTGTAGTAAAATATGCTGCATCTCACAGGTTTTAAAATCGGCTATTGGGATGCAAATGCTTTTGTCTTTTCCCTGAAGAATGTGGAGTAAAAATTCGGTATTGATTTCTTTTTTATTTGAAATAGCCAGAAAAATATGATAATACGTCAGGTTCCAAACGGGAAGTTTGAGAGCCTGATTCGCAATTTGAATACTTAAATTGTCTACTTGTTCTTCCGTTAGTAATGCTCTACGTGTAGTGTATTTTTTACGTAATTCAGCTTTTTGCATTAATTTCTATTTTTACTCAATAATTCCATGTTCCATCGCTACCAACTTGAGGGTTACCTTCGCACCAGCCAACCGGAAGCCGAAAGGTCACTCAAGCTATCAAAACTCAAAAACTAGTTCTCTTCATCTTCAGACCCCGAGGAGTCTGTGGTTGAAATATGAAAAATTGCATCCCCCTGGTGCACAATAGGAGCATGGTTTACGTTTATAATATAACCCGCATTTGGCGCTTTAACTTTAAAACGCATTTGCCCATATGGGTCAGTAATAGTTGCTAGAAATTCGTCTTTTTCAACATATTTGTTACAGGCAATTTTTACGTGTAGTAAACCACTTTTTTGAGCCCGAATCCATCGGCTTTTTTCAATGATTACGGTGGTATGTTTGCTTTCATGGGGTGTAAATGCAGGATCCAGCATGTCTAAATGGGCTAAGATGCGTAGGACACCATCTACACCTTGTTTTACAATGTGTTTATCGCTATCCAGACTTTTCCCACCTTCAAATAATAAGCTAGGGATGTTCTGTTTTGCGCAGGTAAAGCGATAAGATTTACTTAAATTACTGGATATTACTGTAAACGGAGCATTAAATATTTCAGCTAATTTTAAAAGCTTTGCACTGTCTGGTGCTACCCGAATTTGCGCCGCATTAAACCGTTGTGCGCCACCTGTATGGAAATCTAAACAGTAATCTGCAAGGGGTAAAATTTCCTGAGTAAAATGATACGCAACTCTACTGGCCAGAGATCCCGTTTTAGTGCCCGGAAACACACGGTTGAGGTCACGACCGTCCGGAAATGTTCTTTCGGCATTAAGGAAACCAAAAATGTTTAAAATAGGAATACAAATAATGGTTCCTTTTTTGGGTCTGCTTATTTTTTTTGCAATTACCTGTCGCACCACCTCAACACCGTTAATCTCGTCACCGTGTATACCTGCCGTTAGTAACACCGTAGGTCCGGGGTTTAAGGATCTGGAAACAATTACAGGAATTTCAACTTTAGTAGAAGTATAGAGTTTCGCAAAACTAAAATTTATAATTTTGGTTTCTCCTAAAGCCACTTTTTTGCCTAGAATGATAAAATCTGTTGAAGCATCTTCTGCCATAATTAAACGCTGCGTTCTATATATTTAATGATCTCTTTTGCAATGTCTTTTCCGGTAGCAGTTTCAATACCTTCTAATCCAGGAGATGAATTCACTTCAAGAATTAAGGGACCGCGTGACGATTGGAGCATATCTACTCCGGCAATTCCAAGTCCCATGGCTTTGGCGGCTTTAATTGCAGCTGTTTCCTCTTCGTCTGTAAGTTCAATTATCTGAGCAGTACCTCCGCGGTGTAGGTTGCTTCTAAACTCACCTTCCTTTCCCTGTCGTTTCATAGCACCTACTACGCGACCGTCAATTACAATGGCTCTAATGTCTGCCCCGCCTGCTTCTTTAATAAACTCCTGTACAATAACTCGTGCCTGCAGGTTATTAAAAGCTTCAATAACACTTTCTGCTGCTTTCTTAGTTTCGGCAAGTATTACACCAATTCCTTGCGTTCCTTCCAATAATTTAATAATTAAAGGAGCACCTCCCACCTGATCTATCACGCCTCCAACATTTTTGGAGTAGTTAGTGAAAATAGTTTTTGGAAGTCCCAATCCTGCTCTGGAGAGGATTTGTAAACTTCGTAATTTGTCACGTGAGCGTACCAATGCCATAGACTCTGTTGTTGTGAAGCAATGCATCATTTCAAATTGTCTTACTACTGCGGTACCGTAAAAAGTAACCGAGGCTCCAATTCTGGGAATAACGGCATCTACATTTTCAATTTTTTTACCTTTATAGTATACGCACGGATTCTTTTTTTCAATTACAATGTCGCACTTGGTGTGATTAATTATTTCAACCGTGTGCTTTCGTTTTTGTGCAGCTTCCACAATGCGCTTGGTAGAATAGAGATTTGGTGCTGCAGATAATATTTTAATGTTCATTTTTAAGTTTTAATTTATAGGAAAGATTTGTGTTATTGATATCTACCACAAAGCGTTTGGTTAAAAATTTACGACCTAATAACACTGGATATTTCATTTCTTCTCGATCACTCAATGTTAAAAATATAGGATACGTTTTCCCGAAGAGTTTAATTTCGGTTAAAATACGATAGCGTGTTTGTGAAACACCGTTACTGCTTTTTACTACGCGCACATCATATTTGTCAAAAATAAATTCTTTTTCGTGATATGCTGGATGCTCCGGGTCTAAAAATACGCACTTTAGATAATCATGTTCAATCTTCATGTTTTTACAATGAATACTGGAGGTGTACGCACCTGTATCTATTTTAACATCAACATCCTGTAAGTGTAAATGTGGGAAATCTGCTTTGTCTGTTCTTCCTATTTTTCGTTTCAAAAAGATGGGTTTTTTATAGGTGGCGAAAGGTAAGAAAACGCTGGGCAACCCTGCCTAAAACAGCACAATTTATATAAGATTTAACGCTTATTCCGCTCTAAATACCCAATAATACTCTTAGAAACATTTTTCCCCGTAGTTGTTTCAATACCCTCCAGTCCCGGGGTAGAATTTACTTCCAGCACTAAAGGCCCGCGATCCGATTGTAAAATATCTACGCCACAAACGCCCAGTTTTAATGTTCTAGCCGCTTTTAGCGCTATCTTTTCTTCTTCGTAACTAAGCTGAAGTATTGCCGAACTTCCTCCGCGATGCAGATTAGATCTGAATTCGCCCACTTTACTTTGTCGTTTCATTGCAGCCACAATCACTCCATCTACCACAATGGCACGAACATCTGCACCTTTACTTTCGGCTATATATTCCTGTAGAATGAATTTTACGTTGCTTGTCTGTAATGTTTCAACCGTTGCCAGTGCATTTTGTCTGCTTTCAGAAAGTATGACCCCTTGTCCGTGCGTTCCTTCCAGAATTTTAATAATTACAGGTTGTTCCTTAAACTTTTCAAGCAACATTTCAGCATCATAATAGCCTCCTAAAACGGTATTGGGAACAGGAATTCCGGCTTTTGCCAATACCTGAAAGCACGTCCATTTATCCCTTGAATTTAAAATACCTTCGGCACTAACCGAAGAGACAACGCCCGTTGCTTCAAAATGCCGCACCAAAGAACTTCCCTGAAATGTGTTGCTGGCGCCAATTCTGGGAATTATAGCGTGCAAATCTTCAATACGTTCATCGTGATAATAGATGGTGGCTTTACCATCTTCTACAGCCAGATTGAAATAAAACGGATTAAGAACTTCCATAGTATGATTCCTGGTTTCACCCGCCTTTATAAGACTCTGTGTAGAATATAAATTTTCGCCCCGCGAAAGAATGGCTATGTTCACAGGGAGAAAGATACGGATAGAAAATGAAACTGAAATCGGGCGTCGATATATTTTGAATGTTGCTCTCGCAAATTCAAAACACGCCGCTACCTTGAAAACAAAATAACCCCAACTTTAGAAATCTTAACATTATTTCCCCCTGTAAACTTTCGGCTAAAAAATAAATTGCTACTATCTTTACGGGTATGGCAGAAGCTTCGGTACCCTTACAGATTTCAACCCTTCCCAACGCGCCTGGTGTCTATCAATATTACGACAAGGATGGGAAACTCCTGTATGTGGGAAAAGCTAAAGACCTTAAAAAACGGGTAAAATCTTATTTTACCAAGCAACACGACAATGCCCGTACCAGGTTATTAGTGCGCCGCATAAAGGACATTAAACACATTGTAGTTGCTACCGAAACCGATGCGTTATTACTAGAGAACAACCTCATAAAAAAATACCAGCCGAAGTATAATGTAATGCTCAAGGACGACAAAAGTTATCCGTGGATCTGCATAAAAAACGAACGCTTTCCAAGAGTTTTCCCAACAAGAAGGTTTATTAAAGATGGGTCCGAATATTTTGGACCCTACACCAGTATGAAAACGGTGCATACACTTTTGGATCTAATAAAAGGATTGTACCCACTACGAACGTGTAAATATGATCTGGCTGAAGCAAAAATAAAAGCCGATAAATATAAAGTATGTCTGGAATACCATTTAGGGAACTGTGCAGGCCCGTGTGAGGGTCTTCATTCTGAAAAAGATTACAACGAAAATATTGAAGCCATCCGAAACATTATTAAGGGAAATTTCAAGGAGTCGCTGGGTAATTTTAAAAGCCAGATGAAAGCCTATGCTGCAAACCTTCATTTTGAAGATGCACAGCGAGTGAAGGAAAAGATAGATGTTTTAGAGAATTACCAGGTAAAAAGCACCGTGGTAAATCCAAAAATTAACAACGTAGATGTCTTCAGTATTGTGAGTGACGAGGAGTATGCCTATGTAAATTACCTTCAAATCTCTTTTGGGAGTATCATTAGGAGCCATACTCTGGAGATTAAGAAAAAGCTGGAAGAAACAGATAAAGAGTTGCTGGGATTGGCAGTGGTAGAATTGCGACAGCGTTTTAACTCTCAGTGTAAAGAACTATACGTACCCTTCAAAATTGAAGTAGAAAATGGTGTAAAACTACATATTCCGCAGGCTGGTGATAAAAAGAAAATTTTGGATATGTCCCTCCGTAATGCCAAATATTACAGGATGGAGCGTTTTAAGCAGGCAAAGATCGTAGATCCCGATCGTCATGAGAAGCGAATTATGGCTCAAATGAAAAAAGATTTACGACTGTCTGAAGAGCCCCGGCATATTGAATGTTTTGATAACAGTAATATTCAGGGAACAAACCCTGTCGCGGCTTGTGTTGTTTTCAAAAACGGAAAACCAAGTAAGAAGGACTACCGTAAGTTTAATATAAAAACAGTGGTGGGTCCAGACGATTTTGCCTCTATGGAAGAAGTGGTGTACAGGCGTTATAAAAGATTGAAGGAAGAAGAGCAACCCTTGCCGCAACTTATCATCATAGATGGAGGGAAGGGACAATTGTCAAGCTCATTAAAAGCTTTGGACAGATTGGAACTTCGCGGGAAAATCGCTATTGTAGGGATTGCGAAGCGTTTAGAAGAATTATTTTATCCGGACGACCCAATTCCGTTGTATCTTGATAAAAAATCTGAAACATTAAAGATCATTCAACAATTAAGGAATGAAGCGCACCGTTTTGGCATCACGTTTCATCGCGATAAGCGAAGTAAAGAAGCGCTGGAATCTGGTATGGAAACCATTCCTGGGATAGGAGAAAAAACAATAGTAGAATTGCTAAAGAAATTTAAAAGCACCAAACGCATAGAAAAAGCAAGTTTTGAAGATCTGGCCAATGTGGTTGGCGCAAGCAGAGCGAAGAAGATCATTGGATATTTTAACTCAAAATAATTTGCTCCAAATGTTTTCTAGGTACAGAAAAATTAGAAATTATTAAACATTCACAGCACATACGGTATGGTTGGATATTTCCGGAAACGGGAGTAAAATGGATGTTTGTAATGTTTTTTACTATAATTACTACGTTTATTTCCACAACTACAACCTTCTCTCAAACCCAACAGCAAGACGATCCAAAAGTAGGACTTGTTTTAAGCGGTGGTGGTGCCAAAGGATTGGCACATATTGGTGTGCTTAAAAAGATCGAAGAAGCCGGAGTGCGCATAGACTATATTGGAGGAACCAGTATGGGGGCTATTATTGGAGGATTATATGCGGCCGGATATTCTGCCCATCAACTGGATTCTATTTTTAAGGCGGTAGATTTTGATAGACTTATCCAGGATAATATACCCCGGAGTGCTAAAACGTTTTACGAGAAAAATCAAACCGATCGTTACGCTATTACACTACCTTTTGATAGGTTCCAGGTTAGTTTGCCATCCGGAATTTCGAAAGGCCAAAATGTTTACAATCTTTTCAGTAAACTAACAGACCATGTAAGCGATGTAGAAAATTTTGACGCGTTGCCTATTCCGTTTTTATGTGTGGCTACTAATATAGAAAACGGGAAAGCAGTTGTGCTGGAGCGCGGGTATTTACCGCGGGCAATTTCGGCCAGTGGTGCGCTTCCTTCTTTGTTTAGCCCGGTTTACATAGACGATATGGTTTTGGTAGATGGTGGCGTGATAAATAACTACCCCATTGATGAAATTAAAAGTAAAGGAGTAGATATTATTATTGGTGTAGATGTACAGGATAGTTTACGGGACCGCACAAATTTACGATCGGGCCTTGAAGTGTTAACCCAGATCAATAATTTCAGGACCATCGAAAATATGACGGTGAAAAGGGGTCAGACAGATATCTACATTAAACCCGATATTAAAGATTTTACCGTAGTAGCCTTTAATGAAGGTACTAAGATTATTGAATCCGGTTATAAAGAAGCAAACGCTAAAATAGATTTGCTGCAGGCTCTTGCCGCGAGACAAAAACCCCGTGAAAAAAAGGTTGTTGAATTCAGAAAAGAAACATCACTTTACATTACAGATGTAGAGATTGAGGGCGTTGAAAGCTACAGCAGATCGTATGTTTTGGGCAAGCTGAAGATAAAAACACCAGCGCAAATTTCCTATAAAAAACTGAATCTAGGAATAAATAATCTTTCTGCTACAGGTAATTTTGCCGATATAAATTACCGTTTAATTGAAGTTGAAGAGGGGAAGTATAAGCTTAAATTTCAGCTAAGAGAAAGCGATGTAAAAACATTACTACGTCTTGGTGCGCATTATGACGATTTATACAGAACAGGAGCCCTTATAAATGTTACGCGCAAACGTCTTTTTACCAATAATGATATTGCTTCCCTGGATTTTGTGGTAGGGGATAATTTGAGGTATAAATTTAATTATTATATAGATAAGGGGTTTTACTGGAGTCTGGGAGTAAATTCCAGCTTTGATTTCTTCGATAAAGGTGTACCACTTTCATTTATTTTTCCGGAGGAGTTTTTAGACGAAATACAGGCGCAAACACAACTCAATGAGATTGAACTCGAATATAGTGATTTAACGAATCAGGTTTATTTAGAAACACTATTTAAAAGGAGTTTTTTACTGGGTGGTGGTATAGAACATAAAAAGTTACGGTTTGTTTCTAAAACTATTGGGCTGGACCAAAATAATAACCCTCGTACCGTATTCGAAAGCACAAATTATTTTAGTACTTATGGTTATTTATTATACGACACGTACGATAATTCATTTTTCCCGAAAGAGGGATTATATTTCTCAGGAGATTTTCACTTGTATCTCTTTGGAAGAGGATTAAACGAAAATTTTGAGAGTTTTAGCATCGCAAAAGCGAAGGCAGGCTATGCAAAATCTGTTGGTAAACTTACCGCTCAGTTTACAAGTGAAGGAGGTTTTAAAATAGGAAATAGCGACGTACGCTCTTTTGATTTCTTTGTGGGAGGTTTCGGCTTTAAAGAAATAAATAATATTGTGCCTTTTTATGGCTACGAGGCATTGAGTCTAAGAGGGAATACCTATTTAAAAAGTGGGATATTATTTGATTACGAGGTTTTCTCTAAAAACCACATAAATGTAGGGGCAAACGTAGCCAATATAGGGGATAATCTATTTGAAAACGGGGGTTGGATAGATGGTATAGATTACAGCGGTATTGCAATTGGATACGGTCTGGAAACTTTTTTAGGACCTATTCAATTAAAATATGCCTATTCTCCGGAACGTGATGCTAGTGAATGGTATGTAAGTGCCGGCTTTAAGTTTTAGGAATCCCTTATAACATTCTGCGCCAAATTTTTCCGATATTTGTATCAAACACAAGTAGCTATGCCTTTTTACCACAAATTAGGAAAAATACCACCCAAGCGCCATACGCAATTCAGAAAAGAAGATGGTAGCCTGTATGCCGAACAGCTCTTTGGAACTATTGGTTTTGATGGAATGTATACCAATTCTTACCACGAGCAGCGCCCAACGCAGGTAAAAGAAATTAAGAAGCAATACAGTGTAGCGCCTAAGATTGCAAAGAAAAATAACATCCAATCGTATAGATTAAGAGGGTTTCAGGTAGCGCCGGAAAAGGATTATCTGGAAAGCCGTAAAGCTGTTTTAACCAATAGCGACTGTACCATTATCCTCGCAGCTCCACAGCAGAGTCAGGACGAATATTTCTACAAAAACACAGATGCAGACGAACTTATCTTTATCCATAAGGGTAGCGGGAAATTAAGAACACATTTAGGGAATTTAGATTTTAAATATGGTGACTATCTTGTTATTCCGAGGGGTATGATCTATAAAATGCAATTTGACGATGCAGATAACAGGTTGTTTATCGTAGAGTCCAGAAGTCCTATTTACACCCCCAAACGTTACAGAAACTGGTTTGGGCAATTACTGGAACATTCTCCTTTCTGCGAGCGTGATATTAGAAGACCTTCCGAATTGGAAACCAACAACGAAAATGGTGAGTTTTTAATGAAAGTAAAAAAAGGCGATGAAATTATTGAAATGGTCTACGCCAGCCACCCGTTCGATGTAGTTGGATACGATGGTTTCAATTATCCGTACGCTTTTTCTATTCACGATTTTGAACCTATTACAGGAAGAATACATCAACCACCACCAGTACATCAAACGTTTGAAACAAATGCGTTTGTAGTATGTAGTTTCGTGCCAAGATTGTACGATTATCACCCAAAAAGTATTCCGGCACCGTATAACCATAGCAATATAGATAGCGATGAGGTTTTGTATTATGTAGACGGAGATTTTATGAGCAGGAACGATGTAGACGCAGGACATATTTCGCTTCACCCGGCAGGAATTCCTCACGGCCTTCACCCGGGAAGTGTAGAGCGCAGTATTGGAAAAGTAAAAACAGACGAACTGGCCGTTATGGTAGATACGTTTAAGCCTTTAATGGTAACCGAAGAAGCTTTAAAAATTGCAGACGAAACGTACTATCAATCCTGGTTGGATGGAAAGCACTAACCCATGAAGTATTTTGTAAAAAGAAAAGAAACGACACCCCACGGTAGAGCTATGTGGTAAGCGTTTGCTCTTATAATAGCAAATTGTCTGGTTGAGCGCAGTCGAAACCTCAATTCAATAGACTTTTTCTCTTTCGATATTAAATTGAAATAAACATGCCAAAAGAAATAAAAAACTTAAAAGACCTTCAGAATACCGAATACGGACTCAAAAAACTATTCGCAGATGCCGAAGATTTCCTTCCGCTTTTGGGGACAGATTACGTAGAGTTATATGTGGGAAATGCTAAGCAAGCGGCTCATTTTTATAAAACTGCCTTCGGATTTCAGTCACTCGCGTACGCAGGATTGGAAACGGGTTTAAAGGACCGCGTTTCTTATGTGTTAACGCAGGATAAAATTAAACTGGTACTAACTTCGCCACTTAATAAAGGTGGAGAGATTAATCGCCATATAGATGAGCATGGCGATGCAGCAAAAGTAATTGCGTTATGGGTAGATGATGCAACAAAGGCTTTTGAAGAAACTACCAAAAGAGGTGCAAAACCCTATTTTGAACCAAGAAAAGAAGAAGATGAACACGGTCACGTTATAAAATCCGGAATTTACACGTACGGTGAAACAGTTCATATTTTTATAGAGCGTAAAAATTACAACGGGATCTTTCTTCCGGGCTTCGAAAAATGGGAGTCTCATTACAATCCGGCTCCTGTTGGACTTAAATTTATAGACCATATTGTAGGAAATGTAGGTTGGGACGAGATGAACAAATGGTGTAAGTTTTATGCTGAAGTAATGGGCTTCGCTCAAATTATTTCGTTTGCAGACGATGATATTGCAACCGAATATACTGCGCTAATGAGCAAGGTAATGAGCAACGGTAACGGTAGAATTAAATTCCCTATAAACGAACCTGCAAAAGCTGAAAAAAAATCGCAAATTGAAGAATATCTGGATTTTCACAACGGTCCGGGCGTACAGCATTTAGCATTGGCAACAGACGATATTGTTGCAACGGTTTCTGCTATGCGGGATAGAGGTGTGGAATTTTTATATGTGCCGGACACCTATTATGAAGATATTACCGAGCGCGTAGGCGAAATAGATGAAGATATAAGTTTACTTAAAAAACACGGTATTTTAATAGATCGTGATGAGGAAGGCTACCTGTTACAACTATTCACCAATAATGTATTGGACAGACCCACTATGTTTATTGAAATTATACAACGTAAAGGAGCGCAAAGCTTTGGTGTAGGAAATTTTAAAGCACTCTTTGAGGCTATTGAGCGCCAGCAAGCACGAAGAGGAACGCTATAATACAGCAATAACAAAAGACAAACTCCATCGTTATATTGATGGAGTTTTCTTTTTTGGAACAATACTTGTAATTTGATTCCCTGATATAAAACGCCTTCAAAAATCCGGTATGAAAAAAATACTTACACTCTTATTATTAGTAACCGTTACCTTGGTTTCTGCGCAGAAAAAAGCGTACGGAGATGGAGAGTGGTTTAAGTTTAGAATTCATTATGGCTTTGTGACAGCTGGTTATGCAACATTACAGGTGGATGACGAAATTCTTAACGGTAAAGAAGTATATCATATCAAGGGAGAAGGAATCACTACAGGTATGAGTAAGTTTTTCTTTAAAGTAGAAGATTATTACGACTCTTATGTAGATAAAGAAAAGGACATTCCGTATAAATTTATCAGGAAAATTGATGAAGGTGGACACACCAAAGATGTTGAGATAGATTTTGATCATAATTCTGGTAAAGCGTTAATACATAAAAGAAAACTTCAGACCAAAGAACTTGTAGATTTTCCAAAAGGTGCTCAGGATATGGTTTCGGCATTCTATTACCTTCGGAATAATTTGGATACCAAAAACATTAAAGTGGGGCAAACCATTAACATGGATATGTTTTTTGATAACGAATCGTATAAATTTCGATTAAAATTTCTGGGACGTGAAGAATTAAATACCGACTTTGGTAAAATCCCTACATTAAAATTTAGGCCTTATGTACAAGCAGGACGTGTCTTTAAAGAAAAAGAAAGCCTAACGGTTTGGGTAACAGACGATGCTAACAAAATGCCGGTGCTTATCAAGGCAGATCTGGCTGTGGGTTCTTTAAAAGCAAGCTTAGTTCAGTTTAAAGGATTGAGGCATTCTTTCAGAATTGTTGTAGATTAGCAACGTGAAAAATAAAGAAGAAGAAAGACTACAATTACTAAAGCAACTGGAAGAAAAATACCAGCTGCTGGATCAGGATTTAAACACGCACCTGGAAGGTCTTTTGCATAGCAAGCCCATTAATTACTGGGACTATATCCAGACAGATGCGTTGCTTAGTCTTCAACGTCAAGAAACTACGTTCCCGGACGAGATGGTCTTTATTATGTACCATCAGGTAAACGAGTTGCTTTTTAAAATGATGTTGTGGGAAATTCAGCAAATATCCTATAAAGAAGGTTTAACGGCTCAGTTTTTTTCAGAGCGAGTACTTCGAGTGAGTAGATATTTCGATATGTTAACAGCCTCTTTCGAAATTATGACGCAGGGAATGGAAGTTGAACAGTATCTCAAGTTCAGAAATACGTTAGCACCGGCAAGTGGTTTCCAAAGCGCCCAATACCGAAAAATTGAATTTGCCTGTACAGACTTACTGAATTTGATCGATGCCCGTTTCAGAAAAACAATAGACCGCAATACCCCTTTTGATCACGCGTTTGAACATTTATACTGGCAGGCAGCAGGGAAAGATTATCATACCGGTAAAAAAAGTTATACTTTAAGTCAGTTTGAAGTAAAATACAGAAAGGAATTTATACGTTTCATGGAAGAGTATAATACCATAAATATTTATGCACGGTTTTTAGCATTGCCGGAAGAAGCCCGTAAAGACAAAGACTTAATAAATGCGATGCGTCATTTAGACAAAACTATTAATATTACGTGGGTAATGGCGCATTATAATACCGCTTCCAGATATTTAAATTACGGAAAAGAGCCTAGAGAGGCAACTGGCGGTAGTGAATGGCAAAAATATATGCATCCAAAATATCAAAAAAGAATCTTTTTCCCTTCGGTCTGGACTCAGGAAGAATTGGATAGTTGGGGTGAAGATGTTTAATTTATAATAAACCATTAATTGCTACGGTAATTAATTACATTTGCCAAGAGATTGAAAAAACACATACAACTACACGTCTTTCCTTCAAGAACCGTAGTTTTGTAAGTGTTAAGACAAAAAAAAATAATGACAGATTGAGCAAAATAATTGCAGCCTTGAAACACCTTTTTAGCCTACTCCTTATTATACTATTCTTTGTTAGTTGCGAAGAAAATGATACCGAAATTATAGAAACAACCCCGGAGCCTGTTCCAGTTCTTATCGAAGAATTTGGGTATAACTTAAACGATTTTAATGTGGTGCGGGACACTATACGTTCTGGTGATACCTTTGGAGATATTCTTGATACCTACGGAGTTTCCAATCAGGATATTCTTGAAGTTGCTACAAAATTCAGAGATAGTTTTGATGTACGTAGGATTGTAGTTGGAAAACCATACGTGTTGCTTAATTCTAAGGATTCATTAAATAAAACAGAGGTCTTTATCTATCAAAAAAACAAGGTAGATTTTGCTGTGGTAGACTTTAGGGATACCTTAAATGTATATACCGCCGTGCAACCGGTGACAACTATAGAGCGTGAAGTGTCTGGTGTAATCAACAATTCACTTTCCATGACTATGCAGGAAAATAATTTAAGTGCCAACTTAACCGAAAAAATGGCAAGTATCTTTGCCTGGACTGTAAACTTTTATGGACTCCAAAAAGGGGATAATTTCAAACTAATTTATACTGAAAAGTATATAAATGATACCATTCCGGCTGGTGTGGACGAAATAAAAGCAGCTTATTTTGAACATCGTGGAAAACCTATTTATGCCTTTCTATATGAAAAAGATAGTATAACACGAGAGGTGGATTATTATGACGAAAATGCTGATAATTTAAGAAGAGCATTTTTAAAGTCTCCAATCGAATTTAATTATAGGATCTCTTCGCCTTACAACCTTAAACGCCGTATAAAATATTATGGCTACAAACTACGACCTCACAAAGGAACCGATTTTGCTGCAGGAATTGGAACACCCATTATAGCCACAGCCGACGGTACTGTTACAAAATCTGAAAGACGCGGTGGAAATGGAAATTACGTAAAATTAAAACATAATGGCACGTATGAGACCCAATACCTCCACATGAAAAGCCGAAAGGTAAAAGTTGGACAATATGTGCGTCAAGGAGACGTAATTGGCTGGGTTGGGATGACTGGAAATACTGGTGGACCACACGTTTGTTATCGTTTTTGGAAAAACGGAAAACAAGTAGATCCCTTCAAAGAAGACCTTCCTTTTTCTACTCCATTAGAAGAACAATATCGTAAAGGTTATTTTGAATATATTCCTTCAATGAAAGAGCGATTAGATTGCATAGTTTATTAAGTTTTAACTAGTATTTTGTTGATAATATGTTATTAACTAATATTCAGATATTCAAATACTTACCCAACTTCATAGTACATTTAAATACCTAATAATTTGTTAGCGTTTTCTTAACATTCTTTGTTGCCTAAAAATAATAATAGATGTAGTTTTGCGCCAATAATAAAACACATAACAACTATGAAGAAATTTTTACTTTTTACATTGCTATTGGCTGGATTTACAGCTTTTTCGCAAGGGACAGTTACAGGAACTGTAATCGACGAAGATTTGGGAGGTCCTCTTCCAAATGCAAACATCATTGAGGTTGGAACAACCAATGGTGCCATTGCCGATTTTGATGGAAACTTCACACTTGAAGTTTCTTCAACATCTGGTAAAATTAAAATTACCTATTTAGGTTTTCTTGAGAGAACAGTATCTTTTACATTAACAAATGGAGTTGCTGATCTTGGTAAAGTAAACATGAGCCCGGATGCAGATGCATTAGACGAGGTTATCGTAATTGGTTCCGGAGTTATAGATTTGGCTGCAGACCGTAAAACACCGGTTGCAGTATCTACCATTTCTTCTCAGGAAATCCAAGATAAAGTTGCTGGTAACGTTGAGATCACAGAAGCCTTAAAGAGTACGCCTTCTGCGTATATTTCCGGACAAACCGGATTTGGTGACGGACAACTATTTCTGCGTGGTTTCGACAACTCAAACATTGCAGTGCTTTTAAACGGACAGCCAGTAAACGCAATGGAAGATGGTCGTATCTTCTGGTCTAACTGGTCTGGTATCGCAGATATTGCAAATGCAATACAAGTACAACGTGGTTTAGGTTCTTCTAAGCTGGCTATATCATCTGTAGGTGGTACAACCAACATTGTAATGAAAGCAGCCGATAGAAAGCAAGGTGGTTTTGCTCGTTTCTTAGGAGGTAACGATAGCTACTTTAAAGGAACTGTTGCGTATGATACAGGTAGAAATGAAAAAGGTTGGGCATTCTCTGTACTGTTAGATCACTGGCAAGCACATAGAAAATGGGCAAAAGGAACGTATGGTGAAGGACAAAATTACTTCTTCGCTGTAGGATATAAGCCAAACGAAAAACACGCTTTTAACTTCTTAGTTACAGGAGCACCACAATTACACGGGCAACGTTTTTCTCAATCACAAGAAATAATTGATGCAGACCCTAAATTCAATGAGCATTGGGGATACACAGAAGACGGAATTGAGTCTGAGCGTCAAAACTACTACCACAAGCCAGTAATGAACTTAAACTGGGATTGGAATATGAGTGATAAGACAGATCTTTCTACCGTATTATATGGCTCCTGGGGTCGTGGTGGAGGAACCGGACCAAGAGGTGACAGACCAGTTCGTACGGAAGATCCTGATGGCGCAGGTCCTTTAATTGGGCAAATAGATTATCCTGGAACAATTGCTGCTAACCTGTTAATTAGAGACGGAGATCCTACTGCAGATAGTGGAAGAAGAGGATACATAAAAAGAGCTTCTGTAAACAACCACAAATGGTACGGTTTAATTTCTAACTTAGGGCACGAATTTAACGACAACTTTAATGTTAATTTTGGAGTTGATGTAAGAATTTACACAGGAGATCACTTCCGTCAGGTAGTAGACCTTTACGGATTAAACAGATGGTCTAACGATACTGCAAATGGTAATCCTGTTTTTGAAACGTATAATGCAAACCCTTGGGATGCATTAACTAATTTTGCTCCGGAAGAAGACCGTATAGATTACGATTATTCTGAAGATATTAACTATCAGGGAGCATTTGGTCAATTAGAATACGCTACAGATAAATTCTCTGCATTTTTTCAGGGAGCATTCTCAAACCAATCGTACCAAAGAACAGGGCGTTTTGATGATCCAGGAGATTCAGAGAAATTCAACAAAACTGGATATAACGTTAAAGGTGGTATCGCTTACACAATAAACGATATGAATACCATCTTCGTAAATGCAGGGCGTTATTCTCGCCAGCCATTCTTAGATAACGTTTTTGTAAACGTAAGAGGATCTAATGAATTGATTGAGCCAGAAGTTGAAAATGAAGAAATTACAGGATACGAAGCAGGATATCGCTTTGAAGCTGGTAATATAAGAATCAACTTCAATGCCTATGTAACAGACTGGGATAACAGAACTATTTTGTCAAGTGGTATTGATGATCCTGATGGAACTCCAGATTCTGGTGATGAAACCAACATCAATATTTTTGAAAGAGGAGTAAGACAATACCATACAGGTGGAGAGATCGATCTGGAGTGGAGAACTACAGACTGGTTAACACTTAAAGGATATGCATCTGGTGGTAGCTGGGTGTACAAAGGAGAAACAAACTTCCAGATCTATAACGACGACACGAACGAATTAATCGAAGAAGGTGAAGGAATAGATCGTTCAGGAATTAAAGTTTCCACTGCTCCGCAAACGTCTGCTGGTGCTGGTTTTAAAGCGAAAGTTGTACAAGGGCTAAGCTTTGATGGTACCTATAATTACTATGCCAACCATTACAAGTTTACGGATGTAAGTTCTACATTGGCAGATCTTGATAAGTTGGATCCTTATAGCTTGATAGATCTAGGAGTTTCTTACAAGTTTAACTTTGGAGGACAAAGATTAGTATTAAGAGGAAATGTATTTAATGTTTTCGATACTATTAAAATCCAACAAACAGATGCTTTTGGCTTAATAAACTTAAATGGTACAACCTATAATGGTTCAATTAGATACGAATTCTAATACCCTTTACTTTTGAAAATCTGAAAACCGCTCCTTTCTGGGAGCGGTTTTTTTATGGAATTATGGCTACCTTTACGCTATACTAAAATTAAAAATTATGTACACAACCATTCAATTTATACACTCCTATTGGGCCTACTTGGTCGTTTTTGTAGTGGGTATAGCTACTATTAATGCTATTGCTGGTTTCTTTGGGAATAAGGAATACAGTCCTAAAGACTTCAGGCTGGCGCTATTTGCATTAATTACAACTCACATCCAGTTCTTAATAGGGTTGGTACTATTTTTTGTATCTCCATTAGGGCTACAGAATATTATGAACAATGGTATGGGAGAGGTAATGGGAAACAGTCTTTACAGGCTATATGCCGTAGAACATCCAACCGTTATGATCTTAACGGTAGTTTTTATTACCTTTGGGTATTCTAAACACAAAAAGAAATTGGTTAGCAAACCAAAGTTTAAAATGCTCGCTATATTTTACACCATAGCATTACTATTACTTTTAAGCCGAATCCCCTGGTCACAATGGTTAGGTTTGTAAAATCTATATAAAATTGAAAAAAACAAAGCCGGACAACGAAAGTTTTCTGGCTTTTTATATTAAAATCACAATTAAGGGTAACCGAGTGATTTGAAGTTCTTAGTTTAACAAAGTTGAAAAAATGCAGGTTTCAAATTGTATCCAAAGGCTATTTCTCTTTAATTAAGTATACATATACGGGAAAGTGGTCACTATAGCCTCCTGTAAACGTTCCATTGCCAAAACTTCGGTACGGATATCCTTTGTAACGCCCGCGCGTATTTGCTAAATACGTTTTATTATAAATACCAGCCTGGTAAAAGCGATAACTGCTGTAGTCATTTTTTAATAATTCAGAAGAAATAATTAACTGATCGAACAAATTCCAGCCATCCCGCCAGGCCAGAGTTCCTAACCCTTTTTTAAACATAGCTTCCATTGGGTTATACAATTGCTTTAGCTGTATATTTTCTTTAGCCCCACTTGTTTTTAAATAATCTTTTACACTAGGGCTGGTAGGATCGTCATTTAAATCGCCCATCGTAATTATTTTGGCGTATGGATCTTCCACAAAAACCGAATCTATAAGATGCTTATTTAATTGTGCAGCTTTAATACGCTTTGGTCTGCTACGTGCTTCCCCACCGCTTCTGGAAGGCCAATGATTTACCAGTACGGTTATCTTTTCTCCATCCAGCATACCACTTACAATAAGTTGATCTCTTGTATAAATACGTTTGGTAAGATCATTTTCAGCATAAATGTATAGTGGGATTGCCTTATAATGCATAGGACTAAACAGTCTTTTTTGATACAACAAGGCCACATCTATGCCTCGACGGTCCGGAGAATCAAACTGAATTATTCCATACTCCTTTTCTATCAGTGGCTTCTGATTTATAAGATCTTCCAGCACTCTTCTATTTTCAACCTCACAAACACCAATAATGGTGGGTGCGTCTCCAGTTACTTCAAACCCGATTTCTGAAATCACCTTCGCCATGTTTTTTAATTTAGCGTTGTATAATTCTTCGGTCCAGTGGTCTTTACCATCCGGAGTTCTGTCGTCGTCAAAAGTTAATGGGTCGTCCTCAAAATCGAAGAGATTCTCCAGATTATAAAAAGCTATGGTTTGTACTTTATAGTCTGTTTTTTCTTGAGCATTACTGCTTAAAAAGAAAAGGAAAAAGAAAGGGATAATGTAGTGGTGTATATTCATAATAGGCTAAAATATTAATTTTGAATAAGATAGCAGCGGTATTTCACAGGAAACCATTAACTTTGTAGTAACTCCCCCTTTAAATAACAGTTATACGTATGTTTAGAATGAAAAACTTCTATACTACTTTGGTATGCGTTTGTTTTTTGGGATCTTCTCTTATTGCGCAGGAAGCTATTGTGAAGGGTAGGGTTATAGATGCAGATGCTGCCGACCCTGTTTCTAATGTTGAAATACGAATTGCCTCCACCATTTTTTCAGCACAAACCGATGCGCTCGGACTATTCAATATTGCCGATGTATCGCTACCACAAGGTGAGCAAATATTGCTGGTAAGCAAAGATGGATATGTTACAAAAAAGATTCGCATTACCATTAAAAAAGGCGAGGATATTAACCTGGATCCCATACTTTTCTCCCTGGACCTCACCGAAATAGAAGCTCAAATAGGTGTCATAAGTCTTAGCGATACCGAATTAAATCAGGATGATGGAACTGCATTTAATATTTCAGGATTACTGCAGGCTTCACGGGACGTTTTCTTAAACGCAGCAGCTTTCGATTTTAGCGCCACATTTTTTAGACCCCGCGGACTAGATAACGCCAACGGAAAAGTTCTGATTAATGGTATTGAAATGAACAAACAATTTAACGGGCGTCCCCAATGGGGTAATTGGGGCGGCTTAAACGATGTCCAACGCGAACGTGAATTTGCTATGGGAAGTTCGGCCAGTGAATATACGTTTGGAGCTATAGCAGGGACTACCAACATTATAATGAGAGCCTCGCAATATCGTAAAGGGGGTCGAGTTTCTTATGCTTCGGCTAATCGCAGTTATCGGGGGCGGGTTATGGCTTCTTACAACAGTGGATTGCTGCTAAGTGGTTGGGCGTATTCGGTGTTGGTTTCCAGACGTTATGGAGAGGAAGGCTATCAAAAAGGGACAGTATACGATGCCAATTCTTTTTTTGCTTCCGTAGAGAAAAAACTGACTGCAAATCATAGCATAAATTTTTCCGCTTTTTACACACCAAACCGAAGAGGACGTTCCACCGCAGTCACACAGGAAGTACGTGATTTAAAAGGAATACAATACAATCCGAACTGGGGCTTTCAGCAAGGAGAAATCAGGAACAGCCGTATTCGAGAAGTAGAGGAACCGGTTGTTTTGCTCAATCATTATTGGGATGTAAGCGATAAAACTACCGTGAATACCAATGTTGGCTATCAATTTGGTACAATAGGGAGCACGCGTATAGACAATGGCGGTACGCGACTTGTTACTGTAAATGGGCAGGAAGCTTATTTGGGTGGTGCCCGAAATCCCTTCGGAAATTACTACCAACGCCTTCCAAGCTTTTTTCTTCAGGCTTCAACTCCCTCGCCATTTAACTTCCAGCAAGCATATCTGGCAGAACAGGAGTTTTTGAATAACGGTCAATTAGACTGGGCAGCTTTATACGAAGCCAATACGAACGCAACCAACGTATCTAACGGTGGAAATTCAGTTTATGTGGTTCAGGAGGACCGGGTAGACGACACGCAGATTACGGTAAATACTATCGTAAATGCTACTATTTCAGACCAGATTTCATTAAGCGGAAACCTGAATTACCGAACCTTACAAAGTGAAAATTTTGCATCTGTAAAAGACCTTTTAGGCGGTACAGGCTATCTGGATGTAGACTTTTTTGCGGAAGACGATGTCACCACTAGTGTAGGAGATATTGCGCAAAGCGACCTTCGCAATCGCAACCGTATAGTAGTGGAAGGTGACCGGTATAAGTATAATTATACGCTCGATGCCACGGTACTTTCAGGGTTTGTGCAAGGGGCCTTTAAATACCGAACCATAGATTTTTACGCTGCTGTAACTGCGGAGCAAACGCAATACCAGCGTACGGGATTGTTCGAAAATGGCAATTACCCGGGCAATCGTTCTTTCGGGGAAAGTGAAACAGTGCCTTTTACAGATTATGGAGTAAAAGGAGGAGCAACGTATAAAATCACAGGGCGTCACCTGGTAGATTTTAATGGCGCATATGTAACCAAAGCACCTACGCTTAGGAATACCTTCAGTAACGCCAGACAAAATAACGATCTGGTGATTGGGGTAGCATCTGCGCAAATACAGAGTGCAGATGTAAGCTATATTTTCCGATCACCAATGGTAAAAGCCAGGCTTACTGGTTTTTATATAAATTCGAAAAATCAAACCGATATTGGTTTTTATTTTGCTGAAAATCTCACCGGATTAGGCATAGAAGAAAGTGCCTTTGTGCAGGAAATTGTAACAGGAATTGAAACGCAGAACATAGGTGGTGAAGTGGGTATTGAAGCACAACTTACCCCAACCTTTAAGTTGAAAGGAGCTGCATCTGTGGGGCAATACATATTTAATAACAATCCGAAATTATATCTTACAAGTGACGATTTTGAAGGCCCGTTAACCTTTGGAGATGGTACTGCAAAGCTGAAAAACTATCACGTAGCCAGCGGACCGGAACGTGCCTACCAGATAGGATTTGAGTATCGGGATCCGGAATTTTGGTGGGTAGGGGTTACAACCAATTATTTTTCCAACGCTTATATAGATGTAAATAATCTGGCGAGGACCGCAAATTTTAGTCAGGATTTCGATGGATTACCCTTCAGCAGTTATAATGAAGGCGAAGCCAGAGCTTTGTTGACCCAACAAGAATTTGACGATTATTTTCTCGTGAATATTGTAGGCGGAAAATCATGGCGTATAAAGAAATATTACGTCGGGTTTTTTGCAACGGTGAATAATGTTTTAAATCAGGAATACACTACGGGCGGTTTTGAGCAAGGCAGATTAACCAATTTTAAAGATGTAAAAGAAGACGTTTCCCGCACTAATGGAAGACTCTTTGGGCCGCGCTACTTCTTCGGAAATGGAACCACCTACTATGCCAATGTCTATATCAGATTTTAATTCAACCTAAAAACACGAAGATGAAAACTATAAAATTCAGTAATATTCTAATGTTGTTTCTTATCACAATACACTTATCTTCCTGTGTGCAAGACGACGCATACGAGCTTCCGGACAACACTGTTTTTGACCCGGAATTACAAGGAGATCTAGTCTCAATGACCAGTGTAAAATCTGCTCTGGAAGCTGCCCAGATTGCCGGGGAAACAACAGTTACCTTCCAGGACACCAACACTTTTATAAGCGGATTTGTAATTTCTACAGACGAAGGTGGTAATTTTTTTGAAGAATTAATTTTACAGGACAAAACTGAAAATCCAACAGCAGGAATTAAGGTGTTAATAGACGTAAACCCATTGTTCACCAAATATGAAATGGGACGTAAAATTTTTGTAAAACTCGACGGACTTTCAGTAGGTATTAATAGCGGGGTTGTTACATTAGGTATTATGAATGGTGATGAAATTGATAAAATTTCGGCGCCTTCAGAAGATAAGTTTTTGTTTCGTTCTGCCGAAACTACGACGCTTATTCCAACTAATAAAACGTTAAGTGAATTTTCTGAAAGGGATATAAACACACTAATTAAGTTACCCAACGCCCAATTTACCGAAAGCCAGGTAGGCCTCACTTTTGCCAACGAACCAGGCGACGCGTTTGACGGTGATAGACTGGTAGAAAGTTGTAGCGAAGATGGAGGTTCTATCTTGTTTCAAACCAGTACATTTTCCGATTTTAAAAGCATTACCATCCCGGATGGCTCAGGAACACTTACGGCTATTTTAAGCAGGAATTTTTTTGGTGATGAGAATGTTCTGGTCATTAGAGACCCCAGCGATATCAATTTTGATTCTGCAGATCGTTGTAAACCAAAACCACTAGATCCCGGTATAGAACCCAACACAACTTTTGCCGCCGTACGATCCAGGTTTGAGCAGGCTGGTAATACCTACGCCGCTTTTGGTGTGGATGAAGACCCATTAATTATTGCGGGCTATGTTGTTTCCAATGATGAAAAAGGTAATTTTTTTGATGAACTTTTTATCCAGAATACACCAGAGACTGAAGATTTAGGAACTAACAATCCGCGCCTTGGATTACGTATTATTATTGATAAAAATGACATTCATCAAACATTTGAAGTTGGACGAAAAATATACGTACTTTTAAACGGTCTTGCGGTAGATGAAGACACAGGTATTTTAACGTTAGGAATTCAAAATGAAAACACCATTGTTAAAATTCCCAATGGGATTTTAAGCGATTATGTTGTGGGAGGGGAAGAAATAGTTACCATTACGCCGCTTACAAAAAAGGTGAACGAATTAAACGCAGACGATTTAAATACATTGGTTACTTTAAAAAATATGCAGTTTATAGCGTCACAAATTGGTCTCACCTACGCAGGAGAACCCGCAGATAATTTTGACGGGGAACGTACTTTACAAAGTTGTGACGATACGGGAGCTATTCGTCTTTTTACCAGCACTTTTGCCGATTTTAAATCGCAATTACTTGCAGACGGTACAGGAGCCATCACGGCGTTATATACAAGAAATTTCAGTAATGACGAGTCGGTACTTTCGGTGAGAGATCTTGAGGACATTATCTTTCCTGGCCCAAGATGCGATCCACCTTCGATAGATTGTGGGCTGGCAGATGTTACAGGTTCCATTGTATTGTTTGAAGATTTTTTCGAAACTCAAATAGTAAATTCACCTATTTCAGGAAACGGCTGGACCAATTATGTTGAAGCAGGCACCGAAAGCTGGGAAGCGTGGTTTGATGATGGCCAGAATATGTCTTTAGGTATTTCGGCACGGATGGGATCTTTTAATTCTGGGGATATAAGTTCTATTGGTTGGCTCATCACACCCCAAATTGATTTCGATACTCAAACAGGCGAAACCTTAAAATTTAAAACCTCCAACAGTTTTGATGATGGTAGCGAGTTAAGGGTCCTTTTTGCAGGAGATTGGGATGGAAATGAAGCAACTATTACAATGGCAACATGGATAGCATTAGGTTCTGTAGTGGTTGTAAATGACAATGACGGTTTTCCGGAATGGATTCCTTCAGGCAACGTAAGTTTGTCCTGTGTGGAAGGAACTGGCCATATTGCCTGGAAATACATTGGAAGTGGTAACGGAGATTTTGATGGTACCTATGAGTTGGACGAAATTGAAATACGGTCTAATGAGTAACTCCTTTTGAAATATAAGGAGCACTTGCGTAACACCTATACCGCTATAAAATGGAAAAGCCATCACAGGTGTGATGACTTTTCGCCCCAAATTTGATCGACACCCTAGGGTATCAACCTACTTATGTGAAACAAAGCTATAAAAAAAAGACGTGAAAATTTGTAAGAAAGTTCTGATTTACGAAAAATACGTGTTTCTACGTAGTCTGTACTTGTTTCATTTTCTGCTTTTTGTACCCAAAAAACAGGATAAAGGCGTAACAACCAATGAGTAGGGTAAGCGCACTCTTAAAGCCTGCCAGATCTGTAAACAGTCCATATAGCGGTGGAATAATAGCACCGCCTACAATGGCCATACAAAGTAGCCCGGAAGCCTGTGGTTTTAAATCTCCCAATCCTTCAATGGTAAGGGTAAAGATGGTTGGAAACATAATAGAATTAAATAAACCAACCGCTAAAATAGACCCCATGGCAACCAAACCTGTTGTACTCATAGAAATTAATAGCAACGCAATAGCTACAAAAGCAAATATGGCAAGTACAAAGCCAGGTTTCATAATACGGGTTAGCACAGCGCCAACAAATCTACCAACCATAGCACCACTCCAGTATAAAAAAACAAAAGCACCAACGACAGCTTTGGCATCTATGGATGTAAGGTCTTTTCCCAGAACATTCGCAGCAAAACTGTTCATCGTTTCATTTTCAATAATTACGGACGCCAGGTTCATATCCATAAAGTAGTTTACCAGATAACTTCCAATAGCCACTTCGGCACCTACGTACACAAAAATACCTACGACACCAAGTAGTACTGTTGGGTTGCTCAATAGTTTTCCGTAGCCGCCTTTTGGGCTTTTTTGCAATACCTTCGGCAATTTGATGAACACAAATAGCAACGCTAAAAATGCAATACATCCTGCCAGCACCAGAAAAGGGGTTTGCACCGCAGTAGCTTCTGCGATGTAATATGTTTGTTGTTCGGTTTCAGATAATGCAGCAATTCCTTCCGAAGACATAATGGTATCGCTCAATAGAAATGAAGCTCCCACTAAAGGGGCGATCGCGGTTCCCAAAGAATTAAAAGCTTGTGAAAGGTTTAACCTGCTGGATGCACCATCCTCACTTCCTAACACTGCAACATAAGGATTTGCCGCAACCTGAAGCACTGTGATTCCTGCTGCTAATGCAAAATAACCTATCAAAAATACTCCAAATATACGTTCCGAAGCAGCAGGGTAAAACAGCAAACAACCAAATGCCATAATTGCCAGGCCCATCACCACCCCTTTTTGATAGCCAATGCGCGATAATAACCAACCTGCGGGCACAGAAAAAAAGAAAAATGCCCCAAAAAAAGCAAATTGAACTAAGCCAGCTTCAAAATAAGATAGTTCAAAAACATCTCTTAATCTTGGGATAAGGCTATCTACTAGCACCGTGATAAAACCCCATAAAAAGAATAAAAGGGTTACGATGATAAATGCTGAAGTATAATTTTTTTTGGTCGTCATTTGGTTCGCTTAGGAGGGTTTATGATAAAAATCTACAAGAATATTTTCATTCAGGTTGTTTTCATATTTCATCATCGTGAAACCTTCGTGAATACAATACGCTCCGGTTTCTCCCGCTTTGTTCATAGCAACATACGCAATCTGAAAATCTTTATATTTCTCATTTTTGGCAACTATTCGTCTAATAGCTTCTTCGCAGGCAGCTTGCGGAGACATGCCGTTTCGCATAAGCTCTACAATTAAAAAACTGCCAACGGTTTTTACTACCTCTTCGCCCATTCCTGTGGCTACAGCACCGCCTACTTCATTATCCAAAAATAAGCCGCTACCAATGATCGGGCTGTCACCAACGCGGCCTTTCATTTTATAGGAGAGTCCGCTTGTAGTGCACACACCTGCAATATCTCCCTTTTTATCCATTGTAAGCATCCCAATGGTATCGTGATTTTCAATATTAATGAGGGGTTTATATTCCGGACTTTTAAGCCATTCCTGCCAGGCTTTTCTAGATTCCTCGGTAAGAAGGTTTTCGGTTTTAAAACCCTTTCGGGTTGCAAATTCTTCGGCACCTTCGCCCACTAAAATTACGTGGGGTGTGTCTTCCATTACTTTCCTGGCCAACGCTGCTACGTGACTTGTATTAGAAACTGCCATCACTGCGCCACAGTCGCCATTAGTCGCCATAACACAGGCATCCAGAGTTACATTTCCTTCCCGGTCCGGAGCACCACCTTTTCCTACAGTAGTATTTTTAAGATTTTGTTCTTCTACCGACACACCTTCAATAGCTGCATCCAGAGCAGGTTTTCCAGCTTCTAAAGCCTCGCCGGCAGTTTGGTTTGCCTGAGTAAATTGCCAGGTGCATATGGCGATAGGGAGCATAGGTTTTTTGGTATTCATTGGTTTTTGTTCTTCGGAAGGTTTTTCTGCTTTTGTATTGTCATTTGCGCACGCCATAGCGCTCATAGCAAACGTTGCTCCCACCGCTCCTGCTGCGGTATTTCTAATAAATTTTCTTCTTTTCAAACTATATTTTTTTTCTGGATGGGCATTAAATTCATTTAAATAGTATAAGATAACCTGTAATTTAAAACTATTATTAAAAGTACAATTCAGAAAAACCTTTTTGCTTAGCATTTTAAAAAACCAACCTTTTCTTACACTTGGTTTAATCTTTTATAGCGGTATGTGTTTTCCTATTTTACACTCATTATATTGCTTAATACTTCTGTTAATTCTTCTTTCCAAAACATATTATCGTGCCAGCCTTTATATTCTTTTATTTCGAGAAATGAGTTCAATTCAAGATATTTTGATTCTAGAAATGCTGCATCTTCTTTGATATAGGATGCCTCATCACTTCCGTATCTCAGATACAAATTAGGATATATGCTATTTGAATTCCATTTGTATGTTTGAATGTTTGCGCCAACAGTTGAAAAACAAATATATGTTCCAATTATATTGGGGTTCTGATTTAGTAAACTTAATCCAAAACTAGCTCCATTAGAGATTCCATAAAAATATCTATCGTTTTTCGTGTTGTTTTGTTGGTATTTTTCTTCAATGTTCGGAATTAATTCTTCCGTAAAATATTTCGTGTGATTCTCAAATCTTTTTTCTAAAGTAGTGTCCGTACTTTCTTCTGTAAAACTTTTGTAAACATATTCATAATATCTATTGGTTAAAATATACTTGTTTCCATCACTAAAAACCGTACCTAAACTATCTATAATGTTATTATTTGAAAAACTAGCTACAAAAATTAATGGTGTAATAATTTTGTTGTCTATTAAAGAATCAAAAAGTTTTTTGGTATCGGTAACATTAGTATTTCCATCAGTGGCATACATAATTGGATACTTTTTTTCTTGACTAAATCCTTTTGGCAGGTACAAGTTATGTTTTCTGTATTCAGATAAATTTTCACTGTAAATTGAGTCCGTCAAAAATTTTGATTTTTTAAGCTCCGATGTTTTTTCGAATTCACAAGAACTAACTAAAACACCTGCTAAACCGACTAAGAAAATTTTGATAAGTAATTTCATTAGATTTTTCTTCTCATATTTTTCAAATTATACTTATAATCCTCATAATTAAATGATGCTAAGTGATTTATAATAAAAGTCGCGAAACTTTTGATATAAGATTTCATCGAAGTTCAATCTCATCTATAAAAATCCACGCATCGCCTCCTGCACCCAGATGCCATTTTGGTAATCTGCCAAAATTTTTCGCCACTACCTTAATGTATTGAATGTTTGGCTTGTTGATGGAAAAAGTCATTGTTTTTAAAGTAGGTTCGTCGTTTTGTTTGCCCGGCTCTATATTTCTTTCTCTGGACAAACGGAATTTTTTATCGCTTCCCGCTACGTATACTTCCACTTTTTTGGGGAAGAATATCCAGCTTCCCTGATCTTCCAAAAAATTAACGGTGACAGATTTCGCTAGTTTTGGGGTACCTCTATTTATAGTAGCAATTACATCTTTCCCCCAATAGCCCTGCCACGCACCTGTTCTAAAATCCTTGCCTCCACGTATACCGTCTATAAGGGCATCGTTGCCGCCCGCGTTGTATTCGTTAGCAAATTGAGATTCCAGGGTAATGCTTATGTTTTTATCTATTTTAAAAAACTGAGTTTCCAGAATTTCACTTTTTTCACCGTTTTTTTCGGCATACGTTTTCAATACTGTTTTATCTGAAATTTTAACCGGTGCTTCATATTTAATATATGCTCCGTCGTTTAAGCTATAAAAAATAGTGGCTTCTTTTTCTGAAACCTTTAGCGCCAGTGTTGTATTTTCTTTAAAAGCTACATCTCCTTCAGATAAAAAAGGTGCCGGCAGAATGTTGTGGTCTTTAATTTCGGTTTTTGGAATGTTTTCGTCTTTTGTGCCCCAATTTGTTGCGGTGCTGGTCATTTCAAAAATTAAGGTCCCACCGTTGGTAATTTCGTTGTGTGTTAGAAAGGTTCGGTTTAATGGTTCCCTGTTTAAACTGGCAGAAGCTATGTATTTGTTTTTTTCTGAAATGTTCTTAGCAACCACCGTAAATTGCTTTCCATTTTCCAGATTGATGGTCGCTTTTGGAAATAACGGAGCGCCAATAATATATTGATTGCTTCCCGGAGTGACCGGATAAAATCCTAGCGAGCTAAAGATATACCACGCGCTCATTTGCCCGCAATCTTCGTTACCACTTATACCGTCCGGCTGGTTTGTATAAAGTTGAGTTAAAATCTGGTGGACGAGCTCCTGCGTTCTTTGTGGCTGGTTTACAAAATTATAAAGATAGGCCATGTGGTGGCTGGGCTCGTTCCCGTGAGCATACTGTCCAATAAGTCCTGTAATATCTGCCTGATCGCGACCCGAAGTTTCGGTTTTTGCGGTAAACAAATTATCTAAATGAGCTTTAAATTTTTCCTTCCCGCCCATGAGCGCTATCATTCCGGAAATATCCTGTGGGGCATACAGGCTGTATTGCCAGGCGTTGGCTTCGGTATAATTAAAATTTACTTCAAAAGGATCGAAAGGGCCAAACCAGGTATTGTTAAAACGTCCCTGAAAGAAATTGGTTTCGGGATTGTAAAGGTTCTTATAATTCTGTGCTCTTTTTATGTAGGTTTCGTAGTCTTCGGTTTTACCCATTTTTTTTGCCATTTGCGCAATGGTCCAATCGTCATAGGCATATTCCAGCGTTTTTGAAACACTTTCACTTTCTTCTTCCACAGGTATAAATCCTATTTTTTTATAGGATGCTAACCCCAATTTATCTCTTGTAGCACTGTGTTTTATAGCCTCCAGTGCCTTTTCAGTATTAAAACCATCAATACCTTTTACGTACGCATCTACAATTACGGGAACACCATGATAGCCAATCATACAACCCGTGTAATTGGCGCTAAGATCCCATATTGGGATAATGCCACCTTCGTCGTATTTGGCGAGCATAGTGTTTATAAAATCGCTGGTTCGGTCTTGTTCTATAATTGTGTAAAGCGGGTGTGCAGCTCTGTAGGTATCCCAAAGAGAAAACACGGTATAATAGTTGAAATCGGTTGTTTTATGAATTTCAAGATCCATCCCACGGTAGCGGCCATCCACATCCATGTATAGATTTGGCGCAATCATCGTGTGGTACAGGGAGGTATAAAAAATTGTTTTTTGATTTTCGTTTTCAGTTTCTATTTCAATTTTTCGTAGTTGTTTTTCCCAGGTTTCGTTTGCTTCTTTTTTAAGTTGCTCAAAAGTTTTCCTGGCTATTTCTAATTCTCTGTTTTGCTTAGCACCCGCCGCATCTACAGCAGAAATTCCTACTTTGGCGTAAACAGGTTCGTTATTGGGGTTTATAAACTTTACGGCTGCTTTCACGGGACGATCAGCTTCACCCAGCAAGAGGTCTGCGGGTTCGAAATCGTGAGAAAACTCAATATCGAACCATAGCAGCTGTTCGTCTGCCCAGGCTTTGGAATGTCTAAATCCGCGTAGCGAGTTTGAAGGCTGTGAAATAATTTTGGAGTCTAATAGTTTATCACGATGTAACAGATCTAAAATAACTACCTGGTCTCTGGCTGAAGGAAAGGTATATTTATGCATCCCGGCTCTTTCAGTAACGGTTAATTCAACAGTAATATCTGTATCGTCCAGATGCACTTTGTAAAATCCGGGAGCCGCCTCTTCTTTGTTGTGGGAGAATTTTGAGCCGTAGCCATTAGTTCCATCGGCACCGTTGTTAAAGTTAATATTGTTGGTAGGCATCAATAAAATGTCGCCATAATCGCTCACACCTGTACCGCTTAGATGTGTATGTGAAAATCCGTAAATGGTATCATCGTCATAATGATACCCGCTACACCCATCCCAGCCATCAAGACGGGTGTCCGGGCTTAGCTGTACCATTCCAAAAGGCAGGGTAGCACCAGGATACGTGTGTCCGTGGCCTCCGGTGCCTATAAAAGTGTTCACATAGGAGGTGAGGGGTTGTTTATTCTGAGCGACGGTAACTGTTTCGTTTTTTTCTTTTTCTCCACAGCTAAAAAGGAACGCTACGATCGAGAATAAAACAAAGGATTTTTTCATATTGTTTTTTAAGAACTGAAAAGATACAAAACCTTTTGTATTGAAGTATATTTCAATAAAGCAAGTTTTATTGATGACATATTTAAATTTCTCCGATGTACCAGTACATGCACTGAAAACCAGGACCGTGTTTTTTTAATATAAAAAATAATGTAACTTTCCGCTAGCTACACAATAGATGGGGGAACTAAAACATATTGCAGAACAACAATCCTTGGTTGATGCGCTTAAAAATAATGATGAGCAGGTGCTCCGTACTTTGTATGTTGAAAATTTCAGAAAAACAGAAGTATTCATTTTAAAAAATAACGGTACAGCAGCTCAGGCCAAAGACTTTTATCAGGAAGCGGTGATAGCTACCTGGCAAAATGTAAAGGATGATAAATTTACGCCACAATCTGAAACTGCTTTGCAGGGTTATTTGTACACCATTGCAAAAAACAAGTGGTTGGATTATGTAAGATCCTCTCAGTTTAAGAAAACACAACGGATGGAGAACATTGTTTTTTCAGAAAATGGCGAAGCATATGATGTTGAAGTGAATCTTGAACAAGAAATAAAACTGAACATCATTGCAGAAAATTTTAAAAAACTGGGTGAAGAATGTCGCGAGTTGCTGAAACAGTTTTATTATCAGAAAAAAAGCCTTCGGGAAATTGCCGAAGTGTATAACATTGGTGAAGCATCTGCCCGAAATAAAAAATACAGGTGCATCAATAAACTTAAAACATTAGTTGATCCCCAAAAGAAACTATGAGTTTACACGAACATATAAAAGAAGAAAATTTTAATAACATAGACCGTTATTTAAATGATGAAATGACAGCCGATGAAAAAAGTTCTTTTGAAATTGAGTTGAACAATAATTCCGAACTGCACGATAGCTTTGTTGAAATTAAAGAGTTGCAGAGTGGTGTTGAACGGGCCTCTCTTAAAATGAAGTTGGACGGTTTTCATTCAGAAATACCCACGCAAAACCAACCTGATTTGGCCGTAACCACTCTGCCAACAAGTAATAAAACTGCTTGGTATGCGATAGCGGCAGTCCTGGTGGTTGCTTTGGGAATGCTGTGGATTTTCTCTGCAGAAAGTACAAACCAGAAATTATTTGCAAAGCATTTTGTTCCGGATCCTGGGTTGCCTACAATGATGGGAGCTTCAGAAAATTTTTTGTTTAATGAAGCCATGGTAGATTACAAGCTGGGCAACTATACCAGCGCTATTGAAAAATGGAAAAAGCAACTGGTTGAAAAACCAAATAACGACACCTTAAATTATTTTATCGGTGTAGCCACATTAGCAAATAATAATTCAGAAAATGCTGTTGAATATTTACAAAAATCGCTTACCAGCAAGGAAAGTCCTTTTAAGGACGATACCAATTTTTATTTGGGATTAGCCTTTCTCAAAGACGGAAATATGGAAGCTTCCAAAAAAGCACTTCGTAAAAGCAACCTTCCCGAAGCAAAAAAAATACTCGAAGATTTAAAACCCTGAAACAGCTATGCGTGCCGTCATTTTTATACTAATTACCTTTTGTGGTTGCACGATCTTACATGCTCAGTATGAAACTCCGGTAAAACACGCGACTATAGATTCTATTCTTGTTGCTGAAAATTTTGATGAAGCAGATCGTATCATTCAAAAAAACATTCGTTACTATTTTGAGAATGGACCTTTGGACTCCTTGTATGCCTATCCATTATATATTGGAAAAGTAGCGATTGCCAAGGAAGGAAAGAACGTAGCTGAAAGGAAGGCTATTACATTTATTTCAGACCTAAAAAAGAAAACGAACACCCCGAGAACACTTTTTAAGACATATCTGAGTCTGGATAAATTATATCTAGACTTAGCAGATGATGAAGGTGCTACAAAAGCAGCTACTACTGCGCTGGAATATGCCAAAAAGACACCAGATATTACCAATGAAGAATTAGGTAGAATCCATTACATCCTGGGAGGAGATTATTATGCACTTTATGACGACCCAAATGCTTTAAAGAACTTTGAGAGGTCTGTTTATTATTATGAAAAATCCCCAACGGTAGCCAAACACACTCTGGCAGATTCATACAATGGTGTTGCTATTGGGATGTGGGTTTTAAACCGGTTGGACAGTGCTGAGGTATATTATAGAAAAGCCATAAAGATGGCAGAAAAAAGTGATCTTAAAGGATACGACAAAGCTTTTTATGTAGCCACGTTTCAATTTAATCTGGCGCTGGTAATAGACGATCAGGGGCGTGTGAGCGAGGCTATCTCGATTAAAAAAAGTATTCTTAAAGTTTTTCAGGAAATAATAGCGAATTCTAAGGATGAAGAACTTGTGGAAAATTCTAAACGTCGTGAAGCAGGTGCTATTGCAAACTTAGCTGCTTTTTATAATGATATAGGATATGTAGAGCGAGGCTATGAAATGATAAAATATTCTTACGAAAAAAAGAAAGCATTATATCCGGTTTCGGATCCCAACCTTATCTCAGTTTTAAATAGAATTGCCGGGTCTGAAGTGAGTTTGAGACTCTTTGACAAGAGCCTGGAAACTATAGCGCTTGCCTTTACCAACTTACAAAAATCTACAGAAGCGTACCCAGCGATTGAAGCAGAACTTTTTTATATGAAAGCCAAAGCGTACGAAGGAAAACAGGATACGGCGCAGGCAAAGCGCTATTTTGAAGAAAGTGAATTACTTTATAGAAAGGCATATCCGTTAGCGTTTAGCAGAGCTTATTTAACGATGCTTCGTAATTATGCTCAATTTTTAGCTCACAATGGATTCAAAGAAGCTGCTTGTGAAAAAGCAGAAAAAACATACGCATACGTTTCAAAAAATGTTGAAGATGGCAATATTACACTCCTAAAAGAACTTGTGAGTATCGCAGAAGTTTATTTTATAGCAGGCAATTATGAGCAGTCTTTACTACGCGCAGAAGAAGCAAATGCGATGTTGGATGCACAACTTAAAAAAACCGAAAATGCGCTGGATTCTATTCAAATTGAATACCGTAGGCCAGATATAACCCAACTCGAAGTAGCGAGTCGTTACAAATTGCAAACAAATAAAACACCCGAATTTTTGACCGCCCAAATAGAAAAACTGGAAAAAGCCGTAAGAGCACTAGAGAGACGCCGGAGTACGAGCACGGCAAGAGCAGATGTCACAGAGTTGCTGGAAGAATACAGCAAAATAAACCAACTTTTAAAGAAAATGAATTATGAGTTGTATTTACAAACCAACGATCCCTCGTTACCCAATAAAATTTTGACGTTGCAGGAGTCTGGTGTCTACCATCGCATACGAACCCAACTTAATACACAGGAAGAAATAAGCTTTAATAAAGTTCCCGAATCGATTTTGAAACAGGAACGTGAGTTTAAAAAAGTATTGTCTCTTCAATATATAGAAAACGATTTTAATATAGCTACTTATCTTGAACAAGAGCAAGCCTGGATAGCATTCTTAGAACTTTTAAAGCAAAAACATCCTACCTATTACAACTTAAAGTATGCCAGTTTAGAAGTGCCTATAGAAGATTTACGGTCTCAAATTCCGGAAAACACAACGGTGTTACGATATTTCTTTATGGAGGATGCGCTTTTTGTATTTTTAATTTCAGCTACGCAAAAAGAACTTATTAAACTGCCCGCAAAAGATCTTACTAAACAAATAAAGGCGCTCGCCCAAAACTGGCAAGACGCTCCTCAAACCGGTAAAATAGCTAACCAGATATACCGGCAAATATGGGAGCCTTTTGCTCAAAAAATAACGACAGATAAAGTGATTGTTATACCAGATGGAGCCCTTTATAATCTAAGTTTTGAGATGCTAACCACGTCGGCTATTACCTCTTTTGAAGAATTTGCAACCAAGAGTTTGCTGGCTGGCTATAGTATTTCCTATAATTTTTCAACGTCATTTTTAGACACAAATAAGAAGATGACTAATTTTTCTGAAAACTATGTTGGATTTGCTCCAGAATTTACTTCAGAAATGAAAGAAGGATATTCCTTGCGGGTCACAGATTCTCTAGCCACAGACAAAACTTATCTTACACTCCTTCCACAGCCCTTTATTTCAAAAGTTGCTAATACATATTCCCGCCAATTTAACGGGACTTCCTTTTTGAATGAAAATGCCTCAAAATCTGTTTTTTTACATAATGCTCCGGAACATAAAATAATCCATATTGGGACACACGCTGAATCTAATAATGCGTATCCGGAACTATCCCGACTTATTTTTGCAAAAGAACTTACTTCAAATTCTAATGAATTGGGAGCGGAGAGCAATTCGTTGTACACGTATGAAATTTATAATACAAATCTTTCTTCAAATCTGGCTATCCTCACGGCTTGCGAAACCGGAAAACCGGAGTTTCAACCCGGTGAAGGAATGATCTCTTTGGCACACGCCTTTACCTATGCCGGCAGCGAAAGTATACTAACCAGTCTTTGGCAAATTGACGAGCAGGCCAGTGCAAAAATAACGGGGCTGTTTTTTGATAACCTTAAAGACGGAATGCCAAAAGATAAAGCCCTACAAAAGGCAAAACTTGATTATCTTCTAAACGCCAAAGGACGCATGGCTGCACCACAATATTGGGCAGGACTTGTTTTAATTGGTAACACTTCGGCGATAGATCTTTCTTCATCGTCCTCAATTTCTGTATGGTTTTGGGTTCTTGGAGCCTTGCTACTTCTAACGCTGCTCATCTTTTTTGTAAGTCGAAGAAAATAACTGCTGAATTTTATAGAAATTTAATAGTTTTCGGTTCGCTAAAATTTCCGAAGAAAATATCTTTACATAAAACTCAAAATTCACGGCTACGGCTGTTTTTGTTTTCCTTATTTCTCCTTTATTTCAGGGTTAACATTCATACCTATTAGCAGAGGATTAATTTTTTCTACTGAAACTTGATGACATTTTCAACCAATTACGATGTAGTAGTGTAAGCAATCCAGCCTACTACTTTTTAAACATTGTAACTAGTTATGAAAACTTCAATTCTCTTTATTTGTTCAGTTGTATGTTGCATTTTTTTTACTAATTGTACGGAATTCCTTTCTGAAAAATCTATTGCAATTACAGATAGCTCTTCAGATTTACAAAACGAATATGCTGGCAAAAAAGCTATAAAATACTTACCCATTCCAGACTATCAACGTAATATGGTCATGGCTATGTTGCCTATTCCTACAGACTGGAATTATAATAAAACAAATGACCCCATCATATTTTTAGAGGGACCAGATGGCGTAAAGGTGTCTTATGTACAGGGCAATCAATTTATGTCCTCCAATAATCCCTATATAGTACAGCAATTTCAGCAAATGGGATTTAATGTAAAACCTTTTGAACCTGTTGAGCAGGACGTACAAACCTTAGAACAGCTTCTTAATAAAGATGGATATAAACTACTAAAACAGTATGACCTACCACAATTACAACAAGCTGCGTATGCTTTTGAAAAACAAATTTATAAAGGCCATCCCGAGCAGAAATCTTTTAAAGTAGTAGGTACAGAATGGGAAGATAAAAATGGTTTAAAAATCCTGATTATAATCCAGCACTATCTGGCAGAGTCGCAGGAAAGTTACTATTGGGGATACCAACTGGAATCTGTAGAAGCTCCTCCGGCATTCTTTGAACAAGCCAAACAGGACTTTTTAAATGCAAAATTGAACGTGCGGATGAACAGCCAGTGGATTACTACTGTAAACAACGAGAACAGACAAAGATCCCAGCAAATTACAAGCAGTCATATAGAGCGTATGAAAATTCTCAAAGCCCAGGGACAGCAAATTGTTGCCAGCGGAAAAGAGCATGATGCTATGACCACCCGCAATCATCAAAAATTTATGGAGACCCTAACAGATCGTATTACGGTTACAAGTCCTTCTTCCGGGCAAACCTATGATGTAGCATTGGGTAGCAATCATTACTGGATTAACGATCAAAATCAACTTATTACCAGCGACAACGCAAACTACAACCCAAACCAAAGTAATTACAGTAATGTTACCTGGGAAGAAGCACAAATCAATTATTAATACTAATCACCTTAAACCTTACATTTATGAAATCGTTCAAATTACTTTTTACAGCGCTTGTTTTAAGTCTATTATTTCAACTTTCGGCGAATGCCCAAACAAAAACCTGGATAGGACCTAGTGGAGGCTCTTGGGGAAATGTTAATAGTTGGTCGCCTATGGGTGTTCCCAATTCAAATACAGATGTAATCATTCCGTCAGGATCTGAAGTTAATGCAGATGTATCCACATTTATGCGTAATCTCACCGTTCAATCTGGGGCAATAGTTAATAAAACAAATGATCTGACATTTGGCATGCTAAGTGGTGTTTTTGAAGCGGGAAGTACTTTTAATTTTTTTGAAGGTAATGTCATTAGCGCTAGTGGAAATAACGGAGGAACAGTCTTTAATGGAATAGTAAATATCATTGGTTCCGAGCGTAAACTATTTAGGGGAGCTGTAATCATTAACAATATAATGAATGTTGAAAATGGAGTGTTTGATTTTAATTTGAGAGAAAATGTACTCTTAATATCTTCCGAAGGGATTATGACTATAGGGGATGGATTAATAGATATTGAGGCCTTTACCGCAACACTTCGCAATGAAGGGCTCATTCAGAAAACATCAGGTACTGGTATTTTTACAATAGCTACGGTTTTTGAGAACAACGGTGCGTTTATCAATGTAACTAGTGGCTCTATGAGTATTGACAGACAATCTATACTTACTGATAGTGAAATTAATGTAAACAGTACTGGATTTTTTCGGCTTTTTGAAAATGAAACCCATTTTATAAACGGGACGCTAACGGGCCAATTAAACGGTCCTTTTATAATCAATGCAAGTGCATTGCGGGTAACAAATAACTCAGAAAATTTTCTTGACTTTTCAGGACCTGCAGGAGTTGAATGGGAAGGAGGTACGCTGAGTGCACAGGCTTCGCCAGGGACTGTTTTAATTAACAAAGGTTTGCTTACAGTGAAGGGAACAGGTTTTTTATCACAAATGTCTGGTGGGGTAGTTTTTAGAAATGAAGGTGAGATGAATTTTGAAAGTACCGTAACGACGTTTTCTATCAATCAATCTTCAGTTTTTGAGAATACTGAAATAGGTACAGTTACTATAGTGGATGATGTAAATATTTTGGGAGCGGGATTTATTAATAACGGTCTCATTCAGAAATTACAAGGCTCAGGTACAGCAACAATAAGACAATTGTTTAATGCCGAAACAGGAATTTTGGCTATTGAATCTGGGACTATCAACTTGAATGATGGTTATGAAGGTACCGGCCTTATCACCGGGGCAGGAGAAATTTTCACAAACCCTTTTGATGTGATTGAAAGTACCATCGCACCTGGGAATAATGCTGTTGGAACATTAATATATAGCAATCTTACTGAATTTGAAGCTACTGAAAACTGTATCTACCAGATCCAACTAAACGGTGTCACGCCAGATACTGAACACGACGTTTTTGCCATTAATACAAATGCGAAACTCTACGGAACTTTTGATGTCCAATTAGGTTTTGCACCTCAGCTCAATGATGAATTTGTAGTAATTACAGCAACAAATGTTACGGAGTGTAACTTGCCTGCGCAAACCGTTGGTTATTTTGGTGGAAATGAATACACCTTCGATGTAGTTTGCAATGCAGATAATGTAACCTTGCGGGTTGTTGATATTGCTTTAGGAATTGAAGAAAATTTACTGGCATCTTCAAAAGCCTTTCCTAACCCAACAAATGGAAACTTTACGGTTAAACTACCCAATAACATATCAGAAATAAATTCGACCACTACAAACATCCTCGGGCAAGTAGTTGCTTTTGAACGATTTGTAAATACAGATGCCTTAGAGTTAAACCTTCCAGGCAGCCCGGGGATTTATTTTGTGACATTAACCACAGCTGAGGGAATTTCAGAAACTTTAAAAATCGTTAAACAATAAACTTTTACAAATCAAAAAAGGATAAGATTTTGCCCAAATCCGAAGTCCTAAACCTTCATGACTCCTACTTGTGCTTTTTAAAACAAGAGCATTATGAAATTTAAAATATTACTTTATTTAGTATTAGTAACAAAAATAAGTGTTGCCCAGGTCGGAATAAATACAACAACTCCCAATCCTTCCTCTGCTTTGGATATTGTGAGTACGGATTCAGGAATTTTAATACCGCGTATGAACCAGGTTCAACGGGATTTAATTTCTTCGCCAGCCAACGGATTGCTTATATATCAAACAGACAATGCCCCAGGGTTCTATTTTTACAATGGTAGCTGAACCGCCCTGACTGGAGGAGGAGGCGGGAGTGGAGAATTTCAAAGCATAGGCGGAGTCGTACAAAACACAACAAACGTAGGCTCGGACGATTTTGTTTTTGGTGATACCGATTTAAGTGGAAATGGTCGTAAATTCTTTTTTGATAAAAGTAAAGGAGCATTTCGCGCCGGTACCATCTTTGGTACAGAATGGAATGATGTTAATGTAGGTATTAGCTCTTTTGCGTTAGGAGAAGATGGTACGGCCTCAGGCCTTGGGTCTTTTGCAACACATACAGGAACTGCTTCAGGAGATTTTTCCACAGTATTTGGAGGAACAGCAGCGGGTACCAGATCCTTTTCTATTAATGGTGCTGCCAGTGGAGATAATTCTATTGCTATGTATGGTGGGACAACAACTGCGGCAGCTACTGGGGGACTTGCCTTCGGTGCCGGAGCACAGGCTCAAGCGAATAACGCTATAGCTTTAGGTAACAATAGTATTGCTTCCGGATCTCAATCATTTGCTATTATGGGAGGAGAAGCATCAGGTTTTTATTCATTTGCAACAGATTTTGGAATCGCCTCTGGAGATTCTTCAGCTACTTTTGGAGGAACTGCATCTGGTGTTGGATCCTTTAGTTTTAGGGGAACGGCAATTGGAAATGATTCTATGGGGATGTTTGGTGGGACTACAACGAGCGCCGGTGTTTATGGCTTTGCATTTGGCAATGGAGCACAAGCACAGGCAAACCACGCTATTGCTTTGGGTGAAAACAGTATTGCATCGGGGTCACAGTCTTTCGCTATTGCCGGTAGTCAAGCTTCAGGTATTTATTCATTTGCAACGAACGCAGGGATTGCTGCTGGGGATTTTTCCACAACCTTCGGTGGTGTTTCTTCAGGAAACTCTGCTTTCAGTATTTTTGGAACAGCAAATGGAAGTGTTTCTGTTGCTATGAGTGGTGGTACAACTACGGCCGCAGCAAATAGTGGATTTGCTTTTGGTTCTAATTCTCAGGCTCAAGCAGCACACGGTATTGCTATGGGCAACAATGCTGTTGCTTCTGGGCAGAATGCAATAGCTTTAGGCAATAATAGTACTGCTTCTGGAGAATTTGCTTTTGCAAATGCTTCCGGGGTAGCATCGGGTCTTTTATCTTTTGCAACAAATGGGGGAAATGCATCGGGAAATAATGCTGTGGCCTTTGGTGGTAGTTCTTCAGGTAATAATTCTTTCAACGTTTATGGAATTTCGGCAGGAGGTAATTCATCCGTCGCTATGATGAACGGCTCTACAACGCCTAATGCTTATAGATCATTTGCTTTTGGACTGGACACTCAAGTTCAGGCTCCTTATGGTTTTGCTTTTGGTGATCGTTTAACTTCATATTCCTTTGCTGAAATAGTTTTTGGCTTTGACGAAATACCATACATACCAGTAAGTATTACAGGAAGTGCTGGTAGCGACAGATTGTTTGTGGTAGCAAACGGAGGGGCAGCTATAGGAATTCCAAACGACAACAATGCATTTACAATTTTAAAAGACGGAAAGACAGGGATAATGAGAATTCCCGTTACCAATATCTTGGAAGTGGAAGGAAATGCTTCAAAAAGTGCAGCCGGGGATTGGCTGGCAAATAGTGACGCTCGATTAAAAAAGAATATCAAAACTTTTACTGAAACCGAAGCACTGGATAAATTATTGAAATTACGAGGTGTAACCTATGAGTGGAACGACGATAAAACAGGAAGTAAACGTCCTGAAGGAATTCAATATGGTTTTGTGGCACAGGAAATTGAAAAGGTTTTCCCGGAGAATGTTCAGGAAGATAATCTTGGATATCTTCAAACAGCCTATGGAACCTATGATGCTTTGTACGTGCAATCTATTAAGAAATTAAATAATAAGATTGAACAACTTGAAAGTACCAATAAAGCGCTTCAAAAACAAATAGACGAAATACAGCTTATGCTTATCAAGTTACTGAATAAGAATGAAACTCTTGAAAATTTCTTGGTAATAAAAAGTGAGTAAATTAGTTTAGCTTTTCAGAAATGAAATATGTCCTAAAGGAATTATTTTATAAAATGGTATAACTAGTATAAGCCTTATCTTTACAAAAAAAGATACAGCTATGCTTCGTTGGATCATCCTTATTGCGTTATACATTCTTATAGATATTTACGCCTTTCAGGCAGTTAAAACTGTTACAAATAACCGTTGGTTGCACTGGTTATACCTGGTAATTTCAATTTTGGTTTTAGGGTTGTTTATTTATGCCATAACTTCTGGCCAGGCACGTACCAATCCGAAGTTAGCCTATATATTTGGCTTCTTTCTCGCCTTCTTTGTGCCAAAATTATTGGTAAACATTTTTATGTTTGGCGAAGATATTGTGCGCCTGTTCGTTGGGCTGTTTTCGA
The DNA here is from genome assembly GCA_963793275.1 of uncultured Flavobacteriaceae bacterium. Taxonomy (GTDB): domain Bacteria; phylum Bacteroidota; class Bacteroidia; order Flavobacteriales; family Flavobacteriaceae; genus Marinirhabdus. Next base: position 375,527 of record CAWBZL010000004.1, read on the forward strand.
AAATAGGAGGAAACGAAACCGGTTTCTACATTCCATCCCGACGAAAATTTATAAGCGGTGTTGCCCTAGGTATTGCCGCCCTGCCATTTGCTGGATTGCTCTACGGAATGTACAAAGGCAAATACAATTATAAAGTATTAAAATATGCATTAGAATTTGACGACCTGCCCGAAGCTTTTGACGGGTACACGCTTACCCAGATAAGCGACATACACAGCGGTAGTTTTGACAACAAAGAAAAAATTGCCTACGGAATAGATCTTATCAACAAACAAGCGAGCGATGTACTATTTTTTACAGGCGATCTGGTAAATAATGTAGCCTCGGAGATGGAGCCCTGGAAGGAATTATTCGGAAGTTTAACAGCAAAAGATGGCGTATATTCAGTTCTGGGAAATCATGATTATGGCGATTATGTACAATGGAATTCTGAAAGAGAACAGGCCGAAAATCTTTCAGCTTTAAAAAACATTCAGCGGGAAATGGGTTGGCGCTTATTGCTGAATGAGAACGTTACACTCGAAAAAAACGGAGAAAAAATTAAACTCATTGGCGTAGAAAACTGGGGTGCTGGCGGATTTAAAAAAGCAGGAGATCTTAATAAGGCCTGCGAAGGAGTTGAAACAACCGATTTTAAAATACTTCTTTCTCACGACCCTTCACACTGGCAACAGCAGGTAAAAACAAATGACAAAAACATCCACCTTACGCTAAGCGGTCATACCCACGGTATGCAGTTTGGTATAGAAATTCCAGGCTGGTTTAAATGGAGCCCGGTAAAATATCGATACGAAAACTGGGCAGGAATTTACGAAGAGTTTGGCCGTTATATTAACGTAAATAGAGGGTTTGGTTATTTAGGTTATCCGGGAAGAGTAGGCATCTGGCCAGAAGTGACAGTAATCACTTTGAAGAAGAAGCAAGTGGTTTAGGATGAACTATTGTGAAGGCTGCTACTTTTTTGATTTTTTTTGTTTCTACCAACAGCTAATTCAACAATAAAATTGCGAAAAACTACAATATCTATTAATTACTCCATAAATGTTATATTTGTATCACAAACACTGCAACGATTATGTCTAAATTTGGTGAACTAATTGAAACTAAAGTGCCTGTACTGCTAGACTTTTACGCAGAACAGGACGAAGCTAGCAAAGGAATGCACGCTGTGCTTAGAGACGTTGCTGCTACCCTTGGTGATAAAGCCCGCGTGATTAAAATTGATGTGGATAAAAACACCGAACTTGCTGAAGCCCTACGGGTGAAGAATCTTCCAACATTAATGATTTATAAAGCAGGTGAAATGAAATGGCGCCAAAGCGGAGAGCAAGATTCCACTACATTAATTGATTTGGTGAAAGAGTATGTGTAAGTTGGATTCTCTTGCCTTATGATTCCTTTTTTTTCTACTTAATAAAAAATTTTTATTCAGAATTTTCACAATTTAACCTTCTGTAAAGGTTAGATGCTTTTTTATCAATACCCGGGAGGCAAGCACTTCTGTAATTCTCTATTTTTGGCCACGTCCAAATATGTTAAATATTTTAAAAACGTTATTAATTTAACGATAAAAGTTATATTTTAACGTTGAATGACGCTAGATTAGTCGCGAGCATAAATAGCAAAGTGATTAGCTTATATTGATAACCTTACAATCCCAAATTATGAAACTTAAAATTACAATCGTGGCTTTGTTGCTGTTCAGTGCGGCTATCGCCCAAGTGGGAATTGGAACCACTACACCAGATCCATCATCAGTAGTAGACATTAGCTCACGAGAGCAAGGACTTCTCGCTCCCAGAATGACCACTGTTCAAAGAAATGCAATTACTACACCAGCCAATAGCCTTTTGGTGTATGATACAGATTTGAAGTCTTTTTATTATTACGACACCACCATAACTTCTTGGGTAAGCATAAATTCTTCCGCGACGCAACGAGACAATTATGTTTTAGTGAAAGATGTTTCAGATTTTCCTACTCCATCGGGAGGAGTGATTACATTGGACGAAAACACCTATTACGAAATAAACGGAACAATTACCCTTACAACTCCAATAAACCTTAACAACTCCTATATTTCTGGATTAGATGCCAATGAGGATATTCTTACTTCTGCTGGTACAGTCTTTTCGGGAAGCACTGGTGGTAGCATTCGAAATATTTCCATAACAGGTGGCGGTACTGCATTCAATATTACTGGAGGGACTTCTCTACTACTGCAAAATACGGTTATTGCTAATATGGCGAGTGTGGGTACAATCTCAAATGTGGGTATTTACTTCTCAAATATTGTTCAATATGTGGGAAATTCCACTGGAATTACGTATAGTAATATTGGTAATTTGTTATTAAGTAATCAGGCTTGGTTTAATTCTAATAATGGAACATTTGAAACTTTTATAGGGACTTTTGGACTTATTCAAAAGGTGAGCGGTTTTAGCAATGTTCTTGCTGGAAGAACTGGTATGAATACAACCGGGATTACATCCATCACCGGTGATGCCGTTTTAAGTCAAGTAGTTTTCTATGGAGGGGGAACCTATGTTAATGGTTCTTCGCCATATACTGGATATAATTTTACAAAAGACTGGACTGTAAATTCAACCGGAATTCCACGAGAGGCTGACGATGCATCCACTGCAAATATTTATTATACAGGAGCGAGTGTAGTTGCTATAAATAACGCAACCCCTATCAAACTTCCTGTGAGCACTGCACCTATTAGGATGTTTAGAACATCTACGCGTGCTGGTGCCGATAGTAGTAACAGCGTAGTCTATGAAGGAAAAAAATCTAGGGCACTCAATGTTATTGGTTCTATTTCATTTACAGCAATTCAAGGAATGCGATTTACGTTCTCCATATATAAAAATGGGGTTCTACAAACAGGTTCTCAGGTTGTATATGATGTAGTAGATACAAATGCTAGACAAGGTTTGTCCATCGTGGGAACAGTGGTTGCAAATCCTGCAGATTATATTGAAATTTACGTTGAAAGAAATACAGGGTCAGGTTCCAACCAGTTTTTGGTTACGAGCTATAATCTCTTAGTAAATTAATCTAAATTCGAGAAAAAGTATACTTCTTCTCGAAACAAAACTCCAAAACCTTCGGTAACACAAACCGAAGGTTTTTTTCTGCTTTTAAACTATCGTGAAAAGCTACTATACTTCCGGGTTTAATGTTGTTCAATACGTTTTGCAGGCATTTTTCTGCTGAAATTTTAGCATCAAAATCGGCACTTAACACATCCCACATAATAATCTTATAGCCTTTTTGCTGAATTTCTTTAGCTTGCGCGGAAGTCATTTTCCCATAGGGCGGACGGAACAGCTTTGGAGTTCTTTTACGATTGAATATAGTTTTATTGAACTCCACTTCAGCGGCTTCAACATCTTGTAGGTATTCTTCAGTTTTAGTTTTCCAACCATTCAAATGATGAAACGTGTGATTTCCTATAATATGACCTTCAGCAACGATTCTTTCAAAAATTTCTGGATGCTTTCTTACATTATCTCCAATACAGAAAAAAGTAGCCTTAACATTGTGTTTTTTTAATTCATCCAAAACCCAGGGAGTGACTTCAGGGATGGGACCATCATCAAAAGTAAGGTAAACGCCGGGTTCTTTACGAGAAAACGCCCAGACTCTACCTGGAAATAACCATTGTACAAGCCGGGGCGTGTTAACTAAATAGGGTTTCAAAATTATTGTTCTATCTCTAAATTGGTATTATCCTGAACCACGGTATCTAAAGGTACATTTATAGCATTTGTATCGTTTTCCAGTAAATCCTTATCTGTTTTTTTATCTACATCCATTCCTTCATCCGGGGAATAAAAATGACGGAACAACTTTAAATAATCATTAAACTTAGCAGCTTCAGGGCGTGCAAACTCTTCAGAATCCATGACAATTAAAATATCTACCAATCCACGGTATTTCTCCATGTCGCTTATAATTTCGTCTGCAATTCCAAATTGCCGCTCTACTTTCATGCCGCTGTAATACAACAGTTTTTCCTGGTAAATTGTGGAGACTTCTTTGTACAATTCACGCGCTTTTTCGGTATTTCCCACTTCGTAATAGCCTAAAACATAAGGTTCTAGTAAGGAGTAGTACTCAAAATATTTTACAGGCATTTTCTCCATGGCAAGATCCAGTACCTTTTCGGCCTTGTCCATTTTCTTTTCGTTCATTAACGTTTCAGCAAGACGGGCTAAATTGCTTCGGTAGGTGATTCCGTTTCGGCGTGTTTCGGTGTCGTGGTAAATGTCCGGGCTACCACTGTTTCCCCAGTCAAAATTCATCACGATATCATACATTTTGTCGGCATCAATTCGTCCCATATCAAACGGATTTCCTTTTGCGACAGGAGTTCTAATAGGCACCAATTTGTAAGTTACCCCGTCTAATTGCAGATAGTCTTTCATCCAGATATAGTCGTCATCACCAAAACTTCCACCGCTAAAATAGATAGGACGTTCCCAGTTATTGTTGGCAATAACATCCAGCATCATCATTCGGTTTTTGTAAATAACGTTGCCATTCAGGGTAATATCTATATAAGGTACAATCTTGTCTGCATCTTTTTGTGCTACAATTCCATTGCGGAGTACGGCTTCCTTATCTACAGGAATACGTATGGTTTTACTGGGGAACGTATTCGCCCATTGGTTACTTTCCAATTCTACCATTGTTCTTGGATCATCACTGGCAACCCAGTTCATCCATTGTTTAATATCTATAGTGTCCCGAGTGGATTCTTGAAAGTAGATAAAATCGCGCGTTCCAACACGATATTGATCGTGTGTGAGTTGCGACGGAATTGGGTCACTCTCAAACGCTTTCTTTTTCATATCGTCTATGTACCAGTCTGTTGCGAAGAGACTGGTGTTTACAATTCGCACGTCCCTACGGTAGCCTTCAATATTCTGGGCATACCAGAGAGCAAAGGTGTCGTTATCTCCAATAGTGAATAGGATAGCGTTTTCGTCGCAGGAGTCCAAGTACATTTTACCCATGCTGTTCGCTGTGTAACGGTCGGATCTATCGTGGTCATCCCAGTTTTGGTATGCTAAAACAACGGGAGACGCTAATGTAGCTGCTGCTATAACTATAGGGATGGCAAGTTTTGGTTTTATAACTTCTTTAAGCATTTCAAAAAGAGCATACACTCCAAAGCCAATCCACATAGCAAATACATAAAAAGATCCTACCAACGCATAATCACGTTCGCGTGGTTCAAAAGGTCTTTCGTTGAGGTATACCTTCAAAGCCAGTCCGGTAAAGAGGAACAGCACCAGGAGCACCCAAAAGGTTTTCATATCATTCTTAAAATGAAATACGACCCCTAAGACACCCAGAATAAGTGGAAGCATGTAATACGTATTTCGAGCTTTGTTATATTTTACATCGCTAGGCAGGTTATCCTGCGAGCCTAATCTCCACTCATCTATAAATGAAATCCCGCTAAGCCAGTTCCCGTGAAGACTTGTTTTTTGTCCTTGCACATCGTCTTGTCTACCAGAAAAATTCCACATAAAATAGCGCCAATACATATAGCCAAACTGATACTCGAAGGTGTACGCTAAATTCTCCCAAAGGGAAGGAGGTTGCACGTCTAAAAATGGGCCGTAGGTTTGTAAAAAATCGTTATAATCTTCCTTATCTACCTTACCTTCTTTAAAAGCTTGCTTAAAATTAGCGACTATTTCCACCAATCTGGATTCGCTTCTATAGTCAGATCTTATGGTAAATTCTAATCCGTCTGTAAATTCCAGATAGTTTGCATTATGCTCCGGGCTCCACATTCTTGGGAGTATCACTTTGTGATCGTCATCCAAATTTTGGGAAGCATCTTTAAATTTATTTACAATAATATATTTTCCGGTTTCTTCGTCTTTTTCGTATTTGGGCTTATCGTCTTTGTATGGGTTCTCAGGATCCAGACCAGAGTACATTTCAGTAAAAAGAGGACCGTAAAACAAATGCGTTTCCGGGTATTGTTCCCGATTGTAATATGCCAGTAACTCTCGGGCATTATTTGGGTTGTTTTCGTTAATAACCGTTCCGGCATTGGCGCGAATAGGAAGCATTAACCAGCTGGAAAAGCCAATAAAAATGAATAAAACACACAGTAAAAGGGTGTTTATCTGTCCCAGGTTTTTCTTTCGTGTATAGCGTAAGCCGAAAAAGAACAATGCAAAAAACAGCAATCCGGCGATAATAGTTCCGGAGTTAAATGGCATCCCTAAAGAGTTCACGAAAAATAACTCGAACCCGCTAAAAAGCTTCATGGTATAAGGTAATAACAGCTTAAATATAAAAAGCAAAATAGCAACTGTAACCAGGTTTGCAATGACAAAATTTTTAATAGTAATGGTCTTATAATTTTTGAAATAATACAAGAAGCCCATTGCGGGAATAGCCAATAACCCCATAAAGTGAATCCCAAAAGAGAGTCCAATTACAAAAGCGATTAGGATAAGCCACCTGTCACCCCGTGGAGTGTTCATTTCCCGTTCCCAACGTAATGCACAGTAAAATAAAATAGATAATACACAGGCTGCACTTGCGTATACTTCTGCTTCTACGGCGTTGTACCAAAAACTATCGGTAAAAGTAAATGTGAGGGCTCCAACGGCAGCACTTCCTAAAATGGCAACCATCGTGTTTTTGTTCAGTTCCTGATGTTTTTGTACTACCATTCTTAATAGAATAGTAAGGGACCAGAACATAAATAGGATGGCAAAAGCACTCGCAAAAACCGACATTAAATTAATAGTAAGTGCAATGTTAGAGGGTTCCATCGCAAAAATGGAGAAAAACGCACCTAAAATTTGATATAGCGGTGCTCCCGGCGGGTGACCCACCTCCAGATTACTGGCCGTAGTAATATATTCTCCCGCATCCCAAAAACTAGCAGTGGGTTCTACGGTGAGCCAATAGGTAAGCAGGGCGATGGCAAAAACGAGCCAGCCTGTTATTTTATTCCATTTGTCGAAGTTGAAACTAGACATAAATGCAGTATATTTTTGTTAAGGCGAATTTACTAATAATATGATTACTGAAACGGGTAAATGATCGGGAACGTACCTCACAAACCATTTTTTTGCTTAAAAACAGGGGTGGAAAATGGGACTACACCCTTTAGCGGGGAAAATTAGACCTGGTTTCTGAAAAATATATGAGTTTTTTGAGTGAAATAGTTTGTACAATTTAAAGATTGTATTAAATTTGCATCCTCATTATGGTATTGGCCCATGGTGTAACTGGCAACACGTCTGTTTTTGGTACAGAAGAGTCTAGGTTCGAGCCCTAGCTGGGCCAACTCAAAATCCCTGTAAGTATTTGTTTTCAAATACGTTACGGGGATTTTTTAATTTTGTGTGTGTACATATGTACTGATTATACGAATTGAAGTTCGTTAAGAAGTAAATACCAATTAAATACTGTGACAACAAATGATGGAAGAGGAATATTATATTGAGCGCACAATACAAAGGGCAATCGAAGAAAAGCGCAATAATTTTGAAGGCACTGATGAAGAGTTTGAATCATTTTTTAAAAATGAGGTGCCAACCATAGTTGAAGAAATTATTAGAAATCTAACATCTGAACTATTTTACTCGTCTGTTAGTGAGGATAATCAACTAAAATCCAGAGAAAAAAAGGTCAGAAAGTCAATTAAAAATAAATACAAACTTGGTATAAGGTTACTAGAGTCTTTTATAGATATTAACACACAAATAGGTGTTCTTTCATACAGTAAATACAGAGAAGTTTTTAATAATATTGATGATTTATTGAAGTTAGACACTTTAATTTCGATTCATGCAAGAGCACTTCAAATATCTAATGAAATTAGGACTCTTGTTGTCAATGGGTATCCAGATGGAGCAATGTCAAGATGGAGAACTCTTCACGAGCTGTCTATAGTCTTCCTTGTATTGTATGATAACAATCATAAGCTTATTCGCATGTATAACGACTATTTTGTAGTTGAACAATGGAAGAAAGCTAGAGAATATAATGAGGTAAGTGAATTGTTGCATTGGGAATCTATCGAAAGTGATAAGATTAAAGAAATGGAAGACCATTATAAAGAACTTAAACAAATTTATGGAGCAGAGTTTTGCCAAGGATATGGATGGACGATTGATATTTTACCTAAAGGAAGACGAAATATAAGAGAATTGGAAAAATTGGTGGATTTAAATCATTTAAGGCCAGTATATAGTTGGGCTAGCGAAAATGTTCATTCAGGTGTTTCAGGAATAAACAGTAGATTGGGTCTAGATGAAAATCAAAGAAACTTTTTCTTAATTGCTTCTAATAATCAAGGATTGTTAGATCCTGTGCAGTATATGGCTAATACAATGGCGCTAATGTCCAAAACATTACTAGATATGGAGGACTCTATTTTAAATAAAATATTTATTGAGGTTTTAAAATTTATCCAAAAGGAGATGATACAACAGTTTGATGATAATCCTAAGGGTTAAAATTAAATGAGATGCTGTTTATTGTGATTTATTTAATGCAACCTATCGTGTTGCAGATATGCAACCTTGGTTGTTGGAAGTTACTGTGAGTGAAGAAAAACTCAATAAATACTATGTTTGCAACCCTATTTTAATTGTATAGGGTTGCAACCTGTCTTGTTGCAGATATGCAACCTTGGTTGTTGGAAGTTACTGTGAGTGAAGAAAAACTCAACAAATACTATGTTTTCAACCCTATTTTAATTGTATAGGGTTGCAACCTGTCTTGTTGCAAAAAAATATGGGCGTATACATATTTGTATACAATACTCCGATAAGTTCCGAAAAATTTGAAACACCAAAGTCTTATTTTTGAAATTAATAAACTGCGTTTTGCTCAAGAATTTGAAATGACTCGGGAATTTCAAATATGATTTTTTACATATTTTATGAAGTACCCCTTGTTACAAATATGTATACAAATTCCCGAGCATCATTGCTCGGAAATTGGAGTCTTTAAATTCAGCTTCAATTTTTCAAAAAAAGCCTGGTTCTCCAAAGATGTTTCTAGGGCTCTTTTTTCTCTGTCTTCAAACAAAACTTTACACAATAATTTTTTTGCTCTATTTTTTCTAGTCCTACACTCAAAAACGTTTAAAAGCATATGAAAATTTTCGTTTGTCGCCCCTCTGTCCTTTGCTAGTTCAATGACTTTTAATAATAAGGTTTCAGAAGGGGTTAATTTCGAATAATCTTTTATGTTACCGTTTGCGTCTATGTATTTTAAAATCCCACTGAAAACAATGTCCTGTAGTTTTGCTTGTGAAACTTCTAATAAATCCTTGAAGGTTTTAGGGTACAATCCTAGATATTTGAAGTGACCGCGGTTTTTTACAGTAAACTCCAATCTTCCAATATCCTCAATGTCAAAATTATTTAAATAAGCTGTTGTAAAATCTATACTCCTAGTACTCAATTCGCAAGTTTTATGATATATTTTAATGTGAGGTTTTGAGGGGGTGGCTTTGTTTCTTTCGTTAAAATTTAACCCAGTGTTGTCTTTTCGCTTAAATGGTGGTCTTACAAGTCTGGCGCAAGAAGGTTTTACGTTGTTGTGAATTTCACGGTTTGAATTTATCATTGTAGGAACCGTAACCTTAATATCGTAACAAATATCTATATCGCTAACAAATCCATTTAAAAAAGTCTCATATGTAAAGTGGATAAAATTAAGCTTGATTATATACTCGTATACTAATGGTAAATTATCAATAGTTATGCCTTCAAAATATCTTTCCTTGAGTTGTTTTGCATTAATTAAAAGCACAAATACTTTTTCTAAAATGCCGTTATTAATTAAATTGGCTATACTGATTTTTGTTTTTATACCATTCGTTTCATCCCATTTAACCAAGTCCATTTCTTCTATTTTTGATATTTCGCCAGTGTTGGGATAAAATTTATGGTATTTTTCTTCGATTGTAGTGTCAATACATTTTACTTCATCGTAAGGAATTCTAAGTCTTAGGCTGTCAAATTTTGCGATTTCCAACATAATGCACTATATTTGACATGTAGGCAATGCCTGAAGAGACAACCTACAACGATTGCATTTGCAGTTAGAAAAGCTTTCCGGACAGGGGGGCTTTTTTGCATTAGGGGCGTTGCCCCTAAAACCCCAAAGTTTTGCCCCGCTTGCATATACAATTTTTGAGCGTTTTTTCGGAAAATATCGGATTACTTTGAGGAGTGGAACCTGAATGATTTTATTATTTACCGTTACTTTCATCACGGCTGTCATTTAAAACCTGTTCTATTTCCTTTAGTTTGAAGCGCACTCTGTTGCCAATACGATATGGTTTGAGTATTCCTTTTTTACTCCATTCGTGGATAGTTACTAGTGATACTCCTAGAAGTGTTGAAGCTTGTTTTCTACTTATCCATTCAGTTCTTACTGGGTGTAGACTTTTTTCAAGATTATCAATACGTTGATTGATTGCATTAACGATATCTGCCTTGAAGGAGGTCGGATCTGCGTTGTGTAGTTGAATAAGGCTTTGTGACATACTATTGAATTTTGATTGTTCAATATTATGCTAGATTTATGTAGTCTTTGGTGTTGGAGTTACTCCAGAGTTTACTCCAAATTTTTAAAGTATTTCAAAAATTTTGAAATTTCTTCTTGAGCGGACTTTTTTACCGCGCTTAAATTAGAGTCAGAAGTTGTGATAATTTCTCTTAGATATGTTCTTATATTTTGTGGGCTTCTAGAGATTATTCGCCCAATAGTTTTTGCAATTTCTAAATTACTCAACCCATCTTGTTGCATTGCTTTAACAACCCCTATTTCACTCATTAAATAGGATAATTGGTATGTAGTGAAGTTATGGTTGTTATCCTTTTTTTCAACAAATTGAGGCGTGGTTTCGTTTTGTAGAAATTGTATTTGTTGTAGGCAGAAGTTGGTTAGATGTATTTTTTGATAATCTTGAAAAAACCCCTCTATAAAATTATCTTTATTTAGAAAAAACGCATCACCATAATACTGGTTTCCGAAAACCCAATCTAACTGAAATTTAGAAGTTGAGTTTAAAATTTCGATTTTGGAATCGTGGTATATTTCAAGTTTATTGCCATTTTGAAAAAATTTCACCATCAATGTTTCAAGTGAAAAAGCATTATAATTTTCAATTTTAGACTGTAAAAAAATTACTTTTGCATCTTTGGTAGTTAGAAAATTAAGCCTAAAAAGAATTTCATCCTCTTTGAACGTAGTTAGTGGGTTTAATTCAACAGTATTACATAGAGCATTGACAATTTCCTCCTCAAAAAGAGGGTTTTTTCTAATTGCGACACCATCAATTTTATATGTTTTGGTTACACTAAATTTTGTTTTATTTAAACTTTTTAAATTGATAGAATCTAGGTCAAAACAATTAAATTTATCTCTTTGCCAAATATTTCCACAAATAAAAATATCCTTTGCAAGACAAATTTTTATTTTTTCGGATGTAGAGAGTTTGTCAAATTTTTCAGATGAAATGAGATTGTTAAAAATGCCGTATTCCATTACAAACCTATTTTTCTTTCAAAATCATTTCTTTCTTCCTCTTTTGAAAATTCATAAGAGAGTTTGATAATATCTTCAATTACCTCGTATTGGTGTGCTATTTCTTGCCTTTTTTCCTGTGGCCAATCAATTTCACATCTACAAAATTCTATAAACATACTTTTTAGAGCGTTTGTCAATGGTTCAGAACCTTCCTTTGTGTCAATACAATTAATAAGTTTTTCTTTTACTGTCATTGTCTTATGAGTTAAAAAATGGATGTTGTGCAATCTTCTTAGCCTTATCCAGACTACTTGCTTTTATATAATTGTAAAATACTCTTTCAGTTTGGTGTCCAGAGATTGTCATAATATCTAACGTTGGCATTCCTGCTATATAAGCGTTTGTGCAGAATGAGCGCCTAGCAGTATGTGTTGAAATTAGCTCATATTTTTTGTAAGTCTGGCTATTCAATTTCCCGCCAATTGTTTTTTCAATAGAAACTAGTTCTTGAATACCTGCCTTTTTCCCTATCAATTTTAAGTCTCTATTTATATTTTGTTCGGGCTTGCTTGGTGGTGGTGCAAATCCATATTTTTCGATTATTCTTTCGGTAGCTGGGTTGCAAGGAATCAATAACATTTTTTTTGTTTTTTTTGATTCAATTTCCACATAATAACGACCTTCAATGTGTTTCAAGTTTTCAGATTTGAGTCTGTTAAAATCTGAAACTCTTAAGCCAGTATAGGCACCTATTAAAAATAGATCCCTAGAAGTAGATTGACCGGGGGGAAGTTCAACCTTTTCAATTGCTTTAAGTTCTTCTATGTTCAAAAAAATAGAATTTACACTTTCATTTGTTTTGGCAAATTCCCGTCTCTTGTGGGTTATGTTAGCGTGATACCCCCTCAAAAATGAATAATTAAGTATGGTTTTCAAATTTTTCACGTGGTTAGAAATATAGTTGTTGCTATAGTCTAAGCTTCTCAAATGTGTAACAAAGTCTTCATAAAACTCCATTGTTACGTCATTGTAATCAATAAAGCCGTATTGCTTAATAAAGTCTTTGAAGATTTGAAAACTACGCTTAAATGATCTGTATGTACCGTTTGATAATGGTTTTTGAGTTGTAGGATTTGGATTTTTAGAAAAATACTCTATATACCATTCATAACACTCCATTAGGTTTGGCGTAGTTTTGTTTTTTGACTTCTTTTCAAAAATTTCATCAAAAATGTTTAGGACGTCAGTTTTTGAATAGTTTAAATTTTGAAAAGACAATTCATTAAGTTTTTCGCTTACTTTAACGGAGATTTTGTCTAAAAAAAGATTGATTTTTGTAGCGTCCTTTTGTGCATTCAGTAATTTAACCCGTTGCTTGCTTTTGTTCCAATACTCAACTGAATTAATAATCCTTCCAGTTGAGTATCGAACCTCTTTTTTTCTCCCAAACCTATGAACAAGCTGAATACTTGCTTTTTGGTCTTTGATTTCTCTAATAGTAAAATTTATAGTTCCTTTCACGTGCGTACAAATGTACGTACATTATCTTTATCCAACCTAATTTAACTTTATTAAATTTTACCTGTCAAAATTTTAAAACACCTCTTAAACTTTTAAAATAGAGGGTTTATAGCCTACTTTCCAAGGTGTTATAAAATGTTAGATATAGTAAAATGTTATTCTAGTGGGCCAACAAAAATCCCGATCTTTAAGTAGATTGGGATTTTTTATTTTCTAAACTTTTTTAAACTGAATCAAAATAGACCACGTGACCGTGGGTGGCCAGCGCCAAAAAGGCGTTCTTGTTGCTTTCCGAATTTTAGGCGCTGGGCGTTCCCCCTTTTATCCCGAGGCTTGTTTTCCTTTCTTCAATTTTTTATATTTAAAAGTTTAGTGTTGAGGGGTTAAGTTGGATCACGTGACCGCAGGTGCGTTGTAAAAAAATATGAGTACCTTTTCTAAGGACGTTTCCTTTTGTATAACACATCCGTTACCAATCGTGATGATTTCTGTATTTTTTAAAGTGATGTTATAATTACCCACGTGACCGTGGGTGGCCAGCGCCAAAAAGGCGTCTTTATTGCTTTCCGAATTTTAGGCGCTGGTCGTTCCCCCTTTTATCCCGAGGCTTGTTTTCCTTTCTTCAATTTTTTATATTTAAAAGTTTAGTGTTGAGGGGTTAAGTTGGATCACGTGACCGCGGGTGCGTTGTATAAAAGATGTGTGCCATTTCTTAGGACATTTCCTTTTGTATAACACATCCGTTACCAATCGTGATGATTTCTGTATTTTTTGAAGTGATGTTATAATTGCCAACGTGACCGTGGGTGGCCAGCGCCAAAAAGGCGTTCTTGTTCCTTTCCGAATTTTAGGCGCTGGGCGTTCCCCCTTTTTTCCCGAGGCTTGTTTCCTTCTTATAGTTATGGATACTAATGAATTAAATTGAAATTTGGTAGTTTCACAAGCGGAACGCTCGCAACAGCGAAAGATTGGAATTTTAATATATAAAAGTAGCTTTTGTGCATTCACCAGCCAGACGCTCGCTGCAGCGAGATAGAACGTTTTCTTTCATGCGTTAAAGGTAGGTATTATCCATATAAACTGTTATCAAATTGTAGCTGGTGGTTTTCAAATGCTACGTTTAAAAATTAATAAACCGTTAACGTCGCGAATTTTTTTTTACTGAAATTCGCCTAAAATTAAACGCTATTGTTATGAATATTTCAACTCTTTTTTACGCTGGTATTTTTCTGTGTGCTTCGCTTTGTTGTCCTCCGGACGATGAGGGTTTTACTTATTTTGATGCCAATCTTCCAGATCTTGCTAACGTACAGGAGAATGAAGCATTGTTTGCTGTTGGTGATACGCTTTGGATTGAGATTACAGTTCCAAAAGTAGTTTCAGTGAATGGGGAAACGACAGATATTTCGGCATTAGCAGGAAATTCAGAACTTGCTTATACCATTTTTAACGTATTTAAGATAAGCGAATTTGAAAATCCCCAGCCAATAAATTTTTCAGAAAGTGAAGTAATTGTTCAAAAGGGAAGCATTTCAATATCCAATCAATCCATACAAAGCATTGCAATGTTAGCAAACGACTCTTTTAAAAGTGTTTTCGGTCTTGTTTTAAAGGAAACAGGAAGTTATTACATTACAGGAGAAGATTTCAGAGAAGGAGAACTCTTTATTGCGGTAGATACAAGTTCTTCAGTAATTGTTTCGCTTACTTCAAATATTGTAAACGCTACGGCAGAAAACAAATACTTTTTTGAAGTAAAATAAATTGTTTAAATATAACTTTACGTAGTTAATTTCAAGAGCACCTTCGTTCCCGTTTCGGTACTTACAATATCCAAAGCTGCGTCTATTTTTTGAGCGCGAGACTTCATGTTATACAACCCATGGCTACCGCGTGTTACCGTAGCAATATCGTACCCAGTTCCATTGTCATTAATTTCTACTAATGCGGGTGCATTTGCGCTTATGTGTATATCAATTTGTGTGGCATTTGCGTGCTTTACAGCATTGTTGACAGCTTCCTGAATAATCCGGTAGATATTTATAGTTTTATCCGGTCCTAAAACTTCATTACTGTCTCCTGTTTTGGTTACTTGAACTTTTATTCCCGTTGTGTTTGAAACTTTATGCGCCAGATACCTAATACGTTCTGTAAGGTCTTCCCAGGAAACGGTGCCTTTGTTCATCACCCAGATAGTATCACGCAAATCTGTAATAGCTTCCTGACTAAACACTGAAAGGTTCTCTAGTTTTTCCTGTGTAACTTCTGTAGAAAATTTGGTTAGACCAAGCCCGATATTTTGTGCGGCGCTGGATAAATAGGTGAGTTGGGAGCCAATATTATCGTGCAGTTCTTTGGAAATACGCACGCGTTGTTCTTCCAGCTTGTTGGCTGTTTCTACTTTAAACAATGCCTCTTTTAATTCCTGTTCCTGCTTTTGATGTTTTATTTTGAGTTGTTGTTGGCGGTAGGCTAAAAAACCAATTAACCCAAAAAGTAATGCCCCGCCACCCAGCACTGCGATCCACAATTGCTGCGAATTCAACTTTGCTTCCTGTAATTGTAGTTGTTGCTCTTTTTCTTTGGTACGGAACTCAGTTTCCTTTTCCTGAATAAGTTCCAGGTTTTTTATGCTTTGTAAGCTATCTACCGCCTCCGTATATCTGAAGTGAATATCGTCTGCCTCTCTGGGCCTTCCTAATTGCAATAAGGTGGTCGATTTAAAATATAAAAATTCGCGGTTTCTAAGATCAGTTAGGTTATGAACTTCGGTTATGCTATCGGCTATTTTAACAAACTTCATTGCCTCATCCGGGCGTAACAATAAATTGTTGGAATATATAATACCATTAATTGCTTCAATAGTTTTATAGGGTTCCAGATTTCCTTCCAGAGCCATGGTATACGCTTTTGTATACGCTGTCAACCCGCTATCAAAGTCGTCCTGCCGGGTGTAGATGGAAGCGATACATAGCTGATTTCCGGCCGCTGCATACGTATCATTTTTCTTTTCAGCTTCCTGAAGTCCCAATCTGAAGATTTCTAATGCCTTCTCGTATTTTTCACGCTCCATAAAGCAAATACCCAGATTCCAATAGGTATGAGCTTTAAAATTATTTTCAATTTTATCTTGATCTTCCAGAGAAGCTTGTAGATACGGAATTGCTTGCTCGTAGCGCCCCATATTTAAAAAACCTTGCCCAATATTGTTATTTGCCATAGCAATATAACGTTTGTTCTCTGGGACCAGGGTCTTAGCGTGAGCCAGATATTCCAGCAACGTTTCAATTCCCTGGGCGTATTGAGATTTTGCTGAGTAAGACATGCCTTTAAGATTAAGTATATCTGCAAGCGGTTTTTGCGATTTGAATTTTTTGGCGAGTGGAATCAGAGAGTCGGATAGCTGTATGGTGGCATCGTAGTTACCCCGATAATAAAATTTTTGAAGATCATAATAGGCTAGCTGAAATTCAGTTTCTTTGTCATTAATGCTTCGTGCAAAACGATACCCTTCCTGCAAGTATTTTTTATATTGAATAGAATCCCTGGAGCGGAAATGAACAACCAATGTTCCATAGGCTTTTGCTTTGGCTTCAGGGTCACTTGCTGGTTTTTAAAACCTGCTGTAAACTATCTATGTTTTGTCCACATAAAGTTACACTGAAGAGAAAAAGAAAACTATAAAAAACCGACTTTACCATAAAATTTGAATTAGCCAAAGGTATAGTACTTTATGAAATTTATAAATGAATCTACTTGTAACGCTTTTTATTCTGAATCATTTTCCAGCTCCACAACCTTAGCCAGTGTGGTTACCAGTCTATCGTGATTTTTTACAAAGGGATTTGTAGTATCCCAGACATACCCAGCCAAAACTGAACAAATCTGCCGTTTAATTTCGGGATTTTCTGCAGCTTTAAAGAATATTTTCTGAAGATTCCCTGTATACCATTCTTTTACATAGGTTGAAAATACGGTGACTCCATTATTTATGTAATCGGCATATTCGGTTTGCCAATCTATCGTTTCACCTTGTATTTGTCTGGTGGCGAGCTTGGCGGCCAGTAATCCGCTCTCGGTAGCAAAAGTTACTCCGGATGAAAATACGGGATCTAAAAACTCGGCACTGTTTCCTGTGAGGGCAAATCCTTTTCCGAAGTATTTAGTGACAGACGTTGCTACATTTTTAAGCGTTACAGGTTCAAACTCATAATCGCAGTGTTTAAAGCGATGGTAATAATGATCGGAAAGCTGCATCATTTGCCGCATTTTTTCTTGCTGTGTGCCTTTAAAGGATTCTAAATATTTGGTTTCCCCTACATAACCAATACTACACATTCCGTTGGAAAAGGGAATAACCCACAACCATGTTTTTGGGTTAATTACATCAAAGGTTATCAATGTGGCATCGCTCTCGTCCGGGCGTTTTGTATCTTTAACGTGCGTAAAAATAGACGAATGTTTCGGGATTCTTGGCGGAGCGTCCAGTTGTAATAATCTGGGCAAAACTCTGCCGTAACCGCTGGCATCTATAATAAAACGGGATTCAATTGTAGACACTTTTCCACCGGTATTTTTTACAGTGGTCGTACTGCTTCCGTCTTCAGCAAAGCTAACGTTGGTTACTTCAGTTTCAAAAGCAATAGGAATTCCTCTTCGTTGTAACTCGTCCGTCAAGGTCTTGTCAAAATGATCTCTGGGTACTTGCCAGGTCCAATCCCAGCCATCCGTAAATTTTTCAGCAAAATTAAAGTTACACACATCATCACCTTTTAAAAATCGGGCGCCGCGTTTTACTTCGTACCCTTGTGCATCCAAACAATCTAAAAGATCTACTTCTTCAAAATGATCCATACAACGTGGTAATAAGCTCTCCCCAATAACAAAACGGGGAAATCTATTCTTTTCAACCATCTTAACAGTAATGCCTTGTTTATGAAGATACGCTGCCGCCACACAACCAGAAGGCCCGGCGCCAATAATTAAAACATCAAGTTTGGGTGATGACATATTTTGTAGCAAGTATATATATTGTTACTTTGCAAGTATATTTAAACTATACAAAGCTACTAAAAAAGCTCAAGGCAACGAATGATTATATTGAAAGGGATATTGGAGGTTGAAGATTTTAGGAAAGTTGTCTTGGAGAACCAGCAAGTTTCTGTGGCCGATGAAACACTTCAAAAAGTAGAAGATAGCTTTCAGTTTTTGCTGAAATTTTCAGAAAATAAGATCATTTACGGTGTAAATACGGGTTTTGGCCCTATGGCGCAGTATAAAATTAAGGAGGAGCAGCGCAGGCAGCTTCAGTATAATTTAATACGGAGCCATGCCACAGGAGCTGGAAAGCCTATAGATAAAACCAGTATTAGAGCCTCTATGCTTGCCAGATTAAACACCCTAAGCCTTGGATGTAGTGGCGTACATCCTTCCGCAATTGGCTTGATGACGCAGTTACTAAATCTGGATATTCTACCTGTAATTTATGAACATGGCGGGGTAGGTGCCAGTGGCGATTTGGTGCAGCTGGCACACGTGGCTTTGGTGCTCATTGGTGAAGGCGAAGTTTATTACAAAGACGAAATAAAACCAACTGTAGAAGTATTTAAGGCTGAAAATTTACAGCCCATTACTATTGCATTACGGGAAGGGTTAGCGTTAATGAACGGCACTTCGGTTATGAGCGGGATAGGGATGGTAAATACTATGGAGACGCGTAATTTATTAAATTGGATGGTGAAAGCATCGGCGGCTATTAACGAAATTGTACAAGCCTACGACGACCATTTATCTTTGGAACTAAATCAATCAAAAAAACACAAAGGCCAGCGCAAGATCGCCGAAAAAATGCGCAAGCATTTAAACGATAGCAAACTTACCCGTAAACGTGAACACCATTTGTACAACGGACTACAAACAGATGATGTTTTCAACGAGAAAATACAGGAATATTATTCGTTACGCTGTGTGCCACAAATATTGGGGCCTGTGCTGGATACGCTGAACGGGGTGGAGAAAATTCTGGTAGAAGAAATTAATTCTGCCAATGATAATCCAATCATCGATATGGAAACCAGGCAGGTGTATCACGGCGGAAATTTTCACGGGGACTATGTTTCCCTGGAAATGGACAAGCTAAAACTCGTAGTGACAAAAATGACGATGCTCGCCGAAAGACAACTTAACTACCTTCTTAATTCAAAATTGAATGATATTCTTCCTCCTTTTGTAAATTTGGGAACGTTGGGATTAAACTTTGGAATGCAGGGCGCACAATTTACAGCCACTTCCACCACTGCCGAAAGCCAGATGCTTAGCAACCCAATGTATGTACATAGTATTCCCAATAACAACGACAATCAGGATATTGTAAGTATGGGTGCAAATGCGGCCTTAATTACCCAAAAAGTGATCGAAAACGGCTATCAGGTAGTGGCTATTGAGTTAGTAACCATAGTGCAAGCCATTGAATATTTAAACGTAAAGGATAAAATTTCTTCACAAACCAAAGCTATGTATGATGCAGTACGAAAAGTGGTTCCCGTTTTTACAGAAGATATAGTGTTGTATCCTTATATTTCTGAAATAAAGAATTCAGTTTTAAAAAGTACCAGGTAATTATGAAATACGCACTCGTTACAGGAGGTTCCAGGGGCATAGGGCGAGCCATATGTTTGCAGTTAGCAACAGATATGGACTATCACATACTTATTAATTTCTACGGAAATATAAGCGCTGCAAACGAAACCCTGTCTGAAATTACAGCAGCGGGCGGCACAGGAGAGCTCCTTCAATTTGATGTTTCAAATACCGAAGAAACCACGACAACTTTACAGAACTGGCAGGAAAATAATAAAGAGGCAGTAATTGAAGTACTCGTAAATAATGCGGGAATTACAAAAGACGGACTGTTTATGTGGATGAAGGACGAAGATTGGAAAACTGTCATGGACACGAATCTCAATGGGTTTTTTAATGTCACCAAACCATTGTTGCAACCCATGTTACTCAATCGCTTTGGCCGTATTATTAATGTGGTTTCGCTATCGGGCCTAAAAGGTACTGCGGGACAGGTAAATTATGCCGCAGCAAAGGGCGCGGTTATCTCGGCAACAAAGTCACTGGCACAGGAAGTTGCCAAACGCAATGTTACGGTGAATGCTGTAGCACCTGGATTTATTACTACAGATATGACTAAAGATTTAGACGAAAAGGAATTGAAAAAATTAGTCCCCCTTAACCGTTTTGGAAAACCCGAAGAAGTGGCTCACCTTGTTTCTTTTTTAGCATCCAAAAAAGCATCTTATATCACAGGAGAAGTGGTAAACATCAATGGTGGGATTCACAGCTAAGTCTTTAAAATTCCTGTAAATTTGCCAACAAAAGAAGCATTTCGGTTTGGCAGAAAAGCAACCTACAGCAACAATAGAAAACTCAAACACCTGGACAGGGAAATCTAGAGGAACCGTGACAGGCTTCAGGGTTTTTGTGTTTTTTATCAAAAATTTTGGCATTGGAGCTGCCTATGCATTAATGCATTTACCTATTCCTTACTTTTATGTGGTAATGCGGAGTAATGTGAAGGCAATGGATTACTATTTCAGAAAACGTCTGGGTTATAGTTGGATTAAAAGTAAAGTTAGTATCTATAAAAATTCGTATGTTTTTGGGCAGACGCTGGTAGATAAAATAGCCATTCCTATTGGCAATGGAAACAAGTATACGTATGAGTTTGATGGCGAAGAGCATATAACCGAAATGTTGAAACTGGCAAGAGGAGGAATTTTAATAAGCGCTCACGTAGGTAATTTTGAGTTAGCACAATATTTTTTTAAAGAACGAAATTTCGACACTGCGATTAGTATCGTTATTACAGACCAGGATCACGAAGACATTAAAGAATATCTCGGGCAGTTTACGAAGCGGAAACACGTAAACTTTATTATCGTCAAAAATGACATGTCCCATATTTTTGAAATAAGCGCCGCCATCGCCCAAAATAGAATTGTTTGTATTTCCGGAGATAGGTTTTTAAATAAAACAAAAACGCTGGAAGCTGAATTGTTAGGCAAAAAAGCTAAATTTCCCATAGGGCCATTTCAAATTGCAACCCGCATGCAGGTGCCCGTATTGTTTGTGTACGTTATGCGTGAACCAAAGCGTCACTACCACTTATACGCAAGAAAAGTAAAAGTTGAAAGAAGAGATGCGCAAGACCTGCTCAACAAGTTTGCCGGACATTTAGAACTTGTTGCAAAAAAATATCCGCTACAGTGGTTTAATTTTTACGACTTTTGGGATGATTTAAATGTTTGACCCTGTCTGGTTGAGCGCAATCGAAGCCTCATTGACAAGAAGAAATAGTAAAACTCAAGCAGAAAAATTGAAGAGTACTCATAACATACACTCACTGCCCATCACATCTCGGGAAGTTCTCAAAAAACTCATCCCACACAGAGAGCCCGTAATTTTAATAGATACATTGCAATATCACGATGAAAATAGTGTGATCAGTAGTTTTCTTGTTTCTGAACATAACATTTTTGTAAGTAAACATCACTTTTCTGAAGCGGGTATTCTGGAACATATGGCACAAAGTGTAGCCCTGCATACGGGCTATGCTGGTTATGTAAGTGAGAAACCTACCAGAGAAGGGTATATTGCCGCTATTAAAAAAGCTGAAATCTTACAACTCCCGAAAGTGAATGAGACTATTGTCACTAAAGTAAAAATAACCTACTCCGCAATGGATATGACCATGGTTACTATACAATCTAAAGTTGATGAAATAACTATTGCAACAGCAGAAATGAGCACTATCTTAAAACCAATGACACCTTGACAACCCCTTGTTACATTTCGGCAACCGGGTTAGTAACGCCTTTGGGGTTTTCGGTAGAAGAGAATTTCGATTTGTTACTCAGGAATACTTCGGCTATAAAAAAGCAAGAACATATTTCTATATCAGACACCCCTTTTTATGCAGCTATGGTTTCAGAAGAAAAAATAAACCATAATTTTCAGCAAATAGGAACTCCGGAAAAATACACAAAACTTGAAAAGATGCTATTGCTTTCTATGAAACAAACGATAGATGCATCAGCAGTGAAAATATCAGATAAAACAGCCTTGTTACTAGCAACTACCAAAGGAAATGTGGATGCTTTAGACACCCAGAACCCTTTTGATAAGAGCAGAGCGTATTTGCCGGTATTAGCCCAAAAACTGGCAGATTTCTATGGCATTACCACCCGGCCGGTAGTAGTCTCTAATGCCTGCGTATCTGGTATTTTAGCAGTCGCTGTGGCAAAAAGGATGATCTCAACGGGTTTTTTCGACAGTGCAATTATTGTGGCGGGAGATCTGGTGACTAAATTTACGTTTTCCGGTTTCCAATCGTTCCAGGCATTAAGTGATGCTCCTTGCAAACCATATTCAAAATATAGAAATGGAATTACGTTGGGGGAAGCCGCTGCTTCTGTTTTTATTTCAAAAGAAAAACCTGCCAGCAATGCTATTCAGATCACAGGTGCAGGCTCTTGCAACGATGCCAACCATATTTCCGGCCCTTCCCGAACGGGAGAAGGTTTGTATAAAAGTATTTCGGCTGCCTTGCTGGAAGCCAATCTGGATGCCGGTGAAATAGATTTTATTTCGGCACACGGCACAGCGACACTTTATAATGATGAAATGGAAGCTATTGCCTTTACCCGCCAGCGGTTGCAACATGTACCATTACATAGTTTAAAAGGGACATACGGACATACCCTTGGCGCTTCGGGCTTGTTGGAAACAGTCATTGGTCTGGAGATGATACATCATAATACAATGTTGCCTTCAGTAGGTTTCGATGAACTTGGCGTGTCAAAACCATTGCATATTCTTCAGCAAAAAGAATCCAAATCGATTCACGTATTATTAAAAACTGCCTCAGGTTTCGGAGGTTGTAATACGGCAGTTGTATTTAAAAAAGTATCTTAGCCATAACAACCACAACCAACCTGCCCAATATGACCAAAAAAAACATCAAGGCTATTGATGCTCTTGGAGAAGCACAGCGCATTGCCCTGGCTCCTTTTGTATTTCAGACTGCTGTTTCGTTACGCAAATTAGGGGTTTTTAACTATATTTTCGACCATAGAGATGTTCATGGCGTAACCTCCACGGAAATCTCGGAAGCCCTTGAAATTCCGGTATATGGTTTAGGTGTTTTGCTTGAAATGGCAGAAAGTGCCGGGTTGGTTCAAAAAAATGAAAACGATACATTCGAGCTTACTAAAACGGGCTATTTTCTCACCTACGACAAAACAGTAGCTGTAAATCTTAATTTTACGAACGACGTGTGTTACAAGGGGTTGTTTCACCTAAAAGACGCCGTAAAAAATGAAAAACCCGAAGGTCTCAAAGAGTTTGGACAATGGAATACAATTTACGAAGGTCTTTCGCAATTAGCGCCAGAAGTCCAAAAATCCTGGTTTGAGTTTGACCATCATTACAGCGACGGGATCTTTACCGAAGCATTGCAACAAGTCTACTCCAAGAATCCAAAACACATTTACGATATTGGTGGCAATACGGGCAAGTTTGCCTTACAATGTCTGTCCAACTCAGACCATATAAACATCACTATTTACGATTTGCCCGGCCAATTAGAAAAGGCACTTAAAAACGTAAGAGATGCCGGATTTGGAGAACGTATTCACGGAAAGGAAATAGATTGGTTGGCTCCCCATCCGCAATTGGAGAAAGGGGCAGACCTTATTTGGATGAGTCAGTTTTTAGATTGTTTTTCTGAAAATGAAATCATTAAAATTTTAGAAACCTGCGTCGTCGCCATGGATACAGATACTCCATTGCTAATTACAGAAACGTTTACCGATCGTCAAAAATTTAACAATGCACAATATGTTTTGGAAGCTACATCGTTATATTTTACAGCGCTAGCCAATGGAAACAGTAAAATGTATCCGGCGTCCGTTTTTATAAAACTGGTTGAAAAAGCAGGTTTAAAAATTGAAGAAGACATAAAATTGGGCGAGTATCATACCATGTTGGTTTGTAAGAAGAAATAATTCATTTATACCACCACACCTTTGAAAAAGAACTATTTCATTTCACAATACTGCCACATCACTACTGAAGAAGTTTTAGTAAATGGCACTGTGTTGCTGAAAAGTGAAGCAACAGATTTTGATGTGTTTCTGAAAAAAGTATACCAATATCAGAATTTAAAATATGCCAAGTTTTTTAAAATGGATACCCTTAGCAAACTCACTTTTTTAGGAGCCGAATTACTGCTAACTGGAGAAGAAAATGCTGCAGTGATACCCAAGGAAACCGCATTGGTATTTTCAAATAACAGCAGTAGTCTGGAAACCGACAGGAAACATCAGAAATCAATCCAGTCTAAAGCCGAATTTTATCCAAGTCCGGCAGTTTTTGTATACACTCTGCCCAATATTGGTATGGGCGAAGTAGCCATTAGACACCAACTACAAACCGAAAATGCCTTCTTTGTTTTTGAGCAGTTTGATGCAGCATTTCTTCAAAATTATACTGTAAGTTTGCTTCAAGAAAAAAAGTGCAAACAAGTACTGTGTGGCTGGACCGAAGTGGATGGAGCTAAACGGCACGGTTTTTTCTATATGGTATCCCAATATGGCACTACGCCACACACAAAAGAGAACATTCAAAACATATATAATCGACGTTGATGGAAGCATTGAAGCAAGAATTAAAAGAAAGTATCATTGAAGCCTTAAATCTTGAAGAATTTACCCCGGCAGATATAGAGGATAGCGACGCGCTTTTTGGCGACGGATTAGGACTGGACTCCATAGATGCGCTGGAGTTAATTGTGCTTTTAGACAAAGATTACGGTATAAAATTAACAGACCCGGAAGAGAGCAAGTCTATTTTTGAGTCGGTTGAGGTACTTGCTGTTTATATTGAAAAACATCGAAAAAAATAAAGTTAAGCAAGAGCTTATCAAATATTAAATGACCAATAAAATCGCCATAACCGGAATGGGCATCGTTTCTGCCATTGGTAATTCGGTGATTGAAAACAGAGAACATCTTATGAAGGGCAACTCTGGACTTGGCAACCTTAAAAATTTAGACAGCATTCACACCTCAACGATCAAAGTAGGTGAAGTTTCTTTTACAAATGACGAAATGGAAGCACTGCTGAAACTTCCTCCACAACACAACTATACAAGAACAGCTTTATTAGGAAGTATTGCAGCTTTAGAAGCACTACATAATGCCGGAATAAACAATATTTCAGCATACAAAACAGGACTTATATCTGCCACCACCGTTGGCGGAATGGATAAAACTGAACAACACTTTAAATTTTTTTCCTCACATACCGAAACTCAAAAATACATCGCAAGCCATCACGCAGGTGACAGTACTGAAAAAATAGCAACTCAGTTAGGAATTACTGAATTTACAACCACTGTGAGTACGGCGTGTTCTTCGGCTGCCAATGCTGTTATGTTGGGAGCGCGGCTCATTAAGGCTGGCAAGTTAGACAGAGTTATTGTAGGAGGAACCGATGCACTTTCAAAATTTACCATCAACGGATTTAAATCCTTATTACTCTTATCTGAAACCGATTGCAAGCCGTTTGACGCAAATAGAAATGGACTAAATCTTGGGGAAGCTGCCGCATACCTTGTTTTAGAATCTGAGGCTGCCGCTAAAGGGAAAAATATACAAGCGTATCTTTCAGGCTACGGAAATGCGAACGACGCATACCACCAAACCGCATCTTCCGCAACCGGCGAAGGCGCATATTTGGCGATGAAAAAAGCGTTGGAAGTAGCCAACATAGCAGCTTCAAAAATAACATATGTGAACGCCCACGGCACCGCAACACCTAACAATGATTTGTCCGAGAGTGTTGCGCTACAACGCATTTTTGGAGAAAACATTCCGGATTTTAGTTCCACAAAAGCATTTACAGGACATACATTAGCGGCTGCAGGCGCTGTGGAAGCGGTATTTAGTATACTGGCGTTACAGGAAAATAGCGTGTTTCCTAATCTCAATTTTGATACAGTAATGCCCGAAACCCAATTAACACCCGTTGTAAAATTTCAGAAAAAGGAACTACATCATGTGCTTTCTAATTCCTTCGGATTTGGAGGAAATTGCTCATCGCTTATTTTCAGTAAAAAGTGAAACCTGTTTATATTCATAGCGCCGTTTGTATTTCTGCTCAAAATTCTTTTGAAGATGGAGCGATGGTTTCTTTGAAAATTTCAGAAGAAAAAGTAGCAGCAAAGCATCCCAATTATCGTGATTTTATTCCGCCGGCCGCAGCAAGACGAATGGCACCAGCGGTAAAAATGGGCGTAGCAGCAGCAACAAAAGCATTGCAGAATGCACAGATAAATAAGCCCGATGCTATTATAACTGGTACCGGAATGGGGTGTATGCAGGACACCGAAAAGTTTCTGAACGCTTTGCTGGAACATAAGGAAGAATTTTTAACACCCACGGCTTTTATACAATCCACCCACAACACTGTAGGTGGGCAAATAGCGTTAGGATTACAATGTAAAGCCTATAACAATACCTATGTTCACGGCTCACTTTCTTTAGAAAGTGCTTTGCTGGATGCACACGTGGTCTTGCAGGAAAATAATGCAACAACGATTCTGGTGGGCGGTATAGACGAATTGGGAACGGAGTTTGTAGACTATGTAGCTTTAAAAGAACAACAGGAAATGTTTCCTAAAAAAGTGCCTTATGCAGAAGGAGCTGCTTTCTTTGTGCTTTCAGGAGAAGAAAACGAGGAGCCGGTAGCTTTAAAAGATATGCAGACGTTTCGGACAGTTTCGGAACGTGTAATTACGGAAAAAATGATTCAATTCCTGGATGCTAATCAATTGAAAACTTCAGAAATTGACGTGATCTTTTTGGGCACTACAGGAGATAATTTTGATGGCTATTACGACACAATTTCAACCCAATTTTCAGCAAAAACAGAACAAATTCGGTTTAAAGAATATGCTGGAGATTATTACACTTCCGTAGGGTTTGCGCTTTGGTGGGCATATTATTTGTTGACAATGCAATGTCATCCAGGATGTATTTGTGAGCCTTTTATAACACCACGCTATACTAACATTTTAATTTACAATCAGGAAAAAGGTCAAAATCATAGTTTTTTATTACTTTCAAATTAATGAATTTTAAAAGAACACTTATCTTATTTATAGTACTGTTTGTAATAGTATCTTTATGCAGTCTTTTTGTGAGCTTTCCTGTCTGGATACTTTACGTACTTGTACTCTTTTTTTTGTTAATGGTTTCTATGGGCTCATTTGTTATGAGGTTCAATTTTTTTCTGAAATCTTACACGGGGTCAAAAGAGAACCGGAACAAAACCGTTGCGCTCACGTTTGATGATGGACCAAATCCTACTTACACACCAATAGTTTTAAAGTTATTAAAAGAGTATAATGCAACCGCAACATTTTTCTGCATTGGGAAGCAGATAGAAAAGTATCCTGAATTGTTTCAACAAATAGTAGCAGCAGGGCATACCATTGGTAATCATAGTTTTTCACATAAAACTACTATTGGTTTTAATGGGACTAAATGCTGGATCAGAGAAATTGAAAGTACCGATTCAATTATAAATAAGCTTCTTCACAAAAAACCTAAACTCTTTAGACCGCCCTATGGAGTGACTACGCCACACCTGGCAAAGGCCATTGCGCTTACTAACCACACCGTTGTTGGCTGGAATGTGCGCCCGTTCGATACATCTGTGATCCGGGTTAAACATCCAGTCTTAAAACATATACAAAGAAAGGTACAATCGGGAGCCATTATTTTGTTGCACGACACCCACGAACGCATTCCCTATATTTTGGAACACACTTTGATATATTTGCAGGAGCACGGATACAAAACTGTTTCTGTGAACACTTTTATAGATGAAAAATAATTTGAAAAGCCTTTTGTTAGTAGCTTCATTTTTATTCCTGAACTTTTGTTTTGGGCAAACGGTACTATCTGATAAAGAGAAGCAAGTTTTTAAAGCCCGCGTGCAGGAAAAGGCAAATAAAACAATGTCTATCACCAGTAATTTTGAGCAGTCCAAGTATCTGGAAATGCTTTCTGAACCTATCGTTTCGAACGGGAAATTAGTTTTTCAATCCCCAGAGACTATTTTATGGAAATATACCACTCCAAAAGCGTATAGCGTGATCTTTAAAGATGAAATGCTTTACGTGGACAACGATGGTAAGAAAGATGAAATAAAACTAAGTAGCAACAAGGTATTCCGAAGTTTTAACGAGCTGATCGTAAATAGCATAAAAGGCAATATGTTTCAGGAAGACAAATTTGAGATTTCCTACTTCAAAACTACCGAGGGCTATTTTGTTAAGTTTTTTCCCAAAGATAAAAGGATGAAGCGTTTTATTGCGGCGTTCGAGCTTACTTTTACCAAAGATACTTCCGAAGTAAGCCAGATTAAATTAATAGAACCTAATAACGATTACACAGTCATTACCTTCAGCAACCGAAAGACAAATGTTGCCATTGCCAGGGATACATTTAAGTTTTAACCCTTTTGTGGTTCTCTGTATATCTTAGGGGACAAATGTATTGTAGCGACTTAAAGATATATTTTATATGAACTTAAACAGTTTCTATACCATACAGTCCAGAAAGTTACTAGATGAGGACACGCTCTTTGTGACGCTTCAATTAAATAAAGAGCACCTACTATTTAAAGGGCACTTTCCCAATCATCCCGTTATGCCGGGAGTTGCCATGCTTCAAATTATAAAAGAACTTACCGAAGCGCATCACAATACATCATTATTTATGCAAGCTGCCAACCGCGTAAAGTTTTTAAATTTGGTAAATCCTTTTGAAAACGACGTGTTGGAATTTCAACTTACATTTCAGCAAGAAGAGAACACTTTAAACGTTAAAAATAGCACTACTTTTGCCGATGGAGCTACCGTGATGCAATGTTCACTTTTGTATAGAAAGCTCCACTAACGTTACTTTAATTTTTGGAGAATACTACCTCAATAGCACTACAACTTAAGCAACTAAAATGTTGTGTAGTCCTTGCTACCTATAATAACGAATTGACCCTGCCCGGAATTCTGGATGGGGTTCTGGTTTTTACTGAAGAAATTATCCTGGTAAACGACGGCTCGTCGGACCTTACCTTGGATTTATTAGGTAAGTATCCGCAGGTAACTCAAATTCATTTACCTAAAAATAAAGGGAAGGGGAATGCTTTGAAAACCGGATTTAAAAAAGCGTTGGCGTTGGGGTACGAAAGAGCTATTACGCTGGATACAGACGGGCAACATTATCCGGAAGACCTCCCTAATTTTCTGGAAGTTATGGAAACTATGGAGGATAAAAACAGCTTTCTCATTGGTGATAGAAATATGAATGTGGCAGATGTGTTGGAGAGTAGCGCCAGAGGGAATAGGATGTCCGGGTTTTGGGTGCGAAGCCTAACTGGTTTAGAGTTAACCGACACCCAATCTGGTTTTAGAATGTATCCTATAAAGGCATTACAACAGATCAATTATTTACGGTGGACCAAAAAATTTGAATTTGAAACCGAAGTAATTATACGTGCGCATTGGAGAGGGATTAATGTAATGAATATTCCTATTAATGTGCTCTACCCGGAAGACCGCGTGTCTCATTTCAGGCCATTTATGGATATTGCCCGTATCGTAGTTTTAATTATTGGCTTTCTTATTGTTAAGGGATTGTATATCATTCCGCGTGACTTTTTCCGAAGATTAAAAAAAAAAGGATTTAAAAAATTTGTGACCGAAGATCTTTTCGGCAGCAAAGACTCACCAAAAAAGAAGGCGCTTTCCATAGCCTTAGGTGTGTTTTTAGGATTGTCTCCTTTGTGGGGATTTCACACGGTAATTGTTATTTTTCTCGCCATATTTTTTAGACTGAATAAAGTAATAGCCTTTGCTTTTAGTAATATAAGTTTACCGCCATTTATCCCATTTGTATTATGGGCGTGCGTGCGAACGGGTAATTTTGTGTTAGGCAAAACGTCTTCATTTAGAGTGGATGAGTTAACAGATTTTGACGCCATAAAACATTTGGAAAGTTATATGGTTGGTAGTGTTGTTCTTTCTGTCTCAAGCGCACTAGTATTTGGTTTGGTGGGATATGTTTTACTGAAATTATTTCAACCTAAAAAAGTCATACTTCGTGAGTAGTTTTTTTCTGAAAACATATCGTTATTTTCAGCAACAAAAAGGAGTTTTTTGGCTGGGATTGGTTTGCGTTTTTGGAATTCTGGCTTTTGTAGCTTCTACCATTAAATTTGAAGAGGATATAAGCAAATTAATTCCTGTTTCTGCTGAAAATGAACAACTTCAAAAAGTGCTGAAAACTGCCAGTTTTTCAGATAAAATAATTGTTCACATTCAAAAAACAGAAGAAGGTACCACCGAAGATTTAACCGAATACGCAAGTCGATTTTTAGATAGTCTGAATCAAAATTTTGAAGCGTATGTAAAGGAGGTACAAGGTAATGTAGCAGATGAAACTGCGCTGGAAGCATTGGATTTTGTCTACGAAAATCTCCCGCTTTTCTTAACCGAAAACGAGTACCAAAACCTCGCTCAAAAACTCAACAGCGATAGCATCGCCAACATCACAAAACAAAATTACAACACCTTAGTTTCCCCAACCGGATTACTGGCAAAAAAAACGATAGCCCGGGATCCGTTGGGAATTTCGCTGCAAGGAATACAGCAGTTAAAACAATTGGGAGTAAGCGAAGATTTTGAATTGGAAAACGGGTTTTTAGTAAGTACAGACAAGGAGCACCTTTTACTTTTTATCACTCCAAAATTCCCGGCTTCAGAAACTGATGCGAACGAAATTTTTGTGGAGCAATTATATGCGTTACAAAAAGTCCTTAATATCCAACTTGAACCAAACGCACACGCAAGTTATTTTGGTGGTGTCTTTATTGCTGTTGCGAATGCGCAACAAATAAAAAGCGATATACAATATACCGTGGGCATTGCGCTTACTATTTTATTACTGCTATTTATCTTTTTCTATCGAAAACTAACTGTGCCTGTTATTTTATTTATACCAACAGTATTTGGCGCAGTACTGTCTGTAGCGTTTTTAGCATTGTTTAGAGGAGAGATTTCAGCAATTTCTTTGGGTATTGGTTCTGTTTTGTTGGGTGTCACGCTGGATTATTCATTACATATTTTAACAATTATACGTAATGGCGATAGCACCGAATTATTGTTTCGTGATATCGTAAAACCTATTTTAATGAGCAGTTTAACAACGGCTTTAGCGTTTTTATGTCTGCTTTTTATAGATTCACAGGCTTTACAGGATTTGGGTATTTTTGCCGCTATAAGTGTGCTAGGCGCTGCTGTGTTTTCGTTGGTTTTTATCCCACAGGTATATAAGGTAAAAGCTGTTTCTGGAACTAAGATTACGGTATTGGATAGGTTTTCAGGCATTGCTTTTCACAAGAATAAAGTGTTTATTGGTGCAGTGGTTGCTGCAGTTGTGCTGAGTATTTTTACCTACAACAAAGTAACATTTAATAAAGATATTTCGCAGTTGAATTATATTCCTGAAATAATACAAAAAGCCGAAAAAGACCTGGATAAATTATTAAATACACAAGCCAAATCGCTTTATGTAGCTGCTTACGGAACTAATTTACAGGAGGCGTTGGAGGCTAATGACGTAGCACTTTTGACGTTAGTGCAGCTTAAAAAAGACACTACAATTATAAGTTATAATTCTGTAGCCGGCCTGGTGTCTTCGGAAAAAGTACAGCGACAAAAAATAGAACGCTGGAAGCAATTCTGGAACCAATCCCGAAGTGACAGTGTGGTACAAATGCTTGAAAGTAGTGGTAGAATAAACGGATTTAAAACGTCTTCTTTTCAGCAATTTTATACTTTGTTACAGCAGGATTTTAAGCCTGTATCCCTTTCAGAATTTGAAGCGATGAATACTATCGCGATAGCCGATTTTATTGCCACCAAAAAAGGCTTTACTACGGTAACTTCTGTAGTGAAAGTTTCCGAAGAACATTCAGAAACAGTAAAAATGGCTTTTAAAGACAGTGAGAATGTAGTGGTAATAGACCGTTTGGCAATGAACGAAGCGCTTCTGGGAAATCTAAAAACCGATTTCAACAAACTTATTTATTACAGTCTTGGCGTCGTGCTGCTATTATTATTACTTTTTTATAGGGATCTAAAACTTACGCTCATTACGCTTTTACCTATTATACTTACCTGGTTTGTTACGTTAGGGATTATGGGCTTTTTCGGATTACAGTTTAATGTGTTCAACGTGATAATTACTACGTTTATTTTTGGATTAGGAGTAGATTATAGCATCTTTATAACCAACGGATTGCTAAAAGATTCCGAAGAAAAAACAGCTGCTTTAAGAACACATAAAACGGCTATTTTACTTTCGGTCATCACAACAATTTTGGGTGTTGGCGTGCTTATTTTTGCGAAACATCCCGCGTTACACTCTATAGCAGCGGTTGCTGTGATTGGTATAGGCGTAGCAATGATAATTTCGTTTACGGTACAGCCTTTGTTATATCATTTGCTTATTTTTAAAGGTACAAAAAAGCATACATAATGAGCCAGATAAAAACCGTTCCCATTACTGTTGTAGATAGAATTAGTAAAGAAGATTTTGTGCAGCAGTACTACAAACCACAACGTCCTGTTCTTATGAAGGGTCTTACCAGAAATTGGCCGGCTCATGAGAAGTGGGATCTGGATTATATTCAAAGTTTAGCTGGCGACCAAATGGTTCCGCTTTACAATAATGTGCCTACAAAAGGACATAAAAAATCGGTTGTACCTGCAGCCGAGATGAAACTCTACGACTACATAGAACTCCTAAAAAAAGGCCCGACAGATTTGCGTATGTTTTTTTACAATGTGTTGCAAAAAATGCCACAGTTAACCAAAGATTTTGAGTATCCCGATATTGGGTTACCGTTTTTTAAAAAACTACCCGTTATGTTTTTTGGAAGTAAAGGAGGAAAAGTATTGGCGCATTATGATATGGACCTTGCAGATTTAATGCACTTTCATTTCCACGGAACTAAAAAAGTAACACTTTTTCATCCTAAACAAGCGAAGTATTTGTACAAGGTGCCATACACTGTTCATAATTTAGAAACCATAGATATGGACAATCCGGATTTCACAACATACCCTGCATTGCAGAATGCAGAGGGAATTAGCGTGACGATGAAACACGGTGATGCGCTGTATATGCCAAGTGGTTATTGGCACTATATTACCTACGAAGATGCAGGATTCTCTATTACCTTGAGAGCTTTTCCAAGAAGCGGGAAAAAATTGGCAAAGCTTTTTAGCAACCTCCTTTTTATGCGTAATTACGAAAATGTGATGCGTAGCATTAAGGGTGAAAAATGGACCGATTGGAAAGAAAACAAAGTCCTTCAGGACCTGAATAGAAAATATGCTGAAGAGAACCCGAAATAAAAATGATACTACCTGAATTCTTACGCATTATAAAACTCATTCCTTTTAAGGGTAAGGGAAGAAGGTTTCAATTGTTGTTGTTTGGAATTTTAAGTTTTGGAATTTTCTGTAGTTGTGGCATCAAAAAATCTATAAATGATCGTCCGGATATTTCAAAATATGCTCAAAATACTTCAGAAAAAACAACGGTTAATGACAGTACTTTTACGCAGGGAAATAATTTTCTAACCAAAAACAATTACGGTCTTTGGGAATTGTATGTAGAAGGAAACCCTTTGCAATTGGGCCTGGCAAACGGAAGTCTTACCAAAGCATTATATTACAAACAGGAAAAAGTATTTCTGGATAAAGTAAACAGCCTGGTGCCTGGCGAAGGACAACAAAAATTTCTCACGAAGTTTTTAACATGGTACAATCGTAAAATGTATCAGCATATTCCTGAAGAATTCAAAACTGAAATCTACGGAGTGTCCCGTTATGGCTCCGATGAATTTAATGCCATTGGGCAACCCTACTTACGCTCCTTATATCTACACGGCGCTCACGATATTGGGCACGCATTGCAAGATCTAATGCTCGTGGGATGCACAAGTTTTGCTGTTTGGGATGAGAATAGTGAAGATGGAAATTTGCTGTTAGGCCGTAATTTCGATTTTTACGCAGGCGATGCTTTTGCTGAAGAAAAAATAATAGCTTTTGTAAATCCCGAACGAGGCCACAAATTTATGAGCGTGACCTGGGGTGGGTTTATTGGCGTAGTTTCCGGAATGAACGACAAGGGGCTTACCGTAACAATAAACGCTGGGAAATCTAAGATTCCGTTGGTGGCAAAGACGCCTATTTCTATCGTTGCGCGGGAGATCTTACAGTATGCAGCTACCATTGAAGAAGCCATTACTATTGCAAAAAAGAGAGAGGTTTTTGTTTCTGAAGCTATCATGGTGGGCAGCGCAAAAGATGGAAGAGCAGTTTTAATTGAAGTGTCTCCAACAAATTTTGGGGTTTTCGAAGTTGAAAATACTTCAGAGTTAATTTGCGCAAATCATTTTCAGAGCAACGCATTTTCAAAAGACAGAAGAAACCTGAAAACTATTGAAGAAAGCCACACTGCTTATCGCTTTGAGCGTATGGATCAATTATTGAAAAAAGCTGAAAAAGTTGATGTAAAAGAGGCTGTCGCTATCTTGCGTGATACAAAAGGGTTGAACAATGCTGAAATTGGCTTCGGTAATGAGAAGGCGTTAAACCAATTATTGGCACATCATGGGATTGTGTTTCAACCAGCTTCTTTGAAAGTTTGGGTTTCTGCCAACCCTTATCAGTTAGGTGCTTTTGTGTGCTACGATTTGAATGAAGTTTTCAAAAACCGGGAAAGCAATCCCTCTCACATTTCCCTTTCTGAAGAAAGCCAGGTAATAGCCGCTTCGCCATTTTTACAGACAGATGCCTATATAAATTATGAAGCCTATCGCAAAATTGAAATCGAGATCGAAGCTGAAATAGAAACAAAAAAAAGTGATTTAGATCCCGGTAACGCTGAAACACTAGTACAATTAAACCCCAACTACTGGAAAGCCTATTATCTGGCGGGTCGTTATTATTACAAATCTGAAGACTATCAAAAAGCGTACGAAGCTTTTACCGAAGCCAATAAAAAAGAGATACCTTCGCTGGACGAGAAAGAAATGGTTGAGAAATACCTTAGAAAGTCTGGAAAAAAGGCACATTAAGGGATGTAACCCCAAGCTTGTAATAGCATGTTAAATAAAGCAACAAAGTCCGAACAAGATATAAAAGCCTTCCAGTCCCAAAAGCTGAGAGAAGCAGTAACGTATGTTTCAGAAAACTCGCCATTTTATAAAAGACTGTTTCAGGAAAAGGGGGTGGATATTTCAAAAATTCAAACATTGGAAGATCTGCAACAACTTCCGTGTACTTCCAAAGACGATTTACAAAACTACAATAACGATTTTTTTTGTGTACCGAAGCCGAAAATCATAGACTATGTGACAACATCGGGAACTCTGGGAGAACCTGTAACGGTAGGGTTAACTGAAAAAGATTTACAACGCCTGGCTTATAACGAAGCAAGTTCTTTGGCGTGTTCTGGCATTGCCAGCGAAGATGTGGTGCAACTTATGACTACGCTCGATCGCAGATTTATGGCGGGTTTGGCTTATTTTTCCGGGTTACGTGAACTGGGTGCTTCGGTTATTAGGGTGGGGTCCGGAGTCCCGGAATTACAATGGGATACCATTTTAAAATTTAAGCCTACGTATATTATTTGCGTACCTTCTTTTTTGCTGAAACTGGCTTCTTTCGCTGAAGAAAATAACATTTCAATTGCCGAAACTTCGGTGAAAGCGGCTATTTGTATTGGTGAGCCTATTCGTGATGCAACTTTTAAGCTGAATGCTTTAGGAAAGAAAATTTCAGCAGCCTGGAATATAGAATTATTTTCCACCTACGCTTCAACCGAAATGCAAACTGCCTTCAATGAATGTTCGGCAAAAAGAGGAGGACACCTACATCCTGAGCTTATTATTGCTGAAATTTTAGATGAAGAAAATAGCCCTGTTGGCAAGGCAGAAGTAGGTGAGTTGGTGATTACAACACTGGGAATTGAAGGGATGCCCTTAGTGCGATTTAAAACGGGAGATATGGTGCAGGCGCATACCGATATGTGTTCTTGTGGCCGAAATACGCTGCGTTTAGGTCCTGTGGTGGGAAGAAAACAACAAATGATAAAGTATAAAGGCA
This sequence comes from uncultured Flavobacteriaceae bacterium, assembly GCA_963793275.1. Taxonomy (GTDB): domain Bacteria; phylum Bacteroidota; class Bacteroidia; order Flavobacteriales; family Flavobacteriaceae; genus Marinirhabdus. The sequence goes on from CAWBZL010000004.1 coordinate 411,906, forward strand.
CCACGTTATATCCGCCTGCGATGTATAATTTGTTGCAGGATTTTGAGCAAATAAGGAGTTTTGTGGTGGAGATTTTTCAGAATGAACTTGGAACCGATGAAATTTTACTGAAGGTGGTTTCGGACGATCTTTCAGAAGCCTTTAAAGACACGTTAAAAGACCATTTCAGAGCAAAACTACGCGTAAGTCCTTCTATCGAATTTACTACACAGGATAGAATAGAGGAGCTACAATTTCCAAAGATGAGCAGAAAACCTGTTCTATTAATAGATAGAAGAACATTTGGATAAAGATTATTCTTACAAGCTGTAAATCAGTTATATAATTTCATAATTTAGTAGTGCATTGATGACAACTTACAGTTGTTTACGATGTATTAAAAACTAACTAAATACTATTTTATATGGAATTTCAATGGGTTCAATTATATATAGGTCTTGCTGCAGCAGCAATAGGCTATGTTGTACGACTGTTTTTTGATAAAAAGAAAGAATTGCAAGGTCCTGTTAATTTGGCGAGACGTGCTGTGTACAAAAAATTTATCGACATTCTGGTAGACGATTTTAAGTTTCAGGCAAATTCTGAAATGGTTGTAGGTCAGCTTTCCCCAGGGGATCCTGACTATAACAGTAAGATAGAAGAATTAAAAATAAAACGTACAGAATTAATGGTGATAATGAATGATAAGATGTTTGATTTTTTTATCGATTATATGCTCTACGCTTCGCCCGACGTTATTAACGCTTTTGGAGATTACAGACAATACGTATTTCAAAATTTAGAAAACCCTGATAATTTGGATGAAAAAAGGCATACAGAAAACCTGGCTAAATTACTTTATGAAATGCGTGACGACCTGGGTCTTTCCAACAAAAATCTTGGCACTCACGGCGAAGTGGTGCTGAGGGGTATCATGCTTAGATACCACCAAATATTTGGTTAATTACTGTTATCTGTTCAGTATAGGAATACTCTCTGTTAACAACCGCCAGGTGTAGCCAGAACTACTATTTTGATCCAAATCGAAAACCGAATAATACCGTTTCATATTTCCGGAATTTTCCGGATCTACTTCAATTGGGCTTAAGCTCTCAGGATTATTGTCTTCGTGTATGGAAAAGCCATTTACAACAAGTTTCCACTGGTTATTACGTAGCACATATAAAAAATGTTTTGTGAAAACAGGATCTTTCAATTTTGCTTTTACCAGCAGGAGGTCACGGTCAAACTCGTCAAAACGAAGCGTTGTAAGTGTGGCTCCATAGGTTTCCGGAATTATAATTTTTGGAGCAGCGGCATCTTCAAAAGTTATGGTCGTGCTTCCGTTACGTTTGTCTACGCTGGCTACAGATGCGTAAAATGGTTCCTGGTCCGTCAAAAAATTTGCTACTACAGCTCCTTTTGGGAGTTTTGGTTCTTCAATAATGGGTAGATCCTCTTTCGGTATGTTCACAGGTACGGTTGTATCTTCAACTGGTGGCCCAATGATGTTTTTATTTTTAGTAGGTGATACACACGAGAAAATCAGGCTTATAGTAACTAGGGTGGCAACTTGCATAAAGAAACGGGGTTTGTTGCCTGTTATAACGGTCATATCTCAATTAAATTTTAAAAGTAATTACGGGCATATTGGCGTGATTTACTAAATCTTCACTTATACTTCCATTAAAAAAGTGTGACAAGCCTTTGCGTCCGTGAGTGCTCATGCCAATAAGTTGTGCCTTAATGTCTGTGGCAAATTCCAGAATTCCCTTTTCTACACTGGTATCGCAATAAATATTGGTAGTATAGTTTTCTACACCCATTCCTTTTACGAAGTTATTTATAATGTTCTTAATTTCGGAATTTGTTTTAAAATCGTTTGGGGTGTTTACAAATAACAAATGCATTTTCGCCCCAACGTCTTTAGCAAATTTTTGAGCCTGACTAAAAGGTTTACGGCATTCTTCGGTAAAATCTGTTGCGAAAACAAAATCCTTAATATCAAATTTGTCGTGCGCATTTTTAATGACCAGTACGGGAATTTCGGAAGTACGCACCACTTTTTCGGCATTGCTACCTATAAACATTTCTTTAAATCCGCTTGTGCCGTGAGACCCCATCACGATAAGATCTATGTTTTTTTCTTTAACGGTAAGCTGCACATCGTCATAAATTTCTCCGTGACCAATGGCTTCGTGTACATCAATATCGAACAGATATTCTCTTTTAAGAACTTCTTCAAATTTTTGATTGGCCAGTTTTATAAAGAAAATAGATTGGGGTTTGGCGCTGGAACCACTATCGGTAGAGAGGCTGGACGGAAGATCCAGGGAATGTTCTAAATAGATTTCGGCGTTGTTTTTTTCAGCAATATAGGCTGCTACTTTCAGGGCATTATCTGCTTGAGGCGAAAAATCTGTGGGTACAAGGATACGTTTCATATTTTGAGTGTTTAGCTATCAGTAAGGTACAAAAAATAATCGGCTGGCATAACTTTTTGAATTATGAAAAATTGTAGTATATTTGCACCGAATTTGATACATAATACGTAGAGGGGACACTAAAAGTCCCCTCTTTTTATAGCCCAAATTTACTGGTAAAAATGCAAAAAGAAGTAGAGAAATTATTAAACGAAGCCCTGGCCGAAAAGCCACACTTGTTCCTGATAGACCTTTCCGTTGTGAGTGGCAATCAAATAAGGGTGATCATAGATGGCGATAGCGGAGTAACTGTGCAGGACTGTATGGATGTAAGCCGAGCTATAGAGCATAATTTGGACAGGGAAGAGCAGGATTTTTCATTGGAAGTGCTTAGTGCAGGTGCTTCGGAACCCTTAACAATGATTCGCCAGTATAAAAAAAATGTGGGGAGAACGCTTCAGCTTACAACTGAAAGCGAAACCATAGAAGGGGAACTTACAGAGGCGACAGATGACGCTGTAACGTTAAAGTGGAAAGCCAGAGAGCCAAAACCTGTAGGAAAAGGCAAAGTGACCGTGAAAAAAGTAGCGACCGTGCCTTACAACGATATTGTTGAAGCAAAAGTGATGATAAAATTTAATTAAAAGATGCCATGGAAAATTTAGCATTAATCGATTCATTTTCTGAATTTAAAGACGACAAGCAAATAGACAGAGTAACGCTTATGGCGATACTTGAAGAAGTATTCAGAAATGCTTTAAAGAAGAAATTTGGTAGTGATGATAATTTCGATATTATTGTGAACCCGGACAAAGGAGATCTAGAGATCTGGAGAAACCGAATTGTAGTTGCAGACGGAGAAGTAGAAGACCCGAATGAGGAAATTTCTTTATCCGAAGCATGTAAGATTGAAGACGATTTTGAGGTAGGAGAGGATGTTTCGGAAGAAGTAAAATTAATGCAACTGGGGCGTCGTTCTATTTTGGCATTGCGCCAGAATTTAATTTCGAAGATTCACGAACACGATAATACTATAATTTATAAGCAGTTTAAAGACCTTGAAGGAGAGATTTATACCGCAGAAGTGCATCATATTCGTCACCGTGCCGTAATTTTACTGGATGATGACGGGAACGAGATTATTCTTCCGAAGGATAAGCAAATACCTTCAGATTTTTTCAGAAAAGGAGACAATGTACGTGGTATTATTGAAAGCGTAGAATTAAAAGGAAATAAACCAGCGATTATTATGTCGCGTGCCAACCCGGTATTTTTGGAAAAACTTTTTGAGCAGGAGATTCCGGAAGTTTTTGACGGTTTAATTACAGTGAAAAAAGTAGTGCGTATTCCAGGTGAAAAAGCAAAAGTAGCAGTAGATAGCTACGACGACCGTATTGACCCGGTTGGAGCTTGTGTAGGGATGAAAGGAAGCCGTATTCACGGGATTGTTCGTGAGTTAGGCAACGAAAATATTGACGTTATAAATTATACCGAAAATATTACCTTATTCATTACCCGAGCATTAAGCCCGGCGCGAGTAACTTCGGTTAAGCTAAATGAAGTAACAAAAAGAGCAGAAGTTATTTTAAAACCAGAGGAGGTTTCAAAGGCAATTGGTCGTGGTGGTCATAACATTCGTTTGGCTGGACAACTAACTGGTTATGAGATTGATGTGTTGAGAGAAGGTGCCGAAGAAGATGTAGAATTAAGAGAATTCTCCGATGAAATTGAAGGATGGATTATTGACGAATTCAAGAAAATTGGACTCGATACTGCAAAAAGTGTGTTAGAGCAAGACGTAGCAGATCTTGTAAAACGTACAGACCTAGAAGAAGAAACCATTCAGGAAGTGGTGAATATATTAAAAGAAGAATTTGAAGAGTAGTTTTAAGGTAGCCCACATTTTAACTACTTTTACAACACTTTAGAAAAAAAAGGAAGCATTTTTATGGCTGAAAATAAAACAATGAGGCTTAGCAAAGTATTGCGCGAATTCAACATCTCGCTAGATCGTGCCGTGGAATTTTTAGGTTCCAAGGGGTACGAGGTGGAGGCACGTCCTACCACCAAAATTTCTGGTGCAGAATATGAAGCGCTGTTTGAGGAATTTCAGACAGATAAAAGCAAGAAAGTAGCTTCAAAAGAAGTCGGCGAAGAGAAACGTAAGGAGAAGGAAGAGTTACGTGTAGAGCGCGAGCGCGAGCAGGAAGAGAGAGAGCAGAAAGCCGAAGCCAGAAAAGTGATTAAAGCCGAAGCCAATTTGGAAGGCCTTAAAAAGGTTGGAAAAATTGATCTGGACGGTAAGAAAAAGGTAGCTAAAGAAGAAGAAAAAAAGGAAACTGTTGAAGAGGCTCCGAAAGAAGTAGAAAAAGATACTTCTAAAAAAGAAGTTGCTAAAGAAAAAGCAGAAGAAAAAGCACCTGTTGAAAAAACTCCGGAAAAGAAAGTAGCCGTCAAAAAAGAAGAAAAGTCCGAAAAAGTTTCAGAAGATGCACCAACGGCCAAAAAAGAAGCGGCGAAAGAAACTGAAGCAAAGAAAGAAGAACCAGCTCCGGAAGCTGTAGAAAAAGAGGCTACGTTGGGTAGTGATGTTGTAAAAACTACCTATAAAAAATTAGACGGTCCTAACTTTACAGGAAAGAAAATAGACCTTACTCAGTTTAAGAAACCTGAGAAAAAGAAAAAAGAAAAAACCGATGCCGCCAATAAAGAGAAGCGTGGTCGTCGTAGACGTATAAGCAAAGGACCTGGTACTAGTGCTGGAGGTTCAAGCAACAACCGGGGAAGAGGCAGAGGAAGATCTAACACGCCAAAAGAAGAGCCTACCGAGGAAGAAATCCAAAAGCAAGTAAGAGAAACCCTGGAAAAACTTCAGGGGAAATCCTCTAAAGGAAAAGGTGCGAAATACCGTCGTGAAAAACGTGATACACACCGTCAAAAAACAGAGGATGATCTTGCACAACAGGAATTAGATAGCAAATTACTTAAAGTAACAGAGTTTGTTACCGTAAGTGAAGTTGCTACTATGATGGATGTTCCGGTAACCAAGGTTATATCGGCGTGTATGACGCTTGGGATGATGGTAACAATGAACCAGCGTCTGGATGCAGAAACATTAAGTATTGTAGCAGATGAGTTTGGTTTTGAAGTAGAATTTATTACCGCAGATGTTGAAGAAGGTACTTTTGAAGAAAAAGATGCCCCAGAAGATCTAGAACCACGTGCTCCTATCGTTACCGTAATGGGTCACGTAGATCACGGAAAAACATCATTACTGGATTACATTCGTGAAGAGAACGTAATTGCGGGAGAGAGTGGAGGAATTACACAGCATATTGGTGCCTACGGGGTACAACTAGAAGGGGGTCAAAAAATTGCTTTCCTGGATACACCGGGTCACGAGGCTTTTACCGCGATGCGTGCAAGAGGTGCTCAGGTAACAGACCTTGCCATTATTGTAATTGCAGCAGATGATGATATTATGCCACAAACCAAGGAAGCTATTAGTCACGCACAAGCGGCTGGAGTTCCTATAGTTTTTGCCATTAATAAAATTGACAGGCCTGCAGCAAATCCTGAAAAGATTAAAGAAGGATTGGCACAAATGAACTTACTGGTTGAAGATTGGGGTGGTAAAATACAATCACACGATATTTCAGCAAAAACAGGTGAGGGCGTTAAAGAATTATTAGAAAAAGTATTGCTGGAAGCCGAATTATTAGAGCTTAAAGCAAACCCGGACAGATTAGCAAACGGTACCGTAGTGGAAGCTTTCCTGGACAAAGGTCGTGGCTATGTGTCTACAATCTTGGTACAAGGTGGTACCCTTAATATTGGAGACTACGTGCTGGCCGGTCAGCACAGTGGTAAGATTAAAGCAATGCAGGATGAGCGTGGTAAGAACGTAAAGTCTGCAGGACCATCTACGCCAGTTTCAATCTTAGGATTAGACGGTGCGCCACAAGCAGGTGATAAGTTTAATGTATTTACAGACGAGCGTGAAGCAAAAGACATTGCAAACAAACGTACGCAGTTACAACGTGAGCAGTCTGTAAGGACACAACGCCATATTACGCTGGATGAAATTGGACGTCGTATTGCATTAGGAGACTTTAAAGAATTGAATATTATCCTGAAAGGTGATGTGGATGGTTCGGTTGAGGCCTTAACAGACTCATTCCAGAAATTATCTACAGACGAAATTCAGGTAAATATTATCCATAAAGCAGTTGGGCCTATTACCGAAAGTGATGTGTTATTAGCCTCTGCTTCCGATGCAATCATTATCGGGTTTAATGTGCGCCCAATGGGTAATGCACGCCAGATAGCCGATAAGGAAGAAATCGATATCCGTACCTACTCTATTATCTATGCAGCCATTAATGATCTGAAGGATGCAATGGAAGGAATGTTATCTCCGGAAATGAAAGAGGAAATTACAGGTACTGCTGAAATTAGAGAAACCTTTAAGATCTCTAAAGTAGGAACTATTGCAGGTTGTATGGTCACCAACGGTAAAATTATACGTAATAACAGCATTCGTTTAATACGTGAAGGTGTTGTGATCCATACAGGTGAATTGGATTCTCTAAAACGTTTTAAGGACGATGTAAGAGAAGTAGCCAAAGGGTATGATTGTGGTATTCAATTAAAGAACTACAACGACATACAAATAGACGATATTATTGAAGGCTTCCAGGAAGTAGCAGTTAAGAAAAAGCTGAAATCCAAGAAGTAAGTTTTTAAGTAAATAGTCTTAAGTAAAATTATAAAGGCTTTCAGAATTAATTCTGAAAGCCTTTTTTATTAATTGCAGCAGTAATTTTATTTCAATAAGGAAACCGTATCAGTAAACATCCGATAACCATTTTAAGCAACATTTAAGATACAAAAGCACTATATCCAGTAATTGCTCTACCAACAATTAAAGAATTGATCTCTTTGGTTCCTTCATAACTGTAAATTGCTTCGGCATCTGCCACGAAGCGGGCTACGTCGTATTCAAGTAAAATACCATTACCACCCATTACCTCCCGTGCACGGCTTACCACATCGCGGGTTCGCATACTGCAAAAGACTTTGGCAAGAGACGCGTGTTCGTCTGTCATAATATCCAGATCCTGCATTTCACTAAGACGGAAACACATAGTTTGCATCGCAGTAAGATTGGCCACCATTTCCACCAAATGGTTTTGAATTAACTGAAATCTAGCAATAGGACGCCCAAATTGCTCACGTTTCTTCGTATACTTCAAAGCACTTTCATAGGCTCCACGAGCACACCCTACGGCTTGCCAGGCAACAGCGGCACGGGTCATTTTTAATACTTTGGCGGTGTCTTTAAAGTGATCACATTTCTGGAGGCGGTCGCTTTCGGGCACTTTGCAATCTGTTAAGGTGATGAGCGCATTTTGTACGGTGCGTAACGCCATCTTATCTGCCATTTTCTCGGCTTTGTAGCCTGGGTTCCCTTTACGGACTAAAAATCCTTTTACGGCATTGGTGACCTTTTCCCGTGCCCAAATAATAGTCACATCGCTAAAGGTAGCGTTACCAATCCATTTTTTTTGTCCGTTGATGACCCATTCATCTCCAATTAATTCGCATGTAGTTTCCATCCCGCCAGCGACTGCAGAGCCCACGTTGGGTTCGGTGAGTCCAAAGGCGCCAATTGCTTCCATGCGTTGCATTTTTGGGAGCCATTCCTGTTTTTGTTCTTCACTACCGCAGAGGTAAATGGAACCCATAGCAAGACCGCTGTGAACGCCAAAGAATGTTGAAATAGAAACATCTACTCTGGCAAGTTCCATGGCCATAATACCTTCCATTAGAAATGTCTCGTCCGGGCAACCGTAGCCTTTGTAGGCCATCCCACATATATTGAGTTCTGCCATTTTTGGGATGATATGGTGCGGGAATTCGGCCCTGTTCCAGAAATCGTTAGCAATGGGCTTTATTTCCTTTTCCATGAACCGACGTACTTTTAGCTGAATTTCGCGCTGATGGGGTGTTAGTTTTAAACTTAAATCATAAAAGTCACCATCAATAGGAGGGAGTTTATGTTGTCCCTTTCTGGCTTTAGTTTTAAGCATTCGCATAAGGCCTGCCATTTGGCGATCATCAAGTTCACCAACGGTTTTCATGACTTCACCTAAGTCTATTTTTTGGGAAAGCTTGGCGATGGCCTGAATGTCAACTTGTTTTAATACCGAAAAGGTGTCTTTAATGTTTTTGAATATGGACATATGGGTGTATTTGAGTTTTTATAATTGCCTGTCTGATCGCGGTCGGTGACTATCTAACACACAATAGTGGTATTCACTTAGACTGCGCTCTGCGTAACATATTTAACTTCTTAAAGATACTAGCTGAAAGTACGTTAGATGCCCAAAAAATTGTTAATTTGAAGGAAGCACTTCCAAACGATTGTCATTCACGAAACCTTTTATGGAGTCTTTGGCAACAATATGAAACCACGTACCATACTTTCCTAAAACTGATATAGTATCATTTTTTGAAAGGCTGCCTATTTCATCCAGAGCCGCAGAAGGACCCTGATGCACGGTAGTTTTGTTTCGGTTTACAAGAGCTTTTGTCCAGGTATTTTGTTGATTGATTTCGGGGATTTCTGTTATTTTAACGTAAGGATACGGGTTCACGGGGCCGGTGCTGCCTTTGTAAATCCCAAAGTGTAAATGGGGTGCCGTAGTTTTTGCATTACCAGTATTTCCCACGAAACCAAGGGTGTCTCCTAATTTTACCCGCTGTCCTTCCTTAACGTTAATACTATCCAGATGGGCGTAATACATGGTCTTTCCAAATAGACCGTCCCGCAACCAAACTTGCTTCCCTCCCAAACCGCGGTTTCCGGTAGAGGAGATGCGACCGTCTGTTACAGCAACAAGCGGCGTGCCCCTTGGAGCAAAAATATCGATACCTTCGTGGGAGCGTTTCCCTCCGTCGCGAGAGGCTGCCCATAGACTTTGAACATTTTTGTTGCCGGCACCGCTCACTGGAAATTGGTAGGTGGGTTGTGTATAAATTTTTAGCTGAAATGGAGCTGCCCGTTTCATTTCAGGTTGCACCGTAATTTTGTAGAACCCATATTTGCTGATGGTATACGAGAGTTGACTGCTATCTTTTTCAGAAGCTTTTAATAGTTTTATGGATTTGGTGGAGTCTTCGGACTTTTGGAAGAGTTCTATGAATATTTGTGTAGAATCTGGTTGTTTTTCTACAGAAACGATCAGTTTTTCCCCTTCCCGAAGTTGCACATCGTAAGCATATACGTAGAAATTTTCAGCAGAAAAAACACCACTCTCTGCATACGGTAATGTTACTAAAACACTGTCTTGTTGCGCTTTACTGAAAGCCTTTTTCCATTGCAGTAACAGCGAATCGTCTTTTTCAAAATTTCTATCATACACCTCTCTGGCTGTAGGTTGTGTTACCACATCTGCCGCTTTTTGAATTTGCTCACACCCTGCCAATAGCATTAGTACTATAAAGAAAGCAATAAAATCCGGTCTTTTCATGGGCTGTTTTTCAGCAGAAATTGTACCAAAGCTAGCGAAAACTTGTGCTGAAAAACTACAAGAGCTCAATTTTAAGAAGGAAATAACAATGGGAGCGTTCTATTTCCGAAGAAAAAAAATACTTATTCTTACTTCTATCAATTATATTTACCTCATAATCAGGATTGAAATGCTACTGGGTTTGCCCCGGGCTGTGTTACAATTAACCCTAAATAAACTACTTTGGAAGCGCTTCAGTTTCGCCAGAATTTCTATGTAACAAAAGGCATAGCCTATCTGCTTATTGCCTTGTTTTCTTTGAGTGTTATGGCTCAGGAAGCAAAAGTTATTCATAAAAAGTTTGGAAAAGAAGACGGCCTGGAGCTGGATATTATAACAGATGTGGTGTTTGATAATGATGGTTTCTTGTGGCTGGGCGGAAGTATTCTGGATACAAGAGATATTATTAAAAGCGATAAAGTATTGTCTTTACAACGGTTTAACGGAAAGACTTTTCACAACATTACTATTCCTTCCATATTTGATGTAAATTTTATTGAGAAATTCCACAAGCGGGAAGATGGTACTTTTATTATAAGATCTAAAAACAATAAATTTTTACATTTTAACCCTTTTACGACCCATTTTAAAGCCATACAGATTAAAAGTGAAATGGTTTCTCCTATCTATACTTTTAATGGAGTAGACTATTTCTTAGGACAGACCGGGAGAAACATAACGCTGTACGTATTAGAAAAAGACCTAACTACCAAAGCGCTCTTTTCTTTTACAAGTTCAGAAAACAAATATGCACTTGAAAACTCCACCAGAATTATCAGGCTTGAGGAACATTGGCTTATTACAGACAAAACTTTTGCCATCAAAGTATTTGAAGAAGACGGCACCTTCGTAAAGGAAATTAAAGCAGATAGTAACAAGAAACTCGATAACAACGCCAGAATCCTCTGGATAGATGAGGTTTTTAAGGTTGGCGATACAACGGCTGTAGTTTTCTACGGTAATGCTACACTTCATTACATAGATGAAGAAAAGCTTGATATTTTTCCTCTGGAATTATTAAACAATCAACTGTTTGCCAATAATATAGATTTTATAAAGGACGACAGAGGGAATTCGTTGTTAATGAGCGAGTATAAAGGGGTGCTTCAGTTTAGTTCAATTTCAAAAGACTCGGGAATTAATACCTGGTATAGCCAACAGCAATTTGAAGGTAAGACTGCGCTTCACCCTATCTCTTTAAATGTAGAAGATGATGTCTGGATCGCTTCCAGTAATGGTGAGCTTCATTATTATAAATTTCCGAAGAAAAATATTACCCAGATTTTACCCGAAACTCAATTCAGAGCTATTTCGTATCTAAAAGACGATATCTATTTAATAGCTACAGAAGGAGATGGTTGGCACCTTCTGGATTTAAAAAAAATAACCACAGAAAAAGTAACCTTCAATAAAAAAGCCAGTATAGATTTTCCTAATAGTTCACGTAACTTTATTAAGGATGAAAACATCATCTGGAGCAACGGTGGTTCCGGGATTGTTGGGGTAGATTTAGCCACAAAGGATTTTGAATACTTTTCCTATTATCCTGTAACCTCTCTGGAAAGAATAAACGATTCCGTACTTATCTGCGGAACCAATAAATTCAATCTGCTGTCTTTTAATATACGCAATAAGTCTTATGAGGAACTCGTAAAAACAGATACCTTACACATGCATGATGTTGCGTATAGTAAAAAGAACAATTTGTTAATTGCAGCTACCTCAGAAGGGTTGTTTACCTATCAAACAATTACAAAAAAACAGGCGTTTTACAATAGTCCTGATCAACTGGAAGATACCTATTTGTTAATGGCAGACTATCATCCTGAACATGGTTTTATAGTAGGAACCCGAAGTGGGCATATTGTTGCGTTTAATGAAGAAACCAAAAGTTTCAAAACCATTTATAAGGATGCGCTTGGAGCAGGAATAGCAACGGTTTTAATACGGGACGATATTTGGTGGATAAATACCTTTAATGGCTATGTACGCTGGAATAGCATCGATAATACGGCTGCAAGATTCTCAAGTAAAGATGGCTTTAGTAATAACGAGGCTAATAGATATAGTGCCTTAGATACAAAAGATGGTTTTTTAATTGGTACCATAGCGGGGCTTAATTACTTTGATCCCGAAACCTTAATGCCAGCAAAAAACAAATCGAGCTTAAAACTTCTCAAAATAAGAAGCTATAATACTAAAGCAAAAAAGATCGTAGATGAATACAACCAAAGTGTTTTTTCTGAAAATCCTTCCATTACATTACCGGCAGAGTTTAAAGAACTACAAATAGAATATGCACTTACTAACAATGTAGCTAATAGTTTGCATAGTTTTCAGTACCGTTTAAATACTGAAGATTGGATACAACTGCAACAGGAGCAACAAATTAGATTTCCTAATATGGCAGCGGGAAACTATAAGTTGCAGATAGAAGCGTTGGATTTTTCAGGTAAGAAGATCGGGGAAGGACTCCAGATTGCAATTGTTTCAAAAAACTTTTTTTATAGAACATGGTGGTTTTATTTTTTGGTAATTATTGCGTTAATAGTCCTTTTGCTATATCTGCTGGACAAGGCGCGGGAGAAACAACGTTTGCAGGAAAAGTTTGCTTTAGATCTATTACTTTCTCAGGAAAAAGAACGAAACCACATTGCAAGGGAGCTGCACGATAGCGTAGGGCAACAACTCACCCTTATTAAAAAGAAAACGCAACAAAAAGGCGATGACGATCTAACGGGCTTAACCAATACTGTATTGGAAGAAGTACGTGCTATTTCCAGAGGTTTATATCCTGCAAACCTGAAGCTGTTGGGATTAACCCAAAGTATAGAGCAGTTAATCTATGACCTGGACGAACAGTTTGATACGTTCTTTTCGGTAGATGTGGCACAGGTGGATGCTTATTTTAATGAAGCTGAAAGTTTAAATTTATATAGATTTGTACAGGAGTGTATTACCAATAGTATGAAACATTCCAGCGCCGGAGCCATAAGTGTGGAAGTTATTGAAAAGCCTTCAGAAATAGCGATAGAAATTACAGACAATGGTAAAGGATTTGAAGTGTCCCAGGCCCAATTGAAAAATAGCCTTGGATTAAAAACACTTGCCGAACGCATTAAAATTATTGGAGGAACGTTAAGTATAAAGAGCACCCATAAAAAAGGCACAACAATAACAGCACTAATTCCAAAAAAGTGAAAAAAGAGATCAAAATTTTGGTTGCAGACGACCACCCTATGCTTTTAAAAGGATTGTTGCAGGAGTTTAGGGAGCATGGCTATCGTAACCTGTTGGAAGCCTCTAATGGGGCAGAAGCCTTAGAGTTGTTACAGAAAGAAAAACCGGCTATTGCGGTTTTGGATATAGAAATGCCCTTACTCACAGGTTTTGAAGTAATTTCTAAAGCAAGATCCATTACTGCCGAAACACGTTTCATAATTTTAACTTCTCACAAAGAGAAAGCATTTATAATTAAAGCCAAGCAACTTAATATAGATGGGTATCTTTTAAAAGATGAACCTTTTGCTGAAATGGACAACTGCATTCAAAGCCTGCTGAAAGGTGAAACATATTTCAGTAAAACCTTTGAGTCTATTTTTGAAGAGCACGTGGCGCCGGAGCTTACAAAAATTAATTTTTTATCTCCCAGCGAACGCACCATTTTACGTTTGGTGGCACACAATAAATCTTCAAAAGAAATTGGCGACATTATAAATATTTCGTACCGAACGGTTCAAAAACACAGGGCAAATATTATCACAAAATTAGATTTGGACACAGCCCCGGATGCATTATTACTTTGGGCAAAAGCCAATAAAGAGCTTATTGTATCTATTTAGACTTTTTTTCCTGCTTATTCTTCTACAACGTAAATAGGCAAAAGCTGAGACCGTAAATTCCCGCTACGTACCCCTACGTAGAAATACACATAGAGTGCGTATTGATTGGCATACGGGTACGGATTATATTTGATTTACTAATCAAATTATATTTTTATGTTTTCACAACTACTCGGTTTAGCATTATTTATAATTGCTAGCAGCAGTCTTTTTGCTCAGGAAACAGTACGCTCTACTGTTGGAGTAACTGGAATCTCTACCACCACTACTGTTTCAGGAAAACAATATGTTGTTCAACAAAGCGTGGGACAATCCAGTGTTATTGGCACCCATACCATTCAGGATTTTACTGTTTTACAGGGTTTTATTCAACCACCTATTAAAATAGAAGGTGTTTTGGACGAAGACAATTCGCTACAAGCTGTGGTGTTTCCAAACCCATTTAGCAGTTATGTGCAAGTTCGTTTTTCTGAAGAGATTGACGCGCCACTTTCTATTACGCTTTATGATATTTCAGGACGGATTGTTTTTTCAAAAGAAATGGCACCCTCCAGAGAAATTCAACTGGATTTCGACTTTTTATCCAGTGCCAGTTATTTGCTTTCTATCTCGCAGGCGAATAAACAATTTACAGCGACGCTCATTAAAAACTAACTAACCAAAACCTACCCACCTATGTGGGCTTTCATATGAAAAAAATTACTTTACTACTCCTTTTAGTAGCTTCCTGTTCGGCTTTCTCACAACAAATTTTTCTGGAAGCGGGGAAGATATCTTCAAATTTCGAATTTGAAAACAGCAGCGGAACTTTGCTCGAAAACTTAAATCCTGTGACCAACAATTATATTACTGCAGGATATGCACATCGCTTTTTTTTAGATGGATTACATATTAACCTGGGTGCTTCTCATAACAGCTATGGCTCAATTGGAAGTGATAACGCGCTGGGAAATTATTTTGAATACAACGTAGATTACGTAGGAATTAATCTGGGGTTCGATTACAATGTTTACACGTTACACGATTTTACATTTTTCCTGAAAGTTGCGGCATCTTATGAGTTTTTGGTTCAGGGAACACAAACGCTCAACAATCAGGTTTTTGATTTAGATGGTATTGAGGAGTTTGACGATGCAGGCTTTTTCTTTCGGGGAGGTCTGGGAGTTTCGTATCCTATAACGGAAGCAACGAGTGTGTATCTTCAGTATACATACGGGGAAAGTCTGGATCTGGAGGACGCTACCTCAAACAGCAACGAAAAGCTTAAAATCTCTATGGATATGATAGGTGTAGGTTTTAAAGTAAACCTTCCGCAGAAAGAAGAGGAAGAGATAGAAACAATAATAGAATCAGTAGAATAAACAACTACCCATGAAAAATATAATCACCTTAAGTTTGTTGTTCATAGCAACACTCACCGCACTAGCTCAAACCGACGGATTGAGTTATCAAGCAATTATTATAGATCCTAACCCGCAGGAATTACCCGGGGTAGATGGCACCAGTAATATATTAATGAATGCAGATGTAGCTTTTCGTTTTACAGTGCTGGATGAAAATGGCAATGTAGAATACAGGGAAGTACAAAACACCACTACCAATGCCTTTGGGATGGTAAATTTAACCATTGGTCAAGGTACGCCGGAAACAGGTTTGTTTACTGAAATATTCTGGGATGGTAAGAAGAAAGACCTTCAGGTTGAAATAAATATTGAAGGAAACTTTAACGAATTAAGTTACCAGCGTTTGCTATTTGTACCATACGCATTTCATAGGGATATTATCGCCACTGGTTTCCTGGATGTAACAGGTATGACAACCTTAGGTAGTAACCTAACAGTAGGTGGAACTACCAACCTGAATAATACATTAACAGTAGAAAATAATAGTGCCACCTTGTTAACGGGCTCGCTAACAGTAGCTAACTTTACGAAACTCAACAATACGCTTACAGTTGCCAATCAAAGCCCTACAGATCTTACGGGAACACTTACCGTTTCTGGAGCTACTGTGTTGGGTGATTCTCTTAGAGTGGAAGGTGATACATATCTTTTAAAAGAACTGAGGGTAAATGGAACCACCAGATTATTTAATAGCCTGGATGTGCTAAACGAAAGCGCAACAAATCTAACAGGAACACTTCGCGTAGATGGCACTACTAATTTTGAAAGTGATGTTGCTATTAATCAGGGCGGAGATTTAAATGTTTCGGGTAATTTGAATATAGAAGGAGCCACCACATTTGACGGAGACTTGACCGTGAACGGAAATACCAATCTGAATAACGAGTTAAATGTTAATAACGCAGCACCAACAAATCTGTCCGGAACCCTACTAGTAGAGGGAGACACGCAGTTAGCGAATAACTTGCAGGTAATTGGCACCACCAATCTTGAAAATAGTTTGAGTGTAAATAATGCAGCTGCTACTACGCTATCCGGAACATTAACAGTACAGCAGGAAACCAATCTTAATAGTGGGCTTAATGTTACTAATGGTAGTCCAACAGTATTGTCTGGAACATTGAGTGTGGATGGGCTTATAAGTTTTGGTAACGATGTAACTATTGAAGGCATTACCAATTTAAACAATATCCTGAATGTAAATAATGGTGCCGCTACCAATCTTTCAGGAACCTTAACGGTAGAAGAGGCAGCACAGCTTAATAGTACTTTAGAAGTGGTAGGAACCACAACATTGCAAGAAGACCTGAATGTACTTAACGGAAGTGCCACAAACTTAACGGGAGATTTGGAAGTTACAGGAGCGACGACACTTAATAATACTTTGGACGTAACAAATGCAAGCCCAACAAATCTTACAGGACTTCTTACAGTAGATGGAGAAACAACATTAAACAACTCTTTAGAAGTCGCTAATAGTAGTCGTACTGAATTAACTGGGACACTCGTTGTAGATGGTGTAACAACACTTAATAATTCTTTAGGAGTTACCGGGGGCAGTGCGACAGAACTTTCTGGAACTTTATCTGTTGATGAAGGAGCATTTTTTAACAATACACTTCAGGTGTTGAATGGGAGTGCCACCACGCTAACCGGTACTTTAGGAGTTACAGGGGTAACAACTTTAAACGACGCATTAAATGTAAATGGAGGAGCTGCTACAAATTTATCGGGAGCTTTAACTGTGGGGGGTGCAACAAATCTTAATAACACCTTAACAATTGCGGGAGCTACTCTTATTGATAACGATTTAACGGTAACCGGACTGGCTTCTTTAGGTGAATTAAATACAAATTCAATAAGCGTATCTACAGATGCTCCAAATTATGTCGCTACGTTTCAGAATAACAATAATGGTAATGGAGATGGCATCGTTATTAAGTTAGGACGAAATCACGGCGCCTATAATGGAGACGGAGCAGTAACTGCACCGGTAAACTCAGATGGATATCTGGAAGTACCTTTGATTGCTGCAGTAGCTGCTTTACAAGGGCCTATTGGAGTATTACAAGGTAAACTTAATTCTACCAACCCTACCTCTATTACACCTGAAGAAATTCTTCAACTGGCACCTACCAGTTTTGCTGCGGGAGCTATAGCAGGTATAGGAAACGGTATTATAGATTATATTAACGATGTGGATCCACCAGGACCAATTAACGATCTGCTGCCAGTTTCGTTTCCTGCCATTACAATACCTACCACAACACTACTGCCAAGAACAGTAATTACAAATGATGTAACGGTGCCAATTATTGGACTTACAATCCCGGGGGTTACTATTCCTGCAGTAGTGCTTCCATCTATTAATTTTACACCAGGGTTCGACTTACTACCGGAAATACCTAATATTCCGTTACAGGGAGTTACTATAGATATACCAAGGGTAAATGTTGGTACTGTAACAAATACACTAACCAAGGAGAATGAATATGTAACCTTTCAGGATAAGGACGGTCGTTGGGTGGGTGCTATTAGAGCACAATCTACCGAAGACTTTGCAAATAATACTGTTTTAGACCCGGTATATGTATTAAACGTAGCAGCTGGATTTGTTGGGGTAGACCTGGCAGATGGTCTGGCAACAGGTATCGCAGAGATCGCTACTATTGTAGATTTATACAATAACATTGGCGTAGAGTATGCTTCAGGAAATGGAGATTACGCAGAGTGGTTACAACGCGAAGATTACAGCGAATACATTACCGCAGGCGATATTGTTGGTGTTAAAGGAGGGCTTATTACAAAAGACCTAACCAGCGCAGAACAAGTGATGGTAGTGTCTCACAAGCCAATAATTTTAGGAAACACTCCAGCCAAGGATAAAGTTCATTTTGGCAATAACGTTGCTTTTATGGGCCAGGTACCGGTAAAAATAATTGGTCCGGTACAAACAGGCGATTTTATTGTAGCAACCACACAAATTAAAGGGTACGGAAAAGCAGTGCACCCGGCTTCTATGACTGCTGAAGATTTTAAGTTTACGGTAGGCCGTTCGTGGGACGAAAATTTAAACGAAGGTCCAAAAATGGTCAATACAGTTGTGGGAGTTCATAATGGTGATTGGGCAACTATTATCACAAAGCTGAAACAAAAACAAGATGCATACCAGATAAAATATGAAGTGCTGGAAAAACAAGTAGAATTCTTGGATCAAAAAGCAGATAAAGCATTGTTGTTAAACGGAAAAAGCAAATAAACCATGAAAAAATTACTATTTATTTTATTTCTGGCAGGCTTTATCGTAACAGCACAAACCGATGGGATTAGCTATCAGTCAGTTATTATAGATGAAGCCATTCAGGAAATTCCCGGGGTTGATATAAAAGGAAATGTACTGGCAAACGAAACGATAGAAGTTAGATTTACCATTGCAAATACTTCAGAAAATGCCGAGTACAGAGAGGTACACACCACCACAACAGATGCCTTTGGAATGTTTAGCGTAATAATTGGCCAGGGCACACCAGATTTTGGAGATTTCAGAAAAATTATCTGGGAAGGAACTCCAAAAGAGTTAAAAGTTGAGATCAGGTTGACAGGTTATGCGTATAAAGTTCAGGAAAACAAAGAATTGTTGTTTATTCCGTATGCATTTCATAGAGATGTGCTGGTTACTAAAACACTGGACGTAGCAGGAAATACGATGTTAAAAAGCAACTTACTGGTAGCAGGAAGAACGCTGCTTAATAATGATCTATCTGTAAATAATGAATCTGAGACCGTACTTACAGGTAGCTTACGGGTACATGGGACATCGGTTTTAAATGATTCATTAACTGTGGCAAATTCTACCTATACGTATCTTTCAGGTGACTTAGATGTAGCTACCAAAACACTGCTTAAAGATTCTTTGCAGGTAAATAGAAATGCACAATTTGAAAGTACTTTGAGAGTAGATGGAGAGACTAAATCAGGTAATGGTCTTAATGTGAGCAATGAAAGTCCTACTGTTTTAACAGGTGATTTACGGGTTAACGGAGAAGCAATATTTTACGATACTGTGAACGTAAATAATGAAAGCAACGTAGGTGTTTCCGGAGATCTGGTGGTAGCAGGAACTACCATTTTTAATCAGGATCTTACGGTTTCCGGAATTACCAACCTAAACAATAACCTGAGCGTAAATAACGCTTCACCAACCGCTTTATCCGGAACATTAACAACGCAAGGCGCCTCAAAATTTGAAACCACGCTTGTTGTTGAAGAAAATACAAACCTTGAGGGAGATTTACATGTGAATGCACAAAGTCTAACGGAACTTTCGGGAACATTAAGTGTGGTTGAATCCACAAATTTTAATAATAGCCTTTCGGTAAACAACCTTGCTCCTACAGATCTATCCGGAGATTTAACTGTTGGAGGTGAAGCTCTTTTTAATGAAGATGTAACTATAGATGGTGTTACAAATCTTAACAACACCTTATTTGTAAATAATAATGCAACTACGCTGTTTTCCGGAATGTTACAGGTAGACGGGGCAACTCGTGTTCTTACAAATTTGGATGTAATTGGTGAAACAATGTTGCAAAACTCATTAACTGTTAACAATACTAGTAGAGCAGATTTGTCAGGAACTGTTACCGTAGATGGGATAACATCTTTAAATACAGGCCTTTTGGTAGCCAATAATGCTGCAACCACATTAACAGGAACGCTTACAACCGAAGGAGCAACTTTGCTGAATAACATGTTAACTGTCCTGGGCAGTGCACCAACAGACCTTACAGGAACACTGGATGTAGATGGTGAATCCAATTTAAACAACACGCTGGAAGTTCTTAATGGCAGTGCAACAGTATTAAGCGGAATACTTAACGTGAGTGGAGAAGGCACATTTAACAATACGTTGCGTGTTAATAATGGTTCTGCAACTACGTTCTCAGGATTATTGGACGTGGACGGTTTTTCTACTTTTTTAAACTCTTTGAATGTAACAAACGGAAGTGCAACGGGTTTATCGGGTGCTTTAAGTGTAGGGGGTGTCTCTGTGTTAAACAATGCATTGAACGTAACAGGTGTTTCACTCGTTAATAACTCATTATCGTTAGGTGCTACAGGCAGTAGTTTTTTATTGGGGGGCGTATCTGCCACCAAATTGAATATTATCGATGACCAGGCTACTTCAATTTCAACTTTTGAAAACACCAATACTGAAAATGGCGACGGCATTTTAATTAAATTAGGAAGAACGCACGGAGCTTATAACGGACCTGCTAGCTCTAATAACCCGGCAGATTACCTTCAGATAAATAACCCATATGTTACTCAATATGATCCTCAAATACAGGTGGTCAAAAACTTACTTGCAACTGAGGATCCTAATGGAACATCTATAAATGTAAACGATATTATAGCGCTTGTTCCTGCAAATTTAGTTTTAGGACAATTTGGTTCTATTGGCAATACTATTATTGGTGAAATTAACAACAAACTTGGACTGCCTTTCGATTTTCCGGGGTTTACAATTCCGGAATTTACTGTAGTTCCAGCCGTAACTGTATTTCCTGGATCTAACAGGTTATGCTCCGGGCAATACTGTTTTAATCCGTGTACATTTTTTAATTGTACTATTTGTATTCCGCCTATTGAGTTTTGTGTACCGCAATTGCCAGCAATTGTTATTCCTAGAATCAAGTTTCCATCTACGCAAATTGTACCAACAATAAACGATATTATTCCTGCAATTCCAGAAGGCTTACCGGAAATTAGTAATACCAATTTAATAACTATTCCCAACGTTACAGCCACAACGGTGTCTAACTCTATGAGTTCTTCCAACGCTTTTATGGCTTTTGAGGATATGGCAGATCGTCAAACTGGAGCCATTTTAGCGCAGTCTACAGCAGATTTTAGAGATAATACGGTGCTAGATCCGGTCTATGTTATTAATGTATTGGCAGGATTTGTAGGAGTAGATCTGGTAGAAGGAATGATAGGTGGCGGAACGGAACTTTCAAATTTAATAGATGCTTATAATAAAATAGGCGTCGCCTTTGAATCTGGTAATGGTGATTATGCAGAATGGCTTCCAAGACAGGATATTTCAGAATACATTACTGCGGGAGATATTGTAGCAATTCGAGGAGGAAAGATCTCTAAAGACCTGACCGTTTTTGAACAGATTCTCGTGGTTTCTCACAGACCCATCGTATTGGGAAATACACCCGCTAAAGAAGATACACCCTTAGGAAATCCGGTAGCATTTTTGGGACAAGTACCTGTAAAAGTACTTGGACCTGTATCGCAGGGTGACTTTATCGTGGCAAATACAATAATTGCTGGCTACGGAAAAGCAGTTTCATTGGAAAATATGACACCTATAGATTATAAACTGGCTGTGGGAAGATCCTGGGAAACCAATAGACAAGAAGGTCCTAAAGTAGTGAAGATTGTTATGGGAATTCATAACAATACCATTTCACAAGATGTAGCCTCAGTTGAAAACCAACAAAAAGAATTAGATATAAAAATTGAAACACTTGAAGAACGTCTGGCTAGAATTTCAGAAAAACTAGAAAACACTTCAGCAAATAAAATTGAATTAGATTATGCGACTACTAGTAAACAATAAAATAGGTCTTTATGTACTGCTTGTGATGTTAGGAAATTTCAGCCTTACCGCGCAGCCTACTGTTACAGATACCAGTAACATTACCGGAGAGGAGCTAAAGGAAATGATGGCCAACGAAGAGGTGCTTAAAGAATGGATTACTAAAGTGCAAACACCTGGAGTGATCGTAGAAGGCGACAAGATGCTCTTTAGTGACGAAGCTCAAAAACTGGCACAGGATGCTGCGTACAGAGCTGAGGTGTATAAAAAGGAGTATTCTCTGGCAGACGTTAGAGAACCCATCGCAAAGTTTGAGATCCAGAAGGCTTTCTGGCGTATGATCCACTTATATCCAAAAGATAAAGAAACAATATTGAAATTTATGTATGCCTATGATAAAATAGTGCCGGCAGATAAACTGGTCACGGCTTCATTTTATACCTATGCGTTTTTCGATCCTGAGATCACCACAATTACAGACGGAAAGCCAAGTGTGCACAGACCCGATATTTTTGAAGAGCACCTTAGAACTACGAAGGAAATTGTAACCTATATCGCCGCCCTAAGAGAACAGGAAAAATCTGCCAAGTAATCAGTCTTATGAAAAAAACTACATCGTTATTATATTTTGTATGTTCTATGTGTTGCTTTTTCCTTTCTACGGAAACGATAGCACAGGATTTTATCACCACCTGGGAAACCACCACTCCTTCTGAAACTATTACCATTCCAACAGCACCCGGAGAAACCTATTTGTATGACGTGGATTGGGAAAATGACGGGACTTTTGATGATCTTGGCATCACGACAGATGCGACACATACCTATGCAACAGCAGGTATTTATACGATTGCGATAAGAGGATCCTTTCCAAGAATATTCTTTAACAATGTAGGTGACAAAGATAAAATTTTAACTGTTGAAGCGTGGGGAACAAATGTCTGGAGTTCTATGGAAGGTGCTTTTTATGGCTGTACACATCTTGAAATAGCAGCTACTGACGCACCAGATCTTTCTGCCGCTACATCACTTTCTGCAATGTTTCGGGATGCAGTTTCTTTGAATCAGGATATAAGTTTTTGGGATGTGAGTACCATAACCACTATGGATAATTTATTTAATGGCGCAACTAGTTTTGAAGGACTTATAGGCGGTTGGAATGTTTCCAGCGTAACTAACATGGTAGCAATTTTTAAAAACGCCACAAGCTTTAATGCATTACTTGGTGGTTGGGATGTTTCTAATGTTCTGAACATGGAGCAATTTTTTAATGGTGTTTCACTTTCTGAAGAGAACTACGAAAATATTTTAATAGGATGGTCTGTCCTTACAGTACAAAACGAAGTGACATTCGATGCAGGAAATGCCAGCACCAATTGTTTTGGTGAGGAAGGAAAAGAGATACTCCTAACTACCTTTATGTGGAATATTATTGATGGTGGGCTGGATTGTAGCGATGAGTTCATTACACTATGGAAAACAGATAATCCGGGAGTATCTGCAAACGATGCCATAACTATTCCAACAACCGGAACTGGCTATGATTATAGCGTAGACTGGGGCGATAATTCTATGGATGGAAACCTACTGGCAGATGGTTCCCATACCTATGCGATACCAGGAACCTACAAAGTGAAACTAAGAGGAGATTTCCCCAGAATATTTTTTAATGCGGGTGGGGATAAGGATAAAATTACATCCATAACACAATGGGGCCCAAACCCTTGGGAGTCTATGGTACATGCATTTGATGGATGTTCAAATTTATCTGTTTCAGCTATAGATGAACCTGATCTTACAGGAGTGACAGATCTATCGTTTATGTTTCAGGATGCCGTAAATCTTTCTGTAAATAATAACATTGGTAGTTGGGATGTAAGTGCTGTTACCGCTATGGACGGAATGTTTGCAAACGTTACGTTAAGCACTTCTATTTACGATGCATTGCTTATAGGTTGGGAAGCACAAACCTTGCAACCTAATGTAACTTTTGATGGTGGAGACAGTGAATACTGTGAGGGTGCCATGGCAAAAATGGATATAGAATCCAATAGCACGTGGACAATAACCGATGGAGGTGAAGTATGTGTAACAGATTTTGTGACCATCTGGCAAACTAATAATCCGGGAACTTCTATGCCGGACCAAATTACGATTCCTACTACCGGCATTGGATACGATTATACTGTAGATTGGGGTGACGGAAACACAGATATGAATGTGACGGGAGACATAACCCACACCTACGCAACGGCGGGAAGATATATAGTGACAATTTCAGGAGATTTCCCCAGAATATACTTTAACAATGGTGGAGACAAGGAAAAAATAATAGCGGTAGACAATTGGGGGGACCAAGCGTGGGCTTCTATGGAAGCAGCTTTTTATGGCTGTAGTAATCTTAGAGTAAATGCCTTTGATGCGCCGGACTTAACAGCAGCAACCTCTTTAGAGCAACTATTTAAAGGAGCGACTTCATTTAACGATCCTATTGATTCCTGGGATATTTCAACCATTACAAGTCTTGCCGAAACATTTAACGAAGCAAGTAGCTTTAATCAGGATCTAAGTAGTTGGGATACAACCCTAGTAACCACTATGGAAGCCACATTTTCTCAAAGTGCTTTTAACCAGCCAATTGGCAGTTGGAATGTATCAGGAGTGCTTACTATGGAAAGTATGTTTGCAGAAACACCTTTTAACCAGCCTGTAGGTCTTTGGACTACCTTAAATGTGACCAATATGGACTCTATGTTTGCCAGCGCCGTAAACTTTAATCAGGATATTGGTCTTTGGGATGTAACAGGAGTTACTAATATGCAGGGGATGTTCTTAAATGCAAGAAGTTTTAATCAGGACATTAGTACCTGGATAGTGCTGGACGTTACAACCATGGAAGGAATGTTTTCCAGTGCCGAAGCTTTTAACCAGCCCATTGGTGTCTGGTTAGTAGACAATGTCACTAATATGAGCGGGATGTTTACCAATGCTTTCAGTTTTAATCAGGACATTGGCTTGTGGGAAGTGGGGATGGTGACAGATATGTCCAATATGTTTAATGGTGCCGAAGTTTTTAATCAGGATCTAAACCTTTGGGACGTAGAGCAGGTAACCAATATGAGCGCTATGTTTGCCGGAGCCGAAAGTTTTAATGAAGACATTACGGGATGGACAACCAGCAATGTAACAGCAATGGACAATATGTTTAATGATGCTACTATTTTCAACCAGGATATAAGCGGTTGGGATACGAATATGGTTACTACTATGGAAGAAATGTTTACCGCTGCCGAAGCTTTTGATCAGAATATAGGATCTTGGGACATTACCAACGTAACAACAATGGATAATATGTTTACCGGTGTTACTTTGTCTATCACAAATTACGATGCCTTGCTTATAGGATGGAATGCACAAATAGTGCAGACTGTTGTAGCATTCAATGGTGGAAACAGCCAATATTGTGACGGAGAGACCGCTCGTGGAGAGCTTATTGCCAATGCCGGTTGGATACTCATTGATGGTGGTGCCGAAGATATTCCTCCAGTACCGGACGTAGCAACCCTTCCAAATATTATCAGTGAATGCGCCATAGCATCGCTTACGCCACCAACGGCAACAGATGGATGTGCAGGATTGGTTACGGCAACCACACCTGCTGCAACATTTCCTATCACAAATCAGGGTGCAAATACTGTAGTCTGGACGTATGACGATGGCAATGGTAATACGGTTATACAAACACAAACAGTAACTATAACCGACGTCACGCCTCCAACCATCACAACAAGTATAGATATTACCGCACCTTCAGATTCAATGATGTGTGGTGCCATAGTAAACTTCACACCTCCTGCTGCATCAGACACATGTGATTTTACGTTGGTTTCAACTCATTCACCGGGAGCCTTTTTTCCAATAGGTGAGACCATTGTAACTTATACTGCAACAGATACAGCCGGAAACTCTGTACAAACTTCGTTTTCAATTACAGTTTCAGATACTGAATTACCAACATTTACAGGATGTCCAACTGCTCTTACGGTAGATGCAGAGCTAGGTTCCTGTGGCGCTATGGTAGGTGCTTCAGAAGGATTTATTTCTCCAACGGCATCAGATAACTGTACGTTTAATGTGCTTTCAACCCACAATCCCGGACAATTTTTTCCGGTAGGGGTGACAACGGTTACTTATACGGCATCAGACAGTTCAGGGAACCTCGCTACCTGTACTTTCGATATTACTGTTTTGGATACGGTTGACCCGGTGTTTTCTGGTTGCCCGGCAAACATTACCGTCAATAATGATTCTGGTGTGTGCAGTGCAAGTGTTGCTTTTACCGCACCAATGGCAACCGACAATTGTTCAGTTTCTGTTTCTTCTTCACATAACTCCGGAGATATGTTTCCTTCTGGTGTCACAACCGTGAGCTATACAGCAACCGATCCTGCAGGAAATGCTGTTGTTTGTAGTTTTACAGTAACAGTACTGGATATTGAAGACCCGGTTATATCAAGTTGCCCATTAGATATTTCACAGAATACGGATCCAGGAATGTGTACAGCATCTGTCTCCTGGACACCACCCTTACAAACCGATAACTGTAGTGCAGTATTAACGGTTACCCACGTTCCCGGAGATGTGTTTAGCGCAGGTGTTACTACGGTAACTTACACGACAACCGATCCAGCAGGAAATACAGATATATGCAGTTTTACGATTACGATTTCTGAAAATGAAGCTCCGGTGATCTCTAATTGTCCGATGAATATTTCGGTTCCAAACCAGCCAGGAAGTTGCGGTGCAAATGTTTCTTTTACGCCACCTACGCAAACGGATAATTGCGGAGCCAGTTTAACAAGTACAAACCTTCCCGGAGATTTTTTTCCGGTAGGTGATACAACCGTACAATACATTGCCACCGATACATCTGGTAACACTGCTACGTGTAGTTTTGTGGTAACCGTTTTAGATACCGAAAGTCCTGTTTTTACTAGTTGTCCAAGCAATATTACGGTAGGAAACGATGTAGGAAGTTGCGATGCTTTGGTGTTCTGGACACTGCCTGTAGGCACAGATAATTGTAACGTTGCAATAACGGCGTCACATAATCCGGGAGATGAGTTTCAACTAGGGACGACGCTTGTAACATATACGGCAACGGACCCTTCTGGAAACGCAATAAACTGTAGTTTTACAGTTACTGTACAAGACGCCGAAATGCCAGTGATCTCCAACTGTCCGGTGGATATTATTGTGGGGAACGATTTTGGAGATTGTGATGCTAATGTAAGCTGAACCATACCAACAGCTACGGATAATTGCGTGAACTTAACACTTACTTCTACTCATTCTAGTGGAGATATGTTTCCCGTAGGAACTACCACCGTAACCTATACAGCAACCGATGCCTTTGGAAATGTATCGCTTTGTAGTTTTACAGTAACCGTTGAAGACACCGAAATACCGGACATAGATTGTCCGACAAATACTTCAGTTTTCGTAGATGGAATAGATTATGTGTTACCGGATTATGTTGCTGATGGACTCGTAGCTGTTTCAGATAATTGTACAACAACACTATCCAATGTAATACAAACCCCGGCTCCGGGAACTATGCTGGCAGTTGGTGTGTACCCCATATCTATTGTAGTGACAGACGATGCTCTTAATGAAGTTTCGTGTACATTCACACTCTCGGTAGAAGCTGTTCTGGAAACTCCAGATTTTCAATTAGACGCTACTTCCATAATTTTATACCCAAGTCCTGCAACTTCAAAAGTAACCCTTCAAGCATCTCAAGGAGTTGTAGTAGAAACAATAACTGTTTACGATCTAAGTGGACGTATTATTAAAGCTGAAAATTTCAGTGATACAATAATTTCCTTAGATATTTCAGAACTGGCAACTGCTACTTATTTGCTAAGCATTGAAACAAATTTAGGTATCCTTACAAAACAACTTATAAAAGAATAAATAATTAACTCTTATTTAAAAGGAAACGCCTCAAGAAACCATATCTGAAATGAGTTTTTTTATGAGTTTATTTACCCAAATAAATGCTGTACCACATCATTCACTTTGGCAAGTTTAATGATAGAAATACCGTAGTTAGTTTTAGGCAGTTTGCAATATTTTGAAATGATGATGCTTTCAAAACCCAGTTTTTCGGCTTCGAGGATACGCTGGTCTACTTTAGGTACAGGTCGTACTTCGCCAGCCAATCCAATTTCGGCAGCAAAGCACATGCGTTTATCTATAGCTATATCTATATTGGAAGATAGTACTGCGGCTACCACGGCCAGATCTATGGCAGGATCGTCCACAGATATACCTCCCGTGACATTTAAAAACACGTCTTTTGCGCCTAGTTTAAATCCGGCTCTTTTTTCCAAAACGGCTAAAATCATATTAAGGCGTTTGGCATTGTAACCAGTGGCACTACGTTGTGGTGTTCCATAAACTGCTGTGGAGACGAGCGCTTGTATTTCGATCATTAAAGGCCGCATTCCTTCGAGGGTGGAGGCAATGGCAGTACCGCTGAGGTCTTCCTCGTTTTTAGAAATTAGTATTTCTGAAGGATTGCTCACTTCTCTCAGTCCGCTGCTTTGCATTTCATAAATACCCAGTTCATTGGTGCTTCCAAAGCGGTTTTTATTGGCGCGTAAAATCCGGTAGATATGGTTTCGGTCGCCTTCAAATTGCAGGACAGTATCTACCATATGTTCCAGAATTTTTGGACCTGCAATGTTTCCATCTTTGGTAATATGACCAATTAAAATAACTGGAGTAGCGGTTTCTTTTGCAAATTTAATAAGCTCTGTGGTACATTCCCGTATTTGTGAAATGCTTCCGGCACTACTTTCAATATAATCTGTATGCAGTGTTTGTATGGAGTCTATTACAACAATATCGGGTTGCATTTCGGCAATATTTCGAAAAATATTTTGTGTTTTGGTTTCGGTCAAAATATAGCAACTGTTTGCTTCTGGATAGATACGGGCGGCCCGCATTTTAATTTGTTGCGCACTTTCTTCACCGGAAACATAAAGTGTTTTATACGGTAACTGCAAAGCTACCTGAAGCATTAAGGTGCTTTTCCCTATTCCGGGTTCACCACCCAAAAGCGTTAAGCTCCCCGGAACAAGACCGCCACCCAACACACGATTTAGTTCCTCATTTTTTGTGTTGAGACGCGCTTCTTTTTCTGAAGATATTTCAGAAATAAGTGTTGGTTTCGCCACGCGCTGTTTACTGTCTTTAGGAATAATCCCCCGCGCACTAAGCGAAGCCGAAGTGGGCTTTTGAATAACCTCCTCGGCAATAGTATTCCATTCTTTACAGGAAGTACATTGCCCTTGCCATTTAGAAAATTGGGCGCCGCAGTTCTGACAGAAAAAAGTAGTTTTTGTTTTGGCCATAGCTAGGGGTTAAAAATACACATTTCCACAGGTATGGAATGGTGTTTTTTACCTCTGTTTTTTAGTGTGGAGTGTTAAATTAGTATTCAGCTTCCATCGTTTTGTCGATCCAAGCTATAAATTTTTTCCAATTATAATTGGCACTCAATTCAATAGTATTTGAATTGTGGTCAAAAATTACTACCGGGAATTCAGTCTCAGCATTACGGTTATCAAAACACCAAAAGTCTCCGTTATCATGTTTAACTAGTGTTAGATAATCCGGAAACTTTATTAAAATCTTTCATGTGCTCTTTTGTAGAAATGAATATCGTACATTCTATATTTTGGAAATAAAAAGACACCCCAGCAAAAAAAGTTATTTTGCTGAATACATGAGTACCTATAAAAGTAACGTAATTTTACCTTCCTCGAATTATACTATATAGTATAGCAATAACTGCTAAAACTAAAAGGATATGTATAAGATTACTGGTGCCAAGACCTTCTACAATATTGAAGAAACCTAAAAGCCAGATTATAATACAAACAACAGCGATTAACCAAAGAATACCTCTCATAATAATTATTTTTTGTTAGTTTAAGAAATGAAATTATACATTATTACTTTTCTTTTTCCCAAATCTTTGTGAAAATTACGCGTATTTAGTACCCAAAATCTGTTTTAATTTTATCTGCTTTTTCCAACATTAAGTCAATAGTAATAAAGTCTACTTCCTCTTTATCGAATGCACCCTGAAAAGTACGCATTGCTTTTTTATTGTCCCCCATACCTTCCAGTGCAAGACCCATATAATAATCTCCAAGCACGGTATCCGGATATTGTTTTTGAGCCAACGCGGCAATGGTTCTAAGAGATTCCCATTGTTTTTTCTTTTCGGCAGCGGTTGCTGTAGCTATATAATCGTTTACGCGAATGGGATTTGTAAGCCCAAAAAGATTTTCGATCACAGCATACTTTTCGAGTAAATATTCGCTAATGGGGGTGTCCATTTTAAGCAACTTATCGGTAAATTCCTGCTTACTAATAGGACGGTATACAGAGAACATCTTTTCCAATGCCGACGGAATGGCGCGTGCGACCAGAGAGTAATGCGTAGCGCCTTCAAAATTGTCGAAATGATAATCAAAATTATCACTTTTTAAAGGTTTCAGGGCAGCATCCAGTTCTATGGTAAGCTCTCTTAGGTCTGCAATATCATCGGTTCCTGTGGCCAGATAGTAAAATGTTTTACTTTCAATGGCCGGAATTCGCTCTGGAATACGTTCCAGCATCATAGGAGCCAGATCCGGGCTCAAATTTATATATCCATTAAAAAGTGGTGGAGCTTTAAATAAGTAATAATTAATAAAATTGGCAGTAAAATCGTGTCCTACAGCAATAGTAAATTGTGCTGTTCTATAACTATTGTCTATATAGGGCAGGAGCTCCAGGCCAATAAACTCAAAGAAATCTGCTCCTTTGTCTTCGGGCATAAAATTTACATCATCGTACGCGCCGTCCTCATACCTGGAATCCCCTTGCATAATGCCAACTACAATACTTTCTGGCATATCCTCCCAGTAGCTAAAATAATCTACATTTCCTGCAACCGGTTCAAATAGATAATTGGCGTCCAGTACAATGATTATTGGGTATACTTTGTCTGTATTTTCGTCGTAATCCCTGGGTAGCTGGATCTTTAACTTACGGGTTTCATCCAGTTTTGTAGAGGCAAATTCTTCATATTTAATTTTGGATTGTGCAATTGTGGTAAGTGCCACAAACAAGCAAGTTGAAAGAAGTAAAAGACGTTTCATTTTTCTAAAATTTTAAGAAACCGAAAGATACTAAAATTTTCAAGAGCCTATTTTTGTAGTAGAAAAATTTCAGGAAAAGTCGTCACCTTATTTTATGAGTTTACAATCCAGAATAAGCATTACTTCACAAAAAAGTGGTGTTATTTCACATAAAAATAGTGAAGCGATTGGTAAAAAAGTACTTTTCCGAAAGTATTCAAACGATGGAAGCAGCTCTGTCCTTTGGTTGCTTTATTGATTTTGCATTTTTGAAGTACATTTGTAGCCTGATAGTTACTACAACTGCTTATATATAATTTATTTAACTAAATGATTCATGAAAGTTACCTCCTATAAGATTGCTTCTCTACTTGTTTTTTTTGTGTTCGGTTGCAGTTTTTCGGTTTTTTATGCACAGGGCTCACTGCAGGAACTGGCTGAAGATGCTTCGGAAGAACAACTCAAAGCGCAATTAAAACAACAGCAGGATAGTGCAGATTTCCTGATGTTTGAAGGTAAATATTACGATGTTATTACCCGCAGCATAAACAATATTAAACTAGCCGAAAAAATTGGCGACTCCGGTGCTGCCTATTATTCACGATATATAATTGCGGCTACTCATTTATATCTGGAAGAATTTGATAATGTGTTGCACTATATAAAGCCTTATAAAGAATACGCCTTGCGAAACAATGATACATTAAGAATAGGACGCGCCTATAATTTGGAGGGAGCCGTATATGTTTATAAAAAGGAGTATGCTAAAAGCACCCCGTTATTTAAAAAATCGTTAGTACTTTTCAAAGCACTAAACGATACGTTACAAATCACTATTTCGTACCATAATCTAACCGAGTCTTATATAAATCAGGACGATTTTGAGAATGCCCAAAAGTACTTCGATAGTACCACGGTTAGCCTCAATACTATGAAAGACTTTAAGGGCCTTACGACCGAATATAACCTTCTAGCGGGTAGGCTTAAAATGAAAAAAAATAATTACGTGGGAGCCGTCCAAAACTTTGAGGAGTCAATAAGTTTCGGAGAGAATGCGGGTTATGTAGATACGTATGTGGTAGAAGCCTATAAAAGAAAAAGTGAGGCTCTTTTTCAATTAAATAAACCTACAGAAGCCTACAACGCATTTGTGAAATATGATAGCATTAATAAGGTGTTGTTTGAAAAAGATAGGCTAAAAATTATTGAGAATGCCACGGCAAAATTTGATACCGAGCAGTACAAAGCTGCAGCCACTAAAGCAGATCTTGAAAATGAATTGAATGAAGCGAAATTGAGTAACCAAAAAATTATTACCTGGTTGTTGGTTGCCTTTGGACTTGTGGTCTTGGTTTTGTTGGTAGTACTTTGGAAATTAAAGAAGCCATCTTAGAGAGGTATGAAATGCCATATCTCACAGAAAAAGAGCAATACTTCCCAAAACAGTCATTATGTACTCCAAATATGCTTACTTGCACACACTAATTTATTTTTTTTGAAAAATATTTTTCACATAGTATGTTTTCTTTTTTGCACAATTTGTCTTGCTCAAATAAAACAAATTGAAGCTATTACATCTCAATTAGAGTACCCTGTTACAACAAGAGGAGGCTTTGAAAGAATGGTAATGATAGACACCTTAGTGGTAAAAAAAACGAAGGAAAATGAACTAAAACAACAATATTCCTATCTTCTTAATTACCAGAAGAGCGCACTCCAATGGGCTCTTAAAAACGGAAGTCCGGAAGAAGTGCTTATAGCCAAACTTATGCTGGCACGCTTTCAAGAAAAACTTGCCAACAATTTGGAAGCTATAAAGTTGGGGGAAGAGCTACTTACATACGAAGAAGATTTAACCTCCAGCCAAATGGCAGAGGTGATTTTTTTGGTCACCAATGCGTATACGAAAATGGAAGCCTACAACGAAGTACTTGCCTTGGAACCACTGGCGAGGAAATATTTTACAGTAGAAAATGGCTATACGATTCCTGGGTATACGATTGCAGAGCGAATAGGAATGACGTATTACCGCCTGGGGCAATATAAAAAAGCAGCAGAAAATTTTAAAAAACAAGCAGATGCTTATAATCTGGTAGAAAACCAACTTATGGTGTCGAGTATGTATCATAATATGGGTCTTTCATATTTTGAACTAAGAGAATTTGAAACTGCAAAAAAATATTACGATACTGCTTTAGTAGAACTAAAAAAACCAAATAATGAAAGCTTTTCTACTGTTAAATCTGAAGGATATACCGATTATTTTGAAAAAGTAATTGAGGGGAGTATTGGGCAATTGTATTTTGAGGAAGGTACTTATGACAAGGCATTGCCGTATTTTCTTGAAGAAATGAAAGCTGCTACCGGAACTAAAGATATTAGAGAATCAAGAATTATTACGAAGGCATATACCAATGTTGCTAAAATATATTATTACAAAAATGAAGCAAATCAGGCCAAATATTATCTGGATCTGGCCTTCAGCAGTATAGATCAGTTTGACGATACCGAATCAATTATTTTATTGCACGAACTACGCGGTAAGGTGTTGTTACAACAAGACAAAACAAAGGAAGCTAACAAGGCTTTCGATACAGCCAGGCGTATATCAGACTCGTTAGAAAAGCAACGGTTACAACGTCAAAACCTACTTGCTTTGGCAAAATATGACGTAGAGGTAAAGGAAACGGAACTTGAAACAAGCCAGCGAGAAGGACGTTTGGCTGAAACAGCAGCTAACAATCAGTTAATTGCACTTATAATTCTTGGGGTTTCTCTACTTTTAATTTCAATTTTCTTTCTGAAATTACAACGAGACAAAAAAACCATTGCCACCCAAAAAACAACTTTAGAGATCTCGCTTAAGGAAAAAGAAACACTCCTAAAAGAAGTACATCACCGGGTAAAAAACAACTTACAGGTAATTTCAGGATTGTTGCAGCTGCAAACAAAAAAAGCAAATACGCCTGCTATGCATAAAGTGCTGGAAGATTCTCAACGGCAAATTCATAGTATGGCTTTGGTGCACCAAATGCTCTACCAGCAAGATAAGTATTCACTTATCCCTATGGAAAACTATCTTGAAAAATTAACTGGACAATTAATGTACAGCTTGCCGGGAAAAAATATTGAAACCGTCGTAGAGGTAGCGCCTATAGATTTAGGAATAGACGCCGCCATACCATTGGGATTGTTGTTAAGTGAGTTAATGACCAATACCTCAAAATATGCATTTGGACCTAATGGTGGTACTATTAAAGTACAGTTTCACGAAGCAGATAAAACAAAACCGTTAGCAAAAGAATATATTTTCACCTACTCAGATAATGGAGTAGGATTGCCGAAAAATTATGAAAAGAAGTTTTCAGAAACTATGGGATTTAGGCTTATCTTGATGCTAACTGAAGAAATGGGTGGCTCCATAGATATAGATGGAGATAACGGGGTGAAAGTTGTAGTAAAATTTAAAGACGTTTGAGTATGAAAAACAGAGTTTATGTGGTCGAAGATCAGGCAATTTCCAGATTCGCTTTAATTGAAATTTTAGAGCAAAACCAGTATAAAGTAGTAGGAAGTGCAGCAAGTGCAGATAAAGCCTGGGACGATATTAAAAAGCTGGAAATAGACGCCGCATTGCTGGATGTTAACCTAGCCGGAGAACTGGACGGAGTGTGGTTGGCCAAAAAAATTAGAGAGTCTAAAGATATGCCCATAATTTTTTTAAGTGCTTATGGAGATAACAGTACCCTGGAACGCGTTGCTTCTACAAATCCAAACGGTTATTTAATGAAGCCATACAATGCACCAACGCTTTTAACGAACCTGGCAATTGCTATTAACTCCTTTACACGCATTAGAGTTTCAGAAAACAAAGACAGAAAACCGCATTATATTTTCTTAAAAACCAAGGGTAAACAAACCAGAGTGAACGTTTACGATATAAAATATGTAAAATCTGAAGGAAACTACCTGGAAATTCAAATGCCTTCCGAAAGACTTATAATAAGAGATAAGTTGGCAGATTTTATCGAAAACTTACCAGCCGAAATCTTTATACAAACGCACAGAAGATTTGTAGTAAATCGTGAAAAAATTAATGCGTATAATACCGATACCTTGCTGGTAGGAAAAATTTCAATCCCTGTTTCCAAAACGTATAAAGCCGCAGTAAAAGAGTTGTTTTGATAGTGTTATCTCTATTTTTTTAATCTAAAAACATAGCTAAAGAGTATTTCTTCATATTTAACCCATCATTCTTCACAGTTTTTTTATTCTGAACGTGAAGATTCAACTTTATACGCTAGTAATTAAGTAAGCTATGAAAATCTTAAATCTTTTCAGAAAAGATTGATCTACACGGGAGCGGTTCTCGGAGGCATTTTTATATTGACTTTGCTGGTGCAGTTGGCTTATTTGATTTGGCGTTAAGGTGAAATTTTTTTCCTGTTATATAAGGGAAGTGCCAGAAAGGAAATGCCACCAGAAATAATGATGTAAGCCATATGGCTTGTCCATACAATCCAACCGAAAGCTGTCCCAACAGTTTCTGTAATCCCGAACACCAACAAAATTCCCATCACTGCAGCAGGATATGTTCCAAAACCACTATTGGTAAAGCCAAAAGTGAAACTTCCCACCACGAATGTTGTAATAATAATACCCGTCGAAATGCCGGATGTTTGCTCAAGAGCAAGTGTAGCAATATAAAATGAAGCTAAATAAAGCCCCCAGATCACCACACTCCAGAGTATAAAAGCGCCTTTTTTCTTCATCTTAAGAATACTGAACACACCTTCTTTTAAGCCGCTAATAAGACTTCCTATTTTCAAACTGAATTTACTTTTGGAATACTTTAAAAACGCTATAAAAGCGACTAAAAACAGAAATCC
This sequence comes from uncultured Flavobacteriaceae bacterium, assembly GCA_963793275.1. Lineage (GTDB taxonomy): Bacteria > Bacteroidota > Bacteroidia > Flavobacteriales > Flavobacteriaceae > Marinirhabdus. The sequence goes on from CAWBZL010000004.1 coordinate 447,829, forward strand.
AACGCCCAGGATAAGGAGTAATTTTTTTATAGGCACTACTTCAATTAAATAAGAATATAAAACATCAAACTGGAGAAATAGCGCCAATGCAATAAAAAGAACTAATAAAACCAGATCTACAATACGTTCAGAAATTACGGTACCAAAACCTTTGTCAAACGGGACATCTTCGTATTTGGTTAACACTACTGCTCTGGAAACTTCACCACTCTTAGGAATAAAAATATTCATAAGATAGGCGACCGAAACTGCCATAAAATTATTTGCGAGCTTAGGAGCGTATCCTAAAGGTTGCAATAAAAAGTTCCAGCGATAGGCACGAATTAAGTGACTTAAAATGCTAAGCGAAACAGATACAGTAACGTACCAGTAATTTGCATTTTTAAAGTGCAGTTGCAATTCATCCAGCTGTTGCGGGCTAAATTGTCTGAAAATGTACCAAATTAAAAATACACCCAGAGCCAGAGGCAGAGCGATACTTAAAAATTTAGAGAGTGATTTGTTCACCTTAGGTAAGGAGGTTATTTTCTTCGTTTGGGAAGACCAACGAAGGCTTAAATTTTTTGGCAGCTTCTATGTCCATGATCGCGTACGTGATTAAAATTAAAATATCACCGGGCGCTACTCTTCTGGCGGCAGCACCATTTAAAGTAATTTCACCACTACCGCGAGGGCCTGGAATAGCATAGGTTTCTAAACGTTCGCCATTATTGTTGTTTACAATTTGCACTTTTTCGCCTTCAATTATATTGGCGGCGTCCAAAAGGTCTTCGTCTATGGTAATACTGCCAATATAATTAAGATCGGCTCCTGTTACCTTTACTCTGTGAATCTTAGATTTTACTACGTGAATTTGCATGGGGCAAAGATACAATTTGATTTTATATTTCGGATTTACGATGGTAGATTTTGGGATATACGTTTTGATATCATTTTTAAGTAGTTCTTAAGCCTGACACTCACACCGGAATAGTGCGCTTCATCAAGACGAGGAATAATACTTTTAAGTATATAATGGTTTTTTCCTTCAAAATAGTATTGACTGTAGTCTGTTGTCTAAAGACTAATTAACCGCTATATTATCAATCAACCTGATCTCTCCGGCGAAGGCAGCTATAAAAGCACGGTATTTCTTCCCTTCTTTTTTGTTTTTTGCTGTTTTCAGGTTTTTAATGTTTGCTATTTCAAAATATTCAAGGTCAAGGTGTTCGTTTTCGGCAAATGCTTTTTCGGCAAATTGGGTGAGTTCTTCAATAGATTTTTTTTCGAACTCTTTTCGTGTAGTTTTTAAAATTTCAGAAATAAAAACAGCTTCTTTTCTTTGTGTTTCAGTAAGCCTTTTGTTGCGTGAGCTCATTGCCAGACCGTCTTTTTCCCTTAAAATTGGGCACCCTATTATGGTTACAGGTAGATTTTCCAGCACGACCAGTTTTTTTACAATTTGTAATTGCTGAAAATCTTTTTCACCAAAATAAGCTCTGTCGGGTTCAATTATTCTGAAAAGATGGTTTAGTACGGTTCCTACTCCATCAAAATGCCCGTCGCGGTGTTTACCTTCCATTTCTTTAGCTAGTTTGCCAAAATCATACTCCCTGGATTTCACCTTCTCTCCGTAGACTTCGGCGGGTGTTGGTGCAAAAATTAAGATATTCTTACTTGTTTGGAATAGCAATTCGGCATCTGCTTGTAGTGTTCTGGGATATTTAGTTAAATCTCCTTCATTGTCAAATTGCGTAGGGTTTACAAAAATACTTACCACTACCATGGTGTTTTCTGCTAAGGCTTTTTCCACCAGAGAGATATGGCCTTTGTGTAAGGCACCCATGGTGGGAACAAAACCTAAAGATGATGCTATAGGTGCAACATTTAATATTTCTTGGAGTCCTTTAGAGGTGTGGAATATTTTCATTTGGTGTAGTATTATGCAAATATGAGCATAAAATGCTCAGGGTGTTCATTCGGGATATTTAAAAATGGGTAGAAACATTTCATAATATTTCGTTAAACACCCGCAAAATTAAGTTATTGGCTTCAAACTGCATAAATTTTCGTAATTTTGCGTGTTTTAAAAGCAACACCTGTAAATGTACTTTTTACAAACGCCCGTTGCTATAATTTAATATGTTGGAGATGTTACTATTTGGGCAAAACATCTTCTTGCAATTTATAATATTTTATATAGATGAAAGATAAAAGAATCTTGTATGTGTCTTCAGAAGTAGTTCCTTACCTACCAGAGACCGAGATTTCTTCCATGTCGTTTGAAGCACCTAGAATGGTAAATGGCAAAGGCGGACAAATACGTATTTTCATGCCCCGGTATGGTAATATAAACGAGCGTCGTCACCAATTACACGAAGTGATACGTCTATCTGGAATGAACCTTGTTATAAACGATATGGATATGCCGCTCATTATTAAGGTGGCCTCTATTCCAAAAGAACGTATGCAAGTGTATTTTATAGATAATGAGGAATATTTTAAGCGAAAAGCAACTTACGCAGATGAAGATGGAAAATTGTTTCCGGATAATGACGAGCGTGCCATTTTTTTTGCAAAAGGTGTGATAGAAACCGTAAAAAAATTAAACTGGTCGCCCGATATTATTCACGTACATGGTTGGTTGGCTTCTTTTTTGCCATTATACCTGCGTACATATTATAATAACGAACCATTATTCGAAAACAGTAAAATTGTTACCTCTGTATACAATCAAGGCTTCGATGGTACGTTAGATGAAAAGGTAACCAGTAAATTAGGATTTGATGGTATTGCTGAAGAACATATAGCAAACCTTAAAAGTCCAGATTATGTGAATGTTATGAAAGTTGCATTAAATAATAGCGACGCAGCCATCATAAATTCCGAAGAATTACCGCAAGCGCTAAAAGACCATCTGGAAACATTAGATAAACCAGTGCTTCCATACCAGACCACCGAAACCATCGAAGAAGCTTATTTAGATTTTTACCAAAACAAAGTACTGGGATAAGCCCGGTGTTTTTTAAAGAGCATTATGAAGATAAAGAATATGTTGCCGAAATTAATGGCAATTTTAGTTGTAATCGTGGTTTTTGCTTCCTGTGAAGAAGATTTTAATACCATAGGATCCGATATTGTAGACCAGAATTTTACATCAGAACTTTTTGACGAAAGTACTGTAATCGCCTATAGCAGAAAGTCACTACCTGTTCAAACAAATTTACTTCCTGCATACCAGTTAGGGGTATACAACGATCCCGTGTATGGAAAATCCAACGTAAATTTACTAAGTCAGGTTACTATGCAAAATCCAGATCCGGATTTTGGGGATTGCGTCCAGTTGGACAGTGTAGTATTATATTTGCCATTTTTTAGTGAATCCAGTATTGCAAATGAGATCACTACCTACACGCTGGATTCGGTTTTTGGAAATCAGCCTATCAATATTTCTATATTTGAGTCTAATTTCTTTTTAAGAGATTTAGATCCGGATTCAAATTTTGAAGATGCCCAAAGGTATTATTCGAATCAGGGACAAACGTTCGATATGTTCAGAGGACGTCTTATTCATACTATCGAAAATTTTACTCCCTCAAATAATGGTATCAAAATTAACGATACTACTACGTTACCACCAGGTCTTCGTGCAAATCTTCCCTTAGAAGTTTTTCAGGAAAAGATTATCGATATGGAAGGCAGTACAGAGTTAATCAACAATAATAACTTCCGCGAATTTTTTAGAGGATTGTACTTTAAAGTTGAAAGCACCAATGGCGATGATGGAAGTTTATTTTTGTTCGATATTGGAGATGGTAACAATGACCCTACAGATGATGCACGTATAGATTTGTTTTATAAATCTAAAATTTTATCCGGAAGTGCAACCTGTGAAAATAATACCGTAGATTTTGACGAGAATGAATTTCGTTTAAATTTTGGTGCTATTAACGTAAATACGTTTGAAAATAGGTTAGATCCGGACATAGCAAGTGCTCTGGCAAACCCTGATATTAATGAGGGGGAAGAAACACTCTATATTCGTGGTGGAGACCCAATTATTACGGTTGTGGAACTCTTTGGAGAAGACCTTGATAATAATGGCGTTGCAGACCAGTTAGAGTTTTTGCGAGATCAAAAATGGCTCATTAACGAAGCCAACCTTATCTTTTATGTAGACCAGGATAAAATTGCAGGAGGCACAGTAGAGCCGGACAGAATTGTGATCTATGGCTTAGGCAGTGATACTTTTTTAGCAGATTTGCCATTAGACCCAACATCGGGCGGAGAGCCTTTTGAAGCATTAACAGATCACTTTGGACCGCTTGTTCGTGGCAGTGATGAAAATGGACAGTTTTATAAAATCAGGATTACAAACCATATAAGTAACCTTATTAACGAAAATACCGACAATGAGGCTCTGGGTCTTGTGGTATCTCAAAATGTGACAGAGTTTGATTTTCAGGATCTTGAAAATTCACAAGCACCGGGAATAGACAATGTTCCTGCAGCGACCATACTCTCGCCACGAGGAACTATATTGTTTGGTAATAAAACTACCAATGAAGCAAAACGATTAAAGCTTCAGATTTTCTATACAGAACCTAATTAAATTTATTTTTTATGTGCGGCATTGTAGGCTATATAGGTAAAAGAGAAGCATACCCTATTATTATAAACGGATTAAAACGTTTAGAATATCGCGGGTATGATAGTGCAGGAATTGCTTTGTATGACGGCACTCAAATCCAGCTTAGTAAAACAAAAGGAAAAGTTGCAGATCTTGAAAAACGCGTAGCAAAAGAGATTAATACAAGCGGAAGCCTGGGAATTGGGCACACACGTTGGGCAACACACGGAGTTCCTAACGATGTAAACTCACACCCACACTATAGTAATAGTGGAGACCTTGTGATAATCCATAACGGTATCATAGAAAATTATGCTTCTATAAAAAAGGAACTTATAAATCGTGGGTATCACTTTAATAGCGATACAGATACCGAAGTATTAGTAAACCTTATCGAAGAAATTAAAAAACAAGAGAACGTAAAACTTGGGAAGGCGGTTCAAATTGCTTTAAATCAGGTGGTTGGAGCATATGCTATTGCTTTGTTCGATAGAAATAAGCCAGACGAAATTGTAGTTGCTAAACTAGGGAGTCCCCTGGCTATTGGTATTGGAGACGATGAGTTTTTTGTTGCCAGTGATGCTACACCATTTATAGAATTTACCAATAATGCTATTTATCTGGAAGATGAAGAAATGGCTATTATACGTCGTGGACGTGAAGTGAAAGTTAGAAAAATTACGAACGACGATTTAGTAGATCCGTATGTTCAGGAACTGAAATTGAATATTGAGCAAATTGAAAAAGGTGGTTACGACCACTTTATGCTGAAAGAAATATACGAACAACCCTCAGTAATAAAAGATACCTATCGTGGCCGATTGCTGGCAGATAAAGGAATTGTAAAGTTAGGAGGTCTGGAAGATTATATTGAAAAATTCACCAATGCAAACCGCATTATTATAGTAGCCTGCGGAACTTCCTGGCATGCAGGACTGGTAGCCGAATACATTTTTGAAGATCTTGCCCGCATTCCCGTTGAGGTAGAATACGCATCAGAATTTAGATACCGAAACCCAATTATAACCGAAAAAGATGTGGTCATCGCCATTTCTCAAAGTGGAGAAACAGCAGATACCCTGGCGGCTATTAAACTGGCAAAACAAAAAGGAGCCTTTGTATATGGTGTTTGTAACGTAGTAGGTTCTACTATTTCCAGAGAAACTCATAGCGGTACCTATACCCACGCAGGGCCGGAAATTGGCGTGGCTTCTACCAAAGCATTTACAACCCAGATTACAGTGTTAATGATGATGGCCTTGCGCATAGCAAAAGCAAAAGGAACCGTTTCACAGCGCGATTATATGGAGCATTTGCAAGAGCTGGATACCATTCCTGCGAAAGTTGAAGAAGCGCTACGAAGTGATGATAAAATAAAAGAAATAGCAGCAAAATTTAAAGACGCATCCAACTTCTTGTACTTAGGTAGAGGCTACAATTTCCCTGTGGCACTGGAAGGTGCTTTAAAATTAAAAGAGATTTCTTACATCCACGCAGAAGGCTACCCTGCTGCCGAAATGAAACACGGTCCCATCGCACTTATCGATGAGCAAATGCCCGTAGTAGTTATTGCCGTAAATAGCAATCACTATGAAAAAGTAGTAAGCAATATAGAAGAGATAAAAGCCAGAAAAGGTAAAATTATCGCCGTAGTGACCGAAGGTGATACGCAGGTAAAAGAACTGGCAGATTACATTATGGAAGTGCCAAAAACTCCGGAATCTTTAAGCCCATTGGTAACGACTATTCCTTTACAGTTACTTTCCTATCACATTGCAGTAATGCTGAATAAAAACGTTGATCAGCCCAGAAATCTGGCAAAGTCTGTTACTGTAGAGTAAACAAGACAACTTTATACTAAAAAGCCTCGGGATAAAAATCTTTGAGGCTTTTTTTTAATATTTTATAATCGTAAAAGAAATGTCCTCATCATTAATCTGGTAAATTCTTGTAATAAACCCTATTTTTAATCTGTGAAAGTGATTAATCTTATTTCCGGACCCAGAAATCTGTCTACTGCACTTATGTACAGTTTTGCCCAACGCAAGGATTGTATCGTGCTGGACGAACCTTTTTACGGATATTACCTTTCAGCAGAGAAAAGTCGCCCCACACACCCTTCAGAAAAAGAAATTGTAGCCTCCATGGATACAAATGAACAGAATGTTGTAAACCACATTAACTCGCTTTCTGAAAATTCGAATGTGTTCGTAAAAGGAATGGCACACCATTATCTTAGAGAGAATCCTCGTTTTATTCTGAAGTGGCACAACATCATCTTAATTCGTCATCCTGAAAAACTATTGGCGTCTTTTTCAAAAGTGATTGAAAATCCTTCGGTAGATGATATAGGAATTAAGAAAGCTTCGGAGTTATTTACTTTTTTAACTTCTGAAGGAAAATCACCGCTGGTAATAGACAGCGATGCGTTGCTTAAAAACCCCTCAGCATACCTAAAAAAAATATGTGAAATAGTAAACATTCCTTTTGCTGAACGTATGCTCGGTTGGAAAAAAGGAGGAATTACAGAAGATGGGGTTTGGGCGAAACACTGGTATAAAAACGTTCATAATTCCGAAGGCTTTGCGCTTCAAAAAACCAGTGCCGATCCTATGCCACCGGAACTGGCTCCTGTACTTGACACAGCGATGAAATTCTATACTATCCTAAGAGATCATATCTTAAAAATAGAAACTTTTAAAAATCGTAAATCGTAAATCAAAACTATGCTACAAACATCCGATCCCAGAAATAGAGACATTCAAGTATATGTAAAAGATCGCTTATATCCGAGAGCCGATGCGAAGGTTTCGGTATTTGATAGTTCGGTGCAGGGTGGCGATGCAGTTTGGGAAGGGCTACGGGTGTATCCGGAAGGAGTGGTTTGCTTAGAAAAGCACTTAACACGGTTACAAGAAAGCGCAAAAACACTGGCGTTTACAGATATCCCAACCAAGGCTGAAATAAAAAAAGCCATTAAAATAACGTTGGATGCTAATGGAATGGACGATGAAACTCACATTAGGCTTACCCTAACCCGTGGTGAAAAAATAACCAGCGGGATGGACCGAAGATTAAACCAGAATGGTTCCTGCTTGATAGTTCTGGCAGAGTGGAAACCTTTAGTGTACGATAATACCAGCGGTATAAAAGTGATAAGTACAAGCCAGCGGCGTAATTCTCCTCAATTTTTAGATAGTAAGATCCATCATAATAACCTGCTAAATAATATTATTGCCAAGATCCAGGCAAATGTAGCGGGGAAAGATGCCGGACTTATGCTGGACGATCGTGGTTTTGTTGCAGAATTGAACGGCAGTAATTTATTTATGGTAAAAAACGGAGCCGTTTTTACACCGTATGCACACGCTTGTTTACCAGGAATTACAAGGGCTACTGTGATAGACCTTTGTCGAAAAAACAAGATAAAAATTGAAGAACAGGACATCACCCTCGCGCAACTCTACAATGCCGATGGTGTATTTGCCACAGGAACGATGGGCGAATTAACTCCTGTTGTGGAGATCGATGGTAGAGACATTAAAAAAGACGATTCCCTTCAAGAGCAGATACTGGAGTTGTTTTCCAGGAATATCCGCTCATTTTGTGAGCCTATGGCTTAAATTTTATTTACTTTTAACATCGTATACTAAAAAATTATTATGAAAAAAATACTACTAATCACGCTGTTGTTTTCAACCGTCGCCTTTGCTCAAACACCTTGTGCTGGAGGAGCAGCCGGTGGATTTCCTTGTGAAGATTACGACCTGCTTTCTAATATTCCGCTTACTACCTTTGAAGCAAACACTTCTAACGATTCCTGGGGCTGGACGGGACCCTTTGGACGGGAAGGAATACGCTATTATTGGCCTTAAAAACGGATCTGGTTATGTAGATATTACAGACCCGGTAAACCCTATTTATCTGGGAAGACTAACATCTCCTGTGTTAGATGACTTCAGGGGGAATTGGCACGATATAAAAGTGTACAACGATCATGCCTATATTGTGAGCGAAATTGTTGGGCACGGTATGCAAATCTTTGATCTTACAAAATTAAGAGATGTAACAAATCCTCCCGTAGATTTTACAGACGATGGGGTATATAATTTTGCAGGTGGTTCTGCACATAATATCGCCATTAATGAAGATAGTGGCTATGCGTACCTTATAGGTGGAAGTGATTATAATGGAGGACCTTATTTTGTGAATATTCAAGATCCTGTAAACCCCGTTGACGAAGGTGGGTATGGTACAGATGGCTACACCCATGATGCACAGGTTGTTATTTACGAAGGTCCGGATCCGGATTACCAGGGAGAGGAAATTTTTGTGGGTAGTAATGAAGACAGGGTTGTTTTTGTAAATGTTTCAGACAAAGGAAACCCGGAAAATATATCATCTATTTCATACAGTAATGTGGAATATACACACCAGGGATGGTTTACCGAAGATCAAAAATATTTTGTGGTTACAGATGAACTCGACGAAGTTTTTAATGGAAACGACTTACGCTTAATTATTATGGATATGACAGATCTCGATAACCCTGTGGAGCATATGCAATATATAGGAGAAACCACTGCGGTAGATCATAATGCATATGTAAAAGGTGACAAAATCTATCTTTCTGCGTATACAGGAGGGATGCGGGTTTTAGACATAAGCGACATAGATAATATGAATATCACGGAAGTAGGTTTTTTTGATACCTGGCCGGCAGATGACAATACAAGTGCTTCCATTGGAGATCCGGGAGCGTGGAATGTATATCCGTTTTTTGACAGTGGAAACATCATAATAAGTAACTTTTCAGATAATGGAGGCTTGTTTGTTGTTAGAGAAAGTGGGACGCTTGCTGTTCCTGAATCAAACCTCCAGGAAATTGCAGCATTCCCTAATCCAACGAAGGGCGTGGTAACTTTTACCAGTGCTACAGATGAGATACGTACTATTGTAGTGCACGATGTAACAGGAAAAACGGTGCTGGATGTTGAAGATTTAACTGGGTTGACTGCACAAATAGATATTTCGGCTTTGTCGCAGGGAATGTATATAGCAAGTATAAACGGAACTGCTTCAATACAATTGCTGAAGGAATAGTGATATAAAAAATTCTTTTTTGGAAGCTTACAATTATCTGACCTCCCAGATTTTTACTTCGTAGTTGTATGAAGCTATATAAAAATCTGTGAGGTTTTTCATTCTCAAATCAAACGCTACAGCCTAAGCGGAACTGAAGGACTATTCTACATATTCCTCCGGATACAAAAAGTTATTGTACGGAAACCGCGTCACGTGAATATCCCGAACCGAATCATACACCGTTTTCCGAAATTCTTCCAGATTCTCTTTATTCAACGCCGAAATAAATATAGGGTCTATGTTTTCACGTTGCATCCAGGTTTGCTTCCATTCTTTAAGGGTGAAATGCGCTTTGGTTTTTTCGGTCACCAGGTCGTCTTCGTCTATAGTTTCTGCCTCGTACGCATCTATCTTATTAAAGACCATTAACGTGGGCTTATCGCCACTTTTAATTTCATCCAGGATTTGGTTTACCGAAGCTATGTGATCTTCAAAAGAATCATGACTTATATCAACAACGTGTAACAGTAAATCTGCTTCGCGTACTTCGTCCAGGGTGCTTTTAAAACTTTCTACCAATTGTGTTGGGAGCTTTCGAATAAAACCTACAGTATCGCTTAAAAGAAATGGTAAATTTCCAATAACCACTTTCCGAACGGTGGTATCCAGAGTTGCGAACAACTTGTTTTCGGCAAATACTTCACTTTTGCTTATAACATTCATAAGTGTGCTTTTCCCTACATTGGTATATCCAACCAGGGCTACACGTACCAGCGAACCACGATTGCCCCGCTGTACTTCCATTTGTTTATCTATTTTGGTAATTTTCTTTTTCAGCAAAGAAATACGGTCACGTACAATACGACGGTCTGTTTCAATTTCGGTTTCACCAGACCACGCATTCCTATTCCCCCTCGTTGACGCTCTAAGTGAGTCCAAAGGCCTGTTAATCTTGGTAGTAAATATTCGTATTGTGCCAGTTCCACCTGCGTTCTTGCGTAGCTGGTTTGAGCGCGTTGGGCAAAAATGTCCAGAATAAGATAGGTTCTGTCTATTACTTTGCACTTTAAGATTTTTTCAATGTTACGTTGCTGTCCGGGAGATAGTTCGTCATCAAAAATAACGGTGCCTACGTCGTTTGCTTCAACATATTCAAGAACAGTTTCCAGTTTTCCGGAACCCAGAAACGTTTTAGGATCCGGCTTATCCATTTTCTGCACAAAGCGTTTTGTTACCTCTGCACCTGCCGTATAGGCCAAAAATTCAAGCTCGTCCAGATATTCTTTAGATTTTTCATCGTCCTGTTGTTGTGTTATAAGGCCTATTAGGACGGCTTTTTCGTATTCTATTGTAGTTTGTTCTAACATAATGTAAATTTATAAGTACGAGCGACGAAGTACGAAGTTGAATTACTTTTGTACTCTAAGGTCTCTGAGTGTTTTGAGGTTTCCATTCCTTATTGAATTTGCAATATCTAACCCTCAAAATGTACCGAAGACCCAAATGTACAAAACCTTTTCAGCTATTATTTTGTAATTTACAAGGCTTTAACACCCTCCTTTATGAATTCTTCGGAAGAACGACAGTACAACTTTGCATTTTACAATCTTGAAAACTTATTTGATACCGAAGATGATCCCGGAACACTGGACGACGATTTCACCAAAAATTCGGGGATGAACTGGACTGAAAAACGTTTCAGAAAAAAAATACGTAAACTGGGAAGTGTCATTCAGCAAATTGGGTATGAGGATAGTGGTTTTTCACCGGTATTGGTTGGTGTTGCCGAAGTAGAAAACAGATATGTCCTGGAGCAATTGGTAGCGTCCAAATTTCTTCAGCAGAAAGAATACGGCATCCTGCATTTCGATTCTCCGGACGAGCGCGGTATTGATACAGGATTATTATACCGGAAAAAGTACGTAACTGTTCTGGACCAACAAGCGTATTCTGTATATATTGAAAATGAACACGGCGAACGGGATTATACCCGCGATATTTTGTGCGCGCATCTTCAAATAGAGGCACATCCTTTTTATGTTTTGGTAAATCACTGGCCATCCAGAAGAGCAGGTGCAGAAATCACAGCACAAAGAAGAATGATGGTTGCACAGCGAAACGTAGAAATAGTTGAAGAAATAAAAGCAAAAAATCCTGAAGCAAAAATTATTATTATGGGCGACTTTAACGACGACCCGAAAAGTGAGAGCATTCAGCATTTAGTAGCCAACGGTTTTTATAATCCGATGGAACTCTTACTCACCCATGAAACCGGTAGTACCAACTATCGTGGCGCCTGGAATTTGTTTGATCAAGTCTTGGTTTCTCACAATTTTATGCAACATTATAACAATTCATTTCAGTTTCATAGCGCTACTGTTTTTAATATGAAGCACTTAACAGAATATGATGGGAGGCGCAAAGGAAACCCGTTTAGAACCTACTTGGGAAAGAGGTACGCAGGAGGTTTCAGCGATCATTTTCCGGTTTATGGGAAATTTATAGTAAAAACCTAAGTAAGTGAATTTTTAACGTGTCTTTAATCGGTTTTTTCCTACATTTAATCTAATATAATCAAGGAGTATTTTTTGTGAATTTTTTTTAATTATTTTAGTGCTCCTTTAACACCAACAAAAAACTAAAAATGGATAAAAAACTACCTTCAGCTTCCATCTTCACATATTACAAATTTCAGAAAAAAACACAGAGGCTGCTTTTACTTATAGCATTGTGCGCGGGCGTACTCGTACAGGCACAAGGGCCGGGAAATCCTTTTGTAGATGCCGGACCAGACCAGACGCTGGATTGCGCATCTGGTGGTTGTACCGATATTGAAGCGACGTTTTTAGATATTGGAGAAACTACTACCTATGAAATAAACAGTATACCTTATAATCCTCCCTTTCCATTTACGGGACTTGCTAATCCAGTAAGTGTTAATCAAGATGATATATTTTCGGCAGCATTCGATCTATCATTTGATTTTTGTTATTTCGATAATATTTTCGATCAGGCTATAGTTGGTTCTAATGGTGTTTTATCTTTTGATGTTTTTAATGCTGGTGGTTTTTGTGATTTTGGTATTGGCGCTACCGAAACCATTCCAACAACCGCTTTTCATCAAAATTCCATCATGACATATCATGATATTGATCCACGTTTTGGAAATCCAGAAATTGGCTATGAAGTTATTGGAACAGCTCCTAACAGGGTGCTGGCGGTTAGCTTCTTTGAAGTACCTTATTATAATGCAGGTGGACCCTCTACGGTTTTGTCTACCTTCCAAATGGTTATCTATGAAACCACAAACGTAATTGACTTTTACGTTGAGCAAAAACCAGACCCTAATGCTACTCTAGGATCGCCAATAAATGGTGGTAGAGCGGTTCTGGGAATACAAAATGACAATGGAACAGAAGGTTTTGCAGCACCAGGTAGAAATACTGGTGTATGGGAAGCTACGCAAGAGGCCTGGCGCTTTTCTCCGGCTGGGGATAGTGTGATAGAGTTTTCCTGGTTAGATGCAACTGGAGCTGTAATTGGCACTACACCAATACTAAATGTGTGCCCAACAGACCCGGTAACCACCTATACCGCGCAGGTAATTTATAGAAACTGTAATGGAGACGAAGTGACCGTAACAGATGATGTTGAAGTTACTCTCGATGGTGTAAGTGACCTTACGCTGGATCTGGGTGAAGATTTAACTTTTTGTGACCAGAGCTCTTATGAGATCGTACCAAATATCACGGGAGATCCAACCGGAGCTACCTATTTATGGAGTCCGAATGGAGAGACCACACCAACTATTACAGTTACAACTACAGATACCTACGGACTTGAAATTACTCAAGATGGTTGCACCGTGTCTGATGAAGTTGAAATTACTTTCTTAACGAGCCCGAATTGTGAAATTACAGCCCTATGTGATACCTTGGATTTTAATGAAGATTTTGGCGCAGGAACCGGACGTATTTGTATAGATCCTGCCGAAGCTACCACAACCTATATCTGCAATACCACAACGATGGTGAATGATGGTGAATATTCAATCACTAACACATCTAACGGTTTAAATACAGGTTGGCATCCTAACATGGAAGATCATACAGGTGACCTGAATGGTCGCGCCTTTTTTGTAAATGCAGATTTTACAATTGGTGAGTTTTACAGAAGAACCATAACATTAGAACCTACTACAGACTATAGCTTTGGGGCATGGATTACAACCGTGTATGATACAGATACTGGTATTTGTGGTGGATCAAGTATTCCTTCTAATGTAATATTTAGAATTGAAGACCCTGCAGGGGTTATGATTGCTGAAACAAATACAGGAGATATTCCTAATGGTCCGGACGTTAACTGGCAGGAATATTTTATAGATTTTAATACAGGTGCCAATACCGATATTCAACTGGTTCTTATAAACAACTCTATTGGAGGCTGTGGAAACGACCTTGCCATAGATGATATTACCCTGGAGTTTACTTCAGGAACCCCGATGCTGGTAACTCCACCAGATCTGGAACTATGTGATATAGATAATGATGGCACCGAAATATTTGACCTTACAGCACAAATCCCAACTATTCTGGATGGTGCAAATCCTGCAGAACTTAACGTAACATTCCACAATTCAGAGTTTAATGCACAAGCAGACCAACTAGCTATTATAGATCCGGCAAATTACAGTAATGTTGCCAACCCTGAAACAGTATTTGTTAGGGTAGAACGGATATCTCAGGAAACTTGTTTTGCTATTGTAGATTTCGACTTATTGCTTAACCCAGTCGTAGATCTTACCACAACGTTACCTACAGAGGTGAATATTTGTGATACAGAACCTATACCAACACTAGATGCCACGGCTACAAATACGGGAATAGACCTAACCATGGTAACGTACGAATGGACAGATGATTCTGGTACCGTTGTTTCTACAGACCCAATGTTTACTCCAACTGTGAGTGGCACCTATACTGTGGTCTTAACCTTCCCTCCTTGTAGCGAAAGCACCTTTGTGGTTGAAGTAGATATAACTGCTTCTGCAACACTGGATTTAGGGCCGGATCAGCTACTTTGCGACGGAGAAACTTTTGAGATAGTTCCGGATATTATGGGTAATACAAACGGGATCACCTATGACTGGAGTACCGGAGAAACTACACCTACTATTATTGTAGACGAAACAGGAACTTACAGCCTTACCATAACAGTAGGAAATTGTACGGCAACAGATAGCGTGATGGTTGTAATATTGGACCCGCTAGATATAACATTAGGTGACGATTTTGAAACTTGTTTTGATGATACAACGCAAATAACTGTTACCAGTACAGGATTTGATATAGAAACTGCAGCAATTCAATGGTTTTTAAATGGTGTAGAAATTGTTGGGGAAACAATGCCAACACTTTCTATTTCTGAAGTTGGAACATATAGTGTTACCGTAACCTTTGAAGGTTGCTCTGCAACAGATGAAGTAGTGGTAACCGAAAGAGAAGATGTTGTTGTAGCAATTGTTGAAGAAGACTTTAAAACCTGTCCGGACGAAACCAACACATTAACGGCAGTAACCGATGAAGAAAACGCAACCTATCAATGGTTTAAGAACGGAGATGTTATTACAGGGGAAACAGATGCAACCCTGGAATTTACATTAACTTCAGATGAGACCGGATTACAAACCTTTAGCGTAGTTATTTCGGTTGGCGGATGTACAGCAGAAGACGATACAAGTGTACAACTGTACGATATTGGTAATTGTACTATTTCACAAGGTATTTCTCCAAATAATGATGGCTTTAACGATAGATTAGATTTAGAGTTTCTTAACGATAGAACAGGAATCATACAGCTTCAGATATTTAATAGATTAGGTACCCTGGTATTCGATAAAACAAATTATATAAATGAATGGGAAGGACAAACTACCGATAGTGAAGAACTTCCAACCGGAACCTATTATTATGTACTCGACCTTCAGGGAGAAGACCCTGTATTTGGCTCACAAGCCTCAGGTTGGATCTATTTAAATAGAGAAGCAAATTAACTTTTAACCTTATGAAAACAAAAATACTAAGTTTCTTATTTTGTTTAAGTTTAACTTCAGGATTCGCTCAATCCATTATTGTAAATGATATAGCAGATCCTGAAACTGGACTAACTCCAGAAGAACTAATTGAACAAGTTCTTATTGGTGGACAATGTGCAGATGTAACTTTTACAAATCTAGCCGAGAATCCAACAGGTGTTCAGAATATTTCTGATCGAAGCTGGGGATATTTTAAAGACAACAATACAGATTTTCCTTACAATCAAGGAATTGTGCTTTCCACAGGATTTGCCAGAAGCGCAGAGGCCTAACAATCTTACAGGTTCCTCTGATGGAACCAATGCCTGGCTAGGAGATATAGATATTGAAACATTATTAAACAATGAGTATGGTAGTACTGTTGCTACAAGTAATGCAACCGTTTTTGAGTTTGAAATTACTACAGATTTAGACGAACTTGGTTTTGAATTTATATTTGCTTCTGAAGAATATGAGGATCAATTTGAGTGTAATGATACCTTTAGAGACGGATTTGCATTTTTGATCCGTGAACCAGGAATACCAGATACGTCTGGAGCACCTTTTGGAGGAGTCAATATAGGATCAGTTCCTGGCTCAGCTAATGTTCCGGTGAGTACAGCTTCTATCCACTCTGACACGTTTTTATGTGGATTTGAAGTTCCAGGAGTAAACTTTTTTCCAGAGTTTTATGTAAGTAATTCTGGAGCAAATAATACAAATGAAATTCAATTTGACGGATTGACCACTTCATTAACAACAGCTGATATAACTGTGATCCCAGGAGAAACATACACCATTAAATTAGTTATCGCAGATCGAGGTGATCAAAGTTTTGACTCTGCAGTATTTCTGAAGTTTGGAAGTTTAACTACTACAGGAGTAGATATAGGGGATGATTTAGCATTGTGTGACGAAACATCTACAACCATTACTGCAGATCTATTAGGCATCAACCCAGCTGAATCGACTTTTCAATGGTTTAAAGATGGTGTATTGCTACCAGGTGAAACAATGCAGACTTTATTGGTAGTAGATGATGGAAGTTATATGGTTGAAGTAATATCTAATGGATGTACCTACTCTGACGTAATTAATGTAGATTTTGAAGTATCGCCAGATTCGGAGCTTGGTCCGGATATTCAAACGTGTTTAGAACCAGGTAATATGGTAATACTGGATGCTTCACCAACAAATGTAGATCCTACAATGGTAACCTATGAGTGGTCACTGGATGGAAATGTTCTACCAGCCGAAACTAATGCGACGTTAACACCTACGATATTGGGTGAATATAGCGTTACTGTAACAAATAACTTTTGTATTACTACAGATACCATTACACTTACACCATCTTCGTTTACAACAGATTTAGGTGCAGATATTGCCAGCTGTTTTATAATGCCAGAAACACTTACTGCAGACCTTACAGTATTTACCGCAGCCCAGGTAACGTTTGAATGGTTTCTGGATGGAAACGTTATACCTGGAGAAACCGACCAAACATTGGTAATAACGCAACCTGGAACTTATATGGTAATTACAACTGCGGGTTCTTGTACGGCGACAGATACTGTAGAGGTTTCTCCTGGAGACGACATAGATTTCGATTTAGGTCCAGATGCTTCAGATTGTTTTATTTCACCAGTCACTTTGGATGCAACACCTACAAATTATAGTGTTGCAGATGCATCATTTACCTGGTTTCTTAATGGGGTGGTTATCCCAGGAGAGACAAATGCTACGCTAGATATAACTGGTCCCGGATTTTATGAAGCTGTGGTGGAAGTTGGAGCTTGTGAAAATACAGACAGCATAACACTGGTAAATACAAACGATATAGATATAGAATTAGGAGAAGATGTAGAATCCTGTTTCTTGGTTCCGGTAATATTAGATGCTACCCCGTTTAATTACAACGTGACAGACGCTTCCTTTGTATGGACCCTTAACGGAACTATAATTCCAGGAGAAACGAATGCTACCTTAGAAGCTATTGAAATTGGTCTATACGAAGTGACAGTAACAGTTGGAACCTGTGAAGCAATGGATAGTGTTACTATAGCTCCTGTAAACTTCACAGTAGACCTAGGAGCAGATTTTGAAACATGTTTTGAAGAAACAGCTTCAGTTACTGCAACTATTTCAGACTTTAATATAATAGATGCTACTTTCCAATGGTTCTTAAATGGCGCAGAAATAGCTGGAGAAACAATGGCTACGTTGCCTATTTCAGAAGAAGGAAACTACAGTGTTATAGTTAGCGTTGGAAATTGTACAGCTACAGATCAGGTTGTAGTAAGTAAAAGAGATACTATAACGGTAACTATCGTTGAAGAAGATTTTAAAACCTGCCCGGAAGAAATAAATATTCTTACCGCTATTACCGACGAAGAAGATGCTACCTACCAGTGGTTTAAAAATGGAGAAATCATTACTGGTGAGATAAACCCAGAACTAGAATTTATGTTAACGCAGGAGGATAGTGGTTTGCAAACCTTTAGTGTAGTGATTTCCGTAGGTGAATGTACAGCAGAAGACGACATAAGTATTCAATTATACGATGTTGGTAACTGTGCAATTTCTCAGGGGATTTCGCCAAATGGAGATGGAATGAATGATATGTTAGATCTGGAATTTCTATCAGATCGCGCTGGCGGTATCAATACATTTCAAGTGTACAACAGATACGGTCAGTTGGTGTTTGAACAATCTAATTACATAAACGAGTGGTTTGGACAAACCGATGACGGAGAAGAACTACCCACAGGAACCTATTATTTAATCATGAATTTCAATACCGAAGACCCTGTTTATGGCACTCAATATGCTGCCTGGGTCTATCTTAACAGAGAAGCTAATTAATATAACTCAACCAATAAGAAAAATAAATACATACACAATGAAGAAAATACTCATACTTACCCTTATTGCTACTTTCTTTTGGACGCACGATTCACAAGCCCAACAGGATCCACAGTATACGCAGTATATGTACAACATGAACGTGGTAAACCCTGCTTATGCAGGTAGTAAAGAAAGTTTATCGCTTACCGCATTGTACCGTAAACAGTGGTCCGGATTAGACGGCGCTCCGGAAACAATTACATTTTCCGGACATTCTCCAATTAGCGACAAAGTAGGATTAGGACTTTCAGCTATTAAAGATGAGTTAGGTCCTGTTAGCGAAACAAACGTATATGCAGACTTCTCATATACGCTGGATGTAGGAGAATCAACAAAACTTGCGCTAGGTATTAAAGCAGGTGCTACCTTTCACGATGTTGGACTTGTAGGCTTAGAATTGCAGGATCCTGGAGATCCGTTCTTTTCTGAAGACATAAGTAATACCTACCCAAACATTGGTGCTGGTGCTTTTCTATACGGAGAGAATTATTATGTAGGGCTTTCGGTTCCTAACTTATTAAACTCCGTTCATTTAGATGAAAATGGGTTAAAGTACGGAAACGAAACCAATCACTATTTTGCAACAGCAGGATATGTATTTCAGATTTCTGAAAACTTTAAGCTGAAACCTTCAGTTTTAGTTAAATCTGCATTTGACGCCCCACTCTCTTACGACGGAAACTTAAACGCTTTATTCTACGATAAATTTGAAATAGGTGCTAGTTACAGACTGGACGATTCGTTTAGTGGCCTGGTTGGATTTCAGGTAACAGATTTTATACGTATAGGATATGCATATGATAGAGTAATTTCAGACATTCAAGCAGTAGCAAGCTCGTCTCACGAAATAATACTCACCTTTGATGTATTCTTCAAGAAAAGAACATTACGCTCACCTAGATACTTCTAATTAACCAACAATAATTTCATTCAAAATGAAAAAAATATATACAATCATACTTCTTTTAGCGTTCAGTACTACTTTCAGTATAGCGCAAAATAAAGACACAAAAAAAGCAGACGACTTATACAAACGCCTCCAATATACGGATGCAGCAGAGGCCTACCAGAAACTCCTTAAAAAGGGCAAAGGGGGTCGCTACGTATTCGAGCAACTTGGGAATAGTTATTTTTATATTAATGACACCAAAAAAGCCGAAACGTATTACAAGCGCGTTGTAAAAGGAAATAACGTAAAAGCAGAAACAGTTTATAACTATGCGCAATCTTTAAAAGCAAACGGAAAGTTTAGCGACTACAACGACGCTATGAAGCAATTTGCAGAGCTGGCACCAAACGATTCCCGTTCTGTTGAATTCATGAAAAATCCTAATTATGTGCCTAAGTTAATGGAGAAGCAACCTAAGTTTTCTGCAACCAATATGAAGGACATCAATACCGAGTATTCCGAGTTTGGCGGAATTATGGTAGGCAAAGATTTCTATTTCTCTTCTGCCAGAAATACGTCCAGAAGAAAATACGGTTGGAACGAACAACCTTATCTGGACATCTACAAAGCCGAAGATGTGGGCGGTACAGTAAAAAATGCCGAACTTCTTGATAATAAAGAAATAAACACAAAATATCACGAAGGAAATATGGCTATTACGGCAGATGGAAAACGTATGTATTTTGATAGAAACGATTATTACAGAGGAAAGTATGATAAAAGTGAAGAAGGAGTGAACCAAATAAACCTTTTTTATGCAGATTGGGTTGCAGGAGAGTGGAAAGATGTACAATCTGTAGCATTTAATAGTGATGAGTATTCTACAGGACACCCCGCCTTGAGCCCTGACGGTAATACCTTATATTTTGTAAGCGATATGCCGGGAGGTAAAGGAATGAGCGATATTTATAAAGTATCGGTAAGTAAAGATGGTAGCTTAGGGACTCCGCAACGTCTGGGAGATAACATTAATACCGAAGGAAAAGAAGTTTTTCCGCATATTGACGCCAATGGAGACTTATATTTCTCCAGCACCGGCCATATGGGACTTGGAGGTCTGGATGTATTTTATGCTCCGGCAGAAGGTAACAGTTTTGGTGAGGTAAAAAATATGGGGCTGGGAATTAACAGCTCTGATGACGATTTCGCATTTATATATAACTCAAGTACGCAGGAAGGATATGTATCGTCAAATCGTGCAGGAGGGAAAGGAAGTGACGACATTTATACAACAAAACAACTGGAGCCATTATGCGAAGTTGAAATGATTGTACAGGTAATTAATGAATATACAAAAGACCCTGTCGCAGGAGCAAGAGTAGATATGTACGATAGTTTAGGAAATAAATTAAGTACAAAAACTTCTGGAGCAGACGGTAAAGTTACTTTTATAGCCGAATGTGAGAAAGAACACGAAGTACAGGCGGTAGCTACAGATTTTGAAAGTAACGCAATTGACGTAGAAATGGCAAGTGACGTAACACTTAACAAAACGATTACACTCCGTCCAATAGAAAATATTATTGTAGATGATAAAGTAGTTCTTAATCCTATTTATTTCGATCTGGATAAAAGTAATATTAAACCAAAAGCAGCTTTTGAATTGGACAATTTAGTAGCGTTAATGAAAAAGTATCCTGCCATGGTCATTAAAGTAGAAAGCCATACAGATATAAGAGCTAAACCTGAATATAATATTGCCTTATCAAATCGCAGAGCACAAAGCACTGTACAATACGTGATCTCAAAAGGAATAGACGCATCGAGAATATCTGGTGAAGGTTTTGGAGAAAGCCGCCCGGTGGTAGCGTGTGGTACCAATTGTACCGAAGCACAGCACCAAAAAAACAGAAGGTCTGAGTTTATTATCGTGAAAAGATAATACACCCTAATTAACCAACCCCTCAGTAAACCCATTGCTATTCGCAATGGGTTTTTTTATGCTTCAAAACCGGGTATATGAATTCCGGTAATACTAAAACTCTATGTTTTCATATACGTTTATATAACAGGGCTGCGCTATGTTTGTAATCCCTATTAATCTACAGACTTACCTACTTCCTGCTTTGGTCTATTAATCTTTCGCACTAGCGAAGCTCAAAATTATGTAGCATGAAAAAATTAGTATGTATTTTAGCCGTCCTCACTCTTGGTTATGCCGCAACAGCACAGGTTGGTATTGGAAATACCGATCCTAAGGCCTCTTTGGATATTTCCGCGAAGGTCACGCCGGACAATACAGATGGTCTCTTAATTCCACGTATAGATAACTTTCCAACACCAGCTCCAACCGTGGACCAGGATGGAATGATGGTTTTTGCTACGGGCGCAGGAGCACCGGCAAAAGGATTTTATTATTGGGACAACGGACTAAATTCGTGGATTACGGTTACAGGTGCCGGTGGAGGCACGCTAGGTGAAGCATATGATTTTGGAGGAGCAGGAAACGGACGTGTTATTAACGCAAATGATGGTGCGGTTACCATTAGTGGAGAGGATGGTATAACGATTACGGGAGAATATAATAGTGGTGCTACGATACCAGCTACTACAGTAACCTCCTTAATGTTCTTTAACCCTAGAAAATCTGCTTTTAGAGCTGGAAAAGTAACGAGTGGTTTATGGGATGATTTAAACGTAGGAGCAGTGTCAACTGCTTTTGGTCAAAATAACACTGCGTCTGGTGGCATCGCTACAGCATTTGGATCTTTAAATGATGCGAGTGGTAGTGTTTCTACAGTCTTTGGAATAGGAAATGATGCAATAGGATCTCAATCGTTTGTGTTTGGTAATTTCAATGACGCTGCTGGAGACTATAGCACCGCATTTGGTGACGGAAATATAGCTAATGGATTATATTCTACGGTATTTGGTGCTGGTAATAATGCAAGTGGAGAGCTATCAACTTCTTTTGGTGAGAACAATGTTGTGAGTGGTGAAAACTCAACTGGCTTTGGAACAAATAATACTGTTTCAGGAATTCGTGCAACAGCTTTTGGTAATCAGAACTCTGCCAGTAATAATAACGCCACTGCATTTGGTTCTAATAACGATGCAACGGCCCCAAACGCAACAGCTTTTGGTTTTATAAATACAGCAAGTGGAACAGCAGCTACAGCGTACGGTAGTGGCAATAGTGCCCCTTCATTTGCAGAAACAACCATAGGAACTTTCAGTTCAACATATACACCATTAAGTACTTTTTTATTTAATACGAATGATAAAATTTTTACCATTGGTAATGGTACAAATAACACAAGTAGAAGTAATGCACTAACTATTTATAAAAGTGGTTTAATGAATATTAACGACGCTTATAATATGCCACTTACAGACGGAACTAGTGGCCAGGTCATGACCACAGATGGTTCTGGGAATATTACATTCCAAACTCCCGGAGATGATGGTGACTGGACAATCGTAGGCCCAGACATTGAACGTCAATCGGGCGACGTTTATATAGGTAGTGATGCAACAACAAACAACAAACTTGTGGTAAGTGGTATTATAGAAGATTGGGATAATGCAGCTTTTTATTTAGATCCAAATGCAACAAGCGCAGTCGATGAGATTAATTTTAGTAATGGTACTGCTGTAGACCCAAGCATACATTTTGGTGCCGACACTAATTCTGGTTTCTTTCGGTCGGCTATAGACGAGATAGGTGTCTCTACTAACGGCACAGAGAGATTTCGATTCACAAATAAAAGTCAAATAGAATTTCCTAATGGCGGCTCATCTGTATTCATTGGAAATAATGCAGGAGAAAACGACGATTTAAATAATAATAGAAATGTGTTTATTGGCGAGAATGCAGGAAGGGAAAATACGTCAGGAATTGGAAATATTTTCACCGGTTACTCTACAGGTTTAAATAATACAACCGGAGGCAATAATATAGCAGTTGGTAGCCTTTCGTTAAGAGATAATGAAGCAGGATTTAATAATATAGCGATTGGTTGGCAGAATAATATTCGGGGTACAGGCTCATTTAATGTAACTATGGGGGATAATACAGCTGTTCGCTTAGGTACGGGAGATAGAAACGTAATGATTGGACCCAGTGCCGGAAACAGAGACGAGTTAACTTCATCAAACAATGTGTATATAGGATCTTTTGCAGGAGGTGGAGCTACGAACAATGGAATGCCTCCATACTACGAAAAATCCGGAAATGTATTTATTGGAAATGAAGCAGGAAGATATCAAACGGTAAGTAATACGCTTTTTATTGAAAATACAGCAGCAGATGAAGACAATGCACTTATTTATGGAGAATTTGGAACAAATGCCACAGCAACGGGAAATGTACTTAGAACCAATTCACAATTTCAAATAGGCAACCCAACCGGAACGGGATACGCATTTCCCACGGCAGATGGAGCAAATAGTCAAGTACTTACTACAAATGGTAGTGGACAATTAAGCTTTACAACCCCTGTCGCTTCTGGACTAACCTTAGATCAAGCGTATGATTTTGGAGGGCCAGGAGCAGGTAGAGTAATTAATACAACCAATGGTGCCGTAGATCTACAAGGGGTTGGTGGAATTCAGGTAGGGGCAGGATCTGCTTCAGCGCCAACTATTAAATTAAATGATAACAACACTGGTTTCTATTCCCCAGGCGCAAATCTGGGCTCTTACAGCGCTGGTGGTGTTGAAAGGATAAGAATACAGAGCGACGGTGAGTTAAGCCTAGGAAATAGCTTTACCCCCTCCAATTATGTTTTTTCTGTTACCACGCCTTCTGATCTCAATCAAATACGCATTGGATGACCAGCCAATTCAGATAATGTAATTATTGAAAATGGTTCCAATCTAGGAGAAGGGATCGATATACAAATGACAAATGGTGACAATAGCTATACAAAATCTGCTATCAAAGCCTTTAATACTTTGGGCGATATGACTGTGGATATTGCGAGACACGAAACAGGAGGCAACTTTCCCAGATATGGTATTAAAACGGTTTTTCCAAATATTGTAAATACCCCTATAGAATATGGAATTTATTCTGAGGCTGAGGCAGCAAACAGTTATGCTGGATATTTCTTGGGTAAAAATTATATTTCTCAGAAATTGGGTGTAGGTGCAGGAGCAGAAAATCCAGATGGGTTTGTAGAAATCAGGGCTAACAATTCAGCAGCAGAACCAAACCTTAATCTTGTAGATATTGGAGATTCAGGAGCACGTATTAATTTATCGAATACCGCAACAACCAACGGTAATGTCTGGACGTTTTTTGGAGACACAGATAATACTACCGCGAATAGCAGACTTAACATTTTCCACCCAGGGGGCAATAATATCATTCAAATGTTCGGCGATGGACGGGTGGGTATAAATAGAGCCCCAGCAACAAACAGTTTTGAAGTAGACGGCCAAGCTTCAAAGACCACGGCAGGTGCGTGGGTAGCAAATAGCGATAGACGTCTCAAAAAAAACATATTAACAATACAATCTAAAACTGCTTTGGATAAAATTATGAAAATGCGTGGTGTTACGTATGAATGGAACGATAACAAAACAGGTTCAAAAAGACCAACAGGTGTACAATACGGATTCATAGCACAAGAATTACAAGAGATTTTCCCAACTAAAGTGACCGAAGACAATTTAGGATACCTACAAACAGCGTACGGTGATTATGATCCTCTTTTTGTACAAGCTTTTAAGGAGCAACAAACTCAAATTGAAGCACTGAAGGCTGAAAATGAAAAACTAAAATCCCAACTTTCAAATTATGATACCCTGGAAGCAAGACTTTCAGCATTAGAAAATACTAAACCAAACGTGGAGAATAGTAACGCTACTAAAATCTCAGCAGAAAAGTAATAAAAATCATGTTTTGAGTGTCACCTCTAGCTAACTAGAAGTGAAAACAAAAAGGCCGTCTTGAGGAGGGCGGTCTTTTTAGTTTCACGTGTTAGATGCTTATTAAAATGTATGTTTTCATTGATATCATTAAAAAAAATTACCCTTAATTTTACCTAAGTTATTACGAATCAAATACTTTAATTTTGAATAATGCATTGCTTATTATAGGATTAGGTGCCATGTTTGACACCATAGGAGATCTATTTATTAAAAACTGGGTTGCCAATAACACTACTATTTCTTTAGGTTCCGGAATATTTTTTTATGCTATTGGGCTTTCCTTATTGGTCTATAGTTTCACTTTTAAAAATATGGTAGTTACCTCTGTCCTGTTTGTCATTTTGAACCTTATATTGTTAAGTATTGCAAATTACTTCTATTATAACGAGAGCTTTTCTAACAAAGAAGGGATTGCACTCATATTGGGAATTGCAGCGATCGTCTTGTTTGAGTTTAACTGAAATGTAAAAAAGACCGTTTCAATAATGAAGCAGTCTTTTTGTTTTAAATGTAATGTATATAGTTATAATTGAGAAAATACTTTTTCCCCACTCGCCTCCTGCGCTTTAAATTTCTGCACCAACTCCAGAGCATCCGGTACTACATCACTACATAAAATAATAAGCGAACCTTTTTTAGCTGTGTTCACTGCATGTGTGATCGCTTCTTTTTCCGAAGGTATTACCGTGGTTTTCATATCCGGATGATTCATTTTAATACCGTCATCCAGCATTTTAATGAGTTCTTCTTCGGTTTTACCCCGTAGGCGTTTGTCCTGACGTATAATAATTTCATCGGCCATTTCAGCAGCTATGTTTCCTATCTCATTGTTGTCCTCTTCTCTTCTGTCACCAATTCCTGCTATAATACACACTTTATGAGTAGCTTCCAGATTATCTGAAAATTGCTTTAAAGCACGCATTCCTGCCGGGTTATGTGCATAATCCAGCAAAATACTGAAATTTTCAAATGCAAAAAGATTGAGCCTTCCGGGTGTTTGTGCTGCACTGGGGATAAATGTTTCTAACGCTACTTTCATATCTTCAATACGGATACCCTGAACCTGAGCAGCCAATACTGCTGCTAAGACATTCTGTATCATAAAATCTGCTTTTCCGCCGTAGGTTAATGGGATATCTATGGCTTTCATCACCCTCATTTTCCATTCGCCTTTACAAATAGTAACATATCCGTTTTCATATACAGCAGTAATTCCTCCTTTACGCTGCAATGCTTTAATGCGGCTATTATTTTCGTCCATAGAAAATAATGCCACGTTACAATTAACACCTCTTCGCATTTCGTACACCAGGTCATCGTCTGCATTTAAAATTGCGGTACCGTCTGGTAAAACTGTTTCAGGAACCACTCCTTTTACCCGTGCTAACTGCTCCACAGTATGTATGCCTTTTAAGCCTAAGTGGTCTGCAGCAACGTTGGTAACTACCGCTACATCGCAATTTTTAAAACCAAGTCCTGCTCGTAATAAGCCACCCCGCGCACATTCCAGTACGGCGAAATTTACGGTGGGGTCCTTAAGTACAAACTCTGCACTGGTAGGCCCTGTACAATCGCCTGTCATTAATAATCTATTCTGGATATAAACACCATCACTGGTGGTGTATCCTACTCTAAAGCCTTTCATTTTTGCCATATGCGCAATGAGCCTGCTGGTAGTTGTTTTTCCGTTGGTTCCGGTAATAGCAATTATAGGGATCCGTCCTGTATCGCCAGCGTTAGGAAATAATTTATCCACCACCGGCGCTGCGACATTTCTGGGTAATCCGGTTGTAGGTGCCAAGTGCATTCTGAATCCCGGCCCCGCATTCACCTCCAAAATAGCGCCTCCTGTTTCTGATAACGGCTGCGAAATATCGCTTGTCATGATATCTATTCCGCAGATATCGAGGTCTATTATTTTTGAAATCCGTTCGGCCATACTTACGTTGGCCGGGTGAATAATATCTGTAATATCTTCGGCAGTCCCACCAGTACTTAGGTTTGCAGTATCTTTTAGTAGTAAAATTTCGCCATCATCCAAAACAGAATCTAATGTTTTACCAGCATCTCTAATAATGGTTTTTGTGAGATCGTTCACAGTAATTTGTGTTAATACTTTTTCGTGACCATAACCACGTCGTGGGTCTTTGTTTGTTTCATCTATGAGTTCCTGGACTGTTGCGACACCATTACCAACAACGTGCGCAGGTGTTCTTTTTGCGCCGGCAACGAGAATGTTGTTAATTACCAATAATCTATAGTCTTCTCCAGTGATGTATTTTTCTACTATTACTCTTCGGCTTACTTCTTTGGCAGCGTGAAAAGCTACCTTTGCTTCCTCAAGGTTCTGAATATCTACCGTAATCCCTCTTCCATGATTTCCATCAATTGGTTTAATAACCAGCGGGTATCCTACATATTTGCAGGCATCTTCCAGGCTGCTTTCGCGGCTAATAATATCCCCTCTTGGCACTTCAACTTCAGCTTGTTCCAGTAAGTATTTGGTATCTTCCTTATCACACGCCAACTCAACTCCTATAGAAGAAGTTTCTGAAGTAACCGTAGCCTGAATACGTTTTTGATTGGCGCCATATCCCAGCTGACACAGGGAATACTGATTTAATCGAATCCAGGGTATTCCTCTGCTTTCGGCTTCTTCAACAATACTTCCTGTACTTGGTCCTAGTCTCGAAGATTCCCGCAATTCACGCATTTTTTGAATGTCCGGCTCCAGATCATAGTCTTTACCAGCAATTAATGCTTCACATATGTTTACAGAAGCTTGGGCCGCATACCGTCCTACATTTTCTTCCATATAGCTGAAAACTACGTTATAAACACCAACTTCTCCGTAATCACGTGTTCTTCCGAAGCCAGTATCCATACCTGCCAACGTTTGTATTTCCAGTGCAATATGTTCGATAATATGTCCCATCCAGGTGCCTTCTTCTACCCGTTGAAAAAACCCTCCTGCTTCGCCCACACTACATCTATGCGAATACATCGTTGGGAACATTTTTTTTAATCGCTCCGAAAATCCTGAAATTTTATTGGATGGATATTCCTCCATTTTTTCAAGATCAAGCACCATTACAATGAGCTTATGACGTCGTACAGACCAGTAGTTAGGACCGCGCATAGCGTTTATTTCGCGTATTTTCATGTAAGAATTATTTTTGGTTGTAAAAAATAGTATAAAAGGTTCTTGTAGGAACAAATGCTAAATATATCAAATTCCTCTTTGAAATGATGTATTTTTGCAATCTTATAATTTTAGTATCATGCAAGCAAAAGGAACCTTAATTCCCATAGGAGGTAATGAAGACAAAGGGATTGAAGAAAACGAAATTTATCATCTTGAATTTATAGAAGAAGGCATTTTATCTCGCGTTGTAAAGGAAAGCGGTGGAAAAGATGCACTCATATTAATTATTCCAACAGCATCAAGCATTCCTCTGGAAGTTGGTGAAAATTATTTAGAAGCATTCGGAAAATTAGGTTGTACAAACTTACACGTGATGAATATTCGCGATCGGGATCAATCTGAAACACCAGGAAATATTGAACTGATGAAGAAGGCAGATTGTGTCATGTTTTCCGGCGGAAATCAATCCAATATAACCAGAAAAATAGGAGGTACAACACTTCATGAAATCATGATAGAGCGCTATGAAAAGGAGCATTTCGTAATTGCGGGAACCAGTGCTGGTGCTATGTGCATGAGTGAAGAAATGATCTCTGGCGGAAGCAGCAAAGAATCGTTTCTAAAAGGTGCCGTAAAAATGAAAGAAGGAATGGCCTTTATACCCGAATTAATTATAGATTCTCACTTTATCCGAAGGGGACGTTTTGGTAGAATGGCTGAAGCTGTAGCAAAATTTCCTAAGTTAATAGGCGTTGGACTTGCCGAAGATACCGGCTTAATTATAAAAGAAGGCGTTTTTGAAGTAATTGGCTCCGGAATGGTTATTCTTTTTAACGCAAGAAAAGCAAAACATAACAATCATCATTTACTGGAAGAAGGCACTCCAATGTCTCTCACCAATTTAAAGACACATATTTTGGCCAATGGTGACCGATTTAATTTTAAAAAGAAAACGGTTAATATTTCACCAAATCAGTTACACGTTATAGAAGGCTAGGTTTTGAACTACTTTTTTTTGTAAATAAGAATATTCGATTCTCCCGTAGATTTCTTAAACCCACGATACATTCCTTCGGTATTAAAAGGCATAGCAATATTTCCTTTGGCATCTGCGGCAATAAGACCACCGTCACCACCTAATTTCAAAATTCTATGCTCAATAACCTCCGTGGTAGCCTCACCGAGCGAAAGTCCTTTGTATTCCATTAAACAAGAAACATCGTACGCAACCACACCACGAATAAAATATTCGCCACTTCCCGTACAACTCACGGCACAGGTAGCATTATTGGCATAATTTCCTGCACCAATCATAGGGCTGTCTCCTACGCGCCCCCATTTTTTATTGGTCATTCCCCCTGTTGAAGTCGCTGCCGCAACGTTCCCAAAAGCATCACAAGCCACGGCACCAACGGTTCCAAATTTAGAATCCTTCGTTACCGAATGATCCAACTGAAAAGCATCGCTCCCTTTTAAATCCTGCCATTGGCGATATCGTAATTCATCATAGAAATATTGCGATGTTACGATTTCGTGATTATTTTCTTTGGCAAATTCCATAGCGCCTGCTCCGGCTAGAAAAACATGTTCGCTTTTCTCCAGAACATCACGTGCTAAACTCACTGGATTTTTTATACCGGTTATTAAAGAAACGGCTCCTGCTTTTAAACCTTTTCCTTCCATAATTGCGGCATCCATTTCGTGAGTGCCTTCGGCCGTAAACACACTGCCTTTTCCAGCGTTAAATAACGGAGAATCTTCTAACACTTTTACGGCAGCTTCCACCGCATCCAGTGAAGTGCCTTTTTGTTCCAGAATAGCATAGCCGGTATCTAACGCCTTTTGCAATGCGTTTTTGTAGGCTGTTTCTTTTTCCGCAGTCATCTGTCCTTTTAGGAGTGTTCCTGCGCCTCCGTGTATGGCAAGGGAGAAATTGTTTTTCATTCTTTTATTTCGGTCAAAAATACAATTTGAACGATTAGTACCGGCTATAAAAACTTAAAATATGTCAATAAACGATAGTATTTGATAATTGTCGAATAGTATGTATTGCTGAAAACCAAAATGCTGCCTTTTTCCATATATCTTAATGTATCGAGCTGAAAAATTGAGGAATTTTTAGCCTCCTGCTAGGAAGCCACTTTCAGAAAGATGGCTTCTTTTTTATTAGTGTCAAAATTCGTATTTGGTAGATGCGTAATTTAGTGCACTTAATTTCTTGCTATTTGTTAGCTTCTTTTACTCTTTATGACTGTATTCTTTGGTGGGTTCTTATTATTTTTGAAGGAAAGACAAGAATACCATGCCAGACCAAAAAAAACGCCTTTTTCTCGTAGATGCTTATGCCCTCATATTCCGTGGCTATTACGCTTTTATAAAAAACCCCAGAATAAACTCCAAGGGACAGAATACTTCTGCCATTATGGGGTTTATGAATTCACTCATAGATGTAGTAAAACGGGAACGCCCGGACCATCTTGCTGTTTGTTTTGATAAAGGTGGCAGTGTAGAC
Organism: uncultured Flavobacteriaceae bacterium; assembly: GCA_963793275.1. Taxonomy (GTDB): domain Bacteria; phylum Bacteroidota; class Bacteroidia; order Flavobacteriales; family Flavobacteriaceae; genus Marinirhabdus. The sequence goes on from CAWBZL010000004.1 coordinate 478,989, forward strand.
CGGGTTGATATGTATGAGGAATACAAAGCCAATCGTGACGAAACCCCGGACGATATCCGTTCTGCCATCCCCATAATTTGCGATATTCTGGAAGCTATGAAAATTCCAATTATGGTTAAAGAAGGTTACGAAGCAGATGATGTAATAGGAACTCTCGCTAAAAAAGCCGAAAAAGAAGGCTACACCACTTTTATGGTAACGCCAGATAAAGACTTTGCGCAACTGGTTTCAGAAAATATTTTTATGTATCGTCCCAAATCTTTTGGTGGTGGCTACGAAACATGGGGTATTCCGGAAGTGAAGAAAAAATTTGAAGTAGAACGTCCGGAACAGGTGATTGACTATTTGGGTATGATGGGTGATGCCAGTGATAATATTCCAGGCTTACCCGGGGTGGGCGATAAAACTGCTAAAAAGTTTTTGGCTCAGTTTGGCTCTATGGAAGGACTGCTGGAAAATACAGATCAGCTGAAAGGCAAAATGAAGGAAAAAGTGGAGGCCAATGCCGAGTTGGGAAAACTCTCCAAAAAACTTGCGGCCATTATGCTGGATGTTCCCATTGAGTTTAGCTATGAAGAATTTGAGATGTGTCCACCAGATACTCAAAAAGTGATGGAGATCTTCGACGAACTAGAATTTAGAAGGCTCAAAGATAATTTTCTAAAAGCCTTTTCAGTTGAGGGAATGGCTTCTATTGGTACCGAACATGAACAAAAAGATGCAAACTCGACCTCTAATGGGAACGGAGGGAAGGATTCCTCCAAATCTTCAAAAAAGAGTCCTAATGCCGGTCAGGGCCAGTTCTCACTCTTTGGTGGCGGTGGTGAAGCAACGCCGGCTGCAGCAACTTTCAGTAACAGGAAAACTATAAAAGATACCAAACATTTTTACCAGACCATCCAACCCGGAATGGGCACTACACTGTTCATCACTAATTTAATGAAACAGACTTCGGTGTGCTTTGATACCGAAACTACGGGGCTCGATCCGTTAACGGCAGAATTGGTGGGGATCGCATTTTCCTGGGAAGCCGGAAAGGGGTTTTATGTGCCAATTCCCGAAGAAAGAGAAAAAGCCCAGGAAATTGTCGAACTAGTACGTCCGTTTTTTGAGGCGGAAGAGATTGAAAAGATCGGTCAGAATTTGAAATATGATATTAAAGTGCTTCATAAATATAATATTTCAGTACAAGGAAAATTGTTCGACACCATGTTGGCGCACTACCTCATAAACCCGGATATGCGACATAATATGGACGTGCTTGCTGAAACATACTTAAATTATACTCCTGTTTCCATAACTGAATTGATAGGAAAAAAAGGTAAAAATCAAAAATCGATGCGGGATGTTTCGGTGGAAGAACAAACCGAATATGCCGTGGAAGATGCAGATATCACCCTTCAGCTAAAAGAACATTTCAGCAAAGAACTGGGGGAAGCAAATACACAAAAATTATTTAACGATATTGAGCTTCCACTCCTTCGGGTGTTGGCAGCTATGGAACTGGAAGGGATTAATCTGGATGAAGATTTTCTGAAAAGTTTGTCCTCAGACCTGAACAGTGATATTTTAGATCTCGAAAAAGCCATTTACGAAGAAGCTGGTGAAGAGTTTAATATTGCATCCCCGAAGCAATTAGGGGAGATTCTCTTCGGAAAAATGAAACTTATTGACAAACCGAAAAAAACAAAAACAGGTCAATATTCTACTGCCGAAGATGTTTTAAGCTACCTCGCAAAAGATCATAAAATAATTGCCGATGTTTTAGAATATCGCGGCCTGGCAAAATTAAAAAGCACCTACGTAGATGCCCTTCCTGAACAAGTAGCTACCTCCACCCAACGTGTACATACAGATTATATGCAAACCGTAGCGGCTACCGGAAGATTAAGCAGTAACAACCCAAATTTGCAGAATATCCCCATCCGTACCGAGCGGGGCAGGCAGGTACGTAAAGCTTTCATTCCGCGTGATGAAAACTATGTGCTATTAGCCGCAGATTATTCCCAAATTGAATTACGAATCATTGCTGCACTTAGCCAGGAAGATACTATGATGAATGCGTTTAAAAATGGAGAAGATATTCACGCTTCTACCGCTGCAAAGGTTTTTAATGTTCCGTTGGAAGAAGTGACCAGAGAGCAACGTAGTAATGCGAAAACGGTCAACTTCGGAATTATTTACGGCGTTTCGGCATTTGGTCTAAGCAATCAAACCGATTTATCCAGAACAGAGTCCAATGACTTAATTGAAGCGTATTACAAAACCTATCCAAAACTTAGGAACTATATGAGTGAATTGGTAGATTTTGCCCGCGAAAACGGCTACGTAGAAACCGTTATGGGTCGTCGCAGATACCTTACAGGAATTAACGGAAGCAACCAGGTAGTACGTGGTGCCGCAGAGCGAAACGCCGTGAATGCCCCCATACAGGGAAGCGCCGCAGATATTATTAAAATTGCGATGATTAACATTTACCGTAAACTTTCAGAAGGGAAGTATAAAACGAAGATGCTTTTGCAAGTGCACGATGAATTGGTTTTTGATGTTTACAAACCCGAACTGGAGCAAATGAAAAAGCTTATTAAATCTGAAATGGAAAATGCCTATAAAATGGATGTTCCCCTGGATGTGGAGATTGGCGTTGGAAAAGATTGGCTGGAAGCTCACTAAAGTTATTAGCCGGAATATATATAAAACCAACTCTAAAATTATAAATCACTATATTACTTAAAAAAATTATGAAAATAAAGTACCTATTTATATTCTTGTTTCTGGCAGGTTCTGTTACGTCAAACTCGTTATATGCACAATGCGAAGACGTATCGGTAGCAAATCTTACCAATCCCGGCCCATTTCAAACAGCAACTTTAACCGAAGCGGACGGCATTAGAAACGGTCCGGATTATGCGGGCGCTACTATTTATTACCCAACAGACGCTGTGCCTCCCTATGCCACTATTGCCATTGTTCCTGGATTTACAGCGGCTCCTTCCAGCGTGGAAGAATGGGGACCATTTTATGCTTCGCACGGTATTGTAGCCATTATTATTGGAACTAACTCCCCATTCGACTTTCCCGAACAAAGAGCTGAGGCACTGCTGGACGCTTTGGAAACAATGCGACAGGAAAATTTGCGGGCTACTTCTCCCTTAGAAGGGGCGCTGGATGTAGATAATTTTGCGGTAAGTGGCTGGTCTATGGGTGGCGGTGGAGCACAACGAGCAGCTGTGCTTGATAATACAATTAAGGGTGTTGTGGCATTGTGTCCTTATTTGTTTGACCCGAACACTGTAAATCACAGTAGCCCTGTGCTTATATTTAGCGGAGAAAATGATCCCACGGCTCCTCCAAACCAACACGCCACGCTTCATTATGAAAACACCCCTGACACAACAGATAAACTCCTTTTTGAAGTTGCGGGTGGGAATCATTCTGTTGCAAATACGCCCACAGGAGCCAATGGTTTGGTGGGTCAAATAGCGTTGTCGTGGCTCAGATTGCATTTGGAACAAGAGGACGCGGAATGCTACTGTCCCTTACTTACCGAAGAATTACTGGACAATCCTTCGGAAGCTTCAGATATACAAACCAACATTGAATGTGAAAAGATTTTAGGTATTACTGAAAATATATTGGCAGTAAACATCTTCCCCAACCCTACAAAAAATTTGGTAACGGTTCCTGTTACAACAAATATGCCTTTCGAAGTATATTCCACCGTAGGACAGCGTTTACTAAAAGGAGAACTTTCAGAAAACAATAACCAGATTAATTTAGCCGAATTTTCTGAAGGGGTTTACTACCTCCACATAGGGGATGAGACCCTAAAGATTTTGAGGAATTAATTTTTTTGATAAGTTGATTTATACTAAAAAGCCAATGCAGATTTCGCATTGGCTTTACTTTTAGAAATAAGTAGGCAAGTACTATTATAAAGATGATCTGTTTTATCTATAGGCTTTATAAATAACAACGATTGGGTTTGTGCTTTCGGCAGGGGTTGCAGGATTTAAAAATCTATCTACATTAATTCTAAAACCGTCGGCATCAAAATTTGTAAAAGATGCACGAATTAAGCCTTCCTGAGTAGTTCCACCACCGGTTCCACTCGAACCGTTATTTGAGACGGGACTTCCATTATTATCAACAAAATAGGCAGCTAAACAATGAGAAGAAGATGAGTAGGTTCCAATATTATTTAAACTAGATCCACTAAAACCAAAAGCAATAACCTGTTGGTTTATAGCACCGCCATTATTACGTGCATATCCGGTTGTGTAGCCTCCAGCCATACGTATGTCATTAGAATTATTTGTGGAAGATCTACCTGCACCAGCATTTACACCCTTAACTCTGTTTACAGCAACAAATTCTACGGTTCTGGGTCTAAAACCAACACCTGTCACGGTTTGTACGCCTGCACTGGTAATGACCATAGTCCCCATATAAAAATTTGATTGAGAGTTTGTGGTAACCTTATCCCATTGAGAACCTGTCCAATAATAGTATCCCGCTACAGGAAAAGCAGGATTTGTTCCGGTATTGTACACCATGGTACTTTCTACTAAAATTGCTGAATTAGGGCTTACTACAGTAGCTGCATCTGTCGCAGAAGCTAAAGCAACCCTGGGAATAAGTATTCCATTATCTCTGGAAGTAATATCCAGTGCGGCCTGAGGTGCTACGTTGGATATTCCTACCTGTGCGTAAAAAATCGTGGTTGATAAAAGCAATGTGAGGAAAAATAGAGTTTTTTTCATAAGATTTTTTGGAGTTTTTAAAATTCTGTCAAATTTATAATACATAACGTAAATTCTTGCCCTATGGATTTTTTCAAAACTATGTTTTCGATTATATACGTTGTTTTTTAGACATAAAGAGGTTGGTTCGATCTTTCCTGAAAGTTTTTAATGGAATTTTAGAAATGTAATAACTAAACTTAAGGAGGAGTAAGGGCAGATAAACTTATAAGTTATTCTTATTTTTAGGACATGAAAAAAACATTCCAACTCTTAAATATTGTTGCTTTTTTTGTTACCATTTATTTTAACTATGCATCCAGTGCAGGGGTTTTTAACAATACTACCCAGGCTGAGATAAGCAATACCTACCAATCGCTTTTTACCCCAGCTGGCTATGCGTTTTCTATTTGGGGAGGTATTTATTTGTTGCTTTTCGGTTTTATCGTGTATCAATCCCGCAGCTTGTTCGTTAAAGTTCGGGATGATGATTTTGTGTTGAAAACCGGCTGGTGGTTTGCGTTAAGTTGCGTTGCCAATAGTCTTTGGTGTTATTTATTTGTTTCAGATTATATGTTGGTTTCTGTTTTTGTTATTTTCTTTCTACTGTTCTGTTTATTAAAAATTGTCATACTAAACCGAATGGAGCTGGATGACAAACCCATTTCAGTAATTGCCTTTTTATGGTGGCCTTTTGTACTTTATAGTGGCTGGTTAACGGTAGCGTGTATTGCTAATGTTTCGGCGTATCTGGTTAAAATTAATTGGGGTGGCTTCGGAATTTCTCCTGAAACTTGGACCCTGTTTATGATCGGGATTGCCACTTCGGTCAACCTTATTGTTACGTGGTCCAGAAATATGAGGGAGTTTGCTTTGGCAGGTGCTTGGGCGTTGATCGCTATTGCTGTTGCGAATTGGGAAGGTGTAGCGATCGTTAAAATTTCGGCACTTGTAGCAGCGGGAATTTTAATTGTAAGTAGTAGCTTTCATGCATTTAAAAACAGAGATACTAATCCTGCGAAAAAATGTTTGGAGTATTTAAAAAAAAAGGAAAAAATTAAAAAGTAAGGGTTCGCCAAATAATCGGGGCAAAGTTTTTAAGGTACGTTTAAAGATGGGTCTTCTTTATGAGCTTCCTCCAATAAGTTTTTAGCAATAGTTTGTTTAAACCTGGCTACATCGTAAGGTTTTACAATAATATCGTTCATCCCGCATTCAAAAATACGATAGCGTATTTCGTCTATTTCTACAGCTGTAAGTGCAATGATAGGGATACTGGTGTTAAACTTTCTGATTTCCTGTGTGGCTTCAATACCATTTTTTTTAGGCATATTTATGTCCATTAAAACCAAATGATAGTTATTGTTTCTTACCATAATAATAGCTTCTTCGCCATTCTCTGCAATATCACAATGCACGCCTTGTTTTTCAAGAATTTTTTTAGTGACCATCTGGTTAATGCGATTGTCTTCTACTATCAGGATTGATTTTTCAGAAAGTTTTGACGTATCGATACTGGAAACGGGTGCACCTTCTACATCTTGCTGCAGCACATCAAACAATAGATTAAAGCTAAAAGTGGTTCCTTTTCCAAGCTCGCTATCCACAGTAATTTTACTGTTAGCTTGTTCCAATAGCTTTTTTACAATAGGAAGCCCAAGTCCTGTACCCTGAAACTCCCGATTCACCGATTCTATTTGCGAAAATTCATCAAAAATACTTTCTAATTTACTCTTTGCTATTCCAGATCCTGTATCGGTTATATGAAAAGCGATTAAAACTGTTCTTTCGCTTGCGTTGATGATGGTTGCAAGCACTTTAATAGTTCCGTTTTCGGTAAATTTACAGGCATTGCCAATTAGATTCATGAGTACCTGAGACAGGCGTACAGAGCTGCCTCTAAGTATTTCTGGGATATCGTCTTCAATAGAAACTTCAATCTCGTTTTGTTGCTGGACGCGCATATATTCAAAAGAGGATACAATGGTTCCTACCAGTTCGCGCAGGTTGAAAGCCGTAACATCCTCATTAAGTGTTTCGCTTTCAACTTTATTCATTTGTAGGACGTCGTTAATAAGTGCCAGAAGATAATCTGCCGAAAATTTAAGCGATTTTAAATCTTTCTCGTGTTTTTTTAATTCTTCATTCTCCAATAAAATTGTACTTAACCCAATAACACCGTACAACGGGGTGCGAAGTTCGTGACTAACGGTAGAGAAAAATTTAGATTTTGCTTTTGTGAGGTTCTCACTTTTTTCTTTGGCGAGAAGATATTCTTTGTTCTTTACCCGTAATTTAAGTATCAACTGTTTTCGTATGCGATAGGCATACCATAAATATATAATCACCAAAAAACCAACTCCCGAGATAATCCATAATATGCTGTTTGTTCGGCTCTTGGTTTGCATGAGCTCTGCCTGGAGTTCATTTTTAAGGCGCGCATCTTCGGCAGTTTTCTGGTATTCTGAAATCTGGAACTTTGAAGAAGTGCTTCCGGAAGCAGCAGACTGTGCAATTTCCCGATTCTTTATTAGATATTCTTCATACTTTTCTCTCACCGCATAGGCTTCTTTAAAACGCTCAATGCTAAATAAAGCGTCACTGTAACCTTTGAAAGATATTTCTAACTCTGCCGATAGATTGTTCTCCTCGCCCAGTTTAATTGCTTTTTTATAAGCTTTTTCGGCTTTTTTGAACTCATTTTTTTGAGCGTAAAAATTTCCGTAGAGATTTTCAATTCCTGCAACAAAAGAAGGATCTGGTTTGTTGCCCATAAGCCGCTCGGCCTTCAATAAATGATAGAGCCCGCTCTTGTACTTTTCAAAACCAAATGCGGTGACCACAGTATTAAAATGCGCTTTTGCCAGACTGGCCGAATCTTTAATTTTATTAAATCCCTTAATAGATTTTTTGTGATATTTCATGGCCTTTTTATAGCCGTTTTCTTCAAAAGAATACAGGTTTGCCAAATCCATATAGGTAATAGCAATGGCAGTATCATTTTTAGATTGAATAGCGTACTTCTCGGACTTTTCAAAATTTTCTCTAGCCATTTTCAAATCGTCCAGTGCCATAAAATCGTAGCCAAGAAAACGATATCCTTTGTGTATTAAGGCGGGATCACTTAACTCAAAAGCTTTATTCAAGATCTTGACATTCACTTCCATAGACTTTTTATAACTTCCGGAAGTGTAATAAATTTCTGAAGAGTCTATTAATTGTTTAAGTTTACGTTTTTCAGGATTTTGCAAAGTAGCTTCCTGTGCCACGGTATAAAAAGCACATAGCTGGAATAACAGGATAAAGAAGAAGAAAAAGAATTTCTTCATTGATAAATTAAGTAGGTTTGGGCGCGCAATATACTAATTTTGAACGACATCTGTATTATTCAGCCCGCGGGAATAATTTATAAAAACACTTATTATATGATTACCAGTAAATTACCGAATACCACCACAAGTATTTTTAGTATTATGAGCAAAATGGCTGCAGATCACAATGCTATTAATCTCTCACAGGGATTTCCAAATTTCGAAAGTGACCCCATACTGATAGATTTAGTAGCCGGCGAAATGAAGGAGGGACACAATCAATATGCTCCTATGCCAGGCGATTTTAAACTCCGGGAACAGATTTCAGCAAAAATGGAGACATTACACAACAAAAAATACAATCCGGATACCGAGATCACCGTCACAGCGGGCGCAACACAGGCTATTTTTACCGTAATTGCCGCTTCCATACAAAAAGGTGATGAGGTTATTATTTTTACACCGGCGTACGATTGTTATGAGCCGTCCGTAGCACTGTTTGGCGGTAAAGTAGTTCCTGTGCAATTAACACCTCCTTTTTATGAACCTGATTGGGATGAGGTGCGATCCAAAATTACTTCAAAGACCAAAATGATTGTCATAAACAGCCCGCACAACCCCAGTGGTATGCTGTTTACAAAAGGAGATATGTTACAATTAGAAACGATCGCGGAAGAAAATAAGCTACTCGTGCTTAGTGACGAAGTGTACGAGCATATTATTTTTGATGGAAATACACATCAGAGTGTGGCTAGATTTCCATCCCTTGCAAAGCGTACTTTTATTACCGCATCTTTTGGTAAAACATTTCACAATACAGGCTGGAAAATGGGGTATTGTGCTGCGCCGGAGAAGCTCTTGACCGAATTCAAAAAAGTACATCAATACAACGTCTTTAGCGTAAATAATCCTATACAAAAAGCACTGGCAACGTATTTGGAAACCCCGTCCAACTATCTTCAACTTCCGGATTTTTATCAAAAAAAACGCGATTATTTTATTGCCTTGCTGAAAGATTCAAAATTTAAAATTATTCCTTCCAAAGGCACTTATTTTCAGCTATTAGACTATTCTGAAATTACCACAGAACACGATGTCGATTTTGCTGAAAAATTAACGAAGAAACATGGTATTGCAACCATTCCAACTTCGGTATTTAATGCTGAAAAGCAAGATTTTAAACAACTACGTGTATGCTTTGCTAAAACTGAAAAAACGCTGGAAGAAGCGGCTCAAATTTTGAATTCTATTTAAGTTTCTTATCATTAAATACTCAGACTATAAGTTTTTCCAATTGTAAAATGAATACAACCGATAGCAATGGAGGTAAGTACTATTTTTAATTTGTATTTTTAAAGTTCAGAAAAAATAAACTCATTTAAAAATATAGTACTATGAATACGAAAGGTGAAGCTTGGGAAATTAATGATGGAGAGGCCGCGAAATGTCCCTACTTTGGTGGCGTACAAGGTCAATCTGCAGGACACGGAACCACCAACCGTGAGTGGTGGCCCAATAAGTTAAAATTGAATATTCTTAGGCAAAACGATAAAAAATCTGATCCTATGGGAGCCGATTTTAACTACGCAGAAGAATTTGAAAGTTTAGACTTTGCTGCTTTAAAACAGGATGTAATTAACTTAATGACAGACTCGCAAGACTGGTGGCCGGCAGATTACGGGCATTACGGCGGTTTGTTTATTAGAATGGCATGGCACAGCGCAGGAACCTATAGGGTGACAGATGGACGTGGAGGAGGAAACACCGCAAACCAACGCTTTGCACCTTTAAATAGCTGGCCGGATAATGGAAACCTGGATAAGGCACGTTTACTTTTATGGCCTATCAAACAAAAATACGGTAAGAAAATTTCCTGGGCAGATTTACTGATTTTAACCGGAAACTGTGCTTTAGAGTCTATGGGCTTTAAAACATTTGGCTTTGCAGGAGGTCGTGAAGATATCTGGGAGCCAGAACAGGATATTTACTGGGGGTCGGAGACGGAATGGATGGGGAACGAAGCCCGTTACGATGAAGGTGAATTAGAAAAGCCACTCGCAGCAGCACATATGGGGTTAATTTACGTGAACCCGGAAGTGACCAAACGGAAAACCGGATCCACTAGGTTCTGCACACGATATTAGAGAGACTTTTGGCCGTATGGCAATGAACGATGAAGAAACCGTAGCACTTGTAGCAGGTGGACATACTTTTGGAAAAGCACACGGAGCAGGAGATGCAGAAAAATATGTAGGTGTAGAGCCGGAAGGTGCCGCTATTGAACACCAGGGACAAGGATGGATAAATACCATGGGGACAGGTAGAGGAGACGATACTATTACAAGTGGACTAGAAGGTGCATGGACGCCAAATCCTATTAGATGGGATCATGATTATTTTGATGTACTCTTAAATTACGACTGGGAATTAACAAAAAGCCCGGCAGGAGCTCACCAATGGAGACCAACAGATGCCTCCAATGCTAAAAAAGCACCACAAGCGCACGATGCGTCAAAAACTCAGGATTTAATGATGTCTACAGCAGATATTGCTTTAAAAATGGATCCAACGTATTTAGAAATTTCCAAGCGTTTTCATAATGATCACGCTGCTTTTGAAGATGCTTTTGCCCGCGCCTGGTACAAATTAACACACCGTGACATGGGACCTGTTTCCAGATATTTAGGGCCAGAAGTTCCTAAAGAAGAATTGTTATGGCAGGATCCAATTTCTGAAGATTCAGTATCAACAATTACCAGTAATGATGTAGCTGGACTAAAAAAACGTATCGAAGCGACCGGATTATCTGTTTCTCAATTAGTGCAGATTGCCTGGGCTTCGGCTGCTACCTATAGAAATAGTGATATGCGAGGGGGTGCCAATGGTGCCAGAATTCGCTTAGCGCCTATGAAAAATTGGGATGTTAATGCGGGTCTTTCAGATACCGTGAATGTTTTAGAGAAAATTCAGCAGGACTTTAATGAGGAAGGTGGTGCTAAAGTATCGCTGGCAGATGTTATAGTATTAGCCGGAAATGTAGGTGTGGAAAAAGCTGCAAAAAATGCGGGTCACGACGTAAAAGTTCCTTTTAATCCGGGAAGAGGAGATGCAACCCAGGAACAAACCGATGTAGATTCCTTTAAACACCTGGAGCCTGTTGCAGATGGTTTCAGAAACTATTTAAAGGACGGGCAGGAAATTTCGGCAGAAGAATTATTGGTAGACAGAGCAAATTTAATGACACTCACCGTGCCGGAAATGACGGTGCTTGTTGGAGGAATGCGTGCCATGGGAGCCAATCATAATGACTCTTCCTATGGAGTTTTCACGAAAAACAGAGGAGCCTTAACCAACGATTTCTTTAAAAATCTATTAGATCTTGGCGTTACCTGGAAGGCGACTTCGGAAAGTGATCAGGTATTTGCGGGTCGCGATAGAAAAACAGGTGATATAATCTGGACAGGAACAAGAGCCGATCTTATTTTTGGGTCTAACAGCGAGCTACGCGCCGTGGCAGAAGTATATGGTTGTGAAGATGCAAAAGATAAGTTTGTAAAAGATTTTGTTGCAGCCTGGCATAAAGTAATGAACCTGGATCGTTTCGATTTAGCATAAAACTAAGTTGAAATAAAGCAGACATTAAAATTATAGCAAAGCAGCACACCTCGTGTTGCTTTGTTTTTTATATTTATAACAATTAAAACGCTATGGAAATTTCAGAATTATTCAACGCTATTAGAAACGAAAATGACGGGGAAGTAAGCCGTTTGTTAAAGGAAAATCCATCCTGGGTGAACGAAAAAGATGCCCGCGGAAGCACTCCTTTATTATTGGCTACCTATTACGGTTTTGAGGAAATTGCCAGAGAAATATTGAAACACCCTCAGGACATAAATACACAGGATGCCAGTGGGAATACTGCTTTAATGGGCGTTTGTTTTAAAGGATATGGCGCCATTGCAGAACTACTCCTGAAACACAAAGCCAATGTAAACGTAACCAATTTTAACGGAGCAACTGCCCTTATATTTGCCGCCACATTTAAACAGGTGGAAATTATTAAAATGCTCTTAGAAAACGGAGCAGATAAAACTATTAAAGACGATAGGGGAAACAGTGCCCTGGACCACGCAAAAATGCAGGGATTTACTGCTGTGATCGACCTATTAGAGAATTAATTTTGAAAAGCACAGACGTTATTTTGAACAAAGACACATTAAATATAACCATCATACAATCGCAGCTGCATTGGGAAAATCCCGAAGCAAATCGTGCTATGTTTGAGCGTAAAATTAAAGCACTTACCAAAGAAACAGACCTTATTATCTTACCTGAATTGTTTACCACAGGGTTTACCATGAATGCCGAATCACACGCAGAGGGAGAAAACGGATTAACCTTAATCTGGTTAAAAAAACTGGCTAAAAGTAAAAACTGTGCTATTACCGGAAGTATTATTGTAAAAGACAACGGTTTGTTTTACAACAGTCTTTATTTTGTAACCGAAGATGGTGTTGTAGAAACCTACAATAAAAAGCACACCTTTACGCTCGCCGGAGAACATAAAACCTTTACGGCTGGCCAGAATAAAAAAATTATAGCATACAAAGGCTGGCGTATTTGCCCGTTAATATGTTACGATCTTCGGTTCCCGGTGTGGGCAAGAAACACAGAGGGTTATGATTTGCTTTTATATGTTGCCAATTGGCCCAAAAAAGAACAAGTGCCTGGGACGCTTTGTTAAAAGCACGTGCTATAGAAAATATGAGCTACTGTATTGGTGTAAACCGTGTGGGCTTGGATGGGAACGGTCATAATTACGTAGGACATAGTGCTGTTTACGACGTGTTGGGCGAACAGATTTCAACCAAAGATTTTGAAACTGAGTTTGCAGAAACGATTACGCTGTCAAAAATGCACGTTGATGACACTAGAAACCATCTTCAATTTTTGAACGACAGAGATCCTTTTAGTTTAGGATAAATGTATTTACCGAATCCCAGTTAGCGCGCAGTTCAATCTCTTTGCCATAATACAAGACACGTTCTGGTTGTTCATTTCTAAGAAAATTACCAGTATCCCAAACACCATTTTTGTTGGTGTCAAAAATTACACGGGCGTAGTAAAATCCGGGTTCCAGATAGGGGAATCTCAGTTCGGTTTCAGAGAGGGTGTTGATCTTTTTAGTTCTTACAATTTTGAACTTATTGTCTACAATTTCAACCAGCAACGGTACCTGAGTTACATTTTCTAAATTTAGCTGAATCACGCCATAGTCGTCATCGGCTTTCGTTTTTACGTCGTAACTTAAGGTGTCATTGGTTGCTGAAAAAAAGTCTGTAAAGGTTCCCGGGAGCGCTTTAATTTTATATCGCTGGTCCGGTTCCTTTTTAAAAATAATATTTGCCCTGTTATAAATAGTATCACGTTGTGCCTGTAGCGATACAGCAATAGAATCTTTATCCAGGATAGAAATTAACGTTTCATCTATAGAGACCAATGGGGTGTTAAACTGAAGCTGAAACGTATCTCTTGGTGTTAATGTTCCCCCTTTAGCAATAGTAATGTTAAGCGAATCTGCAAACAAATTCTTTATGTTAATCTCCAGCGTATCTATGGCACCCCTGTTTTTTGCCACATATAATAAGGAGTCTGTTACTTCACTGTCAAACGCAGGTTTGTACCAATAATGTATGGTGTCTTTCTTAGTGTCTCGATAGGTTGTGTAGACAAAATCTTCAGGCAGCGTAGAAATTGGTTCCAGCTGTAAACTATCTATATTTCCTTCAAAACCAAATAAAAATTCGTTTTTACTACTGTGGGAAGGGCGCGCCATGGTATACTCCAGCGTTTCTTTGAATAAAGTAAGTGTATAGGTGCTATCTGTAGGAAGTGTAATAGTGTCTCTTACAAAAGCAATTTTATCGTTTCTTGATTGAAATATATAGTCACTGTTCTTTTCTTTAAGTCCAACCAATAGATATTTGCCGGCCTTTAAATTGGTAAGCTGAAAAGTACCTGTGCTATCTCGCGTAGTAGTAATGTACATAGGTTTTTTGCTGAAAATAACCGAATCTGTAAACGTTTCGTTTAGTTCATACAGTAGGACACTGGCGGGACTTTCGGCTATTGGAAGTAATGCGTCTTTAACGGTGCCATTAAGCTGAAGACTATCTATATAACTTCCCGTAGAAAACACATATTTATAATATGGAAATTCAATACCTTCATTATTATCTACAATACTGTTCCCAAAATTGAACGAATAGGTAGTGTTTTCCCGTAACGTATCTATAATTTTAATCCGAAGTTGTTTTGAAGTACTTATAGGTGTTATGATGGGTTGATACTCCAACGGAGGAGAAACAATCAGGTTTTTCTGAAGGTCTTCCAACTTTATATATTCATCAAAAAAGATGCGTATTTCGTTTCCTTCAAAATTGGTGGAGTAATTTTCCGGGGTGCTTTTTAAAATTACAGGTGCAAGGGAGTCTCTTAATCCGCCAGAAGGACTACCACGCTTTGCACAATCTACAAAAGAAAGCGAGAATAGTAATGCAATAGGAATGTACAGCAACATATGCCTGACTGGATATAAAATGTTTCTTAGTTTTTTCAAGACGGTAAAAATAGCAAGATTTTTTTCGGTTTATGGTATAAATGAAATCATCTTACTTTTTGCATCCAAACAAAATAAGTAAGATGGGTTTACAATACGCTGGTCTATGCCATGGCGATGGTTGCCAAGCTAATTGTTTTTGCGCCGGCATTCAGTAATTGGTTTGAGCAGTTTTCCAGCGTGGCGCCTGTGGTTACAATATCGTCTATAAGCAAGATGTGTTTTCCGTTAATTTTTTCTTCGTTTTTAATGGTGAAAATTTCGTCATTGCCAAAGCGCGTAAAACGTTGTTTAAAGACCTGCGATTTGGTTTTGTTGGTTTTCAGTAATACATCTTCCAGCATGGGCTTTTGTAAGGCTGCTGAAATTTCCACCCCGAAACCCGTTACCTGATTGTACCCGCGTTTTCTTTTTTTGAGTTTATGGATGGGTACCGGAATAATACAATCTATAGCGTTGTAGCTTTCAATTTCAGCCAATTCGGCTCCCAGCCATTTTCCGAAAAATACACCAATATGCTCTCGCCCTCGATATTTAAGGCTGTGTAGTAGTTCCTGAGTGATTCCTTTTTTGTTGAATTTTAGTAACGCAGTGGCTTGTGCAATAGGAACTCTTCCGTAGAAAACAGCCTTCATAGCAGTACTTCCGGAGGCATGATGCGCAAGTATTGGCAAGGCGTGTAAACAGGATGCACATAAAGTATGCTCTCCTTTTAAAAGCTTTTTATGACACCCTCCGCATACCCTCGGAAATAGTACATTTAACATAATTTAATATTTTTTACCATTTCGTAAACAATTGATTTAAAAATGGCTGACTACTTTAGCCAATTAAAATAAATTCCCCATAATTATGGATACAGAAAACAATAGTTCGAAATTTAAGATTTTAGTAGGCGTCTTGTCTGTTTTACTCATAGGACTTGCCGTTTACACCGTGACGCTTTATAATGATAGTAAAAATACGGTTTCAAGCTTAGAGCAACAAAAAATTGAAATTGAAAGTGAATTGGAAGAGCTTATCGCAAATTACGATGAGGTGATCCAGGATAATGAGTTAAAGGATACAGACCTGTTGGCTGCGAGAGAAAGAATAGAAGTTCTTTTGGATTCTGTAAAAGATTCTGAAGCGAATGATGCTCTTATTCAGCGTTATAAAGTTGAAGTGGGTAGGTTGAAAAATGAGCGTAAAGCATTATTCAGAAAAGCCGATAGCCTCATTGCTGTTAACAACAGGTTGATAGTTGAAAGAGATAGTACAAGTTCTGTCTTAAATGAAACGATTAAGGTGGTGGATTCTGTAAACATGCAGAATGAAGCACTTTCAGCTACAGTAGAAAGAGCAGCTATTGTAAAAGCTACAGATTTACGTGGTGAGGCTGTAATTGTTAGAAACAGTGGTAAAGTTGTAGATACAAAAAGAAGTAGCCGTGCCGATAAAGTGAGAGCGTGTTTTCAGCTAGCTCCAAATGAAGTTGCAGAACCAGGAGACAGAACCTTTTTTGTACAAGTTATAAATCCTAAAAACAATGTATTGGGCGAAAAAGGAATTCATAACTACAAAAACGGAACTCTTAATTACAGCAAGTCTGTTAATGTGTTTTATGAAAACGAAGAGCTGGATGTATGTGCAATGGTAGACGCAAAAGAAGAAGATTTAATTGAAGGAAGATACATTATTAACGTGTACGATGGTGGAAGACAAATAGCAACTACAACCATGGTGCTTAAATAAGTACTTCATATTTCTCAAAAATACTATAGTTAAAAGCCCGTACTAAAGTGTACGGGTTTTTTTCTTTTCAAAAAGAAAGCATCACATTATATTGTAAAAACCCTTTTTCCTATTTTTGCGACATGGCAAACGAAGATCAGTTTAAAAAAGTAGTATCGCACGCAAAAGAGTACGGCTACATATTTGGTTCCAGCGAAATTTATGATGGTTTAAGCGCTGTCTACGATTACGCCCAGAACGGGGTAGAGTTAAAAAAGAACATCCGTGAATACTGGTGGCGAAGTATGGTGCATATGCATCAAAATATTGTAGGAATAGATGCTGCAATTTTAATGCATCCAACTACCTGGAAAGCATCCGGACACGTAGATGCGTTTAACGATCCGCTTATAGATAATAAAGATTCCAAAAAAAGATACAGGGCAGATGTTTTACTGGAAGATTATTGTGAAAAGCTAGAGCAAAAAGCCCAGAAAGAGATTAAAAAAGCCGAAAAACGTTTTGGCGATGCCTTTAACGAAGCAGAATTTGTCTCTACCCACCCAAGAGTGGTGCGGTATCGTGAACAGCAAAAAGAAATTTTAACCAGGATGGCAGCTTCATTAGATGCCGAAAATCTTGCCGATGTTAAAGCGTTAATAGAAGAGCTGGAAATAGCCGATCCTGACACAGGGTCGAGAAACTGGACAGATGTGAAACAGTTTAACCTCATGTTCGGGACCAAACTTGGCGCCTCTGCCGAAAGTGCTACCGATTTATACCTGCGTCCGGAAACGGCACAGGGTATTTTTGTTAACTTTTTGAACGTGCAAAAAACAGGTAGGATGAAAATTCCTTTTGGGATTGCGCAAACAGGGAAGGCTTTCAGAAACGAAATTGTGGCAAGACAATTCATTTTTAGAATGCGTGAATTTGAGCAAATGGAAATGCAATTTTTTGTACGTCCGGGTGAAGAGATGAAATGGTACGAATACTGGAAAGAAACGCGTCTTAAGTGGCACATGTCGCTAGGATTGGGTGAGGAAAATTACCGTTTTCACGATCACGAGAAATTGGCACACTACGCCAATGCCGCGACAGATATTGAGTTTAATTTTCCTTTCGGCTTTAAAGAACTGGAAGGGATTCATTCCAGGACCGATTTCGACCTAAAAGCACACGAGAAACATAGTGGAAAGAAATTACAATTCTTCGATCCCGAACTAAACAAAAATTACACTCCTTACGTTGTAGAAACTTCCATAGGATTGGACCGAATGTTCTTGGCTATATTGAGTCATTCCTTACAGGATGAAACACTGGAAGACGGAAGTGAAAGAACAGTTCTTAAGTTACCGTCTATTCTTGCGCCCGTAAAAGCAGCTGTATTGCCTCTCATAAAAAGAGATGGTTTGCCAGAAATTGCTCAGGAAATTATAGACGCCCTTAAATGGGATTACAATGTTGCCTATGACGAGAAAGATGCAGTGGGTAGACGTTACAGAAGACAAGATGCCGCAGGAACACCTTTTTGTATTACAGTAGACCACCAGACCAAGGAAGACCAGACAGTCACCATTAGGGAGAGAGATACGATGGAGCAGGAAAGAATTGCCATTGGCGATTTGCATGAGAAACTGAAAATGAGTGTTTCGTATGAGCATTGGCTAAAAAGCATAGTTAACTAGTAGAGTAACCCCTTAATTTTAAGGGGTTTTTTATTTTAGTAGCATTATATTTTTTTGTACTTTTAACGACTTATTAAGAATTAATCTAAAAAAACTATTCTAATGAAACTAAAATTAACTTTATTGTCTTTGTTGCTGGCATTCGGTGTTACCGTAACTGCACAACAAGGACCAGATTTTGTAGGCGAAACTCCGCCTAAAATGTATGTTCCTTCTTTAGCCTCAAGAACCAATTTGGCTCCTGCAGATACGAGCGTTCGTGAGGCACAGGATGGAAGGTCTTCTTCTTACCCAATTGTTATTGGAAAAGACCCACAAACAACGAATGATGTATACGCCAGTAACCCAAATGCGTTAGAAGGAAAAATTGATACACGTTCTTTGTTGTTCGATTTTGAAGCAACCGCTTCAGGTTCACAACCTACAGATCCTGCGCTTGCAGTAGGACCTGATCACGTAATGACCGTATTTAATACCGGATTTAGAATCTTCGATAAATCAGGAAATGCACTTACAGGTCAGTTAAATGTAACAAACATTTTCTCTGGTGGTGGTTGTTGTGATTTAACTGTTTCTTACGATAAAGAAGCAGATCGTTTTGTATTATCCTACCTATTTTTTAATGGAAACGTTCAAGTAGCGGTTTCTGATGGTCCTGATCCACAAACATCCGGATGGAATGTTTACACGGTTCCAGGAGTAAATGATTACAACAAACTTTCAGTTTGGACAGATGGATACTATATCACTGCTAACAATGGTGGTAATGGAGCTAACAAGGTATGGGTTGTTGAAAGAGCAGCGGCACTAGCCGGAGCTGCTACAGCAGGAATTCAGTCATTTAGCATGCCAGGTTGGATTAATCCAAATCCGGGAATTTCTTTTCATAGTGCACAGGTTTTAAATGTAACAGACGACAATATGCCACCTGCAGGTTCTCCTGCAACAGTTGTATACTTGCAGGATGACTCTTATGGAGGTGTTGCAACAGACCACATTAAATACTGGAGTGTAGATGTAGATTTTACTACACCTACAAATTCTACAGTATCTGCTCCAACCGAAATTGACTTAGCACCGTTTATCTCTGTTTTTGATGGAGGAGCTTTCCAAAACTTCCCACAGCCAGGAGGTTCTACTATTGATGCCATACAGGCAACTATCATGAACCAGGCACAATACAGAAAATTTCCTACATACAATTCTGCATTATTCAGCTTTGTAGTTGATACCGATGCAGGTGGTGGAAAATTAGGTGGTATTCGCTGGGTAGAATTCAGACAAACCGACGATGGACAACCTTGGACGTTGTTTCAGGAAGGTACTTATACGTCTCCTAATGGTAAACACGCCTGGATGTCAAGCCTTATGATGGATGGACAAGGAAATATTGGAATGGGTTATACTGCAATGGCAGGTCCATCTACTCCAAATCCTACAGACGAAAGAGTGGGAACTTACTTTACTGGTAGATTTGCTGGTGATCCTCTTGGAACTATGTCTGTTGCTGAAACAGTAATTAAGAAAAGTCCCAATAATATTCCAGGTACAAGATATGGAGATTACTCAAAAATTGATATTGATCCTAACAATGACCAAACATTCTGGTTCATTAACGAAATTGCCGATGGTGGAAGAAAAGATCACGTAGGAGTTTTTGATATTGCTCCTAGCCAGGCAAATGATGTTGGTGCGGTAACAATTACAGAGCCTAACGACGGTGCTTTAACAGCTACTGAAGAGGTTTCTGTAACAATCTTTAACTTTGGTACAGATACACAAAGTGACATTCCTGTAAATTTAACAGTTAACGGAACAAGCATCGCCGATGAGGTGGTGGCAGGTCCTTTAGCAACTACAGAAAATGTAACGTATACATTTACAGCAACTGTAGATATGTCTGCTCCGGGTTCAACGTACGATATTGAAGTAACTACAGGATTAACTGGTGACGCTGTTGCCGCTAATGATAGTGCTACTAAAACAGTAACCAACACTACGTTAGGTGTTGAAGATAATATTGTTACAGACTCAGACTTGATCATTGTAAATAAAGGAAACAATTATTTTGATATTTCTTTAGCAACACAACAGGTTACCGATAGATTAAGACTTACGGTAACAAATGTTTTAGGACAAACATTATTGAGCTACGGACTAAACAACGATGGTACTGGTTATAAGTATGGTCTTGATATGTCTTACGCTGCAAGTGGTGTTTACATTGTAAGAATAGGAAATAGTACAAGTGGTGTATCTAAAAAACTTATTGTTAAATAAGTAGTAGCTACATTTATTGTATTAAAAAAGCGGCTGTCTTTACTGGACAGCCGCTTTTATATTTTATTTAAACGTGTAACGAAACTTACATTTTTTGCATTTCTGTAATGCTTACCGGATTTGCTTTTTCACATCTGTTCATCATTCGTAAACCATTGTATTTGTACCAAACCTTCATCCCATCTTTTTTGTACATTTCTTCTATATTAATGGGATCGTACATTACCTTACTACCATCAATTTCAGAAGAAATTACATAAGGGCAGTCGCCTTCTGCAGCAGAAGCTACCACGGTCCCCATAATAAAACCTGCTTCCATCATTTTTTTAGAATCTGCCATACTAGCATTAGTGTCGTTTTTCATATCACCTTTGGTAGTCTTGCTGGAAGTGCAGCAAGATGTCGCCATTAAAATAAGTAAAACGAAAGTTGTTTTTAAAATTTTCATCGGTTGTTTTTTTAGATTATGTGTGTTAAATTACAAAATATGTGCCGTTTCTATGAAGTTTGCTGAAATTTATTTTAAACCCCGGGTAATTCAGGTTGTTTAGAAGAAGTAGTTTACTTAAAAATAGGCCCGTAATTGCACGCTGCCGGTATGTACAGCTTTGGTATCTTTACTTTTTCGGCCGAAGTAAGAAAGGTTGGCATCCAGATATTTGGTAATACGTTTTTGAAGTAAAAGATTCCACGTAAAATTAGTTCCTGGCTGCAAGCCTTCCAGCATCTGGTAGGCAACGGGAGAAAAAGCACTCCCCGTAAACGCATTGTCTATATAGGTAAATTCACCATTTAAAGATATTTTTTGCGCATTGGTATAACTAAAGGAGGTTCCTATTTTTTGCTGATTTAATTGCTCCATGGCTCCCAGACTGTTCTCTTCATTCATAAATTGGTAAAAAACATCGAACCTTGTAGATCGGCTTAACAAATAGGAGATTTTTGGATTCACTTCGTAATTGTCCAGAAAAAAGTTGCGCCCCGGGAAACTTTCCGAAGTACTCTCATTAGTGCCCAACGCACCCCGTAAATTCAACAACCACGATTCCCAGAATTTATGATTAAAACTTACTTGGTGGTTCTCCAGCTTGCTGGATTGTAACCCAACGGACAACAAATTATCTGAAGACGTAGCCACATATGTATATCCTGTCGTGTAGTTCTGTTTTCCGCGGTTAAAGAACAGCGCATTTCTAAAGTTAAGGTTTAACCCCAATTGGTCTTCATCGCCGTCCAGAAAGGGATTCAAGTTAAAACCATCGTTTCTCCTCCTTACTTTTCGGTTTAAAACATAAGAAGTCTGGTTGTAGAATTTGGAAAGCACCTTTAAAAAACCTTCCCTGTTGGCCCATGCTTGTGGATCCAGCGTAATAATCTGGCTAAATTTATTCTCTCGTATTCTTATAAAAACCTGATTGGGTAACAAGATCCGTACATAATCTGCCTGGTCCTGAAACTGTGCTATTTCAAACTCCTCCAATTCCTGTATGCCGTTATTGTTGTAATCTATCCACGTAAAAATTCCCTGTCCGGGATCTACCTGTGTATACGTAAATTCCTGTTGTGGCAAAACGCCATTATTCGCCTCCAAAACCGAATTAAACCGAATCCCGTTCTTCAAAATATTTTGAGTGTAGAGTATTCTGGAGTTTAACGATTTTTCAGTTTCCTGAGAATTTGGGTTGTTAAAAGGTTTCAGTTCTCGATAATTAGCAAAGATGGACAATTGGGTATTAGCGTTATTCAATAGTTTCGATTTCAGAAAATAAGTGTTTGCTGTATTTACTTTCAGCAATTGGTTAAACTGAACGCTATCGGTAACCCTGTTTCTATACCCAACTTCGGCGTATACCTTTGTACTGTCACCTACCCCAATAAAAGCTTCATATTCCCTAAATCGTTGGCTCACAAAACTCAGACTGTCATTTCTGGTTTCGGTAACCTGGTTGTCTTCGGTGTTTATTTTTCCGCCTATCCAGGATTTTTCAAAACCATATACCGAAGTATGATGCAGACGGTAAAATTTGGATCGTAAACTATCACTTTCACTATCCAGAATACTTCCGTTGGTGTACGTTCTTAGTTTGCTGAAATTTAAATTGCCATTTACCACGTGGCGGGTGCCCGAAAAATTTTCAGAAAAGTCCAGATTTTGAAAGGTATATTGCGCATTTCCCAGTGTAGGAGAATTAATTTCGAAGCCACCAATAGCAAATCGCTGGTCGCCCTGGGGATTAATTAAATTCCAATCACGACTAAACTCAATATTATACAACCGCTCAATAGTTCTGAAATCTCTGTTAATATAATCCAAAGAGCCAATGGCGTCCACTTTCAACGTATCTGCCGTAGTGAAAATGTTTTGTCGTGCATCCAGTCTTCCCGCAAAACCATCGTTATTGGCATCTTCCAGATCTGAAAACAGGTTAAGATCGTTCTGGCTTCCGGCGATTTCAAAATTTAGGATTGTCTTTCCGGTAGGTCGGTAACTTCCGTTTAACCCGCCTATTTGTAACTTTGTAGGAGCGTTAAGTTGAATAATAGGTTCATAATTTCCCTGCGGAACACCGCCAATGGGAGGGACGTACACAAAAATACGGCTTATGGCACCCTGGTCGCTAATAATGTAATTTCCAAGATTATCCCCCACCAAAGAAAACCGAACGCTAAACAGATCTTCTTCAGGATCGTTGGAGAAAACAAAGATCTCATCTCCATTTCCAGCAATCTCCTTGGTATATAAAATTTTATTTTCTGAAAACGTATCTTCCACGGCCGATGGTGCAACCATTTGATCCATATCATCACCTGCTGCCTGTAAAATTGCCACCTGTTCTTCGGATAAATTCTGTTGTAATGGCTGGTTTTTAGCATCATTTTCAGAATACACATACACCCCCAGATCTAATTTTTCGCTGGTATAATTACCGCCACCATAGCCTATAAAACGAGTATAATTTCTATCTGTAAATTGATATTCCACCGAAATACGCATGTTGGAAGTAATCGGGTAGGTAGGGTTAAATTTTATCTCTCCCGCGTTATAATCTATTACGTAATCGGCATTTTCGCCACGTTCCAATAAAAGTCCGTTAACATATACGCGCTCACTACCGGAAACAATTAAAATAAACAACTCGCCATTAGGCCCCACCAGTTTGTAAGGCCTGATTTCCTTCCTGTCCCGTAAACTGGCTTCGCTGAAAAACACCACGAACTAATGCTCCCGCCGCAAAAGCACTTGTTTGTGCGTCTTCAGAATGTTTAAAAGTGCCACCCAATGCGATACCCTGTACTTTTTTGATAAACCGACCAAAATAGCTGTTGTTATTTACAAGGTTCACGTCCCCGGCGCGAATGTTCCAGGTATCGCTGTATAATTCAATAAAAATCTGGTCAAACTCGTCCAGGCTCTGTGAATATCCTCCTTGTTGGGTAGGAATATTTGCATCCTGTATCGAGGCCCGTATAGAAACTTTATCGTTCAGTTTTCCGGTTATTTGCAAATCCAGTTCGCTGGTAACTACAGCATTTTGATTATTTCCAATAGTAACACCCCTGGAAATACTTCCTACGGTGTTTAAGCCGTCAAATGGTTTAAAAGTACGGGTGTCGTTTCCTTGCTCCAGCGAATACAGCCGGTCTAAAGCGCCGGTGTTTTCAATAATGAGTTTAGGGTCGAAGGTGTAATAATCCCGGGTGAGAAATTGCGGGTATTTTAAATAGTTTATGGTAATGGAATCGTTTGTAGTAGTTTCTTCAGCAAAAAAAAGGGTTCCTGTTTTAAAGTCTACGGTATACGAAGTACTGTCTATTTTTTTTCCTGAGGCATCAAAAATTTCAAACACACGCGGATTTATACTTACCGAATCTACCTGAATGGTATCTCTAACCGCTACTTTTTTAGTGCGATAATTGGTAGTTGTTTCCTGCGCCACACCAATGGTGACGGAACAAAAACACAAAAAAAACAACAAATACTTCATGAGGTCTACAAACGTAACGCTGAAACTTTGAATTTGTTGATTGTTTTTTGAAAACCTTTCAGCAAAGTAGTCCTGTAAAAATACAATACTATTTAAATTCGTACTTTAATTTTCTGCGTATCTCTGCGGTTTTCTTAATGTTTCTCTACGCAATGCTTTTTACATTTAGATTCCCGGAAAACCACAGATCTCGCACCCAGAAATATATCTTATGAAAATAATTTCCTATAACGTAAACGGAATCCGTGCAGCCATTCGAAAAGGATTTTTAGACTGGCTCCAGAGTGCCAACCCGGATGTAATCTGCATACAGGAAACAAAGGCAAACAAGGATCAAGTAGATCTGGAAGCCATTGAAGCTGCTGGTTATCCGTTTCATTATTGGTTTAGTGCACAAAAAAAAGGCTACAGCGGAGTCGCTATTTTTTGCAAAACCAAACCGAATCACGTGGCATACGGTACAGGCATTGAAATTATGGATTTTGAAGGCCGAAACATTCGGGTAGATTTTGACGATGTTTCTGTAATGAGTCTCTATTTGCCAAGTGGTACCAATATTGCCAGATTGGAACATAAGTTTGAATTTATGGATTTATTTCAGGAGTATGTGAATAGGTTAAAGAAGGAAATTCCGAACCTGGTTATTTGTGGCGATTATAATATTTGTCACGAAGCTATCGATATTCACGATCCGGTACGTAATAGAAATGTTTCGGGATTTTTGCCCGAGGAACGTGCCTGGATTGGCAGTTTTATAGACAACGGATTTATAGATAGTTTTCGTCATTTCAATAAAGAACCAGATCATTATACCTGGTGGAGTTACCGCGCAAATTCCCGGGCCAATAATAAAGGTTGGCGTATAGATTACAACATGGTTGCACTGCCCTTACAAGAAAACCTAACCAGAGCCGTTATATTACCTAATGCTTACCACAGTGATCATTGTCCGTTGTTGGTAGAGCTGCAATTTTAATCCAGTTATCCTTTGCGCATCTGCCCCTCTAGACCTGCCTCCGACGACTGAGGCACGAACGAGAGGAAGGTATAGTAGCCAAAATTAAATTTACTTAAACCTATGAAAAAATTAACGTACATATTATTAACTATTTTCCTCTCCAGCTGTGTCTCTTCACAGGTGTATGAAGACCTAAAAGCCAAAAATGCCAATTTACGTTCAGAAAATGAAGGCCTCATGGCACGCCTGGACGGTACCGAAAACGCTAACACCGATTTGTATACGGTGGCGAATCTGCAACAAGAAATAACCGACCTTACTGCTGAAAAAACCCGTTTGGCGATGGAACTGGCAGCAGTAAAAGTAAATATGGCTACGCTGCAAGCCTCGTATGATGCTTTGGAAGAAAATAGTTCTGAAGCGTTAACCGAAAATCTGGCGCGTAACCGAAAACTTTTAAAAGAATTAGACGCCAAAGAAAAAGCCCTGGCCGAAGAAGAAGCGCGTCTCTCTATTCTGGAGAAAAAACTAAAAGACAGATCTAAACGAGTTGAAGAATTAGAAAGTATTATTACTTCCAAAGATGCAAAAATGCGTGCCCTAAAAGATGCAATTTCTGCGGCACTCACCAATTTTGAAGGGAATGGTCTAACGGTAGAGCAGCGTGATGGCAAAGTATACGTTTCTATGGAGAATAAACTGCTGTTTGACAGCGGAAGTTGGGCGGTAAATACCCGCGGCCGAGAAGCTGTGGAACAATTGGGAACAGTACTGGCAGAAAATACCGGGATTGCCGTACTTATAGAAGGACATACAGATAATGTAGCTTTTGGGGGCAATGGAAATATAAAAAATAATTGGGATTTATCCACCAAACGCGCTACTGCCATCGTAACTATTCTTACTGAAAATAATGCTATTCCGAAAGAAAATCTAACAGCAGCAGGAAGAGGTGAATACGCTCCCATTGCACCAAACACTACTACAGAAGGAAAAGCAAAAAACCGAAGAATTGAAGTGATCTTAACCCCAAAACTAGATGAAATCAATAAATTGCTGAATGATATGTGATGACTTCCTAGACTTGTTTTATTTACGACATACTTCCCCTATAGAGAGGGGTTAGGGGTGTGTCTGTCCCGAAGTTTAATGAAATGATGTGGTAGTATTAAAATAAATTAAAGAATAAAGATTGCGTAAGCAATCAGAATAAATAATAAAATTTTTCCGCATATTGAGCGGAGCCGAAATATGAAATACACCAACCTCCCCAACACCAACCTAAAGGTAAGCAAGCTCTGTTTAGGTACCATGACCTTCGGAAACCAGAATAGTGAAGAAGATGCTCACCAGCAATTGGATTTTGCTTTAGATAAAGGCATCAATTTTATAGATACTGCCGAAATGTACGCCATTCCAGCAGCTCCAGAAACACAGGGACTCACCGAGAAGTATATTGGCTCCTGGCTTTCAAGATCTGGTAAACGAAGCGAGGTGGTTTTAGCTTCCAAGATTACAGGTCCGTCCCGCGGATTTAAACATATTCGAGAGGAATTAAATTTCAGTAAAAAGTCGCTGGAGGATGCGTTGCATAAAAGTTTACAGCGTTTGGAGACAGATTATCTGGATTTATATCAACTACACTGGCCGGAGCGTTCGGTGAATGTTTTTGGAGTTCGGGAATATAACCATACAGAAAATGAGCGTTGGGAAGATACTATGGCTGAAACCTTAGAGCGATTAGAAGTTTTTGTAAAAGAAGGAAAAGTGCGCCATATTGGGCTAAGTAACGAAACCCCTTTTGGCGTGATGCGGTATATGGAAGAGCATCGAAAAGGAAAATTAAAAATGGTTTCGGTACAAAATGCTTACAGTTTATTGCAACGTAGAGACGAGGCAGGACTCACGGAGGTACTTCAAATGGAAAACATAGGCTATTTACCGTATTCTCCACTTGGTTTCGGGATGCTCACGGGTAAGTATTTAAATGGACAAAAACCTGCAAAGGCTCGGGTAACTTTATATCCTAATTATTCACGATATAGTTCAGAAAGTTCGGTAAAAGCTACCGAGGCTTATTTGGAAATTGCCCAGAAACACGGTTTAAGTCTCACGCAAATGGCTCTGGCGTTTGTGAATCAACAATCGTTTGTGACTTCAAACATCATTGGAGCTACTAGTTTGGAGCAACTTTCAGAAAATATAGGAAGTATAACGATTACGCTTTCTGAAGAAATTTTGAAGGAAATTCAGCGTGTTCACGAACAAAGACCCAATCCGGCACCTTGATTTTCAATAGGTAGTTTTAGTAGCGGTTTAACGCCAATTTTAATAAAAATCCCTTTCAGAATTTATACTTCCGAAAGGGATTATTTTTTGTCTATTAACTACAAGCGAAGCGTCCTATCCGCTGTTTTCTATAAGCTATTTGCTCGGTTTCAAAATAAAAGCAGAAGGAAACTTTTCTTTAATTTCCAGTAGTGCTCGGTCTGCTTCCAGGCGTGAGTCGAAATCGCCTACCCAGACTTTAAAGTTAGGGGTTTCATATTCCAGCGATACTGGCCAGGCGCTGTAGTTGCTTTCAAACTTTCGAATGATGGAATTTGCTTGACCGGATTCGCCATAATATAACTGTATGGTGAATCCTTCTCCTAGCTCTCTCTCCTTTTCAAGTTTCTTCTTCAGAGTTAAGAGTTCTGTTATTTTTTCATCTTGATTTACAGTTACTGTAGCAGGTTGTGCAAATGAAGTCTCAGTGCAGATTAATGCTAAAATACTGAATATGAATATCTTGAATAGGCGCGATTTTTTCATAGTGCTGTTTTATGAATACAAAGGTAAAACCTAATAACCGATCTTACTTCAATTTTATTATTTAGAATTAGTATAAATTACATGTTAACAGTTTATTTGGATTTAGAAAATAAAGATAAACACGTACTTTTGCACAGTTATTTAAGGCACATATTACTGCGCTGGGCGTAGTAGAAACAATAACTAATTATGTGCCAAACTATTGACAATAATTAACCATTAGTATGCAAAAGGTGAAGTTTAGAAGTCTACCCTCAATAGTATCTCTGTTACTGTTGGCAGTTCTGCTAACGTTTTCAATTCAAATTCATGCGCAAGCAGATTCTACTGCTGTTGCCGTGGCTGCGGACGCCACTCCGGCAGCAAGTGGTGTGGGAGATGCCGAAGCTGGTGAAACGTTGTTTAAAGCCAATTGTGCGGCTTGTCATAAATTATATAAAAAGGCAGTAGGACCTGCGCTTTTTGAAGTTACTAAAAAATACGACCGCGAGTGGTTGTACAAGTGGATAAATAATAGTGCTGCCTTGATCGCTTCTGGTGATGCTAAGGCAATAAAGATTTACGAGGAATTCAATAAGTCGCCAATGACGGCGTTTCCGGGACTTTCTACCACCGATATTGATAATATTTTAGCGTATACAGATACTGAGCCTCCAAAGAAAGATGAGAAAAAAGAATTGATAACAGATCGTGAAGGCGGTGGCGGTGTTTCAAATAATATCATCCTTGGTGCCTTAGCATTGGTTTTCCTGCTATTGGTAGTAATGCTTGTATTAGTTAATAAGACTTTAAAGAAAATCGCTGCTGCAAACGGAGTGGTGTACGAAGAAAAAGAAAAGCGCACGCCGCTATGGAGAGTGTTTGCTGAAAACCAGTTTTTGGTATTAGCTACCTCTATATTTTTACTTCTTTCTGCTGCTTATTTTATGTACGGATATTTTATGCAGGTAGGTGTAGACCAGGGGTATGCTCCGGTACAGCCTATTCATTACTCACACAGAATTCACGCTGGCGAAAACCAGATAGATTGTAAGTATTGTCACTCTTCAGCCAGAAAAAGTAAGCATTCCGGCATTCCTTCTTTAAATGTGTGTATGAACTGCCACAAAAACATCGCAGAAGTTTCTGAAGATACCTACGCAATGGGGCAGGAAGAATACGGAGTAGATTACAATAAAGAGATTAAAAAATTATACAAAGCAGTAGGTTGGGACGAAAGTACACAGGCTTATACGGGTAAAACAGAACCGGTAAAGTGGGTGCGTATTCATAATCTGCCGGACTTTGCGTATTTCAACCACTCCCAACACGTAACGGTTGCAGGAGTTGCTTGTCAGACCTGTCACGGACCTGTAGAGGAAATGGAGATTATGTCTCAGTATTCTCCTTTAACAATGGGGTGGTGTATTAACTGTCACCGCGAGACTAATGTAAATGTTGCAGGAAACGAATATTACAAAGAAATTCACGACCAGCTTTCTAAGAAATATGGTGTAGACCAGCTAACAGCTGCGCAAATGGGTGGATTGGAATGTGGTAAGTGTCATTATTAAAACCTGGTTTTAATAGTTTCTGCGAAGGCGGAAATCCCGAACCACAATGCAGAGTAAATTGAGATAATAATAAATGCAAAAATTTTAGATATACGATGTACGACTTACGAATGAATACTCAAACAATCGTGCAGCGTACTTCTAAAATCGTAAATGAATAATATGGCATCAAACAAGAAATACTGGAAAAGTGTTGAAGAGCTGGACGAAAACAGTTCGATTGTTGAAACATTGAAGCAAAACGAATTTGTAGAACCTATTCCTACAGACGACTTTTTGGGAGATAAAGAAACTCTTGAGGCTTCATCAACAACACGTCGCGATTTCTTAAAATATGTAGGTTTTTCTACTGCAGCTGCTTCTTTGGCTGCCTGTGAAGGTCCTGTAATTAAGTCGATACCTTATGTAGTTGCTCCGGACGAGATCGTTCCCGGTGTGGCAAACTACTACGCTACCACGATGGCAGATGGTTTCGATTTTGCTAATGTATTGGTTAAAACACGTGAAGGTCGTCCAATTAAAATTGAAAGAAATGATCTTGCTAAGAATGGTGGAAGTGTAAATGCACGAGTACACGCTTCAGTATTGTCTATGTACGACAAGAATCGTTTGCAGAACCCAATGATTGGTGGTAAGGATGCAACGTGGAGCGAATTCGATGCTGCGGTTACTGATGCAATGAATGGTGTTGCCGGAAAAGATGTGGTTTTATTAACACAAACGTTTGCAAGTCCTTCTACGTCAAAATTAATTAAAGAATTTACAGCAAAGTATGCCAATGTACGACACGTAATTTACGATGCGGTTTCTTCTTCGGAAGCGTTGGATGCTTTTCAGAATAAATACGGAACAAGAGCTTTAGCTGACTATGATTTCAGTAAAGCAAGTGTGATTGTTTCGGTTGGTGCCGATTTTATCGGAGACTGGCAAGGTGGCGGATACGAGGCAGGATATGCAAAAGGTCGTATTCCGAAGAACGGAAAAATGAGCAAGCACTATCAGTTTGAAGCAAATATGAGCTTAGCGGGTGCTAATGCAGATGTTCGTGTTCCTGTTACTCCTACGCAACAACTTCAGGTGTTAAAAGCGCTTACAGGTGGTAATGCTTCTGGATTACCGGAGAATATCGCTGCTGCTGTTGCAAAAGCAAAAGCACATTTGCAAAAAGCTGGTAGCACAGGAGTTGTTGTGACTGGTTTGCCAGACGTGCAGGCACAGGCAATGGTCCTGGAGTATAACGCCGGGGGCCAGGTAATGGATGTTGCAAAACCTAAGATGACGGCTATGGGTAACACCAAAGAAGTGATGAAGGTGATGAACGGTGTTATTTCGGGTAGCGTAAAAGGGTTGATTACTGTGGGTGTAAACCCGGTATATTCATTCCCGAATAAAGAATTTGCTGCTGCTTATAAAAATTTAGAGATGTCACTGGCATTTTCAATGATGCCAGATGCAACGGCTTCAGCTGCAAAATTGGTAGCTGCAACGCCTCACTATTTAGAGTCCTGGGGTGATCTTCAATTAAAGAAAGGTACCTTTAGTATTATGCAACCAACTATTAAGCCGTTGTTTAATACGCGACAATTTCAAGAGTGTTTACTGAAATGGTCTGGAAGAGGTGAGGGTAATTACTATGATTATCTTAGAGGATTTATGGAAGGTTCGGTTTTAGGAGTAAACTCCTGGAATCAAGCGGTGCATGATGGAGTTGTTGAAAGTTCTGCTGAAGTAAATACAGATGCAGATACGACCAACAGTAACGATTTAGAATTAGAAAGTTCTACCTCAAACGGAGCATTATCCAACGCAACACAATCCGGAGGAATGGAACTTACATTATATACAAAAACAGGATTAGGTAACGGAAACCAAGCAAACAATCCTTGGTTACAGGAATTGCCGGATCCA
Source organism: uncultured Flavobacteriaceae bacterium (assembly GCA_963793275.1). Taxonomy (GTDB): domain Bacteria; phylum Bacteroidota; class Bacteroidia; order Flavobacteriales; family Flavobacteriaceae; genus Marinirhabdus. The sequence goes on from CAWBZL010000004.1 coordinate 510,561, forward strand.
ATTACAAGAACTTCCTGGGATAACTACGTAACTGTTTCGGCGGCCGATGCTGCTGCAATGGAGTTGGAAAACTTTAATGTAGCCAATGGTGGTTTAAACGGTAGTCTTGTAAATATGAAATTAAACGGTGTGACTGTAAATAATGTTCCAGTGCTAATCCAGCCAGGACAGGCAAAAGGATCTATTGGTCTTGCGCTTGGATACGGGCAGGAAGTTGGTCTTCAGGAAGAAATGCAGACAGGTGTTAATGCCTACCAGTTATATACCAATTTTAGTGCTGTACAAACAGGCGTGACGCTTGAGAAAGTATCCGGAATGCACGAATTTGCCTGTGTACAGTTGCACAATACAATGATGGGGCGTGATATTATTAAAGAAACGACCCTTGAGATATTCAACACAAAAGACGTACACGATTGGAACCCGGTTCCTGAAGTGTCTAAAGATCACCAGGAAATTCCTGTTACATCACCAGACGCTGACCTTTGGACTAGTTTTGATCGTTCTATTGGACATCATTTCAATTTGTCTATAGACTTAAATGCTTGTACCGGTTGTGGTGCTTGTGTAATTGCTTGTCACGCAGAGAACAACGTTCCTGTTGTAGGTAAGGCTGAAATGAGAAAAAGTAGAGATATGCACTGGTTGCGTATTGATAGATATTACTCTTCTGAAGGTTCTTTTGAGGCAGATTTAGAGAAAAAAGAAAATATTTCCGGATTGGGAAGTTCCCTTTCAGAATATGGCGAAATGGAAAAAGCAGCTGCAAATCCGCAGGTAGCATTCCAGCCTGTAATGTGTCAGCACTGTAACCACGCTCCTTGTGAGACGGTTTGTCCGGTAGCTGCTACAGCGCACAGTCGTCAGGGACAGAACCATATGGCGTATAACCGTTGTGTAGGTACACGTTATTGTGCAAATAACTGTCCTTATAAAGTACGTCGTTTTAACTGGTTCTTATACTCTGAAAATGATGAGTTTGATTACCATATGAATAACGATTTAGGGCGTATGGTGTTAAATCCGGACGTGGTGGTAAGAAGTCGTGGTGTGATGGAGAAATGTTCTATGTGTATTCAAATGACACAGAAAACTATTTTGGATGCGAAGCGCGACGGAAGAAAAGTAAAAGAAGGTGAATTTAAAACAGCTTGTTCTGCAGCTTGTGAAACTGGAGCGATTGCTTTTGGAGACATAAATGAAAAGGATAGCGAGATTCACGAGTTAAAGGAGAATAAACGTATGTACCACTTGTTGGAAGCCGTTGGAACAAAGCCTAACGTATTCTACCACACCAAAGTGAGAAATACAAACGAAGCATAACTAACTAAGAAATAGATTATATAGATATGGCGTCGCATTACGAAGCACCTATTAGAAGACCCTTAGTTATAGGAGACAAAAACTACCACGATGTTACTGTGGATGTGGCTGCTCCTGTGGAAGGTAAAGCCAATAAATCCTGGTGGATAGTATTCACCATTGCCTTAATCGCATTTTTGTGGGGAATAGGTTGTATTATATACACCGTTTCAACAGGAATTGGAGTCTGGGGATTGAACCGAACCGTAAACTGGGCTTGGGATATCACCAACTTTGTTTGGTGGGTAGGTATTGGTCACGCAGGAACATTAATTTCTGCGGTACTCTTATTATTCCGTCAAAAGTGGAGGATGGCGATTAACCGCTCTGCAGAGGCGATGACCATCTTCTCGGTTATACAGGCAGGATTATTCCCAATTATCCACATGGGGCGTCCCTGGTTGGCTTATTGGGTATTACCTATTCCTAACCAATTTGGAAGTTTATGGGTAAACTTTAACTCTCCGCTACTTTGGGATGTATTTGCTATTTCTACGTACCTTTCAGTATCATTAGTATTCTGGTGGACTGGATTACTGCCGGATTTTGCGATGATTCGTGATAGAGCAGTAACACCTTTTACAAAGAGGGTGTATAGTATTTTATCTTTTGGATGGTCCGGCCGTGCAAAAGACTGGCAACGTTTCGAAGAAGTTTCTCTGGTATTGGCAGGTTTGGCAACTCCACTGGTACTTTCGGTACACACCATTGTATCTTTTGACTTTGCTACATCGGTAATTCCTGGATGGCACACCACTATATTCCCACCTTATTTTGTGGCTGGTGCGGTATTCTCAGGATTTGCGATGGTAAACACACTTCTTATTGTAATGAGAAAAGTGTCTAACTTAGAAAACTATATTACCATTCAGCATATAGAATTAATGAACATTGTAATTATGATTACAGGTTCTATTGTTGGGGTAGCCTATATTACTGAGCTGTTCATTGCCTGGTACTCCGGAGTTGAATACGAGCAGTATGCATTCCTTAACCGTGCTACCGGTCCTTACTGGTGGGCTTACTGGGCGATGATGACGTGTAATGTATTCTCACCACAGTTTATGTGGTTCCCAAAATTGAGACGTAGTATTATGTTCTCTTTCTTTATTTCGATTGTAGTAAACATAGGAATGTGGTTTGAGCGTTTTGTAATTATTGTTACTTCATTGCACCGTGATTATTTACCATCATCCTGGACTATGTTCTCACCAACCTTTGTAGATATTGGTATTTTTATAGGAACAATTGGTTTCTTCTTTGTACTTTTCTTATTGTACGCAAGAACCTTCCCTGTAATTGCACAGGCTGAAGTAAAATCTATTTTGAAAGGTTCAGGTAGTAAGTACAAGAAATTAAGAGCAGAGCACGGAGACGACGTAAAACATTACTCTCCGGTGGTTCGTGAACCTTCGGCAAACGCAACCCATATAGATGATACAACCAATAACGATCATAATCCGATGGTACATGCAGATGGATTGGTGACTTCAGAATATCAAAAAGATCAACTGGACAGTATGCTGAATAGATTGGGTAATTACGATCCGGCCACACAAACAGCAGATGATCTTAAGAAAATAAGCGGTGTTGGACCAGTTATGGAGCAGAAGTTACATCAGCTGGGTATTTACACTTTTGATCAGGTAAGTAGAATGCAAGACGAAGACTACGATCTGTTAGACGAAATTATTGGCGAATTCCCCGGACGTGCAAAACGCGACGACTGGGCAGGACAAGCTACAAAACTTAAAAACAACGCGTAAAATGGCAAAACACATTCACGCAATTTATACGGACGATGACATCTTGATGCAAGCTGTCAAGCAAGTTCGTGCAGAAAAGTACCATATTGAAGAGGTGTACACCCCATTCCCGGTTCACGGTCTGGACAAAGTGATGGGATTGGCTCCTACAAGAATTGCAATTTGCTCTTTTTTGTATGGTTTGGTAGGCCTTTCGGTAGCTATCGTAATGATGAATTTTATTATGATAGAAGACTGGCCTCAGGATATTGGTGGAAAGCCAAGTTTCAGTTATATTCAAAACATGCCGGCGTTTGTTCCTATTATGTTTGAGTTAACCGTATTTTTTGCTGCTCACTTGATGGTAATTACTTTTTATATGAGAAGTAAATTATGGCCTTTTAAGAAAGCTGAAAATCCAGATGTAAGAACTACAGACGATCATTTTTTAATGGCCGTAGATGCTGGACACCACGACGTAGAGAAGTTAAGTAAGTTTTTGTACGATACAGGAGCATTGGAAATTAGTTTAGTTGAAAATGACGATCACCATTAATATGAAAAAGATAATCAATATAGCATGTGTAACATTGGTTTGCCTTACGGTATTCTCTTGTGCAGATGAAAACAACCCAAATTTTCAATACATGCCGAACATGTATGAGCCTGTAAGTTATAGCACCTACGGGGAGTATAATAACGGGATATTTAAAGATGGTCAGGAGGCAATGTTGCCCGCTGAAGGTTCTATTCCTCGTGGATGGTCGCCTTACGATTATGAAAACACAACCGAAGGGCTTGAATTAGCAAAAACCCAATTAAAGAATCCGCTGGAAGTAACCGATGAAAATTTAGCTGCGGGAGCACAGTTATACACTATTTACTGTGCGGTATGCCACGGAGATGCAGGTGATGGACAAGGGATTTTAGCACAACGTGAAAAGTTTTTAGGAATACCAAGTTACGCAGCCGAAGGTAGAGTTATTACCGAAGGTGGTGTATACCACGTACAAATGTATGGTTTAAATTCAATGGGATCATATGCATCGCAAACCAATGAGTTGGAGCGCTGGCAGATTACCCAGCACGTTATGAATTTAAAAGCACAGCTTAAAGGAGAGCCATTAATAGCCCCTAAAAGTCAGGATTCTTTAACCAATATGGTTGAAGTGCTAAATGAAAATATAACTGAAGAAGAAACTCCAATGGAGACTGAAACTTTAGAAGAAACTAACTAAGAATTAAAGAGATAGTTAAAGATATGTACACGCTACCCAGTAAATTAAAGTTGTTTGCGATCATTTTTATGGTGGTTGGTGCCCTTGGAATGCTTGCGGGTTTCCTAACAGTACCAAGTACAACTGCCGAAGTGAAAGAAATGATGGATGCACACGGTGATGGTCACGGAGGCGATCACGGCGAAACAGCTACTCATGATGGTGCCAAAGGTACCCACGGTGAAACTCACGGAGAAAACGCTGCGCACGATACTGTGAAAGAAAATCAAAATGCAACGCACGGCGAAAATGCCCACGATAGTGAAGAGGCACACTTAACTCATGTATTACACCAGTTACAAAACAGACCTTGGTCTGCTTTATATATTGCCTCGTTCTTTTTCTTTATGATCGCCTTGGGAACACTTGCGTTTTATGCCATACAGCACGTAGCGCAGGCGGGATGGTCACCTGTATTATTCAGAGTTATGGAGGGTATTACTGCCTATCTACCCTGGGCTTCGGTAATTATTATTATTTTATTGTTGCTTTCGGTATTTCACGTAAATCATATTTTTCATTGGATGGATGGAGATTTAATCAACCCGGATAGTCCTAAGTACGATAAACTCATTGCAGGAAAAAGTGGCTGGTTAAATCCAACGTGGTTTATTATTAGAGCGTGTATTTATTTAATAGGTTTTAACGCGTATCGTTACTTATCAAGAAAATGAGACCTTAAACCAGGACGATGCAGAAGATAACCGTTGGTTTAAAAAGAATTTTAAATTAACAGCAGGATTCTTAGTATTCTTTATTTACACGGAATCTATGATGTCCTGGGACTGGTTAATGAGTTTCGATCCTCACTGGTTTAGTACGTTGTATGGTTGGTACGTATTTGCAGGAATGATGGTATGCGCTATCACTGTAATCGCAATAGTTACTATTGTACTGAAAAGTCAAGGATATTTAGAATATGTAAATGATAGTCATATACACGATTTAGCTAAGTTTATGTTCGGTTTCAGTATTTTCTGGACGTACCTTTGGTTCTCTCAGTTTATGCTAATATGGTACGCAAACATTCCAGAAGAGGTAACATACTTTGTAACCAGAATAGAAGATTATAACCTGCCTTTCTTCGGAATGGTAGCGATGAACTTTATATTCCCTGTGTTGATGTTGATGAACAGTGATTACAAACGTGTAAACTGGTTCGTAATTATGGCTGGTGTAGTGATCCTTTTAGGGCACTATATAGATGTATTTAATATGGTAATGCCGGCAACGGTGGGAACATCTTGGTACATTGGTTTACCAGAAATTGGAGCCTTGTTTTTCTTCTTTGGTCTTTTTGTATTCGTTGTATTTACAGCACTTACAAAAGCACCACTGGTTGTGAAGCGTAGCCCATTCATTAAAGAAAGTAAAAACTTTCACTATTAATAAAAATTAAAGAAGACAGATACCGATGACCGCATTTTTAGTTGTATTAGTAATCATTCTTTTTGGAGTTGCCTTATGGCAGATGAGTAAAATATTCCAATTGTCTCAACCCAAGCAAACAGACAGTTCCGAAATTGCTAATGATAAAGACAATAACGTAAACGGTTGGCTCATGATGGGCTTTACCCTATTTACGTATCTATTGCTTGTAATTTGTTTTTGGAAATGGTGGGATGTATTACTACCAGAAGCCGCTTCAGAACACGGATCCGAAATAGATAGTCTTATGTATGTATCTATGGTCCTTATTTTTGTAGTGGGATTCTTCACGCTATGGTTATTAGGGTCTTTCTCACTTAAATACCGCGGAAAGGAAGGTCAAAGAGCTACCTTTTTTGCAGATAATGATAAGCTGGAATTTATCTGGACTATCATTCCGGTAATCGTATTGGCTGGATTAATTATCTACGGATTATTCACCTGGACAGATATTATGAATGTGAATGATGAAGATGATCCTATGATTGTTGAGTTGTACGCCTATCAGTTTGACTGGAGAGCACGCTATAGCGGTGAAGACAATACGTTAGGTGAAGCCAATGTTCGTTTAATTGAAGGTGTAAACCAGTTAGGGGTAGATGCTTCAGATCCTAATGCGCAGGATGATATTGTAGTAAACGAATTGCACTTACCAGTTGGAAGAAAAATAATCTTCAAAATGCGTTCTCAGGATGTATTACACTCTGCGTATATGCCACATTTTAGAGCGCAAATGAACTGTGTTCCGGGTATGATCACTCAATTCTCATTTACACCAAGCATCACAACAGAAGACATGCGATTAAATGATGAAATGGTTGCCAAAGTGCGAAAGATTAATAGTATTAGAAGTGAAAACAGCAAAGCACTGGTAGCAAATGGAGATGAGGCATTGGAGCCTTATGAATTTGATTATATGTTGCTTTGTAACAAGATTTGTGGAGCCAGTCACTACAATATGCAAATGAAGATTGTAGTAGACACTCCTGAAGAGTATGCAGCCTGGATTAAGGAACAACCAACGCTAGCAGAAGCCCTAAAAAAATAATAAAAAAATAGCTTAAGAGATATGTCAGCACACGCAATAGACCACGTAGAAGATCATCACGACGACGATCACGGGCATCATCATAAAGAGACCTTTGTAACTAAGTATATATTTAGTACAGACCATAAAATGATCTCTAAACAATACCTTATTACAGGTTTGTTTATGGGAATTATTGGTATTGCTATGTCAATACTATTTAGATTACAATTAGCATGGCCGGATGTAGAATTTACCATATACGAAGTTCTTCTAGGTAAATGGGGCGAAGGTGGTGTTATGGATCCTAATGTTTACTTGGCATTGGTAACCATTCACGGGACTATCATGGTATTTTTTGTATTAACCGCAGGTCTAAGTGGTACCTTTAGTAACTTATTAATTCCGCTACAAATTGGTGCGCGGGATATGGCCTCGGGATTTCTGAATATGATATCCTATTGGTTGTTCTTTACCTCGAGTGTAATTATGGTTATGTCTTTATTTGTTGAGGCAGGACCTGCCTCTGCAGGTTGGACCATTTATCCGCCATTGAGTGCCTTACCACAAGCGATTCCGGGATCTGGAGCAGGGATGACACTTTGGTTGGTTTCTATGGCTATCTTTATAGCATCATCCTTATTAGGGTCGCTTAACTATATTGTTACTGTTTTAAACTTACGTACCAAAGGAATGTCTATGACCAGACTTCCATTAACCATCTGGGCGTTTTTTGTAACGGCCATCATTGGTGTGGTATCATTCCCTGTATTATTTTCTGCAGCATTAATGTTGATCATGGACCGAAGTTTTGGTACGTCCTTCTTCTTAAGTGATATTTATATTGCGGGTGAAGTATTACACAATCAAGGAGGTTCTCCGGTATTGTTTGAACACTTATTCTGGTTCTTAGGACACCCGGAAGTATATATTGTAATTCTACCTGCCATGGGTATGGTTTCTGAAATTATGGCCACCAATGCACGAAAACCTATTTTCGGTTATCGGGCGATGGTTGCTTCAATTCTTGCCATTGCATTTCTTTCAACTATTGTATGGGGACACCATATGTTTATTTCGGGAATGAATCCGTTCTTAGGATCGGTATTTACCTTTACAACCTTATTAATTGCGATTCCTTCAGCAGTAAAATCTTTTAACTGGATCACGACTATCTGGCGGGGTAACCTCCAGATGAATACAGGGATGCTTTTCTCCATCGGTTTTGTGTCTACTTTCATTACGGGTGGATTAACAGGAATTATTTTAGGAGATAGTGCTTTAGATATTAATGTACACGATACGTACTTTGTAGTAGCGCATTTCCACTTGGTAATGGGTATTTCTGCACTCTATGGTCTTTTTGCCGGAGTATATCATTGGTTCCCTAAAATGTTTGAAGGACGTATGCTTAATAAAAATTTAGGGTATGTTCACTTCTGGGTAACTGTAGTAGGAGCGTACGGAGTATTCTTCCCAATGCATTTTATAGGGATGGCAGGATTACCAAGACGTTACTATACAAATACAGCGTTCCCGTATTTTGACGATCTAACCGATGTAAACGTTGTAATCACCATTTTCGCAATTATTACCGCTGCAGCACAGTTGGTTTTCCTATACAACTTTATCCACTCTATGTTCCACGGAAAAATAGGGCCTAAAAACCCTTGGAAATCCACAACATTAGAATGGACGGCCGAAGTAAAGCACATACACGGGAACTGGGATGAACCTATCCCGCACGTATATCGTTGGTCTTACGATTACAGTAAGTTAAATAAAGACGAAACAGACTACGTAATCCCGGGACAGGATTATATCCCACAACACATTCCTCTTCAGGAAAACGAAGAAGAGATGAATCACTAAATTCGCGCGTAGTCGGGTGTCTCATCTCAGTATAAGTCTGAACACAGTCGAAGACTAATGAAACAGAACAATATTTAAAACCCTTCCCAAAAATTTTTAGGAAGGGTTTTCTCTTTTCTTTCAAAAAAATCAATTCAAAATATATTAATAGCTTACTAGTGCTAAAAATACGTGTATTCACGTATTTTATAACTTGCTCAGCTTTTGTAATTTAGTAACTCATATACTAGTTTAACCATGCGACTGGGGAGTCGTAGGTTAATGGAGCCGATTGCATTGCATATCGGCTCTTTTCATAAATAAATTTTAAATTGGATATATCGCTTTTCTGCAGGTAAGCACAATATTTTTTGCCTACTGCTTTATTTTGTCCCACGAGCCGGATAGCCTTTGTCTTCAATAAAATCTATTGCCTTTAATAAATCGTCAAAATGTGGTCGTGCGAAGGGTGTAGTTTGTATTGAGGATAGATACAGCGTATTATCCGGATTCACTAAAAACAAACCGGGTTCTGAAAAAGTTTCGGGTTCGCTTTCAGAAATACTTTCAGAAAGATATAACCCCCATGATTTTGCTTCTTTTTCTTTAAGACCATACCCTACCGGGATGGATTCAATATCCCACTTATCTCCTGTTTTCTTAGCACGCTCCTCTGAATCCATACTTATAGCGATTACGTTTATGCTACGCTCGGTAAATTCATCCAGTTTATCTTTAAGTTCTTCGAGTTGTTGCTTGCATTTTGGGCAGTGATACCCTCTATAAAATACGAGCAGTGTATACTTCCCGGGGCGCTGTTTGTACAATTCCCATTGCGTGTCATTAATAAGATTTAGTTTTAAGTCCGGTACCTGATGTGTTGGTGTAATCATAATTTTTATTTTAAAGATATGTGCTATGCTCTCTAATCTCTGCCAACAAAAGCGTAATCTCTTGTTAAAGAAATTCAAATCTGTAGCGTATAATTTGAAATGTTCCTTTAGTATGTTAGGGATATTTGTTATTTCAACTTCAACTTTCAGCTTTAAAGCCACGAGATATTCTTTCATATTATCTTCCTCTTTGCACTTTCATCTCCACTTAAATTTCAACTATATTTGTGTTATGAACGAACACTTGGATGCCACGGGAGAAAACTTCTCTCTGCAAGATTTAGATGTAGAAAAAAAGTTACGACCACTCTCTTTTGAGGATTTTACAGGACAGGACCAAGCCATAGAAAACCTCAAGATATTTGTGCAAGCCGCCAATCTTAGGAATGAAGCCCTGGACCACACATTATTTCACGGCCCTCCCGGTTTGGGTAAAACTACCTTGGCCTATATTTTAGCGAACGAACTGGATGTTGGTATTAGGGTAACCTCCTGGACCGGTTCTGGATAAGCCAGGTGATCTGGCAGGTTTGCTCACCAATCTGGACGAAAGAGATGTCCTTTTTATTGATGAAATACACAGGCTAAGCCCCATTGTAGAAGAATATCTCTACTCTGCGATGGAAGATTATAAGATAGATATTATGATTGAGTCGGGCCCTAATGCACGATCGGTTCAAATAAATCTGGCGCCATTTACACTCGTAGGAGCAACCACAAGATCCGGATTGCTTACAGCTCCCATGCGGGCACGTTTTGGGATAGCATCCAGACTACAATATTATACAACCGAATTACTCACCACCATTGTACAACGTAGCGCCGGTATTCTGGAAATGCCTATCACTATGGAAGCCGCTATTGAGATTGCAGGTAGAAGCAGAGGAACACCAAGAATAGCCAATGCGTTATTACGTAGAGTGCGGGATTTTGCACAGATTAAAGGCGATGGAAGTATTGATATAGTTATTGCTAGGTATGCTTTAGAACAATTAAATGTAGACGCGCACGGGTTGGATGAAATGGATAACAAGATTCTCACCACTATCATCGAAAAATTTAAAGGAGGCCCTGTAGGAATCACCACCCTGGCAACCGCAGTTTCCGAAAGCGCCGAAACTATAGAAGAGGTCTATGAGCCTTTTCTTATTCAGCAAGGATTCATTATGCGTACCCCAAGAGGTCGTGAAGTCACCGAAGCAGCCTATAAGCATTTAGGAAAATTAAAAGGTCCTACACAAGGAGGATTGTTTTAAGATGTAGAAAATTTTAATTCGTTCCGGAAGTCTCCGTCAATCTCTGCGTTTCTCTGTAAAACTCTGCGTAACTTTACATTTAAGGAACTCTTTAACAATAGCGCACTATTTTGTCGAAACCTCAAAACTCCATCCCAACAGTACCCCTTGTAAAATTCCTGAAACACTCCTTAGAAATTTTAAAAAACCCATTGCCCTTTCATCACGGTAATTTTGAACGTTTGGGGGATACGTTCAGATTGAAAATCGGGTTTAAGAACTCGGTGGTTTTTTCAAGGGACGCAGCTTTTTTACAATATGTACTTCAGAAAAATCAGCGAAATTATACCAAGTCAAAAATACAAACTGAAGATCTGGCCAAATACGTAGGAAAAGGGTTGTTAACGTCTGAAGGTGCGCTATGGAAGCAACAACGCAAGCTTATTCAGCCAGCATTTCATAAAAAACAACTGGCAAATTTGTTGGAAACCATGCACAAAACTATTGTGAATGAACTTCAGAAAATTGAAACAGACATTCCTTTTGAGATCTTTTCAGTATATAACGATTTGGCTTTTCAGGTAGTTGCAAAATCGTTGTTTAGCGGAGGCGTTTCAGAAGAACAGGTAAAAAGATTACAGCACATTACCGAAGAAGCTCAAAAAATGTTGGTGCGTGAGTTACGGCAACCTTATTTGCATTGGTGGTTTAGGTTAAGCGGAGCACTCGAGGAAAAATTAAACTTGACCAAAGAAGCCCGGGATATCTTAAAAAAGCTGGTGAACGACCGCAAAAAAAGTGGTGTCCGGGAAGACGATTTGCTAGATATGCTTCTGGACGCGCGTTACGAAGATGGTAATGCCATGGATGAGGAACAGCTTATAGATGAAATTTTAATCCTTTTTACCGCAGGACACGAAACAACCAGCAATGCACTTACGTTCACAACGCAGTTATTAGCCAAAAACCCGGCGTACCAACAACAAATCTTTGAAGAAGTAAAGACTGCAAATGCTGAGACAACTACACTAATGGATTTCCTGAGAAACGTTCCGGTCACCACCCGCGTGATAGAAGAGTCGTTACGTTTGTATCCACCTGCCTATTTTATAGACCGTGTAAATATGGAAGAGGACGAATTTAACGGGATGAAATTTGAAAAAGGCACTAGTTTGCTATTTGCTGTACACGAAATTCATAAAAGTGAAACCCATTGGGAAAACCCGCTACAATTTAATCCGGAAAGATTCGCAAATAAAAAATATAGTGAGTATGCATCGTTTTATTATCCCTTTGGTGCGGGACCACGTATGTGCATAGGAAATAATTTTGCGATGTATGAAATGGTTCTTGCGGTGGCAACGCTTTGTGAAACTTTTATTATAGCAAAGAGGGAAGATGTTATAGAAATTAATCCGTTAATAACCTTAAAACCTAAAAATGCTATCTTGACATTTGAAAGAAGGTAAAATATTCTTTTAATAAGATACGTTTGTTTGTATCTGTAGACTTTAATTTTATTCAAACAAAAAACCATAAACTCAAAACAAAACTATACAGCGTTAATTAAAGCCGAAGCAAAACGTCTTGGCTTCCTCTCTTGTGGGATAAGTAAAGCACAATTTCTGGAAGAAGAAGCACCGAGGCTCGAGAAATGGCTCAACCAGAATATGCACGGCGAGATGGGGTATATGCAAAACCATTTCGACAAGCGATTAGACCCTACGAAATTGGTAGAGGGTTCCAAAAGTGTTATTTCTTTATTGCTGAATTACTACCCAGCCGAAACTCAAACAGATGAAACCTATAAAATTTCAAAATACGCCTACGGAACAGATTATCACTTTGTGATAAAAGACAAACTAAAACAGTTGTTGTATTACATTCAAGAAGAAATTGGTGATGTCCACGGACGCGCTTTTGTAGACAGTGCTCCTGTACTGGATAAAGCATGGGCGGCCAAAAGCGGACTGGGATGGATTGGGAAGCACAGTAACTTACTTACCCAAAAGGTAGGTTCTTTTTATTTTATTGCTGAATTAATTGTAGACCTGGATTTAGACTACGACACTCCGGTAACAGACCATTGCGGGAGCTGCACCGCTTGTATAGACGCTTGCCCAACGCAGGCTATTGTGCAGCCCTATGTGGTAGATGGCAGTAAATGTATAAGTTATGCCACGATAGAATTAAAAGATCAAATCCCGAGCAGTTTTAGTAAGCACATGGACGACTGGATGTTTGGGTGCGATGTATGCCAGGATGTATGTCCCTGGAACCGTTTCAGCAAATCGCACAGCGAGCCACTCTTTAATCCGCATCCCGAGTTGCTTTCAAAAAGTAAAAAGGAATGGGAAGAAATTACCAAAGAGGTTTTTAATGAAATTTTCAAAAAAAGTGCCGTAAAACGAACCAAGTTTAAAGGTTTAAAAAGAAATATTGAGTTTTTAAAATAATAACTCCACTATTATGGGTGGTTAGGGTAGTAACTGCAACTTCGATTTGTTCTTCATCTTCAATTTCCGTTTCTATTTCAAAAGAACTGCCGTACCTTTGGTTTTAATAATCTTATAACTATGAGCAAACAAAGTAGACGCAGAGAAGCCTTACTATATCACGCCAAGCCCCGTCCCGGCAAAATACAGGTTGTGCCCACAAAAAAGTATGCGACTCAAAGAGATCTTTCACTGGCCTATTCCCCTGGCGTAGCTGAACCTTGTTTGGAGATTGAAAAAGAGGTGAATAACGTTTATAAATACACCAATAAAGGGAATTTAGTTGCTGTGATCTCTAACGGAACTGCAGTGTTGGGATTAGGAAACATTGGTCCCGAAGCCTCTAAGCCCGTGATGGAAGGAAAAGGCTTGCTCTTTAAGATTTTTGCAGATATTGATGTGTTCGATATTGAAGTAAATACTGAAGACATTGATGCGTTTGTAGAAACCGTAAAAAATATAGCACCAACGTTCGGCGGAATTAATCTGGAAGACATAAAAGCTCCCGAAGCTTTTGAAATTGAACGAAGATTAAAAGCAGAACTGAATATTCCTGTAATGCACGACGACCAGCACGGTACCGCAATTATTTCGGCAGCCGCATTAATAAACGCATTAGAGTTGGCCGAAAAAAGTATAGAAGAAGTAAAGTTTGTGGTATCCGGAGCAGGATCTGCTGCAATTTCGTGTGCAAGTCTTTATGTCTCTTTGGGAGCAAAACTGGAGCATATTTATATGTTTGACAGTGCAGGTTTTTTAGGGACAAACCGGAATGACCTTGCCACTGAGCAACAGAAATTTAAGAATCCCGACCTGAAATCTTCTTTAGGAGAAGCTATGCAAGGAGCTGACGTTTTTTTAGGACTTTCTGTCGGAAATATTGTTTCACAGGGTATGATTCAATCGATGGCTCCAAACCCCATAGTTTTTGCTATGGCAAATCCAGATCCGGAAATTGACTATGACCTTGCCATTGCATCCCGAGAAGACATAATTATGGCAACCGGACGGAGCGACCATCCCAATCAGGTGAATAATGTGCTTGGATTTCCTTTTATCTTTAGAGGAGCACTGGATATACGTGCTACAAAGATCAACGAAGCCATGAAAATGGCCGCCGTAAAAGCCCTGGCAGATCTTGCTAAAGAAGCCGTTCCGGAACAGGTAAATATTGCTTATGGAGAAACCAAACTTCATTTTGGCCGCAATTATATAATCCCTAAGCCTTTTGACCCAAGATTAATAGCTACCGTGCCCCCTGCAGTAGCAAAAGCAGCCATGGAAAGTGGCGTGGCAACAGAGCCAATTTCAGATTGGGGTAAGTATGAAGACGAGTTGTATGAGCGCATGGGCAGCGATAATAAGATTATACGTTTGTTGTTAAACCGCGCAAAGATGGCTCCCAAACGTATTGTTTTTGCCGAAGCCGATCAGTTGGATGTTTTAAAAGCAGCACAAATTGTTCACGATGAAGGTATAGGAATTCCCGTATTATTGGGAAGAAAGGATATTATCATGGAGCTTATGGAGCAATTGGAATATGATGCCGATGTTGAAATAATAGACCCTAAGAGTGACGAGCACGAAGAAGCCCGTAACAGATATGCAGAAAAACACTGGATAAACAGAAGACGTTCCGGAATTACTTTGTATGACGCACAGGGCCTTATGCGTTCCAGAAATTACTTTGCCGCCATGATGCTGAATGAAGGTGATGTAGATTGTATGATCTCCGGTTACGCAAGAGCATATCCCAGCGTAGTACGCCCGGTGTTGGAAACTGTGGGTAGGTTTGAAGGGGTGGATAAAGTAGCCACCACGAACTTAATGCTTACCAAACGAGGCCCTATGTTTATTTCAGATACCTCCATAAATATAGATCCTTCGGCAAAAGAGTTGGCTAAAATTGCGCAAATGACCAACCATACTATGAAAATGTTTGGACTTACGCCTGTAATTGCAATGATTAGTTACGCAAATTTTGGATCTTCTAAAGATCCGCACGCCAATAAGGTGAGAGAGGCTGTAGCCTATTTGCACCGTAGTAATCCAGATATGTTGGTAGATGGTGAGTTACAAACAGATTTTGCTTTAAACTCTCAAATGCTTCAGAAGAAATTCCCATTTTCAAAGTTGGCGGGTAAAAAAGTAAACGCATTAATCTTTCCAAATTTAGATTCAGCAAACAGTAATTATAAGTTGCTTAAAGAATTAAATAATGTAGAATCTATTGGTCCTATTATGCTGGGAATGAAAAAACCAGTGCACATTCTTCAACTAGGTGCTAGTGTGGAAGAAATTGTGAATATGGCTGCTGTTGCTGTGGTAGATGCACAGCAAAAAGAGAAAAGAGCCAAAGGGTTAAAAACTTCAAGTTAAATGCCATTTATTTTAGTAAATATGGGCTGTGCCAATGCAAATAATTATGTTATATTTGGCGCTTTAACCTTACGTTAACATTATGATTACCCATTTACAGGGAAGGCTTATTGAGAAAAATCCAACCGACGTAGTCATAGATTGTAATGGCATAGGATATTTAGTGCATATTTCCTTACACACATTTTCGCAACTTCCCGCTACCGAAAATGTAAAATTATACACGTATTTACTGGTTAAAGAAGATTCGCATACCTTGTTTGGTTTTGCGGGAATAGAAGAACGGGAAATTTTTAAATTATTAATCTCGGTTTCGGGTATTGGAGCAAGTACGGCCAGAACGATGCTGTCTTCACTATCGCCAGACCAGGTGAAAGATGCTATTGCAAATGAAGGAGTAGCAACCATACAATCTGTTAAAGGAATTGGTGCTAAAACTGCACAGCGGGTAATCTTGGATTTGAAGGATAAAATACTAAAAGTGTATGGCTTGTCTACTATTTCTGAAATATCAAGCAATACTAATAAAAATGAAGCGTTATCTGCATTGGAGACGTTAGGTTTTGCGAGAAAACAAGCGGAAAAGGTTTGTGATAAGATAGTTCAGCAAGATCCTGAGGCAAGTGTAGAAACGATTATAAAATTAGCTTTAAAAAATTTGTAGACTTTGGGCGCAAAAAATTACGATTATACAAAAGTTCTTTTCGGGCTTTTCTTGGTTTTAGGAGTATTATTTGGGGAAATTCACACAGCAACCGCTCAGGAGGACTCCCTGGCAACTGGATCTGAAATGGGAAGGATGGATCTTCCTAACCCACCAAGTATTGAAGATTTATACACGTACGATCCTGTTACGGAGCGCTATGTGTACACGCAAACGCTGGGTAATTTTAATATTACTTACCCGCTTATTCTTACTCCGGAAGAATATCAGGATTTAATCCTGAAAGAGCAAATGAAGCAGTATTTTAAGGATAAAATTGATGCTGTGGATGGAAGAAAAGAGGGTTCCGAAGAGCTTCAGAAAAACTTATTGCCTACGTTTTATGTGAATTCGAACTTTTTTGAAACTATTTTTGGTGGAAATACCATTGAAGTAATCCCACAGGGAACCGTGGAAATGGATATTGGGCTTTTGTATACCAAACAGGATAATCCAGCCTTTTCACCAAGAAACCGAAGTAACCTTTCTTTCGATTTTGATCAACGTATTAGTTTAAGTTTGTTGGGTAAAGTTGGGGAACGTCTTCAAATTACCGCAAATTACGATACACAATCCACCTTCGATTTTCAGAACCAGATCAAATTAGAATACACTCCTACCGAAGACGATATCATCCGTAAAATTGAAGTAGGTAACGTAAGTATGCCGCTTAATAGTACGTTAATACAAGGAGCGCAGAGCTTATTTGGTGTTAAGGCACAATTGCAATTTGGGAAAACAACTATTACCGGTGTATTTTCTGAACAAAAATCTGAAACCCGAAATGTGGTAGCAGAAGGTGGTGCAACCATTACAGATTTTGAACTATTTGCACTGGATTACGATGAAAACCGTCACTTCTTCTTGGCGCACTACTTTAGAGATAATTACGACAGAATCTTAAGTCAGTATCCTTTTATAAATTCGAATATACAAATTACAAGATCTGAAGTTTGGATTACAAACCGGGCGGCAAACACTCAAAATGTTAGAAATATTGTCGCATTACAAGACTTAGGAGAAGCAGATCCAACAAACATTGGTTTGCCATTTATACCCGGTGGTTTTATTAACAAACCAAGAAATTCCTTTCCGGATAACGGTAACAACGATTTTAACCCTTTTGGTATAGATGATCCATCAGTTCCAAGTATTCTATCGGATGCTATACGTGATGTTGCAACAGTTCAACAAGGTTTTAGTGGTGTTCAGGTAAGTGATGGTGTAGATTATGTAACACTGGAAAATGCACGAAGGCTAAATCCAAATGAGTATAAACTTAACAACCAGTTGGGATATATTTCTTTGAACCAACGCTTAAGTAATGATGAGGTGTTAGCTGTATCGTTTCAGTTTACAGTAAATGGGCGCGTGTTTCAGGTTGGAGAATTTTCTAATGATGGAGTAAATGCTACCGGTGAAACGACGCCTATAAATGGTGGTGATCCAAATCCAAATCCAAGTCCGGGAGACCCGATGGATCCGCAAGGGCTACCGCAAAACTTGGTGGTGAAATTGCTGAAGAGTAACATTACCAATGTACAGGAGCCTATATGGGATTTAATGATGAAAAATATCTATGCGTTAGGTGCTTTTCAGTTAGAGCAGGAAGATTTTAGGCTTAATATTTTATATACAGATCCTTCGCCACTTAATTATATTACTGCGGCTCCCGGGACATCAGAGTTTCCTGCTACACCACTTCCAGAGGATGTAGACAACAACGTTTTGTTACGTGTCTTTAATCTGGACAGATTAAATTTTAATGGAGATCCGCAACAAGGTGGAGATGGATTTTTCGACTTTCTTCCGGGGATTACTGTAGATACACAAAACGGGCAGATTATATTCACGACTGTAGAGCCATTTGGAGAGTACTTGTTTGATAAATTAGATAACGATAATCAGGGTCCAGGCGATTATAATAACGAAATGACCTATAACGCAAACCAAAACCAATACGTTTGGAGAACGCTATATGACACAACCAAAACACAGGCAGAACAAGAGGATAGTGATAAAAATAAGTTTCAGTTAAAGGGTAGTTACAAGTCTACGGGTGCAGACGGTATTCCAATTGGAGCGTTTAATATTCCGCAGGGTTCTGTAACCGTTACTGCCGGAGGAAGAACGTTGGTAGAAGGTGTAGATTACACCGTAAATTATCAATTAGGACGAGTACAAATAATAGACCCGGCACTTCAAAATTCTAACACACCTATTAACATTACTACTGAAAACAACACACTTTTTGGTCAACAAACAAAACGTTTTACGGGGTTAAATGTAGAGCATAGGTTTAACGATAAGTTCCAGATTGGAGCCACATATTTGAATTTAAATGAAAGGCCATTAACCCAAAAATCATCTTTTAATACAGAGCCAATTAATAACAGCATTTTTGGCTTAAATGCAAATTACTCTACCGAAGTTCCTTTTTTAACACGGTTGGTAAATAAATTACCAAATATTGATACAGATGTAGCCTCTAATATATCACTTAGAGGAGAATTCGCTTACTTATTACCTGGAGCTCCTAAAGTTTCAGATTTTGATGGTAAAGCAACATCGTATGTGGACGATTTTGAGGCTTCCCAAACAGGAATTGACGTAAGTTCTGCCTTAACCTGGTTTTTGGGTAGTACGCCAGTTGGTTTTGGAGGTGAGTTTGCGAATGGAAGTTTACAATATAATTACAACCGCGCGAAACTAGCTTGGTATACTATAGACCCGGTTTTTTATAGCAGTCAGCGACCAGATGGAATTAATGACGAAGATTTATCTTCTCCATTTACACGTAGATTATTTAGAGATGAAATTTTCCCGAATCAGGATTTAATTCAGGGACAAACACAAGCAATTTTCTCATTAGACCTGGCGTATTATCCAAGCCAGCGTGGGCAATACAATTTTAACCCCGAAGCAGCAGGAGGAAATACATTACCAAACCCACAATCGAGATGGGCAGGTATTTCCAGACAACTTACCACTACAGACTTTGAAAGATCTAACGTAGAGTTTATCCAGTTTTGGGTGATGGACCCATACGTCCACGATGAGAGTATTAATGATAATGGTTTTTTAACGTTCAACTTAGGAAATATCTCTGAAGATATTCTTAAGGATGGTAGGAAGCAGTATGAAAATGGGCTGCCAGAAGATGGTGGAACTTTAAATACCACCCCAACAGCCTGGGGTAAAGTGCCCACAAACCAATCTTTAGTGTACACATTTGATACGCAGGGGCAAGAAAGAATTAACCAGGATATTGGCTACGATGGTATTGCAGATGCAGGAGAAGGAGCTATGTTTCCAGCCTTTGCGGGACTGGCAGATCCGGCGGGAGATAATTACCAGTACTTTTTACAGGCAGAAGGAGATATTTTAAACCGTTATTTACAGTACAATGGTTCTGAAGGAAACTCTCCGGAAGAAGTTACAGATACAAACCGAGGAAATACAGCGCAACCAGATGTAGAAGATATTAACCGTGATAATAGTATGAACACGGTAGATAGTTATTACGAATACCGGGTCCCTATTTATCGTGGGATGAGTGTAGAAAACAATACCAGCCTTAATGGTGGTGAACAGGATTTTATTACAGACGTTCGTGAGATAGATGTTACCACGCAGGACAATAACACAATTCCAGTACGTTGGGTTCAGTTTAAAGTGCCAATTAGCCAGCCGGATGAGGCTGTAAATGGTATTTCAGATTTCAGGTCTATACGTTTTATGCGTATGTATATGTCTCAGTTTAACCAAAACACAGTACTACGTCTTGGAACATTAGAGCTGGTGCGAGGAGATTACAGAAGATTTACTGAAACACTTGATATTACAAATGAAGATCCGGAATTGGATGATACGGTGTTTGAAAATGAAGCTGTTAATATTGAGGAAAATGACCAAAGATCGCCAATTCCTTATGTATTACCTCCTGGAGTTTTCCGTGAAGAGTTAAATAACAACAACAACTTAATTCGACAGAATGAACAATCGTTAGCATTACGGGTTTGCGGATTGGAAAATAATGACGGTCGTGGTGTTTATAAGAATTTTAACGTAGACATGCGTCAATACGAAAATCTGGAGATGTTTATTCACGCAGAATCTTTAGAAAATCAAACGCCGCTTTCGGACGGCGACATGACCGCTTTTATACGTTTGGGGAACGATTTAACCCAAAACTTTTACGAAATTCAAATTCCGCTGAATCCTACTTCTTTTGGTGCAACTTCAGCAGAACAAATTTGGCCTATTGAAAACCGTCTTAATTTACCGTTAAGGTTGCTTCAGGAATTAAAAACCCGTGTACTAGGAGATCCAAATATAGATCCAACCGAAATTACTTTTATCCCGCAGTCCGAATTGGATGCCGGAACCATAGGTTCAGAAAATGAATTGTTATTAGGTATTAAGGGAAATCCGAGTTTCGGGAATGTGCGTATTGTTATGCTGGGACTTAGAAACAACTCTGGCCAAGAAATTTGTGGAGAAGCATGGTTTAACGAATTACGCCTTTCAGAATTAAAAAACCAGGGAGGTTGGGCTGCCGTAGCAAGTATGGATGCAAATCTAGCCGATTTTGCCACCGTAAGTGCTACCGGAAGAAGAAGTACAGTTGGTTTTGGCTCTATAGAACAAGGACCTAACCAAAGAAGTCGTGAAGATTTGCAACAGTATGATGTTGTTACAAATTTAAATCTTGGCCAAATGTTACCACAAGGCTGGGGTATACAGTTACCTTTTAACTATGGAAGGTCTGAAGAATTAATTACTCCACAATACGATCCGGAATTTCAGGATATTGAATTGGATGCGAGACTGGATAATACAGAGAGTGAAGCTGAGAAAGATATTATTAGAGAACAATCTGTAGATTATACCAAGCGCCAAAGTGTAAACTTTATTGGAGTAAGGAAAGATAGAACGGGCGATAGTAAGCCGAAACCCTGGGATGTGGAAAACTTAACTTTTTCGGTTTCTTACAATCAGGAAGACCATCACGATTTTGAGATTGAAGATGCTTTAGAACAAAACGTTCGACTGGGAGGTACCTATAATTATGCATTTAACCAAAAGGCATACGAACCTTTTAAGAAAAACGACTCGTTATTTAATGGTAAATACTGGCAGTTTCTCAAAGATTTAAACATTAATTATTTACCAACAAGCCTGGCAGTAAGTTCTAATATTACAAGACAGTATAACGAACAGAAGTTTAGAGAATTAAACCTTATTCCGGGTAATATTGGCTTACCAACTTTATACCAGCGTAATTTCCTTTTCGACTGGCAGTATACTATAAATTACAACTTAACTAATTCGTTACGGGCAAATTTCACAACATCAAATAACAGGATTGTGACCAACTATATTGATGACGAAGGTTTTGCAGATAACTCTATAGGTGTTTGGGATGGTTTCTTTGATATTGGAGATCCTAATCAGCATTTCCAATCACTTCAGGTAAACTACGACTTGCCTTTTGATAAGTTTCCTTTTTTGAAATACATTAGAGCTACCTATTCTTATACAGGAGATTTCCAGTGGCAGGACGGTAGTGATCTTTTTAATAGTATTGAAATACCATTACGTGATGGAACTGTAGAAACCTTCAACCTAGGGAACTCTATTCAGAATGCACAAACACATAGAATAAATTCTTCTATAGATATGAATGGTTTTTACCGTTATGTGGGTCTTACCAAAATTAAAAAGTCCAGAACCAATAATAACTCCGGAGGAGGAGCAGGCAACACTGGAAACGGTGGAAATGGTGCTGCAAAAGGAGCAGGAGGAAAAGCAGGAAAAGCAGGAAAAGGTGGGGATGATACTAATTCTTCAGACGGAGACGGCGGTAACTCTAGAAGTGCAAATGCAAGAGGAGCTGGAAATACTGGTGCTGGTGGTGCTGGATCAAGCTCTTTAGGAGTAGGTGAGCAGGCTGCAAATACATTAATTGGGTTAGCTACAAGTATTAAAAAGATTGGTTTGAATTATCAGGAAAACCAAGGTATTTTCTTACCTGGTTATACACCATCTATTGGCTTTATAGGAACTTTAAAACCTTCTGCAGCATTTACATTTGGTAGTCAGGCCGAAATTAGAGATAGAGCTGCAAGGATGGGTTGGTTAACCTTATATCCGGAGTTTAATGAGCAATATACAGAAGTGGAAAGCCGCCAGCTGGATGCTCAAATAAACCTGGAGCCTCTGGAAGATCTTAAAATAGACATTAACGGTAGCCGGATTTATTCTGAAAGCTATGCAGAAAATTATATAGTTGAAGATGAAATATACAGGTCGTTAACGCCTAACACCTTCGGAAATTTTAATATTTCAACCTTGCTTATTGCAACGGCATTTAGTAAAAGCGACGAAAACACATCTGAAGCTTTTAACGATTTTAGAGCAAACCGTTTGGTTGTGGCCCGTAGACTGGCGACAGAATTTTACGGTACATCCAGCTTTCCGGTAGAAGAGAATGGATTCCCGGTTGGGTTTGGTCCAAACAGCCAGGATGTGTTGTTACCGTCATTTATTTCGGCGTATAGAGGTAGTGATGCATCCAGTGAGAAAACAGGAATTTTAAGAGATATTCCACTTCCAAACTGGGATATTAAGTACACAGGATTAATGAATCTTAAATGGTTTAAGGATAGATTTAAGCGTTTCTCTTTACAGCATGGGTACAGAGCTAGTTACACAGTTAACCAGTTTCAGACGAATTTAGATTTCGATAACAATAATCCTACAGCAACAGATCAAGCTGGTGATTTTAAGAGCAGAATATTGTTAACTAACGTAAACCTTACCGAGCAATTCTCACCACTTTTACGGGTAGATTTTGAAATGAAAAACTCTGTAAAAATTTTGGCAGAGTATAGAAAAGACAGAGCTTTATCGTTAAGTTTTGCGAATAATCTTTTAACCGAAATACAAGGAAATGAAATAATTCTTGGATTAGGATATCGTGTTAAAGATTTGCGTATTGCCACTAATTTTGGAGGTAAAAAGAAAATTTTAAAGAGTGATTTAAACTTTAAGGTAGATGTGTCCAGAAGAGATAATAAAACAATTATTAGATATTTAGATATTAATAATAACCAGACAACTGCCGGACAAACTATTTATGGATTAAACTTCATAACAGATTATGCGTTAAGCAAAAACTTAACCGCTTTATTTTATTTCGACTATTCTTTTTCAGAATATGCTATTTCCACAGCCTTCCCGCAAACAACCATACGTTCCGGGTTTACGCTACGATATAATTTCGGAAATTAATAACCAACAATATGTATAAAAAATTATAAGTTTTATGAATGTACCTGCCAACCTAAAATATACAAAAGACCACGAATGGATTAGCATAGATGGCGATATAGCCACTGTGGGAATCACAGATTTTGCACAAGGAGAATTGGGCGATATTGTGTATGTAGAAGTGGAAACACTGGATGAAACGCTTGATAGAGAAGAAGTATTTGGTACAGTAGAGGCCGTTAAAACAGTTTCAGATCTTTTTCTACCACTCTCTGGAGAGATTGTTGCATTTAACGATTCTTTAGAATCGGAGCCAGAGAAAGTAAATTCAGACCCTTACGGCGAAGGATGGATGGTAAAGATCAAAATTACTAATCCGGATGAAATAGCAGACCTTTTAGACGATGCGGCCTATAAAGAAGTTATTGGAGCCTAAAACCCTACTGTTAGTAGCATTTTTTTATACGCTATTAATAAGTATTGCATTTTTAATCCCAGGGCGTGCCGTACCTTCCACCAAGCTCCCAATAGATAAGGTTGTACATGTAAGTATACATGCAGGACTCTTTTTTATCTGGTCGCTTTATTTTTTTAGAAAATTTAAAAACAAGGTAGCCACCAAAATTTTATTTTTAGTGGCTATTTCGTGTTTGCTTTATGGCATAATAGTTGAAGCTCTACAAGAAACATTTGTGCCTTTAAGACATTCAGACGTGTTGGATTTGGTTGCAAATTCTGTTGGTATCCTGCTGGGAGCCATTGTGTTTTACACGGCAATACGTTATTTTGAAAATCAAAATTGATATTTCCTTTTAAAGTACAGTATTATTTATTTAAATTAGCAACAATTAAATACTTCAATTATGGAACAAAAGAAAAACCCAAAAGCAGATATGACTCAATGGAGTTCTATCTTCTTATTATTTGGCCTTGCATTTATGCTTTTTGTAGCCTGGCAAGCCATAGAGTGGAAGACGTATGATAATAGTAATTTAGCTTCAGACCAGTTAAACCTGGGTGATCAGTTGGAGGAAGATATTCCAATTACGCAGCAGTTAACGCCACCACCACCGCCACCACCGCCACCACCAGCTCCGGAAATTATTGAAGTTGTTGAAGATGACGAAGAGGTGGAAGAAGTAGTTCTTAAATCTACTGAGGTTGATCAAAAAGAAGTGATTGCCGAGATTGAAGAAATTGTTGAAGTTGTAGAAGAGGTTATTGAAGATGTACCATTTTCAGTAATTGAGAATGTGCCAATCTACCCAGGTTGTGAGAGCGCAGGAAACAACGAAGCAAAGAAAAAATGTATGTCTGAAAAAATTCAAAAATTCGTTCAGAAAAAATTTGATACAGATCTAGCAAACGATTTAGGACTAGACGGAAGACAGCGTATTTCCGTTCAGTTTAAAATTGATAACAAAGGAAATGTGGTTGATGTACGTGCACGTGCTCCACACCCTAAGTTGGAAGCTGAAGCTATAAACGTTGTAAAAGATTTACCAAAGATGACCCCAGGGAAACAACGTGGTAAAGCTGTTGGTGTAATTTATGCACTACCTATCCTGTTCCAGGTAGAGAACTAGAAAATACACTTTTAAAATATATCAAATCCCGCTTCAAACGAAGCGGGATTTTTTTTGGCACAACACTTGTTTCATAGCTATTATAACTTCTAAATATAATAGTATGAAACCATCAAGTAATGTGTGTGGTACCACTACAAAAGTACCAAGTAAAAGAGCTATAAAAAAGCAAATTAACATTAGCTGGAATTCTAAGATCTTCTTTCAGGTAGGTCTTATTCTAAGTCTTTTAGCTGCTTTCTTCGTCATGGAAATAGAAATTGGCAAGGCACCGGATGTAGCTAAAGGCCCCGATGAAGTGCCTTGGGAAATCTACCCAACAATTGAGTATAGGATTCTAGAAGACGTGGTGAAAACTCCAAAAAAACAACCTAAAGTGAAAGTGCCTCGCGAAATTACAAAGGCAGTAACTCCTATAGTTTCCCAAACCTTTACCCCTGTGACGAATAATATGAATGTTATTGAAGCAAACATAGCGACTACAGATCCTACCATTGCTATTCCAACAGTATCCAAAGGAGACGAGAATGTTCCTCCGGCAACAACTTCTATTTTGGGAGTAGAACATGTGCCGGTATTTCCTGGTTGTGAAAGTGCCGGAGATAACAATGCCAAGATAGATTGTATGTCTTCAAAAATTAAAGCATTTATAGGTAAGCGCTTTGATACCGGAAAATTCGGTTATTTTGAGCCGGGCAGTGTGCAAACCATACGTACATTTTTTACAATAGATTCAAACGGGAATATTGTTGAAATTAAAGCAAGAGCTATAGATAAAAAACTGGAAGACGAAGCTAAAAGAGTCATCTCCAAACTTCCATTAATGGAGCCAGCCCGTCAAGGTAGTACGGCAGTGAATGTAACCTATGCAGTACCAATACATTTTCAAGTGAATAATTAATTTACTCAAAACCCGTCTTTGTAAGGCGGGTTTATTTTTTTTGGGCATTTCAAAAAAGCGTATCTTTCGGCCTAATTAAACCGTTGCCCAATGAAGAACCTAGCTTTCCTTCTGGTTTTGTTTGTTTGCTTTACCCTACACGCTCAACAATCCAATAGTTTCGAAAAATATCCCGTGTTTCCAACATGTGCTACTGTAGAAATTGAAGCGCTGGAAACTTGTTTTAATACTACTTTTCAGCAATATATATTCGATAATTTTAAGGTGCCCTCCATAGTTTCAGAAGAAAACTATAATGGTGCTATGACTATCTTTTTTGAAGTAGATAAAGAAGGATCTTTCAAATTACTCTATACAGATGCTATTTATAAAGAACTGAAAGATGAAGCGCAACGCGTTTTTGAAAGTCTTCCCAAGATAACCCCGGCAACCTATAATGGGAAGCCAACATATGTTCAGTTTACATTGCCTGTTGCTATTCCATTAAAGGCGCCAGGTACGAGTATTATTGCTGAAACGAACAATACCGACACGACTACTACTTCAGAAGAAAAAATAGCCACATTAAAAAACGAATATGACAGTATAGAAAAGCTTCAGTATAAAAATGAAGAATACGTAAGCAACATAAATATCCCGTTATCGCATCATAATTATAGTCTTTTTGACCCTGCTTTAAATAGAGTTGGGCAAAATAACCACACCGCACAGAAGCCTTACATATATTCTGAAGTAAATACATATTACAATTTTGAAACTGAAAATGCCAAGCTGTTAAAAAATAAAAGCTCCTGGTTTGGTAGAAAGTTCTGGAACGAGCATATGGTACAGGTAAAAACAAAAGATTTTTGGTTTACCCTGGACCCCGGGGTAGACCTTCAAATAGGGAAGGATACCGATGCAGATTTAGATACCTACAACAATACGCGTTTGGTATATGCGCAGGGAGGGATAGGAAAGGATTTCAATTTTTTTGCTGTTGTATATGAAAGCCAGGGGAGGTTCGCAGACTATTATAATAGATTTGCCGAAGAAAGAATGCCGGATGGTGGGAATCCGGCAATTATTCCGGGTCGTGGTATTGCAAAAAGGTTCAACGAAGACGCCTATGATTATCCGGTTGCTACTGGGCATATATCTTACAACCCCAGTGAATGGTTTAATTTTCAGCTGGGACACGGGAAGTTATTCTTGGGAGATGGCTACAGATCCTTATTATTAAGTGATAATGCTACACCATATCCGTTTTTTAAGGTAAACACAAAAGTCTGGAAGCTAAAATATACCAATACTTGGATGAGCCTTCGCGATGTTCGCCCGGAAGCAACCGAGGAGCGTACGTTTAGAACCAAATTTATCGCAAACCATTACTTAAGTTATAATGTTACAAAGCGTTTAAACATTGGTTTATTTGAAAGTGTCATCTGGGATAACAGAAACGATCGCGGGTTCGATTTTAATTACGTAAATCCGGTAATTTTTTACCGTGCCATAGAGTTTTCTACAGGTTCACGCTCGGGGAATGCAATCATTGGGCTAACAGGGAAATATAAATTTACCGATAGAGTAAATGCCTACACACAGGTAATAATTGACGAATTTTCTTCGGGAGACGTCTTTGGAGGTGAAAAAAGCTGGAAAAATAAATTAGGGTATCAAATAGGTGCAAAATACTATGATGCTTTTAGTTTAAAGGGTTTGTATTTGCAGGCCGAGTATAATCGTATTCGTCCTTATACCTATTCTCATAATACTATTGTACTTAATTACGGGCACAACAACCAGTCGTTAGCACATACATTAGGTGCTAACATTTCGGAATTTATTGCCATTGCCAGATATCAAAAAGGGCGCTGGTTTGGAGATGCAAAAGTGATTGTAGCCAAGCGGGGATTAGAGTTTGAGCCACCAGGGGAAAATGTGGATTATTTTGGAGGAAGCATTTACGGAGACGAAGAGAATCGTCCATTTGAGACGGGTGTAGAAGTAGGGCAGGGAAACACTACAGATTTTTTCCATACTGAACTACAAGCTGGTTATTTACTTAACCCGGCTACAAACTTAAAAGTTTACGGGAGCGTAATTTTCAGAGATTTTAAACCGTTAGAAAATACTGCAACTGTGTTCGAAAACCAAACTACCTGGGTAAACTTCGGGATTAGAACCGATTTGTTCAACTGGTATTACGATTTCTAAGATACCCTAGTTATCATTTTTATTTTCAAGCTTTTCAATTTTCATTTTTCTATGATCATTTTCACGTTTGTAAGCTCCTTCATTTTTCACTGCTTCTTTATATAAAGCTCTCAGCAGTTTTTCAGTATTTATAAAACCATCGCCAAAACCTCTGTCATCATAGACTTTAGTAAAATCACGCCTTGCGGCAACCTCGTCTTCTGTTTTGTCCATTAAATAAGCGTTTTTCACCTTCGTATAGTACGATTCTAAAAGTAAGGCAAGTACTTTTACATCTGCCACAGACGCTATTTCACCGTGTCCCGGAATTATTTTAGTGTCTTTATTGCAAAGCCTTTCAATGGTTTTAAGGCCTCTTAAATATCCTTTATAACTACCATTATTCTTAATGTCTATAAAGGGATACATGTTGTTTACAAAAGCATCTCCGGTATGTAACACATTGCTTTTTGGAAAAAATACGGCTATATCGCTCTCCGTGTGTGCATCGGGGAGATAAATTAGTTTAATATCCTCATCGTTATAATGAAATAATAGATCATTCTCAAAAGATATAGCGGGGAGTGCTTCGTAATCAATTTCTACACTTTCTACCAATGCTTCTATTTTCTGTCCATAGGCATCTTTAAGTTGTTCTGCCTTCTCTTCGTTTTTACTGTTTTGTATTGTTTCAAGTTCTTTGGATAATTTTTTCTCTGCTTCGGCTCTCCTCTCCATTGACAATTTTTCTAAAAGTAGTGACCGTACATTTTTATGTGCAATTATGGTAGCTCCTTTTCTGCTGAAATTTTTGTTTCCTCCGGTATGGTCTCCGTGAAGATGTGTATTTACAACAAACTCTACCGATTTCTCTGTTTTTCTTTGAATGATATTTTTTATAAAATCCGAAGCATTTTCAAATTGAGTGTCAATCATTAAAACGCCATCAATACCATGGTGTACCGCAATGTTGCCTCCCATACCTTTCAGCATAAAAATATTGTCCGTAACATCTACTACGGAAGGATTATATTTTAACATGTTGGTATCTCCTGTCGTTCCGTTTTCAGCGTCGCTGTCTTTACTTTTTGAGTCCTGTGCTGTAGTTATTATGCAGGTAAATAGCAGTAAAAATGATAGAATTATTGTCTTCGTCATGTCTTGTTATTTATTTGGAGGCTCAAAATAGTAAAAAAAGCAATTGCTTGCGTAAGTATTGTTGTTTTATATTGTGAAAAATAGGTGCTTGCTGTATCTTTGCACCGCTTTAAAAATCAATAAACCTTGGCAGTTACACAGTCTACATCTTTGCCAGTTTCTATTTTCAGGAATTTTACTGAAATCACTAAAATGCGCCTTTCGGTTAGCGTTGTGTTTTCTTCGGTAGCAGGATATCTCTTGGGAGCCGAGTTTCTGGACTTTTACATTCTTTTATTATTATGTATTGGAGGTTATTGTATGGTAGGCGCCAGTAATATCTTTAACCAGATTATTGAACGCGACTTAGATGCCAAAATGGACAGGACCAAAGACAGGCCTATTCCTGCCGGACGTATGGGAGTGACGCCTGCTTTTATCCTGGCAAGCGTACTTACCTTGTTGGGAATTTTTGTGTTATATATTATTAATCCACAGACAGCAATGTTTGGGGCAATATCCATTTTTTTATATGTTAGCTTCTATACTCCTTTAAAAACACGCACACCCCTTTCGGTTTTTGTGGGTGCATTTCCGGGAGCTATTCCTTTTATGCTGGGTTGGGTAGCAGCTACAGACAATTTTGGCATAGAGCCAGGAACATTGTTTATGATTCAGTTTTTTTGGCAATTCCCTCATTTTTGGGCCATTGGATGGTTTTTATTTGATGATTATAAAAAAGGTGGATTCTTTATGCTTCCAAATGGGAAACGAGATAAAGGAACGGCAATACAAGTAATTTTATATAGTATCTGGACGGTGTTGGCCTCTCTTATACCAGCTGTTGGTGTTACAGGGAGATTATATTTAACGCCGGTTTCAGCAGTATTAATTGGTGGAATTGGTGTTTGGTTAATATATTATTCGGTTAGATTGTATAAACAACAAACAGATAAAGCGGCAAAACAACTTATGCTGGTAAGTGTAAGTTACATTACATTGTTGCAAATTATTTATGTAGCAGATAAATTTATAAGATAACTAAATTTTCAGCTAAGAGGTTTTAAATAAAACTATAGAGAAAGGACTCATTTAAAGGTATTCTTTTTCTTCTAAAGTAATAAGATGGCAGATTATACACAAGGTACTGAAGAACACAAATTGAACAGAGCAAAAAAAATGATGCTTTGGTTTGGTATTATTAGTCTTTCTATGAGTTTTGCCGGATGAACCAGTGCCTACGTGGTAAGTAAGGAACGCCCGGACTGGGTTGAAAACTTGCAAATTCCTACCGCATTCATCACGAGTCTTATCATTATTATTGTAAGCAGTCTTACCTTGCATTTTGCAAAGAAGTATATCCAGAAGGAAGACCATACAACTGGAATGGTGTTGTTGTTGTTAACATTTGCACTGGGTATTGCATTTATTGTGTTCCAAATAATGGGCTTTCAGGAAATTATTGGCATTTTTGGGTACAACCCAACAGGTCCAACAAGTAACATTACCTATACATTTATATTTTTAATTGCTGTGGTTCACTTGGCGCATGTGATTGCCGGACTGGTGTGTTTAATAGTTGTGATTTTTAATCATTCTAGAAAAAAATATGCCAACGGAAAGACCTTAGGTGTAGAGCTCGCTACAACTTTTTGGCACTTTGTAGATTTTTTATGGATCTATCTTTTACTGTTTTTTTATATTGTATAACTGATTTTCAGTAAAATAAGTGCTATTACAGGCAAATTTTAAAATGCTTTTTTAGGATGAGTATAAATTGACACAGGAAGTTTCTAAAAATAAATATTAATCGTATTTTTGACACCAATTTAACACCAACTACTTTCTATGGACACGACTGTTGCAAAAACAGGAACCGAGGGGAAAACTTGGGGCGGAGGTAATAAACCGCTCAACGCTAGCTACGGTAAGATGATGATGTGGTTTTTCATCGTTTCAGATGCCCTTACCTTTTCAGGCTTTATTGCCGCCTACGGTTTTTCAAGATTTAAATTTATAGACGCCTGGCCTATTGCCGACGAAGTATTTACCCACGTACCCTTTTTACACGGGGTGCCTGCGCCAATGTACTACGTGGCTTTTATGACCTTTATACTTATTTTCTCTTCTGTAACTATGGTGCTTGCCGTAGATGCAGGACATAAAATGCAGCAGCGCAAAGTTATATGGTATATGTTCTTTACCATTATTGGAGGTGCTATTTTCGTAGGATCGCAAGCCTGGGAATGGGCAACCTTTATTAAAGGAGATTATGGTGCCGTTGAAACAAAAGGTGGAAAAATCCTTCAATTCTTAGATACAGATGGTAATCGCGTGGCACTCTCAAAATTTACAAATAAAATTCCAACAGCAAGAGATATTCACGTAGAGAATAACGGAGTGTGGTATCAAGCCGAACCAACGGTAACTACATATACGTACGAAGAAGTAAAAGCAGGTTTTTTAGCAAACGAAAATTTAGTGGTGCGTACGCAGTATTATGATGACAATGGAGAACCAACCGTTTTAACCAGAGAAGAATCTGTTGCTAAGATTATGAATGACGGTAAACTTGTTGTAGAAGGTGCAAACCTAAGACATAACGAGTACGGCCATCCGCTATTTGCAGATTTCTTTTTCTTTATAACAGGATTTCACGGATTTCACGTATTTACAGGAGTACTCATAAATTGCATTGTGTTCTTTAATGTGGTAATTGGTACCTATGAACGAAGAGGAAGCTACGAGATGGTAGAAAAAGTAGGACTGTATTGGCACTTTGTAGATTTAGTGTGGGTATTTGTATTCACCTTCTTTTACCTTGTATAATTATAGAATTAGATTCAAAAAATGGCACACGAACATAAATTAGCAATTTTTAGAGGAACGCTTAAGTTCAAGAACAACATTACCAAGATTTGGGGCGTGTTTGTAGTCTTGTCCATAATTACAATTGTTGAAGTTGCCCTGGGTATTATAAAACCAGAGTTTTTAATTGAAACAAGATTTCTGGCAATGAAACTCCTTAACTGGATCTTCATTATCCTAACCTTAGTAAAAGCGTACTATATTACGTGGGATTTTATGCATATGCGTGATGAAAAAAGCGGATTGCGCAGAGCTGTGGTCTGGACAGGAGTATTTTTAATATGTTACCTTATTTTAATTCTATTAATAGAGGGAGACTATATTTACGAAGTATATAAAAACAACTTTATCAAGTTCGATTTTTAAATAATATCAAACTGAATATTATAAACCCAACCTATCTTTTAGCGTTGGGTTTTTTTATGTTTAAAAGTTGGTTTAACAAGAGCTGGACCGTATTTTTGCAATGTATTTAAAACCAATTATTAGGTATTTAAAAAACACCAATTTTAGCCTATATGAAAGAATCTCAAATTTTTGGTATTGTTGTTTCTGCCGCAATTAAAAAATACATCATTCTTGGTGTTCTTTTTTTGCTGCCAATTACTATATACCTGTTTTTTGCTATGGGAGTAAATAACTTTGTAAAGTTGCCCGTGGTGAGTGAAAATGTAGCTGAGCTTTCGGGGTTTGTTGCCATGGAAGGAGGAGAAATAAAGCTGGAAGATAAAATTACCGTATTACTGTTCTTCGGAAATAATACCGAAATCAAAAAAGCAAATGCCTTTAATCTCGCTCATAAAATCTATAAAAAAAACTATCAGTTTGAAGAGTTTCAATTTGTAACACTTATTACTGAAGATCAAATAAAGATAGCAAAAGACTTAAAGCAGGAACTTTCAGAAATTGAAGACCCCAAAAACTGGAAATTTGCCGTAGGAAGTGCCGAAGCCATCGAGGCCCTGTTTTATTCGTTACAAACAATAGGAACTTTAGACCAAAATTTCAGCACTAATAAAGTATTTGTTATAGATAAGGAAAGAAACCTGCGTGGCAGAACAGACGATGAAGACGATGGAGTTTTATACGGCTATGATGCATCTAACTATGCCGAAATAAATAACAAAATGAGTGACGACCTAAAAGTGGTTCTGGCAGAATACCGCCTGGCGCTCAAAAAATATAAAACCGAAAGGGAGATCTAAAAAGCACTCTTTCTGTTGGCAAGAATACGTTATGAAAAAAAACCAAAACGCATATATAGGTATTTCACTGGTGCTACTGGTGTTCGGAATTATTTTTATTCCTAAGATCATTAGTAGAATTAGCAATAATAATATTGTAGACAACGATCGCCATAATCTGGAACGTACTACACCTCAAAAGAGCAACACCCTAGCTTTTGTTGGCAATAAACAAGTGCCGGCATTCAGTTTTGTAAATCAGGAAGGAGTTACTATTACCAATTCAGATTACAGAGGAAAGGTATATGTGGTAGAGTTTTTCTTTAGCACGTGTCAGGATATTTGCCCGGTGATGAATCAGAATATGAAAAAAGTTGCAAAAGCGTTTCCCAATGGAGGTGAAGTAGGGATCGCGTCTTTTAGCATAGATCCAACATACGATACACCTGAAGTTTTAAAAGAATACGCAAAAGCTTATGACATTGAGCACCCGGCCTGGAATTTTCTAACCGGAGACAAAGAAGAAATTTTTAAGCTTTCTAACGAAGGCTTCAATCTCTACGCAGCAGAAGGTATGGATGAAGAAGACGACTTTCAGCATTCAGGATTTTTTGCATTGATAGATCAAAATGGAAACATTCGTTCAAGAATTGACGAAAATGGTAATCCAATAGTATATTATGACGGCCTTAAAGACGAAGGCGTGCAAATGCTAATTCAAGACATAAAAAAATTATTAAAGTAATGAGTGAAACAACAAAAAAGTATAACGTTTGGATTTGGGTATTGTCTATAGTAATCCCAATTGCAGTAGCCGTTTTGTTTACGGTACGTATTCCCGGTGTGGAACGAATGGGATTTTTACCTCCAATCTACGCAACCACAAACGCACTTACAGCACTTTTACTTGTTGTGGCGCTCACTATGATATTAAAAGGAAAGCGCAAAACACACGAACTATTGATGAAAACCTGTATCGTACTTTCCGTCTTGTTCTTGGTTCTGTATGTGGCGTACCATATGACTTCAGATTCTACTCCCTATGGTGGTGAAGGCGCCATGCGTTACGTATATTACTTTATACTTATCACGCATATTTTACTATCTATTACGGTTATTCCATTCGTTTTGGTTACCTACGTGCGGGCGATTTCTGGAAATTTTGAGAAACACAAGAAAATAGCACGTATTACATTTCCGTTATGGTTGTATGTTGCCATTACTGGTGTGGTTGTATACGTAATGATCTCTCCCTATTATTAATTAAATGAACAAAAACTTCTTCATAGTAGTACTAATAGTGTTGTTTTCGGTTCTTCCAGCTGAAGCACAATGCGCTATGTGCCGTGCCGTTCTGGAAAGTGAAGAAAGCGGCGCGGCAGCAAGAGGTATAAACAATGGGATTGTATATTTAATGATAATCCCTTACGTGCTTGTTGGCGGTATTGGATATGTAATCTACAAAATGCGTCAAAATGCAAAGCGGGAAGATAATTAACAAAACCTTCACACTTCAATTGTAACAATAAGTGCTCGTATAAGTCTTATGATTACCAAGACGTAACCACCTGAATCCCCAAAAGTCTTAACATGAATTTCACAAAATCCTGCGGTAAAGGCGGTTATTTTGTGTTTAGATACTATTAAAGATGATAACAATAAAAGATTTACACAAATCTTACAAAATGGGGAGTAACTCACTTCACGTTTTAAAAGGAATTAATTTTGATGTAGCCGAAGGTGAAATGGTCTCCATTATGGGTTCTTCAGGTTCAGGTAAATCTACCTTATTGAATATTCTGGGAATGCTGGACGAAGCAGACGAAGGCACCTATCACCTGGATGGAAAACCCATTAAAAATCTAAATGAAAGAATTGCCGCTAAATACCGAAACCAATTTCTTGGTTTTATTTTTCAATCTTTTAATTTAATAAATTACAAAACTGCATTAGATAATGTTGGCATGCCTTTGTATTACCAAGGGATGAAGCGTAATGAACGTGTAGAAAGGGCGCATCATTATCTTGAAAAAGTAGGCCTGGCAGATTGGGCTGGTCATCTTCCTAACGAACTTTCCGGAGGACAAAAACAACGGGTAGCCATTGCGCGCGCGCTAGCTAGCGATCCAAAAGTATTACTGGCAGATGAACCAACAGGAGCTCTCGATACCAGAACTTCTTATGAAGTAATGGAGCTTATCCAGAATATTAATGATGAAGGTAAAACCATTTTATGTGTTACGCACGAAGACGATATAGCCCATATGTGTAAGCGCATTGTAAACTTAAAAGATGGTCTTATTATAGACGATAGTAAAGTAGCACAAATACGCGCTACAGAAGCACGAAAAAAGGCCTACGAAAATGTTTGATCTGGAGCGCTGGCAGGAAATATTCGAAACCATCGGGAAAAATAAACTCCGTACTTTTTTAACGGGGCTTTCGGTGGCATCTGGTATTTTTATTCTGGTGATATTACTAGGCTTTAGCAGTGGGATTCAAAAAGGAGTAAAAACTCAGTTTGAGCAGGATGCTACCAACCGCATTTCGGTATGGACGCGCGTCACTACAAAAAGTTATAAAGGGCTTAATCCAGGACGTTATATCCAAATGCGCAACAGCGATTTTGAAGCTATAAACAATAAATACGAAGATAATCTGGAGTATAAAACAGCTATCTACAATATGTGGGGGAGCCAAGTTACTTATAAAGGCGAAACAGGAAACTACAGACTTGAAGGTGCCAATCCAGACCAGCAACTTATAGAAAATGCCAGCATGACTTCGGGTAGGTTTATAAGCCAGGACGATATGGATGAGTCCAGAAAGATTGCAGTAATTGGATATGTTATACAGCGGGACTTATTTAAAGGAAAAGATCCTATTGGAGAGATTATTTCAATATTTGGTGTGAATTTTAAAGTGGTTGGTGTTTACACAGATCCGGGTGGCGAAAGAGAAGAAGGTCGTGTGTTTGTCCCGCTACCTACTGCACAAATTGCTTTTGCTGCGGGCGATAGAGTACGGTCGTTGGCCTACACCGTAACAATGGCCGAAAATTTTGATGAAGCTGTGGCGCAGTCTATGGCAATTTCAGAAAATATTGAACAGGATATTAAAGCAAGACATACCGTTGCTCCAGACGATCGAAGCGCTGTAAACGTAAACAATACCTTAGAAGAAGCAAAAAAAATCTACAGCCTGATCGCAGTTATTAGAAACGTATTCTGGTTTATTGGCATCTTTACCATTATTGCCGGAGTAGTTGGTGTGAGTAATATTATGCTCATTATTGTAAAAGAACGCACCAAAGAAATTGGGATTAGAAAAGCTATTGGAGCACTGCCGGGTTCTATCATCGCACTTATTTTGCAGGAGGCCATATTCATTACAGCTGTTGCCGGATTTATTGGCCTTTTTGCTGGGGTTGGTTTACTACAATTAGTAAGCCCTATGGTAGATAACGATTTTATAAAATCGCCACAGGTAGATTTCAACACTGCGCTGTCTACGGTTATCATATTAATTGTAGCAGGTGCTATTGCGGGATATATTCCGGCAAGAAGAGCAGCAAATATTAAACCTATAGATGCATTAAGAGACGAGTAATATGTTTAACAAAGACCGTTGGGACGAAATTTTAGAAGCGCTAAGTGCAAATCCATTTAGAACGCTACTAACTGCTTTTGGGGTAGCCTGGGGTATTTTTATTCTGGTTGTGCTTTTGGCGTTAACTACTGGTTTACGAAACGGAGTAAGTAAAGATTTTGGAGATTTTGCTACCAACTCAATTTTTATGTGGGGGCAGGGAACTTCAAAACCTTATAAGGGATTGCCAAAAGGAAGGTATGTTCGTTTTAAAACAGAAGATGTAGCGGTGCTGAAACAAAAAATGCCGGAGTTGAAATATGTTTCTCCCCGCGGACAATTAGGTGGTTATAATGGTGCTAATAATGTAACCAGAAATGAAAAAACCGGCGCTTTTACCGTAAGTGGTGATTATCCCGAATTTATAATGCAACAACCCATGGACATTATAGCTGGACGTTTTATTAGCTATAGTGATATAAACGAAAAACGAAAAGGAGTTGTTATTGGAGATGGTGTGGTGACTAGCCTTTTTAATGTTGGAGAAGATCCAATTGGAGAGTACATAAAGATTAGCGGCGTAAATTTTATGGTCATAGGTACCTTTAGTTCCCCTAGTAATGGCGGAAACAATGAAGAGTTAGCCAATACTATTTACGTGCCATTTACCACATTTAATCAGGTGTTTAACCGCGGAGATGAAGTAGGATGGATGGCTATAACAGCTTATGATGAATACAGTATAACCTCTCTCAAGCCCAGAATTCTTGAAATTATGCGTCAACAACGCACCATTCATCCGGAAGACGATCGCGCCATTGGTAATTTTGACCGTGCCGAAGCCTTTGGAAGAATTACCGGTTTGTTCGATATTCTGAAATTTGTAGGTTTTTTCGTGGGCGGTCTTATACTGGCATCGGGAATGATCGGGGTGATAAATATTTTGCTCATTTCAGTAAAGGAACGAACTAATGAGATAGGTGTGAGAAGGGCCTTGGGGCAACACCCTGGCAAGTACGCTGGCAGATCGTTCAGGAATCATTAATTATTACACTTGTAAGTGGTATGGCAGGAGTAGCCGGAGGTGCAGGACTTATCTGGGTGATGAATTACGCGCTCGAACAAAGTGGCCTCGTAGATAATTTTGCGAACCCTTCAGTAAACGTTATGGTAATTGTAACAGCACTTATTATCTTAATTGTTTCAGGTATCGTTGCTGGACTGTTCCCTGCGGTAAGAGCCACAAGAATAAAACCTGTAGACGCATTGCGCACAGAATAACTAATAAAAATAGTAGTCACAACCAATTTATATTATGAAAAAAGGATTTATTATCACCGTACTAGTTGTAGTATTCTTAGGATTTATTTTAGGACTATGGTATGTTTTCAGCTTAGACAGTCAAGACCCTGTTGTATATGAAACCGAACAAGCCTCCACCCAAACTATTGTAAGAAAAACCGTAGCCACAGGGAGTATTGTTCCAAAAGAAGAGGTACTTATTAAACCAAATATTTCAGGAATTATAGACGAAATTTTCGTAGAAGCAGGTGATATTATAGAAAGAGGTGCTCTTATTGCCAAGGTAAAAGTGGTGCCTAATGTGTCTTCACTCACCAGTGCCAAAAATAGCATAAACAGTGCCAATACTCAGGTAGAAACTGCACGGTTGGCTTTAGAAAGTCAAAAGAATATTTACCAGCGACAAAAAGAATTATTTGATAAAGGTGTAATTTCTGCCAATGAGTTTGACAATGCAGAATTGTCCTTTAACCAAGCGCAACAACGCTACAATCAGGAAAAAGTGGGATTAACGGGGGCGCGACAAAACTTCGATATTGTAAAAACAGGAACCACCAGTGGTCTGGGATCTTCTGCCAATACCGAAATTAGAGCAACGGTTTCAGGAATGGTGCTGGATGTGCCTGTTAAAACCGGAAATCAGGTTATTGAGTCTAATAACTTTAACGATGGAACTACCATTGCAACTATTGCAGATGTGGATAAAATGATCTTTGAAGGCAAAGTAGATGAAAGTGAAGTAGGTAAAATTACCGAAAACCTTCCTTTGGAAATTACAGTGGGCGCCATTGAAAATAAAAAGTTTGATGCCGTTTTAGATTATATCGCTCCCAAGGGTGTAAGTGAAAACGGAGCCATTCAATTTGCTATTAAGGGAACATTAAAGAAACAGGATTCTACCACCTTTATTCGTGCAGGATTAAGTGCAAACGCTTCCATTATTCTGGCTAAAGCCGAAAACGTGATGGCTATAAAAGAAGCGCTGGTACAATATGACCCGGAAACTCAAAAACCTTTTGTAGAAGTTGCTACTGGAGACCAGGAGTTTGCCAGGAAAGACATTGAACTTGGCGTAAGTGATGGTCTTAATGTAGAAGTGAAAAGTGGCATTTCTAAAGAGGATAAAATTAAGGTTTGGAACCAGTTAAAAGCACCTCCGGCATTTGGTGGTAGATAATTTTTACCAGTTTTTGTAACACTTTCAACAATCAAAAGACTTATGTTTCAACTACAATCAATCATGAAAAAAAGTACCTTGTTAATTATAGTTCTGTTCCTGGGGATTTCAACCCAGGCACAAGATAAAAAATGGACGCTCGCCGAGTGCGTGCAACATGCTTTAGAAAATAATATTTCTATTAAACAAAGTGAGCTAGACTTACAACTTACCGATGCCGATAAACTTTCGGCCATAGGAAACTTTTTACCAAGTTTAAATGCTGGTGCCAGTGTTTCGGAAAATACAGGATTAAGTTTTAACCCGGTAACCAACAATGCACAAACTACCACATTTTTATCTGTTACCGGAAATATTAATGTAGGATACACCTTGTTTGATGGTCTGCGGAACGTTCGGCAGGTACAGCGTGCTAAGCTTTCAAAGCTTTCGGCAGAATACCGTCTGGATAAAATGAAAGACGATATTGCACTCTTTGTAGCCAATGCATATCTCACCGTTTTAAATAATAAGGCAAATTTAGAGTCTGCAAAATCACAGAATCTCGTAACTATAGAACAGATTGATAGAACAAATGCCTTGGTAGATGCGGGAACTTTGCCCAGAGGTGATTTACTGGAAATTGAAGCAACCAATGCTGGTGAACTTCAGAATATTGCGACGCTGGAAAATGCTGTAACGATATCTCTTATTAGCCTGGCGCAGTTATTACTGGTAGAGGATTATAAAAATTTCGATATTGTTGATGAAGGATATGATATTGTACTGAATGAAATTTCAGAAAAACCAGTAGAAGAAATTATCGCTTCAGCCGAAGAAAACAGAAGCGAGGTGAAAATAGCCGAGCAGGATGTGGCGCTGGCAGAAAAAGACCTTCAGATCGCTAAAGCGGGGTATTTACCAACGCTTTCAGCATTTTTTGGATACAATACAAGATATACAGATGCAACTTCTTTTGAACAGTTTGTAGATCCGGATAATCCTACTTCAACACAGCAAATTGGTGTTGTGCAGGATACCGGACAGGTAGTTGTTGGGGAATTTCCAAATACAGTTGCCAGACTGGTAGGCGCAGCACCTTTTGGAGAGCAAATATATTTGAACGATGGAATTGCTTACGGCTTACAACTTAACATTCCTATCTTTAATGGATTTTCCGTTAGAAGTAACGTAATGAGAAGTAAGGTAAATGTTGAAAGAACTAAATACCAACTAGAACAAGCCAAGCTAGATCTAGAAAGTAACGTATACCAGGCATATGTCGATGCAAAAGGGTCTTTAAAAGCATATGAAGCTGCTCAAAAAGCGTTAGAGAGCCAGGAATTGGCCTATCAATATGCAAAAGACAGATACGATGTTGGTTTAACCAATGCGTTCGATTTTAGCCAAAGTAAATTACGTTACGATAATACCACCATCTCTCTAAACCAGGCTAAATACGACTATATTTTTAAACTGAAAGTATTAGAATTGTTTTTTGGTGTAGAACCAACCGAACTTAAATTTTAGTAAAATGAAAAAGACACTTATTTGGATTTCTGTTATTGTCGTTGTGCTGGTTATTCTACTGGTTGCGGGTAAAAAAATGGGCCTTTTTGGAAAAGGAGGTAATATGACGGAAGTTGAAATTTCTAAAATTGAACCAATAGATATTACCGAAACCGTAGCAGCCACTGGAAAAATACAACCAGAAGTAGAAGTTAAAATATCATCCGAAGTTTCGGGAGAAATTATTGAACTTCCTATAAAAGAAGGACAGCAGGTAGAGAAAGGTGATTTATTGGTGCGTGTAAATCCAGATTTAATTCAGGCAGCGGTAAGCCAGTCACAGGCCGGATTACAAAACGTACGCGCACAACTAAATCAGGCCGAAGCTTCGTTAAAAAACAGCAAGGCAAACTACGAAAGAAACAAAGCACTTTTTGATAAAGGAGTGATTTCAAAATCGCAGTGGGACCAGTCCATTGCAGAATATGAAGGTGCGCAGGCCAATGTGCAATCTGTTTACTATAGTGTGCAAAGTGCTGCAGCAAACGTTAAGCAATCCCGCGATAACTTATCCAGAACAAGTATTTTTGCACCTATGAGCGGAACTATTTCGTTGTTAGCTGCTGAGTTAGGAGAACGTGTGGTAGGAACAGCACAAATGGCAGGTACCGAAATTTTACGCGTTGCCAACCTTAGCAATATGGAGGTTGAGGTAGATGTAAACGAAAACGATATTGTAAAAGTTGCTGTTGGCGATAGTACTATTGTTGAAGTAGATGCCTATTTAAAGAGAGAGTTTAAAGGTATTGTGACCGAAATTGCAAATTCTGCCCAAAACGCCTTGACCGCAGACCAGGTAACCAATTTTAAAGTTAAGGTGCGGATTGTGCCAGAGTCTTATAAAGATTTAACCGAAGGAAAGCCAGAGAGTTATTCGCCTTTCCGTCCGGGAATGACAGCTACAGTAGATATTATCACCAATAAACGTAAAAATATAGTAGGAGTGCCTATTAGTGCCATTGTTATTAAAACCGATACTACCGGTAAGAAAAAAGCAAGAGGACAAAAAGCAAACAACGATATTGATGAAAAGTTTGAATGCGTATTTGTAAAAGTTGGTGATGAAGCGAAATTACGCGTGGTAACCACAGGAATACAAAACGACACCAATATTGAAATTTTAAGCGGACTTAAAGAAGGTGAAGAAGTAATTACTGGACCTTATAATACAGTGACTAAAACGCTGGATCCAGGTGACAAAGTAGCCCTGTTGCAAGAAGAAAAACAAACAACAAAAGACGATAAGGACTAATGGCAGTAGTGCTTTGTATAGAAACAGCCACAACAAATTGTTCTGTAGCGCTTTCGGTTAACGGAAGCGTTACTGCTTTTAGAGAAGATCCGGATAAAAATTACAGCCACGCAGAGCGGCTCCATGTTTTTATTGAAGAAATTCTTAAAGATGCTAGTATGAAAGCTTCTAATCTGGAGGCTATAGCAGTAAGTAAAGGTCCTGGAAGTTATACGGGTTTGCGTATAGGCGTTTCTACAGCAAAGGGATTATGCTATGCGTTGGATATACCTTTAATTTCTATCCCAACGTTGGAGGTACTTGCTTCAAAAGTAAACGATAACGCTACAGTTATCCCAATGCTGGATGCCAGACGTATGGAAGTATACGCTGCTGTATATATACAAGGAAAGGAGATTCGTGAGACACGTGCTGAAATTTTAACCGAAACTTCCTTTGCTTCCTATCTTGCCGAAGGAAAAACTATTTTTATAGGAAGTGGGGTGGAGAAATTCAAAACGACGAGTGTACACCCAAATGCTAAATTTTTACTGGATGAGTTACCATCAGCAAAACAAATGGCGCTTTTAGCCGAAAAAAAATTTAATGATAGGACTTTTGAAGATGTAGCTTATTTTGAGCCGTATTATTTAAAGGACTTTAAGATGGGCTAACGTTTACAGCTCTATATTTTCTAAAGAATTGAAATAGATAACTGTTTCAATTAAATCGTCCTCATAATTAAGGTTGAGCTTGTTTTTTGAAACAAACGCTTTGATAGCTTCCTGGTTTTTTCCAAAGACTTTCAATTTTCTGCTTCTGGAGGTGGGTAGTTCGTAGAATTTACCGTTTTTGGTAACTAGGTAATACACAGGTTTGTCTTCAAATTTTGCCAGAATATCTCTAGTGATCGAAGTTTTAGCAGGTACTGCCGGAGAAAACTTTTTATTCATTTTTTTGAAGACATCAACTTTGTCTCCTTCATATAAAACCTGAAAATAGCCTCCACCTTCAATACCTCCCAGGTAGGCAACAAACACAAATATGTCATCTACTATTTTCACAAAAATATCCGGAGATTTTGTGAGCGCTTTTGCTTTACTCATAGGGCTTTCCAGAGATTCTTTTACTTCAATTTCATCTGCAACAGCATTATAGCGGAGCGCTACATTTCGAGCGAGTAGTTTTTTATTTTTATAAATGTTTCCCGGTAAAAA
The DNA here is from genome assembly GCA_963793275.1 of uncultured Flavobacteriaceae bacterium. Classification (GTDB taxonomy): domain Bacteria; phylum Bacteroidota; class Bacteroidia; order Flavobacteriales; family Flavobacteriaceae; genus Marinirhabdus. The sequence continues at coordinate 554,145 of CAWBZL010000004.1, forward strand.
AGAAGGGTTGTTATAAGGGGTGCCTTTGTAGCTTGACGTCTCTTTATAATCTATAAACTTATCTTCTCTCTTGATAAACTCATCTAATTGGTATAAGCTATTTACAAATCTACGCCCGTCAATATCTTGTGCCTTTAAACTGCTATAGCCTAAAGAACATAGAATACCTAAAACAAGAATTTTTTTCATAGCTTAACTTTAAATTAAAATTATAGAGTTGTAGCTGGTTGCAGTAAAAATAAGCGACTCTTATGGTTTCAACAAAATATATACCTTTTAAATACAGGAAGCCTCACGACTTTTATAAATTACGACTTGTAAAAAAGTATTCAACTAATTGTTTTACAGGTATTTATATTTATAACGAAGTAGTGTTTGTTTATTTTCTTTTACCCTTTGGTATAAAAAACTACCTTTATTCTTAGGTATTTTAAGCAATGTAAGAGTGCTTATGAAGCCTAAATACCTGTACGCCAACTCATATGTTTTATAGAATAATTTTTGTTTTTGTATTCATTTTCAGCACCTATGGTGTTGGCGCTCAGACTATGGATGTGCAGAAACTCCGGAAAAACTCTTATGAGGATCTTATCGCATTATTTGATGAAACAGTAAAAGATACCCTTAATGCTAAAGCAATTGCAAAAGCATATATCTTAAATGCCACAGCAGCTAACGATAGTACAAAAATGGCGCGTGGGTACCAACGTATGGCCTTTGTTTCAGAAATAGAGGAGGCAGTTACCTATTTAGATACCACTATTGTTTTATCTAAAAACAGCACACATCCTAATTTCCCGGCTATTGGCTATTTATTTAAATCGTATTACCTGTATACGTTGGAAAAATATGAAGAGAGTCTCCAAAATGCTGTTACTGCGTATCAATTTGCAAAAAAGAAACAGAATATAGATCAGCAGATAACGGCATTGCACCAAATAAACGGGGTAAACGAGTTGTGGGGTGATTACGAAAAAGCCTTGGAGACAGAATTGGTAACTAAAGAGCTCCTGTTTCAGAATAAAAACTCTGAACTATTTGCTGAAAATTATCTGGCCTCACTTGAAGGTATTGGAAACTGCTTTGTACGGCTTCATAAACCAGACTCTGCGTTGGTGTATTATAAAAAAGGGATTGTGGAAGCACTTAAAAATAAAGACTCTATCACATACTATGCATTTGTTTCAAAAAGCGGAAATGCGCTGGCGGTTAAAGGCAATTATAGTGCTGCCAAAGACAGCTTACAGAAAGCGCACACCTATAAAGACTATTTTATTAATAGTTACGAGACGCAATACAATTACTATATGGGAATGAGCTTTATGGCTGAAAACAACGTCTCTTTAGGAGTGGATTATTTTAAGAAGGTAGATTCCATTTATACCGCCAAAAATGTTTTATACCCGGAATTACCCGAAGTATACGATAGATTGGTTGGATTTTATAAAGAAAATGGTGACCAAAAAACGCAACTGCTCTACATGCAGAAATTGGTAGACGTGGTAAAACAGATCGATGCAAAGCGTGTGGAGGTTAAAAGCAAAATAGCTGAAGAATATGAAATCCCATTATTACTGGAAGAAAAAAACGAGCTTATCAATCAATTAGAAGAAACCAATGCTGCTTCTCGTAAGACGGTTTGGGGGATTGCGGGGGTGTTGGTGTTAAGTTTATTGGTGTTGTTATATTATGTGAGGAGACAGCGTGTGTTCAAAAAGCGTTTCCAAAGCCTTATGGAACAGCAGGAAGCCGAAAATAAAACAACGGAGACCATTGCTCCACGCAGTAGCGAGGAAGATGCTACAGCTCAGGTTTTAGATATTTCAGAAGACATTGTGACCGATATTTTAAAAGAGCTGGAAATATTTGAACGTGAAAAACAATTTTTGTCCAGTAAAATTAAACTTACAGGATTGGCTAAAGCTTGTAACACTAATTCTACCTACTTGTCTAAGGTGATAAATTTTAGAAAAGATAAGAATTTCTCTACGTATATAAACGAGCTTAGGGTTCAGTATTCTTTTAATGAACTTAAGACTAATTCAGTTTTTAGAAAATATACCATAAAAGCTATTGCCGGGGAGTGTGGCTTTAAAAGTGCAGAGTCTTTTTCTAAGGCCTTTTATAAAAAATATGGTATTTATCCTTCGTATTATATAAAGCAATTAGAGGAGTAGTATTAGTGATATTTTGAATATCCAATAATTAGATTGAGCTCAAAAGTAATACGCTGGTTTGGTCGCTATAGGAATAGCGTCTATAATCAAGAATCATTTTCAGGCTATTTTAAGTGCTAATTTTTCTTAAAGGATATTTCAGATTACAGCAAAACGAACTGGAAAAATAGTACCACAAAAAAAGCTGCAACTAATTGCAGCTTTAATTAATTATAAGAACGTATCTCTTACAAAGTGTCGTAATGCTTTACGGCACGTAGCAGGTCTTTTTCCTCACTAATATCTAAGTTATTGTCTTTTACGAAATCTTTCATAGTATCATAGGACTTACCAAAAACTTTTAATCTTCTTTTTTTAGATCTTGGCATCTCGTAGAATTTACCATTTTTATCTGCGAGGTAGTATGTTATATCATCGGTAAATTTTGCCGGGGTTGAAGTAGTGATAGAACTCGTTGCTTTTTTCTCTGGCTTAAAATCTTTCTCTAATTTTTTATACAAATCTACTTTCTTACCTTCATGAACTACTTGAAAATAACCTCCACCTTCAATTCCACCTTTATATGGAGCAAATATGTAAATATCGTCTACTATTTTTACAAATATGTCAGGAGATTTTGTAAGTACTTTTGCTTGATCGTCGGGCGTAGTTAAAGATTCTTTTACTTCTAACTCGTCTGCTACAGCATTATATCTCACTGCAATATTGGTTGCTAGAAGCTCATTGTTTTGGTAAATATTACCAGGCAGATAATTCTTATTATTATAAGGAGTTCCTGTGTAGGATTCTACGTCTTTATAATTTACGAATTTATCTTGTCTTTTAATGAATTCATCTACTTGAAATAAATCTGCTGTAAATTGTCTATTTGCATAACCTTCATTTTGTGCAAGTAAAGTACCGGCAAAAAATAGCAAGCAAATAACGGTTACATTTTTAATGATTCTCTTTTTCATAAATTTTATTTTAAAGTATTATAATATGCCACCAGTTTTTCCAAACTGTAATCTTTGTTGATGTTTAATTTATTTTCCTTTACGTATCTTTTTAATTTTTTGGTATGCGAAGGAAATGCTTTTAATTTTCTGTTTCTTGAACCAGATAACTCTATTGGAGTTCCGTTTACTGGAACCAAATATAAATCTTCCTGATCTTTATAGGTTGGTGGGACATCTCTGGCAACACTATTTACAGCCTTCATTCCTTCAATAAACTCTTTTGAAATCTTTTTGTACAAGTGGTGCGTTTCACCTTCATATAACACCTTAAAGTATCCACTGGCAACTTCTTCTGAAACTGGCTTTACGTAAACAAATACGTCATTTAATAAACGTACATAAATATCTTTATCCATTTTTAAAACCTTTGCCTGCTCCTCTGCCATAGCTATATTGCTTTTCACCTCCATCTCGTCTCTTAAAGCATTATATCTTACCGCTACGTTGCTTGCTACCAACTTTCCATTCTTGTAAATGTTTCCAGATTTAAACTCATCACTTTCATAAGGGGTTCCCGCATATCTATCGTTATTTTTTAAACTAATAGATTTAGTTGTTAAATAGTCGTTTGTAGTTGGAGTGTCTACTGCTTTTTGTGCTACAGCGGTAGCAATAAATAAAACTGATAAGGTGGCAGTCAATAATGTTTTCATAGGGTAAAATTAAATTTTTAAAATGTTTACTCTGAAAAGATGTTTCAAAAGTATCTACTAAGTTCAAGTTCAACAAACATGTTGCAATTAAAATGCCAAAAGCAAGTCTGTTTTTATAAATGACGACTTTTGGCGTGTCTTAAGGGTTAAAATTTCTTGACAGAAAAACAAAACTAAAGCCCAAACACCAACAATCTTGTTAAATGCAGGTTAAAAAAGCATAAATATTGATTATTTCGCAATATCGTTGGTTTCAGCATACATGTGTACATCGCGTTGTGGAAATGGAATTACAATTCCTGCTGCCTCTAAACGAGCTTTTCCTTCTTCCAGAATAAGAAAGCGGAGCGCCCAAAAATCTGAAATATGAGACCAATAGCGCACCGAAATATTTACAGAACTGTCTGCCAGAGCAACAACCACTATCTGCGGCATTTTTCCTTCCAGTTGTTTTACGGTTTCCTGCTCATTTACCAGGTTCATTAAAATTTCCTTGGCGAGCTTTACATCACAACTATAGCTTATCCCAAAGATGATGTTTTCCTTTCGGAGTTCTTCTTCGGTATAGTTTATAATATTTTCGTTACTTAATTTTCCATTGGGAAGAATAGCCAACTGGTTTCCAAAGGTGTTCAACTTTGTGTTAAAAATTGAAATTTCTTTTACAGTACCTTCTATACCTTGTGCGGCGATAAAATCTCCCACTTTAAAAGGTTTCAGTAATAATATAAGCACACCGCCAGCAAAATTTGCTAAAGAACCCTGTAATGCAAGACCAATAGCCAATCCTGCAGCACCAATAATAGCCACAAGTGAAGCAGACTCAACACCAAGTTGCGTTATTACTAAAACAAATAAGACTATTTTAAGTCCCCAGTTAATGAGGCTTTCAATAAATTTTTCCAGCGTAAGGTCATAATCTTTCTTGGCAAAAAATTTATGCACTACGCGGTTTATGATTTTTATAACCCAAAGCCCAACGACCAGTAATAGCAATGCTAATGCAATACTGGGCAAATAGTCTATTAGCTTTTGTCCATATTTATCTAAAACAGATTGTAAATCTTTAAACTTGTCCATATTTTTTATTCTGAAATTTTAAGGGTTTGTAAAGCTTTCTCTACCGAATTAACCGGCAGACGGCACGCATTGTTTACGCACACGTAAATTAATGTTTCCTCTCCTGGCGATCTTCCCTCCAGTAAATAGCTGTTGCTTTCTTTTTCCGAAGCTGCTATCAAAACATTAGGAAGGTAGTGTTTATTCAATTCTTTTAATTTTTCCGAAGCGTTTTTTCCGGATACAACAATCTCGTAAAAGTTAAATTGGTGATTTTCCAGAAGGTCTAACCAATTTGGGAAAACACCAGGATACTTAGTTGCATCCGGCAAAACGTTTTTAAGCATTTGGTCACTTGCATTACGATAGTTGGGGGCATCAAAATAATGCGAAAGTTTAAAAAGGTTTTTAGCCATTATAGAATTGGAAGAAGAAATTACGTTATCACGGTATTCTATGGTTCGGGTAACTAATTTTGTGTCTTTATTGGAAGTAAAATAAAACATTCCTTTTTCTTCATTGTAGAAGTGGGTGAAACTATAGTCTGCTAACTCCTTAGCTAACGTAAGCCATTGCGCGTCCATGGTTACTTCGTAAAGAGCGATATATGCTTCTATTATTGCTGCATAATCTTCTAAGTACCCATTAATAGAGCTCACTCCGTCTTTATAACTATGAAACAAACCACCGTCCTTTTGTAGCTGTTTATTTTTTATAAAATAGGCATTTTTAATAGCGGCATCCAGATATTCTTTTTCTTGTAACGCCTTGTAAGCATCCACATATCCCTTAAGCATAAGTCCATTCCAGGAAGTGAGTATTTTGTCGTCCAATCTTGGTTTAGGACGTTTGTTTCGGTATTCTAATAAGGAAGTTCTCCAACCGGCTTTCTTTTTCTTCAGTTGGGGTACAGAAATATTATGGTTTGAAGCAATTATACTATCGGCATCAGTTCTTATAAGCACATAACTATCTTCCCATTTTCCGAAGTCATTAATATTATAGTAGTTCGAGAAGATTTCAAAATCTGAACCTAGTTCTTTTTGTAATTCCTCTTTCGTATAAATATAATAAGCACCCTCTTCAAGTGCTCCGGTTTCAGTCGTACTGTCTGCATCCAGAGAAGAGTAAAAAGTTCCCTCTGCCGATGTCATCTCTCTGGCAATGTAGTCAAGTGTTTCGGTAACAACGTCTTTGTATAATGGGTTTTTGGTAAACACATACGCTTTGCTGTATAAACTTACCAATTGGGCGTTATCGTAAAGCATTTTTTCAAAGTGTGGAACGTGCCATTTTTCGTCTACGCTATACCGGGCAAAACCGCCGCCAATGGCGTCATAGAGTCCGCCATAAGCCATTTTGTCCAGTGTATTGGTGACGTGATCGATAAGGGTCTTATCGTTGGTACGCACTCCTTTTCTGAGTAAATACTCCAGATTATTCGGCATCATAAACTTAGGAGCTCGTTTGTTGCCACCATATTGAGGGTCGAAGGCAAGTTTTAGACTATCAATCGCTGCAGAGGTATTAAAGTTCTTGATAACATCATTATCTGTATTGCGCTCAATTAAGTCCATGCTTTTAATGCCTTCCTCCAGCCTCGTGGCATACTCTATAAGCTTTTCAGGCTCAGTTTTGTAAATTTCCTGTATCTGTGAAATACTGGCAATCCAATCTTCTTTCTTAAAATAAGTGCCCCCCCAAACGGGTCTGCCATCGGGCAGAGTGATAACATTTAAAGGCCAACCGGCGCTTCCGGTCATTAACTGTACTGCATTTATATATACCTGATCAATATCTGGCCGTTCTTCACGGTCTACCTTAATGCTAATAAAATTTTTATTCATTGCCGCAGCTACGGTAGAGTCTTCAAAACTTTCTTTTTCCATGACATGGCACCAGTGGCAAGCTGCGTAGCCTATACTTACAATAATTAGCTTATTTTCGTCTTTAGCTTTTTGTAGAACGCCCTTATTCCAGGGGTTCCAGTTTACGGGATTGTGCGCGTGTTGCAATAGGTAAGGACTGGTTTCCTTAGCTAAAGCATTCGTATATTCGTGGGTAATCACAGATTCTTTTTTTGAAGAGTTGCAGGAGATAAAAGGGAGTAAAACCAAAAGTAAGTATGAATACTTAAACATCTTATAAAATTTGAAACGCAAAAATACGCTTTTGAAAACTTCAAAAGCGTATTTTTAAAAGGATTACTATTACTGTACTTCAAAAGAAATTTTCACATTCACTCTAAATTCTGTAACACTGTCACCATTTACGCTCACACTTTGTTCGTAAACATAAGCCGAACGTATATTGTTAACACTCTTTCCAGCGTGTTTCACGGCGTTTCTGATAGCATCTTCAAAACTTTCTGTGCTATTTGCCATTACTTCAATTACTTTTAATACTGCCATAATTTCTATTTTTTAAGTTAGAAATATAAGGTACAATAAAGCTTTATCGTTTTTCTGAAAAAAAAGTTAATACTTTCGCTAAAAAGGTTTTATGTGCTTTTGTTGGGCGTAATCCTACCCGTTAATAGCTTCAACAGCCATAACTTTTCCCTTAAGCATTTCCTTTAGCATGGTTTCAATTCCATTTTTTAAAGTTACTGTAGAAGAAGGGCAACCGCTGCACGCACCTTGTAATACTACTTTTACAGTTTTGGTATCGCTATTGTAAGAGTCAAAAGCAATATTACCGCCGTCGCTAGCCACTGCAGGTTTAACGTATTCGTCCAGGATAGCAACTATTTCTTTGTCAAAATCGCTTAGTTCTTCTGAAGTTTCTGTTTTGGTTTCGGAGCTATTCTCAGGTTTTTGCTCAAGAATGGCATCGTTTAAAATAACCTTACCCTCGGCAATATAATTTGTGATAAACTCTCTAAGTTCCATGGTGATATCCTGCCATTCTACTACGTTAAATTTCATAATAGAAACATAGTTAGCGCTAATAAAAACCTCTTTTACAAACGGAAACCCAAAAAGTGCAGTTGCCAGAGGCGCCTGAGTAGCATCATCAATATTTTTAAACTCGAAAGTACCGTCTGCAAGGGGTTTGTTGGCTACAAATTTTACAACGGTAGGGTTTGGAGTGCTCTCGGCATATACAGTTACAGGTACTTTTTTAACCGAAATTGTATCGGTAATTACTTCTTTGCCACTATTTAAATAGCTAACAATAGCCTCCGAAACTTCATCCTGAACAGTTTCCCAGCTCACGATGTTATATTTTTCAATTGCGATAAAATTTTGAGAAATATACACCGTTTTCACAAAAGGCAGGTGAAATAATTCCTGCGCCAAAGGGCTTGGTTTTGCTTCATCAATATTCTTAAATTCGTAGCTGTTATTCCTTGTTAGAAAGCTATTTGCAACAAATTTTACAATATTTTCGTTATTTGTGGGTTGTATAGAAATGTTAAATTGAGACATTAACTGTATTTTTTTTGCAAAAATATGAAACAAAACCTTTGTATTCAATATATTTGACACTTAACAGGATTTTTTATGAAAAGATTAATACTCCTCCCGCTTCTGTTGTTTTCTATTCTTGGTTGGTCTCAGATCACTGTAGACGAAACCTTAACTACACAACAGCTTATCGAAGATGTTTTAGTACAGAATTCTTGTGCAATTGTGTCCAATTTTCAGCAAAGTACCGGAACTAATTTTGGTGAAGGAAATGGAATTGGCGCTTTTGATCAAAATGGCTCTGCATTTCCTTTTGCTGAAGGGATTATTTTAAGTTCCGGATTTGTGGTAAACGCACCGGGTCCAAATAATACAACCCATAGTGATGGAACATTTGGCTGGCCCGGAGATGCTGATCTCGAGGCAAATACAACTGCTACAAATACTAATAATGCATCCTGGATTTCTTTTGATTTTGTTCCTTTTGATAACCAGATTAGTTTCGACTTTATTATGGCCTCGGAAGAATACAACCAGGGTTTTGAGTGTACGTTTTCTGATGCATTTGCTTTTATTTTAACAGATCTGGTTACAGGAAATGTACAAAATTTAGCCGTGTTACCGGGAACAACAACTCCTATTGAAGTTACAAATATTAGGTATGCAGTTACTGGGTCCTGCGGTGCAATTAATGAAGAGTTTTTTGGACAATATAATTTTCAACCTATTGCAAATCCACTGGCCCCATCTGTTCCAGCTATAAATGCTCCTATAGATTTTAACGGGCAGACGGTACCACTTACGGCTATGGGCCCTGTGATTTCAGGAAATAATTACAATATTAAATTAGTAGTGGCAGATCAGGGTGATTCTGCTTTTGATATTTCAGTATACCTTGAAGCAGGTTCATTTAGCCTTGGGATTGATCTAGGAAACGATTTAACCATAAGCGCTGGAAATGCACCGTGTGAAGGAGAAGATTTAACCATTGGAATTCCTGACGATCCAGCAGATAGCTATCGTTGGTTTAGATTAAATCCTGTTACAATGACTTTTGTGCTTATACCGGGAGAAACTGATAGTATGATTACTATAAATACAAGTGGTACATACCAATTAGAAGTAACAAAACCTTCTGGCTGTAGTGCAACCGATGAAGTAGTTGTGGAATTTGCTCCTCAACCCGTTGCTGCAGAACCAGATTTATTAGCTATTTGTGATGAGTTGCCCAATGATGGCTTTGGTATCTTTGATTTAACGTTACGGGATGCCCAGATACAAAACGGGCAGACGATGGCAACAGTTACCTACTACGAAACGTTTAATGATGCTCAAAATAATATAGATCCAATTCTAACCCCAACTATGTATCCTAATATGGTACAAGGGTTTGATACTGTTTGGGCAAGACTTCAGGAAGCTAGTTTCGATTGTATTGATATCGTTTCTTTAGACCTTCAGGTAAACGACAGTCCACCTGTTACGGATCCTGTTAGTGATTTAATAGTTTGTGATAACGATCAGGACGGATTAGAGGAGTTTGATCTTACGAGCAAGGAGGATGAGATTGCTAATACGTTGGTTAACTTAACCTTTACGTATCACAACAGTTTGGCAGATGCCAATAATGGCACCCCTTTTATAGCCAATCCTACGACGTATGTGAGTGGTGGAGAGACTATTTGGGTTCGCGCAGAGAATGTAGCCGGCTGTTTTACGGTAGTTACTGTTAATTTGGTTGTAGATCTGGTACCTGTTTATGTTGAGGTACCTGAATTCAGCCAGTGTGATAATAATGGTGATGGGATAGAGCTTTTCAATCTTAACAGTCAGAATGCGACGATCGTTGATGGCGATCTGGATTTAAGTGTTACATATCACGCTACCGAGCAGGATGCAATCGATGCTACGGGTCTTTTAACGATCCCCTACAGCAGTGCCGGTGAGATAATTTGGGTACGTGTAGAAAGTAATAGCCGTGGTTGTTATGCAGTGTTCGATATGGAACTTATTGTTGTAGAGCGTCCGGAGATATTTGAGCCGGATCCTTTGCGTTACTGTGATGATGACAATGATGGTTTTGGGATATTTACCCTTACCGATGCGGATGATCAGGTGGTAGACGGGAATCCTGCGGGGAATTTAGTGGTGACCTACCACGAATCTTTTGTAGAGGCTCAGAATAATATTAATGATTTAGCCAGTCCTTATAATAATATAGACCCCTTTAGTCAGATTATCTATGTTCGTTTGACCGATATTGCTACGGGTTGTTATAATATTACCACTTTGGAGCTTATCGTTGAAGATACCCCTCAGATATCAGATCCTGATCCATTGGAGGAATGTGACGAGGATGGTAATGGTGTTGTTATCTTTAACCTTACCGATGCAGAGCCACAGATGCTGGCAGGATTAACGGGAGGTCCTTATGTAGTGAATTATTTTGAGGATCCTGCACTTACTATTCCAATTACGAATTCGACAGCCTATCCAAATATAAGTAACCCACAGACTATTTATATTACCGTGGGAGACACCAATAATGATGGTAGATGTCTGGCAGAGACCACACTTTTACTTATTGTTAATTTACCACCGGATCTTAACGAACCGGCACCGTATACGTTGTGCGATGTAAATAATCCGGGTGACGAGATAGAGGAGTTTGATCTTACCATCAGAACGGCAGAGATCACAGGAGGCGATCCTACTATATTAGTGACCTATTATACGAGTTTTGCAGATGCAGAAGCAGGCACTAATCCTATCATAGACCCTACGGCTCATTTAAATCAGGATGCCATGGGTAATGCTATCAATCCTCAGGATATTTTTATTCGTGGCGAGACAGCAGAAGGCGGTTGTGAGGAAGTTGGAGCGCCTAATGGGTTGGTGTTGGAGCTACGGGTAACAAACATTCCGTTAGTTGAAGATCCTACTCCATTAGAAGTATGTGATGTAGACAATGACGGTTTTGCGGAATTTACCCTTACCGACAAAGATGCAGAGATTGCCAATGGTGACCCGAGTATAGTTGTTAGCTATTACGAAACCTTCCTGGATGCAGAAATGGGAATGTTTGCCCTTACAAGTCCGTACCAGAATATAGTTGCAGATATGCAGACGGTATATGCGCGTGCTACTTTTGGTATGGGTCCCAACGATAACGGATGTTTTAAGGTAGTAGAATTAGACCTGATCGCATTGCCTACACCGCAGTTACCATTAACGATCTCACCAATTATAGTTTGTGAAGAAGGAGGTACAGCAGTGTTTAATCTTAGAGATCGTGAAGCAGAGATACTAAACGGTTTAGATCCGTTGTTTTTCACAGTGAGTTACTACGTGCTAGAGGCAAATGCGCAGCAAGGCATTAGTCCTATAGCAACACCAACAACGTATACCAACATTGCGAACCCACAAACTATTTATGCACGAGTAGCGGGCAATAATAGTGGCAATTTATGTGCTTCTGTTGTTAGTTTTGTTATTGAAGTCCGTGATCCTCCGCTAGCTGCTCAGCCCGTACCATTTACCAAGTGTGACGATTTAGGGGAGCCCAACGATGGTTTTACAGAATTTGATCTTACCGAGAAAGACGATGAAATTGCAGGTCCACCAATGCCGGGGCTTAATGTAAGTTATTATGTTACCCAGGAAGATGCAGAAGATGGTATCAATCCTATAGACCCTGCCATAGCGTATACCAATATCATGAACCCACAAACCATTTATGTGCGTGTGGATAATCAGGGTACAGATTGTAACGCACTTACTACCCTGAACCTTAGAGTAGTTCCTAATCCGGAGCCTGTGGTACCAGATGCGCTTGTAGTATGTGATCAGGATCCTAATGACGGGATGGCAACTTTTAATCTTACCGATAGTGCTCCACAAATACTCAACGGAGCTAACTGGGATTTAGCATATTATTTAAGCTATGAAGATGCTGTTGACCAGATGAATGAAATAACGAACACTATGGCATATCCAAATATTTCTAACCCACAGATCGTATATGTTCGTGCTACCAACGATATGAGTGTGGATATGTGTTTTGAGATTGTTGAGTTAGAGCTTCGGGTAGATCCATTACCGGATGCCAGTGCCGATGTGACGCCATTTGTTATATGCCAGGCACCCAATACCGGGCAGACATTTTTTGATCTTACCACAAAAGAAGGAGAGATTTTAGGAACTCAGGATCCGGCGTTGTTTGAGGTGACGTTTTATGAAAATCAGGATGATGCTGATAATCAGTTTGATCCTATCCCTAATCCTACAAACTATCCAAATACATCAAACCCACAGGATATTTTTGTAGGGATACAGAATATAGACACAGGTTGTTATATAGCGATACAGGTTTTTGAGATCGAGGTTATAGATGGTGCTATTGCTAATAATCCTGCGGAGCCTTATGCAATTTGTGACAATACAGATCCTAATGACGGTTTTGCAGACTTTACCTTAGAAGATCCGGATCCGGCCTCTCAGGCACAACAATTACGTAATGAGATTCTGGCGGGTAACGACCCGGCGGGTGATTTTACATTAACCTTTCACGAGAGTCTGGAGAATGCAGAAACAGGAGTCAATCCTTTAGGAGTACTATACACTAACATTGTCAACCCGCAGGTTATTTATGCCCGGGTAGAGAACGATGCGATGGATAACGATTGTTTTGCGATTGCAGAAGTAATTTTAAAAGTAGAACAATTACCAATTCTTACTCTTGAAGAAGAATACAGGTTATGTGTGGACGCAGATGGCTTGCCTATCGAGGCAGAGTCTGGCGGTCCATCCCCACCAGTATTAGACACAGGACTATCTCCGGATGATTATACTTTTTCGTGGGAGCTGAATGATACAACTATTATTGGCGAAGTAGGTCCTTCTATACTGGCAGTACAGGAAGGTGTGTATATGGTTACCGTGACCGAGCGTGTTACCGGATGTATGCAAACCTATACTACGACAGTTATTTTAAGTTCACCACCCACAACCTTTGATGTAAATGTTGTAAACGGAGCCTTTGCGGGAGAACATATTATAGAAGCCAGTGCTATGGGACTTGGTGAATACGAGTTCCAGTTAGACGATGGGCCATTCCAGGCGGAAGGTTTATTTAACAATGTCTCTCCTGGCAACCATACCGTAACCATACAGGATGTAAACGGTTGTGGAAGCGTAGTTGTAGAGGTTGGAATAGTAGACTATCCAAGATTTGTAACCCCTAATCAGGACGGCTGGAACGATACCTGGAATATCATTGGTATTGCAAATGCAGACCCTACGGCAAAAATTTATATATTTGACCGCCACGGGAAACTGCTCAAGCAAATTAGCCCCCTTGGAGAAGGATGGGATGGTACCTTTAACGGGAACCCAATGCCATCGAGTGATTACTGGTTCAGAGTGGACTACAAAGAAGACGAAACCCTAAAAGAATTTAGAGGGCACTTTACCCTAAAACGATAATGAGTATATACATTATGAAATTTAAAAAAACCTACCTACTATTTGCCCTGTTAGCGTCCCCATTTATTTACGCACAAGACGGGCTGCCAGTATATTCAGATTATTTTGCAGACAACTTATATCTGTTACATCCTTCTATGGCTGGAGCAGCAGATTATAGTAAATTAAGAGTAACTGCAAGACAACAATGGTTTGATCAGGATGACGCCCCAAACATTCAAACACTTAGCTTTAATACAAGACTTGGTGAGAGTTCAGGGTTGGGAGCTATAATTTTCAACGATAAAAACGGATTCCATTCCCAAACTGGAGGTTATTTAACCTATGCCCACCACATAAAACTGGGTAGAGGAAGTGGAGATCTTAATCAGGTATCTTTTGGGTTGAGCGCAGGTTTAATTCAGTCAAAATTAGATGAAACGCAGTTTGATCCAAACGATTTTGATCCAATTATCGCTGGTATCGTACAAAGTAGTTCCTATCTAAATGTAGATACGGGTGCCTCTTACAACGTTGGTTATTTTTCGGCTCACGTTACTGTTAAAAATTTACTCTTTAGAAATAGAAGGCTTAACTCGGAGCAGTTCGAGCCTAATAATCAACGATCCTATATTATAGGTGCAAACTATTTCATTATTCCTTCTTATGGAACGTGGGCTTTTGAGCCTTCAGTACTTTTACAATGGAAAGAAAGAACAGGAGAACAACTTGTAGATATAAACGCAAAAGTGTTTAAGGAACTCGATTTTGCCAGAGTTTGGGGAGGTATTTCATACAGAAGAAGTTTTGATGGCGCAGAGTTTCTGGATGGTCAGGAAGTACAGGATCAAAAATTGCAATACATTACTCCGGTAATAGGAATAAATTATAAAAAATTCCTTTTTGCTTATACTTATTCCTACCAAACGGGAACAGTGAGATTTGAGAGTGGCGGTTTCCACCAAATAACATTAGGATATAGTATTTTTGATGGTAAAGTAGGACGTTCCTGGAATCAGGACATGCGTTACAACGGAATGCTAAGACCTAGAGGAAATTAAGAAAGCAAAAACTTTATAAATATCAAAAGCCCCATATGTGGGGCTTTTTTAGTTGTTCTTGTTCTAGGAACTAATTTTCGCACCTAGTTCCAGGTATAGTTTTTTCGTTTTGCTTGCTTCTTCAAAGCAGCTATCATAGCACTTTCTAATGCGTTGTTGTTTTCATCTTTGTTTTCGGCAATATAATTTCGCCTTTTTACATTAAGTGCGGCTATTTCATCTTGAATACGTTTGCGCTCATTTCGTTTTTCTTCAACATAAATTTTAATTTGAGTTGTCGATTTTCCCTTTAAATTTTCAGGAAGGTCTTCATTTTTAAGCTTGTCATAATTAAAATCTTCTTCTTTTTCAGCATCAACAAGATCCCAGCTGTCGTTTTTATATAAATGAGAACCTTTAGAAACGGTTCTGCTTACTGCATTTGCTTTACTGTAGGAACCGGCATTGTCGTCCTGCTCCTCCTGCAAAGCAATCTTTTTTCTGCCATATTTACCATAAGGAACATAGGTTTGATTTAGCTTAATATTAAGCTGTAAAATTAGATCGTCATAAGGTGAAGCGACATGCACAGTGTGCTGGTTGTGGTCTATGGCCATGTAATCTCCATAGGTACTGGTGGCTCCATCTCTCCACTTAGCGTCAACCCCATGCTGAAAATTACCACAAAAAATAGTGTTCACTACGATGCCTTTTTCTTTGGCATCTGCAGCGGCGTCTTTATAATTTATCTTTCCCTGTGTAAATGGTTCGTTTCCGGCAATAAAAATCATTTTAAGGTCATCATCATCTTTACCCCATTCAAGGTCGTCCAACGAAGCTTTAATTACGGTGCCACAGTATTCACTACCTCCATTTGTAGTTAGTGAGAACAATTCTTTTGAAACAACATCCAGATCGTTTGTAAATGAAGTTATTTTTCGAATAAATCCTTTTCCTTCGCTTAATCCGTCATTGCCATATTCGTAGAGTGCAATTTCCAGATTTGGGCGTTCTTGCCTGCAACGTGCGTGCGAGAGTTCGTTTACGATTTCCCATAATTGGGCTTTTGCCTGATCAATTAGACCATCCATGCTATTGCTGGTATCGAGCAGTAAAGCTACTTTTATTGTGTGTTCTTTTATAGGTATTGGCGTGTTTTCAACAACAGCCAGAGTTGGATTTTTCGTTTCTGTATCGGCTTTGCAAGCGGTAATACTTAGGACAAGAGCCAGTGCAAATAAGGTGTGTGTCGTTTTCATCTTTTTTAATTTTTAGGATACGCCAAACCTACATTCAACTTAATTCCTGTACAACCAGCGATGAGGGAATCGCTCTTTTTAATGCGTGAAAAGGACAGTTGCGTTAGTAAACCCGGTAAAAACACCTGTATAATTCTGTATATGATAAAATTGTAACTTGAGCAAGTGTATGACAATACGTATGTTTACATTTTAAAACTATTATGAGAACACTATTGCTATGTTTTTTTATGTCACTCGTTTTTGTAGCGGGCTTTGCTCAGGTGCGTAAAACTTCAAAAAATTCCTTCACACTAAAAGGAATTGTAGTTGAAGAAGAAACCAATATCCCTATTGCCAGAGTAAATGTAGAAACCAATAACGGTGCGTATACGACCACCAATGGTAATGGAGAGTTTTCTATTTCGGTTGAAATAGGCGATGAATTAAGCATAAAGAGTGATGCTTTTAGAACTGTATATTATACCATTAAAGACAAGCAAAACATTACCGTTAAAGTTCAAAAAGCTGAAGACGAAAAACTAATGGAACCTACAAGTTCTAACAAATCCAAGAAAGATCTGTTTTCAGTGTATATAGACTCGGCCAGGGTTTTTCTTAAAAAAGACGCTGGAAAAAGTATTGGGTATGTTACCAAAGCATTACAACCTTTTAGAGGTACTTCCATTACAAAAACACAAAACGCAATTGCTTTTGAAACCCTGGGCGATATTAACCTTTTTTGGAAACAACCAGATCTTGCCATTGATAATTATAAACGAAGTATTTCTGAAGTTGAAACCATAGACAGGCGTATAAAACTTGCCAATGCTTTTAGGATGAACAGCAACTACCAGGAAAGTCTTTCCTTGTATAAAGAATTACTGAAAGCATCGCTAAGCAATTACCAAAAAGTGACAGTTTATGAAGGTTTGGGAGATTCTTACAAAACTATTAACGACCCTGTAAAAAGTGTATTTAACTACCAAAAAGGACTGGATGTGGCAAACGCACACAGCATTACACCTAAGATCACTAACTTAAATTCGAAAATTGCCGAAGTATATTCCATAAGTGGCGCCACCGAAGAAGCAGAGCAGTATTTTGATAATTCGTTAAACCTGGCAAAAAAAGAAAATCCAAAGCGAGCGGTTGAGGAAAAAAATAAAGTAGCCGATTTTTACAATCGAAATAGAAATTTTGAAGAGGAAATCAAGCTGCGGTCCGAAACCCTTGAAGAGCTTAAAGATATACAGATTAATGATGTTGAAATGGACGCCGAAGACGATGTAAATAGTCCTTTAACACCACAACGGCAAAACTATAAAATTGCCAGCGCTTACATTGCACAGGATAAATACAATGAGGCCATACCTTATTTGGAAAGAAGTATTAATGAAGCCGATTCTAAAGAAGATCTGGTGGTACAACAAGCCGCTACCCGTAAACTTTCAGAAGTATACAAAGGCATAGGAAATTTCAGCAAGGCAGCCGAAAGTTACGAGCGTTATGTAGCCGTTGTTGATGAATTATACGTTAAAAAAGAACAGGAATTATCGCAGGCAACCCGTTTTAATAAAGAAATTGCGCTAAAACAAAACCGGATCACCAGCCTGGAGAACGAGCGTGAACTTAATGAAAGCCGTTATAGACTGGCCTTTGAGAACCAAAACCTAATCCAAAAAAATAACCGCGTCCAGCAGTGGGTTATTGGCTCACTAATACTTATTGCGCTGTTATTGCTTTTTGCAGCCTACACGCAATACAAAAGTGTAAAACAACAGCGGTATGCGAATAATGTACTGGCGTTAAAATCACTACGCACACAAATGAACCCGCACTTTATTTTTAATGCGCTAAACTCTGTAAATAGCTTTATTGCTATGAGCGATGAACGTGCCGCCAATAAATATTTAAGTGAGTTTTCACAATTAATGCGAAGTGTATTAGAGAACAGTGACGAAGATTTTATTCCGTTGAGCAAAGAAATTGAATTACTGGAACTATATGTAAAGCTGGAACATTTCCGCTTTAAAGATAAATTTGAATATGCAATTACGGTAGATGAAAATTTACAGCTTTCAGAATTTGTAATTCCGCCTATGCTATTGCAACCCTATGTAGAAAATGCCGTTTGGCATGGCCTTAGATACAAAGAAGAAAAGGGGAACCTTACCATTCATTTTAAGCAGCTGGATAAAGAGACAGTTACCATCACTATTACAGACGACGGAATTGGCCGCAAAAAATCCAAACAACTTAAAACCGATAATCAGAAAAAACAAAAAAGTAAAGGAATGGGGAATATCCAGAAAAGAATTACCATTCTAAACGAAATGCATAAAGACAAAGTTGATGTTGCCATACACAACGTATTTGATAATGACGAAGGTACCCAGGTTGTATTAACATTGAAGAAAGATTAATAAAAAACTACAAACGTTTTACCCCATGAATTTACGCACTATTATTGTTGAAGACGAAGAAACCAGCCGGGATATTTTAAAAAATTACCTTGCAAAGTATTGCCCAAAAGTAGACGTCCTGGGTGAGGCTGCCAATGTAGACGAAGCGTTGGTGCTTATTCGCAATCACGAACTGGATATGGTTTTTCTGGATGTTGAAATGCCCTACGGAAATGCCTTCGATCTTTTGGATAAAGTAGGGGACAGGACCTTTGAGACTGTTTTTGTAACTGCTTACAATCACTACGCCTTAGATGCGCTCAACGCACACGCATCTTATTATCTGTTGAAGCCGATAGATATAGATAAACTGATAGATGCGGTAGATTATGTACACGAAATAAAAACGAAAGAAAATTCACTTCAAAATATAGTGTTACGGCCTAAGATCACCCAGGTTACAGGAAAAATAACGATTCCTGTACAAAATGGCTTTGAAGTGCTACAAGTGGAAGACATTCTCTACTGCCAGGCAGATGATAATTACACCAATATTTATGTAGGAGACAAAAAGAAACTGGTAAGTAAGACATTAAAATATTTTGAAGACGCTTTAAAAGAAAACGGATTTGCCCGCGTACACAAAAGCTACCTGGTAAACGTAAACGCGATTACAGAATATAAAAAAGGAAAAGGCGGAAGTGTAGTACTCTCCAGCGGAAAAGAAATTATGGTAAGTCCATCCAAAAAGAAAGATCTGCTGGCGTTTTTCGGGTAGTTTTAAAATGTATTAGGGCTTTTGGTTTTTAGACCATTAAAAATCTAATTTCTCTATTTTAATTTTTTCCTGAAATTCCTTCAGCAAAAAAGTAAGTGTATCTGTTTCAGCATTTGTAAAAAACTGAAGTTTCGGCACCCCTTTTTCTCCAGAGAGTAGCGCAATTTTATCTAACATATTCTTAGTCTGTCTTGCAACAGCTTCCCCAGAGTCTATGATGGTGACTGTGTCTGGTAATAATTCTCGTAACTGCGGAATGAGATAGGGGTAATGGCTGCACCCCAACACCAGGTAGTCTATATTGGCTGCGAGCATTGGAGTTGTATAGGCAACAAGTAATTCTTTCAGCTTTATGCTTTCTAAAGCACCTTCTTCGATTAAGGGTACTAATCCCTCGCCTACAATTTCTATCACTGAAATATCTTTTGTAAACGCCTCAGAAGTTTTATGAAATAAAGCACTGCTTAACGTTCCTTTAGTGGCTAGAATGCCAATACTTTTGGTGTGGGTTCCTAAAGCAGCTGGTTTTATAGCGGGTTCAATCCCAATTATGGGTATGCTATACGTAGCACGGAGTATATCTATAGCATTGGTGGTGGCGGTATTACAGGCAACAACTATTATTTTACAGCCCATAGATATGAGAACTTCGGTATTTTTTATGCTTAATGCTACTATGTCTGCTTCAGATTTGTTCCCGTAAGGAGCATTTGCACTGTCCGCAAGATAGATAGTGTTCTCGTGTGGGAGAAGTTGTTGTATTTCTTTCCAGATGGAAGAACCTCCTACGCCAGAGTCAAAAATACCAATGGGAGCGTTTTTTGTCATGATATAACCCGCAAAGGCGGGTATCTTTTTAATTGATTGTTACTTTGTCTTTCTTAGTAGATTATAAATTACAGTAAAAATAGTAAAACAAAAAAGCCCGTCACCTGGACGAGCTTTTAAAATTTTATGTTTTTGGAAAGAATTAGATTCCTAATTCTTTTTTCACATCTGCAAGAAGGTCTTTTCCATCTGCCAGCAGTATTCCACCACCTGGAGTGGCGTCCATTACGTATTGAATACCCTGAGCTCTTGCTACTTTCTGGATAGCTTGACGCGCTTTGTCAAGAATAGGTTGTAAGATGTCTACTTCTTTTTTTTGAAGATCCTGCATAGCCTGCTGGTTAAATGCCTGAATGTTTCCTTGCATACCCTGT
Source organism: uncultured Flavobacteriaceae bacterium (assembly GCA_963793275.1). Taxonomy (GTDB): domain Bacteria; phylum Bacteroidota; class Bacteroidia; order Flavobacteriales; family Flavobacteriaceae; genus Marinirhabdus. The sequence continues at coordinate 574,568 of CAWBZL010000004.1, forward strand.
ACTTCTTCTACACGTTTTGCGTTTTCTACGTCAGTTTTAGTGCCAGCTTCACTATCATACTGCTTCGCTTTTGTCTCAAGCTCTCTATACATATCCTTTAATTGGGTATCGTATGTTTTCTTTAATTTTTCTAACTGGCCTTGAGCAGCTTTCATCTCCGGCATAGCTTCTACTAGGTCTTGTGTGTTAATATGAGCTATTTTTGCCTGTGCGTTTGTAAGGCTAGTTCCTGCAACAAAAAGTACTACTGCAATTGCTATTAATTTTAATCGTTTCATTTTAATTAAGTGTTAAGTGTTATTTAAATTAAGGTATTGTTTTTTTTATTTTCCGCCTCCGTCGCCATCACCGTCTCCACCGTTCGGGGGAGCTGTACCGCCACCATTTCTGGCATCGGCTATAGAATCTTGACGTCTTTGACGAATATCCAGTAAGCTATCTCTTCTTCTTTGAAATTCCATTTTTTTAACATTACGGATAGAATCTCTCACTCTTTTACGTTCAGCCATAGCAGCTTCACGATCATTCTTTTTATCTTCTATTGCTTTTTCACGTTCAGTTACAGCTTTATCTTCTTCATCACTTAAACTTTCGAGTCTTTCTACTTCTTGCTTCTCTCTACGGTTCGTAACTTCTGTACGCTTGTTATTTCGGTTTATGCTTCTAAGCACTGTTTCGCTAATATCATTTCGTTTTGCAGCAAAAAGCATTACAACATCTGCCGATTTGTCAAAGATAAAATCATATTTTTTAGCTTCAGCAATTTCCTGAACAATATTAAAAACCTGATCCTGTATAGGTTGCACCAACTGTCTGCGTTGTATAATAAGATCCCCGTTGGGTCCAAAACGATCTTGTTGGTATTTAATCATTTCGTCTTCCTTGATCTTCACCTCTTCTTCACGCTCTTCAATAAGCTCTTTGGTAAGAAGTACACGTTCGTTGGCGAGATTTAATTTCATTTGGTCAATTTCCTGACTCTGTTTTTGAATATCTGCCTTCCAGCGTTGCACTTTACCGTCCAGTTGCGTTTTTGCCTCCTGATACTCTGGAACACTCTCCAGAATATATTCCATATCTATATATCCAATACGGATGCCTCTTTGTGCATCTGCAGTAAAAGAGATGCCTAAAAACGCTAATGAGATTGCAAGTAATTTTAGTGTTTTCATAATTGTTGGTTGTTGTTTAAGAAAATATCGTGCCAATATTAAAATTGTTGTCCAATAATAAAATGTACTTCCCAGCCATTTGGATCATTTCTACCTAAAATTGGGTCGAAACCATATCCAAAATCAATACCTAATAATCCAAATGCCGGCATAAATATACGTAATCCTGCGCCAGCAGACCTGCTAATTCTGAATGGATTATATTCCCGGAAGCCATCATACGCTGCTCCACCTTCAGCAAAAGTGAGTCCATAAATAGATGCTAACTGGCTCAAGGTAATTGGGTATCTTACTTCTAACGAAAATTTATTGTAAATGGTATTTCCATCGTTACTAGATAACGATTGATTAGGATATCCCCGTAACTGAATTACCTCACGACCGTCCAGACTAAAGGCTCCTAAACCATCTCCACCCACGAAGAAACGTTCAAACGGCGGGATGCCACGGTCACCGTTGTAGGCGCCCAGGAAACCAAATTCTGTCTTCGTTCGTAATACTAATTTATCTACAATGCGGGTGTACCAATCTCCGGAAAATTTAATTTTGTAATATTCCAACCAGTTAAAACGTTCCTGGTCTATTGCGGCTATACGTTCTCTGGTATCTACACTATTTGGGTTATCGTCCAGGAATTCCTGTAGTCCATCTCTTTCGTCTCTTAACGAACTATAATCTACTCCATTAAATGCAGAATAGGGTAAGGTCAATTTGGCAGAAACGCTCCAGTTAGATCCTGAAACAGGATAAATAGGGTTTGTTGCGGTGTTATTACGACTTAAGCCAATAGTATATGCCAGGTTATTTGAATATCCATCTCCAAACGTAAATAAGCCTGTATTATAGTTTTTTAAATTATAATGCTGAAAGCTTAATGCCTGAGAAAAAGTGAAATAATCATCCGGCCATTGTAAGCGTTTCGCAAACCCTACGGAACCTCCTGTAATTAAAAAACGACGATCTCTATCTACATCACGCGATTGGAAGTCGAATAAATACTGAATGGTATGAGAAAAAGATGTGCTTAACTGAATAGGTTTTTTACCACCTAACCAGGGTTCTACTAACGATAAGCTATATGTTTGGTAAAAACTACTGGCTTGCGCTCTTAAGGATAGTTTTTGACCATCTCCCATAGGTAAAGGCTTATAGGCCTCTCCATTAAAAATATTTCGTAGCGAAAAATTGTTGAAGGATAATCCTAAGGTTCCAACAAATCCACCACCACCATAACCACCTTGTAGTTCTATCTGGCTGGATCCTTTTTCTACAACACTGTATTCCAGATCTACCAAACCATTATTTTCATCTACAAATACAAAGTTAGGAGAGAGCTGTTCTGCGTCAAAATAGCCCAATTGACCCAATTCACGAATGGTTCTTACTACGTTTCGTTTGCTGTATTTTTGTCCGGGACGGGTACGTAGCTCACGATAAATAACGTGATCGTTTGTTTTTTCGTTCCCTACAACCGTAATATGGTCAAAGTAAAACTCTTTGTTTTCTATAATTCTAATTTCAAAATCTATGGTGTCCTGGCGTACGGCAACTTCAACCGGATTAATTCTTGCGGCTAAATATCCATTGTTTTGGTATAGATTCGTAAGGTCGTCTGCATCCGGGTCTGTGTCGTCTGCAATACGTTCCTGTAATAAAACCCCGTTGTAAGGCTCACCTTTCTGAATACCGAGTTTTTGGCGTAATTGTGCGTCTGTATACTTACTATTACCAATAAAACGAATATCACCAAAATAGTAACGTTGTCCTTCTTCTACGGTTAGATTAAGGGCAATATTTTTTTCATCCTTTACCAGGAGTGTATCACTGGTAATGCGTGCATCTCTATATCCGTTTGCCTTATACTTTTTTATTACGCTAGCTTTATCTTCAATAAAGCTTTCTTCCGCATATTTAGATCGTTTCCAGAAGCGAAAAAAGTTTTTGCGTTTTGTATTTTTCATAGCACCTCTCAACTTTCCATCGCTAAGGGCTTCGTTACCTTCAAACTTAATTTCTTTTATTTTTACACGCTCGTTTTTATCTATACGAATGAGCATGTTTTTTCCAACCTCAACACCAGTTGAATCCACATAAGGTGTAGTACTTATGGTTACCTGAGTGTTTAAAAAACCGTTTTCTCTGTTTTTATTGGTAATGTAGTTTTTGGTGGTAGTAAGGAGATTTTTGGTAATTTTCTTTCCGGTTACCAGATCGTTATCTTTAATGATGTCTTTCTTTTTACCTTTTCGAATACCTTCTATGGTAACCTCGTTTAATTTTGGGAGTTCTACAATGTAAAGTTCAAGATCTACAAGGTCTCCGTCTATATTGGTAACATAAAAGGCAATATCGCTAAACAGGTTTTGGTCCCAAAGTTTTTTGGTTACTGAACTTAATCGTTCCCCTGGAATATAAAGGCGTTCTCCTTCTTTTAAACCGGTAAAAGCAATAACGGTTTGCTCATTAAAACTTTGCGCACCTGTAACAGTTACGCTGTTTAAGGTGTATTTTCTGCCGCTATCCAGCTGTTTTTGCTGTGCAATTGCGCTGCCAGCAAGAAATATTGTGACTACAAGTAGGCAAAATAAATTTTTGGGTATGTGCAAAACTATCTTATTGTTCAAGCTGTTCACTAGTCTTTCCAAATCTTCGTTCTCTTTTTTGATAATTTAATATTGCTTCAAAAAGATGGTTTTTTCTATAATCGGGCCAAAGTGTTTCGGTAAAAAACAATTCAGCATAAGCAATTTGCCATAATAAGAAATTACTAATACGTTGTTCACCACTGGTGCGTATTAACAAGTCCACGTCTGGTAAATCGCGGGTGTAAAGATGATTATTTATAGTTGCTTCATCTATTTCAGACGGCGAAATTAGGTTATTTTTAACTTTGTGGCTAATCTCTTGGATGGTTTTTACAATTTCCTCACGGGAGCCATAACTAAGTGCCAGTGTGAGGGTCATGCGTTTGTGGTCCTTTGTTTTTTTTATAACGTCCAGCAATTCATTTTTAGCTTTTTTTGGAAGTGCGTCTAAGTTTCCAATTGCGTTTAAACGAATATTATTTTTTACCAGCGTTTTTATTTCTTTTTTCAGAGATGAAACCAACAGTCTCATCAATGTTTCTACTTCCAGTTTGGGCCTGTTCCAGTTTTCGGTAGAGAATGCGTATAATGTAAGGTACTTAATTTGTAATTCGGCACTCGCTTCTACAACTTCCCGAACTGCCTTGGAGCCATTTTCATGACCAATGGTTCTAAAGAGTCCCTGCTTTTTTGCCCAACGACCATTGCCATCCATAATAACGGCGATGTGCCGTGGGAGTTTGCTATGATCTATTTGTGCTTCTAAGCTCATATTAAAAATTACAGTAACAGGGTTTCCTTCCAAATGTGAAGGTTAACGTTATCCCGGTAAATACATACCAATCGTCACTATTTATATTTCCAAATTTTAAACTGTCATTATCTGCCAAATCGCCTACCGGGTTGCTTCCATCCAGATCGTCTGTAAACGTATAGCGGGCACCAACTTCAAATCCTAATACTATTTTTGTTCCCAATGTAGTTTTGTAACCTACTACCATAGGGATGGCAAGTGTTCCTGCTGTATCATACTCTGTAATAATATTGCTTCCTGGTCTTTTCTGTAAGGCATTATACCCAAAATAGGTAATCCCTGTATATAAGTACGGGGTAGAAACTGGCTGCCCTCTATACATATTAAATTCCCAAAAAGTATATTCTATCCCCAGGGATACTTCGGTAATGGTGTTTTTAAACTCATAGCCACGTTGTTGTCTTCTGGATTCATTAGACTTGGTGTCGTCACCACTTATACCACCTACCAAAACAGATGCTCTAAATGCATGCCGCTCACTTCGGTTCCACTTAAAAACCCCTCCAACTACCACGTCGTTTGGCGAAATATAATTGGTTTTACCTATGTCTCCTATATAATTTGCGCCTCCAATAAAACCACCAACCTCATAGGTTTGGGCCTTCATTGAAAAAACACTTATCACCACTATAAAAACGGTCGCGAAATACTTCATATACCTTAAAAAGTTTGCAAATATAACAATAAACTCCGCTCTACCATAAGTCAAGCAGAATTGTCTCAGTTGATTAACAAATTTTACCGGTTTTTATTGTTTTAAATTTCGCTTGTCTTCGCCCCACAACAACTTTTTTCTAAGTGTTTTTATAAAACTATCGTCCAGCAGCTGTACCAATTTTATAGTAAAGGATGCTTTCTGTACAGTAAGACGAGTGTTATTTGTGAATGTTGCAATTCGGGAGTCCAAAGACACCAAATAAGATTTTTCCCGTCCCGAAACCTGTAATGTTATTGTGCTGGAATCCGGCAGTACCAAAGGTCTTGCGCTTAAATTGTGTGGCGCAATAGGTGTAATGACTAAACTGGCATTGCTGGGCGCAATTACGGGGCCTCCGCAGCTTAAAGAATAGCCTGTAGAGCCCGTTGGGGTGGCTAGAATGAGCCCGTCACTCCAATAGGAAGTAAGATATTTACCGTCCACATCGGTTTCTACTTTGATCATGGAGGTTGTATTTTTACGATTTATGGCAACTTCGTTCAGGGCGAAATTTAATTCTGAAATTTCCGGATTATGCGGATCCGACGTGAGTTGTAAGAGGCTTCTTTCGGAAATTGAGTACTTGCCCTCAAGGATCTGATTGATACTTTCTGAAATATTTTCCTTCTGAATGGTCGCTAAAAAGCCAAGTCTCCCCGTATTTATACCTACAATAGGAATTCCTAGATCCTTCACGTACGTGATAGACTTCAAAATGGTTCCATCACCTCCAATGCTGAAAAAGAGGTCATAGCTTGCATCAAGATGTGTAAACGTTTTAAATGCCGAAGTAGTTTCAACACCATCATTATCGTTTATAATGGCCATGAAATTTTCTTCAATAAGAACCTCGTGCTCTTTTTTCCGAAGGGCGTCTAAGATTATCTGAATATATTTTTCAGAATTATTATGATAAAACTGTCCGTAAATACCAATTTTCATCGCTTAAATATTTAGGTATTTATCCAGGTAATTGGAACGTTTTTTTAGATCTTCCAGAAATTTATCTTCTTCGTGGTGGCTCAATACGGTATAACTATACCTCCGGAAGGTTTGCACAATCGCATTCATCCCCTGATGGCCTATTTTAAGGGTAATTTGTGTAAGATCGCTATTGCTTTTCGAAATAAAAGCACCAAATATCTTTGCATCATTGGTTTCAACAATCTGGCATATTTCACTAAAAGAGTAGTCTGTAGCTCCTTTTTCTACTACTATTATCCCACCGGCTTCGTTTAAAAAAGGCGTGTCGTTAAAGCAGTGCATAATATCGTTTAACTCATAATACCCAAGGTAGGTGTTTTCGTCGTCCAAAACAGGCATGATGTTACTGTTATGTAGTGCAAATGCTTCTAATATATCTAACCAATGGGTTGTTTTTCTTACAAAAAAGGGCTCTAAAGCATACTGGAAATCGGCTATCGTTTTCTTATTTTCGAAACAATGAGCGTCAGTTTCAGATACACAACCTATAAATTCGCCATCTTTCTCTATAATAAGGTGCGAAAAGGTTAATTGATTAAAAGTTTCCTGAATAATTTTAATAGAAGCCGATGCTGGGAACGGTTCAATATCGTTTATAATGTAGTGTAAGGTGTTCAAGGCAATTTAATTTTTATGCAAATTACTCAAAATATGCCTTTAAAGCTGAAAGGCAAGTTTGTATTTTTGTTACTAGAATTTCTATTATGACAAAGTTAAGTGTAAATATTAATAAAATAGCCACATTACGGAATGCGAGAGGGGGAAATATGCCCAACGTGGTTGAGGTGGCTAAAGATGCCGAAAAATTTGGCGCTCAGGGAATTACTATTCATCCAAGGCCGGACGAGCGCCACATTCGTTATCAGGATGCACGGGATTTAAAGCCTGTTGTCACTACCGAATTTAATATAGAAGGCAATCCAATAGACAAGTTCTTGGATTTAGTGCTGGAATTAAAACCCACGCAAGCTACCCTTGTGCCGGATGCAATAGATGCCATTACTTCCAATGCGGGATGGGATACTGTTAAGCATAAATCGTTTTTGGTTGAGGTGATTTCAGAATTAAAAAGTAAAGGAATCCGTACCTCTATTTTTGTAGATCCAACGACCGAAATGATTGAAGGCGCCGCAGCAACTGGAGCAGACAGAATAGAATTATATACCGAAACCTTTGCACATCAATATAGTGTAGGGAACAAAGATGCGGTTATACCTTATAGTGCCTGTGCAACGCTCGCCCACAAATTAGGACTGGGTGTAAACGCAGGGCACGATCTATCACTACAAAACATTGCCTTTTTTAAACAAAATGTTCCACATTTACTGGAAGTTTCTATTGGTCACGCCTTGGTTTGTGAGGCATTATATGAAGGGTTGGAAGCTGTAATTAATCAATACTTAATGAAACTGAAATGATCCTACACTCACAAATATTAGGAGAAGGTACTCCATTTATTATACTGCATGGTTTTTTAGGATCTGGAGATAACTGGAAAACTTTAGGGAATCAATTTGCAGAAGATGGCTATCAGGTTCATTTGGTAGACCAGCGAAATCACGGACGTAGTTTTCATTCTGACACGTTTAGTTATGAAGTGATGGCAACCGACCTGCTGAAATATCTCGATCATCATGCAATTGATGAATGCATCCTGTTGGGACATTCCATGGGTGGTAAAACAGCGATGGAGTTTGCGGTGAACCATCCAAATATGGTTTCAAAATTATTGGTGGCAGATATTGGTCCCAAAGCATATCCGCAACATCATCAGGATATATTAAAAGCATTGTCTTCACTGGATTTTAAACAAATAAAATCCAGAGGGGAAGCAGATAAAGTGCTTTCAGAATATATTAAAGAGATAGGAACACGACAATTTTTATTGAAGAATCTATACTGGAAGGAAAAAGGAACCTTAGCGCTTAGAATAAATTTACCGGTGCTTTCAGAAAAAATAATAGAAGTTGGTAAAGCACTTGAGGCAGCATCAGTTTTTGATAAACCTACCTTGTTTTTAAAAGGGGAAAGGTCTGGTTATATTGAAGTAATGGATGAATTATTAATTCATAGGCACTTTCCTAAAGCAAAAATTGTAAGCATTTCAGAAGCCGGACATTGGCTCCACGCAGAAAATCCTTCCGAATTTTACCAAAATGTTATCAAATTTTTATAACATTGCAAAGTTAAATTTATTATGTATGCATAATAAATTACCTTATTAAGGTATAATTACGTACCTTATTGCTTAAATAACAACTTAAAAACTTAAACTTAAATCAATCTTTAACATTATGAAGAAACTTTTACTCCTTTCTGTTTTTGCTCTGGCAACTGCAGTAACGTATGCTGGAGGATATCGTGTAAGTTTACAGGGTAACAAATCTCTGGCTATGGGCCATACGGGTGTTGCTGTTGTAAACAGTGCCGAATCTGTGTTTTTTAACCCAGCAGGTCTTGTGTATCTTGAAAACAAATTGAGCATTTCTGGTGGTGGCTTTGGAGTTTTCTCCGATGTGGTTTACCAGAATTCGGCAACCGGCGCTACTGCTATGACCGATAGTCCTGTAGGAACTCCTTTCTACCTATATGGATCGTATCAGGTTACAGATTGGTTAGCCTTGGGTCTTGGAGTATATACTCCTTTTGGAAGTACTGTAGAGTACGAAGATGACTGGGCTGGATCTCACTTAGTAAATAATATTGACTTAGCTGCAATTTTTGTACAGCCTACAGTTTCTATTAAATTAAGCGAGTATCTAAGTGTTGGTGGTGGACCAATTTATGTAAATGGCTCCGTAAACTTTAACCGAAACCTAAACCGCACCCTTACAGATCTTGACGGAAACCGCTCTGAGGTTACTGTAGATGCTACAGGTGTTACAAAATGGGGTTGGACTGCAGGTATTATGTTTAACCCAGCCGAAAATTTAACTATTGGTGCACACTACCGTTCAAAAATTCTTTTGGATGCTGAAGATGGGGAAGCAGATTTTGAAAATGTACCAAATTCTCCTTTAACACCTTTTGCAGATACTACTTTTAACGCAACACTACCATTACCTGCAGAAATGACTGTTGGTTTAGCGTATGAGTTTTGTGACAAATGGTTATTTGCTTTCGACTTAAACCGTGCATTCTGGAATGTATACGAAAGCTTGGATATAGACTTTGCAGATGAAAATATACCAGATTCATTTAATCCTAGAAATTATAAAAATGCTTCTACGTACCGTTTTGGCCTACAATACGAAGCTACAAAAATGTTCACGCTAAGAGGTGGATACTACTTTGATGAGTCTCCGGTTACGGAGGGCTTTTTCTCACCTGAAACCCCAAGAAACGATAGCAATGCCTATACTGCTGGTTTAACAGTTAATATTTCAGATAATTTAGCAATAGACGCTTCTTTCTTATACGTACGCTTTAAAGAGATAGATGCTACATACGAAGGATACAGAGAAAACGGACAAGTTGCTCCATTTGGTGGTACCTATAAATCTAGTGCTTTTTCACCAGGTTTAGGTGTTACTTATAAAATGTAATTTTAAAAAATTTAGAACATGAAAAAATCAATATATATAGTATTAGGTGGTTTGCTAACCCTTGGGTTTGTAAGTTGTGAGCCAGAATTTGATACACCAATCGACGAAGCTGGGTTTTATACTACAGGAGATGCAGATATGAGCAATTTTGTTGCCTTAGGTAACTCGTTAACTGCTGGTTTTGCAGATGGAGCTTTATACATAACAGGACAAGAAAATTCCTACCCAAACATAATTGCACAACAAGCTGCCCTAGCAGGTGGCGGTGAATTTACACAGCCTTTAATGGCAGATAATTTAGGAGGTCTTTTATTAAATGGAACTCAAATTGCTGAAAATAGATTTGTGCTAGCTGCAGACCCAATGACTGGAGAACCTGCTGGCCCTGTTCGATTAGAAGGAATGCCAACTACCGAAATCACAACAAGTGCGGCGGCCTTTCAATAATATGGGAGTTCCAGGTGCTAAGAGTTTTCATTTAGTAACTCCGGGTTATGGTAACGCTGGAGGGATACTTTCAGGAACTGCAAATCCATATTTTGCAAGATTTGCTACAAGCGGGAATGCAACTGTACTTGCAGATGCAGTGTCATTAAACCCTTCATTCTTTTCGCTTTGGATTGGTAATAACGATATCTTAAGCTATGCAACCAGCGGTGGTTCTGGAGTAGATCAAACAGGAAACTTAGATCCATCAACATACGGGCCTAATGATATTACAGATCCTAACGTGTTTGCTTCAGTTTATAGCCAGCAAGTAGACGCCTTAAGTGCTGGAGCTTCTGGGGGAGTTTTAGTTAACATTCCAGATGTAACATCTATACCTTTCTTTACTACAGTGCCTGTGCGTTCTATTCCCTTAGATGCTCCTACAGCTGGAGCGGTAAATGCACAGTTTGCGTTGTATAATACGCAGGTATTGCCAGGTTTGGTTGGTGCTGGAGTTATTTCGGCTGAAGAAGCAGCTGCCAGACAGATTAATTTCTCAGCAGGTGTGAATTTTCCGATTATCACAGATGACGACTTAACGGATATTTCCGCTATTCTTCAAGGAGCACCATTTAACCTGCCAGCTCCTCTTGCAGGATTATTAGGTCAATTACGTCAGGCAAATAATGAGGATTTAGTGGTATTAACTGCTTCTTCAGTTATAGGTACGTTGGCAGATCCCAACAACCCACAATCTGTAATTGGAGTGGCTGTTCCATTGGGAGATCAGTTTGTACTTACTTCAGTAGAACAAGATAGAGTAAGCACTGCAGCATCTTCTTATAATTCAACAATCGCTTCTTTAGCTTCTGCTAATGGTTTGGCATTTGTGGATGCACGTCTTGCATTGGCTCAGGTTGCCAACGATGGTGTAGCTTATGATGGAGGTGTATTAACAGATACATTTGCAACAGGCGGAGCTTTCTCACTGGATGGGGTACACCCAACACCTCGTGGATATGCTTACACAGCAAACCTTATTATAGATAAGATTAATAGTACCTACAATGCTACTATTCCGAATGTGAATATTGGTGATTACGGAACTATAACAGTTACTAACAATCAATAGATAGAGGTAACTTAAAACAATTTTATAGTAGTAAAACCGCTTTAGAAATTTCTAAAGCGGTTTTTTTATCTTTAGATCGAAATAAAAAAACCATGAACTGGATTTTAAAATTATTACTTACAGCATTGGCGGTTATTATTTTGGCATATATATTACCCGGTGTTGTTGTATCTGGATATATTTCGGCAATCCTGGTGGCTGCAGCGCTGGCTATTTTAAGGCTTATTGTAAAACCAATACTGGTAGTACTTACGTTCCCAGTTACGGTGGTAACGCTCGGTTTGTTCCTTCTCATAATTAATGGCATTATTATTCTGCTTGCAGATTTCTTTGTAAGCGGATTTGAAGTTAGAAATATTTGGTGGGCACTTATTTTTAGCCTACTACTATCTTTTTTGCAATCCATATTATATTCTCTGGTTTCTAAGGAAAAATAACTGATTGAATTTCAGTAATCCTCGTTTTGTCCAATCGGTTAAAAAACCGTATTTTTGCATCCCGAAAATTATAGGATATATGAACATCACAAAAAAGGAAATAGATAAACTTAATGCAGTAGTAACTGTTGAGATTTCAAAAGACGACTACGCAGATAAAGTAAACGGAATTTTAAATAATTACCGAAAAACCGCAAACATCCCGGGATTTAGAAAAGGACACGTGCCTATGGGGATGGTGAAAAAACAGTACGGTCAGGCTGTACTTGTTGAAGAGGTTAATAAATTACTGCAGGAAAACTTACACAAGTTTTTAAACGAAGAAAAACTAGACGTGCTTGGAAACCCTATTCCTCGTAACGAAGCCGAAATAGACTGGAATAGTGATGATTTTAAATTTGAATTCGATTTAGGACTGGCTCCGGCATTTGAAGTGGCGTTGCCAGGAAAAAAGGCGACTACGCACTACAAAATTGTTGCAGATGATGAGATGATAAACAATCAGGTAAAAACCATCCGCAAGCAATACGGAAAATTAACTTCTAAAAAGGAAGTTGAGAAAGGAGACGAAATTACAGGGACGTTTACTTCAGCTGAAAAAGAAATTGAAAATAAAACCACCATTTCTTTAGACGATATTAAAGGAAAGAAGCAACAAACTGCTTTGTTAGGGGCTAAAGTTGGAGATGCCATTGTCTTAAAAACCAAAGGGTTATTTAATGACGACCACGATAACCAGAAATTTTTAGGAGTTGCGCACGAAGAAGCACACGGCTTGGATATTGAGGTTACTTTCAAAATTGAAGAAGTGAATCAACGTGAAATGGCAGAACTTAATCAGGAATTGTTCGATAAACTTTTTGGTGAAGGCGTAGTAACTTCAGAAGAAGCCTTAAAAGATAAAATTAGACAAGATGCCGAAGGACAGTTCGCACAGCAAAGTGACCAGAAACTGTTGAATGATGTGGTAGAAGATTTAATTGAAAACACAAATTTTGACCTTCCGAAGGAATTTTTACAACGCTGGATTCAGGTTTCAGCAGAAAAACCTTTAACAGACGAAGAAGCCGCTGCAGAATTTGAAAAAAGCGAAAAAGGTTTGCGTTATCAGTTAATTGAAGGAAAATTACGTGCAGACAACAATTTGCAGGTAACTTTTGACGAGTTGAAAGACTACGCAAAAAGTATGATAAAAGGGCAAATGGCTCAGTTTGGAAACAACAATCCAACCGAGGAAGAGCTGGACAGTATTTCGGCCAGAATTCTTTCAAACGAAGAAGAAGTAAAACGTTTGAGCGAACAGTTGAATACCAACAAGATCCTTCAGTTTTACAAAGAAAAAGCAAAATTAAAGACAAAAGAAATTACCTACGAAAAGTTCATCAAAGAAGCGTACGCGTAATTGAGTAAAAAATTAGGTATCTTTGAGGGTGTTGAAAACAATAATTCAGCGCCCTCATTGTTTAAATAAGAAGTAGCATTTATATGAATTACGGAAAAGAATTTAAAAAGTTTGCCATTAAAGATCAAGGCATAAGTAGCACATACTACGACACTATTTTGAGTAGCATGTACCCGGTAGGCCTTACCCCAAATATTATTGAGGAACGCCAGATGAATGCGGTAGCCATGGACGTGTTTTCACGTTTAATGATGGATCGTATTATATTTTTAGGAACGGGTATAAACGACCAGGTAGCAAATATTGTGCAGGCACAATTGTTATTTCTGGAAAGCACAGACGCTGCGAAGGATATTCAAATTTATATTAACTCCCCGGGAGGAAGCGTATATGCCGGTTTGGGTATTTACGATACTATGCAGTTTATAAAACCAGACGTAGCTACCATTTGTACAGGTATGGCAGCATCTATGGGTGCTGTATTGTTATGTGCCGGAGAGAAAGGAAAAAGAAGCGGATTAACACACTCAAGAGTGATGATTCACCAACCTTTAGGAGGTGCGCAGGGTCAAGCTAGCGATATAGAAATTACCGCTCGTGAGATTGTTACCTTAAAAGAAGAATTATATAAAATTATAGCCAAGCATAGCGGTCAAACCTATGAAAAAGTCTACGAAGATAGCGATCGTGACTACTGGATGAAAGCAGACAAGGCAAAAGAATACGGAATGATTGATGAGATTTTAGCTCGATAATCCTTCCAAAAACAAAACTATGGCGAAAGAAGTATTAGAATGTTCATTTTGTGGGCGTAAAAAACCTGAAACCAGCTTGCTTATTGCAGGTCTGGATGCGCATATATGCGATAGATGTATAGAGCAGGCACACGGTATTGTTGTAGAAGAAGCATTGCATACTACCAATACCAGTTTGAGTAAAGATATGATGCTCAAAAAACCAAAGGCTATTAAGGAGTTTTTGGACGATTATGTAATTGGGCAGGAATTTACGAAGAAAGTAATGTCTGTAGCGGTTTACAATCACTATAAACGCTTACTACAGCCTAAAAGCGATGACGATATTGAAATACAAAAAAGTAATATTGTAATTGTTGGGCAAACTGGAACAGGAAAAACCTTAATTGCAAAAACTATCGCTAGAATGCTCAATGTGCCTTTAGCAATTGTAGATGCAACTGTGTTGACCGAAGCTGGCTACGTAGGAGAAGATGTAGAAAGTATTCTTACCAGACTATTGCAGGCAGCAGATTATGACCTTGAAAAAGCCCAAAACGGAATTGTATTTATAGACGAAATAGATAAAATTGCCCGTAAAAGCGACAATCCAAGTATTACGAGAGATGTAAGTGGAGAAGGCGTACAGCAGGCCTTATTAAAATTGTTAGAAGGAACCACCGTTAACGTGCCGCCAAAAGGAGGACGTAAACATCCGGATCAAAAATTCATTGAGGTGGATACCGAAAATATCCTTTTTATCGCAGGAGGTGCTTTTGATGGTATTGAAAGACATATTTCCAAGCGATTGAATATGCAGGCCGTTGGCTTTAGCGCATCCAAGCAGGAAAATACATTGGAAAAAGATCACATGCTCAAATATATTATCCCGAAAGATTTGAAAGATTTTGGTTTAATACCTGAGATTATTGGGCGATTGCCAGTGCTTACCTATATGAACCCGTTAGATAAAGCTACTTTACGTGCCATTTTAACAGAACCTAAAAATGCCATCATTAAACAATATAAAAAGTTGTTTGAAATGGACGGAATAGATTTTGTGATAACCACCGAAGCTCTCGATTTTATAGTAGAACAGGCAATTGAGTATAAACTAGGCGCAAGAGGGCTAAGATCGCTTTGTGAAGCCGTTTTAACCGATGCTATGTACGAATTACCTGGTACTGAAGGATCAAAAACCTTAAAAGTTACCAAAGACTACGCCGAGGATAAACTTCAAAAAACTACCATTAAGAAGTTAAAGGCTGTTTCGTAAATTACACTAAGGAAAAATGAAAAAACCACAGTTTGTTTTTAATACACTGTGGTTTTTTCATTTTTAAAATTTAAGTAGAATAGAATGGTCCGTTCTCTTTTGGTGAAAATTGGGCTGTTAAAAAAATAGCGCTTTACCTAGCCTTATTATAATGATTTATAAACTAAAAAAAAGCCGAACATTTCTGTTCGGCTTTTTCGTTAACTTAACGTATTTAATCTATGGCATTTTTCAATGCAGCACAAAATTTTAAGGGGTTGCAATAACCGTCTTTATTTTTTTGGAAGCAATTTTTTGTTGGAATTGCTCTTTCTTATCTTTTAAAGTATAGCCAGCAAGCTCAGTATTCTCTGTCTTGAGAGTTGAGGTGGTTCCGCAAGAAGTAAAACTTACTGCGAAGATTAACATTGCTACTATATAAACTAATTTTTTCATGGGTGTCTTTTCAATCATTTGAACAGCACAAACGTATGGCGTAAGAAAAGGACTACCAAAACTTTTAGTTGAAACGCTATGGAAATTCGTTGAAATACACAGCTTTTTTAGGACTTCGACAAAATGCATAAATCATCGATTTCCCGTTTGTTTTTGGGCGATGAAAGGATGTGTTTGGTCGATAGGGTCTTTGGTTTTCTTTAAAGAATGAAATTTCCTGCATCCTGTAAATTTAGTAAGTGAAATTTTAAAACTTATATTTTTTTAGTGTTACTAAATCTTGAACTGTAAGAAATTCAGAAATATAAAATATAGCCGCAGGCGGGTTTCTTATTCAGCGCAATAGCTGTAAATTTGCCACCATATTCCGAAGTTTTATACAAAAGGATGCATTTTTTATTCTGAAACACAAGCAATGAGCAACTATCAATTTAACGATATTGAAAAGAAGTGGCAGCAATATTGGGCCAAAAACGAAACATTTAAAGCATTAAATACATCCGGGAAGCCTAAATACTACGTGCTGGATATGTTTCCTTATCCATCCGGCGCGGGCTTGCACGTTGGGCATCCATTAGGATATATTGCGAGCGATGTTTATGCAAGATACAAACGCCACAAGGGCTTTAATGTGTTGCATCCAATGGGGTACGATAGTTTTGGGTTGCCTGCAGAGCAATACGCCATTCAAACCGGTCAGCATCCTGCAGAAACCACCAAAGTTAATATCGAGGGAGGAACCGATAAGCAAGGAACCAAAATAGCAGGGTACCGAAAGCAACTGGACCAGATTGGCTTTAGTTTCGATTGGAGTCGCGAAGTACGAACCAGCGATCCTGATTATTACAAATGGACGCAATGGATCTTTATTCAGTTGTTCAATAGTTGGTACGACCTAGATGCAGATAAAGCGCGACCAATTTCAGAATTAGAGACTATTTTTTCTGCGGAAGGAAATTCAATAATAACTGCAACTTGTGATGATGATGTTGCTCAATTTTCTGCGGAAGCGTGGAATGGGTATTCTGAAATTCAGCAACAAGAAATTTTATTGAAATACAGACTAACCTACCTTGCCGAAACCGAAGTAAACTGGTGCCCGGAATTGGGTACAGTATTGGCAAACGACGAAGTAGTGAACGGCGTTTCAGAACGAGGCGGATATCCGGTAATCAGAAAAAAAATGAAGCAATGGAGTATGCGCATCACGGCCTACGCGCAACGTTTGTTAGACGGTTTAGAAACAATAGATTGGCCACAACCTCTTAAAGATTCTCAAACAAACTGGATTGGTAGAAGTGAAGGAGCAACGGTTTCTTTTAAAGTAATTTCCAAGGAGCACAGCGACAAGAAGTCGCATTCTATTCCTGTGTTTACAACGCGTCCCGACACCATCTTCGGAGTTTCGTTTATGACACTGGCTCCGGAACACGAATTAGTATCAAAAATTACCACACCTGAGCAAAAAGAGGCTATAGATACCTACGTAACTGCTACCGCAAAAAGAAGCGAGCGCGAGCGTATGGCCGATGTAAAAACAATAAGTGGTGTATTCACCGGAGCCTATGCAGAGCATCCTTTTACCAAAGAGCCAATCCCCATATGGATTGGCGACTACGTTTTGGCTGGCTATGGAACGGGAGCTGTAATGGCGGTACCGTGCGGCGACCAACGTGATTACGATTTTGCGAAGCATTTTAATATTGAGATTCCAAATATTTTTGAAGGGGTAGATATTTCGGAAGAAGCTTTTTCAGAAAAAGACAACACAAAGATCACTAATAGCGACTTCTTAAACGGATTGAATTACAAAAAAGCAACCAAGACTGCTATTTACAAGTTGGAAGAAATAGGGGCGGGTACAGGAAAGATCAATTATCGCCTGCGTGATGCTGTTTTTAGCCGCCAACGTTATTGGGGAGAACCTTTCCCGGTATATTACAAAAACGGAATGCCACACATGATAGATGAAAAATATCTGCCGTTAACCCTTCCCAAAATTAATGAATACCGCCCCACCGAAGACGGACAACCCCCTTTAGGGCGCGCCGAAAACTGGGCGTGGGATACAAACAAGAACGAGGTTGTAGGTAATAACAAGGTCACTCTGAGCGCCGGTGAAGGTCAGGGGAGCGGTATGTACCCTCTGGAGCTAAACACTATGCCGGGCTGGGCAGGCAGTAGCACCTATATGTTCAGATATATGGATCCTAATAATGAAGAAGCATTAGCCAGTAAAAAAGCCATGAAGTACTGGGAAAATGTCGATCTGTATTTAGGAGGAAGCGAACACGCCACCGGACACTTATTATATAGTCGTTTTTGGGTTAAAGCCTTATACGATCTGGGACATTTGCAAGTGGAAGAACCTTTCAAAAAACTCATTAATCAGGGAATGATTTTGGGAGAGACTGCTTTTGTTAATAGAGTGGAAGGGGAAAACAAATTTGTGTCAAGCGCTATAGCTGAAAGATACAAAACTCAAACAATTCGTGTCGACGTTTCCTTGGTAAACAATTCTAATGAATTAGATATAGCAGCACTCAAAAACTGGAGAGAAGAATTTAAAGATGCTAAGTTTATTACTGAAGAAGATGGAACCTTCAAAGTTTCCCGCGAAGTAGAAAAAATGTCTAAGTCCAAATACAACGTAGTAAGTCCGGACGACATTTGCGATCAATACGGAGCGGACACGTTGCGAATGTATGAAATGTTCTTAGGGCCATTAGAACAGGCGAAGCCCTGGAATATGGCAGGTATCACCGGGGTGCACGGATTCCTTAAAAAACTATGGAAACTATACCATCAGGGCAATAATGGAGCTTTTTATACTTCAGACACTACTTCTTCGGAAGGGTTGGGGGAGGCGCTTAAAGTGCTCCATAAAACCATTAAAAAAGTGGAAGACGATATTGAGAATTTCAGTTTTAATACATCGGTTTCTACTTTTATGATCGCGGTAAATGAGTTAACGGCTCAAAAATGTACTGCCAGAGAAGTGTTGGAACCTTTACTCGTTTTAATTTCGCCCTATGCACCTCATATTGCAGAAGAATTATGGAGTAAGCTGGGTCATGAGGAAAGCATTAGCGAGGTCCCGTTCCCAAAATTTGAGGAAAAGCACGTAAAGGAAAGCAGTAAGACCTATCCAATTTCCTTTAACGGAAAGATGCGTTTTACCATGGAGCTTCCGCTGGATATGAGCAAAGATGAGATAGAATCTGCCGTAATGGCGCACGAGCAAACAGCACATTACCTGCAGGGAAGAGCTCCAAAAAAAGTGATCATAGTGCCCGGAAAGATTGTGAATCTTGTTGGGTAGCTTAACTATTTAACTGTAGGTTTAAGTGCAATCAAGAATTTTTTATACGCTGCTTAATTTTAATGAGGTTTTGACTTCTCCCACTAGAAGGCACTAGTGCCCTTTAATCTTTTTGTTAATCTTTTCTTCAAATTTTGTCAGTAGAAAAATGCTTGCACAGTATTTGCTATCTTTATATTATAAATTTCGATCTAACGGAATAAATTGGCAAGAGGTAATAAATAATAGAAATGGCAATAATCATTTCATTTTAATAAAAATAAAATTATGTTAGGATATTATGTGCTCGCAGGAGCGATCTTTTTGGTAAGTATGTACGTAAGCAACAAGCTGAAAAGTAAATTCAAGAAATACTCCAAAGTGCATTTGCAAAATGGAATGAGTGGTAAGGAAATTGCCGAAAAAATGCTGGCAGATCACGGTATTACAGATGTTGAGGTGATCTCGGTTGCCGGGCAGTTAACAGATCACTACAACCCAAAAGACAAAACTGTTAATCTTAGTGAGCCCGTTTATATGCAACGTAATGCAGCCGCAGCCGCAGTTGCTGCACATGAGGTTGGACACGCAGTACAGCATGCTACAGCTTATAGCTGGTTACAAATGCGCTCGGCTATTGTGCCGGCGGTTGGAATAAGTAGTAAACTATCCAACTTTGTGATTATGGGAGGTATTATATTGATGAGTATGGGAATGGCATTAGGAAACTGGGTTTTTTTAGTAGGAATTGGACTATTTGCTATGACCACAGTTTTTTCTTTTATTACGCTTCCTGTAGAATATGACGCCAGTAATCGTGCTTTGGCATGGTTAAAAGATAAGAATATGGTTACTACAGAAGAATATGCAGGCTCTAAAGATGCTTTAAAATGGGCTGCCAGAACGTATTTGGTTGCAGCATTGGGTTCTTTAGCAACGTTACTTTATTTTATCTCTATGTTTTTAGGGAGAAGATAATTCAGAATTTTATAGCATAAGAAAGCCGAAATTTACTGATGTAAGTTTCGGCTTTTTTTTGGAATCTGGTATTTTGGATGTTGTTTTTTAATTACCCAACCACATTATCAGGATTGTATCCCAAATACGGTACTTCCTTTTCAATAAAGTTTATTCCGTGATCTTCCAGTTCTTTTAAAATAGGTTCGTATACTTCTTTTTTAATAGGAAGTTGTACGCCGGGATTGGTGATTTGTTCATTTAAAATCTTCAGTGTAGCGATGGCAACGGGTAAGCCAACTGTTTTTGCCATAGCGGTATACGTCTGGTCGTCCCCTTTTATCACCATACTACTATCTATCTGGTGCTTTTTACCATTGAGTTCGTAGCCAAATTTATGGTACATCACGATCATGTCTTTATCTTCCTGCTGTAGTGTCCATTTGTCTTCCAGTATCTTCTGAAGGGCTTTCGCAGGCGTAGCATCTTTAATGCCTATTTTCTTTTCAGTATTAAAAATATCCAGCTCCAGTAATTTACCCCACATGAGATCGTCCTGGTCTATTTTCAGGTTGTGACGTAGCTTTAACTCTACTGAATCGGTTGGAGAATAGGGTAAAAATAGATTGACAAAATCACGGTAACTTAAATTTTCAGAATCCGGAATAGTATATCCATCTTCGGTCATTCCTAATTGCACAAACATGTTCCAGGCCTTGCTAAATCCAACACGACGTATGGTTCCGCGGTATAGCGTTAAAATATCCTCTAAGCCATAAATACTTCGGTATTTTAGGGAGTTTCGGTTTGCGAGGCCCTCAAAACGTCCGTGCCCTTCAATGTCTAGAAATTCTGTTCTCCTAAAAAGTCTGTGATACGGAATATACTTGTAGGTGCCTTCCTGAATAAATTCTGCAGCACCACCTTGTCCGGCAATCACAACATTTCTTGGATTCCAGGTAAATTTGTAATGCCAGAGGTTGTCGTCACTTTCCGGTGCAACGAGCCCTCCGGTAAAGCTTTCGAATAACAGCATTTTTCCGCCTTTATCTCTAATGCGGTCTATCACCTGCATGGCACTCATGTGGTCTATTCCCGGATCTAGCCCGATCTCATTCATAAATACCAATCCTTTTGCTTTTACTTTTGGATCCAGCAATTGCATTTCTTTGCTTATGTAGGATGCAGTTACAAGGTTTTTTCCAAATTCCAGACAGTCTTTAGCTACTTCCATGTGGTAGCGCGCAGGTAGCATAGAAATTACAATGTCTGAATTTTCAACGGCTTCTTTACGTTGAGTCTCGTTAAAAACATCCAGTAAAATGCCACGACCATTTGGATGCCCGCTGGTGAATTTTTGTGCATTCTGAATATTAAGATCTCCAATGGTAAGAAAAAGCTCCTCAGCTTCAGATTTGTCTAGCAAGTACTTGATTAAACTTGTGGCAGAACGTCCTGCACCAATAATTAAAATGTTACGCATCTATAGGGTTTTCGTTATCTTTGTGTGGATTGCGAATTTACTAATTGTAGGACATATTTATGGATAAATCGAGCAAAAATATTGTGTTGACTTCAGCTATTTTAGCAGCGATAACTATTGCTATTGGAGCCTTTGGAGCCCACGGATTAAAAGAAATGGTTTCGCCGGATTTGCTCGCAACATTTGAAACGGGAGTGCGCTATCAGATGTATCACGTGTTGGCATTGCTAATGATAGGTTTTACGCCAGTAATTCCGCAGCAAACCAAAAAATGGGTTTTCCGGTTGTTTTGTTTTGGAATGCTTTTTTTCTCTGGTTCTATCTATTTGTTAGCTTTTAAAGAACAGTTGCCCTTTTCGGCTTCATTTTTAGGACCTGTAACTCCTGTTGGGGGTTTGTTGTTGATCGTAGGCTGGGGAAGGTTAGCGTATGGGTTATTAACATTAAATAGGGGATAATTACCATTTTTTAAAGAACTAGTGTGCGGTATATTTCTTATTTTTGCCCCACAACAATTAAAACAAGTTATGGTCGATAAAAACCAAGCTACGAAAACGATTTCAGTTGAAAAATACGGAATCAAAAATGCCAAAGTACAATATCAACTTCCATCCCCGGATTTACACGACGAAACCATTACCAAAGGGATGGGTAAAGAAGCCAGTTCTGGCGCACTAGCCATAAACACCGGCGAATTCACGGGAAGATCCCCAAAAGACAGATTTATTGTAGAAGATGATATTACCCGCGAAAAAGTGTGGTGGGGAAACATAAATATCCCATTTTCGGAGGATAAATTTGACGCTTTGTACGATAAGGTAACAAAGTATCTTTCAGAAAAAGAAATCTATGTACGCGATAGTTATGCGTGTGCAGATCCAAAATATCGATTAAACATTCGTGTTATAAACGAATATCCGTGGAGTAATATGTTTGCGTATAATATGTTTTTACGCCCCAATAAGACCGAATTAGCTGGCTTTGACCCGGAATGGCTTATTGTGAATGCGCCGGGTTTTATGGCAGATCCTGAAGTTGACGGAACACGCCAGCATAATTTTGCAATATTAAATTTCAGTAAAAAAATTGCTTTAATTGGTGGTACCGGATATACAGGTGAAATTAAAAAGGGAATTTTTTCTGCTCTTAATTTTATTCTTCCGGTAGACAAAAATACCATGCCAATGCACTGTTCTGCCAATGTGGGAGACGATGGCGAGACGGCTATTTTCTTTGGATTGTCTGGAACGGGTAAAACTACATTATCTGCAGATCCAAAAAGAAAATTAATTGGAGACGACGAACACGGATGGACGGCAGAAAACACTGTTTTCAATTTTGAAGGCGGTTGTTATGCAAAAGTAATTAATCTTTCTGCTGAAAATGAACCGGATATTTACAATGCCATTAAGCCGGGAGCTATTCTTGAAAATGTAGAAATGGACGATGAAGGTACTGTAGATTTTGCAGATACTTCCATAACGCAAAACACTCGTGTAAGCTACCCTATTTATCACATTGATAATATTCAGGAGCCTTCTATTGGGCATAATCCTAAGAATATTTTCTTCCTTACGGCCGATGCTTTTGGAGTTTTGCCTCCTATAAGTAAACTAACACCGGGACAGGCTGCGTACCATTTTATAAGTGGTTATACCGCCAAAGTAGCTGGTACCGAAGCAGGTATCACAGAGCCTGTGCCTAGTTTTTCTGCTTGTTTTGGAGCACCTTTCATGCCACTACACCCAACGAAATATGCCGAAATGTTAAGTGCAAAGATGAAGGAAGCGGGGGTAAATGTTTGGTTAGTTAATACAGGTTGGACCGGAGGTCCTTATGGTATAGGTTCACGTATGGCATTAAAATATACGCGGGCTATGATTACCGCTGCTATGGATGGGTCTTTGGAAGAAGCAAATAAAGGGGATTATCATACACACTCTGTATTTGGCTTGAAGCAACCTCGTACATGTCCTAATGTTCCTAATGGAGTTTTGAGCCCAAGAAAAACCTGGAATAATGATGAAGGATATTATAAAACGGCTCATAAATTAGCTTCCTCATTTAAACAAAACTTCAAGCAATTTGAAGAATTTGCAAACGATGAAATTATGGCAGGACAACCGTTAGGAGGAGAATAACAGATTCTTTAAAACTTAAAAAGCGTCAATTTTAATTTAAAATTGACGCTTTTTTTATGAGGTATTATATTGCTATTTTTTATTGACTTCCTTAATGTATTTTTCTAGTGCCATGGACATAGAAGGTGTTTCGGGCGTTGGAGCCTGTATGTCTACTCGTAAACCGTTTTCGGCAGCAGCTTTAACTGTAGTGTTTCCAAAGACAGCAATACGGGTTTCGTTTTGTTTAAAATCGGGAAAGTTCTCCAGTAAAGAAACAATGCCGCTCGGGCTAAAGAAAACCAGAATGTCGTAAAATACATTTTCTAGATCAGAAAGGTCACTTACTACAGTTTTGTAAAATGTAGCTTGTTTCCAGGTAACTTTAAGATCGTTTAATACGGTAGGTACTTCAGGCTTTAATTTGTCTGAAGAAGGTAGTAAGAATTTTTCGGTTTTGTATTTTTTAATAAGCGGAGAAAGTTCTGTGAAGGTTCTTTTTCCAACATAAATTTTACGCTTTCGGTACACAACATATTTTTGAAGATAGTAGGCCACAGCTTCACTTTGGCAGAAATATTTCATACTGTCCGGTACTTTAAAACGCATTTCATCTGCAATTCTGAAGTAATGATCTACCGCATTTCTACTGGTTAAGATCACTGCTGTGAAATCTCCCAAATCAACTTTTTGAGATCGAACTTCTTTCCCGGAAACTCCTTCTACGTGAATAAAAGGTCTAAAATCTATTTTAACCTTCATCTTTTCAATCAAATCAAAATAAGGGGAGTTTTCAACCTTAGGTTCAGGTTGGGAAACTAAAATAGTTTTCACTTTCATAAGCTGATTTTTATTAATTCTTGAGAACTATACAAATACTTTATACAGAATTATATAGGGTGAAATTTCAAGAGTGCAAAGATACAAAATAAAATAAAATAACTCCTTAAAAATTATGCTCCTATTCGTTTTATAGCTGTAAAATAAGGTGATCCCGTTTAAAAGTGCAATAATCCCGATAAAAATGAGTAATGCAGGTGTAGTAGGCTCCAAAACAAAATAAAACAAGAGATTTCCTACAAAAAAAAGAACAGCCAGGAGGTTTCGGTAACTTAATTTTTGATATAAATACTTGTTTGTTAGCACTTCAAAATTGAAGATAGTACCAATAAGCTTTTCGATCATAAATTTTGACAGCACAAAAACTGCATAGCCGGTACAAATTTGAACAAACACCAGCAACGGACTCTCAAAAGCACTTCCTTGAGATACTTTTAGGATAAGGAAGCCAAATAGCGAGACCAATAGCACCTGTGGTATAAACAATAAAATATTAAAAGGATGTTGAATTTCGTTCCCTTTTCCCAAAACTAAAAAATATTTATTGGTGACCGGTAACATTGTAAATTCCTGAAAACGTTTTGGGTACAACTGTTTTGCTAAGCTGTAACATAGCAGGCAACCTACTAAAATAAGCGTAACCCAATCCAGATTTTCCCAAATGCGTGTCCCATAATCCATTGCGGTAAAATTAGTAGAAATATGCGGTACATTGCTTTTTCTATTGATGATTTTACCAACAATATGTGAGCAAAAAAAAGTACATTTGCCCTAAAATTAGCGCATGTCCAACGCCATTGTGGTCATACCAACTTTTAACGAAATTGAAAACATAGAGCGACTGCTACGGAATATATTTTCCCTGCAACGAAACTATAGTATTTTAGTGGTAGATGATAATTCGCCGGATGGAACGGCGAATGCGGTTAAAGAAATGATGCAGGAATATCCGAAGCGTCTTTTTATAGAAGAGCGTGCAGGAAAAATGGGCTTGGGAACAGCTTATATTCACGGATTTAAATGGGCTTTGCAACGGGAATACGAATATGTTTTTGAGATGGATGCAGATTTTTCCCATAACCCAAACGATCTTATAAGATTGCATAATGCCTGTATAAAAGAGGAATACGATATGGCTATTGGTTCACGTTATATAACAGGTGTGAACGTTGTAAACTGGCCAATGAGCCGTGTTTTGTTATCCTGGCTGGCTTCAAAATATGTTCGTTTAGTAACCCGAATGAAAATTTACGATACCACGGCAGGTTTTGTGTGTTACCATCATAACGTACTGCGAAAAATAAATCTGGATAAAATTCAGTTTGTGGGATATGCCTTTCAAATTGAAATGAAGTTTAAAGCATATCTGGCAAAATTCAACATTGTAGAAGTGCCGGTCATTTTTACAGATAGAACAAAAGGAGAATCTAAAATGAGTGGCGGTATTATTTCCGAAGCTATCTTTGGAGTCCTGAAAATGAAATTTAAAAGCCTTTTTGGCTCCAACAACTATAACGAAATTTAATGCATCCAATCTTAATTAAGAACGCAAGAATTGTAAACGAAGGAACCATTGTCCAGGGCGATGTTTTAATTGTAAACGATATTATTACCGAAATTGGAAGCATAAGTGCCAGGACGGGTGATACAAAAATTATTGATGCAGATGGACATTACCTTATTCCAGGAATGATAGACGATCAGGTGCATTTTCGCGAGCCGGGACTTACGCACAAAGCAACCATTGAAACCGAATCCCGTGCTGCTGTAGCTGGTGGTATTACTACTTTTATAGAAATGCCCAATACCGTTCCGCAGGCAACCACTATTGAGTTGCTGGAAGAAAAATTTGCCAAAGCTAAAGAAACTTCCTGGGCAAATTATTCCTTTATGTTTGGTGGTACCAACGATAATATTGATGAAATTTTAAAAGTAGATCCTAAACGTGTTGCTGGTTTAAAACTTTTTTTAGGTTCTTCCACAGGAAATATGCTGGTGGATAATCCCGAAACTATTGAAGAGATTTTCAGCAAATCCAAGTTGCTTATTTCTGTACACTGCGAGGACGAAGCAACAATAAGAAAAAATATGGAGACCGCTCTTAAAAAATATGGTGAAGATATTCCTATTAGCGAGCATCCAAACATTAGAAGTGCCGAAGCGTGTTATATTTCGTCCAGCAAAGCGATTGAACTGGCAAAGAAAACTGGTGCGAGACTGCACGTATTTCATTTGTCAACTGAAAAGGAAACGCATCTCTTCAGTAATAAAAAACCCCTTGCACAGAAAAAAATCACGGCCGAAGTGTGTATCCACCATCTTTGGTTTACCGATGCGGACTATGCCGAGAAAGGCACTAAAATAAAATGGAATCCAGCCGTAAAATCTAAAAAAGATCGAGAAGGACTTTGGAAAGCCTTAAATGACGACCGTATAGACGTAATTGCCACAGACCACGCGCCACATACGACCGAAGAAAAAAACAATGTGTATGCCAAAGCGCCTTCCGGAGGTCCCCTAGTGCAACACGCTTTGGAAGCGTTGTTTGAGATGCATCATAAAGGGCGGATCTCAGTCGAAAAAATTGTTCAGAAAACAGCGCACAATCCTGCTATTTTGTTTCAGATTGAAAATAGAGGGTATGTGAAGGAAGGGTACAAAGCAGATTTGGTATTAATAGATCCCCAATCACCCTGGACCGTTTCCAAAGAGAATATCGATTATAAGTGTGGTTGGTCACCTTTTGAAGGAACTACCTTTAAATCGCGCGTTACACACACGTTTGTGAATGGCGTATTAGCATACGAAAACGGAAAATTCCCAAACAGAACTCACGGAGAACGCATTACCTTTAATCGTTGATGAGAAAATTACTCTATATATCGTTTTGTCTGTTATTTTTTGGGTGTCAGGATATTCAGAAACCCGAAAAACCTGAGAATCTTATCCCGGAAGATGTTATGGTGGAAATGCTCTCTGAAATATACCTGGGCAACGCGGCCAGAAGTATAGACAACAAAACGATGCGTAAAAACGGTATTAAGATAGATTCGTTCTTATTTAAAAAGTATAATGTAGACAGTTTGCAGTTTGCCAAAAGCAATGCGTATTATACCTCAGATCTGGACAAATACAATGCAATTTTTGAGAAAATAGAGCAGAAACTGGAAGTCCTAAAAACGAAAGAAAACGACAGGAAATTACGTCTGGATTCCTTAAAAAGAGAGAATAGAAAAGTGAATGATTCTATTCAGCCTGATGACCTGGAAGAAATAGAAGAAGAGATGGACACCACTAAAACGGAAGGAATTTTAATAGATTCGGCTACTTCGGATCAATAAGTGAGAT
The DNA here is from genome assembly GCA_963793275.1 of uncultured Flavobacteriaceae bacterium. GTDB lineage: Bacteria > Bacteroidota > Bacteroidia > Flavobacteriales > Flavobacteriaceae > Marinirhabdus. Next base: position 602,259 of record CAWBZL010000004.1, read on the forward strand.
TATGAGTTCTTACAATTCTCGGCAACACGCGCCATTGTCTTCTCTAATGGTGTATATTCAATATTAATTGCTTCTGTAATAGCGCTACCATCGTAGATATCAAATTTGTAAAGAGACTCCACGTGAGTGCGCAACAACTTTCTTTGGGTGCCGAAAAAGGTAGCAGAGAACCAATCCACTTTGCTTAAAAATACCAATTTCCATTTTGCAATCTTCTTAGAAGGTTTTTTAACAGCTAACTTTTCAGCCAGCCCGCCCAGGAAATCGTAATATGATACATTTTCAACTACTAAAATAAAGCGCTTATTTTTAATGGTACTGTTCATTAAGGTCACCATTGCCTTCACTACATCTTTCACATCTACCAGGCCAATCCCGCCCATGGTATAATACTGTAAGCCTTTTGCAACACGTTTTACAATACTCCCGCTACCTTTGTGCCAAATCCCTTCTCCCAGAATAACCCCGGGATTTACTATAACAGCATCCAATCCTTCCTGAGTGCCCCGCCATACTTCCATTTCGGCGCCATATTTTGTAATCGCGTAGACACTGTTTTTTGCTTCTGGATTCCAGTAGGTTTCTTCATCTATAATTTCTTCACCTATAGTATCGCCTAAGGTAGCGATAGAACTCACGTGGCATAATTTTTTGATCTGATGCGAGATACACAAATTCACCACATTGGCCGTACCTTCAATATTAGCTTTTTTAAGTTTGTGGTAGTTCTTCGGGTTAAAATCTACATACGCTGCTGCATGATAAACGTGGGTTATTCCTTGAAAAGCGGCTTCCAGTTTGGTAATGTCGGTAATATTAGCTTCAAACCATTCCAGATTTTTAAGCAGGCTCGTGGATTCTTCGGTATCATAAGAGAAGACTTTTTCTACAACAGTGAGATCGCTTCCTTTTCTGTGAATGGCGCGCACTTTTTTACCATCCCTTACTAAAAGATACAATAAGTGACTGCCCACCAAACCCGTTCCGCCTGTAACTAGAATCATAGTACGAAAATACTATTTTTTATGGGATGCTTTCTAGTTTAGGTACATCGGTTTATCTTTGCTGAAAATCTAAATAATGAGCTTACAGAATTTTGTTGAAGAACTGCAATGGCGAGGGATGGTGCACGACGTGATGCCCGATACCCAGGAACACCTTTTGGAACAAATGCGTAGCGCCTACGTTGGTTTCGATCCAACGGCAGATAGCTTACACATTGGTAATTTAGTACCTATTATGTTATTGGCGTTTTTTCAGCGTAGCGGTCACAAACCAGTTGCTCTGGTAGGGGGTGCAACAGGAATGATTGGTGATCCATCGGGAAAATCCAGCGAACGAAATTTATTAGACGAAAAAACACTACGTCACAATCAGGAATGTGTGCGTGCACAATTGGCGCATTTTTTAGACTTTACATCGGGAGTTCCAAACCAGGCGGTAATGGTAAATAATTACGACTGGATGAAGGAGTTTTCTTTTCTGGATTTTATTCGTGATGTGGGAAAACACATTACTATTAACTATATGATGGCGAAGGATTCGGTAAAAAACCGTATTACAGGCGATGGCACCGACGGAATGAGCTTTACTGAATTTACCTACCAACTAGTGCAGGGGTACGATTTTCTGCACCTTTTTAAACATTACAATTGTACGTTGCAAATGGGCGGAAGCGACCAATGGGGGAATATCACTACAGGTACCGAGCTTATTCGCCGTATTGACGGTGGGAAAGGATACGCGCTTACGTGCCCGCTTATTACTAAAAGCGACGGAAGTAAATTTGGAAAGAGCGAAGGCGGTAACATCTGGTTGGATGCTAAAAGAACGTCACCGTACAAATTTTACCAATACTGGTTAAATACCAGCGACGAAGATGCTGAAAAATACATTAAGATATTTACCTTCTTAGACAAAAATACTATAGATGCCCTCGTAAAGGAGCATGCCGAAGCACCACACACAAGAGCGGTTCAAAAACGTTTGGCCGAAGAAGTTACTAAAACCGTTCACGGAGAGGAACAGTATGAAAATGCGGTAAAAGCATCTTCTATTTTGTTTGGGAAGTCAACGTCTGCCGATATTAAAACGTTGGACGAGCAAACCTTTCTGGATATTTTTGAAGGCGTGCCACAAGCTGAAATTTCAAAAGATGAAATAGAAAACGGGTTGGATATTATTGGTGCCCTAGCCGAAAAAACCGGATTTCTAAAAAGTAATGGTGAAGCAAGACGTGCGTTAAAGGAGAATTCTATTTCAGTAAACAAAGAAAAAGTTGCCGATACGTACGTTGTAACTTCTGAAGATTTAATTAATAATACGTTTGTACTCCTACAAAGAGGGAAAAAGAATTATTTTATTTTGAAGGTTGTTTAAGGAAATTAGAAAATAAAATTTGGAAAGCGCTACGAGCGGAGTAAGGGGAAAAAACCCCCAACAATTCATTGAAACTGTTGGGGGTTTTTAAGGTAATCAAACAATTATGAATTCTTAGTTTTTATTTTTCATTTCCATCTCCATTTCCTTTTTCATCTCCATTTGCATGGTTTCCCAATTTTTATCTGCTTTGGTTTGCATGATAGCTGCCCCTTCTTTATTCCATTTTTTTAAGGTGTCTGCAAAAAATGAATCGTAAAACAAATAGAGTTTTCCGTCTTTAATTTGAAAAGATTCCGGATCTATTTGCACTCGTTTTCCACTATCTGCAATTGCATAAGCACAATACCCGCCGTATTGTGGCGTATATTTTTCGGGATTTCCCATAAAGGTTTTTAGGTTCTCTGCGGTCGCAAATTTGTATTTTACTCCGCCGTGGGTTGTCGTGTTTGCTTTATCACCTTCCAGCGCTTGATCGCTAAAATAGGCAACTACGTCATACCCTTCGGCAGCGTACCCGTTTTTGGTGTGGATATCCTGTGCAAATAAAGTTGCTGAAACAACTAATGCTAAAATAAGTGCAATTTTTTTCATAAGTGATACGTCGGAGGTTCTACTAGGTTCTTACATTTTTTTTGATCAAATTTTATCTGTTTTTTGATGTAGTATGAAAGGTAAAAAAACTTCACAGGAAATTTGAAACTTCGGGATACGGAACTAAAGAACTAATGAGAAGCTCAATACTGTCTTTGGCGATCATAGTGATGCTTATTAAAATGGAAACCACTAAAATAGCGACGGAAAGATTATTGGTTTTTATGGCTTTAAACTCGTTCACACCTCTTGTGAGGATTGAAAACAGGAAGAAAACAGCAGCATTTATAAAAATAGCCATCAAAAAACCAACGAGTAGATACAAACTGGAATATTGAATGACCGTAACCATATCTATGATTTCTTCCTGGGTAGTGGCAATTCTGATCACGTTGGTAATAGAAGGTACAATTTCACTTAAAATTAACCCGATGGAAATAATGATACCCGAAGTAAAAACAGTAAATGCCATATTATCGCCCTGCACATCTTCGGTAGAAAAAAATAGCCTTTTTAATATTTTATACGAAGTATATATAATAAGTACCGAAACTACCAACGAAAGGATAATTTCAATAAGTGCTAAGGTAAAAAGCTGTGTGTTCATAGTGTTTTATTTACTGGTTAAGACAACGTTCCAGTAAGAAACATTGTTAAAAGTTGAAGGCAGGTCCCCTGCTTTAAAATATTTATTGGTGGTTTCCCAGAGCAGGTAACGTTTGCCATAGTATGTTTTATAAATACCTCCACCCGCAATATGTATCCCTAAAATGGAGTGGCGGTAATGGTCGCTATTCAAGATGGCAATATCATACCCAAAATATTTCAAAATACTGTAAATAAGCACGGTTCGCGAATCGCAATCCCCTTTTAAACTTTGTAAAAAAGTTACGGGATTTTGCACTCCAAATTTTACGCCTCCCACACAACACTCCGGACAGTCTTTTAAAATTCTTTGAATTTCGTATTCGTAGTTTTGTGCCGGAAGACATTCGCCTTCAAAAACCAGCGAATAGGGAATATCCTGGATGCAGGTAACAACCATTTCGGCAAACTCCATTTCATTCAGATTTTTGGTTGCCTGTATTTCGGCGAAAGCTTTTATAACCAAATCCAGTTTTGGTGTGTCTTTTTGATCCAGATAATCATACAGATCTCCCCAAAAGTTCCCCGAATAACTTCCCTTATAATTTTCTAAATGCTTGTAAAGCGATAGATAATCTGCTTCTCTTACAGTAAGGTTCGCATCATACTTATTTCCGAAGTTATCTTTCCAAACCCTGTTACTGCTGTATACCAAAATGGTGTCGTTATTTTCAACAATAGTGCTTTTGGCAACCTTTTCGGTTTTATTGAACGTTGGGGTTTTTTTATTTTCAAAAGCACCTGTAATAAAGTTAAATGCAAAGCGGATAAAAATTACGACCACGATATAAAAAACAGCGCTCCCCCATAAAAATCCTTTACGTGGTTTGCCCATGAGTACGCTGGTAAGAATAAACGAAATAATAATTCCTGAAAGAGCTGCAAATATGCCCGGAAAACCTATTAGGCTTAACACACCATACGCTAGAAACGAAAGGGCAAATGCAATAACAGACCAGAGACAGCCCTGGTTATTTGTTTTCCCTTCCTGCATTATAACACCATTAAATTGCAGCCACGAATGTCGCTATTATCAAAACGCCCCATAACTTCAAAAGTGTTATCCGGGTGTAATTTACCTAAATCCTGAGTAGCGATAAACGAACAGGAATAGGTGTTTGCCAGGTCTATTATATTTAACCCGCCGGTTTTACTAGTAATGTAGGTAAGTGCATCTTCGGTGTCCCGGGTAAGGATTTTCATCCACGGAGGGCATTTGTAGATTCCGTTCCCAACAGAATAGGCTTGAGAGAACAGCTCGGTCATTCCATATTCGCTATGAATTTTTTGTACGCCAAAACCTTCTTTCAGAATTTCGTGAAGCTCACTTTTAATGAGTTCTTTTCGGCGCCCTTTCATTCCGCCGGTTTCCATTATAATTGTGTTTTTAAGCTGAAATTTCTCTTTTTCAATCAAATCAAGCAAGGCGTAAGAAACACCCAGTAATATTGTTTTTTTGCCTTTTGCTTCAAGGTGTTTTAATTTTTCAATTAAAGCGTCATAATTGTTGAGGTAGAACCCGCTGTGGGGGTTTTTGCTTTCAGTAATAAGCCTATCCACCATATATATGAGCGAAGAACCACCCCGTTCCAGGTACGAAGGTAATAACGCAAGAAAAACATATGCTGTTGGATCTCCATAAAATTGCTGAAAAGCTTTTAAGAAACTGTCTTCGTAGTAGTTTACAGCTGCTACGTAATGTTGGCTAGTGTTATCTCCGGTGGTACCACTGCTGCTGAATATTTTTTCTGCTGAAAAGGTAGTAGCAATAATTTTTTCAGTTTTAAAGAATTGAATGGGTAAAAACGGAATATCTTTTAGGTCTGAAACCTTAGCTGGGTTCACCTTCAGTAATTTACAAAACCTTTGGTATACTTCAACAGTGTTGTATTGAAACTGAAACGTCTCCAAAGCAACTTTATTAAAATCGCTTTCCGAAGAAATAGTGCTAAAATGTGTTGGAAGTTTCAATAGTAAGCTGCTTGCTGGACTTCAAAAATAGGGAATAAAAAAGAGGGGTTGTAAAAAGTTTTACATTATGTCCTATAAGTCGGTTGCAACTTTTAAAAACATCCCTCTATACATTCAGAAAGTGAGATTCAGTGGTTCACTAGTAACTTTTCAGTACTGGTAAAACCATCTTGACGTATGTTCACAAAGTATAATCCATTGGAAAGTGAACTGATGTCGATACTGTCTTCGGTCTTTGTGGTTAAAACCAATTGTCCGTAAAGATTGTAAATTCCTACTAATCTTTCAGCAGGATTATTTGAAGTTATCGAAATGTAATTTCCGTTTGTCGGGTTTGGATATAGTTTGAACCTTCGCTCGACAGCTTCGGGATTGCTTAAAATGACACCATTAATATCATTCATATTTCGTGACGTTAAATAATAATTGCCATTTTCTTCGGTAATAATCCCTGCAATATTTCTGTTTTGGATAGGCACTTTCAGGCCAATATACGCTGCTTCCAAAAAGGCAACTTTAAAATTGAAAATTCCGTTAGGGTTTAGCAATTCGTATATCTCGTCTGCAATCCAAGTAGTATTTTCAGAAGTGTTAATATCTACTCCCTGTACAATTTGTACAAATTCCGACTCATACTCTTCTGGTGTGGCATTTAATTGCGTTATAGAAACTGCTTGCGGCACAATGTTATTGCCCTGAGAGGAAGGAGTTCCCGGGTCGTTTTTGGGGAGAAATTGCATCAATCCGTTAAACTCGCTTAAAACTCCAGTAATTCCCGAAATACCATTTCCCAATGCATATGTTGTAGTGATGATCCCGTCCGGATCGTCTATTAAAATTGCAGCGGTAGCATCTTCAATAAACTTTTGATTCCTGAAATTTTGCTGATAGGTAAGTAAAACTTCATCTGTTAAGGTATAGGTTTCTTCCAGAACACCAGCTCTCAATTGAGCAATGGTAGCGACTTCTGCGCCAGGTTCGCAGAGGATTGTGGTAATCTCTGTATCTACATTGCAACTTACGCTGTATGTGTTTACGGTGATGGTGGTGTTTTCTTCCACTTCAGAAATTAGGATTGTTCCCGTTGTATTAATTGTTGGGTCGTCACCACCTACAATCCCTGTTCCTGTAGTGAGGGTAGTGATAAATGTTTCCGTTCCTCCGCCTTCAAAATCTAAAGAGACTGTAGTAGTATCTATTCCCGAAGTATTTGTATTGCAAAAACTATCTGTAGCCGTAATAACAAATTCACAGATGGTGCAGTTGTTTTCCAGATCAAGTGTAGTAGTAGCGGTACAGTAGGTGCCATCTGCCATTCGTTGCAGCGATTCCATTTCGCTGTTGTTGTTTAGATCTTCGTTGTATTGTGTTGTCTCACCCAGATCCATCAATAAATCTACATCGTCTGGTTCCCCTTTTCCATAAACAATAGCGGCTAGCAGGTTTGTGGTTGAGGGAGGAGTGCCGTTTGGAAAATCTGCCGGAGTTGCCAAATACAGGGCTACAGCATCGGGACCATTTTGTATTTTATTACTGGCCCCTATGGCAATATCTACGCCAGGGACAGCATCGTCACCAATAATTAAAAATCCGTTCCCATCTGTTGTAAAACCGTCCAGATCTATCACGTTGTAACTTCCGTTTACAGCATTGTTTCCGTTAAAAAACACTGCAACCATCCCGTCCAGCGACGTATTTGCCGGGTTGGTTTTAATTTCAATAAATTCTTGTGTGTCCGTGCCATCCTGGTCGGCGTCCAATTCGTTTATAAAGTATTCGGCACCTTGCTTTACCTGGCTTGCTCCAAAAGCTGTAAACAGGAGTGCCAGCATCGTAATTTTTTTCATCTTTTAAAAAGTTACGGGGAGCAATAACAAATATACCAAAACCTTTTGGAATGTGTTTATTGCCAGGCGGATAGGGTGAAGTAAAGATTTTGTACTTTAGAAATACTGAAATATAACAAACGATGTTACCTAAATGTTAACAATACAATCATATTTAGAGCATACTTGGTATTTGTAGTATCTTTAACTATTGTTTAATATTTTTGAAATGAAAAAGAAAAACATCAAGATCTTATTAGTAGATGACGAGCCGGATATCCTGGAAATCGTAGGGTATAATCTTACTTCTGAAGGCTATCAGATCTTAACCGCCGAAAATGGTGTTGAGGCAATTAATATAGCGAAAAAGGAAAAACCTCATTTAATAATACTGGATGTAATGATGCCGGAAATGGACGGTATTGAGGCTTGTGAAAAGCTTAGGAATATTCCCGATCTTTCCGAAACTGTCATCACATTTTTTACCGCAAGAGGGGAGGACTATTCTCAGGTAGCAGGATTTGAAGCTGGTGCAGACGACTATATTACCAAGCCGGTAAAGCCAAAAGTGCTTATTAGTAAAGTGAAAGCTTTGCTTAGACGTTTTAAAGAGTCTTCCGGTGAAGATGATAAGGTAAAATTAGGTAACTTGGTCATTAATAGAGAGGAGTATAAGGTTGTTCTGGGCAAAGAAGAAATATCGCTTCCCAGAAAAGAGTTTGAGCTTTTAGCACTGCTTGCTTCTAAGCCAGGTAAGGTATTTAAAAGAGAGGATATTCTCGATAGTGTTTGGGGTAATGAAGTTGTGGTAGGAGGAAGAACCATAGACGTACATATCCGTAAACTACGTGAAAAACTAGGAGATCATAAATTTAAAACTGTAAAAGGAGTAGGGTATAAATTTGTAGTATAGTGGCAAAACCATTTAAAAAGACATATAAATTCGCAGCGTACACATCTACGTTTATAACGCTGTTTTTAACACTCGTAATGGGTGTTTTTTTTTATGTTGAAGGAAATATTAGTTATTGGTTTCTTACTGGTTTTGCAGTTGTCTGCTATCTTTTTTCCTTTTTTATTATTCAGTATAGAGTTCAAAAATTTATCTACAAAAGGGTAGTTAAAATTTACGAAGATGTTCGCCTGCTGGATGCAGCAACTTTTTCGCCCAAACGAGTCACTACCGATATGGAAACGCTAACCAGAGAAGTGGAGCGATTTGCTGAAAACAAAAAGCTGGAGATTGAATCTCTTAAAGTACGGGAAAACTACCGGAGGGAATTTCTGGGAAACATCTCACACGAGTTAAAAACACCACTGTTTACCGTACAAGGCTACATTCTTACATTGCTGGAAGGCGCGATGAAAGACAAGTCTGTAAGAAAAAAATATCTGCAGCGAGCCAGTAAAGGAGTAGAACGTCTTATTTATATTATTAAAGATCTGGATATGATTACTAAGTTGGAATCTGGCGATCTTAACCTTAACGAAGAGGAATTTGATATTATAGAATTGGTGCAAAATGTGTTTGACCTAATTGAAATGAAAGCCGCCAAAAAACGAATCACCCTAACTTTCGATGTGGAGTATGACGATAGTGTTTTTGTGTACGCAGACCGTGAACGGATTCAGCAAGTGCTTACCAACCTTATTGTAAATTCGGTTAAATACGGTGTTAAAGATGGCACCACAGAAGTGAGTATCGAAGAATTTGTAAAAAATAAAGTGCTGGTGAGAGTTACAGATAATGGGGAAGGGATTGAAAAAGAACATATAACACGATTGTTTGAACGTTTTTTCCGGGTAGACAGAAGCGGTTCCCGTAAAGAAGGCGGTAGCGGATTGGGGCTCGCCATTGTAAAACACATTGTTGAAGCTCACGACGAGAAAATTTATGTTGAAAGCCAGGTTGGTATAGGCTCAGAATTTTCATTCACCCTCGAAAAGGCCAAATAAATCTGAATACTCCTCCCGCACAGAAAAGGCGCTAAAACCGGAAAATAATTTTACTTTATCCAACTCTTTTTCAGTAAAATCGTTTTGCCTGCAACTAGGGGCAATCCCGTCTTTCTTTAATTTTTCTGCCAGATATTCCTGCTCGTATTGTCCTGGTGTAGGGATAAAAAATGCAGGTTTTTGAAGTATAGCCAAATCCATAAGCGTAGTATAACCAGATCGGGAAACTACAAGCGCACTTTGGTTTACAAGTATTTCCAGCCCTTCGGTTTTGAGAAAATTGTAGCGGGTGATATTTCTATGTGCCTGAACGGTCTCCTCTTTTTCTATCTTACCTTGTACTACAGCAACAATTTTTTCAGACTCGCAAAATATTTCCATACACTTTTCCTCCAGCAATGTGCGCTGCGGCTCGGGACCAGAAAGTAAACAAAGGATATCATATTTTTTAGGCAGTGCTTTTTGAGACATTCTGCTCAATGGACCAATGTATTTTACAGGGATAGCTTTGTTGGCTACATGGCCTAATTTTCCGCTTAGATTAATAGATCCGGCAACATCCGGAACCCAACATTCGGTAAAGCTTTTAAGTATTTTTTGGTGTATTTTACTACTGAAATAGGAGGTCTTTCCGGACAACACATTTAATTGATGTGTCATAAAAACCGAAGGTACTTTTTTATTAACAACGCCCCATCGGTTATCGCTAATAATACCTTGTATTTTACCTTCGGTTACCAATTGCTTAACTACGTTTTTTTCGGCTGTTATCGTTTTCTTTATGTGCGGAACTTTCAGCAGCAATTTCCACTTTAAAAAGCTTCCTTTTTTGGTATAGGTAACGTTATAGGCAGGGAGTTCTATAAATTCAAGTGTTGGAAATTCTTTTTTCAGCAATAAAAGAGCCGCGCCATCACTTCCTACCAACACGTTGTAGTCGCTTTTCAACAGTGAGCGTATTATAGGAATACACCGTGTAGCATGCCCTAAACCCCAGTTTAATGGCGCAATGAGTATGGTTTTTTTAGATTTCAGCTGAAATGATAGATAAAAATGAATTTTCGTCAAGGTAAAAAAAACAAAAGTAACTAGAATCTCCCCGAAGTATATTTCCTTAATTTTACCGAATTAGTAAAAATTATATAAAACACTGTGGGAAGCAAAAACAAATTAAAGCGCTTTAAAGAAAATGAAACCTTCGAAAATGTGGTGCAACCCACGAGGGATGAGGTGACAAGTGGATCTTTTAGCTTAAAAGGAAGTTGGAAAAAGGATTTCTTTAAAAATGAAAATCCGCTGGTACTGGAATTAGGCTGCGGAAAAGGAGAATACTCGGTAAATCTAGCGCGGAAATACCCCAACAAAAATTTTTTAGGGATTGATATTAAAGGAGCAAGGTTCTGGAGAGGCGCCAAAACTGCGTTGGAAGAGAAGCTGGAAAATGTAGGTTTTTTGCGTACTCAAATAGAGTTGGTTACCCTCTTATTTGCTAAAAATGAAGTAGATGAAATTTGGATCACCTTCCCGGATCCACAAATTAAATACAAGCGAACCAAACACCGGCTTACCAATCAGGAATTTCTGAACAAGTACCAACATATTTTAAAGCCCGAGGGAATTGTACACTTAAAAACAGATAGTGAGTTTATGCACGGCTATACCTTAGGGCTTTTACACGGCTTGGATGAAGACATTGAGTATGCTCATCATGATGTGTATGGTAACACAGAGTCGCCGGAAGAAGTTGTTTCAATCCAGACTTTTTACGAGAGCCAGTATCTTGAAGTAGCTAAGAAGATAACGTATATTCGGTTTAAGTTCCGTCTCAAATAATTGTATATTGACGGAGCAAACTATCCTTTAATGTCTGTAATTTTAAACTTTATTATTGGCTTTGTAGCAGCACTTATTGGAGTGATTCCACCCGGATTGCTCAATATGTATGCCGCCAAAGTTAGTGTAAACGAGGGTCGTAAGCGAGCCTTAATGTTTTCTTTAGGAGTTTGCGTTACCGTTATGTTACAAACGTACATAGCGCTAATTTTTGCCAGATTTTTGGATATGCATCCCGAATATGTGGATATACTTCAAAAAGTAGGACTTGGAATCTTCATTTGTCTTACCATTTATTTCTTTTTTATAGCAAAAGACACCCGCCGGGAAATGCCCGAAGAGATGGAAAAACACTCCAAGACAAACCGGTTTTTTTCCGGAATGTTATTGGCAATGCTCAATTTATTGCCTTTGCCGTATTGGTTGTATATAAGTATTACGTTTGCAGGTTTTGGGTGGTTTACATTTGACCAGTTTAGTTTACTGGCAGCAGTTTTGGCTTCTGGATTAGGCACGTTAACGATGCTGGTAATATATGTGTGGTTTTTCAGAAGAACACACAAACCGGAAAAGAAAGGAATGAATATGAATTATATTATTGGCCTTATCACAGCCATCATTTCTGCTATCACATTTTTTAAAATATTCAGTAACTTTTAAACATGGCGGAAGAAGGTTTTTTTGAAAAAGTACACGATGTCGCCGCGCAAATCCCTTACGGTAGAGTGACGAGCTACGGCGCTATTGCAAAATACCTTGGAGCTGCCGGAAGCGCAAGAATGGTTGGCTGGGCAATGAATGCGTCGGGGAAAAAAGAAGAAGTTCCCGCACACCGTGTTGTGAATAAAAAAGGACTGCTTACAGGAAAACACCACTTTGAAGGCACCAACTTAATGCAACAACTGTTGGAAAGCGAGGGCGTTGAAGTTATAGACAACCAGATTCAAAATTTAGAAACTCTTTTCTGGGATCCTATGACCAACTTATCTCCCCTATAGAGAATTGCCTGCAACGAGGAGGTACGACTATAAGGAAGATCGAAAAGGAGTTTTACTTTCCTAATTTTTCAGAAATTCACAAATAGCCGGAGGTATATTTAAACTAGTCATAAATCTTTATGGAAGTATAGTGCTTTTCAATCCATCTTTTTTCTATTCCCAATCGTGCGCCGTATATTTGCAACTTAGAATCAATCTTAATAATGAAATTCAATAAGCACGACATTTTTAAAGCGTTAGAAACTATATCGCTTGCAGGAGAAGGAAAGAATATGGTAGAGAGTGGTGCCGTGCTGAACGTAATCACTTTTGCAGACGAAGTTATTGTGGATATTAAAATGACTACCCCCGCTATGCACATTAAAAAACGTGCAGAGGAGGATATAATTAAAACAATCCACGAAAAAGTTTCTGCAGATGCGCAGGTAAAGGTAAATATTAAAGTAGAAGCACCCGCCAAGGATAATGCCAACTTAATAAAAGGAAAGCCTGTTCCGGGTATTAAAAATATTATTGCTGTAGCTTCGGGAAAAGGAGGTGTAGGAAAATCTACTGTAACGGCAAATATGGCAGTAACGCTCGCCAAAATGGGATTTAAAGTAGGCCTGTTGGATGCAGATATTTACGGACCTTCCATTCCAATTATGTTCGATGTTTTTAATGAACGGCCGCTTTCAGTAACCATTGATGGAAAAAGCAAAATGAAGCCTGTAGAAAATTATGGGGTTAAAGTGCTTTCCATTGGTTTCTTTACCAAGCCTAATCAGGCGGTTATCTGGAGAGGTCCCATGGCTTCTAAAGCATTAAACCAGCTAATTTTCGATGCTGCCTGGGGCGAGTTGGATTTTATGTTGTTGGATCTTCCTCCGGGAACAGGAGATATCCATTTAAGTATAATGCAATCGTTACCCATCACAGGAGCAGTTGTTGTAAGCACCCCGCAAACAGTAGCATTAGCTGATGCCAGAAAAGGGATAGCAATGTTTCAGCAGGAAAATATACAGGTACCAGTATTGGGAGTGATTGAGAATATGTCTTATTTTACCCCGGAAGAATTACCGGACAATAAATATTATATTTTCGGAAACGGAGGCGCAAAAAACCTTGCTGAAGATCTTGAAGTACCCTTTTTAGGTGAAATACCACTGGTGCAAAGCATACGGGAAGCTGGAGATGTAGGTAGACCGGCAGCATTACAAACCGGGTCACCAACCGAAGCTGCTTTTGAAGTATTAACCAGAAATGTAGTTGCCGAAACGGTAAGAAGAAATGATACATTACCTCCAACTGAAGCTATTAAAATAACAACAATGGCTGGTTGTAGCGCCGTTAAAAAATAACTATGGACGATTCATTACACATTAAAGTAGAAGCCGCACTGGAAGAAATAAGACCTTTCCTGCAAAGTGATGGTGGCGATATTGCGTTACTTTCTATAGAAGACGGAAAAATTGTAAAAGTACAATTACAGGGGGCTTGTGTGGGTTGTTCCGTAAACCAAATGACCTTAAAAAGTGGCGTTGAAATGACCATTAAAAAACACGCCCCGCAAATTGAACAGGTCATAAATGTTGAAGCATAAAAAATAGTATTCCGCTGCATACTGAGCGGAACAAAAGTATGATAAAAACAGACATTCTAATAATAGGCGCAGGCCCAACAGGATTATTTACCGTTTTTGAAGCAGGCTTACTAAAACTTAAATGCCATTTAATTGACGCATTGCCACAACCCGGCGGACAATGTTCTGAGATTTACCCGAAAAAACCCATTTACGATATTCCTGCTTTTCCTGAAATTCTTGCGGGCGATCTGGTGTCTAATTTAATGAAACAAATTAAGCCGTTTCAACCAGGATTCACCCTAGGAGAACGCGCACAAACTATTGAAAAACTGGAAGACGATTCGTTCGTAGTTACTACAAATAAGGGAACAAAGCACCATGCACCCATAGTTGCCATTGCAGGCGGTCTGGGAAGTTTTGAGCCCCGAAAACCCCCAATTACTAGTATTTCAGCATACGAAGACAACGGAGTAGAATACATTATTAGAGATCCCGAGTTGTATCGAAATAAAAAAGTTGTGATCGCTGGTGGTGGTGACAGCGCCCTGGATTGGAGTATTTTCCTGACAGATGTAGCCGAAAAAGTCACCCTTGTCCATCGTAGAAATGAATTTAGAGGCGCGTTAGATTCCGTAGAAAAAGTTCAGGAGTTAAAAAATGCAGGAAAAATAGAACTCATTACCCCTGCTGAAATTATCGATATAGTGGGTGATGCTAACGTTGAAGGTGTTTCTATTAAAAGAGGTGCCGAAGTTTTTAACAAAGAATGTGATCATTTTATTCCGTTATTCGGATTGGCACCAAAGTTAGGTCCTATTGCAGATTGGGGCCTGGAAATTGAAAAAAATGCCATAAAAGTAGATAATACCCTGGATTACCAAACCAACATCCCCGGGATCTATGCTATAGGTGATGTTAATACGTATCCAGGTAAATTAAAACTGATTTTATGTGGTTTTCACGAGGCAACCCTCATGTGTCAAAGTGCCTACCAACGTATCTTCCCGGATAAGCGCTACGTCATGAAATACACAACCGTAGGTGGTGTAGAAGGTTTTGATGGAAGTAAAAAAGAAGCCCCAAAAGCTGTTGTAAAATCGATAAATTAAGTTGAAAGATATTACAATTTATATTACAGACCGTAACGGTGAGACTCACGAAGTACTCGCCCCAACCGATATGAATATGAATCTCATGGAAATAATTCGTTCTTTTGAATTGGCAGAAGAGGGAACTATTGGGATATGTGGTGGTATGGCTATGTGTGCATCTTGCCAATGTTATATTGAAAGCGATCACGAGTTACCGGAAATGAGCTATGACGAAGATTTAATGCTTGCTGAAGCATTTCACGTAGAAGACAACAGCCGTTTAGGTTGCCAGATTTTTATGACTGAGAATTTAGATGGGTTAAAAGCAACACTCGCCCCTGCCGAAGTTTAATCTATCCTTTGTCTTGCTCTACTAAATAATCTATCCACAAATAATTTGTACGCTTTCGCCGAAGGATGTAATCCGTCGTTAGCAACCAGTTCCGGATTTTTTAATCCCTGTCTTGTAATATCTGTAATGTTTTGAAATGTTACTCCTTTTTGTTCGGCAACCTGCTGTGCATAGGTGTTATACTGGTCAATTTCTTCTGAAATTTTCTGAGCGTTCCCATTATTTTCTCCAAAAGGTGTAAACGCATAATCCGGGATTGAAACTACTATCACATTGTTTTTATCGCCTTTCGCAAATTCAATTGCCATATCCAGTAACTTAGGAAATTCTTCTTCATAGACAGAAAACGGCTTCCCCTGAAACTGATTATTTACGCCAATAAGCAACGTAACCAGGTCGTAATTGCTGGTAGGGTTTTCAGTAGCGATTGCACTTAACAAATTTGTTGTGGTCCAGCCTGTCCGTGCAATTATTTTGTATGTACCTTTTTTATTTAAACGTTCACTCAACGAATCCTGTAACTGAAAAGGAAAATTTTGGGTAGCTGCAACACTTTCGCCAATGGTATAACTATCACCAAGTGCTAAATAGGTGAAATCTGCTTCGGCCGAAGCACTTTCTTTATTTTCATCATTATTAGAACAGGAAAGAAATCCTAAAAAAGTGAATACTATAATAGCAGTAATGGTAACTAGTGTTTTCATATTTAAAAATACGAAAGTTATCTTGACTCGGTTTTATAAGATATGAGCTTTTGTGGTCTTTCCAGTAATCTTCTAATTACTTTAAGGGTGCCGTCTTCTGTGGTAGCAATGTGCCATTTTATAAGGGATATAGCCCCGTTTTCAATTTCCAGTCCTGTAATGCTTCTGGGATGAACGCAGCTCCCATCATTAAAGTATGCAATATCGCCCGGTTCTGGAAAACGTGGGCGGTGTGTATGTCCCGTGATAGTAAAAAGGTTCTGGTTTTCAATAATCCAGCGCTTGGTACGGCGTTCTACCTTAATTAGTTCCCGGTAATTTTTTGCGGGACTGGTAGGGTCTCCAATCCCAAAAATTTGTAGTTGTCTCCATAGCGCACGCACCATAAAGCGATTAAATTTCCAACCTACATAATTCATCCACTCTGCCTGATGGCCGTGTACCATGAAGATTTCCTGTCCGTTGGTTTCGTGTTTTAAAATTAACCCTTCAGTAAACGTAATCCCCGGAAAAAGGGGTTCTTCTTTGCCTGTTACCTTGTTAAAATAACTGTAGAGATGCTTTTCAACAAAACGTTCATTTCGGTATACCATATCGTGATTTCCTACAATACGGTGCAACCTGCTATCCTGAAAAAACAATCGCATAAGATCGAATACATTTTTATGCGCTTCAAGGATTTCTTTGAATTCAATATTCTCCCAAAGTTCATCACCATCGCCCAATTCGCAATAGGTAAATCCTTCGTTGTAATAATGTTTTAAAGCGTGGTAATATATGTTTCGGTTGTTAGCAAAATCGTCGGCAAAACTATTGTCCCCACGGTGGCAATCGCTAAAAATGATAAACTTTGAAGCATCATTAAAGGGAATGCGCTTGGCAGTTTTGTAGGCGTTGCTAAAACGTTTGCGGGAAGACATACTTGTTTCGTTTGCCTAAAGATACAATTTGCCGGTAAGTTAAACGGTGGCAACGGTAGTGATTTCTTTTAAGATCCCATCCCATAATCTTTTTCGGATTTCTAATGCTCTTTTTGAAACCTCGATTACTTCCATCCATTTTTCTTCTGTATCGCAAAGCTGTGTTACCATTTGTAATGCCATGGGACCATGCTCATCTCCATCCAATTCAATATGGCGATCGAAATAGTATTTAAATTCGGTAAGGTCTTCTTCAGGAAATTTTTGCTGAATATTCTGAATCATCACCGAGAACATTTCAGGAATTAGATCTTCCCGCCCAAAAGTAAAAGTGGCTGCAATAGTATGTAATTTTTTGCTTTCAATAATTTCAAATGTAAAGCTTAAAAATTGTTTTATACCTGCGGCCATATCCGAAGATTCGATGTATTGTAACGGGCTTTCGGTTGTAGTGATTTCAGCTACAAATTGATGAACCGGCGCTATGGTTGCCCCGGCTTTTTTCATAGCGTCCAAATACATTTCATAATGGCTTTGGCGTTCACCTTTTATATTGATATCGGTTTCTTCTGCGAGTACTATTTCATTAATAAGATAACGGGTTTCCGGATTACCTACAGGCTTCCACGGAAGCGTTGTGCACGTTAGCCCTTGTTGCAAAGCTTTAAGAAGTGACATAAAATCCCAAACAGCAAATACATGGTGCTCCATAAAAACACGAAGGTGCATCGGATGAGATATTTGGTGATACAATGGGTGGGCAAGAAGCTCTTTTTGCAAGGGAGCGATTGCTTTTTCTACGTTGGAAATCATGTAAGCAAAAAATTAAAATTAAAAAGGCCTCATATAGAAGATGAAGCCTCGTTTTGAAAATACCTTATATATTATTTAAAAGCATTTAAGCCCGTAATATCGAGTCCTGTAATTAATAGGTGGATATCGTGCGTACCTTCATAGGTGATCACACTTTCCAGATTCATCATATGGCGCATGATTGGATATTCTCCAGTAATACCCATGCCACCTAACATTTGCCTTGCTTCACGGGCAATCTTAATTGCCATATCTACATTGTTACGCTTTGCCATAGAGATCTGAGCTGAAGTAGCTTTATCCTCATTCTTAAGCTGTCCTAGACGTAATGCTAGTAATTGAGCTTTTGTGATCTCGGTGATCATTTCGGCTAATTTCTTTTGTTGTAGCTGAAATGCCCCAATAGGTTTTCCAAACTGGATACGTTCTTTTGAATATCGTAAAGCAGTGTCATAACAATCCATGGCAGCTCCAATAGCCCCCCATGCAATTCCATAGCGAGCACTGTCCAGGCAGCCTAATGGCGCTCCCAAACCAGATTTATTTGGCAGTAAATTTCCCTTCGGAACTTTTACATCCTGAAAGATAAGCTCACCAGTTGCCGAAGCTCTTAACGACCACTTATTATGGGTCTCTGGCGTGGTAAAACCTTCCATATCTCTTTCAACAATAAGACCGTGAATACGTCCTTCTTCATTTTTCGCCCAGACTACTGCCACATCACAAAAAGGTGAGTTGGAGATCCAGAGTTTCGCACCATTCAGCAAGTAATGATCTCCTTTATCTTTAAAGTTTGTCACCATACCAGAGGGATTGCTCCCATGGTCTGGCTCGGTAAGACCGAAAGAGCCCATCCATTCGCCAGACGCTAATTTTGGGAGGTACTTGGTTCTTTGTGCTTCGTTACCGTATTTCCAGATAGGATACATCACCAAAGAAGACTGTACAGATGCTGTAGAACGAACACCGCTATCACCGCGCTCAATTTCCTGCATGATGAGACCATAGCTAATCTGGTCCAAACCAGCACCGCCATATTGCTCTGGGATATAAGGTCCAAAGGCACCAATTTCTGCCAATCCAGGAATAATAGATTTTGGGAATTCGGCCTTTTGAGCTGCTTCCTCAATAATAGGAGACACATCTCGCTTTACCCAGGCTCGGGCTGCATCGCGAATAAGCTTATGCTCTTCGGTTAAAAGATCGTCTATATTGTAATAATCAGGCGCTTCAAATAAATCGGGTTTTGTCGACATTCTTTAGTTTTTAATCAGATTCAGGAAAGCAAAATTAACCAAATCCTTTGGTGAGTTTGCGGTTATAAACAATTATTTTTTAATGAATTTGAATACTTTGGATGTATTTTGAATAGTAATTTCCATAAAGTAAATTCCAGTGGTAATTCCACTTACATCAATACGGGACATGGTTTGATTAATGTCTTGTGATAGTACTTCTTTGCCAAGGGTGTCAAAAATTCTAACGGAATCTATTTGCTCTGTAGCTACGAGATTTAAGGCGGTGTTGGCTGGATTTGGGTAGAATTGAAACTGAGAAAAAATGTTATCCTGAGTATTTAATAACGTTCTAAGATTCACGGGACCCCCCCAGTTACTGGATTTTTCTGGCCCACAAACAGAACGAACATAAAAACTATAAAATAAATTTGCTGATAAATCTGAAATAGTGGCACTCATATTTTGTACATCTACGAAGGTTTCGTCACTTAAATTAGATGTTCTTCCGTATAATATTTCCCACTCAGTAGCCTCGCCATTTTCGTTCCATACGGCATCAATGCTTGTTGCAGTTTCATTTAATAGTTCCAGCTCTGTAGGATCTTTACAAACTTCCTGAAAACTGCTTCTGTTTTGAAGATACATAGAAACTGGAATATAACCTTCCCCACCTACAAAAACGGCATCCGGAACATCCAGCTTAATGGTGTGTGCACCAGCTGTTAAAGTGCCTAAATTTACTTCTCTTATTGGGATAACATCTCCAGGACACCAGTTGTTAAAGTCTAACCACTGTCTGGTGGTGCGGGGATTTGAAGAAAAAATACCATTTCCTTGCGTATTTACATCTCGAAAGGGTTCACAAGATTTACCTCCTGGAATGTATTGGTGAATAAGTGCATCGTCCAAATACACAAAATGATTTCTTCTTTCATATTCTTCTCCCCCGGAGTTAGCACCGTGGTTAGATGTTACAATGTACAGCGTCACATCTTCAACAGTTTGCGTTAGGTCAAAATTTATAATTTTCGTAGTTTCTCCGGGTACATCTGTTGCATTATAATTATTCAAATTTTCATCACAGGCAAGCGTTTTTATAAAATTCGCATTTGGATAGGTCTGTCCAGCATCTTCTTCAGTTATAAAAGTTAAGCTTCCGTAAAATGTATCTATTCTTCCCGCGCATCCGGCAACTTGTGTTTGTGCGGCATATGGCACACCAAAAACGTCCAGCTCGATCCAGAAATCGTATGTTGCGCGCAAGGTAGCGTCATTAAAAATTTCAGCAATATTATCTGCCGTAAATGAAAACGGGACTTCCATTGGGGAGATATTTTTATTCATAAACGGGGTGATAAATCTTCCAATTTCAAGTCTTTCTACATCGTTTGAAACATACGTTGTAGCTCCTTTGTCTACAAAAGCCAGATACACACGTGCAATACGATCGTAATTGTCACAGGCTGCTTTTAAGGTAATGTCTAAGCTTAGTTTATTACCAAATAAGTCCAGTTGAGAATCTGTTAACTGCACAGCATAGCGAGAATTACTATGTCGTAAAACTTCTGCAGGCATAGGTTCGTATAAATCGGCTTCGTCCAAAAGCCCTGCGTAGCCATCGTAAAATAAAACCTCATCAAAAACCTGGATAGAGGTTTGTGCCGCAGCGACAGTTGTAATCAATAAAGCAAAAATTCCTAGTGCCAATTGTGAAATAGTAGTTTTTTTCATGAGTTTTCATTTAGCTTGCTAAGATACTAATTGTGAGGGTATGTTGAAATTAATGTAGTAGCTTTAACAATGTTGTTTGATTATAGTTTTAAGTAAAAGTCCTTAACTAGGTTGCTATATTCCTGCGTATACTTGTGTCTTGAGGTTTCAATGACAAGAGATTCAACTATTGGCTGAGTTTTTAAGAAGCTAAATTCTAGGAGGCTTCTTTTTTCTTCGGAAACCGGACTGCCTTTAACCCTGCAAATTCGTTTAGGGAAAAGGTTGTTTTGTGAGGCAATTTCAATAAAATGGTTTTCTTCTTTCTTCGGAATAATAACGGCAAAAACACCTTTCTCTGAAAGTAAATGGACAGTGCTAACTACCAAATGTTCAAACGGCAGCGAGTCTGTAAATCTTGCAGCATCACGTGCAGTATTTTTAGTCTTAACATCTTCCGAATGGAAAGGAGGGTTTGAAATAATCAAATCGTACGTTTCATTTATGTCTGCCTCACCAGCTACCATTTCTGAAACAAATTCCTGAATAGAGGCGTGGTAGCAAAACAATCTGTCTGCCCAGGGAGCGTTTTCAAAATTATCGGTGCATTGTTCGTAGGCGTCGTCGTCAATTTCAATGGCGTCTATAGTCTCGGCTGTGGAGCGTTGTGCCATTTGTAGTGCAATAACCCCGGTGCCACTGCCAATATCCAGAATACTTTGTGGATTATTTTCCAGAGAAGTCCAGGCGCCTAGTAAAACACCGTCGGTACCAATCTTCATAGCGCAGCGATCCTGTGCCACGGTAAATTGTTTAAATTGGAAGGGTTTTAGCGCCATTAAAGGTATAGATCTATCAACCCTTCAGGAGCTTCCAGGTGCAACGTGTTGTTTTCTCTATCTACCTTTTTTATGATCTCGTCGTTAATAGGGATTAAAATTTCTTTATTCTGAAATTCAATTTCAAACAAATGCTGAGGAGTGCTGTCATTAACCCCTGCAACGATACCTAAATTTCCAAAATTTACGTCTGTAACGTTAAAACCAATGATTTCGTGATAGTAAAATTTGTTGCCCGAAAGTTTGGGTAGTAAAGAAAGCGGTAAAAAAAGCTCAGTTCCTAATAGGGCATCTGCATCTGCTTCATTTTCTACTTCTTCAAATTTTACACGAAGTAAGCTGGATTTGTGAAGTGATAGTTTATCAATAAAAAATGGAATCAGGTTTTTGTGTTGTTCTACAAAAACCGATTCCATTTCTAAAAATTGTTCGGGATCGTCGGTATCTAGTTTTACTAGCAATTCTCCCTTAAAACTGTACTTTTTTACGATTTTGCCTACGAAGAAACAGTCCTTCTTTTGCATTTCGTTTCAGTTTTATTCTTCTTCTTTCTTAGCTTCAGCAGCTGGAGCTTTCTCAGCTTTTGCTTCTTCAGCAGCTTTGTCTATAGCGCTTACTTCTTCAGTTGCATCTACATTCTCAGCAGCTTCAGGAGTTGCTTCGGCTGTTTCTTCTTCAACAACTTCTGGTTGTGCTTCGGCAATACGTGCCTGATTTACTGCTTTTTCTGCAGCAAGGGCATCGGCCTTCGCTTTTTCTTTAGCGTCGGATAATTTTCCTTTTTTAGCGTCTACTAACTTACCTTTATCTTCTAACCAAGCGTTGAATTTTTCTTCAGCTTGCTCTTCGGTTAAAGCACCTTTCGCTACGCCACCTGCTAAGTGGTTTTTAAGCATTACTCCTTTGTAAGAAAGGATAGCTCTGGCAGTATCGGTTGGTTGAGCACCATTTTGTAACCATTGTACAGATTGATCAATGTTTAGTTCAATTTGTGCTGGGTTTACGTTTGGATTGTAAATACCTAATTTCTCTAAGTATTTACCATCTCTTTTTGCGCGGGCATCTGCCGCAACGATCCAGTAAAAAGGCTTACCTTTTTTACCGTGTCTTTGTAATCTGATTTTTACAGGCATAAAATTAATTTTTGAGGTTCACGACCTCGGGTTATAATTAAGGACGGCAAAGATACTATATTTTTGATGTAAAAGTAGTTAGCTTAATCTTTTATTTTATATTTGTGCAATAACCTACAAATTTTCAACCCCATGAAGAATTTCTTATTGCTGTGCGCTTTAGTTTCAATGCTGTTTGCTTGTGAGACTATTGAGACAAACTCCCCCGCATTCCAGGCAAATCTGAACAACGATTTTTATAGATCCATAGATTCCCGGGCTATCGTTGCAGATGACGGAAGTGTTTCTATTATTGGCGCTACTGCAGATCAGGAGATTACTCTTGTGCTTTCAATTTTAGAATCCGGAACGTATGAATTTAATAGTGGTAATGGACACCAGGCCTATTATAAAGATCCATCGGGGCAGGTTTATTCTACAGAAAATGGGGGGAGTGGCGTTGTTAATATTACCAGTAGGGACGCAACTAATCAAACCCTTGGTGGTGATTTTACTTTTACAGCTATTCTGGAAGGTATAGATACGATAACTGTAAGTAAAGGACTTCTTTTTCAGGTGCCTTATGTTTCAGGAAGCATTGAAGACCCTAACGATCCAGCCGACCCGAACCAGGACGGCGCCTTTGTAGCCGAAATTGATGGAGAACTTTTTGATCCTTCTACAGTAGTAGCAACAACTACCGATACTTCTATAGAGATAAGCGGTGCGCTGGGAGACGACACCATTCAAATTATAATTCCACTGGATGCAGAACCAGCTACGCAACCAATACCGGGAGGTGGTTTTAATGCTATATACTTTATTTCTGGAGTTGAAGAGCCGGCTTTAAGTGGTACTATTAGAATTTTTATGCACGATATGGCTGCTCAAAGTATTTCAGGAACGTTCGTTTTTACTACTGAAAACCACGTAATCTCATTAGGACAATTTAATGTAGACTATTAAAAATTTAAGACTACTATTTTTAAAAGACCGATGGAAAAATCGGTCTTTTTTTTTGAAGTTCGCTCTAAGAGCGTTAAAGCTTGTTAAACCCCGTTAAGCTTGGGTTAAAAGTTTGTGATTGGTCATTATTTATGGTAGTTTATAGTATATCGAAATAAAGAAAAGCAAAGCTTCTAATTTCGAAGAATATTAAATATCGCTTTGTACATTTAAAATGAAAGAGACTATGTATACTGAAAAAATGACAAATAAATTAAACGAACTATTAACCAAAAATTACGATGCCGAAGCTGGTTATAAAAAAGCTGCAGAGATTGTAGAAAATCCAAAGCTAAAGCAGTTTTTTGAAAATCAGGCACAGGCCAGATATGACTTTGGGCACGAATTGAAAACTGAGATACGCAACTCCGGAGGAACCCCCGACAAAGGGACAAGTTTTAAAGGGGACGCGCACAGAACTTGGATGAGCATAAAAGATACATTCACAGCTAACGACGAAGAGAATATTCTGGAAGAAGTTGCCAGAGGAGAAAAAAACGCTGTAAGCGAATATAAAGATGTAATTATAGATACAACTTTACCGCCAACAACCAAAAATATCCTAACAAAACAAGTGTCCAGGATTGAAAGCACGTTGCAAAACGTTAAAAGCTTTGAAGCAATTGTAGCGTAACGCAATCAAAATAAAGTAGATAAAGACCGAAAGTGATTTCGGTCTTTTTTTTAACCAATTTTTAAGGTGTCGTTAAACGCTGTTAAAACTGCGCTAAGCTTGGGTTAAATGGTTGGTGTCCTTTTCAGTGTTGCCGTATCTTTATGTTATTAAAAACAATAAAATAAAAAAAGCTATGAATAATTTAGAAGAAAGAGTACAGAAACTAAACGAACTAATCACGAAAAACTACGACGCAGAAGCAGGATATAAAAAAGCGGCAGAAATTGTGGACGATACACAGCTAAAACAGTTTTTTACGAATCAGGCAAAAGCGCGATACGATTTTGGACATTCGCTTAAGGACGAAATTAAGATGGTAGGAGGAGAAGTGAAAAAAGGAACCAGTTTTAAAGGAGATGCGCACCGCGCCTGGATGACTGTAAAAGATACTTTTTCAGCAAACGACTCCAAAGCAATGCTTGAAGAGGTTATTAGAGGAGAAGAAGCTGCAGTTGCCGAATATCAGGAAGTTTTAAAAGAAGCGACCTTAGCGCCAACAACCCAAAAATTATTGCAAAATCAAGTGACTTCAGTTCAATCTGCACTTGCCGATGCGAGATCGCTGGATGCATGGGAGAAAAATTAATATACCCGAAAACATTTAAAAAAGACCGAAAGAAATTTCGGTCTTTTTTTTTGTGAGCAACTTTTTTTAATTGTGAACAACTCAACCATTTTAAAACCTAAATCTTTGGAATGGTTTTTTATTTTTACTACTTAAGTCAAATGCGTTCGTCACGCGTCGTTCGTGCCTCTAAATTTTGCCCATGTTTTTAATCTTCGATACCGAAACCACCGGACTTCCCCGTAACTGGAACGCTCCCCTAACCGATAGCGATAACTGGCCCCGCTGCATACAAATTGCCTGGCAGTTGCACGACGCCATGGGGAATATGATCGAGCACGAAGATTATCTCATCCAGCCGGAAGGTTTCAACATTCCGTTTGATGCCGAAAAAATCCACGGTATTTCAACCGAGTTGGCACAAAAAGAAGGAATTCCGCTTGCTGAAATGATGCAAAAATTTTCAGCAGTATTAGAAAAAACAAAATTTTTGGTTGGACAAAATGTAGGGTTCGATCTTAATATTATGGGAGCCGAATTTCTTCGGTTGAACCAGGTAAATGTATTGCCCAATTTCCCGGTACTGGATACCTGTACCGAAACCACCGCACAACTTTGTCAGATTCCCGGTGGACGCTATGGAAAATTTAAACTTCCTACACTTTCAGAATTACACGCATTTCTTTTTGACACCTCTTTTGCTGAAGCGCACAACGCTACGGCCGACGTTGAAGCTACGACCCGTTGTTTCTTTGAATTGGTGCGTCGTCAAATTTTTACGGCGGAAGAATTAGATGTGCAACCGGACTACTTCGAGAATTTTTCCGAAGAAAACCCAAAAGAGATCGAACTTATTGGTCTCAAACATATCAATCTTCAGAAAGCCTCCGAAGCCATTCGGCCGCCCTCGAAGCCAGGACCGAAACTCAGGAAATCTCGAAAGAAGAGCTTCAGGAAAATATTGAGGTTTTAGAAGATGCGCCTTTTGCCCATTTACATAACCACTCGCAGTTTTCTATACTGCAATCCACAGCCAGTACACAGGATCTGGTAAATGCTGCTATTGCCGATAACCAGCCGGCAGTTGCCATAACCGATAGTGGTAATATGATGGGTGCGTTTCATTTTTCGCGTGCCGTGAATAACCATAATGCCGCTCTTCAGAAAAACTACGAAGCCGATCTAAAAGCATACGAAGATTTTGATGATACAGCGACCGATTTTGATGGTGTGGTTCCGGACCAGCCACAGCCACCAAAGGACCTAAAGGCAATTGTGGGGTGTGAGTTTTTTGTGTGTGAAGATCACACCAACAAGTCCCACAAGGATAATGGCTACCAGATTGTGTTGCTGGCGAAAAATAAAAAAGGGTACCATAATCTGGCAAAAATGGCCAGTATCGCCTATGTAAACGGGTTTTATTACGTGCCAAGAATTGACCGCGAAGTCATAAAAAAATATAAGGAAGATGTGATCGTGCTTTCAGGAAGTATGTACGGCGAAGTGTCCAGCAAAATATTGAATATTGGTGAAAATCAGGCCGAAGAAGCCCTGCTATGGTGGAAGGAAACGTTTGGAGAAGATTTCTATCTTGAAATAATGCGTCACGAACAGGAAGACGAAAACAGGGTGAACGATACCTTAGTAGCCTTCAGTAAAAAGCATGATGTAAAATTAATTGCCGCTAACAACACGTATTATATTGACAAAGAAAATGCCAACGCGCACGATATTTTGTTATGTGTAAAGGACGGCGAAAAGCAGGCAACACCTATTGGTAGAGGCCGTGGTTACAGATACGGACTTCCCAACCAGGAGTATTACTTCAAATCTCAGGACGAGATGAAGTCTATTTTTAAAGATCTGCCGGAGGCAATTGCCAATATCTCCGAGATCGTTGCGAAGATAGAATCCTACAGTTTACAGCGTGATGTCTTACTTCCAAAGTTTGATATCCCCGAGGAATTTAAAGTAGTAGAAGACGAAACCGACGGCGGAAAACGTGGTGAAAATGCCTACCTCAAACACCTCACTTTTGTAGGTGCCAGAAAGCGCTATGGTGAATTGACTCCTGAAATAGAAGAGCGAATTAATTTTGAGCTTGAGGTAATTGCCCACACTGGCTATCCGGGCTATTTCCTCATTACCGAAGATTTTATTCGCGAAGCGCGTGCGATGGATGTTTCGGTAGGACCTGGACGAGGCTCTGCAGCGGGAAGTGTGGTAGCGTACTGCCTGTGGATCACCAATATTGATCCTATTAAGTACGATCTGCTTTTTGAGCGTTTCTTAAATCCGGATCGTGTGAGTATGCCCGATATTGATATAGATTTTGACGACGAAGGCCGAAGCCGTGTGATGGATTATGTGATTCAGAAATACGGTGCCAATCAGGTAGCACAGATCATTACCTACGGAACTATGGCGGCCAAAAGCTCTATTAGGGATACGGCGCGTGTACTGGATCTGCCTTTGGGCGATGCTGATAGGATCTCGAAGTTGATCCCTAATATGACCAAGTTGAATAAGATCTTCGGGATGAGCGATCAGGAGCTTCGGTCCAAATTCAGAAGTGACGAGCTGCCTAAAGTGAATGAATTACTGAATCTTTCAGAAGGAAGCGATCTGGAAGCCGAAACCATCAACCAGGCGAAGATCCTGGAAGGTTCCGTACGAAATACCGGGATTCACGCTTGCGGGGTAATTATCACGCCAAGCGATATTACAGATTTTGTTCCCGTTGCCACGGCGAAGGATAGTGATTTATATGTTACTCAGTTTGATAACTCTGTGGTAGAAAGCGCAGGTTTGCTGAAAATGGACTTTCTGGGCTTAAAAACACTAACGCTTATTAAGGATACCGTGAAGCTGGTAAAACATAAACACGATGTAGATCTGGATCCAGATAATTTTCCGTTGGACGATGAAGCTACGTACGAGTTGTTCCAGCGTGGTGAAACGGTTGGGATATTTCAGTATGAAAGTGCCGGGATGCAGAAATATATGAAGGAGCTAAAACCCACGGTTTTTGCCGATCTTATTGCGATGAACGCGCTGTACCGTCCGGGACACTTTGGAATACATTCCTAGTTTTATCCGAAGAAAAAACGGAGAAGAGGATATTGAATATGATCTTCCGGCGATGGAAGAATACCTGCAGGAAACCTACGGAATTACCGTGTACCAGGAGCAGGTAATGTTGCTGTCACAGAAACTGGCAGATTTTAGTAAAGGTGATGCCGATGTACTGCGGAAGGCGATGGGAAAAAAGCAAAAAGCCGTACTCGATAAAATGAAACCGCGCTTTATTGAAAACGCATCGGCAAAAGGGCACGACGCCGAAAAACTGGAAAAGATATGGAAGGATTGGGAAGCCTTTGCGAGTTATGCCTTTAATAAAAGTCACTCTACCTGCTATGCGTGGATCGCCTACCAGACAGCCTACTTAAAAGCCCATTACCCTGCCGAATATATGGCAGCCGTGTTAAGTAATAATATGAGCGACATTAAGCAGGTGACCTTTTTTATGGAAGAATGTAAGCGCATGGGGCTGGAAGTTCTGGGTCCCGATGTAAATGAGTCCTTCCACAAGTTTACCGTAAACGATCGTGGAGCCGTACGTTTTGGAATGGGTGCTGTAAAAGGCGTGGGGAGTGGTGCCGTAGCAACTATCGTGGAACACAGAAAAGACGGCAAGTACAAATCGATATTTGATCTGGCGAAGCGTGTCGATTTACGAAACGCCAACAAAAAAGCGTTTGAAAATTTAATACTCGCGGGTGGTTTTGATAGTTTTAAGCAGCATCGCGCGCAGTACATGCACGATGATGGAGATGGCGTAAAATTTTATGAAAAAGTAGTGAAGTTTGCGCAGAAATATCAGGAAACGCAAAACAGCAGTCAGGTAAGTTTGTTTGGCGATGCCAGCGACGTGCAAATTGCCGAACCCCAGGTGCCTCCCTGTGAAGAATGGGGCACCATGCAAAAGCTAAAACAGGAAAAAGAAGTAGTGGGAATCTACATTTCCGGACACCCGCTGGACGATTTTAAAGTTGAAATGAAAAACTTTACCAACTGCAAGGTCTCTAATTTTA
Organism: uncultured Flavobacteriaceae bacterium; assembly: GCA_963793275.1. Lineage (GTDB taxonomy): Bacteria > Bacteroidota > Bacteroidia > Flavobacteriales > Flavobacteriaceae > Marinirhabdus. The sequence continues at coordinate 631,144 of CAWBZL010000004.1, forward strand.
ATAATCTGGAAAAATATGTAAACCGTGAGTTGTGCTTTGGTGGGATCGTGAGCGACGTACAACACAGGGAAAGCAAGCAGGGAAAAGGCTGGGCGATCTTTACCGTAGAAGATTATGAAGACAGTTACGAATTTAAGATCTTTGGGGAAGAATACCTTAAATGGCGCCATTTCTTAATACCTAATAGTTTTATCTATGCCCGCGTGTTTGTAAAAGAAGGCTGGACCAACCGGGATACCGGTAAAAAAGGAGAGCCAAGACTGCAATACACGTTTATGCAAATGTTGCACGATGTAATGGATAATCAGGCTAAAAAGCTTACCATACAAATGCCAGTGCAGGATCTGGAAGATGGCAAGATAGAACGCTTAAAAGAACTTTTTAATTATCACAAAGGCGATCAAAAACTCCATTTTACCATTTACGAAGTAGAAGAAAAAGTAAAACTACAAATGCCCAGCCGTACCCATAAAATTAAGATATGTAATGAACTGTTGGAAGAGTTGCAATTGGATGGGGTGAAGTATCGGTTGAATTAGAAATTTTTGTTATAGGGAAAACCTGGAAACTAAAATCAAGATTTGAAGCAAGAAGCTGAACAGTACTATTTTATTTTTGAAGACTGGAGCTTGGATCCCAACCAATGGTCTATGCTATTGGATAGTAGTGCGGTGTTTCTGGCAATTTCCGGGGTTGTTTTGGGGTATGTGCTTTACCGAAAACAGCGCATTGACAATGCGAAAGACGCCTACGATTTTTTTCGCTCGTCGTTGCCGGAGTTGGAACAATCTATTGCCAGTGCTATTGTGGACTTAAACGAATTTAAGACCTCGCTGGATCTGGACAATTTTGTAAACCCAATTTTATCTGCTTCGCTCAACGATTCATTTTTGAATAAAATTAATTTAGTAGACCTTAACCGGTATTATGTGGACAATTCGCCAGCGAAACTCCAAAATTACAAGCAACTTGTAGTAGACGCTAATTTTTTTGGGAATTACCACGCCTATATCACCAAGGAGATTAATTATTTTAGAACCAATTACCTGAACAAAAAGGAAACGCTGGCCGAAAACCCCGAAAAAAGCGAGTTGCTCGCTGCAGAATTAGCACAGATGAAAGCAAAAATAAAAGGCGTTTTGGAAAAAGACATCGTAAAATTTGAAGCGGTGCTGGGGAATTTGAGAGAGTTGATGTGATTTTTTGTCCGTATTAGCAATTATTATCAATAGGTGAGGTTAGTACGATAGAGTCGACAATGAGGATATGTAATAAGTTGTTGGAGGAGTTAGAGCTAGAAGGGGTGAAGTGTAGGTTAAATTAGAAGGTTGTTTAAAATGATAAACAGGTCATTGTTAAAGTATCTTTTTATAGTTTTACAAAAATGAAATCTTTTAATGAATAATCAAGAAAGAATACAGATATTAAATAATGCCAAGAATTTCTTCAGATCTGAAATTGTTCAAAATCACATAAATGGTGCTTGCGAAAGAGCGAGTCGACTTTCTGAATATAATGTCAATCCATTCTTGTTTAAATATTTAGCAAACTTCTTAACTGGAAATGACGATCCTAACAGTATTGCTAGAGCTCTAGTTTTACCAAGAATATTGGGTTCTTCTATTACAACATCTTTTGGGATGAAAGTACAGAGCCTAATAAGTTCGCTTTTTCAAGGGCTTGGTTCTACAACCCAAGGAGTCGATATAGAATTTATTGATGCAATTGATGGAAGAAAGAAGTACTGTCAGTTAAAAGCTGGACCTAATACTATTAATTACGATGACGTTACTACCATAATTAATCATTTTGATGGAGTCAGAAAACTTGCTCGTACTAATAATTTGAATGTTGGGATTAATGATATGATCGTATGTGTAGTTTATGGTGAAGAATCTGAATTAAGCTCTCATTATAAAAGAATTGGTCAAAACTACCCAGTATATATTGGTAAAGATTTTTGGCATCGATTGACAGGTAAAGAGGATTTCTATTTTGAATTAATTGATGCGATAGGAGAAGTTGCTTTAGAGGTTGATGCTAGCAGAATAGTTGAAAAAACTATCGAGAATTTGGCAAAAGAAATTACTGAAAAGTATCAATAAGCTCTATTGTTTCCAACTCTACAATATTCATTCAAAAACTTAATTACAGAATAACCTATTTCTTTACCTAAATTACAAGGAACAGCATTCCCAATTTGTTTATATTGTTGAGAGATAGAACCAGCAAATTTCCATTCGTCTGGAAATGTTTGAATTCTAGCATATTCTCTGACTGTAAATGGCCTCGTTTCATCAGGGTGGCATCTTTCGGTTTGTTTCTGAGCAGGACTACAAGTCAAAGTTAAGCTAGGTTCATCCCATCCAATTCTTCTTGCCATGCCAGTTTTACCTCCTCCTAAATAAAAGCTTTTGCCCATATATTCTTTCTGAATGTCTATTGGTAAGTCTCTCCAATAACCTTTTGGTGGAACAAGATCGAGAACTTCTTTTTTATGTTCTGGGTATTTAGAACCATGTGATTTTGGAACATTTGTATCGTATAAATCGCCTTTTTTTAATGCATCTTTCAAATTGTATATTTTATGATTAGGTTTGGGATACTGATATTTTATATCAATATCCTTTCTAACTCCTACCAAAATAAGCCTTTCACGTTTCTGGGGAACATTATAGTGAATAGCCTTTAATACTTCTGCTGGAATCACGTTATACCCTATTTCGTCAAGAATAGAAATCATCCCCTCTAGAGTTTTTCCCTTTTCATGGGATAATAATCCTCTTACATTTTCACCTATGCAAATAGGTGGTTTAACTTCTTTGACAACACGTGCAAATTCGTAAAATAAGGTTCCGCGAGCATCTTCTAGACCTAGTTTTTTTCCGGCATAGCTAAAAGCTTGGCAAGGAAATCCACCTGTTACAACATCTACTTTATTTTCAAAACTTTTAAATGAGAATGATTTAATATCACCTTCTAAAACATTCCAATGAGGTCTATTTTCTCTTAATGTTTGACATGCCCATTTATCAATTTCATTAAGGGCAATGCATTCTAATCCTGCTTTTTCCATCCCTATAGCCAACCCACCTGCTCCTGCAAATAATTCTAAAACTGAAAATTTTTTGTAAGGATCAACAGCATTATTTATTTTTACATCAATAGTATCTTCAAACATTTCACCTAAGAACAGTTGAATGTCTTTTTTTTTGTAAACTCTATAATTCGATCCAGGCTCTCTAACTGCATTTAGAACGCCTTCCTTATCCCAACGTCTTAATGTTTCTTTACTTTTACCAATTAATTCTGCTGTTTCCGCAAGAGACAAATATTCGTTCATAACCACCTTATTAAACATTAAACATTGGTTACAAATTTATGTTATATTCCTTAAGGAAAAAATAATTTGTTGTGTTTTTACAATTATTATTTAAGTTGTTCATAATTTCCCTTTAAATCAGTTTTTTGATTGCTTCTATATAGATGCTTAATTTTTCCGAAGAAATTATTTCAACTTCTAAATCTCTAGCCAAAACGACATTAACCGAAGGAAAAATAAATCCAGTATCTAGGGCTTCTATCTTTGCTCTTGTTCGGTCTCCATCTTCAAAAACTTCCAAGACTACATATTTTTGATTGGGATCTTCATCAATATTGGGAGTATGAAATTTGACTATTTGTCCTTTTTCAATTGGTTTCATAGTGTTTTTATTTCCTACAAAAATAACTCCTCAATAATATTGTGTCAACCGACAATAAGTATCAATTAGCAAATAATTCAAGTTGTCATTAATTCAAACTATCTCCCAAAACTTCTCTTTTAGTTTCCACCAATTCCTTTTCCTCTACCACAACACCATCCGTCGTAAACGTGATGCCTTGCTGGCCAATGCTGCCCAGCATCACGGCTTGTATCACAGGGTGGAGCTGTTTTTGGGCGCCCCAGGTGAGTAGGAAGTTGGCGCCGCTCCCTCCGGCTTCGTCTGCTTCATCAATCACATAGTCCACAGTTTCCAGCGGATGCAGGTAAATTGGCTCTTCCAGATAGTTGCGTACCAGATGCCCGGCAGAGTCGTAATAATCTACATTTTTAAGATATAGGGTGTCGCTTTTACTGGTGTTACGAATACTAAGGGTAGCGGCGAGGAGTACTTTGTAGTTTCGGGTACGACTGTAGATGTCGCTATAAATGGGGACGTAGACTTCATTTTCAACGGGGAAATTAAACTGGCCGGTATAGGTTTTAGGTTCGGGTGGGGTTTCGGTTTCCTGGTGCAACGGATTGTATTCCTGGCAGGCGCTAAGAAAGATGTAACAACTTACTGATACAAGGAAGGCAAGTTTTTTCATAGGTAAAGATATTAAAATTGGCTGGCGCTCTGGTTTTCTTTTTACATTAAAAATCCATCCATCGTCTCCGTTGGTTTTGGGATGTTGGTGTCGTCTATCATTTCGCGTAGGTCTATTTCAATACCGCGGGCAATGGCGGTAATAGGAACATCGTTATAAGTGCCTTCAAACGGGTTTTCGCTATAGTCCCCAATCTTTTCCATGAGAAAGAACACCCAGATAATAATGGCCGAAATAACGGGTCCTAACCAATACATCCAACCCATAGTTGTGTTAAATATTTCCAGCAGCCCCAAGGGTACAAAGGCACAAAAAACGATGGTGAGCCAATAGGCGGTAGAGGCATATTGGCGTGGGAAAGGGAAGTTTTTTATACGTTCGCTCTTTCCCTGATCCTCGTAAAAGGTCTGGATGAGATGGTGAAATTCCATATGGCGGAAATCTTCGAACAGATTGGCGTCCCTTAATTCCTGTAAGCGTTTGGACTGGATTCTAAGGATCTGGGTGGCCATGTTGGAATACTTTTCGAGAGATTGTAGTTCGGCGGGCTTCAGGTAGGTTGCCAAAGCTGCTTCCAATCCTTTTTCGTAGTCATCGCACGCGGTGGCAAAATATAATTTTTTGAGACGCTCTTTGGTATGTTCCCAGGGACGGCTTAACCGTAATTGATACTGAAGGGCAATAAGCCAGGCAATATGACGGTAGAGGAGTTCTTTTTTTATTTCGGCTTCGTTGGGTCCTTGTACAAAAGAAACCACTGCGGCGCCAAAGGTACGGCTGTTATTTACCATACTGCCCCAGATCTTTCGGGCTTCCCAGGTGCGGTCGTAGGAACTGTTGTTTTTAAACCCCAGGTAAAAAGCTACGGCAATACCTATAAGACCCAGTGGTTGCCAGGGTAGGTAAAAACGAATTTCTAAAAAGTAAAACAGTATAAAAAGTAGTGCAGCGTATAAGAGACCTATGAGTAACGGTTTTTTGGACCAGTTTAGGGTCATAAAAAATCCGTAATTGCGTTTGGTATACATAATGGTTGTATTGGTTGTTATAAAGTTACTAATTTAATATGTGGAATCCATAGTTGAAATACAACTAGCTGTTTCTTTTGCCCAGACCCTTTTTAATACTTCGATCCGGGAAGTGATTGAGGCGGCATCCTTTTTTGTGAAGCTTTTTTTTGCTGAAACAGATGGATTGTAATTGTTTGAAAAGGTAGAAGAAGGATACTAAACTCCCCTTACAAAAAAGATATAGCCGAAAGCGCGGTGCCAGCTGTTGGCTTTGCGCGGGGTAAGCAGCCCGCATAGACAGTATTTGCTTCATTTTTAATTTGCTTATAAAATTACTTAATACCTGTATTTTGTTAAGTAATACTGACACAGTGCCGTTTGGAATACTTTTTGCCTATTTTTGTGTGACAATAACGTAAGTACAACCTGATTTCCGATTGAGGAAACATTAAATTATAGAAAAATGGCTTTAGAAATAACAGACAAAACATTTGACGAAACAGTATTAAAAAGTGATAAACCCGTAGTGGTAGATTTTTGGGCAGCCTGGTGTGGACCTTGCCGTATGGTAGGACCGGTAATTGACGAGCTAAGCAACGATTACGACGGGAAGGCGGTAGTAGGAAAGGTAGATGTAGATGCCAACCAGGAGTTTGCAGCAAAATACGGAGTACGTAACATTCCAACAGTTTTAATATTTAACAAAGGAGAATTAGTAGGACGCCAGGTAGGTGTTGCTCCTAAAAACGTATACGCAGAAGCAATTGACAAATTGTTGAACTAAATTTTTGCAGAACAATTTTTAAAAGACTTGGCAATTTGTCAGGTCTTTTTTTTTCTTGCCTCCCACAACTCTCTTCACCAACGAGGAAGAAACGACCGAGAGGATGATGTTGAGTGAGAGGAAGGCACTAAGGTGGGAAAGATTTAAATGGGCATACATTTTTAGTTTGAGTTATAAATCAATCCTGCAAAGTTCTAACTACTTCTCAAATTCCTTATATTTGAAACAAAGAGAATCGTAATAAAAAGATACCCGTTTTAAGGGACATAATTATGGATAAAAAACAAAAAGTACAGGATAAAATAGAGCAGCAACAATTGGATAACCGTACCATTTTCCTTTGGGGACAAGTGGATGATAAAACAGCACGACATATTGTGGACAGGCTAATGTACCTGGATAGTATTAATCACGACGAGATTAAATTGTACATTAACAGTCCGGGTGGATATGTAACGGCTGGGTTTAGTATGTACGATACCATTAAACAAATTAAAAGTCCGGTCTCTACTATATGCACGGGTCTTGCGGCAAGTATGGGGAGTATTTTACTTTCGGTAGGTGAGAAGGGGCGTCGTTTTATACAGCCACACGCACGCGTAATGATCCATCAGCCAAGTGGAGGCGCGAGAGGTCCTGCGAGCGATATTGAAATTACGGCGCAGGAAATCTTAAAAACCAAAGAACTTTCGGCAAAAATACTGGCCGATAACTGCGGTCAGGATTTTGACAGAGTGATGAAAGATTTTCAGCGAGATCACTGGATGGATGCCAAGGAGAGTGTGGAGTATGGCATTGTGGATGGGATTTTGTAAATAGTATTGAGTTTTTAGTATTGAGTTATTACTCACTACTCACTACTCACTACTCACTACTTTAAAATGGATATAGAAAAACAAATAAACCAGATAACAGGCTTTAAAAACCTGGATCTCCTGGCCACTCAGGTGGTAGAAGGATTTATTTCAGGGTTGCATAAAAGTCCGTTTCACGGGTTTTCTGCAGAATTTGCTGAACATAAGATCTATAACAATGGCGAAAGTACCAAGCACATAGACTGGAAACTATACGCTAAAACCGATAAGTTATACACCAAACGTTACGAGGAGGAAACAAACCTGCGTTGTCATTTAATCCTGGATAACAGTAGCTCGATGCACTATCCAAAATTGAAAGAATATTCAATAGGTTCTTTAAATAAAATAGGATTTTCGGTATTGGCAAGCGCAGCGATTATGAACTTGCTAAAACGCCAGCGGGATGCTGTGGGAATGAGTATTTATAGTAATGAGTATGAATTTTATGCTAATGAAAAAGGTAGTGAGCGTCATCATCATATGTTATTGCAGCATCTTAATGATGCAATAACACAATCACGTAAAGAAATACCAACCAAAACCTACACTCATTTACATTTAATTGCTGAAAAGTTAAAGCGAAGAAGCCTTGTTTTTTTGTTTACAGATATGTTTCAGAGCGATGCTGAAGAAGAACAGTTATTTGAAGCCTTACAGCATTTAAAATATAATAAGCACGAGGTTGTTTTGTTTCATACGTTCGATAAAGGCAAGGAGTTAGAGTTTAACTTTAACAACAGGCCGAAACGTTTTGTAGATGTGGAAACAGGGGAGCACATTAATTTATACGCAGATAATGTGAAGGAAACCTACGAAGAAGCGGTGCGGGAATATTTTGAAGCTTTAAAACTTAAGTGCGGTCAGTACCGTATAAAATATGTGCAGGCAGATGTTAATGAGGGTTTCAATAAGATTTTAACAACGTATCTGGTGGAGCGTCAGAAGTTTGGGTAGTATTAAGATGAGGTCACCTTATAATCATGAAAAAAAAGTTCATTTTTTTGAACAAAAAATTTGCGGGAATAAAAACACGGTGTATATTTGCACTCGCTTCTAGCCCCGAAGCCTCGGGGGGAGTGAAGACAAGCTTTTAAAGTCTCTAAAATAGTAGCACGGTCTGGTAGTTCAGTTGGTTAGAATACCTGCCTGTCACGCAGGGGGTCGCGAGTTCGAGTCTCGTCCAGACCGCAATTCCGCAACAAGTGCGGAATGACAAATCTAGAATTTGTCAAATGATGTTGTGTTGAGTCACTTAAATGTGGCTTGTGGTTTAGTTCCGTACTAAATACGGAATGACAAACCGATGAGAAGCTTATCCAAATGGATGGGCTTTTTTTGTTTTACATCGTTTTTTCTTTCTTCTTTATCTAATTCTGGCAAAAAAGGGTGCACAATTCGGTTTATGCAGTTCAGTTTTGACTTATAAATTTTAAGAAACTGCTCAATATCATTTTAATATCTTTGTACTTCATTTTATTTTATAAACAATGATCGCTGAAATAATAAAAAACCGTAGGGCTATCTACCCGGATGCGTATTCCAATAATCCTATTTCTAAAGCCGAAATTGAGCAATTACTCGAAGCTGCCAATTGGGCACCCACACACAAACGTACCGAGCCATGGCGTTTTAAAGTGTTTCATTCTGAAGAAGCCCGCGAAGCGCTGTCAGAATTTTTGGGCAAAGCGTACCTGAAATCTGTTGAAAAGCCTTCAGATTTCAAGCAAAAAAAGATGTCGCAAAAAGCATTGCAATCGGGTTGCGTGATCGCAATATGTATGCAACGTGACCCCGAAGAACGAATTCCGGAATGGGAAGAAATAGCCGCTGTAGCAATGGCCGTTCAAAATATGTGGCTTACCGCGCACGAGATGGAGATTGGAGCCTATTGGAGTTCGCCGGCACTCATAAAATTCTTTGGTGAGCACCTCTCCCTTCAACAAGGTGAGCGTTGCTTAGGATTTTTCTATATGGGAAAATACAGGGGCGATGTGCCTGAGGGAACCAGAAAAACTTCGATAAAAGACAAAACTGTTTGGCTATAAACTTCATTAAGAACTAAGCGTACATCGCCTTCACTTCATTTCTGGAAGAAACGCCAAGTTTTTTGTAAATGCTGTTTATGTGCGTTTTTACGGTACTCACGCTCACAAAAAGCGCTGCAGCAATCTCTTTGTTGCTTTTTTGCTGAAGAATAAGCTCCAAAACATTATTTTCCTGCTGGGTTAAAGCAGCTTTTCCCTCGGCTACGGCTTTTTGCTCTTTTGCTTTTCCGAAGAAATAAAAATTCCCCAAAATAGAGAATAAACAAATTACACCCAGCACATATGCCCACCACGGCAACGATGTTTCTGGTTTATTTTCCGAAATAAGGAACCTGTCGCTTTTTAGTTCAGCTTCATATTGTTTGGCGTATTGAGTGTCCGGGTATTGACTTTGTAGCCTCTCCAATAATGTATCGTAATACGGATTGTGTTTAAGATCGGCCAGGTAATAGGCGTGTAAAATACTCCTTCGATCACTTAAAAAGGAGTAGATATATAATTCGGCCAACGGCTCCTGCAATTGTTCCCCATAATTTTGAAGGATACTAAACCACTTTTCGGTATTTATTTTTCGGTTGGCTTCACTTCGATAGTTGGAAAAGGCAAAGCGCATATCGTTTTTAAGCGAATCTATCTTTAAAAATGTTTTAGCTTTTTCGTTATTGGAAACCACCTTACAAAACATTTCCTGTTCAAAAGAGAAGGGGAGTGCCAGCGTGGTTTTATTGTTGGCTACAAAAATAATTTCTTCACTGTTTTTACAATGCCCGGTAACGTGAGATAAATTCTGGTCTGTCTCTTTGCAGGTGTCTGCGTGTATACGATACATTTTATTCTCCAGCGGGAGGTTGGTACCGGCAAATGTAAAATTGCCCACACTATCCGGCTTAACTCTGGCTATAATTTGTTCGTGGTACACGCCGGAGATTTTTCTGTAATCCTCAATCATAGAAAGATATACCTCGCCCTCGATAAATTGTGCGTCTACAGTGCCTTCAAATAAATACTGGGCTGTAGCAGTAGTCGATGCTACGAGTGAGAAAAGTAGAAAAAGAAAATAGAGGCGTTTCATTGCAACGAATATAGCGACAACTTTTCATGTAACAAAACAATTTTCACCCGACACATATACTGAGTTTTAATCCGTAATTTTGTCTCTATGAGTATTTGGCGTGTATTGTTGTCTATCCTGTTTCCACCATTGGCTGTGATAGATAAAGGATGTGGATCTATTGTAATAGTAACCATTTTAACAGTATGTGGCTGGATTCCGGGAGTTATTGCCGCGCTTATTATTTTGAATAATCCTAAGAACTGAATCTAATGTTTAAAAAAATTCTACTACTTTTTGTGCTAGCCACAACATTGGTGAGCTGCCAGTTTTCTGAAACTATGGTCATTAACGAAGATGGTACAGGACGTATGAGTCTTGCCGTAGATATGAGTGAAATGATGGCTATGATGCCCACCACAGATACAACATTGGTTAAGACAGATACTTTAATGTCTTTCAAAAAACTATTTGAAGAGAAAAAAGACAGTATTTCAAAACTTCCTAAAGAAGAACAGGAGCGCTTAAAATTGTTGGAGAATTACCAGATGCGGATGGTAATGAACCCGGAAACAAGTGAAATGACTTTCGATATATTCACCAATTTTAAAACAGTTGCGGAGGCAAATAATTTAATGGAAGGATTAAATGCCAGTGATGGTTTAGATGTAGTTCCAATGGGGAAATCTGCAAAGCCCAGTGAAGAAAAGAAGTCGGCGCAACAGCCAACAGGCGTAAAATTCAGTTTTAAGAATAATGTGTTTAAACGGGATGCCTATATAAAGGACGAAAAAGCATTTCAAAGTATGCTGGATAGTATTCAGGGAGTCGAAATGTTTATGGGTGAGACTATGTATACGGTGAAATATACATTTCCGAAGAAAATAAAATCTGTGAATATCAAGGATGCTGAAATTTCTGCAGATGGAAAAACGGTAACGTTTCAAAAACCCTTTATTGCGTATATGAAAAACCCCGATGAACTTGATATAGAAGTGATCTTAGAAGAAAAATAGATGAATAAAGTATTGCTGGTTGAAGATTTAGGAAGAAAGGATTATAAAGAAACCTGGGAGTATCAGGAAGTGCTTTTTAAGGAAATTATTGATATAAAAATCAAAAATCGAAGAGAAGATGCTGGTTTGGAAACTCCAAATCATTTCTTGTTTGTAGAGCATCCTCACGTTTATACCTTAGGGAAAAGTGGCGATTTTGAAAATTTGCTTGTTTCGGAAGAATATCTCGAAAAAATTGGTGCTACATTTTATAAAATAAACCGTGGTGGCGATATAACGTATCACGGCCCGGGGCAAATTGTGGGCTACCCAATTCTGGATTTAGAAAATTTCTTTACCGATATTCATAAATACCTTCGTTTCCTGGAAGAAATGGTGATTCTCACGTTAAATGAATATGGAATTAAAGCCGAAAGGAGTCCTGGCGAAACAGGTGTCTGGCTGGATGTAGGAACCCCTTTTGCCAGAAAAATTTGCGCCATGGGTGTTCGCGCCAGCCGTTGGGTAACGATGCATGGATTTGCGTTAAATGTGAATAGTGATCTGGGGTATTTTGATAACATGATACCCTGCGGAATTAAAGGCAAAGCCGTCACCTCTCTTAACGTAGAATTAGGCAAAGCCGAAGTTACATTGGAAGAAGTAAAAGAAAAACTCCTGAAACACTTTGTTGCCTTGTTTGAAGCTCAACTACAGCAAAAAACCGAAGTCTAATCATACTCCCGCTTGCATTAAAAGCAGGTCGAGCATAATTATTTAAAAAAAGTCGGTGAGTTCACTACTGCTCGTAACTCTTCCACGTCCGTTGTAACCTTCTTTTTTTACCAATCCTACGCCCTTGGCTATCCATCGTTTGCCCGTTTTGGCGCGGTTCATCCCTATTTTATTTTGGGTGGTATATGCTATTACATAGCATTCGTAAGTTCTGGTCGGAGTGTTGACATTTTCCTGTGCTATCATATATCGGTCTATCATCTGTACATCCATATTTATAGCGATACCAAACATGTTAATTTTCATAATCAAGGTGTAGTCAGGGAGTTGTTGTCCTATAATTAAATCATTTTGCAACGCTATATTTGTCCTGTTGCTTTCGGTATCCATATTTTTAAATTGCGTCGCCATTTGTAGATTGAACATTGATTTAAAATCTAATTCAACTTAGTTGTTATTACACATAAGATCGTAGGTTGATTTGTTGATTTCTGCTCGTTTATCATCTTTGAAAAAATTTTTATTTCAGCAATTATATTCCCACCGTTTTCACCTATGTTTCTTACACTCGTTCATGCGATAGGAGTAACTTTTTTTTCGTTGGTCGTAATTTGCGATGTGGCTACTTCAGTGAATGAATAAAGGGCACTACAGTTATTTTGTTCGCTACTATTTAAAGCTATAGCTACTGCGACAATCATCGTAGTTTACAAATTTTTCATATTTTTTATTTTGGGATTACCAGAATTTCTACTCTCCTGTTTTTCTGTTTGTTTTCTTCAGTGTCGTTTGGAGAAATTGGCTGCCTTTCCCCGTAGCCTTTTATGTCGAAATTATATTGATCGGAAAGTTTCTTTTTTAAATATGCTGATACTTCTTTCGCCCGATTTTCAGAAAGTGTATTGTTGCTTTGCGGATCTCCAATATTGTCTGTGTGCCCTTCCACAACAATTCTTGCCTTCGGAATTTTTTGAATCGAAGTCACCAATTTTTGAAGCTCTTCCGAAGCACTATCCTTTAACTGAAATTTACCCGTGTCAAATAAAACAGCACTATCCAGATTAAGTCGTAGTGCTCCACCAATAGCGGCCACAGCATCTACATCGGCACCAGGTAAAGTACTGTTAGAATCAAGGTCGGTTAGCCTTATGTAGTTGAATGTTTCCCCTGGTTTACAAAAGGGTTCTATGTCAACTTCTGCAGTTCCTCCCTCTATTTTACCGATATCTATCCACGTTTTTCCATCTTTTGATAGTTCCAGGTGCGTGGGTTCTATGGCGCCCATTTCAAAAATGTACAGATCTGGACCATTTACATTGGCGATAGTGTTATCTGTAAATTCGAGTGTTAAAACACCCCGAATCCCCAAATTACATATTTTGGGGTCTGCTATTTTAAATTTCTCCAATGACATATCTGGTTCGCCAATACTACCTTGCGCATGAGAACCTTTTGGATATCCCGGATCATGAGAAATTACTTTATCGGCAAACGAAATAGCACCCAGAGGTAGGTAAATAAACTTGTTTCGGGAATCCACATAGGTATCCCCAGAAGTTCCTCTTTCTCCATACCAACCAGGATTAATCGCGTAAAAAGATTCCCTAGCACCTTTGGCACCGCGTAAAAATTGATTTGCTCGTGTTCCATTATCGCGAATATACGTAGAGGTTATGCCCCTAAATTTTGCCGAAGCGGCACCACTTTTCAGGTGATCTTGTATTGTTACGGGCAATTCATATTCTTTGATATAGATAGCTTGATGACCCGATCCTATTTTTTTGGATGCTGGTAATTCCTTTAGCATTTGAAATTCTTTATCGGTTACCTGATAATAATCGATCAGGAGTTTTTCTCCATCCTTCCTGTTAGCTACGGCTAGTTCTTCCAAAACCTTCTGCTTTTTAGTAAGTCCATAAAAGGAATAGCTGTTAAGGTTTTCTTCCAAGAAGGTGGATTTATTGGTTCCCAGAACTTCCCTTATCTTTTTGGTGGTAGGATTTTCTTTTTCTATTGAAGGTTTATGTAAGGACAGGTTCATGTTATTTTTTCCCATCATGGTCTGTAATTCTTTTAATTGCTGTTCACTTCCTGAAGTTGCCAAAGCGTTTTCCAATTCTTTAAAATAATTTTCCATTAACGTTTTGGTGTCGTTTTGTAAACTATTATTACCAATTCTTTTATTCTCCTTTTGAAGTTTTTCAATTTTCATGAGCATATGTTTTTGTTCAGCTTCGGATAGATTGGAATTTTTCAAAAGTTTCGCCAGCCCCTCTTCAGAAAATAAGTTCAAGAGTTCCATTTTTGAAGAATCAGTTTTCATGAGATCTTCAGAACTTTCGCCATGCATCCCCCACATATCCATTATCTGTTTGGCGATGGTATCGTCAACAGCATTCGCACTTACGCTTGTATTTGAAGTAGTTTCTTCCATCTTCTGGATATTTTCATCTTCTTCAGTTGTATTTCCGCAAGCAAGAAAGAAACTTAAGATAAGCGATGTGATAAATAATTTGATCAGGCTATTCATCTCTTCTGTATTTATCGCGAATGAACTCATAATATACATATCCAAATCTGTCAAACCAATCTTCAAGACCGTGAGAAGCTTCACAAGCGCTCAATTTTTGCATAGATTCTTGCAAACCATTTAGAAGTATATCATATTTGTTGTCGTACGCTTTTTTAAGATCATCTACCGACTTTGTAATTTTTGTACGTTGTACTTGCCATGCCATCCCAGAAACTGCATGAATCCCCGACGTGTTATCTCCAAGCGCAATAGCCTTTTTGGAATATTCAATAGTACATTTATAGATGGCACTTAGTTTTTCAAATTGATACCTAGTATCGTTAAATTTTTGGCGGGCATCTCTAAAACAACTACTACACTCGCTAGTGGTGCAAAATGATGGAATTCTGGGAGCACCTGGTAATGGAGCGCTATTGATACAGTCGCTAAACCCTTTGTGGCTTTTTGCGAAATCAATCATTGCTTTCCCATTATCGATGGTGGTATCGAGTCCGTCGATAGATTCTTTAAGTTTATCGAGCGCTTTGTCTAATGCCAAATCAATGACTCCACGATTGTCGGAAGCATTGTAAAACCTTCGTATATTTCGCTCCATCCCGCCCATACGGGCTTCTTCCAGTGTCATTGTATCTTCGACAACAATTGGAGTAAACGACGTGATGGGATTATAGAATAGTACTACTAAAATTACCGAAGCTACTTTTCCTTTCCCCAAAAGTTTTCCAGCCAGTAAACCAACAGCCAGCAAGAGAACTCCTATTACTATATATAGAATAACTGGAAGACTGTCCTGCTCTTTTTCTTCACTCAGGTTTTCTGAATTTTCCGATTGTGAATCATTTTTGTTAGACGAAACGCTACTCGTATTATCATCGGTTGCTTTTACGAATGGGGAGCCAAGGTATTCCTTTACAGGCGATCCGGCCTTTACCAAAATACTATAGGCGGCAGTTTTTGAAATAGGCATAATCTTGAAGCCGAACGCACCCCAGGCTCGTAATTGGAGATTGATAATGCCATTGTTGCTTTCTGAACTGGTTTTCTTTTCAATAAGATCTTTCCAAGAGTCCTTTACTAAATGGACTGTAAATTGTTCACCAGTAGTAATTGAGAATATGTAAATATCTATTGGTTGAAACACGTCGTGGCCGGAAATAAAAAAATAGGCAGGGTTTTCGTTCACTTCTGCAATGGTCGCTATTCCTAGCGCACCTTCTGAACTACCATCGGGTTTTAATCCTAGTTCTAAAGGTTTGATTTTCGGGTCTAATTCAAAAGGTTGTGCGATACCTTGAATGCTGCAAAAAAGAAGACATATAGCTGTAAAGATATAGATTGATCGTTTCATGGGAGTCTACTTTTTATGGGAGTTGAGTATGTAATTTGCAATTGCATAAGCACGTTCACGAGCCGTGTCTTTGAGATTTTTAATTTTATCAATATCTTCTTCGGTATATGAAATCTCTGGGGTGTAGAATACAACGATCGCATTTTCTGCTTTCTCATTTAGAATTCTCACCATCCTATCCTGATGCATCGACAAGTAGGTGTCACCCGTTTCACTTATCTTGTATTGACTTAACCTAGAACCCTCTCCAAATGTTTCAGCATTTTCTTTAGCACCTTGTATTTCTTTGAGAATGCCCTTATTTTTCCAATCGTCAACCGTGAAGTAAAAGCGTGTTTTATGACCATTGTCTTCTGTAAGATTATAGGTGCAACCATCTACCGTTATTTTAATTGCCGTTGCGGGAACATGTAAGACTTTCGCTAAACGCTCAGCAGTTATAAAACTACAATCGCCCCGTTTCCTATTGAATAGGGAAGTATAGTCGCCATTTTGTTTTAGCATATTTCTCTTGACGCCAGCTTCTTTGTTGGATGAAGGTTTTGTAGGTGTATCTACTGAAGATGCAGGTGCGTTGGCCTTTTTATCGCCGGTGTTGTTACAGGAAATGAATAGGAGGCAAAAAAAGAGTGTGGAAAGGATTTTCATAGTCATTTTTTTAAATTAAGTAAACTGTCCTAAGGGTTGAAATTTTAATTTTTCGTTATTCTTTTATTTCTAGTAGTTCGATTCTATTTTTCAGATTCTCGATAATTGTCTGTTGCTCTTGGATTGCTTTAGTGAGGATGGGTATGATGTCACTGTAATAAACACCAAGGTTTTCATTGGGTTGATGTGTCATGTTATGTGTTACTTCATCATACACAACATCTTCGGTTTTTATCACTTCGGGGATAATGGTCAAGAGTTCTTGGGCAGAGAACCCCAGTTTAGTGGATTGGTCATTCCCATTTTTCCATTGGTAGGAAATTGGGTTGATTTTTAATATTTCAGAAAGGCCATACTCCAGATTTTTAATATTCTTTTTTAGACGAATATCACTTGTATTTACTACCCCAGAAGTGGCATACACATCATCCCAACGGTAAGTGGCAGAGCCAAGGTCATAATTGTCGTCGATAATGGGTGTGAAGCTTCCGTTAATTCTGATTAAGTTTGCACCACCGTCTAAAAGATACTCTGCAGAACCTATACCTAAAGCCGTCCCTCCCACATTGTTATCAAAATCTGCAACATAATCTACCGTGACACTATTTATAGCTGTTCCATTGCCAAAAAGATTGCCTGCCTGTGTGCCAAACCTAATTACATTATTGGCGCCATCGCTAAAAAGTGCATAGGGTTTATTGTCAGTTTCAACACGAAAGTTAAAATCATCGCTGTCTTCATTGATGACCACGTTGCCATTTAGGATAGCCGCAAACCCAGTCGTTTGTGGTACCGTGGCATAATAGCCATAGACCTGTCCGGTAGTGGCTGGTCCTATTTCAATATAACTACCGTACTTGGCACCGCTTCCAGTTACATTCATTACTGTGTGAGAACCATATTTTAAGCCTGCTCCTCCTCCTTGCATTCTTGTAAAAACGCCATAATCATCCCCATCATTAGAATTGATAAAACTGTTGTTTATGGCATACCTATTTCCAGTTCCAAGAGTAGAAACAATGTTATTAACAGCATATTGTGTTCCAGAAGAACTCCCTAACATTATATTTGCAGTACCAAAATTAATGCCTCCCATAGTTCTCATAAGATTATACGTTCCCGTTTTTGAATTTCCATTTTCTCCCGCCATATCATTGTAAATACCGTAGTGCTGTGAACTTGAGGTGCTAGTTATGGTATTGTAAGTACCATATTTTATTCCCGTGCCCGAGCCGGATAACGCATTGTGTGTGCCAAAATGATCAGCATCGCCAGAATTTGAAATATTATTACGAATTCCATATTGAATACCATTGCCAGAACCATTCATTACGATATTCGAACCTGTTTTGGGATCGTCATTGGTAGCAATACTCTCGAAATTTCCGATTGTATTTGCAGTACCTGTCCCAAATACATTCAATTTTATAGCTGTCAATGCATCGGTATTGATGCCTACTGAACCGTTGGTAAAAATATTATCGTTAATATCATCTGGAGAAATGGCAGTGCCTTGCTCATGCCAGTCTTGATCGTGTCCTGAAGTTCCTGTGCTAAGTTTTTCCCAAAAAGATCCATTAAATACATAGAACCCTATCCCGGCACCACCTGAGGTTGTTGCGTTCGTATTCCAAATTAAGAGTCCTGGAACTGCTGGATTTGTCCCATCCAGGTTAAGGTCTGAAATATCAGGTAAGGAAACTCTTGGGACAAGCATTCCCTTGTCTGTTGCTGTTATATCTAGAATAGAAGATGCATTTGGGCTCATCGTTCCTATTCCCACTTGTGAAAAGCAAAAAGAACTCATAAAAAATAACAGCGGGGTGATGAGGTATAGAGATTTCATTTTTTAAAGGTTATATGTTTTATTACTTTATTTTTGTAAACAATTTTGAGTAAATATTTCCCTGTTTCCAGATGATTTATATTTAGGTAAATTTGCTTTTTAGGTATACTATCTAATCTTCCTTCATAGCGTTGTAGGTTTTTGTTCATGAGCAGAACGGGGTAAATTGAATACTTTAATTAGGATTATTTATTCTACAAAACTACTGGTAGCAAGCCTTTCGGGCTTTCAGTATTGTAACAAAAGATAGGATGTGCGTAACAGCATTATGAAAATGCTGATTATTAAAAGATTTTAGCTGTATTTTTTTGAATACTCCGTTGGAGAGACTCCAAAATCTTCTTTAAAACACCTGGTAAAATATGAAGGATCATTGAACCCCACTGCGTAGCCTATTTCCGAAATGGATAACTTTTTATTCTTAAGTAGTTGCGTGGCCGCCAATAATCTTTGGGTGCGTAAAAACTCCGAAGTTGATTGTCCAGAAACTGCCTTCAATTTACGATGCAGCTGCATCCGGCTCATGCCCATAGTTTCGCCAAACTGTGTGACCGAAAAATCTGGATCTGCCAATTTTTCATCTATTACGGTCTGGAGTTTGAGTAAAAATTCTTCTTCCGCGGTCGAAATGGAGATTTTTGCAGGTTTTAAAATTACCTCCCGTGCAAAACGCTCTTGAAGTTTACGTCTATTATTGAGAAGGTTCTCTACAGTTCCCAATAATAATTGCGGGCTAAATGGTTTTGCAATGTATGCATCGGCACCTACATCCAACCCTGCTAATTTATCTTCCACTTCAGTTTTTGCACTTAGTAGAATAATAGGTATGTGTTCCGTTAACGGATTCTTTTTGCTGTTTTTTGTAAAAATAATACCATCTTCCACTGGCATCAACACATCGCTTATGATTATATCTGGTACCATTTCTTGAGCGAAAATATATCCTTCTTTACCGTTGGCAGCAGTTTTAACTTGATACGTATCTGTGAAAAGAGACGCTACATAATCGCGTACTTCTTTAGAGTCGTCCACGATTAAAACTAAAGGGGTTTCTTCTGTAATTTCAGTTGGGGTAGGAAGCTTTATTTCTTCGCTATCAATACCATATTCCCTTTTGGATGTTAGGGTTTCACTCAATATTTCGTTGGATGAAAAAGAATTTTTTGAAACGGGAAGCACAGTTTTAAATTCAATTAGATCATTTTGTTTTTTTGTTACCGAAATCCGCCCCTTATGAAGTTCCGTTAGCTCTTTTGTAAGTGCAAGGCCTATTCCCATGCCTGTATTGGTATTTTTGGTTTGATAGAAACGGGTAAATATATATTTCATTTCTTCTTCGGAAAGTGAATTATTGGTGTTGGAAACTATTAATACGTAATTCCCATTCTGTAAATTTCCTTCAACTTGAATACTGCCATTAGGTGATGTATATTTTAGCGCATTGCCCAGGAGATTGGAGCATATTTTTTCCAGTATCTCCCTGTCAAACCAAGACGGCTCTTTTATTTTCTCCAGATCCATGCTAAAATCCAGCCCTTCATCTTTTGCTTTATACTTAAATGCCTCTGCCTGAATTCCTATAAAATTTGATAGGTTTCCAGGTTGGACTTGCAATTGCATCGTGCTACTTTCTAATTTTGATAAAGCCATTAATTGTTCTACCAGAGCTTCTAACCTTTCTGAGTTGCGCTTTGCACCAAGAAGGTTTTTACGTTTTACCCCCGTTAGGTTTTCATCTCGTAACTGGTCTTCAAGAGGCCCTTTTATGAGTGTAATAGGGGTGCGAAACTCATGTGAAATATTTGCGAAAAATGTTGACTTTGCTTTATCTAGATTTTTTAATTTTTCGTTTGTTTTTTGACGGTTGCGGAATAGAAAGAAAAAGAAAAACCCGGAAATTCCTGTAATTGCTATAACACTCATGTAGAGTGTTTGCTGGTTTTTGTTCCGTTGTGCAGCAACTTGTTTTTGAGAAGTCAATAAGGCAATGGCCTGTTCTTTCTTTTCGGTTTGGTATTTTGCATCTAAAGCAATAGTTTGTTTTACAATATTTTTTTCTTCGATCTTTTTAATGTTTGAGATGTATGCATCATATGTTTTTGCAAGGGCGTTTAAATTATTTGTTTCTTTATATATGGCTATGACTTCAGGATAAAGCTCGTTTAATTTTCCATCGTCTTCTGTCTCTATAGATTTTTCGATGGCTTCGTTGTAATAGGTTAAAGCAGTTTGATAGTCCCCTTTCTGAAAATAAAAAAAACCTAAATACCCTAATGCTCTTCTTACTTTCACTTCATCTTTGGTTTCTGTGGCCAGCTCGTAATATTTTTTATAATCTGGCTCCGCTTTATCAAATAAATTCATTTTTACATAGGTGTACCCACGTACTATCACACTGTAAGATTCATCATTTTCTGTTCCAAATTTAGCGGCATAAGTAACGGCTCTATCCAGTAATGTTATGGCTTGGTCGTACTTTCCAGTATTTGCATAAGCTTGTCCCAGCGCTATATTTACTTCTTGTAATGATTTTTCATTATCGTTATTCTCATAAATTTCTTTGGCTTTTTCATAGTAGGCAATAGCATCTGGATATCCTTTTATAGTTCTGATGGCATAACCTAAATAATGCAAGGCAGATCCGTGTATATTTGAATATTTTAAATGTTTCGCCGTATTACAAATGGAGTCCACCCTTGCATAGTATATATAAGATTTGTTGTATTCATACTTATTGAACCAGTAATTGCCCAAAGAGATATTTAAGGTTGCTCTGTGACTAGGGTCAGCTACTGTTTTTTGATGTTCATGCAAGCGAGAATTATAAAATAAAGAAGAATCATTCTTATTCATTCTTTGATAAGTATCTTGAAGGTTTGATAAGTACAATCCATAATTTTGACTTTTAGGATTTGTATATTCAATTGCTCGCTTAAACACTGAAATCATAGAATCCTGCCCATACTTTGCATTTTTCAAATTTGCTAATTTGTAGGTTGCACTGTAAGTTCCTTTATCAAACGAAATCTTTTTAGAATTTGAAATTATATTGTTTAATAATGAAATTTTATCCAGCGTATCATCTACTTTTAAAATTTCAATTTTTAAGGCCTTGTTGATGGATACAGTATCTTTGTATTGTTTTTGAGAAAATAATAGGGTTGAGGTAAGTAGTATTATAAGTGAAGCTACTTTCATATTTCAGAAATTTACTAGTTTAAAGATACTCAAATCTAATAAAATCAATTACTTATGCGCTAGGATTATTGTAACAAAACACCATTACCCGCGTAACGGTGTTTTGTTACATATTTACCTGGTACTAATTGAAATAATATAGTATTAATTATTTGTTACTATTATGTTACATATAGATTTATATGAAAGCGCTTTGAATAATTTTTAATATTTACTTACACAAATGAGTTAAAACAAAAAACCGAAGCGTAACAACACTCCGGCTTTCTTTAAAATAAGCGGGTTAAGCATATTTTATCTGTTAAAATCTGTAAGTAAGCTACTGCTGGTAACCCTTCCACGACCGTTATAATCTTCCTGTTTTACCATACCCACACCTCTTGAGATCCATTGTTTGGCCGTTGTGGTGCGGTTCATTCCCATATTCACTGTGTTAGTATAACCTATCACAAAACAGTCGAACGTACCCGCTTGTGTGGTAATAGTTTCTCTGGTGAGCACTTTTCTATCTGTCATAGAAACCTCCATTTTCAGATTGATACCACTCATATTTATACGCATATTCATAGTGGCATCTGGCAGTTCCTGGCCTATTTCTAGGTTGTTTGGAATTACTATTTTGGTTCCCGAAATTTCGGTTTCAAAATCTCTGTAATTCTCCAGCAAATTTGGGTTTAAGAGGGACTCCATATCTACCACAACGCCATCATTTTCGCAGGACATGGTAAAAGTCGCCTCGTTTAATACTTCACCATCTTTATCTCTTAGGAAAGATTTGAATGTAGCGAAATTGCTCGTGGCATCGGTAACCAAGAAATCTGTAATTGCGGCAACTCTGTTGTTTCTGCCATAATTGGTTATCTGAAACGTAACACCTTCTTCAAAAGGGTAAAAAGTGCTGCATCCTTCCTGTGCCATACCTGAAATGCTCAAGACAATAGTGAATATAAAAGCGAAAGTTATTTTTAAAATTTTCATAATGTGAAGGTTTTTTATTTTTTAGAACATTAATTATTAGTATCTTTTTTTGCCTTTTGCAACAGCGTATTTAATGCTACTTTTAAAGAGTCTTTCTTTTTAGAAGTAAGACTGTTTCTATATGAATTATACTGTTCGGTAAGTTTTTCTTTTATCTCTGGACTAGCATCCAAGTTATTTACGAGTTCCATAAAAGAATCTACATTCTCAAATTCTGCTCCTCCACCCAGGTCGGCAAAAATAGTACTATACATTTTTGCCTGGGTATCCATCATATTCAAAGGCTCCTTAGCATCTTTCGTTTCTTTTTTAGTGTCAGAATTCTGGGCGGTTGTATATACAAAACATCCCAGCGTAAGAAGCGCCGTAATTACTATGTTTTTCATGGTTTTATTGTTTTTTTAAATTATTCACAAACTCTCATGCTGCTGGAAGCCATCGAAACACTAGCCAGCGATCCAACTTTATTTTCTTTTAATAAAGGCCTTATAGCATCGTTAAATAAACGTTGGGTTTCACTGGAATTAAAAATCTTTTTGATTTCTACATTTAACTGATTACCGATCTTTTTCATGAGATTTGGTATTAGATCGCCTACTCCATTGGCCGAGAGATCACCAATCATTGTAACATCAATAACCTGAAAGGAAACAGACCGTTGGTAGATCATAGGTTTTAAATAAATGCGTAAAATTTGTGGACCTTCCCAATTTACATCCGGAGCTCTACTATCTTTATATCTTTTTAAACAGCCATTACACACTCCTTTTAATTCAGATCCGTTTTTTTCAAATTTTACGTCCAATGCAATGGTATTTGTTTTAGAATCATAGAAAAAATTACTGTCCATCCTTCTCACATCTTCAAAATAATAATTCCACGTTCGGGAAATAGGACTCACGGTTATATCTGGCATATATAAATTTTGTCGTTGTCCGTTTATAGCCAAAAAACCATCGTTTTTGTCTAGTTTAAGATCCAACCTGGGTTTTATTTTTTTGTTTAAATAACTGGTTACTGCCCCTGTTTTTATATCGACACAGTTTTGTGCTTTTACTGCTGAAATATTCACGAATAGAAAAGCAATGAGTAAAAAATAAATTCTTGTTTTCATAATAGTTAGTTTTAATTGAATAGTTATTTTTTAGATTTTAATAAACTCAACCCTTCTGTTTTGAGATTTTCCAGCATCGGTAGTATTAGTTGCTATAGGTTGAGATTCCCCTTTCCCATCTGTTTGTATCCTTCCTATATTGATGCCATATTGCTCCACTAAAATTTTTCTAACAGCCTGTGCACGCTCGCTGGATAGCTTTAAGTTGCTATTGGCATCCCCATCTGTATCGGTATGGCCAACGATCATAATGCGCATAGTTGATTCAGTTTTCATAGCTTCACCAATTTCTTGTAAAATGGCTTCACTACCACTTTTAATAGACGCGGACCCTGAGTTAAAAAGAATTGCATTGGTAGAAAAATTTCCTTTTTCCATTAGATCTTTCAAAATTCCACTTCGTTCATCGCTTGCGGTTTCTGCAATCACAAGGTTCGATATATAGAAATAAGATTCCTTTGTGATTTGTGAATTATTGGTAATAGCGTTGAAGAATAAGGCTTTGCGATACTCCGGTTCAAAGGCAGTAGGTAAATCAACTACTTTTTCATCATCAACAAACATCCTGATTCGTTTGCCATTGACCTCAAAAGCAACTTTAATAGCTTTATTTAGCGGTGCTTTGTATTGTATAGAATTCTTCTCATTCCCTATTTTTTTGTCAGAATAGTTTAGGGTGTAAGGGTTTTGCTTACTCCTCGAATCATCAGAATAAATGTCGAAATTTATAGTTCCATTTGACGCAATTAAATAATGAATCTCATAAGGTTTATCGCCAAAACCTATACCTGCTCTTCTGTATTGTTTTTCAGAGGGAAGAATAATGTCACATTCAACAGTGAAGTTTTCCGGTAGTGGCTTGCTAAGTTGAACATTAACAACGCTTCCTGCAGGTATTTTCAAATAATTACTGGTAAAGCCTTTCAGTTTTTTTACTTCACCTCCTCTGTTTGAATTCCATTTGGCAGGGAAATCCCCTATTCCATCTTTTTCAAAAGCGTCGCTAAAAATAATTCGGCTTCCTCGTTTAAAATTTACCGTGTTTGAACCTACTTCTTCCAATCCTCCGGAAGACTGTGATGTAGTAGACGTCTTATTATCATCAGTAGTAGTAGTTCCTCCGATAATGTTTCCATTCTTTTTCTTTTTATCCTTCTTTCTTTTATTTCGGCGACGTTTCGATTTCTCTTTTGGCGCTTCGATCACGGTGTCCAAAGCTCTGTCTGTAGATTTTGTAGTTTCTGTTTCTACGCGTCGTTCAATGGTTCTTTCGGCCGCTCTTTCGGCCGCTTTCCCTAATTTTTTAAATAGTTGTGCGTGCGACGGTGTTGCTACTGCAAGCAGGCAGATCACCAATACTAAATGTCGTGTTTTCATGAGGTTTGTTTATTGTTTGTTATTGTTTAGTAAATAATTTGCGATAGCATAGGAATGTTCCCGGGCACTATCTTTTAGGCTGGAAAGTTCTACAGTAGCCATTTCGGTTGGGGATGTTTCAATAGTATAAAGTATAGTAACTACGTTGTTACTTTTTTCGTTCAACATGCGAATTGGTCCTGTTTTGGTGAATCGACAAATACGTATCACCAGTTTCACTAATCCGGTATTGACTAAGCCTGGAGTCTTTTCCAAAGGTTTCGGCATTTTCTTTGGCTGCTTTAATTTCTTTTAAAATTGTTTTATTGCCCCATGGTTGTACCGAAAATTTGAAACGCGTTTTTGTGCCATTAGCATCCATAAAACTAAAAGTGCAGTTAGTATTGTTATTCTCAATTAATTCTGAAGAAACCCCTATTGCTGTTGCTATTCCTTCTTCATCTATAAAACTGCAGTCACCGGTTTCTCTTTCAAAAAGCGAATTATAAGTTCCATTTTGTGTAAGTGTCCCTTTCGTAGAAGCTGCTTCTGTTTTTTTTGCTGAAGATGCAGTAGGTGTGTCCTCAGTCGCAGAAGCAGCTGCATTTCTATCTTCAGCATTGTTACAAGCGAAGAGTAGGAGGCAAAAAAAGGCTGTGAATATTGTTTTCATAGTAGTTATTTTTTATTTTCTAAAATGTTTATACGTTGTTCAAGTTTCAGAATAAGTGCTTGTTGTTCTTGTATGGCTTTTGTGAGTACCGGGATAATGTCGCTGTAATAGACACCAAGATGTTCGTTCTCTTTTTTAATGACTGTGCCACCTTCTTTCTCAAGCTCGTAACTGTGTGTTACTACAACTTCTGGTAGTATGTTACGTAATTCTTCAGCGGAAAATCCAATTTTGTCTGAGGTATCTATCCCATCTTTCCATTGGTAGGTAATAGGGTTGATCTGTAAAACTTCAGAAAGACCATACTCTAAAGATTTAATATTTTTTTTAAGACGCGTATCGCTAGTTTGTATGGTGCCATTTATTGCCCAGACACTGCTCCATCGCTGTGCTGCATTTCCCAAAGTAAAAGCCGGAGTTCCCATAGGGTAATATGGTAGCCAGCTTGCATACACCGACATTTGTAAATTGCCAGAGTCCATT
Organism: uncultured Flavobacteriaceae bacterium; assembly: GCA_963793275.1. Classification (GTDB taxonomy): domain Bacteria; phylum Bacteroidota; class Bacteroidia; order Flavobacteriales; family Flavobacteriaceae; genus Marinirhabdus. Next base: position 657,151 of record CAWBZL010000004.1, read on the forward strand.
ATGTATTCTGTAGAGCCTAGCTGAACTGCAGTTCCATTTGTAAGATCAGGTGTGTAAAAAGAAGCTACGTAATCTACCGTAACACCATTAATTGTAGCACCATTATTTGGTAAACCCACTGTTGGCGTTCCAACAGTCACGATGTCACGACTGGCATCTATTCCAAGAGCATTAGGATTTGTGTCGGACTCTACTCTAAAATCTCGATCCAGACCCTGTTGATTAAATACCGAAACTCCGTTTGCGTCTAAATCTATAGATACATTTCCGTTTTCATAAATCCTAAATTGGCCGTCATCTCCGTTATCTATTAATGAAGCAAGTGTAATTCCTGTGGTGCTCTCATCCCTCCAAAAAACATCGCCGCCAAAATTAGCATCACCAGCACTTTCTACTGAAAAATGATTCACACCAGTATCCTGAATATGAAAATCACCAAGTCCTGTTAAGTCAATGTCTAAATCGTACACACCATTTGAGATGGTAGTATTTTGTAGTAATGAACCCCCCAGTCTAACAGCATTCCCTGTTAGGTTTAGGCCATTTTCTGCGTCCCTGTTTTGTGTCGAGAGTCTTTCCCAAAAACTTGTGTTATAATAATAGAATCCCACTCCGCCACCGCCTACAACAAGCGGATTACTATTCCATATTAAAAGTCCATGTTCTGCGGTATTAGTGCCGTCCAGAGTACTGTTGTTAACATTTCCCAGGCTAATGGAGGGTAATAAAATTCCTTTGTCTGTTGCCGTAATATCCAAAATTGCCGATGGATCTGGAGTGGTGGTTCCAATCCCTACCTGGCTGTACAAATGTCCTGCAAATAAACAAGCGATGAGTGTGAGGTTGATGTGTGCTTTCATTTCTTAAATTTTATTATTTTAATTACTTTTTTGTTTTCCAGTAGCAAGAGGGTGTAGGTGCCTTGCTCCAGGTGGTCGACATGCAAGTAGATTTCATTTTTTAGATCTAAAGAAATCCTACCATTGTATTGAAACCTTTTTTTATTCATGGGTTCGGGGTAGTAAGCACAGCAAACTTATGTAGAAGGATGGCGGGAGGCTATAAACTATGTATCGCACCCTGTAACATTTGTAACAAGTTGCGTGAAGACTAGTAAAATAAGGGTTTTGTGGCTATGCTTTTTTCAGGAAATCTGTAGGAGATTGTCCAAATTCCTGTTTAAAACACTTCGAAAAGTAGGATGGATCGTTAAAACCAACGGTATATCCAACTTCAGAAATGGAGATTTTATCCTTTTCAATTAACTGCTTCGACAATTTTAAACGCTGGTTTCTAATAAACTCCGTAGTGGAATATCCGGTAAGCGCTTTTAGTTTTCGGTGGAGTTGCATTCTGCTCACCCCCATGGCTTCACAAAACGCCGTTGCCGAAAAATCGCTATTGGTAAGTTCTTCGTTCAGGACTTTTTGAAGTCGTTCCAAAAACTGCTCGTCTGCAGAGGTGATGGCAATTTCTTTGGGAGTTAAAATAATATCCTGCGAGAAACGCTCCTGTAATTTGCGTCTGTTATCCAGCAGATTTGCAATGCGGCCTTTTAATAATTTGGAGCTAAAAGGTTTTGTAAGGTACGCATCTGCGCCTATTCCCAATCCTTCCAGTTGGTCTGTAACTTCATTTTTAGCGGTGAGCAATAATATAGGTATGTGGGACGTAATGGTATCTTCCTTACAGTTTTTTGTAAGCTCAAAACCATCTGCTATGGGCATCATAACGTCACTAATTATAATATCCGGGATGTTTTCTTTGGCCATCGCAAAGCCTTCTTTTCCGTTGGTGGCAGTAAGTACAATGTAGGTAGTTTCAAAAATAGAAGTTACGTAGTCCCGTATTTCTTTACTGTCGTCTACCAATAATAATACAGGGGCATCTTCGGGTGTGTTCAGTTCGGTCCCGGTCAGGACAGTGGTTTCTTTATCTATGGTTAAAATACTGGTATATAACTGCTCGTTTAATTTTTCTGCTGAAGTATAACGGTCTTCTGATGCGGGAATATTCACTGTAAAGGTGACACCGATTTCTTCGGAAGAAGTTACGGTAACAGTTCCTTTATGTAATTGTACCAATTCCTTGGTAAGTGCCAGTCCAATTCCGGAACCGGGATTATTAGTGCGGGTTTGGTAAAAACGAATAAAAATAGCTTGTTGCTCTTTTTCCGAAAGCCAGATTCCTGTGTTACAAACAGTGAAGGTAAGTGCCCCATTGGCAATAGCAGATTTTACTGTTATCGTTGCACCGTCCGGGCTGTACTTAAATGCATTTCCTAGTAAATTAACACACACCTTCTCCATAATATCCTGATCTATCCAACCGGGTTTTTCCGTAGTTTGAAGGTCTATGTTATAGGAATTATTTTTTCCTGAAGCCACGTACTGAAAAGATTCCACCTGTGCCGTCAAAAACGAATTCAAATCTGTAGGTTGTACCTGTAGTTTCATGGCACCACTTTCTAACTTTGAAAGTGCCAAAAGCTGTTCTACTAACCCTTCCAGACGTTCTGTATTTCGTTGCGCTGCCAATAAGTTTTTTCGCTGGTTTCCTTGTAAAGAAGTTTGTTCCAGCTGGTCTTCTAAAGGCCCTTTAATTAATGATAAGGGAGTTCTGAATTCGTGAGAAATATTGGCGAAAAAGGTGGATTTTGCCTTGTCCAGCTCTTGTAATTTATGGTTTGTTTTTTGCCTGTTGCGGTATTGAAAGAAAAAGAATAATCCTGCCAACGTGGTAACACCAAGTCCCGCTAACAATAAGTTTCGCTGATTTGCCTTTTGTTGCTCGGCTAATTCGTTTTGAGAAGTTAAGAGGAGGATTTCACGGTCTTTACTTTCGGTTTCGTAAATGGCTTCAATCTCTTTAATTTTTTCTGCACTTTGCACACTTTGAAGCGAATCCTGAAGCATTTTTGCTCGATTCCCAAATTTATATGCCTCTTTGTAATCTCCTTTTTGGCTAAATGCCTGTGCTTTATAGAATAATAATTCCTGTCTTAGTTTACTGTTTTGGGCATTAAGATTCAGTGAATTGGCTTCTTCAATATAGTAAAGTGCTTTTTCTGGTTGATTTTTTGAAAGTTCCAGCTTTGCAATTTCTAATGCCCCTTGGGCTGCTTCAAATGGGAGATCGTTGTCTTTATGGATGGTGAAACTTTCAGTGAAAAATGTTTCAGCTTTTATTGGGTTGTTCTTTTTTAATTCAATTTGTCCCAGAAAGTTGGCTATTTCTGCTACCAAACGCATGTCCTGTGCTTTTTTGAAGTAGTTGTAAGAATTGGTGAGAATGCTGTCTGCCGCCTCAATTCTTTCGGTTTGTAAATAGGTGTTTCCCAAATACACGTTGGTGGTGTTTTTATAAAATTGGGATGCACCTTCCGGAAGTTTTGAAAACTGGTCATTTGCTTTTTCAAATTGTTCGATAGCTGAAGGAAATTCCTTTAATTCCAGATAAATATTCCCAAGATTTTGATAGGCAGCTGCGATAATATCTGGCCTTAGCACTAATTTTCTGTGCATAGAATCTACTTTGAGCAGCGTCACAATGGCTTTATTTAATTCATTTTTTCTTGAATATGCCGTGGCCAGGGCAATATGGGAGTCTGCAGTAATAATGTCTTCGGTGGCTCCATTTTTTTTAATACTGGCGATGGCTTTTTTGCTGAGTACAATAGAGCTGTCCATTTTTCCTAACAAATAATACGTGCGTCCCAGGTTGTTATAGGCACGTCCTTTGCCAATATCGTAGTCCAGTTTTTTAGAAAGCGCGAGAGATGCATTAAAATAGATAATGGCAGTATCTATTTGTTGCACGCGCTTAAAACAGGCGCCCAAAAAATAGTCTGCATCTGCAATACCTTTACCGTAGTTTAATTGTGTTGCGAGCGTTTTAATTTTATGACCATAAAAAAGCGCACTATCCGGAATTGGATTTACATATCTCGATAGTTTTGTACGGTAAGAGGCTATTTGAAGAGAGTCTTTTTCGCTAATTGTTTCTACATAGGTTTGCTGTTGCGCTACGCAAAAAAAAGAACATAGGAGACTGCTTAAAATGAAAAGCTTTTTCACGAGTTAGGCTTGTTGTTAGGAAGTTTTTTAAAGAACTTCTACATTAAAGATATGCAATATTATGCAAATCAGCCTTTTGAGACTGTAATAAATGTAACAAGTATAGGTTACATTGGTTATAGTTGGAAGAGAACTACCTCATTTTCCTGTCCCAGTACGGTTAACAACACTTTTTTCTTTGCTTCTGAAACTGATGCTGCCGAACTTCCAAAGACAGGAAATCCTGGTACAAAGGTTCCATTTTTACGAAAGAGGTATACTTTCTTTTCCTGTGTTTCGGTAATAGATACATACACATTCCGGTTGGCAATAAATATTTGTGGATTAGAGTAGACACCTAATGGTAAGTCTGCCAGCTTCCCGTCTATTCGTAATAAATTATCATCCAGGGTTACTTTTGTGGTACCCAACGTTGCAAAGTGGTAATTTCCTGCTACGTCTAGTTTTTGGGAAGTTACCTTGCCACTGGCGTTAATACTGTTTTTCTCTTTATTTTTAGTGACAATCACAAAGCTGGAACCTTCACGTTCGATTCTATTCTCAGAAAAATCGAAATTTTTTGATACCGAAATCCGTGATTTTCCTGTGCGGCTTAGAATGTTCAGTTTGCCGTTTTCTTCAGCAATAAGAATATAATCTTTAGAGCCAATTCTAATGTGCTCTGCGGGCAACACAATGTTGTTTTTTGCTTTTTTAAATGTAAATCCTGTTACAATTTTCCCCTTGCTATCATACATTAAAACTTCTTTACCCTGCACGATCAAAAAACGGTACTTTCGGTTATTATCATAGTCAAATACCGACAGTGGTTGCGTAACATTGTCCTTAAATTTAACAGGAAACGCGCCTACATCTTTCCCGTTCCGGTCAATAACATACAATTTATTTTGTGTGGTGAACGCCAATTGTTTCTGGCCGTTACGTTGCAGATCTACTTCTTCAATAGTGCCTAAAATAGCGCCGTCCAGTTGTTTGGTCCAGAGTGTTTTTCCGTTATCTGAAAGCAAATGAAGTGTATTGGTAATATCCTGTACCACAATATCTTTAGTCCCGGAACGGTGATTGCTAAAAAATTGCGGAGTTCCCATAACAGCATTTTCCAGTGTTTTACTGAAAACTTCTGAAATTCCCGTGCCCGAAGTTTGAGCCCCAGTGTTTTCCTCACAAACAAAATGAATGTGCGCAAAATCACGATCAAACCTATACTGAAGCAGTGCCAAAGAGAACCCGGAAAGTTCTTTTGAAGGTGTAAGCGACATAGCATTGTTTTTCAGCGCATTGTTTACAACCTGAGCCACGCCATCGTTCATTCCATAACTAAGAAATGAAGAAGCGTTACTAATGTACGATTGGGCATTTTCGAACGTAGGTGATTTTGCAAGGTTGGTGTTGTTTTTTACCGCTGAAATAATACTTTGTGCCACACTATTATTTTCAGCAAAAACAAAAAAGGAATCCAGTTGGAAAGCCAGTGAAACAGTATCTGTTTGTACAAAGGGTTTGAAGGTGTTTTTAAAAATGCTACCGTCGTTAAATTTAAAGATCTGTGTGTCCCGGTAGGTTTCCAGTTCGGTAAATGAAGCGGCTAGTGCATCATTTGTAAGGTCACTATCAATACTTTTTAGTACCACGGCATTACCTTCGGGGAGTGTAATTTCCCCCAATTCGCTGGCAGCACTAAACAAGTCTAATTTTTTTACTGAAAGAGTATCCCCCCGGTATTTTTTTAAATTTTCAATTAAAAGAGAGGCATCGCTCAAAGTAATAGAAATTGCTTTAGTTGCAGAATTTGGGATAATATTCTCCAGATTGTTTTGTTGGGCAACCTGTCCTTTAAAAACCGACAATAATGTTGGCACTGTATCCTGCGCCAATGCAACGCCGGAAGCTCGTACTCCGTTAGGTCCCAAAATCACATCCAACGATGAATAATCTGCTAGTTGGTGGGTTTCATCTGTAGAAAACTGAAAGATTGGTGCTGGAAGAATAGAAGTGAGTTCGTTATTTTTAAGCACGTTTAATGCTTTTTTAAACTTTTTTGAAATTGGCGAATCTCCTTTTAACAACGACTGTAACTTTTGTTGCGAAGTACTTACAATAAAAATACTGTCCTTTATTGCTGTAAATCCTGTTGAGTTTCCCAACGTTATTCGCTGTATAGACATGCCGTCATATTCTAAGGTTTCCACACTCTTGTTGGCAATAGAATCTATCTTAAATAGTAACGTATCCTGTCGTGTTGCAATTGTATAGTCCCAAACGCTATCGTTGCGTTTGGTAAGACTAAGTATACTCTCGTTTTTTGGGTTGAGGTAGGAGAGAAGGTTCCCTTTTTTATGGAGTATTTTATATAGCGAAGCATCATTAAAAGCCGAAAGTAACTCATTGCTTGCTGTTTCATTGCGCAAAGCGTCAAGATTTTTAACTTTTAAAATCCAGGTAGCATCATCCGGCACAAAGGAGGTAAGTTCTTTAGGAGAAGTTTGCTTGTTGTCACACCCTATTAAAACGATGAGACAGAGCAGCAAAAGTAGTATGTTTTTAGCTATAGTCATTACTACAAAAATAGGAAGGATTGTAAGTCTTTTATGGCAGATTTAAAAAGGTTATTGACGTGTTTTCAACAGTCCGCCAACCGGTCTCAACCAAAAAAACGGGAGGAGTTTACTGATGTTCGAATTATAAATCCAAGACCAGTTGCTCTGGTAACAACCTAAAACTCTTACGGTGATAGGGCGTAACTCCAAATTTTACAATCGCCTCTCTATGTGCTTTTGTTGGATAGCCTTTGTTTTGTGACCACCCGTAGGCGGGAAATTCTTCTGAAATTTTTTTCATAAAAGCATCCCGCTCGGTTTTAGCGATAATGGAAGCCGCGGCAATATGTAAAAATTTACCGTCGCCTTTTACTACGGTTTCATAAGGAATAGCTTCAAGAGGTTTAAAGCGGTTCCCATCTACGGCAATAAATTGAGGTGATGGAGATAGTTTTTTAATGCTTCGTTGCATTGCCAGAATGGAGGCGTTCAGGATATTTATTTTATCAATTTCATCCATCATGACATGTGTAAAAGCATAGCTTATAGCCTCAGCTTCAATAATGCTTTTTAGCTCCAGGCGTTTTTTTTCTGAAAGTTGCTTGCTATCGGTTAACCAGGGATGGCTAAAGGTATCTGGCAAAAGCACTGCCGCAGCCGTAACAGCCGCCAGACAACCACGCCCGGCTTCGTCCGTACCACATTCTAATAAATGGGGGTGTATTTTTAGTTGAAGCATGAAGAAGTGAAAATACAAAATAGAATTCGACCCTTCGATACAATTTGTGCTAACTTCTCCACATAAATTAGTGCTGGTCACTTATGAACGAACCTTCATGCAGAACAACTTCCAAAAAATAAATCCCAAATAGCGTGGAGCTCACCATTTAGTTACTTCCCCAGACAGCTATATTGGTATATGGATACTAAGTGTTTTTGAGATTCGGGGGAAGGTGGGTTGGAGTGTACTATTGTAAATTATGTAGTACTATATTTTTTGCTGAAATTCGCTGGGGGACTTTTTGAAACCCAAAGCCATACGTCTCGTCTTTTCAGGCATAGAAATTTCAGAATTCTTTATTCAGAATTAAAAATTCAAAATAGTAACTTTACCACTTATTAAAATCTGCATGAAAAATGTGTTGCTTTTTGTTTTGTGTTGTTTTGTAACCACGCTTTCGTGGGCTCAGAATGAAGACGAAGCTTCTCCAAAAAAGGATAAAAAAGAAAAACCACCTATTGAGTTATATAAAATTGTATCTCATGACCGGGATACTACCTACATAGATACGACCCTTAGCATTCAAAAAGAATATAAGTACAACTATCTGCGAAAGGATAATTTTGAATTGCTACCCTTTGCCAACGTCGGGCAAACATACAATACGCTGGCATACGATTTTAGCAGAAAAAATTTTAAACCCCTATTTGTAGCGCAGGCACATCATTTTAATTACGACCAGATTGAGGATATTTCCTATTACAATGTACCCACGCCCTTAAGCGAATTGTACTTTAAAACAGCCTTTGAACAAGGGCAGCAACTGGATGCATTTTTTACGGTAAACACTAATGAGCAGTTTAATTTTAGTATCTCGTATAAAGGAATCCGTTCTTTAGGGCAATACCAGCAAGCGTTGGCAAGTACAGGTAATTTCAGGTTTACAACAAACTACCATACCGAAAACAACAGATACAAAATTAGAGCACATGTTGCGGCACAGGACGTTTTAAATGAAGAAAATGGAGGATTGCCAGCGAGCTCCATTCCAATTTTTACAGGAGACGAGGGTAATTTTGACGACCGAGCCAGAATAGACGTAAATTTCGAGAACGCCGAGAGCAAGTTGGAAGGACTTCGTTTTTACGGGGATCATCAATACGAACTAATTAGCCAACGCGATAGTTTGAGCTATAATGTTCTTTCTATTGGAAACCAGATAAGTTATGAGGATAAATTTTATGAGTATCGCCAGGCAGAGCCTTTTGCTGGTTTTGGCGAAAGTTATGAAGCGGCAAATCTGAGCAAAGAAACTACGCTGGAAGATTTTAACGCACAGGCGTTTGCTACGTTAGATAATTCACTACTTGGAAAAATAGGTGCTTTTATTGGTTATACAAATTTCAATTATGGATACAATTCGGTATTAATTCTGGACGAATTTCGTATTCCCAATAGACTGCAAGGTGATATTATTACGGCAGGAGCCAACTATAAAAAGCAATACAAAGGATTTGAACTGGAAGGGGAAGGATTTGTAAATATAGCGGGAGATTTTGATGCTAATTATCTGAAAGGTGCAGCTTCTTTCAGTTTTAATGAAAGTAACAGGGTAAAAGCTTCGGCGAGTATACACTCATCGGCACCTAACTTTAATTTTTTACTCTACCAAAGTGATTACGTAAATTATAACTGGCAAACTAGTTTTAATAATGTAAAAACGCAGGAACTTCAGATTGAGTTGAATTCTAAAAAATTGCTGGATGCTTCTGTAACCTACACGGGTATTGATGATTATACGTATTTTGCCATAATTCCTAACGATTCTACCCCTACGCCACAGCAATTTAATGAGCGGGTAGATTATATAAAGGTTAAAGCCGAAAAGGAATTCAGGTATAAAAAGTTTGCTTTAATGAACACGGTGTTATTTCAGCAGGCAGTAACGGGAGGCGAGGTGCTTAACATTCCTGAAATAGTTACAAGACAAAGCATCTATTACCAGGATGAATGGTTTAAGAAAGCTGCCTTTATCCAGACGGGAATTAATTTTAAGTATTTTACAGAATATGACATGAACGCCTACGACCCGGTTCTAGGTGAATTTTACGTGCAAAACGATCAAAAATTAGGAGGTTTTCCTCTCATCGATATTTTCTTTAACGCCAAAGTACGCCAAACAAGAATTTTCTTTAAATACGAACATATAAATCAGTTGTTCAACAGTACTAATAACCATTTTTCTGCACCTACGTATCCGTATCGTGATGCTGTGATTCGCTTTGGATTGGTTTGGAATTTCTTCTTATAGCTTCGGTACTGTTCAAGTTTGCTTCACGGTAAATTTGAATTACTCAGCTACCTTATTGTGTTAGACTGCAATTGTAACCGGGAGAATCTTCCAAACAAAAAACCCGACCAGAAGCCGGGTTTTTTAAGTTTTTATATACTAATGCCGGTGTTACAGCTGTAGCTGAAATCTTAAACATCCACCTGCGACTATTGTAAAACTACCACTCCAGGTTAGGTTTTCACAGCTTGCGTTAAAGCTATAACTTCCGGGAGCAAGATCGTTAAAGTTACCACCACCACTTGTGTTGCTGCAATCTGGAATACCACTATCAAAAAATCCTGTTATAGAAGAGGAGCCAACCCCACTTACACTTACCGAAATAGAACTACAAGGGAAATTTTGCGAGGTCCAGAATATAACGTCTCCATCTGTTGCGCCTCCGCCACCGGTTCCTCCGCCGCCAGTTCCGCCACCACCAGTTCCTCCACCGCCGGTCCCTCCGCCACTGGTACTACAAGGAAATTCGCTGGAACGGTAATAGGTTGATGGATTATGAGTTTGTTGCGCAATTTCGTCCCACGGAGCTAGTATTAAATTATCTCCGCTTTTCTCTATTCTGAAGTCGACCTCATCACCAGCGTTGAATAAAGTAAAAAAAGCAATGTTGTCGCTTTCCCAGGTTAGCGCGGAATACGTTCCGCCTACGGGACTTCCGTTGTCGCAAAATTTTGGCGTTGAAGAAGTTAGATCCATATAAACTTCGGACCCGCCCTTTTTCCAAGAACTATCTGCCCAGCTTTGTGAACCGCTGTTATCACTTATATCATCATCATCATCTGTTGATGTCGTTTCTTCTTTTTCACAAGACAATAAGAAAACAGATACGAATAGAAGTAGTACGTAAGATAATTTTTTGAGTTTCATAAGTTTTGGTTTTTTTAGAACAATCTATTTTTATAACGACAAACTTATTAAGTTTGGATCATTGAAAAAATACCCTTAAGAGGGTATTTTTTTTAAAATTTCATATTATTCATCCGATTTTTGGATGTAAGCGAAATTTTTTTTGCGAAAGGGATAGCAGCGTTTACCCCGCATCCCGCTAGCGCGGGAGTGGAGAATGAGCGAATAGCCCGACCCGGTATAGTTGCCCTAAAAGGCAATGATACTGGGTTTTGCCCAAAACAAAAAAACCCGACCAAAAGCCGGGTTTTAATTCTCTAAAAAAATATAATTTAATTATATATCCTAAGCTAGTCTCTCAAGAGCCCTCTGGAAATAACGATCTTTTGTATTTCGCTGGTTCCTTCGTAAATCTGTGTGATTTTTGCATCCCGCATCATACGCTCCACGTGGTATTCTTTTACAAATCCGTTTCCACCGTGAACCTGGACAGCTTCTACCGAGACATCCATCGCTACCTGGCTTGCGTATAGCTTGGCCATAGCACCGCTCATATCGTAATTATTTCCATTGTCTTTATCCCAAGCAGCTTTCATCACCATGTGGCGGGCTGCTGTGATACTTGTGTGCATATCTGCCAGTTTAAAAGCGATAGCCTGGTGGTTGCAAATTTCGGTGCCGAATGTTTTACGAACTTTGGAGTATTCTTTAGCTAGTTCATAAGCTCCGGAAGCAATCCCTAAGGCCTGTGCGGCAATACCTATGCGACCACCGCTTAGAGTTTTCATAGCGAATTTAAAGCCGAAACCATCTTCACCAATTCTATTTTCTTTAGGTACTTTTACATCGTTAAAGTTTAGGGTGTGGGTATCGCTTCCTCTAATCCCAAGTTTATCTTCTTTTGGGCCTACTTCGAACCCTTCCCAGGTTTTTTCAACGATAAAAGCATTAATTCCTTTATGTTTTTTCTCTTTATCGGTTTGTGCAATTACCAAGTAGAAATCTGCTGTACCCCCGTTAGTGATCCAGTTTTTAGTACCATTTAACAGGTAATGATCTCCTTTGTCAATAGCGGTGGTGCGTTGCGAAGTTGCATCACTTCCTGCTTCGGGCTCGCTCAGGCAAAAGGCTCCAATAGACTGCCCTGTTGCTAATTTGGTAAGATATTTTTGTTTTTGTTCTTCGGTTCCGTAGGCTTCTATACCGTAACAAACCAAAGAATTGTTTACAGAAACAATTACAGAGGCAGAGGCATCTACCTTGCTCAGTTCTTCCATCGCCAGTACATAACTCGTTGTATCCATACCGCCTCCGCCGTATTTAGGATCTACCATCATACCTAAGAAACCAAGTTCTCCCATTTTTTTCACCTGTTCGGTTGGGAATTCCTGTTTGTTGTCACGCTCTATTACGCCTGGTAATAATTCGGTTTTAGCGAAATCACGTGCTGCGTCGCGGATCATTAAATGTTCTTCGGAAAGTGAGAAATCCATAGCTATTTTGTATTGAAATTTTAATAAAGACTACAACTCGTCGTATAAGTTTCAGAATTGCCGTGCAAAGATACCTTTTTAGAAGCAAATCTCAAATTGCAAATTCCCAAAATAGATAAAATATCAAGCGTCAAATCTCAAATTCTAAGAATTGATGCTATATAAAACTTTGTTATTTTTGATTTGCTTTTTGGAATTTTTTGAACATAACTAAGTACCTTTAAAGAATTCCATTTCTTCACTGCTTGAGAGTAATTAGGGGCTGTTTTTTAGTGTTTTAATGAAATAATTTCCATGAAAAAAGCATATCATATTCTAGGTATCATGTCCGGCACTTCGCTGGATGGAATTGATGTGGCCGAAATTCACTTTCAAATTACTTCGGAAGGAAATTGGTCATTTGAAATAGGAAAGTCCGAAACGATTGCATATACCGAAGAATGGATCGCAATTTTAAAAGAAGCCATTCATTATTCAGCAGGAAGATTAAAAACACTCAATAAAAACTACACGGTGTATCTTGCTGAAGTAATTTCAGCATTTATTGCTACAAACGCGATAGAAAATTTGGATGCTGTTTGTAGCCACGGACATACAATTTTACACCAACCCCAAAAAAGACTCACATTACAAATTGGTAATCTCGCCGAACTTGCTGAAATGATACAACAAACGGTTGTCTGTGATTTTAGAGTACAGGATGTACAACTAGGAGGGCAGGGAGCACCCTTAGTACCCATTGGGGACAAGCTTCTTTTTGCCGAATATGATTATTGTCTCAACCTGGGTGGCTTTGCAAATTGCTCTTTTGAAAAAAATGAAAAACGGATTGCCTACGACATTTGTCCTGTAAATATTGTACTGAACCAGCTAGCGCACCGATTGGGAAAACCTTTTGACGGTGGTGGCGAGATAGCCAGAAATGCAAACGTGGATAGTAATTTGCTGGATGTGTTAAATACACTTCAGTTTTATAAGTTGCAACCACCAAAATCGCTTGGTTTGGAATGGGTTCAGGAATTTATTTTCCCAATAATCGACAAAGCGAATATTTCAGCAGAAGATGCGCTTGCTACCTTTACCGAGCATATTGCGGTGCAACTTGCCAGACAATTTGAAAGAGATAGCTCAGTTTTGGTTACAGGGGGAGGAGCTTACAACCATTATCTTTTGGAGCGTGTTCAATACCACAAAAAGCTGCAGGTGACAATTCCCGATCCGCAATTGTTAGAGTTTAAAGAAGCACTTATTTTTGGATTGTTAGGGGTGCTCAAACTCCAGGGTGAAGTAAATTGCCTGGCAAGTGTTACCGGAGCCGAACGAGATCACAGTAGCGGAATTATTTTTCAGAAATAACCCTATGCTTCGTACCTTTGTTGCGCTATGAAAAAAGAATCTAAAAAACCAGACCAGGTTGTATTTAATGAAGAATCGCAGCGATACGATGCCCATTTAAAGCCATATTCGACCAACTTAGGAGCCCCGGCAATTAAAATTGACGACGTTACCACCTGGAAAAATAACAACGTACACAAAGTAAATCATCACTTTAAAACCAAATTTGAAAGTCTAAAAAAAGAATACCAGGCGATGGTCGAAACGTTTGAGTATAACAATTTAATTTATACAGCAAAGTTTAGTTTTGAGCCAATAATCGGGCAATTATATCATTTATACAGGGACAAACAAGGAGATCCGTTCTTGTCTATTATTTCTCCTGCAGAATGCTCATGGAATTTTATAGGCAGTTACACCTTAACAACAGACAAATTGTGGGAGCAGGTAGCTTTAGAGGAGAGTTCTGAAAATTAATCCATTATTCCCTTCAAGTGCGCGCTACTGTTTGTCATTTGCCAATGTCCCAGTGAAATTGGGATGTTTCCTATAGTGTTTAGGGTGTCAAAAAAATCTTTCAGCTTAAAAGGTTCGTTTTTGGCTTCTTTCATTTTAGCATAATCTGCCAGTGCGTTTTCCAACAAATATTTTCCTGTAATATAACTCGTGCCATATCCGGGCTGGCGCAGGTAGAGATGTTGTTCAAAAATTAAAAGGTCTTTTTCGGTTTTCATCCAACCTCTTGGGGTGTATTCGCTATGGATGCCTCCCGCTTCTTCCATCGTCATTTCGTTTGCGTGGGCGTACAGAGAGCCCAAACCACGGGCAGCACGTTGAGCGATCATAATATAAACAATCTCTTTGGTACGAGGGCTATCGTCGTACAATCCTGCCTGCATAAATATTTCTTCAACAGCAGTAGCAGTTCCTTCATTTCTGGAATCGAAAATATTATACAACAATGCGCCTTTTCTTATGGCGCTTGGGTTAGGTTCGTATTCCATACGTGCCAGTTCAAACCAATGATAAAAATGTGAATATAGAGGTCGCGGGTCGTAGTGTTCTCCTATGGTAAAAAAGTTTCGTTTTTCAACAGGAATGTATTCGCCCAGATGTGCGCGCAAAGCAGGCTCAAAATAAGGTTTTACGGTTAAGATATCCTCGTTTTCCAAAAATGACATCAAACTCTTTACTGCTTTTTCGGCCATTTTTGAATATGCTTCCGGTGAGTCTGCTGCCTTTAAATCCGGCAAGTTTCTATTACGATGCTCTTCTAATGTAAGCGAAGCCCAGGCTCTTGCCAGTTCGCGTTTCAGGATCATCTCTTCATCTTCCCAGGTGAGGGGTACCAGATGTACATTTTGTAAGTACCAGGTGTAATGCTCCTTTCCAATTCCTGAAGGTTCGGTTTTGAATTTTGCTTCCAATTTAAGCCAGGAAACCAGATCTAGAGTAGCGATAATCGCATTGTCTATTGCGGCCAATACTTTATTGTGCATTTGTATGCTTTTTTCGTTTTTTAAATTTGAAAGTACGGTAGCTTGCTCTTCAATGTCTCTGATGCCGGTGATAAATAGGTCTTTGGCGTTCCCTGTTAAATTTTGTTTTGCTTGTTGGTAAAACGTAGGAATTATAGCTAGTTCGGCGATCATTTGTGTTTTTTCAGTTTCGGAAAGAGGGAAACTATACTTCCATAATTCTAAAACTGAGTGGTTTGTTGGGCCTTCGTGTGCGGGTACGTCACTCTTATACGTCCAGACTGTTTTATAAAATGCGGGATCACGCTGCCATGGTCTTAGTACGCGTTCGTTAAAATCGTACCCGTTCATCTCTGCCCAGACCAGCATCCAGTCTACTTTGTTCGGGATGGTCCAGTTGCTCGTGTCAATGGCTTTTAATCTGTCTTGTAGTTGTTCAAATTCCGGATGGCGTTTTTTAAAGGATGCAGCAGTATAGTCCGGGGCGCCATTCAGTTTTGGCGGATTTTCAAAAGTGCGCCAATCCTGAAATAATGTGACCAGCGTTTTATATTCAGTAGAAACCGCAGTGTTTGTTTGGCTAAAAGTTGTCGCTGAAAGGCAGAAAGCTAGAAGGAGGAAAAATTGTTTCATTTGGTACATTTCGTACTATAAATTTACGAATATTTGACAAATGAATTTTAAAAAGTTTTGCTATCCAGATCACATTTTCATTTTTCGAATGAATTGAATATTTCAGAAGGCAATTCTTTTACGAATATGTTATTTTTTTAGCATTTATAGCGTGTAGACTTAAAACAAAATAGAAAATATTACATATCTACTGAAAGTTTATAGAAGAAGCAAAATAGTAAAGATGAGTGTTATTACGTACTGTTATGTAAAAGCGTGAGGGTGGGATCTGAAGCTTACGAAACGATTATCTTATTTTACGTATGCTCAAACTTGAGGTGCCTGTATTCTTGAAAAGGATATTATCTGAGCTACCGCGCCTAAAGGATCGAAGGCTAAGAATGTCATTCGCGTTGATTTGAATTATTTGAGTAAAATGAATAGAAAAGTCTCCACCATTACCAGAATCTTCCGGAGCAATACCATAGATTCGATCTCCGGTACTAGTTCCATTTATCTGTAGCCATAATTCAATATAACGTTCAACATCTTCGGAATTTAAAGATAGATTCACGATAACCTCATAATATCCGGTAGATAGTATTCGCATCTGCTCATCATTGATACGTTGATAAATGGATGTGTCTTCATTCCAGCGTAGGATACCAAATATATCAATTCGGGTTCCGGTAGTTGTTGATGCATTGAAGTTGGTAGTTAATGAAGTTGAACTGTTTGAATACTTAACCGTACGATTTACCTTGGTATCATTTATATTACGCCATTGGTCGGTATCCCAATAATAAAAACCAGGAACTACATTGTTTGGGAATGTTCCTGAAATTGCCGTATTAAAAACCAATGTCCCCGTGGTTAGAGGACCTGTAAGAGGTGACGATGCTGTTCTGGATACTAGTGGTACACGAGGCAAGAGAACACCCGAATCTTTACTTTCAATTTCTAATATAACACCGTTGTCTATGCTGGTAGTATTAACGCCCACCTGTGCATTTGCCAAACTATAAAAGAGAAAAATAATGATCAAAGAATATTTCATGTACGTGTATGAGTGAATTTTATTTTGGGTAAATATATTGTAAACCAGTAATTTGTAAGTTAAAACTTTCAAAAAACAAATCTTTTTTCGATAAAAAGCAACATTAGTTCGTTGAAACGACTTTTTCGCTATAGGCTTAGTGCATTTTGGTGTCTGAAACGCAATCCAGGAAAATTAAAAAATGACATACACGAACTCATTTTTGAGCTGTCTGACGATTGTTGTTCGCAAAAATGAATTTATTTTCTGTATCTAAAAAATTATGATAATTAATAATCTGCTTTGATATATGAGTAACTATATTTGATATAGCTACAAAATAATATTTATTGAAATCGAGTGATATCCCTTTTGATGTTTTTATATTTGTATTCGTACTTCAGAAAAATTAAAAAAGACGCTAACAAACCTTCCTAATGAAAGAACTACTTAAGAAATACGAAGAAAAGGAACCTGAAATTGTATTTCACTGGAACGACCCTGAAACCGAAGCCGAAGGCTGGACAGTAATAAACTCCCTGAGAGGAGGTGCTGCCGGTGGTGGTACACGTATGCGCCCGGGTCTAAACGAAAATGAAGTGCTTTCTCTGGCAAAAACCATGGAAGTAAAATTTACAGTTTCTGGTCCTGCTATTGGTGGCGCAAAATCCGGAATAAATTTCGATCCTCGTGACCCTCGTAAGAAAGGAGTTCTGGAGCGTTGGTATAAAGCTGTTTCCCCCTTACTGAAGTCATATTACGGAACGGGAGGCGATCTTAATGTAGACGAAATTCACGAAGTAATTCCTATCACCGAACAAAGTGGTGTCTGGCATCCGCAGGAAGGAGTTTTTAACGGGCACTTTACCCCAACCGAAGCAGATAAGATTAATCGTATAGGTCAGTTACGTCAGGGAGTAATTAAAGTACTGGAAAATACCAGCTACTCACCAGATGTTTCCAGAAAATATACAGTGGCAGATATGATCACGGGCTATGGAGTTGCCGAAGCAGTGCGTCACTATTACGATATTTACGGAGGTAATGTGGAAGGAAAGCGAGCTATCGTTCAGGGCTTTGGGAATGTAGGAGCTGCGGCTGCCTATTATCTCGCCGAAATGGGAGCGAAAGTAGTAGGGATTATAGATCGCGTTGGCGGAATTATAAACAAAGACGGATTCAGTAAAGATGAAATTACGGAGTTGTTCCTTCAAAAAGATGGAAATACGTTGGTGGCAGATACTATGATGTCTTTTGAAGCTATTAATAAGGAGATCTGGACATTGGAATGTGAAATATTTGCACCTTGTGCCGCGTCAAGGTTAATTACAAAAGAACAAATTGGTTCTATGATCGAGACCGGTTTGGAAGTAATAAGTTGTGGTGCCAATGTGCCTTTTGCCGATAAAGAAATTTTCTTTGGTCCTATTATGGAATATACCGATGCGCGCGTAAGTTTAATACCAGATTTTATCTCAAATTGCGGTATGGCACGTGTTTTTGCTTATTTTATGGAGCGCAAAGTGCAAATGACAGACGAAGCAATTTTTAACGATACGTCTATGACGATTAAAAATGCAATTCAGAACACATTTGATAATAACAGTACCAAAACAAATATTAGTAAAACAGCTTTTGAAATAGCTTTCAAACAGCTACTTTAGTGAAGCGTTTTATATACTAAAGCTGCGAAGCAGAAAATTAAATAACAGAGCATAAGTTGTCGCAAGGCAATTAATTAATAAGAAGAATTTTATGGAGTCTATCATCATTCTCATTTTTGTAATCGGTTATCTTTCCATTACACTGGAGCACCCCCTTAAATTAGATAAAACAGTTCCCGCCCTCATTATGGCAGCCTTAATCTGGGCTGTCTTAGCTGTAGGTTTTCATGCGGGTTGGTTCGATGTGATAGACACCTATGAAAATGCATATAATTTCGGTTCTGGAGGACTGGAAGCAGAACACGGATTTGAGAATACATTGCTCCATCATTTAGGGAAGACGGCCGAAATCCTCATTTTCCTGATAGGAGCCATGACAATTGTTGAGATTATCGACCTGCACCGTGGATTTGAAGTGCTTAAAGGAGCCGTAAAGACCAAGAGTAAAAGAAAATTACTGTGGATTATTGGAATCCTGGCGTTTGTGCTTTCAGCCATCATAGATAATCTTACCGCTACTATTGTTCTAGTAACCCTACTCCGTAAATTAATTCCAAACAGGGAAACCAGATTGTGGTACGCTGCAATGGTTGTGATCGCCGCAAATGCCGGAGGTGCCTGGTCACCTATTGGAGATGTAACAACTACCATGCTATGGATCGCTAAAAAAGTAACCGCTGGTGGATTAATGGAATATGTTGTAATACCATCCATAGTTTGTTTTGCACTGCCGTTCTTGATAGCGAGTTATATGAAACCCTTCCGCGGAATGATTCAAACAGAAGAATTAGAGGCCGATGAAATTTCAGAACGTTTGTTAAGTAGCAAAACGATGTTGTTCTTAGGATTAGGAATGATCGTTTCGGTACCGGTTTTCAAGACCATAACGCACTTGCCGCCTTATATTGGTATGATGTTCGCACTGGGAATTGTTTGGTTGGTTTCAGAATACATCCATCCGGAAGAAGATTTCAGCAAAGAAAGAAGACATTTATACTCTGCACATAAAGCATTGTCCAGAATTGAAATTTCAAGTATCCTGTTCTTCCTTGGGATTTTAATGGCGGTAGCCGGACTGGAAAGTCTTGTGTACGGAGTTTCTGCAGAAGGAGACCCCGTGGGTACCTTACGCTATTTAGCCGAAGTTTTACAACAAGCCATTCCTAATCAGGATGTGGTTGTAATTATGTTAGGTATCTTCTCTGCAATTATAGACAACGTGCCGCTGGTAGCTGCCTCCATTGGTATGTATGATAGTCCAACTGACTCTGTGTTGTGGCACTTTATTGCTTACTCTGCCGGAACGGGTGGAAGTATGCTTATCATCGGGTCTGCTGCGGGTGTAGCTGCAATGGGTATGGAAAAGATAGATTTTATCTGGTACCTGAAGAAAATTGCCTGGCTGGCCTTCGTAGGATTTATTGCAGGTGCTGGTGTTTTCCTGCTTATTGAACGAGTGATCTTTGCACACCATTAAAAACTATTGAAAAACTATTCTTATTGGGGCTCTACCTTAGTAAGAATAGTTTTTTTTATTTCAGAATTATTTAAAATCCTTTCAGACTTTAAACAATTTCAGTTACCAAATCTCGTTACCTATAAAACTTAACCTTTTCCTATGCTTTCACTTTTTTTACAAGACGGTGCGCAAGACGCTACAGACTTAGAACCCGTAGTTGAAGAAAAAACACTTTCTGTTTTAGAACTGGTAATGAGCGGTGGCCTTGGCGCCCAGATCATTATTGGTATTCTTTTCATTCTGCTTTTTGTTGCAGTATATATTTATTTTGAACGTCTTTTTGCCATAAAAGCTGCAACAGCTGTAGATGGTAACTTTATGCATCAAATTAAAGACAACGTTGCCAGTGGCAATATACAAGCCGCAAAGGTGCTCTGCGCACAACAAAACACACCTGTATCAAGACTTACCGAAAAAGGTATAAGTCGTATTGGAAGCCCGTTAGAAGATATAAACACAGCGATTGAAAACGCCGGACGCCTGGAAGTATACAAATTGGAAAAAAACGTGAGCATACTCGCAACTATTGCAGGAGCTGCGCCAATGATTGGATTCCTAGGGACAGTAATAGGGATGGTTTTAGCGTTTCACCAATTGGCAACCAGTAGTGGGCAAGCCGAAATGGGCTCCCTTGCCGAAGGTATTTACACAGCAATGACAACGACCGTAGCGGGACTTATAGTAGGTATTATTGCCTATATGGGATATAACCATCTGGTTGTACGAACCGATAAAGTAGTACATCAAATGGAAGCCACCGCAGTAGACTTTTTAGACTTACTAAACGAACCTGCTTAAGGATACCAACATAACTTTAAAATGTCGAATATAAATTGTTTCTTTTTCACCCAATCTTCGTTTAAAAAAAATAAACGTAGCTACGGCTATGGTAATTTTTTCGCCTCAATGGGTCAAAAGATAGTTCAGTTTATTAATCCAACCTTTCAAAATTAAATTGGTATTATGAATTTAAGAGGAAGAAATAAAGTAAGCCCGGAATTCAGTATGAGTTCTATGACCGATATCGTGTTTCTGCTCTTGGTGTTTTTCCTGCTAACCTCGCCGGCCATCACACCAGATGCCTTGGATTTAATCCTTCCAAAAGCGAAAGGGAAATCTACCAATCAGCAAAAAGCATCTGTGAGCATCACCAAAGATGGAGCTTATTACGTAAATAAAGAACGCGTTAGCGAGTATGAAATTGAAAATCAACTAAAAAGTATTTTTGCAGGACAAGAAGAACCTACGCTCATTTTAAGAGCAGAAGAAGGCGTGCCTATTGAAGATGCCGTTTTTGTTATGGACATCGCCAATAAAAATAGCTTTAAAGTCGTTTTAGCAGTGCGGCCTAACTAGAGTTTGCAGTTCAGATAAGAAGTGATTTGGGCGTGCCCCTGGACCGGGTCGGGCTTTCGTCGCTACACGGTAGCGTACTCAATCCCTCACGCAAAAGCAAAACGGTTACCGCGATACAGTTTTTTGAAAAACCCACTCAGTAACCTTAGATTGTAAAAAAAGTGACCTTATAACTAAATCAGATTTCAGTAAAAACGCCAGGTCAAAGGGGACTAAGTGATTTGAAATGAAAAATGTGTAATAGAATCAAAGAAATAATAACCTTCAAACAGTACCGAAGTCAATGCCAATGCTAGACACAAAACATAAAAAAAAGAGTATGACCATCACGGTCATCCTACACGTGCTGTTGCTTATTTTATTGTTTTATGTAGGCTTAACCTATTTAGATCCACCTCCGGAAGAAGGTATTGCCGTAAACTTTGGAACTACAGAAACAGGCAGTGGTAACATACAGCCAACCGAGCCTATAAAATCTGCACCACAGGAAACTACGCCACCACCCACCTCACAACCCAAGTCCGAAATTAAAGAAGAAGTAGTTACACAGGACAATGAAGATGCTCCTGTTATTAAGAAAGAAAAGAAAAAAGAACCCAAAAAGGAAACTCCAAAAAAAGAGGAGCCTAAAAAAGAAACACCAAAACCTGTAGAAAAAACACCAGATAAAACGACCAAAAACGCATTGGAGAGCTTAATTAATGGTCCAAAAAGCGATGGTACGGCTAAGGGTAGTGAAGGGGACCCAACAGGTGGCGGAGATAAAGGAAATCCCAATGGAGATCCCAATGCCAAAAACTACTACGGCACAGGAAAAGGGCTTGATGGTGATGGTAATTATTTGCTTGGTGGCAGAAAACCATTAAACAAGCCCAGAAATCCGCAGGAATGTAACGAAGCCGGCAAGGTAGTAGTAAGCATTGAAGTAGATAGAAATGGAGCCGTAATAAGCGCAAAAGGTGGCGCGCGAGGGACTACAAACAACACCAGATGCTTAATTGAAAAAGCCGAAGAAAATGCGCGGGCTACCAAATTTAATTCGGACGGGAACGCACCAGCAAAGCAAATAGGCAAGATTATTTATAATTTTACTCTTTCGCAATAATTCACATATTTCATTTATTTGTGAACAATAATGCATACTAATATTATGTATATTGTAAGAAATTTCTGATGTGTCCAATTCCTCAAAATTCTGGTTTTCCCTAACAGTTTTATTGGGAATTGTAGGTGTAATTTGCTCCGTCTGGAAGGGAGTAGATTGGTTTAAACTTGTGAAGCCATTTTTCCACGTTTCCTTGTTTATATTTTACTATGTTACTGCCAGAAAATTTAATGCTTTACTGTTAGTATTTCTTGCCAGCGCAATGATCGCAGAATTTTTAGTAGCCACAAATTTTGAAGTATATATAGTGCCTATAATGCTTCTGTTTACAGTTTATTTTTCACTTGGAATACGTTTGCAATACCCCGTTATAAAAACTCTTAAAATTCAAAAACTAAGAGGGCCGGATATATTAATTGCAGTAGGAGGAATCTTTTTACTGCTGTACATTATTCTATCTGTGTTTGTAGTTTCGGTGAAGGAGATAGAAGAATTTACCTTGTTTTCATTCGCTACGTTCGTGTTTTCAGTATTTATAGCAACAACATTTTTTATCACTGGTTTTCATAGACATTCAAAAAAAATAGCCCTTTTTATAGTAGGTGTGTGTTATGTGGTTGTGTGCACAGGATCGCTTATTTATGAACTTCAATACAATTCAGTAGTGTTGTTAGGCCTGGTAAATCTTTCCGAGATCATTGGGCAACTCGCTTTTGTCTATTTTCTTATCCATAGAAAAGATATGCTGGAAGAAAGAAAGTGGCTTATTTAATCCTTGTTTTTCTTAAGTAAGAGAGGTTCAGATAAACGAAGGATGCCCTTTATTTTTGGTATCTTTAGTGCTTTAAATTTCTACTCTATGAAACCTGTAATATTCTTATACTTCGGAATTTTATTCCTTCTTTTTTCCTGTAATAATCCTTCGGAAGAGTCCATCAAAACTTCACCTTCAGAAATTTCAGAAAAAATCCCTTCAGACTTTATGTTTCTGCAACGCGCCTATCCAAAAGGTGAAATTAAACCAGAAGCATATCGCGAAGCAATTCAGTGGAAAAAACAACAACTGGCAACACAACGTACTCAATTAAATGTATGGGAATTTGCAGGGCCACTAAATATTGGTGGTCGTATTACCGATATTGAGATCCCTGTAGATAATGCAGATACCTATTATGTAGGTGCAGCCTCTGGTGGAATTTTTAAAACAACCGATGCCGGGGCAAACTGGCAACCCATTTTCGACGCTATGGAAATGCTCTCTATTGGCGATATGGAAATTTCAAAAACCGATCCTGATATAATTTGGGTGGGCACAGGCGAGCCTAATGCTGGTGGAGGTTCATTGGTATACGATGGTGACGGAATTTACAAATCTGAAGATGCAGGAGCCACCTGGCAATCTAAAGGGCTTTCAGATATTGGAAGCGTAGGAAAAGTGGTGATCGATCCAAATAACGAAGATATTATTCTAGTGGCCGCGATGGGACCACTTTTCAGAAATGATACCAACAGAGGCGTTTACAGAAGCCAGGATGGAGGCGATACCTGGGATCAGGTTTTGTTCGTAAGCGATAGTACGGGAGCCATAGATATGGCAATACACCCAACCAATGGAGATATTATCTACGCAGCCATGTGGGAACGCACACGTAGGCCGGAAGCTACTAGTTTTGGTGGCGCAACATCAGGATTGTATCGTACTACAGATGGCGGTGATACCTGGACAGAAATGACTTCCGGTTTGCCTTCCGCAGCCAACGAAAAAGGAAGAATAAGTATCGATATTTCACAATCTAATCCAGATGTTTTGTACGCCCGTTATGCAAATGCAGCAGGAAGTATACAAGGCGTATTTCGCTCGCAGGATGGTGGTGATACCTGGCAGGAACAAAATTCTTCACAACTTACCAATATAGGTTTTCATTGGTGGTTTAGAGGCATATTTGTGGATCCCACAGACGAAAACACGATCTATAACGTAGATTTTGTAGTTGAAAAATCTACAGATGGTGGTGCAACCTGGGGAACAGCATTTCCAAATGTTCACGTAGACCAACACGCCCTGGCCTTTAACGCAGCTGCAGGGGGCGAGGTTTTACTTGGTAATGACGGTGGCCTCTATTACAGTAATGACGACGGAGCAACATCTACTAAGGATGTCACGCTCCCTATTACACAGTTATACAGGCTCTACGTAGACCCGCAAAACGAAGATAAGGTGTATGCTGGTGCTCAGGATAACAGCACTATGAGGACCACAACAGGGGGAGTAAGCGATTGGAATATAATTAACGGTGGTGACGGTTTTCAGCCTTTGGTAGATGCTACCAATACCAATGTGATTTATGCATTATCTCAACGCGGTAATTTTGTGAAATCTACGAACGATGCGGGTTCCTTTTCGGGTGCAACCAATGGAATAGCCGGATCAGATCGAAAGAACTGGGATACCCCCGTAACTTTCGACCCTAATAATTCGCAAACGTTATATTATGGTGCCAATAGATTGTATAAGACAACAGATGCAGCAGGAAGTTGGACGGCTATTAGTCCCGATCTTACCAACGGTTCTGGCGGTGGAAATAATGCGTATGGAACTATTACAACCATAGATGTTTCTCCTCTGGACAGTAACCTAATTTATGTAGGTACGGACGACGGAAATGTGTGGATGACCCAAAATGGAGGAACCGATTGGGAAAATATTTCAGTGGGAATCCCAAATCGCTGGGTAACCAAGGTTCTTGCAGATAGAGATAACGTGAATAGAGTATTTGTAACGTTGTCCGGTTACAGATATGGTGAAGACGATGGCAACGTATACCGAAGTAGTAATAGAGGTGAAGTATGGGGAGCTATTGGAGCAACCTTACCAGATATTCCGGTAAATGATATTGTAAAAGATGCGAATGGTGTTGTATACCTGGCAACAGACATAGGTGTTTTTGGAGCCGCTACAGAAGGATATAACTGGGAAGTGATTGATGGTAATTTACCATCGGTCGTGGTAAACGATCTACATATTCACGAAGCCACAGGTATGCTCTATGCCGGTACTTATGGACGTTCTATTTATAAACTGGATCTGGCTACTGTTGTACTTGGTACTTCGGAAATTGCTGAAACTACCAACATTGCAGTTGTTCCAAATCCCGCTACAGATGTTGCAACGGTTACATTTACTGAAACGACTGCCAGTATTTCAATTAAAATTTTTGATGCTACAGGAAGAAGTGTAGGACAATTTAAGGCGGAAAATAAGCGAAGAATGCAAATTCCGGTTTCAAACTTAAGATCCGGAACCTATTTCCTGCAGATTAAAACCAACAGCAACACCCAAACCAAAAAGTTGATCGTTAAATAAATTACTATCAAATACTCCGAAACATTAAATTGGCTCTTTGCACAACTTCCCATGTATCAACGTGTGGGGCAGGCTGCGTATAAAGCAAATTTGGATAATACTAAAAAACTCGCTGCCTATTTACAACATCCCGAAGATGGTTTTGAGAGCGTTCACGTAGCCGGAACCAATGGAAAAGGGTCTACCAGCCATATGCTGGCTTCGGTTTTGCAAGAAGCAGGTTATAAAGTTGGGCTATACACCTCGCCACATCTAAAGGATTTTAGAGAGCGTATAAAAATTAATGGCGAAATGATCCCAAAACGAACAGTTTCGGCGTTTATGGCAAAGCACACCCCTTTTTTTGAGGAAAATCAGTTATCTTTTTTTGAAATGACGGTAGGTCTTGCCTTCGACTATTTCAGAAATAAAAAAGTCGATATCGCCATTATAGAAGTGGGCCTTGGCGGAAGGCTGGACAGTACCAACATTGTTACTCCGGAAGTTTCTGTGATTACCAATATTGGACTGGATCATACCCAGTTTTTAGGAACCACTCTGGCAGAAATTGCTTCAGAAAAAGCAGGAATTATAAAACAGGATGTCCCGGTAGTGATAGGAGAATACCATAAAGATACACTGGCTGTTTTTGAAGAAATAGCAAAAAATAATAACAGCAGTATTTACAAGGCGTTTCAATCTAAAGGAGCATTGTTTCCTTCAGATTTACGGGGCGATTATCAAAAAAGTAATATAAGAGCGGTCCAAACCGTACTAAAGGTGTTGCAGCAGAAAAAGTATGCTATTGGAATCCAGCATATAGCAAAGGGATTGCAAAACGTAGTTAACAATACGGGTTTACAGGGAAGGTGGCAAACCTTACAGGAAAATCCGAAAATAATCTGCGATACTGCGCACAACAAAGAGGGCTTGAGCTTTGTTCTAAAACAATTACAAAAACAACATTACACCAAATTACATATTGTTTTAGGGTTTGTAAGTGACAAGGCAGTAGAAACTATTCTGCCATTATTTCCTAAAACAGCGCACTATTATTTTTGCAAACCAAATATTGCTAGGGGTATGGAAGCGGCAACGCTTATGGAAAAAGCAGAGGGCTTTGGTTTACTGGGAAAACCTTTTCCAAGTGTGAAAAGAGCCCTGCAGGTTGCTAAGAAAAACGCTGGTACAACCGATTTAATTTTTGTAGGTGGTAGCACATTTGTGGTGGCAGAGATAGTTTAGTAGTATTTAATAAATTAACGTATGAAAATTTCAGAAATTCTTGCTACTCTTTGGGAATATATTCAAATAACTTTTGGTGTAGTATTGGCGAGTATTGGTTTAAAAGCCTTTTTATTACCAAACGGTTTTCTGGATGGTGGTGCTACAGGTATAGCATTGCTAGTGAGTAGCCAGACAGGTTGGGATATTTCTATATTGCTTTTACTTATAAGTATTCCTTTTCTTGTAATGGGCTATTTTACACTCTCTAAGCGTATTGTGTTAAAAAGTATTCTTGCCATATCGCTCCTTGCTTTATTACTTTCTCTGGAAAGTTTTAACACGATTACTGAAGACAAGCTGCTTATCGCAATTTTTGGCGGTTTGTTTTTGGGACTGGGAATTGGCTTAGCCATTAGAAATGGAGCTGTCCTGGACGGATCTGAAATTTTAGGGATTTTTATCTACGATCGTATAGGGATTAGTATTGGTAAAACAATTTTAATGTTCAATATCGTACTCTTTTCTATTACGGCTCTTTTTATCTCTATGGAAATAGCGATGTATTCTATATTAACCTATCTGGTAACGGCAAAAATTATAGATTTTATCATTGAAGGATTTGAAGACTTTATCGGCTTAATGATTGTGTCTAAACTATCCGACGAAGTCCAGCACGCTATTTTACATCAGGTTGGAGTGGGAATGACTATTTATAAAGGAGAATCCGGGTATGGAAATACAGGCAAGCAGCAAGAATACAGAATAATTCATACCGTTATTAATCGTATTGATATTAGAAAAATCAACAGGGTGATCGATGCGGTAGATCCTAGTGCCTTTATTATTGAATTTGATATAAACAACGTAAAAGGCGGTGTTTTACGAAAATATCTGGACAGAAAGAAAATGCGGCATTTAAGTGAAACTCTCTTTAATGTAGAGAAACCCTTAGATTCATAAATCCTATTGCTTTTTCCCCTTAAAATTTTTAACTTTCTTCTTATCCGGGTCTGTAAAAAGACGCTTTAAAAAGCCATCTCTTTTTGTAGGTGGGCAGTCTAAGGATGCGAGTACTTCGTCGTTGGGTTGTGGGAATTTGGCTTTTGTAAAGTCGTCAAAACGTTTGTCGTTATTCATTTTTTGTAACAGTTTAGCGGCTATAGGGAGTGCTGCGTTAGCTCCTTGTCCCACGCGGGTACTTTTAAACCCAATACGGTGATCGTCGTGTCCAACCCAGGTTACAGTAATTAAATTAGGCGTTACCCCAACAAACCAGGCATCTTTATTAGACTGTGTGGTGCCTGTTTTCCCTGCAAGTTCATTTTGAAGTCTGTAATTATTGCGTATCCGGTTTGCTGTACCTTTATTCACTACATTTTGCATCATAGCAAGCATTTGTTGACGTGTGGTTTCAGAAAATGCCTCTTTCGCGGGTTCCTCAGGCTCAAATTCCTCGAGAACTTTTCCTTGGGCATTTTCAATTTTCACTAAGTAATACGGCGTAGCTGCTTTGCTATTGTTTATAAAAGCTGTGTAAGCACCTGCCATTTCCATAACACTTAACTCTGCGGTGCCTAAAGCCAACGAAGGGACTTCGGGTAGTTTGGTTTCTATATTTAGCTTTTTTGCAAGGGTAATCACTTTAGGGATTCCAGTTTCTTCAATAATTTTTACTGAAACGGTATTGATAGATTGTGTAAGTGCTTCCTTAATACTGTAATTAATATATTTTTCATCTTTTTTTCCGGAATTGGACGGACTCCAGTTATTCAGGTTTTCATAGGCTACTTCCCTGGCCGAAATATAATCGCAGGGTTGCATCCCATTTTCTAAAGCCGCCGCATATACAATTGGCTTAAAAGTAGAGCCAACCTGCCTTTTACTCTGAATATGATCGTATTTAAAATTTTCAAAATCCACACCACCTACCCAGGTTTTGATGGCACCGTCTGCTCCAATGGCTAGTGTTCCTGTGTTTAGCGATTTTAAATAAAACTCCAGGCTATCCATAGTGCTAAAACGTACTTTTTGCTGTTTCCCGAAACTTGACACGTTCATTTTTCTTTTTATGCTAAGGGAGTCCAGTATAACGGCTTCACTATATCCTTTTGCTTTTAGTTTTGAATATGCGTAGGTTGTTTTCAGTTTATTTTTAAAGAGATCGGTCTTTTTACCCCAAGGTTTCTTACTGCCATATTCGCCTTCAAATTGTCCCTGCAGCTTTTGTAAATGTTCTCGGGTGGCAGCCTCGGCATATTCCTGCATCTTTTTATCTATGGTGGTGTATATTTTGAGACCACTGGTATACAAATTAGGTTGTTTTAGTAGGTTGGTGTTCTCTTTACACCAAACCAGCATCCGTTGGCGTAATTTTTCTCTGAAGTAAGGCGCTAAACCATTTTGCTCGTCAAATCTGGCGAAATCTGTTATTAAAGAATCCTGCTTAAATTTCTGCAAATCGGTTGCAGTTATAAAATTATATTTTTCCATCTGCTGTAACACTACATTACGTCGTTGTGTGCTACGTTCCGGATATCTGTATGGATTATAGTACGTAGTAGCTTTTAGTGTGCCAATGAGTGTTGCACCTTCTGCAGGAGTTATTTTTTGTGTAGGTTTATTAAAAAATTTACGGGAGGCACTTTCAATGCCATTTGTATTTCCACTAAAAGGAGCAGAGTTGAGGTAGAGCTCCAAAATTTTATCTTTCTCGTAAATAGATTCCAGTCTTTTCGCAATAAATATCTCTTTACATTTTGCTACTGGTAGTGTAAAAATGCTGAATTCCCTTCTTTTAAAAAGGTTTTTTGCCAGTTGCTGTGTAAGTGTACTTCCGCCCCCTGAGGATTTGTTTTGTAATAAAATAGATTTAATGGCTACTCTAAATAAACTTCTTGTGTCAATTCCATTATGTTCGTAAAAACGCACATCTTCGGTAGCAATTACGGCATCTATCACGTGTTTTGGGATGCTGTCTAACGGAATGGGTTGTCTGTTTTCAATATAAAATTTACCAATAAGCTCCTTGTTGATGTCGTAGATTTCGGAAGCGCGGTATTGGGAAAGCTCTTTCAGTTCTTTTTTTGAAGGCAAAGCGCCCCATAGTCCAAAATAAACCGTTCCCATAAACAAACAAACTATACCGAAAGCAATAGCCAGGCAGACTCCTAATTTCTTTAGTAGCAGTTTAAATTTCTTGTTACGCTTCATTTTTATTTTTAGATGCTACAAAGTAACATTTTGAATTTTGTAGTAGCTTATTTTTTGTTCAAAATTTATGAAAATAAAAAATTTAAAATTTATTTTCTGGAATATGTTTGTGGAATGAAAAAAGCGTTTTATATTTGCAACCGCTAACAAGGAAAGGGCAATTAGCTCAGTTGGTTCAGAGCACCTCGTTTACACCGAGGGGGTCGGGGGTTCGAATCCCTCATTGCCCACCAAAAGGTCTTCAGAAATGAAGACCTTTTTTCTTTTTTAAAAATCTTCAGATTATTTTTAGTACCCGCTCCAAGGCCATTCCTCTGGAACCTTTTATAAGAATGGTGCTTTCAGAAAAAGGCTTGCTTTTAAGGGCTGTTTCAAGATGTTCGTATGTGTTGTGTTTTGAAATATGAGTTGCAGTATTTTTCGTTTTACAGAAATTTTCGCCAACTAAATAGACACTTCCGAAGGGATGTGTAGCGAGAAAGTCTGCTATAAATTGATGCTCTGTTTCAGCTGAAGCGCCTAACTCAAACATATCTCCCAGAATTAGTACTTTGTTAGTTCCTTCAGCTTGCCGAAAGTTTTCTAAAGCGGCCAACATACTGGTAGGATTCGCATTGTAGGCGTCCAGTAAAATAGTATGTCCATTTTGTTCAATAATCTGAGAGCGGTTGTTGGTTGGAATATAGCCCTCGATGGCCTTTTTTATATTTTTCGCCGAAACTTTGAAATACTGTCCCACTGCTATGGCCGCAGCAATATTGTGAAAATTATAAATTCCCACAAGGTTGCTGGCAATTTCTTCGTCCCGGTAAGCAATCTTTAGTTTTGCCGATGCTTCAAGAAGTGTTACGTGACAATCCTGGTTACTATCACCAAAAGTATATTTCTCCAAAGGTTGGGAGATTTCAACTTGTTTAGGATCGTTTGCGTTAACGAACGTGAGTTTG
The DNA here is from genome assembly GCA_963793275.1 of uncultured Flavobacteriaceae bacterium. Classification (GTDB taxonomy): domain Bacteria; phylum Bacteroidota; class Bacteroidia; order Flavobacteriales; family Flavobacteriaceae; genus Marinirhabdus. Next base: position 688,006 of record CAWBZL010000004.1, read on the forward strand.
TCGTTTTTTTGAAGATACGCATAGAGTTCAGTTTTTCCTTTTATAACGCCTTCAAGGCTGCCAAAACCTTCTAAATGTGCTTTGCCAAAATTGGTGATATAGCCATAGTCTGGTTGTGCTATGTTGCAAAGCTGCTCGATTTCTTTTAAGTGGTTGGCGCCCATCTCTACAATGCCTATTTCGGTAGTGGTATTCATAGCGAGTACTGTAAGGGGGACGCCAATATGGTTGTTTAGATTACCTGCTGTTGCCGTTGTTTTGTAAGTGGTTTCCAGCACGGCATTTATTAATTCTTTAGTGGTTGTTTTGCCGTTGCTTCCAGTAAGTCCTATAATTGGAGTCTTTAGATACTTACGATGAAATTTTGCCATTTTCTGCAATTGTTGCAGCACATCTTCGCAAATAATAGTTTTACCCGTATTTTGATGAAATCTTAAATCGTCAATAACCACATAAGATGCTCCTTTCTTGAGCGCTTCTTCTGTAAAGGTGTTTCCATTAAAGTTGTCGCCTTTAAGAGCAAAAAAGATGCAATGCGGTGTGATTTTACGGGTGTCTGTACAAACGCCGCTGCTTTCAAGAAAAAGTTGGTGGAGTGTTTCTATTTTCAATGCTATTAATTTTTGAAAGTTAAAGGTATAAAAAAACCCTCCGTTGCAAATAGCTCAGGAGGGTTTTGTATGTTTTAAGAAAACGCTTAATCTCTTGGGCGCTTTCCTTTTTTAGATTTTGAACCTACACGAGACATTGCACATCTAAACCCAATATAGTCTGTTGCCATATCCTGTGGGAAGAAACGACGTTGTGCCGGGTCTAACCAGTAATCACGATCTCTCCAGGAACCTCCTTTATAAACACGCACTTCGTTATCTATTAAGGTAGTTCTACTGGCATTTTTATCGTAAGAACGATCTAGGGTTCCAGTACTGTCTGCAGTTACACTGTGCTTAGGTGAGTTATACATTCTCTTTCCATCACTTTCCTCTTCTCCTTCGCTATCAAAGTCGCTGAAAGAAGAAAAATAGCGTGTAGAACGCTTGTCGCCATCGCGGTAGTCACGGTTGTCACTTTCCGAAAACTGTGTTCTTAAGTATGTCTCATTTTCGTCCACAGGTACTTGTGCGATTTCTCCAGGGAAATTTCTTGCTACAATTTTACCGTTACTTAACGTATCATAAACAATTGAATCTGCGGTAACAATTTTAACTGTACCATCTTCACCAATTGCATTTTTAGTATAAACGTTACCACGATAGTAGTTAAAGTCGTTAAATTCATCGTCAACTATTGGGCGGTATACATCTGCAACCCATTCGGCTACGTTTCCAGCCATATCGTATAAACCATAATCGTTTGGTTCGTAAGATTTAACTTCGGCAGTAATATCTGCTCCGTCGTCGCTCCATCCTGCGATTCCACCGTAGTCACCATCACCTTGTTTAAAGTTGGCTAATTGGTCACCGCGGTTTCTTCTGCTTGAGTTACGGGTATATTGTCCATCCCAAGGGTATTTTTTTCTACCTCTGTAAACGTTGTAATTTCTAAGGCTGCTTAGTCCAAGTGCAGCATATTCCCATTCCGCTTCTGTTGGAAGGCGATATGCGGGAAGCAATAGTCCATCTTTACGTTGTACGTATAAATTTGTACTGTCTTTGCTTCTTTTTGCTAAACTTTCCGAACGTTTTCCACCTTTAGTAATCGAGTCATTACCACCATACGTTCTTGTGGGAGCGTTTAAGTAAGTTTCGGTATTAAAAGTTTCACCTTCATCTACTTCATAACGGGCATTACGTGCGGTAAAACCTTCCTCTTCCAGAATAAGTTCGTTTACACGGTCTGTACGCCAGTTTCCAAATTCCACAGCTTGAATCCAGCTTACACCTACTACAGGGTAATCTGCATACGCAGGGTGACGCAGGTAATTGTTTGTCATTACCTCGTTAAATCCTAAACGGTTTCTCCAAACCAGTGTATCTGGTACAGCTCCGTCATAAATGCGACGATAATTTTCCTGTTCCGGAGGGAACACACGCTTTAACCAATCCAGATATTCTAGATACATAAGATTAGTTACTTCGGTCTCATCCATGTAGAAAGACTGAACGTGTTGTTGGTTTGGGGAGTTGTTCCAATCGTGCATTGGATCATCCTGTACACGACCCATGGTGAATGTTCCACCTTCAACAAAAATAAGTCCGGGACCTGTTTCTTGCTCTTTAGCTTTGGGATTGTACTGAAAGCCACCTTCTTTGGAATTCATCTTCCAGCCGGTAGCTCTTGAGCTGTTTTTATAGTCGCGAGACTTGTTACAGCTAGTAATAAAAGTTGCTAATGCAACTAAAAGTAATGCTTTTAAGGCTATGTTTTTTATCATGTTCATAGGTTCAATCATGAATAAATTGGGTTCGCAATATAACAATTAACGATAAAAGCGCAATAATATTTTACCATTTATGCGCTGTAAGTCTTGTTTATTGTTATCGACCCACTGTAAACGCAGGTTTTTTCTAATTATTATATAGAAGGTCTATTTCTTTAAAAAACTTTTAGATTGCTACACTAAGTGTATCTTTGAAGCGTTACTAGTTATGATGAAAAAGTTATTATTACGCTCTATTTTATTGGTATTGCCTTTCATTGCTGTAGCGCAGCAAAAGGATGTTGTAGTGCCTTGGAATACAACTAACAGAACTTCTGTGGATCCTGCCAACAAAAAAATTGGTGTAGCAAAAACCACAAATGGTAAAACTGCCAATAAAACTTCAGAGAATTCTTCAGTAGGTCTTCAGCTAACTGAAGGTACTCTTTTATACCAGAAACTTTGGCAAGATACAGGATTTGCCGATGCTTCCTCACTTCAAATATCTAATGTAAAATATGGTTCGCTTACTTCGGAGGAGTTAAAGCGTATTAACAAAGACCTGGTGCCTGCAAATTTGAAATCTGAAATTGCCAGTACTTTGGGAAGGGATAAGATTATTACTACCGTGAGCGTTTCTCCGGTTGTAAGGACTTCCTCTGGCCTTAAAAAAGTGATTTCCTTTTCATTAAATTATACATACGGAACTACTAGAAGTGGAAATACCCGTATGCCTATTACCAATTCAGTATTAGCTTCTGGTAACTGGTTCAAATTTAAAATTGAACAAACGGGTGTACATCGCGTAACAAAAGAATTTTTAAGCAGCATTGGGATGAATACCGATGGTATAGATCCTAGAAACTTAAAAATTTATGGGCATGGAGGGAAACCACTTCCATTATATAATGGAATACCCGTGGCTATTGACCTACCCGAAAATGCAATTCAGGTGATTGGGGAGGGAGATGGATCTTTCGATAGTGGAGATGCACTATTGTTTTATGGGATAAGTACAAAAGGGTACGATCCAGAAAACGACACAAATTTAAACCCATACAGCGATGAGGCTTACTATTATGTAACAAGTTCTGGTGGGCCTGGTTTACGCATACAAAATATGGTAGAGCCTACAGGAAATGCCACTACAATCATTAGTAGCTTTAATGATTATAAATTTCATGAACTTGATGAAGAAAGTCCGGTACGAGTGGGTAGGCGTTGGTTTGGAAATAGATTTGATATTGAAAATGAACAGACCTTTACATTTAATTTCCCAAACATAGTGCCACAAGAGCCTATGGATGTTACTGTGAAAGCTGTTTCGGCATCTGAAACTGCTAGTTCTATTGCGCTGTCTGTTAATGGGACCAGTCTGTCACCTCTTACCTTTTCAGCAGTTTCAGGGATTATTCTATTGCGTGACGCTGCTTTTGAAGATGAAGTGCCGGCCGGTAATGAAGAAGTGACGGTAGAGCTGGTTTATAATAATAATGGTAACCCAGCCAGTAATGCTTATTTGGATTATATAGGAATTTCTGCTGTCCGAAGACTAATTGGAACAGGTGAGCAATTACCGTTTCAATTTAATGATGTAACAACACTTTCGGGAATTGGAGAATATCAAATTACCAATGCTGGTGATTTTACCCAGGTTTGGGACGTGACCAACACAGCAAATATTTCTAGTAAACAAAATGAAAACAATAGTGCCTCGCTTAGCTTTAAAGCTAATTTAGGACAACTTAGAAAGTATGTTGCAGTGCATACTTCAAATTTTTTAGAGCCTGTCCAGGCACAAAATCCGGTAGTTGCCAATCAAAACTTAAAAGGAACTATTTTTAACGATGCCTCAGGCAACTTTCAGGATATCGATTATTTAATTGTAACCCCGCCTTTTTTAGTGCAACCTGCATTGCGACTGGCAAGCCATCACAAAGGGAGGGGTCTAAACGTTAAAGTTGTTACTACCGATAAGATTTATGAAGAATTCAGTTCCGGGAAACAGGATATAAGTGCTATCCGGAATTTTGTACGCTATATTTATGAAAATGCTTCAAGTACAGATAAGAGGATTAAATACCTTGGTTTACTTGGAGACACCTCGGTAGATTACAAAAACAGACTCAACAATAACAATAATAATGTACCGTCATTCCATACGCTGTTAAGTACTAATACGGCAAACTCATTTATGAGTGACGATTTCTTCGGAAATGTAGATCCTAATGAAGGGACCATAGGGGGTGAAAATTTAGATGAATTTGGAGAAAAACTTACCGATACAGACCGGTTAGATATAGCTGTAGGTAGAATTATAGCAGATAATGTGCTTTTGGCAAACCAAATGATAGATAAAATTATAAACTATGCTTCCAAAAGCTCCTATGGAAATTGGCGTAATAATTTTATTTTAATTTCCGATGATGTGGATGCGCAATTTGAGTTTACAGATTTACAATTAAACCTAGATAACTTAGGAGATGAGATTTCGGCTAATAAGCAATTTGTAAATGTAAAGAAGATACATACCGATGCTTTTTTACAGGAAACTTCGGCAGGAGGTAACAGATACCCTACGGTAGTAAAAGAAATTCAAAACCAGACCGAAGTAGGAGCATTGATCATCAATTATTTTGGACACGGTGGAGAAGATGGTCTGGCGAAAGAATTTATTTATACCAAAGGGGTTGCTGAAAATTTAAGAAACCCCAATAATTTACCGCTTATTGTAACAGTAACATGTGAGTTTACCAAATTTGATGATCCCGAGCGTATCACTGCTGGTGAGCTCACGTTTTGGAATCCCGAAGGAGGTGCTATCTCACTCATTACCACTACTAGATCAATATTTGTTAGTGTTGGTGTAATTTTCAATGATATGTTGGCTCCAGAATTATTTGGTTATGGTACAAACGATATTCCTCCGCCAGCTGAGGCAACAAGGAGAGCAAAGAATATGATTCCTAGAAATACAAGACGTGTGGTGTTTTTTGTAGGTGATCCAGCGTCACCACTGGCATTTCCTAAGCCGTCCATTAGGCTTACTTCAATTAACGGAGCTCCGGTTTCAGGTTCTTCACCCGTATTGCAGGCGTTAGGTCGTGTGCGCTTAGGAGGAGAGGTAACCGATGCAAATGGGAATATACTCTCTAATTATAACGGAATTTTGGAAGCAAAACTGTTCGATAAAAATGTGGAACGAATAACATTAGGTAACGATGGGATTAGAGATGATGATACAGATATAGATGGCGATGGAATGATAAATGATCTATTACAAATGAAATTTAAAACATTGGGAGAAGGTCTTTTTAATGGACAAGCCACCGTCACCAATGGTAGGTTCGAGTTTGAGTTTGTTGTACCGCGCGATATTCAGATTCCCGTGGGGAATGGTAGACTAAGTTTATACGCTCAAAATAATTTGCTGTTGGAGGACCAAACAGGTTTTTCTGAAGATATACGTATTGGCGGTCTGGATGAAAATGCCCCCGAAGATAATATTGGACCCACGATCTCTCTTTTTATGAATGACGAAAGTTTTGTTTCGGGTGGAATTACGAACGATTCACCTATTCTTCTGGCAAAATTAGAAGATGAAAACGGTATTAACACCGCCAGTGGTATTGGGCACGATATTATTGCTATACTGGATGGCGACGAGTCCAACCCAATTGTTTTAAACGAATTTTACCAGGCCGAAGTAGACGATTTCACAAGAGGTCTTACCAATTATAACCTTCGGGATTTAGAAAAGGGATTGCATACACTAACGCTAAAAGCCTGGGATGTGTATAATAACTCCTCAACGGCAGATATCCAGTTTGTGGTGACGGGCAACGACGAGTTGGAGATAAACAGAGTCTTAAACTACCCAAACCCTTTTGTTAATTATACTGAATTCTGGTTTAACCACAACCGCCCTTTTGAGCCTTTAGAGGTTCAGGTACAAGTGTTTACTGTAACGGGTAAGGTGGTTTGGACAAAAAATCAAACCATTACTACAGACGGATTCCTTTCCAGAGATATTGTCTGGGATGGTAGAGACGATTTTGGCGATAGAATAGGAAAAGGTGTCTACGTATATAAGATTACTGTAAAATCTCCGTTAACCAATAAGCAAGTTGAAAAGTTTGAAAAACTTGTAATCCTTTAATAATTGAAAATTAAACATATATTTGCAAAAAATTTAACCTCATGAAGAAAATCTTTATCCTGATTTTAATAGCCTTGGTAACTGTAAAAACCCAAGCACAGGAAGATAACTCTACTGCTAATCAAAGAGTTATTACAACCGCAGTGCCTTTTGTATTAATTGCTGCCGATGCCCGCGCGGCAGGTATGGGAGACATTGGTGTGGCCACTTCTGCAGATGCGTTTGCACAGCAGTGGAACCCTGCAAAATACGCTTTCGCAATCTCCAAGCAAGGTGTTGGTGTTACGTATACTCCTTATTTAAGTCAATTAGTAAACGATATTTTCCTCGGAAACTTAACGTATTATAACCGTATTGATGAGAAAAGTGCTTTTGGTGTAAGTTTACGTTATTTTAGCCTCGGAGATATTGAGTTGCGTAATACAGCAGAGCAGGTCCCACTAATTCAGAGTCCCAACGAATTTACTTTCGATGTCTCTTATGCACTTCGATTAAGTGAACGATTCTCTATGGCAGTTGCCGGACGTTATTTACGTTCAGATTTAAAAATACAGGCTTCTAACGAAGACGCTAGTGCAGCAAGTTCATTCGCTGTAGATGTTGCTGGATACTACCAGTCTGAAGAAATAGCTTACAACGATTTTGACGGTCGCTGGAGAGCAGGTTTCAACTTTTCAAACATTGGTCCAAAAATTAAATATGATGAAGTAGGACAAGAAAATAACCTTCCTACCAATATGGGACTGGGAGCAGGTTTCGATTTTATCTTGGACGAGTATAATAAAGTAGGCGTTTCAGCTGAAGTAAATAAGCTGTTGGTTCCAACACCAAGAGATTTTGATGGTGATGGCGATATTGATGCCGAAGATGACGATGAGTACGAAGATATTAGTTTCTTCTCGGGGATCTTTACCTCCTTTGGTGATGCACCAGACGGTTTCAGCGAAGAATTAAAAGAATTTACCTGGGCGTTAGGAGCAGAATACTGGTATCAGGATGTGTTTGCTTTTCGTACAGGATATTTCAACGAAAGCGACTTAAAGGGATCCAGAAAATTCCTTTCTTTAGGAGCAGGATTCAGATATACCGCGATTAACATAGACATCTCTTATTTATTCTCAACGTCTGCTGTTAGAAGTCCGTTAGAAGGTACACTTCGTTTTGGACTTACCTTTAACTTTGGAGACGAGTACGACGAATACTAGAACATATTAAATGGCAAAGAAGCTCACGATTACCGCGCATCTTACGGTATTTGAATCTTTACAGGAGCTTCCGAAGTCCATTCAGGAATTAATGCATAAGGCGCAGCAAGCTCGGGAAAGAGCTTATGCGCCTTATTCGCATTTTAAAGTAGGCGCTGCATTACAACTAGCCAATGGCGAAATTGTTACTGGTAATAATCAGGAAAACGCAGCCTTCCCATCCGGGCTTTGCGCAGAGCGTGTGGCGGCTTTTTACGCCGGAGCAACCTATCCGGGAGTTTCGTTTCAAACAATAGCATTAACGGTACGTTCTTTAAACAAAGAAGTAACCACCCCAACACCACCCTGCGGCGCATGTCGCCAATCTCTTGCCGAATACGAAGTAAACCAAGAAAGCCCCATAACACTCTACTTTATGGGCGAAACTGGGAAGGTGGTGCAGGCAAATTCTGTAAAAGACTTGCTACCGCTTATTTTTGACAGTACATTTTTATAAATTTCAAAATTCATACTGTAGCGTCATCACTTTAAAGGGAAGGCGTTTTTTAAGAAGCGCAGGCGTTTTAAAACAGGAAGGAGTGCCTGGCAAATGCTTAAAATATCTGGCAACTCAATTTTAGAAACTAAAGTTTTAAATAAGGGTATAAAATCCCTATTTTTGTTATTCGCGAAAAATTATACTGAAGCCTTTTTCAGTATTCCAACAACTATAGTTGATGAAAAAAATCACCAAAAAAACATACCTGGATTGGTATGAAAACATGTTATTCTGGCGCAAGTTTGAAGATAAACTGGCGCAGGTATATATCAATCAAAAAGTTCGTGGGTTTCTGCACCTTTACAACGGTCAGGAGGCCGTTCTGGCAGGAGCACTCCACGCAATGGATCTTACCAAAGACAATATGATAACTGCATACCGTAACCACGTACAACCTATTGGGATGGGTGTGGATCCAAAACGTGTTATGGCAGAGTTGTACGGAAAAGCCACCGGAACTTCTCAGGGTTTAGGTGGTTCTATGCATATTTTTTCAAAAGAACACCGTTTTTACGGAGGTCATGGTATTGTAGGAGGTCAAATTCCACTGGGAGCCGGGATTGCTTTTGGGGATAAATTCCATGGTCGGGATGCTGTTACCTTATGTTATATGGGGGATGGAGCTGTGCGCCAAGGGTCGTTACACGAAACTTTTAATCTGGCGATGTTGTGGAATTTACCGGTTGTATTCTGTTGTGAAAATAATGGATACGCTATGGGAACATCGGTAGCCAGAACCGCAAACCATACCGATATCTGGAAACTTGGTTTAGGATACGAGATGCCTTGTAAACCGGTAGATGGGATGAAGCCCGAAGTAGTTGCCAAAGAAATGGACGAAGCAATAGACCGCGCAAGACGTGGTGATGGCCCTACCTTTTTGGAAATTAGAACCTACCGTTACAGAGGTCATTCTATGAGTGATGCGCAACATTACCGAACCAAGGAGGAGGTGGCAAAAAAGCAGGAGGAAGATCCAATTTCTTATGTATTACACACTATTTACAAAAATAAGTGGGCGACCGAAAAAGAAATCGAAAAAATTGACAAAAGCGTTAAAGACAGGGTTAAAGAATGCGAAAAGTTTGCAGACGAGTCTCCATACCCGGAGAAAAATGTGATGTATGACGCTGTATACGAACAAGAAGACTATCCATTTTTACCACATAAATTATAAGCAATGGCAGAAGTAATTAACATGCCTCGATTGAGTGATACCATGGAAGAAGGCACCGTGGCAAGCTGGCTAAAAAAAGTAGGCGATACAGTGGAAGAAGGCGATATTTTAGCCGAAATTGAAACAGATAAAGCCACGATGGAGTTTGAATCGTTTCACGATGGTGTCCTGTTGCATATAGGTATTGCTGAAGGAGAAACTGCCAAAGTAGACACTTTATTAGCTATTATTGGGGATAAAGATGAAGATATTTCAGGGTTGTTGAATGGCGGCGGCGGTGACGATGATAACGCTGAAAAGAAAGATGAGGCTGACGATTCTCACGAAACCGAAACAGACGATGAAAATGATACTTCTGAAGAAAGCGAATCCAAAAATAGCAGCTCAGATGAAGCCGGAGAGAGCGCTGAAGACGGGGCGTCAAATGATGCTGAGTTGCCGGATGGTGTCGAAATTATAAACATGCCTCGTCTTAGCGATACTATGGAAGAAGGAACCGTTGCTTCCTGGCTAAAAAAAGAAGGCGATACTGTTGAAGAAGGTGATATTCTTGCTGAAATTGAAACAGACAAGGCCACTATGGAATTTGAAAGTTTCTACTCAGGAACGTTGCTTAAAATTGGAATTGCCGAAGGAGAAACAGCAAAAGTAGATGCTTTGCTGGCCATTATAGGCCCAAAAGGAACCGATGTTTCTAATATTTCAGCAAAAGGAACACCTGCGGCAAAAAAGTCTTCAGATAAAAAAGAAACTTCAACAAAAGAAGCACCTAAGAAAGAAGAAAAGAAAACAGAAACGAAAAAGAAATCTTCAGAGGATAAAAAGGATTCTAAAACTTCAAGTTCAAGTTCAAGTTCGGATTCAAAAAGAATTTTCGTTTCCCCGCTGGCTAAAAAAATGGCGGAAGAGAAAGGAATTAATTTACAACACGTAAACGGTTCCGGAGATAATGGACGCATTGTAAAAAGCGATATTGAGAACTATCAGCCCGGTGCAGGTGCAGGAACTTATCAACCCGTTGGAGAAGAAGGTTGGGAAGAGATCAAAAACTCACAAATGCGCAAGACCATTGCCAAGCGTTTGGGAGAATCCAAATTTACCGCACCACACTATTATTTAACCATTGAATTGGATATGGACAATGCTATTGCCTCCAGAACCGCCATTAATAGCGATCCGGATGTAAAAATATCCTTCAATGATATGATTGTGAAAGCATGTGCTATGGCATTGCGCAAACATCCACAGGTGAATAGCCAATGGACGGGAGATACTACAAAAATTGCGAAACACATTCACATGGGAGTGGCCGTAGCAGTGGATGAAGGTTTAGTAGTTCCAGTATTAAAATTTGCAGATCAAATGACGTTTTCTCAAATTGGAGCCAACGTTAAAGAACTGGCAGGGAAAGCAAGAAATAAAAAGTTAACACCAGAAGAAATGCAAGGGAGTACCTTTACGGTTTCTAATCTGGGAATGTTTGGCATTAAAGAGTTTACGAGTATTATTAATGCCCCTAATTCGGCTATTTTATCGGTTGGAGCTATTGTGCAAAAGCCGGTTGTTAAAAATGGAGCTATTGCCGTAGGTAATACTATGACTGTAACGCTTGCCTGTGATCACCGTACAGTAGATGGAGCCACGGGAGCAAAATACTTGCAAACAGTACGACAGTATATTGAAAATCCTGTTACTATGTTTGTGTAAAAACAAGCGATTTTTTAAGTATCAGATTGAAAGCTGTCAAAACTTACCTGAGACCGAAAAATTTATAATCAGAACCAATAATCTTAGAATTGCTATATGCAAAAAAACATTATCATTACAGGTACCAGCCGGGGTATAGGCTATGAATTGGTGTCATTACTTACAGATGCGGGGCATAATGTACTTGCATTATCCCGCGATGCGGCTCCGGTTTCCGGGCTGGATATATCTAATTGTTGGTGTTTCTCTTGCGATATAACAGATAAAAAAGATGTATCTCGCGTAAAGGAGTTCCTAAAAAAGACCTGGAGCCACGTAGATATACTCATAAATAATTCGGGGTATTTGGTGAGTAAACCTTTTGCTAAATTAAGTTGGGAAGACTTTGAAGACAGCTATGCCGTGAATGTTTTTGGCGCAGCTGTTATGACACAAACGGTGTTGCCTTTTATGAAAAAGGAGGGTCACGTGGTGAACATTAGTAGTATGGGCGGTATTCAGGGAAGTTTAAAATTCCCTGGATTAGCAGCGTATAGCAGTAGCAAAGGAGCCATTATCACACTTACCGAAGTTCTGGCAGAAGAATACAAAGAAACAGGACCTAGTTTTAATTGCTTAGCGCTAGGGGCCGTACAAACCGAAATGCTGGAAGAAGCTTTTCCGGGCTACGAAGCGCCTACTACTGCGAAAGAAATGGCGCAGTATATTATGGATTTCTCACTCACAGGAAACACCATGTACAACGGTAAGATTTTGCAGGTTTCCAGTTCTACGCCTTAATCGTTATTTTTACCTTAAGAGAAATTACCACAAGAAAATCACTTTTGAATGAGTTTCAAATAACAATTGTTTTATCAGGTTTTGCGATCTCTCGTCCTGCTTCGAGGTGACAAAACAACTAAATTTTCTGTATTTTTGAAGCGTGCAAGACATCCTCGAAAAATACATTCCCCAGGCAGCCGTAGACGCTAGTTTTCAACTTATAAAAGCTAATAGCGTTTATTTAAAGATTGTTAATGAACGCGTAACACGTCACGGAGATTACCGCAAAATGCCGGACGGCCAACACCAGATCACGGTAAATGCCAGCCTTAATAAATACCGGTTTTTAATCACACTTATTCACGAAATTGCACATTTGGTAGCTTTTAGCAAATATGGCCGTGCTATAAAACCACACGGAATAGAGTGGAAGCGTAGCTTTCAGATGTTGATGTTGCCTTTTATCCGTCCCGAAGTTTTTCCTAATCAGTTATTACCATTATTAGCAATTCATTTTAAAAATCCGAAGGCCAGCAGCGATACCGATGCGAAGCTTTCGTTAGCATTAAAACAATACGATGCACCCAACGATAAAAACTTTATCTTTGAGATACCCCATGGCGCATTGTTCAGATTGTACAACGGGAAAATTTTTAAGCGTGGGAACAAACGCGTAAAACGTTACGAATGTCTAGAGGTGAGTACGGGTAGGATCTATCTTTTTAACCCCAATGCCGAAGTAGAGTTTTTGCGGGTTGAAAGTTAAACGGAAGTCGATGAGTCGATACGTTTAGAGGTTGAGAAAGTAAATAGTGAATTTCTTATAAACATAAGAAACACGTTAATTTTTCAACTGGTAAAGTTTCATCATACTAACAATTGAAGAGCCATATTTATAAACAAGAAGGATTTTGAATACTTTAAATAAAAATTACCATGCAGTTATCATGGCTGGAGGAATCGGTTCTCGATTTTGGCCGGTAAGCACCCAGGAATTTCCAAAGCAGTTCCACGATATGTTAGGAACAGGGGAGAGTTTGTTGCAAAAAACATTTTCAAGATTGGAAAAAATTGTCCCTGCAGAGAATATTCAGATTTTAACCAATGATCGTTATTTAGCCCTTACTCTGGAGCAATTGCCTGAAATTTCAGAAAGTCAGGTAGTGCTGGAGCCTGTTATGCGAAATACGGCTCCTTGTATCTTACTTTCAGCATTAAAGATCCAGAAAGAAAATCCGGATGCGGTTATGTTGGTCGCACCAAGTGACCATTGGATCGAAGATGAAACGGCATTTAAAAATGATGTAGAAGCGTGTTTTGACAAATGTGTAGCAGAAGATGTATTAATGACGTTGGGAATTCCGCCTACGTTTCCAAACACAGGATATGGATATATAGATGCTTCGATACGCTCAGAAAACGTAGATCCTGAAGATGGATTAAAAGAAATTAAAAAGGTTAAACAGTTTAGGGAAAAACCAGATTATGAAACGGCTAAGCAATTTTTGGCCGAAGGGAATTTTCTTTGGAATGCAGGGATCTTTTTATGGAGTGTGGAAAGTATAATTTTGGCTTTTGAAAAGCATTTGCCCGTTATGAATGCACTTTTTTCGGAAGGAATACCCGTTTATAATACTGAGGAGGAAAAACAATTTGTTGCTACTAATTATGGTCTTGCATCAACTATTTCGATTGATTATGGCATACTGGAAAAAGCAGATAATGTTTATGTAAAAAAGGCAACCTTCGACTGGAATGATCTTGGAACCTGGGGAGCATTACACGATAAATTAGTAAAAGATATAAACAGTAATGCCATTGTTAGAGCCCAAACCCATTTAAAAGAGGCAAGTGGAAATATAATTTTTACTGAAAAGGGCAAACTGGTAGTTGTTGAAGGGTTAAACAATTATATTATAGTAGAAAAAGAAGATGTACTCCTTATATTTCCGAAGGAAAAAGAGCAGGAAATAAAAACATTATTAACCGAAGTTTCTGAAAAACACGGTAAAAATTATACGTAATGACTACACCTGAAGACAAAAACTACGTAACCCCAAACGAAGCAGAGTTTGAGAAAGACAAGCAGAATGCCTGGAAAGGTGTTACGAAGTTTATAAAGGGTCTCTTTAGCTTGCACGAGGACACAGATAGGGACGCAACTATTGAAGCCGTTAGAAAGGATATATCTTTTAAAGGTCATACAGCCTGGATTCTAATATTCTCGATCTTTGTGGCCTCTATCGGATTAAACGTAAGTAGCACAGCCGTTGTTATTGGTGCGATGCTTATCTCTCCATTAATGGGCCCCATAGTGGGAATTGGACTTTCTGTAGCCATAAACGATGTGGAAACCCTCCGTAAATCTTTAATTAATTTAGGGATTATGGTGGCGCTGAGTGTAATTACAGCGTTTTTATATTTTACTGTTTCACCGCTAACCGAGGAAACTCCGGAACTTAAAGCACGAACCTACCCTACCATTCTGGATGTGTTGGTTGCAATTTTTGGTGGCTTGGCTCTCATTGTCGCTAAAACTAAAAGCGGTACCATTGCCAGTGTAATTTTTGGGGTTGCCATTGCAACGGCACTTATGCCGCCTTTGTGTACAGTTGGTTACGGACTAGCGGTTGGAAATTTCGACTATGCGGGTGGGGCACTTTATTTATTTTCAATTAATGCAGTTTTTATAGCGCTATCAACCTTTATAGTTTCTAAAATCTTGGGCTTTCCTATGGTGCGGTATGCCAATTCCAAAAGGAGACGGTTTATTGCGCAGATGGCTTCCTTAATTGCGGTTATTGTAATTGTTCCAAGTGTCTATCTTTTTTATAAGTTATTGCAGGAACAGGTTTTTGAAAATAAAACAAACGAGTTTGTAAGAGATATTATAAAATATGATGGCGCCGAAGTGGTAAAATCTTCTCAGGATTACAAAACTAAAAAAATTGAAGTGTATTTAATAGGGCAGCCGGTGCCACAGCCTAAAATTAACGAATGGTTGGATATATTAAAAGAAACTGAAAAACTTGAGGACGTAGAACTAAGAATTTATCAGGGTTCCGACAGGTCTGGCGAGTTGGCTGAAAGACTGTCGGGAGAGGTAAAAGCCGGTATTCTGGAAGATTTGTATGTGAAAAATGAAAATGCAATTCGTGATAAGGATGAACGCATTAACTTTCTGGAAGATGAGATTGCCAAGCTTACCGTAAAAAATGACATTCCTTTTGAAGCCATTAGTAAAGAATTACAAGTAACATTTGAGGGTATTGAGAATTTTTCTTATTCGAAAAGAGTTTCTACAAATTTTGAGAAAACCGATACACTCCCTGTTTTTTCCGTAACCTGGGAGGAGAATGTTCGTTCCCGGACGCGTGAGGATAACATGAAAAAAATGGCAAATATTTTAAAACTTCGTCTGAAATTAGATACCCTGGCGGTTGAGGAGCGAAAATAGATATCTTGTTTAAGAAATAGTTTCCGGATTAAACTCGTGAAACAACTTTTTGAACCGTTCCGGAAACTCACTTTTTATAAGCAAAACTTCTTCGGTAAAAGGATGGGTAAAGTGTAAAGAATACGCATGTAAGTACAATCCTTTTCCGTTTAAAATTAAGCCCGGGGCACCGTATTCTTTATCTCCCAGAATAGGATTGCCAATGCTTGCCAAATGCTTCCGTAACTGATGCCTTCTTCCTGTTTTTGGGTCCAATTTTACCAGATTTAATCTTTTAAACCGTTGGGATGCTACAGATGCAACCACCTGAAAACTAGAATGAGAGGTTTTCCCATCGATGGGACTGGTAATTTCTCCCTGAATTTCCATATCGCCAATGGTGACGGCGTAATATGTTTTCCCCACTTTTTTTTCCGTAAAAAGTTTGTTTAATGCCCGTATACAACTGGTTGTTTTTCCGGCCAATAAAACACCGGTGGTCGCGTAATCTAATCTATAAACAGGTTGTGGCGTGGAAGTATCGGGCAGTGTACTTTTAGTGATGTTTTGTGGTAACGCTCTGGCGATTGTTTTAAATTTATTTCCACTTACTAAAATGCCTGCGGGCTTATGGACAATAGCTAGATACGAATCTTCAAATACAACCTGCAGGGGTACGTGTAGTTTTTTGGTTGGAGTTGTTTCTTTAGGTACGCAAAGCGTTATTACTTCTCCACCGTGTATGTAGGTTGCTGTTGTTGCCAACTTGCCGTCTACTGAAATAAGTTGCTTTTTTAGTGCTTTTTTGAGGGCAGATCTGGTGTTGCAAAACTCAAAAATACCTACACCGTATTCCTGTAATCGAATGGGTTGAGGTTGTATTGGTGCAATATGAGTTTTCGAACTAATTTTCTTTGAATTTAATACTTGTATATAGGGATGTAAAGTAGCTTCTAAACTTTAACTTATTTCGCTCGTTACTTAATACATCTTGTTTTTATTCGCAGATTTTTCAGGTATTTGTTGAATAGCATCCCAATGTTCTATTATTTTTTCATTTTTATCAAATCTAAAAAAATCCATCGTTACATACTCATCATTTCCAGGCCAGACTTGATGCGTATGTAATGCGACCAGGTCATTTTCGGCTATGATGCGTAAAAATTTTATTGATTTATCCGGATATTCTTTTTGCATCCGTTCAAAATATTCGATAAACCCTTCAATGCCATTTTCTACGTGAGGATTATGTTGAATGTATTCGGCTCCAACATAAAGTTCAGTTGCTTTTCTTGGACTCCCTTCGTAAGCCATTTTATAGAAATTCACTGCATTTTTCTTTTTTTCCTCGTGCATTATATTTTTTTTAATGTTGTTGGTGTGTTTTCAGAGGACTAAGATTAGAAGGTAGCAATTCTAAAATTTCTCTTTCCAAATATCTCAAGCCCAACGTTTTTATCTATTCCCAGTATCTTTTTTGTTAGAAGTTTTTGGTAAAGGAGGTGGCGGTGGAGGCGGTGGAATAGCGCCCTCGTAAGTTGCGTCACCTTTGTTTTTGGCATAGATTTCCTCCATTTTAGCTTTGCTTGTAAATTTAATATCATCTACTAAGATATTATCTCTATTAGTAAACTTTATAAATAACTGTCCAAATTCACTTTTAGTCTTTTCGTTGTAGAAATTGTAGGTGTATATTAATGGGTTTTCATTTAATAGAACAAGATGATAAGTAACTTCTAAATGCGATTGATTAATATCATTTTCAAGTTGCTGAATAGCTGCTAATCCTTTTTCTTTTTCTTGGCCTTCATACCAATTTTCAAAATCGGTAGTCACATTTTTATCTATTATGGTCTTACCAATATGTTCGCATTGGATACTAAATATTGCAAATTCTTTCTTGAATATCCTCTTTTGTTCCTGTGCAAAAACATTCGCCGAAATTATAATCGTAAAAAGTAAAATGTTAGTTCTTCTCATAAGAGTTGTATTAGTAAAAAGATTAAAGCTTTTTCTTAGAAAAAGTTCGTGCTATTTTTTTCATGTGGACAATAATTTAAATGTGTTTAATTTGGCGTCATAAAGTAGATTGCTTTTAATGTTTTCACTTTGGTTACACCTTAATTGCACGTACATATGTAATAAATAGTACACAGATCGAAAAAAAGTAAATGATAAATGAAACCTAATGCTACGTTTCCATTATAACTGGTAACTAGTTACTTGCTAAATTAATAGTATTGTCAGTATCAGATGCAGGGGAACCTTCATAACTATTCTTCCTGTGCTCCCATTTCCGCGGTATTCAGTAACCCTAAAAACAACTTAAACCGAATTATCTTTTTAACCGATTGATATACTTGTTCCTTATATAAGGAGTCTTTTTCCATTTCAGCAAGAATAGCCAGGATGGTTTCAGTTTCGTCAATAGGCATCAGTAACATGTCATTCCCGGCTTTTGAAGCCATTAGCGGTGCGTCTTCAATAATAGTCACCGCCTTCATAATATTTAGTGCATCTGTAATAATGAGGCCTTTAAAACCCAATTCATCTTTCAGCAAACCAGTAACAATATTTCTTGAACAACTCGCTGGAAGATTATTGGTATTATACTTTTCGTTATTGAGAATGGTAATATGAGCCATCATAATAGATAGTACCCCCGCTTCAATAAGCGGAGGGTATACGGCTAGTTCCTGCAATTCTCCATCTATATATACCGATTTTTTATGCGTGTCTCCTTGTACCAGTCCGTGACCAGGGAAATGTTTGGCGGTGGCTATAATTCCCTGTTCCTGAGTAGTTTTTATAAACTGATTACTTAACGCAATGACTTTTTCTTTGTCATCACCAAAACTCCTGTTTTTAATAGCCTCGTTCTGCGGGCTCACATCGCTCACAGGCGCAAAATTTTGACGGAAACCAATCTCCAGCAATTCGGTATTAATAATCCGGGCAATAGAATCTGCCTGTTTCACTGTTTTAATATCTATGGTATTCATAAGTGCGTCCGTCCCTTCAAGTCTGCCATTAAACAGGCTGGGCTCTGCATCTATAGAATATAATAAAGGGAGCTGTCCCTGAGCGCTGGAAATGCTGTTTAAAGAATCTATCATGCGCTTATGATTTTCTCTGGTACCCTTTAAAAATACAACACCACCAATTTTGTTCTCTTTGGCCAGCTTTAAAACCACACTTTCAGGCTTCCCCAATTCTCCTGCTGAGGTTACCAGCATTTGTGCCACGCGCGTAGTATCGTTTAGTGATTGAAAAATGGTATCTACGCGATGTTCTATGCTTGGATTGTATTTATAAAAATCCTGTAGGGAAGGGTTTCTTTGTTGTGCTATGGATAGCATAAATGTGAGAAGCGCCAGGATCGTTGTGGCTATCTGGTGTTTTGGATTCATCTTGGTTATAAGGTGTATAGGATACTAATGCAGGTACTCGTATACCGTAAAGATAATCCAAAAATATAAATAACCAGATACAGGGGAGATAGTGGGCGCTTAAAATTGTAAAGTAAGTTGTAGTATTAATTGTTTCTGAAATCACCATCCAGCAGGTTCCATTTTTGATCCAGCGGTTTGTGTGTTTTTGAAAACTCAATCGGTTCCATGAGGAAGAAAGAATCTTCATAGCTAAAGTCGAATATATAGTTATACATATCTATCACGCCACTGGACCAGGTGGCATCGCACAAATACCATTTACCATCCAGTTTTACGGCATTCCAGGAATGGTTAGGGATGTCTTTTTTGTTCATTTTGAAGGCATTCATCTTCCCGTAGCCGTGAATAATTTCAGCTTCCAGACCTGCCAGCGTACAGAGTTCTTTAATTAAAAAAGCATAGCCTGTACACAGTGTTTTTTTGTCCTGTCGCAAGGTAGTCATTATTTTTTTTCTGTACTGGCGGTTCCATTGCTCTAATTCTTCGGGTTTGTATTTTAATTTTTTACGCCTGTACTCACTTTGTGAAGTTAAATGATAATCGCCAGCTATGTTGTGGGTTACCCAATAGTAAATCGCTCTAAAGCGTGCTGCATCTGTTTCCAGTTGTGCGGTGAGACATAACACCAATACGGGTAGATTAAACAATTCTTCACCTTTATACCTGGTTGCGATCTCATCTGCCTTTGCAAAGTCAATTTTATTGAAATCGCTCTGCTGTGCCTGTGAGGACAGGGTAAAGGTGAAGAATAGTAAAAGAAGAATGCTTCTCATAGTGGGGTTTTTATTTCCTGTTTTTGGTAGCGGCGACGGTTTCTTTAGTTCGCAAGGCTCCGTAAATCATCACGGGATTATCCTCCAAGAAGGGTTCAATAAACGAGGTAACGCGGTTGATGGTAATCTCCTTGTTTTTGTAGCCTAAATAGCTTACAACCAGTACGTCATTTTCTTTTAATTTCTGCGGAAAGGTAAACGCCCCGCTTTCGTTAGAAATAGCACCAATGGTTGTCCCTTTTAAGACAATAGTTGCACCAAGTAATGGTCCGTCCAGGCTACTTACCACACCCTTCACGGTTCGGTGTGTGATTTGGGCACTCACTGGATTGGCGAATAAAAACAGGGCCAATAGTAGCGGTAGCACCCATACATTTTTTAAAAAGTTTTGCTGATTTGAAATTGTTTGTGTTTTCATAATAGTATTGTTTTTGTTTATCCAAACGTAATTAAACAAAGACCTCGCTGAAAGGGATCCTGAGGCAACCGTAGCGATGAATGAGTGAAATGGGTGTTTTATTGAGTTATGGAAAATGAAAGGTGAAAAAGGTTTTAATTCCATATTCTGAAATTTTAAAAACACAGGGAACTCCTTATTCCTGAAAGCACTATTAATTGGTACAGAGGCGTAGGAAATTTATTCAAAAAGCTTGAGAAGTATTAAATCTTCGTACGCTGTCATTCGTACCTTCTGTTTTATACTGTATCTTTGCAAAAAAATAACAACGCACTAACTTTTAGTGTATTAAAATAGTTACCCGCCTTTGCGGGCACAAGATGAGCAGACAAGACAACAGTAGGAAAGGAAAGACTTCAGGAAGAGGAAATAGTACGAGTAAAGGAAAAAGCAGCGCACGTGGTAATGCACCGCTAAAAGGAGAAAGCAGGAATAAACCTTCTGGTAGAGGAGGCGCTTCTGTGCGCCCAGCTACAGATAAAAAAACCAATGTAGCTAAGAAAAAGGGGAATGCTCCTGTAAAGCAATCTCCGGATAAAGGAGCCACAACGCCCAAGAAAAAAGGCGATAACCGCGAGGGTATTCGTTTAAATAAATATATTTCCAATAGTGGTGTGTGTTCTCGTCGCGAGGCAGACACCTACATCGCAACTGGTTTGGTGACAGTGAACGGGAAAATTATAAACGAAATGGGGTATAAAGTAAAGTTGGAAGACGATGTGCGTTTTGATGGCCGCAGGATTAAGCCAGAATTAGACACTTACATTCTTTTAAATAAACCAAAATCTGTAGCTTCTACAACAAGTGAAAGCAAAGGACTCACTGTTATGGATTTGGTGAGTAATGCTACTTCAGCAAATATAAAACCTGTGGGCAGACTTGGAAGAAACGCCACAGGATTAATCTTGTTTACTAACGATGATGCTTTGGTTAAAAAACTTCACAGCAAGGGAATGGAGCGCTTGTTTCATATAGAACTGGACAAAAACTTAAAAGCAGGTGATCTGGATAAGATTAGAGAAGGGCTGCTAATTGGAGGCGAAAAAGTATTTGTGGAAGAAATTAGCTACGTAAAAGATGCTCCAAAGAAAGAGATTGGTCTAAAGATTAAAAACATGGGTAATAGCGTGATTCGCACTATTTTTGACCATCTTAACTACAATGTGGTAAAAGTAGATTGTGTAACCATTGCACACCTTACCAAGAAAGATCTTCCCAGAGGCCGCTGGAAAATTTTAACACAACGCGAGGTGGAATTATTCTCAATGCTATAGTAATCAGTAGCATTTATAAATTTTAAGTCCTGAATTTCAGGACTTTTTTTGTGGCTAACCTTTTAGGAAATTAAAAAATACAGTTGTGAAAATTTCATTAAAAAAATAGTTCAATTCAAAAAATAAATTACATTTGTTACGTTTTTAGCTGAACAATTTGAACCCAGTTTATATGTTCGGGCTTTTGGGAACCAGGAAGTCATATTCAAAAGCATTCCGCAAGGCGGAAGACCGAAATTTAAAGCTAGCTTCCGTTACTGCACAAGTAGATGGCCCGGTTATAAAGACCAAAGGCATCGCTTCCCGTTTAGCCTACTGGCTAAACCCAATCCGTATATAGTTTTGCGTTAAAGTAATGTTATTCCGCAGTTTTAGTGTGGAAGCGCTGCAGCTATTCTTTATTTTTATATATTCAAAAACACTACAATGAACACTAAATATATTGATCTTATAGATCAAACATACCATTTTCCCCAGCCTGAATTCAATTTAAAAGAGGATACGCTTACTTTTCACGATGTGGATTTAATGGAGTTGGTAGAACAGTATGGGGCACCCCTCAAGTTTACCTATTTACCAAAAATTTCAGAAAATATCCAGCGCGCAAAAAAGTGGTTTGCAGATGCTATTGAGAAGAATGATTATAAAGGTTCTTACAACTACTGTTATTGCACCAAAAGCTCGCATTTTAAGCACGTTTTAAACGAAGCGCTTAGTAACAATATTCACGTTGAAACTTCTTCAGCATTCGATATTAATATTGTTGAAAATTTAAAGGCTGAAGGAAAAATTACGAATCAAACCTACATAGTTTGTAATGGCTTTAAGCGCGATCAATACATCAAAAATATTGGCCGACTCATTAATAACGGGCAGGAAAATTGTATTCCTGTAATAGATAATTATGAAGAGTTATCCTTACTTTCAGAAGAAATTACAGGCGATTTTAAAGTAGGAATCCGTATCGCTTCGGAAGAGGAACCAAAATTCGAATTTTACACCTCCAGACTGGGAATTGGTTATAAGAACATTGTACCATTTTACGAGGAACAGATAAAAAATAATGATAAAGTAGAGCTCAAGATGCTTCACTTTTTTATTAATACCGGTATTCGTGATACTGCCTATTACTGGAACGAATTGTCCAAATGTTTAAAGGTCTATACAAGGCTTAAAAAGATATGTCCAACATTGGACAGTTTGAATATTGGTGGAGGTTTTCCTATAAAAAACTCTCTGGCTTTTGAGTACGATTATGAATATATGATTGATGAAATAATCAACCAGATAAAGATTATGTGCGAAGAAGCCGAAGTTGCAGTACCAAATATCTTCACCGAATTCGGCAGTTTTACAGTTGGCGAAAGTGGTGGAGCGATCTATGAAATTCTTTACCAAAAGCAGCAAAACGATCGTGAAAAATGGAATATGATTAATTCATCGTTCATTACAACGCTTCCGGATACCTGGGCCATTAGCAAGCGTTTTATTATGATGGCGATTAACCGATGGAACGATGAATATGAACGGGTATTATTGGGAGGTCTCACCTGCGATAGTGACGATTACTATAACAGTGAACAAAACATGAATGCTATTTATCTTCCAAAATATAAGAAAGAGAAACCATTGTATATTGGATTTTTCAACACAGGTGCCTATCAGGAATCTATTGGAGGCTTTGGTGGGTTGCAACACTGCTTAGTCCCAAGTCCGAAACATATTTTAATAGATAAAGACGAAAACGGAAAAATTACACACAAGTTATTTTCGGCACAACAAACAAGTGAGCAGCTTTTAGGCATTCTTGGATATTATAATCCTGTTGACGCTCCTGAAAATAAAGAACAAGCTAAGAAAGCAGCATTTTCTAATTCTTAAAAAGTACCAAATACCTATCAATAAAAACTTCAATTTTTATAATCATCAAAAATGAGCACCAAAACGTACGCAGGCATTTCTAAAGAATACGCCGCACTAGAGACTTCAAAAATTGTTTTAATTCCTGTACCTTACGATGGCACCAGTACATTTCAAAAAGGAGCAGATAAAGGGCCAGCGGCTTTTTTACACGCTTCAGAAAACATGGAATTATACGACATAGAAACACAGACCGAGGTTTATAAACAGGGGATTCACCTTGCCAACGCCATCACGGAGAACAGTTCTCCGGAGGCAGTAGTGGACGAAGTTCACAAAATGACTAAAGAACTTATTCTAAGAAATAAATTTGTAACTGTTTTTGGTGGGGAGCATAGCATCTCCATTGGAACCATTCGTGCATTTAACGAATGTTTTGATGATCTTACCGTATTACATATAGATGCTCATGCAGATCTTAGAAAAGAATACGAAGGCTCTTCCTGTAATCACGCCTGTGCCTTGTATGAAGCAAGCCAGACCACCAATTTAATACAGGTTGGCATACGAAGTATGGATGTGGCTGAAACCACTATTTTAGACGAAGATAAAACGTGGTTTGCGCACGATATGGCCAACGACGAATACTGGATGGATAACGTAATAGATGCTTTAGGAGATAATGTTTTTATTACCTTCGATCTGGATGCGCTGGATCCATCCATTATGCCATCTACGGGAACTCCGGAACCTGGCGGATTATTCTGGTACGAAACATTGGATTTCCTAAAACAAGTATTTGAAGCAAAAAACGTAGTAGGGTTCGATATTGTAGAATTAATGCCGAGAGAGCAGGACAAATCGAGTGACTTCCTGGCAGCAAAATTATACTACAAAATGCTTAGCTATAAATTTGCTGGACAAGAGGAATCTGAAGTATTTGAAAGTAATTTTAGCGATAAAGGAAACACAATCACAAAATTTAAAGACAACAATAATGACTAATAAAGGAGCGATTACCAATTTCATCGAAAAATACTACCTACACTTTAACGCAGCTGCTTTGGTAGATGCGGCAAAAGGGTACGAAGAGCAATTAAACAACGGATCTAAAATGCTGGTAAGTTTAGCAGGTGCTATGAGTACTGCTGAAATAGGAAAGATTTTTGCTGAAATGATTCGCCAGGATAAAGTACAAATCATCTCTTGTACAGGTGCGAACCTGGAGGAAGATATTATGAATCTGGTGGCGCACAGTCATTACAAACGTGTTCCGAATTATCGTGATTTAACCGCTCAGGATGAATGGGATCTATTAGAAAAAGGATTAAACCGCGTTACCGATACCTGTATTCCCGAAGAAGAAGCGTTTAGAAGAATCCAGGAACATATAGTAAAAATATGGAAAGATGCCGAAGCTAAAGGAGAACGGTATTTACCACACGAGTATATGTATAAGCTTTTATTAAGCGGCGTTCTTGAGCAATACTACGAGATAGATCTTAAAGATTCGTGGATGTACGCAGCTGCCGAAAAAAATCTCCCTATTATTTGCCCGGGATGGGAAGATAGTACTATGGGCAACATTTTTGCCAGCTATGTATTAAAGGGCGAATTAAAAGCGTCTACCATGAAGAGCGGGATAGAATATATGACGTTCCTGGCAGATTGGTATACAGATAATTCAGAGAATGGAATTGGTTTCTTTCAGATTGGTGGTGGCATTGCAGGAGATTTTCCAATTTGCGTGGTACCAATGTTGTATCAGGATATGGAACGTACAGAGACGCCATTCTGGAGTTATTTTTGCCAGATAAGCGATTCAACAACAAGTTACGGAAGTTACTCCGGAGCGGTTCCTAACGAAAAAATTACCTGGGGGAAATTAGATATCAATACACCTAAGTTTATTATTGAAAGTGATGCAACTATTGTTGCGCCGTTAATTTTTGCGTACTTGCTAGGTATGTAGTACCAAAAAAGCTACGTATTGAAATAGTAAGAGCGTTCAGAAAGATTTTCGGAAAGCTAACTATTGTTTTATGTTAGTGTGCTGGACGATAATTTAATTTAAAGTGCTCAGGTTCTAAAAACTTCAGCATAAAAAGAAGTATTTCAACAATTTAATAAGGCACCCGCCTTCGCGGGCATAAAATGAGTGTAAAAAAGAACGTTTCAGAAATAGAAAATATCGAGCTTTCATTTTTAACAATTGAAGATTTTCAAGAGTTGAAAAAAGCGACACAGGAAGCATACGTTGGGATGCAAAACTCGTATTGGGCAAAACCGGCGATTCAAAAACTGATCGATATTTTTCCGGAGGGACAGATCTTAATTAAGATTGACGGTGAGATTGCGGGCTGTGCACTTTCTATAGTTGTAGAGTATGATCAGGTGGAAGATAATCACACCTATGCCGATATTATCACGAAAAGTTCATTCAAAAATCACAACCCTAAAGGGGATGTATTGTATGGAATTGATGTTTTTATTAAACCAACGTTTAGAGGTCTACGCTTAGGACGTAGATTGTACGATTACCGTAAGGAATTGTGCGAGAATCTCAATTTGAAAGGAATTGTTTTTGGCGGGAGAATGCCTAATTACCATATTCATAAGGACAATTATTCTCCCAAAGAATATATAGACGCTGTTAAAAGAAAAGAAATAAGCGACCCGGTTTTAAACTTTCAGATCTCAAACGATTTTCACCCGATTCGTGTGATAAAAGGATATCTGGAAGGAGATACCGCCTCTGCAGAATATGCAGTCTTAATGGAGTGGGACAATATTTATTATACAAAACCCACAAAGTCGCCTTCGGCAGTAAAAACAATCGTTCGGTTAGGACTAATTCAATGGCAAATGCGCCCGTACTCGGGACTTGAGCAATTGATGCAACAGGTAGAATATTTTGTGGATACCGTTTCGGGATATCGATGTGATTTTGCTGTATTTCCGGAATTTTTCAACGCGCCGTTAATGGCAGAGTTTAATCATTTAAAAGAATCTGAAGCCATCAGAGAATTGGCAAAGTTTACTGCAGTGATTAAAAACAGAATGTCCGAACTTTCTATTTCCTATAATATAAACATCATCACCGGAAGCATGCCCGAATTGGTAGGTGATACACTCTATAATGTGGGATATTTATGTCGCAGAGATGGAAGCATTGAACGCTACGAAAAAATTCACGTGACTCCGGACGAAGCCAAAGTATGGGGGATGCAGCGAGGAAGCGAGTTGAAAACATTTGAAACAGACTGTGGGAAAATAGGAATTTTAATTTGTTACGATTCTGAATTTCCTGAGTTGTCACGCTTGCTGTCAGACGAAGGAATGGATATTTTATTTGTACCCTTTTTAACCGATACGCAAAATGGATATTCCAGAGTACGCCTATGCGCACAGGCCAGAGCGGTAGAAAATGAATGTTATGTAGCCATTTCAGGAAGTGTGGGTAATTTGCCTAACGTAGAAAATATGGATATTCAGTATGCGCAGTCGGCTGTATTTACGCCTTGTGATTTTGCCTTTCCAAGCAACGGAATTAAAGCCGAAGCTACCACAAATACCGAAATGATTCTGGTAGCCGATGTAGATATTAGCTTACTACGCGAATTACACTCTTTTGGAGCTGTTAAAAATTTGAAAGACAGACGAAAGGATGTGTACGATGTGATACGGGTGAATAAAAAAAAGTAACCTGAAGTTCCCCCAATATCTTTTGTCTTCCTCTCAGCGAGTGCCTCTCTCTTCAGAGAAAGGCACTCGCTGAGAAAGTTTTTTTATTCTCTCTTCCTGCATCCGATTGAACTTTTTCAGTTATAGAAATAAAATAGTTGAGCCGATAGGCTATAAATATTTCATTGAGTGTCTATATCACTCCACAACCCTGAAATCACCTTTCTGCTCGCCACTTTGAGCAATAATTTCGGTTACGGCAAAGGAAATAACAATGCTATACTCCATGGCAACTAACCATAAGTTTTCTTGAAAGCCATCTGCCCCGTATGCCGAATAGCTTACAATAACTACCGCACTCCAGACAATTGGGAATTTGTATTTTGTGAAGATTGATAGCACCAAAGGCGTTGCTACATACCAAGGGTGCACCGTAGTAGAAAGTAGAAAATAAACTGAAACAGCAAAGAGTACTCCTGTAATAAAGTGTTGTGCTTTTATCTCTCTAGTACCCCAAGCAGATTTCATCGGTCTGAAAAATGTGAGCGCCAAAATACCCAATAGTACAAGTATGGGTAAAACCTTACCAACGGTACCAATAATGTTCCATCCCACAGTTTGAAACCCAATCCAGCGGATAATGTAATACACACTCGCATTAAATTCGAAATTCTGAAACCAGAGGCCTATGGTTGCTGTGAAATTTGAAATAAATTCAGTAGACAAAAAAGGAGCAAATGTGAGTAGCACTGTTCCTAAAACAACACTATAAAATTTAATTGAAGATGTAAGGTTGATCGCAGTCGAATTTCCTTTTTTAAAAAACCAGCTAAAAAACAACGGTAGCATTAATAACGGCAACAATTTCACCGAAACTGAAATTCCCAACAATATGGCTGCCCAGATCCATTTGTCTTTATAGAGCAGGTATAAAGACCAGACCAGAAAAAACAACATGACACCCTCAAAATGGAGGTTTCCTGTAAGTTCAATGATTATAAACGGGTTCAGGAAATACCAGAAAATATTACGAACAGGAAGATCCAGTTTTTCCAGCAACTTTCTTCCGAAATACAAAATCCCAATATCTGCCAAAATGATTAAAACGCGTAATATAATAGCAGATCCCAGAATGCTTTTACCGGTTACCAATGCGGCAACAGCAAAAAATAACTGATTTACGGGCGGATAGTTGCTATAATGGCTTCCGTTTAAGTTGCCCATTCCCTCATATAATTGAGGGGCTTGAGCTACTTCTCTACCTGCGGTCAACTCGAGCGCAGTCGAGAGGTCTGTGAAGAATACCTGTGGTGTAATAAGGTAAGGATTTACCCCCTGAACCAGTAACCTTCCATCCCATAAAAACCTGTAAAAATCCTGAGAAAGATTAGGGATGGCAGGTAAAAAAAGCAAGCGTAATAACACACCAACCCCTGCCAATACCCAAAAATTAAACGTAGCGTGTTCAATAATTCGCCAGGCACAAAAAAAGAGCCCGGTGTAGAGTAGGAGTAGTTTTATAAATTCGCTGCGATCAAGGTTGTAAGCAAAGAGTAGGTACAATACAATAGAACCGAGTATCGGAATAATGAAATTATTGTATCGATTAAATAGCTTCAAGACGTAATAAATTTTAATTAGCAGTCTCGAAAATTTTATTTTAGTAAATGTCGCGTTAGGTCTCGACTGCGCTCGACCAGACATGGTTCAAAATATAGTAATCTTACTCTTTAAATTGTACCTCGTAGTTTGTACTTAACTTAATCCTGCCACTCTGCAATAAATAAATTGGTATCTCTACCGCCGCCGTTATTACGGTTAGAAGAAAACGCAAGGTATTTACCATTATTACTAAATACCGGAAAGGCGTCAAATGTCTCTCCGTGGGTAACCCGCTCTAAGTTTTTTCCGTCAAGGTCTATTAAATACAAATTGAATGGGAAACCTCGTTCAGCTTCAAAATTACTGCTAAAGAGTATTTTCTTGCCGTCCGGCGTAAAAAACGGACTCCAATTGGCATTGCCAAGATTGGTTATTTGTTTCATATTACCGCCATCTGCATCACAAATAAAAAGCTCCATTTCGGTGGGTTGTACCAGGCCTTGAGCCAGTAGGTCTTTGTATTCTTTTACTGCCGCAGCGGTTTTTGGCCTGGAGGCTCTAAAGATTAGTTTTGTGCCATCTGGCGAAAAGAACGCACCGCCGTCATACCCCAATTCGTCTGTAATTTGTTGTACATCGCTCCCGTCAAGATTCATAGTGTAGAGCTCTAGATCACCGCTTCGCATAGAGGTAAAAACAATTTTATCACCTTTTGGCGAAACCGTAGCTTCGGCATCATAACCGGGTTCTTTGGTAAGTTGGTCTGTAATATTTCCTTTTAAATCGGCCACAAATATGTCGAAACTATCGTACACCGGCCATACGTATTTTCCGTTTTTTCGTAGCGGAACTTCAGGGCATTTGTCGTCTACCAAATGTGTAGAGCCGTATACAAAATGTTGATTATCCGGCAGAAAATAAGCGCAGGTGGTTCGGCCTTTCCCGGTGGAGATCATTGGTGGGATTTTCTTGCCGTTTAATGTTTCAGAAGCATACATTAAAAACATCTGGTCACATTCCACACGCCAGTTTTTGTTATTGGATTGAAACACGAGCTTTGTATCGTCAAAACTCCAGTATGCCTCGGCATTATCCCCTCCAAAGGTTACTTGTCTAATATTTTTAAAGTGTGTTTCTTCGGGATAAATAAGGCTGTCGTTACCCCATTCCATTACTATTTTCTCAGTAGCATTTTCAACAATATTGGTCGTAGTATCTTTTTCAATTTCAGTTGTGTTTTTCTCTGTATCGTTTTTACAGGAAATAATAAGCATTGCTGAAAAAATTATAAGTAAGTATCTCATCTATCTGGTTTTCTTTTGGGTTCTTAGGGATTTGTTTTTTTGGAATTTTTATTGGTTGTATTTTTGTGCAAAAATAAAGAATATGCGCTTATTATGTTTGTTATGTGTTGCTTTAAGTATTTTTTCTTGCAAAAAAGAAGTTGAAAAAAAGGTGACTATGAAAGATGATGTATTTGCTTTGGCCGACGATACCTTTAATGGCAGGCAAACAGGGACCAAAGGGGAACTTCAGGCAGCAGCATATATTGAAAACAGATTTAAAGAAATTGGGCTGGAACCTAAGGGATATAAGGGAAATTTCACTCAAACATTTACGTTTCGACCCAGTACAAATCCTCATGAACAGGCCGAATATACTGGTTTAAAGAGTGATAGTACGTTAACTGGAACCAACGTGGTGGCTTATTTGGACAATGGCGCCAGTACTACGGTGGTTATTGGAGCACATTACGATCATCTTGGAATGGGCGGAGAAGGCTCGCTTTACAGAGAGAAAGAGCCAGCGATCCATAATGGGGCAGATGATAACGCCAGTGGAGTCGCGGTAATGTTTAATATTGCTGAAAAATTAGTTGCTTCAAAAAAAGAGGAGTCTACTAAAAATAATTACCTGTTCATTGCATTTTCGGGAGAAGAAATGGGGTTGCTGGGAAGTAATTATTTTGTGAAAAAC
The DNA here is from genome assembly GCA_963793275.1 of uncultured Flavobacteriaceae bacterium. Classification (GTDB taxonomy): domain Bacteria; phylum Bacteroidota; class Bacteroidia; order Flavobacteriales; family Flavobacteriaceae; genus Marinirhabdus. Next base: position 718,428 of record CAWBZL010000004.1, read on the forward strand.
AGCACCATTTCAGTGAATACCATAAGTTATATGATCAATATGGATATGGTTGGGCGTTTAAATACTGAAAATACCATTGCCGTTCACGGCGTGGGAACTTCGCCAATTTTTAAACAAACCCTTTTTGCAAATAATGAAGCCAATTTTAATATTGCTGAACACGACAGCGGCATTGGCCCCAGCGATCATACCAGTTTTTATTTGGCCGATATTCCTGTACTTCACTTTTTTACCGGGCAGCACGAAGATTATCACAAACCAGGAGACGATGCGGAGAAACTAAATTATGAAGGAATGCAGAAAATTTCAGATTATATTTTTGCCATTATTAGTGATTTGAACGATAACGGAAAAATAGCATTCAGAAAAACGAAAAATGAAAGTGAAGATGTTCCACGTTTTAAAGTTGGCTTAGGCGTAGTACCGGATTATCTTTTTACAGGAGAAGGAATGCGTATTGATGGTGTAAGCGAAGAAAAGCCTGCGCAAAAAGCTGGTTTACAAAAAGGAGATATTGTGGTGAAACTGGGTGGATTTGAAGTTACAGATATGATGAGTTACATGAAAGCCCTCGCTACTTTTGAGGAAGGACAAACTACAGAGGTCGTGATAAGCCGTGAAGGCACCGAACAGAAAGTGATGGTTACCTTTTAAAAATTCCGGGTGATGGAAAGGGTTGTAAATCCATGCGTCCCTGTGTTTTCTGCACGCCTTGTCGTATACATATAGGCTACTTTTATATCAAGAATTTGATTTCTCCAATAGATTTCGGCACCGTAGAATAGTAATGAGTCAACCGGTTCTAAAGTAAATTCGCTGTTGTCTGTAATAATAGAACCTTCCAGCATGGCATCGTGAATTACGTAGCGATAGGCCCCTGTAATAGCAAAGAATAATTCGTTTTCAATAGTCCCCAACTGGCGGTTTGCCATGGTGTTTTCAAGTTCATTTCTTTGTCCTATATACAATTTAACATCATTTTCCAGATAATAATCTTTGGTCCCCAGCGCTATTTTTGGTTTGCTGGCCAGATAGATGTTAAAATCATTTTTCCAAAGCAGCCATTCCTTTAAATAACTTCCGTAGAGATTGGCGTGAGTATTATTTTCAATCTGTCCGTTCCAGGTAGCAATTTGCGAATCGTTAGTACTATGAAAAGAAGTTTGAAGCGCCTGAGCACCGGAAATTTCTCCCGTAACTCCGATAGTGAATATAAAGTCTAAAATTCTATTTTCATTAATGAGACTAACGCCGGAATTTATGCCTAAGAAACCAGCATAGGGTCTGTCGTAGTCTTCAATTCTATCGGAAAGTATGTTGGAAGGCGTGTAAAAAGTTTGCTCTAGCTGAATTGTGAATTGCCGTTTGTTGTCGTGGTCTTTATCCAGTTCATTTAATAATTTTCTATAGGCAATAAAACTTCCTGTAGTGTACCAGCGGTCTGTAAAGTGAAGAAAATCGTTGTCATGCATAAGTTCTATCTGCTCTTCTACAAAACGGCTGCTACCTCCAAACTGAGCTGAAATTTTAACCGAACATAAAACGAGCAAAGCACAAATAAACTGCCGTGCTGAAGTTGAAACAAACATGTAATTAGTAAGCTGAATGTAATTAAACCTCGAAAATAAATGAAATTTTTAACTAAGCCTTACTTATGATGCTCTTAAAAAACACAAAACCAAAACCGATAAACAACATTAGGTGAAATGGGAAAAGTCCAAAATCGCCTCCCTGATCACCAACAATAAAGGCAGAGTACATTCCAAAACCAAAATAGAGCATTAAAATACCTTCAATTAAGACGTTAGGTGAAATTTTATTTTTAATGTACTTGTTATCTTTCCAGCTATCTTTAAGTGTACTTATATTAAATTTTGGGGTACGTATAAAATCACTCTTCTTCCCCAGGTGCCCTTCAATTACTGCAATAGAATTGTGTACGCTGAAGCCCATTGCAATAGAAAAGAATACAAAGAACATCCCTGTATATTCAAGAAAATTCATAAATCCGCCACCGTTTATCTTTTTGAAGGTGAACCAATAACAAACAAAAAATATTAGGGTGCTCACCACGAAAAAACTCATGACGATAAAGTAATATTTTAAGTGTGCGTATTCATTTTTAATGTACAGCATTGGGATACTTAAAATAGCCACTATTAAAATGCTCAAAAACATGGTACTGTTCAGTAAATGAAGCGTGCCGTGAATTTTAGTTTTAAAAGAGATGTCTTTATTGCGCCAAACGCGACCCAGCATTTTCTTGAAGTTTTCTGCACCGCCTTTATTCCATCTAAACTGCTGCGAACGTGCTGCACTAATAACTACGGGTAGTTCGGCTGGAGTTTCCACTTCTTCCAGGTATTTAAATTTCCAATTCTTTAATTGAGCACGATAACTCAGGTCAAGATCCTCGGTAAGCGTATCGCCTTCCCAGTTACCGGCATCCAGAATACATTGTTTACGCCAGACACCTGCGGTACCGTTAAAGTTAATAAAATGCCCTTCGCTATTTCTACCTACCTGCTCAAGCGTAAAGTGGGCATCCAATGCAAAAGCCTGTACGCGGGTAAGGATAGAATACTCGCGGTTAATATGTCCCCAACGCGTTTGTACCACACCAATATTCCGGTCTTTAAAATAGGGGATGGTATCTAAGAGCCAGTTTTTTTGTGGCAGGAAATCTGCGTCAAAAATGGCAATATATTCGCCTTTTGCGGTTATGAGTCCTTCCTTTAGCGCACCTGCCTTAAAACCCTTTCTATCTTCACGGGTTACATGCCGAATGTCCAGCCCGGATTTTTGTAATTCTTCTATTTGTAGTGCCGTACTTGTAAAAGACTCGTCTGTGCTGTCGTCCAGAACCTGAATTTCCAGTTTGTCTTTTGGGTAGTTTAATTTGGCAATATTGTCCAGTAGGCGTTCCATAACATACAACTCATTGTATACCGGAAGTTGAATAGTTACGTAAGGAGTTTCTTCAGGATTTGAGAGATCAAACGTTGCGCATTTTTCTTTCCTGTTGCGATTTCTAAGATAATTAAATAGCAGATTTAGTTGTGCCAGCGCGTACATCAAAATGAGGAGGAGCGCAGCGGTGTAAATAACCATGATAATGGTTTCAAGAATCATTTTTTGAACGTGTATTTAAAAATCCAGCTTAGAATTTTAATCCCGGCAAATATAGCACCTTTTACCGTTCCGGAAACTTTTGAGGTACCTATCCTGTTTCGGTATTTCATAGGTACTTCGATATAGGTGTATTTTTTCTTGAGTGTTTTTAATTGCATCTCTATGGTCCATCCGTACGTTTTATCCTGCATATTCAGCGCCACCAGCTTTTCATATTTTATAGCTCTAAACGGTCCCAGATCTGTAAATTTTGCACCAAAAAAAAGTGTCATAAAGTTAGTTGCGAGCCAGTTGCCAAAACGTTGTGGAAATGTCATGGCTCCACTTTCCCTAAGTCGTTTAACTCTGGCACCTATTACAAAATCTATATCTTTTTCAATAATGGGAGCTACCAATTGGGTGAGTTGTTCTGGATAATCGCTATAATCACCATCTAAGAATACAATAATGTCTGGTTTGCTTTCTTTTTCTGAAATATACTGCATCCCTTTTAAACACGCATACCCGTACCCTCGTCGCGATTCTTTTAAAACCGTTGCGCCGGATTGTCTTGCAACAGTTTCTGTTCCATCTGTAGAGTTATTGCTCACTACGATAACTTCTCTTACCAGCTGCGGAATGTCACCCAGCACTAAGCCAATAGAAGCTACTTCGTTATAAGCCGGAATAATAACATCTATGGTGGGATTCATTTGAAGTAAACGTGTGGGTTATCTTTCTTTAAGGCAAAAATTGAAGTCCGTTCGCCCGTTTTTGAGTGGTTTTTGCATTTTTTTGGCTCGTTGCAAACTTCCTTTTTTATAGATAAGCACAAAGCCGTTCTTTACACTATATTTAAACTGAAAGCGAGTTTCTCTACGGGTTGCAATATCGTAAAAAAATCTACCAATCCTGTGCGATCCCTTGTTGGTAATGTACTTCTTTTAGCAGCTCTTCATGTACGTGATAAAAATACCAATAGTCCATTTTAATGTCACTACGTTTCCAACCTTCAACTTTTAGTAGCCATTGGTATCGTATTGTTTTGGTAGTGTTTTTCGGTATTCAAATTTTCAGCAATTGACCGGGTAGCACATTGTACTCCGAAGAAAAAAAGAACTAGTTTTTTGAATGCCACGGCGAATTAGACACAACAATATTCCAGAACTAACTTTTCAGTCATAAAAACTTTTTAAGAGTTTGAGATCTGAAAGGTTTGGTACTGTCAACTGCAACTGAATTCTGCCTACTTCTTCGTGTTCATCAATGCCATTAGATCCACATCATTCCCCAATAAAACCTCATTGCCATCAATACGGCCGTTCATACTGTCATTTTCTAGTTTTAATACGCCACGCGGGCATACTGCAGAGCAAATGCCGCAACCTACGCAGCTACTTCTCACAATATTTTCTCCTTTTTGAGCGTAAGCACGCACGTCTATTCCCATCTCGCAATACGTAGAGCAGTTTCCGCAGGAGATACATTGCCCGCCATTGGTGGTGATCCTGAATTTTGAAAACAACCGTTGCTGAAAGCCTAAAATCGCTGCCATGGGACACCCAAATCTGCACCACACCCGGCTCCCGAAAATAGGGTAGAATCCTACTCCTATCACGCCACTAAACATAGCGCCAATTAAAAACCCGTAGCTCTTACGAAGCTGATACGCATCAAAAAAGAATAGTTTTCCGGGACTGCTAAAATAGGTGAACAGAAGAATGGAAATAACCACTACAAAATACCCAACAGCACCATATTTAGCATCCTTCGCCAATTCCTCTCTTTTAAAAAGCATCACCCAGGCAAAAACCAGTGTGAGCAAGCCAATAATAAACCACACAAAGAACTCTTTACTAAGCCATAAGTTGTCGTAAAAGGTGGTTTCCTGTCCTTCGGCTACATTTAAAACAGCTCCTTCAGCTGTATCCGGAATAAGAGTTGCCGCTTTTCCCTGATTAATGTTATCCAAAGCTTCCTGGTTTTCGGCTTCGGAAGCAAAAAAGTAATTTATGGTAATTCCTTCGGTTCGCTCCAATGCTGGAGCCTTTGCTTTAGGATCTGTGTTTAAAAACACCACACTACTAGCCCCTGCTTTTTGTGCTGCCAGTATGCGTTCGTTGAGCGGTTTTCCTTCAGCATCACTCATAAAAACCATTTTATTTTCCAGATTGCTCCACTCGCTAATATTTGCAGATTCGTTACCCTGTAAATATGAAAACACAACAGCAGTGGTCATTACTGTTACAAATACAACCACACTATGGATCACCCATCGTTCTACTTTCCAGGCTACCTGGCGTTTATCACTTAAATGACGAAAAGGATCTCCGGCGGTTTCGGCAAGCGCCCCACAACCACATACCCAACTGCAGTACCATCGCTTCCCGTATTTATAGGTAAGGATAGGGCTAATAACAAAGATGGAAAGAATTCCGAAGATGAGCATCATAAGCCCAACGTCGCCGGCACTTATAAATTCGTCTATTTTATAGCCCGCAAAGAGCTCGTAATTTAGCGGCCAGATGTTTTTTAAATCGTAGTAAGGCTGATTTAAACGCACTAAAATTTCAGGAATCACAAAGGCGAAGGAAAGTTGAAAAAACATCACAGAACACGTGCGAATGACCTCATACCGGTTATGCCTGTATTTCCAGATAAATTTTACCCCGAAGGCGAGAATGGCAAGTGTGTATAATGTTCCGTATAAAAACCACTGGCTGGCAGGATTGCCACTTAAAAATTTGCTTAAAGGATCAAACAAAGCGATGGCGCCCGTATTATCCCCCTTATCTACCAATCCCAAATATTGCGGAAACCAATACAACGCTACGTAAAAAATCGTGATCACAATTCCTAAGATCCATCCCCAAAATCCACGGGAACTGAGCGATTTAAAATAAACTCCATCATTTTTTATGCCTTCGTGTGTATTTAAATAGGCTGCTTTTGCAAACCAAATGGTGCCAACAGTAATTGAAAGTAGCGAAAGCGATAACCAAAGTGTTTTATTGGGAAAGTTCACATTAAATAACGCAATACATAAAATAGCTAATCCCGCCAATCCTAACACAGAAGCGATCTTTTGTTGCGTGTTTATTGTCTTTGGTGGCTGCCCGGTTAAAGACATATCTCTTTGAATAGAACTCATAGCATTAGGCGTTTATTGGTTGGTGTTGTTGAAATTGTTTCTGAATATCCTTCTCGAAATGTGTATAAAACTCCGGATCAAAATTGGCTTCTTTTAAATGTTCAACTACATACTCCAGATCTTTTTCTTGGGTGAGCCAGCGGTCAAAAACTTCGTGTTTCATTCGTATTCCGAAGGTATTAATGCCTAAAAATTTTCGGCTTTTTGTTGCATACTCCATGGTGATACATTTGGTGTCGTCTTCGTGATGCCAGTGAAAGTGTTCATTTCCGTCTTTAGGTTGGTTAAAAACCCAACCGTACGTCTGGTATTCAATATCGAAAAATTTTGCGCTGTTAAACCAGTGCCCCGGATTGTACTCAAAGGTATTGCCGCAAACAGTCTGGGCAACCGTTTCTCCCATCATCCGGCCAGTATACCAAACGGCTTCTATGGGTTTACGATTGCCAATTGCTTCCCTTTGTTGCGCACAATCGCCAACGGCGTATATGTCTTCTATGTTGGTCTCCAGCTTTCTGTTTACCAGGATACCTTTGTCTTTTTCAATGCCGCTATCCTCTAGAAAGGAAATGTTTGGTTTTACGCCGGTGCAGATCCCTACCATATCGCAGGGAATTTCTTCTCCGGTTTCCTTGGTTATGATGGCACGAACTTTACCATTCTGATCTGCCAGAATTGTATCCAGATTAGTGTTGTTTTTTAAATCTACCCCGTGAGATTGTATGTGTCTTGAGATCATTGCTGCTTCACCTTCCGGCAGTACACTGTTCCAAAAATTTTCTTCGCGAATTAAAAAAGTAACATCGATATTTCTGGTGCGTAACATTTCGGCTAGTTCTACACCTATAAGCCCTCCGCCTATTAGGACTGCTCTTTTGCACACCTCGTTATTGGGTGCATATTTTTCAATTTGCTCCAGGTCTTGTTTGGTCACCATTCCTACTACACCTTTGCTGTCCAAACCTTCCCAATTAAATGTGTTGGTAGTAGAGCCCGAAGCAATTATTAATTTGTCGTACTGCATAGTGCCGCCTTCTTTAAAATGAAGGGTTTTAGAATCAGGTTCAATTTTGGAAACATATGCGTTTTTAAGTTCCAGACGATTCTTTTCCCAGAACCAGTGTTCGTAGGGCTCAATGTCTTTCCAGCGCATATGGCCCATATATATGTACATAAGCGCAGTACGCGAAAAAAAATGATCTGCTTCGGCAGAAATGATGGTGATTTTTTTATTGGATAACTTCCGAATATGCCGGGCCGCCGTTACTCCGGCAATTCCGTTACCAATAATTACTATATGTTCCATAGTTTTTCCCGTTGAGACGGGTGGCTATTTTGGATAGGTTTTCAATTAGGTCGCTTCAATTTACGTAAACATTACAAGAAAATTGAATTTCATTTTCGTTATACAGTATTTCCTTAATAACAATAGGGGAAAGATGTGTCTTGTTACAAATTTAAGAGTTTGGTTGTAAGTATTTTAAAATCGGGCTGACTCATAGCTTATAAATTTTTCAAGATGAAAAGACTCGCATTGCTCACTTTTTTAACCGTTATTTTTTCAGTTACATCCTTATTTTCACAGCAATTATCAACTTTTTTCGATGAAGCCGATAGCTTTTTCGGTACGTATGTTTCAGACGGAAAAGTAGATTACAAAGCCATTTCTCAAAATCCTGAAGCCCTCGTTTCAGTTTTAAATATGGCAAAAGATATTTCTGTAACTACTTCCGAAGCGAACACCTACCAGGCATTCTGGATCAATGCGTATAATCTTTCAGTAATAAAAGGAATTATAGATGCCTATCCATTAAAGTCGCCTTTGGATAAAGAAGGTTTTTTCGATACAACCAAATATGAGGTAGGAGGCACTAAAATCACGCTCAATGATATTGAAAATAAAAAACTCCGTGCAAAATTTAACGAGCCCAGGTTTCATTTTGTACTGGTTTGCGGCGCGTTAGGGTGTCCGCCAATTATTAATAAGGCATATACAGCTAAAAACCTGGAGGAGTTACTCCAAAAACAAACGGTGAAAGCACTTAACGATCCGGATTTTATTCAGATAAAAGGAAAAAATGTTGCCTTTTCCGAGATCTTTAAATGGTACAAAGAAGATTTTGTAATAGATGGAAACGAAATAGAGTTCCTGAACAAATATCGAAAAGAAAAAGTGCCTTCAGATGCAAAAGTGACATATTATAGGTATGACTGGCGCTTGAATGGTAGGTGATAGGTTATGAATGTTTTAAATGTAGAAGCACTCTATGGGGAATTTGCAAGAAGCGATAGTTTTAAGTGTCTTGGGCAAACGTTTAGTGCAGGTTGTCGAGCCATATTTTAAAACTAAGTTCAAAATAAAGCTTTGTGTATCTTTACGGGAAACTATTACATATGAAGAAACTCCACATCCTTTTTCTGGTAAGCATTATAATACAAGCCTGCACGGGGCAATCTGCAAAAATTAATGGGGTTAGTTATGTAGCTTCGGGAGAACCCACAACCCAGGAACAAATACAAGAAGTTAAAAATATATACGCAAATTACGCTGCGGTGATGCCGTTCGGATTTATACGAAATGCAGAAAATCCGGAAGTCCTTTTTAATACAGAAAGGCAGTGGTTTGGCGAGCGAAGAGAAGGAGTGAAGCAGTATATTGAAATGCTGCAGCAAGACAATATACAGGTGATGGTAAAACCGCAAATTTGGATCGGTCACGGCCAGTTTACAGGATATATGAAGATGGCTACCGAGGACGATTGGCAAAAACTGGAAGCCTCGTATAAACGCTTTATTCTATTATATGCCGAAGTTGCCCAGGAAACCAACGCTACCCTGTTTTGTATTGGAACCGAGTTGGAGCAATTTACCGTACACCGTCCCAGATTTTGGAAAGAACTTATTGCTGAAGTAAGAAAAGTATATAAAGGAAAGCTTACGTACGCTGCTAACTGGGATGAGTATAAACGATTTCCGTATTGGGAAGAATTGGATTTTATTGGTGTAGATGGATATTTTCCGGTTTCAGCATTAAAGACACCCACGGTGGAAGATGCCAGAAAAGGTTGGCAACCCTGGAAAGCAGAAATGAAGGAAGTTTCAGAAAAAAATAACAAACCTATTCTTTTTACTGAATACGGCTACCGGAATATAGATTTTGCCGGAAAAGAACCCTGGCAAAGTAACCGTACCGAAGACGGCCATAATACCGAAGCGCAGGTAAACTTATACAAGGCATTTTTTGAGGAAATGTACCCGGAACCATGGTTTGCAGGAGGTTTTATCTGGAAATGGTTTATAGACCATAAAAATGCAGGTGGATTGGAACGCAACCAATTTAGCCCTCAAAACAAACCTGTACAGCAGGTAATTGAAAAACAATTTAAAGTGCATCAATAAAAAAACTACCAAAGTTGCCAATGGTAGTTTACGTATTCCTTCTTTTAGATTATAATGTCTTTCTTTGAGTTTCCATCTCTTTGTTGTATGCCTTCGCCAAATCGGTTTTTTGAGCTTCGTTAAATACCTTCCCTGCTAGTTGGAAAAAGGTTTTTTCTTCGTCCTCCAGATGGTGACGCACCTGATGGTCCAGTGCTTTCATATGTGCCAGCCAGGCGCTGCTGTCCATATCTGCCTCCTCTACCTTTTCTATAAGTTCATCAATTTCGTGATGTTCTGCGATGCCGTGGCGTGTATGTTCTACCATCATATCGTTATCCATTAATTGCTTGTAAAAGTTACGTTCTTCGGCAGTCTCGTGGCCTTTGAGTTCAACCTTCAATGTATCCCAGATTTCTTTCCGTTTTTTGGTATCTCCAGAGGTTGCTAAGGCTTTATCAAGTAATTCTCTCTGTATATCGTGGTCTGCTCTAATGGATTCAAAAATGTTCATAGTTTTCTTTTTTTAGTTGTTTCAGCAAGGTACAAACTGTATGTTGTTTTGAGTTTTAATAAAAACCTAAAGTTTCAGTATAGGGTAGGTATATTTGTTTGTTATGAGAACGATACCCATCAGTTGATAGATCAGGTGAGCTGGAAAGAAGAAAAACAAGGAGAATTAAAAGAAGTTTACAGGGATGGAAGTTTATTGATAGACGATTCACTTGCTAACATACGGAAGCGAATTCGCAACTAAACTATTTATCGGCAAATGCCTTTTGCGGTTCTTCGGTAATAGGTGTACGGGCAGCTCCGCTTTGTTTGATGTTTTTTACATAATACGCATATAACTCGTCTGCATCTGCGCCCGTCCATTTTTTTATATAGATGATCAAAAAGTGATATTGTATATACCAGACTCCCTTGTCACGATATAAACGTGCTGAAGAACCTATCCATTCCTGAATCACTACAAATTTTTTACGCTCGTACAATTCATTAATAAGAATATTGTCCTCATAAATGATATAGGTTTCATCGTACCCACCAATCTCATCAAACAGCTCCCGGGTTATAAACTGGCTTTGGTCTCCGCCACGACAGGCGCGCCAAGAAAATTTTGTAAACCAACTCGCTAAACGCAACCACCAATGCTTGCTGTCAAATTTCATCTTAAAGCAACCAGCAGGATTTCCTTTTTGGACTTCAGCGATAATTAAACTGTCAAAATTTTTGGGCGGAAAACTATCGGCGTGCAAAAAATATAAAATGCTACCTGTTGCATTTCTGGCACCGGTATTCATTTGTTTTGCACGTCCTTTTTCCGATGAAATTAATTGAATAGTATGAGTAGACGTAGCTGAAAACTCACGAATTAACTCTCTGGTAGCGTCACTACTTCCGCCATCTACCACAAGCAGTTCAGCAATATTTTTTGTTGATGAATTTTTTGTGAGGTGATCCAAAACCGAAGTGATCGTGGAGGCCTCATTCAATACAGGAATGATAATGCTAATCATAGGTGTAAACTTACGATAATTTGGTGCGTTTGGTTGTTTTTGAAGTATTAAAACAGTGTGGTTCTTTCATTACCAGATGATGAAAACTTATTGCTCATTCAATCCCCAATCATAATTTTTATAAGTGAGATTGGCATTTGGATTTAATTTCGTGTTGCTGTATTGGTTTATATATCCTGTAATATCTACTTTTCCATCTACTTTCCAATCGTTTGGATAAAACTTAAAAATAGAAGAAATTTCAGCATTTGTTGGAGCTATATCATTTTTAGCGCTGTTGATGAAATTTTTTGTCACCATTTCAAGTTGTTCATTAATATTGGCTGCCGTGTACGCTTCCCTAATTAACGGTGGGCAAGAAATAGAAGCACAATTTATAGCAAAGTGAATTCTGGGTTCGTTCATTTTTCGTAAGATTCCGTTCTCAATACCTCCTAACGAAATTTCACGGCCACCTACTCGAGCACGTCCTTTAGTCCAGGCTCCATCGATATCTTTAATGCTTTTTACAGGATAATTTTCCAAAATGAGATTAACGGTTTCAGCATTGTACAAATTAATATAAAATGCTAAAAGTTCCTGTACACTCCAATCGTTGTTGGGCTCATATTTGGCCAGCATATTCAGGTAATCGTCCAGTGCTCTTGCATCTTCCCGAAAACCCTTATAATCTACCATCCCTTTATTATCAACGTGTTTTTGTAACAGTGTTGTCCATGAAGAGTGGTCTACATTTACTTCAGAGTTTGCGGTTGTTGAGGTAAGTTTGCCTTCTACCTGTTTGGTAGGTTGTCCCTGGCTTGAAACGCCCGCCGCAGATAAAAGGTTGCAACTTTGTAATGTAAAGGCAACTATAGTAGGAAGTACGAAGTATTTTATAAGTCTCATAAATTGTATTTTGTTTTCGAATAAATATACGAAGCCACGTTATAGCATTCTTGCTAGTTAACAAGTGGTTGTGCCAGTTTTAGTAAAACATTAGTTATTAAGTTCCCAGTTATACTCTTTGTAGCGCACTTTGGCATTCGCCGAAATTTTAGTGGCAGAGTATAGGTTCAGGTAATCTACGATACTTCCGGTTGGCTTAAAATCTTTTGAAAACCAATTGAAAATTTTTGAAATTTCAATTCGGTCCGGAGTGATGCTGTTTCTGGTTGAATCGTTAATGAATCTTTTAGCCAGAAAATCTAATTGTGTATCTACAGTTGAAGCCTTGAAGGCTTTGTTCAATAATGGCGGACAGGAATACGAAGCACAATTAATTCCAAAGTGAATTCTGGGTTCGTCCAGTTTACGAAGTATCTGGTGTTCAATTTCATCCAGATTGTACCACTTATCACCCAATTTCCAGAGGCGCTGGTCCCAGGGTTTGTCGATATCTTTAATACTCTCCAGTGGCAAATTCCGAAGAATTAGGTCTATGGTCATCGCATTATAAGCGTTCATCCAGTACGCTAGTTTATCATTTTTAGACCAGCTTTCGTCTGGCATTGTTTTTCCTAAAGAAGCAATATAGTCTCTAAGGGATTTACTGTTTTTTCTAACACCTTCATAATTTACAACGCCGGATTCTGAAACATACATTTTCAGCAATGTATCAAATTCAGAATGGTCAAATTTTTTGGTTTTTCCCTGAGGCTGCACCTGTAGCGGATTAATTTCAACAACTGAATCTGTATTGGTGAGAGGCGGGGTGGTTTTCATCTCAGAAACTGGTTTGGTGGTTCCAACTTTAGTTCCGGTTGAAACGGTAAGTTTTACGCTGTCCTGCTCCTTCTGTTTATCCAAATTACCAATAATCCCATTGGATCTTACCTGGCCTAATTTTGCAGGTTCTTTTGCCACTTCCTTCTTCGCTGAACAGGAAATAAAAAGTGCTACTGAAATAAATAGAAATAATATTCTCATAATTTGCGTGTGTATTTAAATAGGTCGTTTTTAAAGTAAGAAAATTTCAAATAGAAAAAAGTTTTGATTTTCCCGAAACAACCACCCTTTCTACTCCTTATTTTTGAACAGCGGATATCCTTCCTGTTGCAAAAACCCCTTCGGAAAAGCTTCATCACCTTCAAAACCCAACTCAATATCACGTCCATCGTGGGGGATATAATTGGTCTTTTGTTTATTTTACGGAAAGTTTCAGAAAAAATCAAATAGAAAAAAAGTTTTGATTTTCCCGAAACAACCACCCTTTCTACTCCTTATTCTTGAACAGCGGATATCCTTCCTGTTGCAAAAACCCCTTCGGAAAAGCTTCATCACCTTCAAAACCCAACTCAATATCACGTCCATCGTGGGGGATATGATTGGTTTTAAACAAATAATCCCAAATACTTAGGGTTAAACCATAATTTACACCATAATTGTGATTTTCCGGGAGTTCTTTTGCATGATGCCAAATGTGCATCTTCGGGTTGTTGAATACATATTTCAAAATTCCGTAGTCCCATCCTAAATTAGCGTGGTTTAAATGCCCCACTGTCAAGGCAAAAAAGTGGACAATCGCTACGTCGGAAACATCAAATCCGCCAATAATTGCCAGTGGAATATACAATATAGATTTATAGACCACAGGCTCCATCCAGTGATAGCGAAGGTGCGCCGCAAAGCCCATTTCTTTTACCGAGTGGTGCAGCTTGTGGAAATTCCACAAAAAAGGAACGCGATGTAATAATCTATGGGTATTCCATTGCACAAAATCTGATACCAAGAAAAAAATTAATAATCCAATACCATAGGGTAATGCATTAAGATTAAGTAATGTAAAATCTGAAACTTTCAAATTAATAATGCTCAGTATATCATTAAACAATGCTTCGGCCGAATTGGAGAGGAAAATAAGCACGATGAGGTTTAGTAAGAAGAAATTGAAGAACATATAAAAAGTGTCCAGCCAAAAATCTTTTCTGAATACTTTTTGACCTTTTCGCCAGGGAAACAATAACTCCAATCCCCAGACAACCAACGAAACAAGAATAAGACCATAGAAATAATTTTCCCAATGGAAACGGGTAATTTCATCCAGTAGATAATTGAAATATCCCTGGTACGAGTCTTTGAATATGTTTAGATATTTTTCCATAAAAAAGTCTGTTACTTGGTCGTGCAACAGACTTTAAAATTACGTTTTTAAACTAACAAGTTCAGCCGGTAAGAGGTTTTTCTAGAATGATTAACGTTCCACGAAAAATTGTATCCGAACCTAGCAACAACCACCACCATCATAATGGAAGGTAGATTCGCTAAAGTAAATGTCATCTCTACCCAAAGCTTTTAATGCTCCCGCTGTCTTGTCGCAAATAGCCAAAGGCTGATTTTTTAATAAAATATGTCCGAGACCATCGTCAAAATAATCTTCGTCACCGTAATAAATGGCAGCTTTTCCTGTGAAAATACAGGGTCCGTCTTCTTGCATGGGGTCTTTAATGGCTGCTACTTCAATACTTTCAATATAAATAAGCTCGTCTGTTGGATAATTTTTTGGATCCAGGATTCTATAGGGTTTGCGGGCTCTTATTTCTATGGTTCCAAAACCTACATCGGTTAATGCTTTTACATATTCTGCGATGGGTAAACTTCCGCTAAGGCATAGAGCGCGAAGACGGTCGTCATTACGCAACGTGTCATTCATAGGCTGTTCGCAGGTGGGATCGCTCATAACCAAACGGCCGTGTGGTTTTAAGACGCGATACATTTCTTCGATCGCTTTTTTAAGATCTTCGGCCTTAAAAATATTAAACAAGCAGTTTTGTGCTGCAACGTCTATGGAGTTGTCTTCTACAGGTAAATTGAGAGCATCTCCTTTTTTTAGGTCTACAAATTCACTTTTAAACCAGTCGTTTTGTTCTTCGGCTACTTTAAAGTTTTTTCGGCTTGCTTCCAGCATTTCATCTACCACATCTACGCCAACAACTCCATTTTTAACTCGGTTAAAATAAGCGAATTGAAGTAATTCCATACCGCCTCCCACACCTACATAGAGCATTTTTGGGTTATTGGAAAGATCACGGGCGTGAACGGTACTTCCGCAGCCGTAATTCATTTCCTGCATTATTTTGGGGATCTTTAAGCCCGGAAGCTCCCAGATTGGATTCGTTGTACAGCAAAGTCCAACATCTGGAGTTAGGGCTGCTTCTTTGTAAACGTCGTGTGTAGTATCTAAATAGCTCATATCTTTTTAGTTTATAGTAGTCGTTTTCGGAATGCAGTAAAACTGATTACTGCGCACTGAATACTACTTATTTTGTTTATAGTTGTTTAATTAATTCAGTAAAAAGGGTGATCATATCTGGTTCGGCTTTTCCGGCTTGTGCAATAATATCAGGAATGTCTACGGGTTGTAAATTATCCGGGTCGCACTCGTCTGTCAATACCGAAACGGCAGCTACGGGTATCCCTAGTTGATTGGCAACAATTACCTCGGGGACAGTGCTCATCCCAACCGCATCGGCTCCTATTATTTTCAGGTATCGGTATTCTGCCCTTGTTTCCAGTTGCGGTCCCACCACACTCGCATACACACCTTTGTGTAAATTGATAGCGTGTTTTTTGGCGATGGTTTCAATTTTTTTGTTCATCTCGGCATTATAAGGAGCACTCATATCTACAAAACGCTCGCCCAGCTTTTCAACTCCTTTAAAGGCCAGGGGAGAACCTCCCTGCAGATTTATATGGTCATCTATTAACATAAGCTGCCCTTTTTTAAAGTTGAGGTTTATAGCCCCTGAGGCATTACTTACAAGCAATTTTGAAATCCCCAACTGTTTCATCACGCGCACGGGGAACGTTACATCCAGAAGGGAATATCCTTCATATACGTGAAACCGCCCTTGCATTAAAATTACTTTTTTGCCGCCTAATTGGCCGTAAATTAATTTTCCGGTATGAAACTCGACAGTGGCGGTGGGGAAGTTGGGGATGTGATTATAGCTCATTTCGGCTTCAATTTCAACATCTTCCAGTATTTTACCCAGACCAGTACCTAAAATAATTCCTATTTCTGGTGTGCCGAAGCCTCTTTGTTGTAAAAATTCTACTGCTTGTTTTATATACTTTTTCATATTTCGACTTGATTTATACTGAGCCGGTCGAAGGGCTCAATACGCGCTTAATTTTAATCTATTTTAGTATCTAAATGTACTGGTAAAAACTGTTGGAAAACTTCAATATCTTTCACATCGGCAAAATAATCGATGTCGTTTTTTTCTGCTAAAACTGCTACAGTTTCATCTTTTAGGTCATCTAAGGTATTTTGTTGGACGGTATGAGTCCCCCAGTTTTTATTTCTGAAAATTTCAGAATTTATGGTTTTCATTCCCAGTAAATAATAGCCGCCATCTTCTGCAGGCCCCAGAACGAAATTGTTGGAAGCTAGTTTCTCAAATGCTTCATTGATATCTTCCGAAGTCATATCATACATATCGCTACCAATAATAATGGCTCTTTCATATCCCAGAGAAAACACTTCGTTAAATGCATTTTCCATACGAATTCCTAAATCGTCACCGTGCTGTACTTTTTTTCTGAAAATTGCTGAGTCCCAGGAGTCATTTTCTCTCCTTTTTTCAGAATAATAAACAAACTTATCTGCTTTTACCCCTGTTGAAATTTTAACGGTGTGTCCAATCAGGAATTTATAAATTTTTAGTGCAGCTTCGTCTCCTACTGTAACGGCTAACCGCGTTTTACATTTGCCCAGTTCCGGGTTTCGGGTAAAAATAATAAGCGCGTTTTTTGAAGAGGGGAAGTGGAAAACCTCCTTACCATTGTCTTTATTATCGGTATGTTTTGATCCTAGTATTGGCATAATTTAAATTTAGAAGCACGAGTGCAGAAGCACGAATTGAATTGAAGTCAGTCGTCGTTCCTCACTCGTCGTTCTTTGGTTCTTTCTTTTCAATTTCATACACAGGAATTCCCTTTTCCAGCCATTTGCTCCATGCTTTGGAAAATGTATGTATGCTATCGGTTTCTTTTTTTTCTGAATTTAATGTTGGATACCCATTATTTTTCCATTCAAAAATGCCTCCGTAGAGATTTTGAACATTAGTATACCCAGCTTTTTGAAGTTTTTCACCTATTTCTTCACTTCGTATTCCCAAAGAGCAATACACAATGATAGGTTGCTCTTTGTCAGGAATCTCTGCTGAAATTTTTTCGACTGAAAAATCATTAAATCCCACACATTTTGCCCCTTCAATAGTACTCACAGCGTATTCAGACGTTTCTCGTGAATCTAAAATAACCACATCACCATTCATTTGAAGCGCACGCAAGCCTTCTACCGAAATGTACGGAACGCTTCGGGTATTGTAGGTGTTTAGTAATTCATCTAATGATTTTTGGGCTTTTGTGATCATAGGCAATCCAATGATAATTATAGCTAATATTATTTTCATACAGCAGCATTTTCCGTTACAAGAACACCATTTTCATCAAAAATTTCTTCTTTATGACATTTTAAAAAATGATCGCAGTATAAACAAATGTTTTTAAGCTCTTCATTTTTCTTGGTAGCTTCCTCCTTTGTAACTCCTAGTGTAATGCCCATTTCCAGTGGTTTTCCTTCGTTCAGCATTTTAAAAACCGCATTTTTTGAGGCCCGCTCCAAAACAGCTGCAACTTTTTGTTTTCTTGCATCACCCATAGGGAAATGTGTTCCCGGACAACAAGGATTGATGCGCCAAAGCTGAATGCTAATTTCCTGAGGGATATCTTCATAACCTCCTAAAAAATTTCTTGCGCCACTCAGGATCGTGCAAAAGTTATGTTCGGGATCCTTAAGCCAGATATCGTGCTTCATAGCTTTGCCACGTGCCCAATTACCGCCCAGCCACATATCTTCGCTTGCACCCCAATATCCCCAACTTAGCGGATTTTCAGTTAGGTAATGTCCTCCTTCAATTAAGGGATCCTTTTCTGTTCCAATAACGCCACAGTTCTCAAAAATATCGGCTAATTCCATTAACCTTCCTCCTGCTTTTTTATGATATCTGTCTATACTGGCAATATCAAAACGAGTTACTCCTTTCTCGATTAATGTCTGTAATTTTTCTGTATTCAGTAAATCACCGTTGGTTTGTAACATTACCTGCGTCTTACCTTGATATCGTTCTTTAATTTTATCGAGGATTGCGTATAACAATTTTATATCTGCAAGGGGTTCACCGCCACTAAGTATGAGGCGGTCAATCTTGTCTGGTAAATTATTTATTATAGCCATGCAATCTTCTTTGCTAATGCGTTTCCCAAAAGGACTTGAATCATTATAGCAATGGTCGCAATCGTCATTACATAACTGGGTAAACACCCAATAAATAGATTGCATATGGTTGAATTTATTTTTCATCTTTATTTCTTCATTAAAAAAGTAGTAATAAATAAATCGTGCTGTTCCTTTTCTTCTGACAAAAACGGAATTTTTATTTTTCTTTCTTCTACTATGTTGATATTTCTAAATCCAGCATTCGTCATTTTCTCAAGATATTTTTCCTGATAATTAATACCATTTAGGCATCCTGTATACTCCTTTATCTTTATATACGAAGCTTTTGTAAACTTTGTTTTTTTATTGATGTCGGCGATACAAAAATGACCGTTTATTTTTAAGATACGATATACTTCAGCAAATGCATCATCAAGGGCTGGTAAGAGGCTAAAAACACCATTTGTAATTACAACATTAGCAGCAGCATCTTTAATAGGTAAGTGTTCTATATCTCCCTTTTTAAAGAATATATTGGTAAATCCTTTTTTTGATACAATTGAATTGGCCCGATCTATAAGTCGTTGTGTTAAGTCGAAACCGATAACAGATCCTTGCGAACCTACAAGTTCTCTAGCTATAAAAGAATCTATAACAGCGGCACATCCTAAATCTACGACAGTATTTGTTTCCCTGATCCCAGCGTATAGAAACGGGAACCCGCACCCCAGGCCTAAGTCTGACTCTTCTTCATACCCTTTAAATGTTGGATATTTATTTTTAATTGGGTCAAAAATAGGACCGCAAACCTGCTCACGTTGATTTTTACTTCCTAATAAATCATTTAACGCTACAATTTCAGAATACTCCTTATCTATTTGTTTTTTTAAATCCAATGAGATTACATTTAGACGGCAATTCCATAATTTTCCTTAGGAATTTCAAAAGGACCAGACACAGTTTCACCACACATCCATTTTATCAACTTCTCTACGTAATTATCTAAGTGTGTAATTTGTTGTACGCCAATTTCGACTATAGGATCTAAGGTGGTAGCCATCAATGTGCCACCATATTTGTTGGTTTCCCAGGTTATAATTTCGCCATCTGGTTTAGTTTGGATAACATTTGCACCTTCAGGAGTTGAGAGGTATGATCCGTGGGTATGCCAACAAGAATGTCTTGGTGTTAACCCCTGGTAAACAGGATGGCTAAAATCTGTATCGCTTATAGGCGGATTGTTAGGGTTTTCTACCCACCAGTAATTATTGGTTGGTCTATCTACCCATTCAGCATCAATCCAATCTGTTGTTGAATCTCCTTCCACAAAAACTTTTTTGCCCTTGCCCAGAAAATCATATATTACTTGTTTGTTTTTAACAATAATTTCCTGATTTGACTGAAATGGAATTAACAAACCTTCCAATCCTTCCAGTGCCTCATCATTTAGATCATGAATGTAGATTAACTTTATGACATCTTTATATTTTGGGGCAGTTGCGAATGTATAGTGGCTCCAAACACCATTAAATAATAATCCAATTTTTTTCATCTTTTTTTAATTTTTACCATTAATTGCTGTTGTCATTTACGCCAAAGCTAAAGGTGGTCCAAAAGCTCTCCCAATCTGTATCGTCTTTATCGGGTGATGGAATCATGTGTGTTGAGTGAAGGAACCAATCTCCTTTCCTTTCTAATTTGAACGAGCAAACACCACTTTCGTCTGTTTTTGAATATTGAGAAATTGAAGGTTCGTTATCATTTCGGTTTCTTGCTGTAATCACTTTGTTTGTTAAGGGTTTACCCTTAAAAAGTACCTTAGCTTTTATCCAGTCCCCTTGTTTTAATTCGTAGGGATTTTGTAACAAGATAATTTCAAAGTTGTGCCCTACAATGGTTTTATAAATGGCATCGTTTTTTTTAAAATCACTCTGGACGAGTGTTTTTATGTATCGGGTATATCTTTCAGATTGTTCTGTTTTAGTACTGTCGTTAATTTGTATGTTTTCAATATTATCTATTTTCAAATAACTTTTAAATTCATCGTTAGGTAAAGTAATGCGTGCATAATCTCTTTCCATATGCAATAAGCCCAATCCCTCAAAATCTACATCCATATACAGTATAGGTAACTCGCCGTCTTTTGATTTTGACAATAAATCCGTTGTGCCATTTTCGCTAAAGAGTTCGAATCTTTTGGTAATATTTTTTTGAACGGGTCTTTCAAATTCAATGTTAAATCCGTCTGCTACGAAAAGATGTAATTCCAGTTTACCACCTTTTTTTACCACATATTCGTAGGCTATTAAAACATATTCATGAGCAAACAGAGAAGTTGCTAAGCATATTGTCAAAATTAAAGTAAGTGTCTTTTTCATATAGTATTTATAAGTGGCTTAGCTATTATGCATTTATTTTATTTTTTTCAATAATAAAGCCTACCATTTGTTGGTAGAGTTTTGCTAATGTTGTGTAGGAAGATTCTTCATCGGTTGGTATAGCACCACTATCTCCCAATGGGCCGCTTGCAGTTAAGATCATAGTACCATTGGTGGTTTTTTCATCCAACACTATAATTGGTCTTTGCCACGTATCTTGCAGAAGCACATCGGCGTTCAGCGATGCATCAATATAACCACAAGCCCACCAACCACTTATATTATGGTTATAGATTAAATGATCGATATTTATTCCATTAAAAATATCGTGCCTATCTGTTTTTATGCTATAACGAATGTCAATTGTCTTTTTTTCATTACTCATAACCCATTGATTACCCGGGATCCAATTGGTAAACCAACCGTCAAAACAAAAGAGCGTGTTACCTGATTCCAAAAATGAAGCCACCTTATCTTTTATTTTTGCCATTGCAAT
Organism: uncultured Flavobacteriaceae bacterium; assembly: GCA_963793275.1. Taxonomy (GTDB): domain Bacteria; phylum Bacteroidota; class Bacteroidia; order Flavobacteriales; family Flavobacteriaceae; genus Marinirhabdus. Next base: position 739,666 of record CAWBZL010000004.1, read on the forward strand.
CTGGTCGCAACCGTTGGGAACGACAAGTAACTGATACGATTCTAAATTTGGATTAAAATCTTTTGTGACCTGAATAATGTCGTAATTTACGTTCTCATTCGACACAAAGTATTTGTGAATGCCGTGCAAACCGTTTGAAATTACCGCTGCTTTTATCATAGTGTAATATAATTAATTAGTAAACTGTTTCCAAAATTCTACTTCTTTCTTAACTCCAGAGTCGTTATCTTCATAAAATGCTTTTAAGTCTGAATACTGGGTTAATTCTCCTTTTTTAATTTTTCCGATACTGTCGCCCATGACAATCGCTTCTTTTAAATCGTGTGTGACGAAAAGTGCCGAAATTTGCATCGTTTTAGCTAATTCTTTAAACAGCTCTTGCATTTTTTGTCTTGTAATACTGTCCAAAGCCCCAAAAGGTTCGTCCAGTAATAATAGAGTGGGCTCAATAATCATGGCCCTTCCAAATGAAATACGTTGTCTTTGCCCCCCCGAAAGCTGATGTGATATTTTTGTAGCGTGTTTTTGCATACCTAAGTACTCCAGCATTCTTGTTACTTTTTCTATTATTTCTTTCTCCGGAATTTTTCTAAGCCGTAAACCAAAGGCAATATTTTCAAAGGCATTTAAATGAGGAAACAACAGCGCTTCCTGGTAAAGATATACGATATTCCTGAGCTGAGGTTTTACTTTGGATACCTTCTTGTTGTTAAGAATTATGGTGCCGCTATCCTGATTTTCCAAACCCGCAATAATTTTTAAAAGAGTTGTTTTTCCGCTTCCGGAAGACCCTAAAAGGCTCAATACGTCATTTTTCTTCAAACTAAGGTTTACATCAGAAAGGATGGTTTCCTTTCCGAAGTTTTTATGAAGATTATGTATTTCTAAAATGTTACTCATTGGTCATTGGTCATTGGTTTCAACAAAAAAGATGTATTTCTTATTTAGATACACTAAAATCATTGGTGGAATTATTAAAAGGAAACAAGCTAGAGCAGCATAAAATATATTCGCCTCATTTACAAAATTGAATACTTTCACAGTGAGTGTTTTAACTTTCCCTGTTCCTATTAAGTTGGTTAATCCGTATTCAAACCACGAAATTAAAAACACCTGAAAAAAGCAAAGTAGCATTGCGTTTCTGGAGAGAGGAAACAATATTTTTCTAAAAGTTTGTAGGGAAGTTCCTCCCAAAGTCTTGCTTAATTCTTCAATAGACTTCAGGTTCTCGTTCCAGAAATTAAGATAAATTATAATGCCAAAAGGAAAAGCAATTAGTAATTGGGCAATAATGACGCCTAAAGCGGTACCTGTAAGTTGCACTACAATAAAATAATACTGAAAAATCACTGCAAGTACCACTGGCGAAAGCAGATATGGCATATAAGCCAAAACTATATATGTATTTCTTTTTTTACTGTAGGCAATTTGTTTAGATATAAAGAAACCGAAGAGTGTTACCATAACTGCTACGGTAAGAGAAATGCCGAGTGAGGTAAAAAACGTTTGAAATAATTTACTGCTACTTCTTTGCAAAAACTCCCAGTTTGCAAAGGTTATTTGTTGAGGTAAAATTGAGGGGTATGGCCAGCGTTTCCCTAATGATAATATAAGTAGAAAGACTAAAGGAAAACCAATAGATGCGATAAATAGATATTGTAAGACTTTCTTTACCATTATATCGATCGAGTTCTAAAAAAATGTTTATTTCTGAAATAAAGTAAGATTAATGTTAGCATAATTAATAGAACGTACAAAACACTCATAGCATACCCCTGGGGGATGTCATTCAAGTTAAAACGCTGTATTTTTTGAAGGATAGCGACAGAAATCATTTGTGGATCCTGTCTTCCTAAAAGCAAAGGTACCTCATAGCTTCCCATCACAAATATGATAAAAAGATACACAGTAACAGAAGCCCTTTTTAACAAAATAGGTATCGTAACCTTCCATAAGACCTGTCGCTTTGTAGCGCCGAAACTCCTGGCCAATTGGATAAAATTATCCACCTTTTCGCTTTGGTAGAGATTAGAAAAAAGGATTATAAAAAATGGTGTGATAAGTAGGATTGAAGTAAAAATAATACCCACGCCGTAAGCATCATTTATCCAATTGGGAAACATTTTTAAATCTTTTATCCACCCTAAATTATAGCCTACTCTTGATAAAAAACCTGATTTAGATAACATCTGATAGCTAAAAAAAGCCATTACTGTCCCTGGAAAACAAAGAGGTAAATAGATAGCTGTTCCTAAAATACCTCCGGTAAGATTTTTACGCCAGCTAATGGCCGTTGCCAATGAAATAAAAAGGCTTATACCTACACTAACAATCGCAATGTAAAGACTAAATCCCAAAGCACTCCAAAACGGTTTGCCAGTAATTACGTTTTCCCAGGCTTTAGTAGTAACCTCTTTATTTAAAATACCGATAAAACTAAAACTATATAAAACGGCATATACAATTCCCGATAGTACAGGTAAGGTAACCAGTAATACAAAGAACAGTCTTCCTATATCTATATGTTTTAAAGGGCCTTTCACATCTATTTAAGTATTATTTGTTCTCTGAAATCTGCAGCAAGTCGAATCATATATTCGGGTGCCAGCTCTAACAAAGCTTTTTCCTGTATTTCGTTTCTATTGGGTGCCTGTTCTCTTAGAGGAATATTTTCAAACTTTATCCTTTGGTTTTCAGGAATTTTGTCCAAGTCAAGCACGGTGCCATCTCCCCAAACGCTGGGTTTCATTTTTTCAAACTGTGTGTCAATAGAAACCATTGTATTTGCCACGACCATTGCTGCTTCTTTTTCACCTGATAGCTTTGTGATGCCTAAATAATGTGAATTCTGAATGGTTCCAAAATCTGGAACATACGCTCTTGCTGTTTTTGGAAACAAACCTTCAGTAGTTTTACTATCCACTTCGGCGTCGTTATTGCTCATTGTAAAAAGTAATTCTCCACTGGCAAACAATTGGTGCATTTGTGCTACACCTTCAGGAAATACTTCACCTTCCCTCCATAAATAAGGCTTTAACTTGTCAATATAATTCCAAAGCTCAGCACTGTATTTTTTATATTTAGCTTCGTCAAAATCACCTTTTAACTCCTCTTTACTACCTGAAATATCTATCAATAAAGATTTCAGAAAGGTAAGTCCTGTAAATTGATTGTCGAACGTAAATGTGCCTGGATTTTCTTTAACAAATTCCAATAGTTCGGTACGTGTTTTGGGTGGATCCTGAATTTTAGCACTATCGTAAATTAATGTCATTTGTACATTTCCCCACGGAAGTTCGTAGCCTTCAATAGGTTGCTGAAAGTCAATCCCTATAAATGGATTGTCAAAATCGATGTACCTGGAGTTGGGAACTATATCTGTCCAGGGGCCATATAGTGCCTCTACTTGTCTTAGTTGATAAAACGTTTCCCCGTTAATCCAAACCATATCCACATCGCTTGCAGCCTTAGATGCCTGTATTTCGGTCATTAACAATTGTACGATCACCGGGCCTTGTCCGGCTGTTATTTCAAGGTTAATGTTATGTTCTTTTTTAAGCTTAGGAACAATATAATTCTGCATATAGGTATTTATTTTTGCATCGCCCATCCACATTATCATTGTTACTGTATTACCCTTAGCATTAGTTTCTATTTCATCCCACGAAAGCTTTGATATGCCTGTTGAATTTTCCTTTTGATTTTCTCCGCAGGACAATGCAAGCAATGAGAATATGACTATTAAATATCTTTTCATATATTTTATAAATAAGTCTGACTGAAAGAAGACTTCTTAAAAATCTTCCTTCCGTCAGGGGAATTCAGGTTGATTAAAATAAGTACCGTGCTCCAAACTGAAACTGTCGTGGTGGTCCGGCATTCCGCTGAATGAACCTTCCGCTCGAGGCAGGTCCGGGTTGAATTTGGTTACTTTGAGTTGCATTATTACTGTATCCACTTAAATTTTCAACATTAAATACATTGAAAATATCTGCACGTAATTCAAGTTTTGTTCCGTCTGTTATTTTAAATTGATGTTGCACCCCTACATCACAATTAAAAGACCATGGCAGGCGGTCATTGTTTCGGGATTCACCGGGAAATCGGTCACTATTTCCCTGATAGGCATCTCCAAAAGAGGCGCCATCACCATTTAGATCTGTAGTAAAAGGAGTGCCGTTTGCATCCACATATACCAAACTGCCGTCTTGTATTGTTGGTGTTAAGCCTAGTGCTTCAGGTTCAGGAATTCTGTTAATAGGTTGTCCGCTCTGCAATATAGAAGCTACCGTAACAGTTGTACCTTCTAACGGATAGTAGTTAAATATACCGTTAATATTATGTCGGCGATCATTTATGGATGGCCCAAACTCGGTGCCATAATTATTGCCATTTGCTGCACGAAAATTAATGTCTTCTGTATCATTTTTAAGAGATGACAAGGTATAGTTCATCCGGTAAGAATACGTATCTAAACCTCTCGTTTTTTGAATATTGAAACTGGCCGCGTAATACCTGGATTTTCCTTCCGTTTCTGAAACAACCACATTTCTCGCAACGCCTGTTCTTGTAATCCCATCAATGGTTGCAGCACCATCAACTATTGGGATAGGTCGTGTGGCATCTGCTACATCTATTGGTCTTATGATGGGGTTATTAGGGTCTACGGTGTATTCTGACACTGCGTTTAGATTTCTAAGACGTAGCAAGTTTTCGCCACGATTATGAAATAAATCCACGAAAAATAGTTTGTCATCTTCTATCTGAAGTTGATACCCTATTGAAAACTGATGTGAAAAAGGATTGTCATATCCATTAGGATTTAATATTCTGCGTTCATTAGAAAAGGCTCCTTCACGCTGTCCTTGTAAGGAAGCTGCTGAGGGGCCTTGTAAATAATCAACTCCAGCAACATTTGCAGAAGCATTTCCGTTAAAAGTAACTGCGTCAACATTTGTATCTGCGGGAAGTATCCCTAAATCTATAAACTCCTGAATTTGCGCTCTGTAATCTTCAGAATTAGTGTTTTGCTGAAGGGCATCACTATAAATAGCATAGTTAATTTTTTCATATGCTATACCGTAACCACCACGAACAACGCTGTTATCTGTTAACTCATAATTAAAATTAAACCTTGGTGCAATATTGTCATTATCTCCTTCATCACCGCCTCCTTTGGAGAGATTGTCATAATCATAACGTACACCTAAGGTAAGGTTTAACTTATCGTTTACAGACCATAAATCTTCAAAATAAATACTGGTGTTGTTGTGCGTTTTTCCAAAGGAAGTAGGACGCAATTCCACACTATAATTTATTACTTCTGCATCTAAAGGAATATCGTTAACATCTAGATTGGCATCCACTCCCTGAGAGCTTAAGGCGTCCAGCTGTGCTTGAGTAAGGTCTACAACATAGCTCCCGTTAGGATTTCCACCACCAAATAATTCGTGATCGCTACTTAAAAAGTTAACTCCGGCTTTTAATGTATGGTTGTCGAGATAGTATTTAAATTTCTGCTGAAAATGAATAGTATTTTCTACTTCCTCAAAAATAAATCCAGGGTGTCCTAAAAGGGCAATTGTAAGGTCATTTGGATCCCTTAGTGTAACGTTCGGGCTGTCCGGATTATTAGGTGCCGCATAATCCCATTTAAACCTACTGTATTGTATATTGGTCTCACCACTAATATTATCGCTAAGATTGTAGTTGTTTTTCAAAGCAATGTTAATACTGTTACGTTCCTGGGTATCTCCGGCCGACTCAAATTTAACTCCGCCATCAAGTCCGCCTCCCTGTCGCTCTATACCAACAAAACCAACATTGGTACGAAGTGAGCTTCTGAAATTTTTACTCCAAACCTGATCTACTTTTGCCGAAAATAATTCAAAATAGTTTGTTCCTCTTACCGTTTCATTTACGCCCAGCTGTGGTACACTAAGTAAGTTGTCTTTAACATCTGTGGTATGTTCAAAATTAATGTAATAGAAGGTTTTATCTTTCACAAGAGCTCCGCCTACAGCAGCTCCGCCCTGGTATCTTGCAAATCCATTCTGTACCTGATTGCCACTTAAGTCTCTTTGTGCAAACGGGCTTTCTCCATCTATAGATGGGCCAGGACGTGTAAGAAAGAATATTTCTCCGGTAAGCTCATTAGAACCGGATTTTGTTGTAATATCTATAATACCATTACTGGTATTTCCGTATTCTGCAGAATAATTACTCGCAAATACAGTAATATCTTTAACAAATCCAGACGGAATTCGAAATCGTTGTCCCCCTAAAAAGTTTTCATTGTTATCAAGACCATCTATCAAATAATTTGTAAATAATGAATTACCACCATTAACGCTAACGTTAGCGGCCTCCGGAAAGAAACCAGTGGCTTGAGTTACATTTGGCAATCTGTATAATACCTTTGTGATATCTCTGGCTTCAACAGGTATTTCCTGAATTTCTTCTTCCTTAAGTTCAAAAGAAACTTCTGCATCACGGCGATTTATTTTGGCCGAGGATGTATTGCTTATAATTACTTCGTCCAAAGATTGTTCTGTGCCAATACTTTTGGAAATTTGCAGCTGAATATTTGGACTTTGGTTGGATCGAACATCGATTTTCTGAGAAAAATTAGGACCATACTGTTCGTTTCCTTCAAAATAAACCTGATACCCGTTTACAGCGGGTATCGATTTAAAGATTGTTTTTCCCTGCTCATTAGTTTGCTGGCTAATACTGATACCTCTGTTCTGATTGGTAAGAAGTATAGGAATGTTTGTTATGGGTTCGTTTGTTTCAGAATCTATGACAGAAACTGTAAAATCTTGTTGGGCATATGTGCTAATTGAAAGACATAAAAATGCCCAAATGAGTATATATTTTTTCATTGGATGGTGCTATGATTATAAATAAATGGATGAGATACAAACAATTTTGTTTGCACTAAAATTACTTACAAACTAGCGGGTGAGCCTTTGTTAAAAGGGCTTCTTTTTAGAACTGAAGTGGTAGTGATTATATATACTGAAAAGAGTTGCGAGCCTTTAAGAATGATGGCGCGCAGAATTTGAAGTACCGATTTGGTAAGTTTTTTAAAACTATCTACAATCGGTTTAATGTCTGAAACCGTATCAATATCCTGAAGCACCTTTAAAAAAAATACCTCTATTTTTTGTGTAGCAACCAAGCGGGCAATGCTTTGTGTTAATTGGGAAGTTTGCCACGGAAGTTTTAAAAATGTTTGTTTGCTAAACTGAGATTTATGCAATCCCATTAAGTAGTACCCTCCATCTTTGGAAGGTCCTAATACTATCTTTTGTGTTGTAAGGAGTGCTGCCGTTTTAAGTAACTGGCTGGTTTGTAAATGTGGAGTGTCATTACCAATGGTAATAACATTCTCAAATCCTTTGTTGTAGAGCGATTGTATAGCGTTGGTATATCTTTCTCCAAATGTGTTTCCGGTTTGTTCGTTTTCAGAAAACAAAAAATAAGGAAGCCCGGTTTTTTGAACTTTTGCAATGGTTTGACGGTTCAATTCATTGAACAACAATTCGGAGCTTCGGAACGGTTTTGAAATTCCTTCCTGACGTGCCGAGTTGGCGAAGATTAATATGGCGGTCTTTTGGTTGATAATTTTAAATTAGTTGTTATTCTGCTACTGCTCCCTGGCAACTACTTCCTGCACCAGCAGTACAGCCGTAGCAATGTTGTGAAATTACTATATTTCTATCGTTTAAAAGATCTTCATTGTAATCTTTTATATGCTTTATTTTACTTGCAACCGGTAATTCCAGCATTTGGTTGAAATCACAATCAAACAAATAACCGTCCCAGCTTATAGAAATGGTATTGGTACACATTACATTTTTAACTGCTGCCGGGTTGTAGGCGTCTACTAATTGATACATGTAGTCTTCATAGTTTTCAGAAGCTATTAAATAGTCTAAAAATCTGGCAATAGGCAAATTGGTAATGGCAAAAAGGTTGTGAAATTGAATCCCGAAATCTTCCAGTAAGGCTTTTTTGAAATCCTTTTCCATACTTGCCTGGTCACCTGGTAAAAAGGCGCCACTTGGGTTATATACCAGATCCAACCGTAAATCGCTGTCGGGCATTCCATAGCCACGCTCATTCAATTCCTGTAAAGCTTTAATGGACATGTCAAAAACCCCTTCTCCACGTTGCTTATCGGTTTTCCCTCTGGTCCAGTGCGGCATAGAACTTACTACGTGCACGTTGTGTTTTTTGAAAAAATCGGGAAGATCGTAATATTTTTTATTTGCGCGGATAATGGTTAAGTTACTCCTTACTATAAAATCTTTTATTCCAGCTTTACTGGCTTCTTCCACGAAACGACGAAAGTGTGGGTTCATTTCTGGTGCACCTCCGGTGAGATCCAATGTGTGCGCTCCGGTATTACGGATTACTTCCAGACATTGTTCCATGGTTTCCCAGGTCATAATTTCCTTACGATCCGGGCCTGCATCTACGTGGCAATGCTCACAAACCTGGTTGCACATATATCCTACATTAATTTGAAGGATCTCCAGTTTTTTAGGTCGGAGTGGGAACTCATTTGTAGTGTCTTTTATTTTTTTTGCGAAGGTAGGAAGCTCTCCGTTTTTAAAAATTCCGTTAGATAGGATTTCTAATTGTCGGTTAGATTGAGCAAGATCGCTATCGCGTTTGTGTAAGCTCTGTGTTTTTAACTTCATATAGTAGCATATAGACCATAGAGAATAGATTCAAGTAAATTCTCAATTATGGAATTCTGTTCATTCATTTTTAAAATTGCGTGAGGCCTGCTCGTATCAAAAAAAGATACGTTCGGGCGGGGATTGAGGCTTTGTTGGAGCTATTTTTAATTTGTTTTCCTAAGTACAATTGAAAGACTGGGAAAATTAAAAAAGCGACTGCCCAGAGCCCGACCCTTTTAGGCACGCCCAAACAGATACTATCCGTCCAGTTTGTTTACTTTATTCATCATCATAACCCCGTGTACCAGCGTTGCGCCGCTTTTTATAGCAGCTCCTGCGTGGATGGCCTCCATCATTTCTTCCTTCGTTAAGCCTCTTTGTAGACCATCTTTTGTATAAGCATCTATACAATAAGGGCATTGCTCTGTATGGGCAACGGCCAGGGCGATGAGAGATTTTTCTCTGGCGGTAAGGGCACCATCTTCAAAAACTTTTCCGTAGTAGTCGAAAAACTTAGTGCCTAATTCTTCGCTCCATTCGGTAATACTTCCAAATTTCCGAAGGTCTTTAGGGTCGTAATATGACATGTTTTTTTAGTTAGGTTAAATGTACGTAACAAAAATTTGTTTGGTTTTTATTGTGCGTAAATATAACAAAGTAGTTTTTGTATTGCTGAAACCTTACGAAACATTTAGTATTTGATTAATCGAACGTATAGGCTACACCGGTAGTAAATTCGTATTGAGAGTTTGGAATACCTACCGCCGGAAAGGCATCGTAAACAAAAGTGTGGCTTAATTTTACTGAAAAATTAGCGAATAAACCAACCAACAAAGAAGACTGACTGGAGATTCGGTAATCACTAAAAGTGCGGAATAGGGGTTGGTAATAAGTGGTGCTAATAATACTTATGTTGTCCGTTGGGTATATGCTGAATGAAAAATAAGAGCTTCCTCTAAATTTTCGTTGCAGTGGCGTTACTCCGTCTGTCACTTCTTCGTACTCGTACATAGCGGCGGTACCCAGGTAAAATTTATATTTTTCAGAATTTGTGAGTTTAAATCTGGGGCCTGTACCTGCAAGACCTCTGAACTCAATTAAATTTATTTTGTTGTATTGCCCTTGAATAAAGACTTCCCAGGCAATTCTTGGGTGAAACTTATAGTTATACCGAAGGTGAGAAATTAAGCTGTTTTCAAACTTTTCGCCTTCAATTTTCTGAAAATTTACGTTGTTTTTAAAGAGGGCGAGATGTTTGTTATTTTTATACTGGAGATGGATATCGCTTCCTAAAGTCACAAAATCGTTTACATTTCGTTTTAAGGCAAAATTGACACTTGCTGCACCAGAAAATCCAGAAGTATCTGTAACTTTCCGAAGTGATTCTGCGTTTAAAATCTGTGCTTGTGCATAAGTTGCTGTAAATAATAGTATAGCTATTGCTAAATTTCTCATAACTGAAATAATAGTAAGTCGTTACAAAGGTACTGTTTACAGGTAAAATTGTAAGTTTGTAGTGGTAAATTTTGGACTTTGTTAAAGTTTTGTTTAAATTAAGACTATGAACACTAAACTGAAGTATATTTAGTTTTCATTAAAGTAAACTAAAAGAAAAGTACGAATTTTTAAAGAAGAAGCACATGGATATTATAAACGAAGCCTTGGAATTTGAGCAAGAGAAACTTACCTTCAAAACCACTAGTGACCGAATTAAAGCAAGCCGAAAAGCAAAAGAATTAATTTTAGGTGTTAACGAGGTATATAAAGAAAATAAAGATGCGACCTTAATGGATTTAATGAAGCGTCTTACCGTTATAAAACAAAAAATTGAGAAACGATTGAAAGGTCGTGCACTGGCAGCGTAATAGTTGCGGTCAAAAATCTAAACCGGAACAAATTTGTTTCGGTTTTTTTTATAAATAAATTTTGCAATACTTAAAATAAACTTATATTTGCACCCGCTTTCAAGCCCATATGTGGGTTTTGCTGGTGAAAAAATTAAGGTACCTTAGCTCAGTTGGTAGAGCAATGGACTGAAAATCCATGTGTCCCTGGTTCGATTCCTGGAGGTACCACATTACAACCCGAAACTTTTGTTTCGGGTTTTTTGTTTTTGATGATTGTCACAATGCATTATTTTTATATTTTATATTCTTGCTCTGCAGAGAGGTATTACTGTGGTGAATCGCCTGATGTTGATTTTAGAATAATGCTTCACAATTCTCATCATTATAAGGGTGCTTTCACAAATATCGCTTCAGATTGGGAACAGAAACTCAGTTTTAGATGCAAAGATAGGGTTGATGCGCTTTATCTTGAGAGATTTGTTAAAAGGATGAAGAGCAGAAAATTTATTGAGAAAATATTGGCAAAGCCCGAGATTCTTGCAGATATACTTTCAAAGAGATAGTTCTCTGGTTCCCCCGAAGCTTCGGGGCTGGAGGTACCACATTACAACCCGTTTAAAGCATTGATTGAGAAGATTCTTTGTTTTTCGTGTATATTTTTTGGGTAGATGACTGGATGCTTTAACCTAAAGATGTATAGTGTAAGTTGCATGTACTCTTGAGTTTTAAATATATTACTTATGGTGGTTTCAGATATGTTTAATTTACAATCTAAAGAGCTGGAGCAAGTAACCTCTTGATAGATTCAATTTAACTCTTGCCAATATAAAATTTCACAAATAAGATTCTATTGATATCCCGACGCTTGTAACTTAAATAATTCAGAATAGAGTTTGGGATGCGCCATTAATTGCTCGTGCGTACCCAGTTCCAAAACTTTGCCATCTTGCAGGACTAAGATACGGTCTGCCATTCGTACGGTGCTAAAACGGTGGCTAATTAGTATACTTGTTTTCCCTTTAGTTAAGGCAATGAACCTTTCAAAAACATCAAATTCTGCCTGTGCATCAAGTGCGCTGGTGGGTTCATCAAGCACCATAATATCTGCATCCTTCATATAGGCGCGTGACAATGCCACTTTTTGCCACTGCCCACCACTCAATTCTTGTCCTTTTGCAAAACGTCTTCCCAACTGTTGTTCAAGCCCATTTTCCATTTCGCTTACAACTTGTTCTGCAAGACTTTTTGAGGCGGCGTAATTAATAATAGCATCATTATTAACTTCATCAATATTCCCAACGGCAATATTCTCTCTTAGCGTAAATTCATATTTAAAGAAATCTTGAAAAATGACACCAAAACGCTTTCGGTATGCATCCACATCAAATCTGTTTATGTTTATGCCATCTAATAAAATTTCCCCTTTTGTGGGTTCATAAAACCTCAGTATTAGCTTAATAAGCGTTGTCTTTCCTGCACCATTTTGACCAACAAAGGCCATTTTTTCTCCAGCTTGTATTTTGAAAGTTACACCTTTAAGTACTTCATTTTCGCTTCCAGGATATGCAAAATGCAGGTTATTAATTTGAAATCCGTCCACAATTGTAGCGGGTATTATTATTTTTTCATCGGAAGTCTTTTCAATTTTTAAATCGATAAAGTCAAAATAGTCCTGAAGATACAGTGCGCTTTCAGAAATACGTGTAAAGCGAGAAAAGAATCCTTGTAGGTTATTTCGAAGTCTGTTAAAAGAGCCCGAGAGAAAAGTTAATTCTCCTATCGAGATTACTCCGGCAAGCACTCTTAAAATAATATATACATAGGCGCCATAATAGCTAAGCACACCCAGTATATTGAACAACGAACCGTAAAAACTCTGTCTAAGGGATAGTTTTTTATTGAGATGATAATATTCAGTTGATAAATTCTTAAACCGTTCTGCAATAAAATCGGTTAAACCGAAAAGTTTAATTTCTTTGGCGGTTTGGTTATTAGCTCCAATAAATCGGAGATAATCCAACTCTCTTCTTTCCGAAGTCCAACTGCGTGCTAAGGAATAGCGAGTACTACTAAATTTTGCCTCATTTATAAATGAAGGAATAATACTTACTACCAGTATCAATATTAAAATAGGCTCAAAGTAAATAAGCCCTGCAATAAGGGATATCATAGAGATTAAGCTCTCTGCCTGCCCCAATGCATTACTCATTAAGTCTACTCTGCTATTGGTTTGTGTACGCGCGCGCTCTAATTTATCGTAGAATTCAGGATTTTCTAACTGTTCAATTGTTAGTTCGCTCGTTTTACGAATAATTCTTTCTGAAGATGCATTACTGTATAGATCTCCAATTAAACCATCCGTTAAATTTATCAATCGCCCTAACAAATCTGAAATTATTACTACTGAAAATTCTATTAAAACATAGTTCCATAGCTGCGAGAAGTCTTTATTTTCTATGGAAACCTGAAGGATTATTTCATCAATAATCATTTTGCCAACCCAGAGAATAATTACTGGTGTAAATGCATTGAGCAATCTGCTAAAAAGATTGAGCAAGAATAATTTTGGACTACTTCGATAAATTTCTCTAAAAAACCGTGGTATCGTCTTTAAGGCTTTAAAAGACTCCTTAAAACTTGTTTTATTCTGTTTTTCAGTAATAGATTTTAGGGGTTTACGAGGCATTCAATTATATTAAATAGTTAAAGTAAAAGTACTCTTTCGTAGGAAGTTTTAAGATGATTCTTTAATTTGAATTTACTTTTGCGTTAATTTATTTTTAAAATCACCTAGGTGATACTGGAATAAAATGAAAGCTATAGTATATGAATATATCCAAAGAAGAGCTAGAAATAAAAATTTTGCGAAGTATCGATACTTTCTATACTCATCCATTTACTGAAGGAGAAAAATATCGAGGACACACAGCGTACCATTATTTAATAAGAGATTTTAGACTATTTAAAAACCTAAATGGAGATCTAACATATTTTAAAAATGATTTTCTTCCAAAAATGCTTGAGGTAAAAAACCTTACAGAAGATCAGGAAGATTTTATTTGTGATTTAATTCAAGTTTTAAATAATGGCAATCATCCCTCATGTAATGTTGACTAGTAGTAAGTACAAATAACAATATGAAGGTGTGTCTATGAAAAAATCATTCATATTTAACCTTATTATCACTATTCGTGCTCCTGATTTATAAATAAGTTGCATCAGATTTATGAGCAAATCAACTCATAATACTTCTAAGTTCATTAACGTTAGTAGCCTAAATTTATAATGGTGCCATTTCCTTGTTTTAAAGCATATTCTTCAATTTTGTTGAAACATACCCGTAACTTTGCAGTCTTTTACAGCAAATGAATTTAATAGTAGACGTAGGAAATACACGCATTAAACTGGCGGTCTTTAAGCAATCCAAATTGGAGCACCTTGTTGTTGCTACTAAAGAAGAGGTTGTTGCTACTGTTAAAGCGCTTTTTAAGGAATTTCCGGAGCTTAGCAAAGCTATTGTGTCTTCGGTTGGTAGTTTTCCTGAAGATGCCTTACTATTGCTTCAGGATACGGTGGAAGTACTTCAGCTTACAAAAGATACCTCGGTTCCTTTTGTGAATAAGTATGCTACACCAAAAACCCTTGGGGTAGATCGTATTGCGCTAGTAAGTGCGGCGGCAATTCAGTTTCCGGATAGAAATGTGCTGGTGGTAGATGCGGGAAGTTGTATTACGTACGATTTTTTAACTTCAGAAAATATCTACCTGGGTGGTGGTATTTCTCCAGGATTACAAATGCGTTACAAAGCGTTACATACGTTTACGGAAAATTTACCGTTATTGTCCCCAATACTACCCGCCAATGCTATTGGCGATACTACCAAAGGTTCCATGCATAGCGGAGTTTTTCTAGGCGTTATACATGAAATTGACGGATTCACAGAATTTTATCGGGAGCAATATCCCGATTTTACAATTATTTTAACAGGAGGTGATGCTCATTTGTTGCGAGATAGCCTAAAAAATAGCATCTTTGCCATCCCTAATTTTTTATTGGAGGGCTTGGATCATATATTAGAACATAACACATAGGAATGTTAAGAAAATTTTCAGTATTATTTTTACTTCTTGCAATAGGAGTTTCTCAAGCCCAGGAAGGGACAACCTCTCCCTACTCATTTTACGGAATTGGAACCTTAAAGTTTAAAGGTACAGCAGAAAACAGAGCTATGTCCGGAATTAGCGTGTATACGGATAGTATTCACTTAAGTCTACAAAACCCGGCGGGAGTAGCAGATTTAAAATTGGTTAATTTTACAGTAGGTGCCAGCCATAAATCTGTAACATTCAGAACTGATGACGAAAAACAAAAATCAACCACAACTTCCCTGGATTATATTGCTGTAGGCTTACCTATTGGTGAAAAATTTGGAGCTAGTTTTGGTCTCATACCTTATACAGCAGTTGGATATCAGTTAGAATCGCAAAATTCACTTGGGACTACCCAGTATGAAGGTTCAGGTGGGTTAAACAAGGCCTTTTTAACAGTAGCTTACAAGATCTCGGAAGGATTAAGTGTGGGTATAGATGGTAATTATAACTTCGGAAATATTGAAAATATAGCCACGAGTCGTCAGGATAACGTGCAGTTGGCTACCCGTGAAGAAAACCGAAGTGATTTGTTGGGTTTCAGCTTTAATGTAGGCGTGTCTTATAAAAGGATGCTTACAGATAAATTAAGATTATACAGTTCTTTTACGTATACTCCCGAAACGAATTTTACTTCAGAAAATAGTAGAAATCTCTCAACATTACTGGAAATACAGAATGGAGTAGAAGCACCTATCGATAGTCGCGATATTCCGGTAAGTGATACAGACTTTACATTTCCATCACAATGGACGCTTGGCGGGGGAATTGGCCAAAACAAAAAATGGTTTGTTGGTGCCGAGTATACCGATCAAAAAACTAGTAATTTTACCAATCGTACTTTCACCTTAAATAATGTAGAATTTAAAGATGCCAGTAAATATAGAGTTGGTGGTTTTTATATTCCTAACTACAATTCTATTGGTAATTACTGGCAGCGAGTTGTTTACAGAGGTGGGTTTAGGTTTGAAGAAACAGGAATTAATGTGAATGGACAAGATATAAATGAGTTTGGCATATCTTTTGGAGTTGGATTACCTGTAGGGAGATTGTTCTCTAATGTAAACCTTGGTTTTGAAATTGGCAGACGCGGAACGAAAGACTTTGGTTTAGTACAGGAAAACTTCTTCAATACATTTTTAAGTTTGTCATTAAACGACAAATGGTTTGAAAAACGATATTTTGAATAACACACACATAAACACCAACATTATGAAAATTAAAGCGATTTTACTTGTAGCAATTTTATCTATTGCGTTTGGAAGCAAATCTTTCGCACAGGACGAATGTGCAACGCTGGGTTCTTTATTTACAGCGCCAGCAAAAGCGGGAAATTACCAGGCAGCATTGCCACATTATAAGCCATTAGTTGATAAATGTCCTAACTGGAGTATGGCTGTATACCAATACGGTGCGAAAATGTTCGAGGATTTTATTGAAAAAGGAGATAAAAGTAAGGTTGCAGACCTTGAGCAAAATTTAGCTATGCGTATGAAATATTATGCGGCTAAAACAAACATAGGCCGAGAAATGGCGAATATTGCGCAGGTAAAGTATGATGCCGGTATTGGTACTAAAATGGAGCAGTTTAAAGATTTTGACGATGCTTTTAAGAAAGATGAAGAAACCTTTACAAGTGCTAAAAGCTTATATACATACTTTTCTACTGCCGTAGACTTACACGATGAAGGTAAAATGGATATTCAGGAAGTATTTAACCTGTACGATACTATTATAGACAAGTTAGAAAAAGAAGAAATAGAACTTTCCGGAAAACTAACTACGTTAATTGAAAAAGAAGAAGCTGGAACTGCTTTGAGTTCAAAGGAAGCTAAATATGTGAAAGGATACGAAACCAATTTAAGGGCTTACGGACAAGTAAAAGGAAGTGTTAACGGTAAACTGGGAATCTTAGCAGACTGTCCAAACCTTATTCCATTGTATGAGAGATTGTTTGAAGAAAACAAAAATGACGTAGAATGGTTAAAGAGTGCAGCAGGAAAATTAAATGATAAGGACTGTGATACTCCTATGTTTGGTAAACTGGTACAACAATGGTACAAGATAGAACCATCTGCAAGTGTTGCTTTTTTCTTAGGTAAATTAGCCGAAAAAGAAGGTAATATGAGTGAGGCAACAAAATATTACAATCAGGCCGCAGAGTTAAATCCAAACCCAAAAGACAAAGCGAAAGCTTATTTTAGTCTTGGAGAAAGTAACCGTAAAAAAGGAAGTTTAAGTACAGCTAGAAATTATTACAATAAAGCGCTGGCCGAAAATCCATCATTAGGGATTGCATATTTACGTATTGCAAAAATGTACGCAGACAGTGCAACCAACTGTGGTACTTCTGCCTTTGAGAAGAGAGCAATGTACTGGAAAGCAGCAGATATGGCAGATAAAGCGGCAAGAGTAGATGGAAGTATTGCTGCAACAGCAAACGCTACAGCTGCTTCTTACAGAGGCTATGCGCCAAGCAAAAGCGATATATTTAGTGCTGATATGGCAGGAAAAACCGTTAACTTTAGCTGTTGGGTTGGTGGTAGTGTGAGAGTTCCAAACTTATAAGAATGATTAACATACCTTATATGATTAAAAGCGCAATGGCGATTTGTATCGCCATTGCGCTTTTTTCGTGTGAAGGAAATTATAATAATGTTCAAAAGTTGAACCAGGCGGATAATAATCCCCTTGGAGAGGGTAAAGCTGTGAACTTAAAATATACAGACTCTGGTGTTGTTGTGGCGAATCTAAAAGCCCCTGAGCTTCTGGATTTTGGGAATAAAGAGTTTCCTTACAAAGAGTTTCCCAAGGGGGTGGAACTTTATTTTTGGCAAGAAGGGAAGCTAAATACGGTGTTTTCAGACTATGCTATTCAGTACGATGAGACGGCAATTATAGATTTAAGGGAAAATGTGGTGGTAGTGACCAGTGATAGTGTTGTACTTAGAGCAGAACAGTTATACTGGGACCAGGGAAAGCAATGGGTTTTTACAGACCAGCCCTACCAGATACAATTAAAAGACGGCTCTGTAAATAATGGAGCTAGTTTCGACTCTAATCAGGATTTCACTACCTTTATATCGCGTAACAATCAAGGAACGCAACTTATTGACAAAACTAAATTGAAAGATGACCAATAAAATTTATCAACTTTTTGAGTATGTATACCTTGCTATGGCAGTATTCGCTATTTATTTAGTGGTTACCGAATGGGATAGCGACAGAGAAAGAGCGTATTTGTTTTTGTTCTTTGCTGTTGTAGCTGTATTTATGTTCTTTTTCAAAAGAAGATTCAGAAAGAATATAGAAAAAAGGAGAAGAGGAGAAGATTGATTGTTAGTCGCTAGCAGATATTTTTTCAGAAAGCTTCACAAGTAGCCGGAGCCTTTACATTAAAATTACTTTTCTCAGAACTCACAACTCACAACTGAACATTGGACTACACCATCATCATTATTATCGCATCGTTACTGTTCTCGGCATTTTTTTCGGGGATGGAGATCGCATATGTTTCTTCCAATAAAATTCATATTGAAATAGAGAAGAAGCAAAACGATTTTTTGGCCAAGATACTTCAGAAAATTACGGCAAGACCCTCAAAGTTTATTGCCACCATGCTTGTGGGCAATAACATTGCGTTGGTTGTGTATGGGTTTTTTATGGGTGATTTACTTATGCGGTATGTTCCCGTAGAAGGCGCTGTAGGCCTTTTGGCACAAACACTTATTTCAACGCTTGTTATATTACTTACAGCAGAGTTTTTGCCCAAAGTATTCTTTCAGATCTATGCCAATAGCCTTATTAAGATTTTTGCAGTACCGGCATACTTTTTTTATATGTTCTTTTCGGTAATTTCTGAATTTATTATCTGGATCTCAGACCTGGTCCTTAAATACCTTTTTAAGACCGAAGGAGATTCGGTACAACTCACCTTTAGCAAAGTTGAATTGGGAAATTACATTAGCGAACAAATGGAAACGGCGGAGCTGCAGGACGAAATGGATAGTGAGATACAGATTTTTCAGAACGCCCTGGACTTTTCAGAAATAAAGGCCCGCGAAGTAATGATCCCAAGAACCGAAGTAATTGCTACCGACGTTTCTACTACTCCCAAGGAACTTTCAAAAAAATTCACTGAAACCGGATTGTCAAAAATAATTGTCTACAGAGAAAACATAGACGATGTGATGGGGTACGTACATTCTTTTGAACTATTTAAAAAACCTCCGACCCTTAAAAAAGTGTTGATGCCCGTAATTTTTGTACCGGAAACAATGCTGGCAAAAGATGTTTTAAACATTCTTACCAGAAAACACCGAAGTATGGCAGTGGTTATAGATGAATATGGTGGAACTTCCGGAATTATTACTGTAGAAGATATTATCGAAGAACTTTTTGGAGAGATAGAAGATGAGCACGACAGCGCCGCCCTTACCGAAGACGAATTGGGTGAGAACCACTATAGGTTCTCTGCACGTCACGAAGTAGATTACCTCAATGAAGCCTATAAACTAGACCTCCCTGTGAGCGATAGTTATGAAACACTGGGCGGTATGATTGTTCACATTACCGAAGAAATACCACAACAAGGAGAGGTTCTTGAAATAGAAAAATATCTTATCACTATTCTTGAAGTTTCCAACACCAAGATTGAGTTGGTAGAACTTAAGGAGAAGGGGGAGTCTTAAAACTTTGTGCATTACTTCCTGCAATGGGCTGGCAATAAAAAAGCTGTTGCAAAATCTATCTGTTTTTTTTAATGAAACGTTTTTATAAATGGTGGGAAAATGGTATTTTCGCCCACTAGTTTAAAAATACAATAAATACCTTCTCGCCACATAAGGCAAAGGTTTAACTTACTTAATAAGATGGCAGTTTTAAATAAAATTAGACAACGCTCGGTTTTCCTGATCATTATCATTGCGTTGGCATTGTTCTCATTTGTCTTGGCAGATGTGTTACGTAACGGAGGTTTATCTTCAGATAAGTCACAAACCAATGTTGCGACAGTAAATGGAGTAGATCTGGATCGTACCGCTTTTATGACGAAGGTGGAGAATATGCGCCGTAATTTAGGACCAAACGCTCCTGCAGGACAGGCAATAAATGCTGTTTATGAGCAGGAAGTAAAGCGTGTTCTACTGGAAGAGCAGTACGAAGCTTTAGGACTAACGGTTCAGGATGATCAATTAAATGAAGCGTTAAGTACCAATCTTGCAGGTAATGAAACGTTTCAGGATGAAGCGGGACGTTTTAGCCAGGGTAAGTTAGACGAGTATGTTGCCAGCATTCGTACCAACCGTCAGGCTTCTCAGCAGTGGGACGATTTTGTTGAAAACACTAAAAAAACCATACAGGAAAATATATACTTTACTATGGTAAAAGGAGGTTTGGCCTCTACACTAGCAGAAGGTGAGCAAGAATATAAGTTTGAAAACGATAAAGCGAATTTAGAATTTGCTTTTATCCCGTTTACAAAAATTCCTGATGAAGAAGTTGCGGTTACCGATTCTGAAATTGAAGCTTACATTAAGGACAACCAAAAAGAGTTTGAAGTTGAGCCACAGGTAGATATTCAATATGTAACTATTTCTGAAAAACCTTCTCAACAGGATATAGATGATGCTGTAACTGATGTTGAAGGCTTATTAAAAAATAAAGTAGAATTTAATGATGTGTCTAAAAAGAATGATACCATTAGAGGATTTGCAACCACTACCGATGTTGAAGAATTTGTAAACTCAAATTCTGAAGCACCGTACCAGGATCGTTGGATGTATAAGAAGGATTTGCCGGCTGCAATTAAGGATACTGTATATACTATGAATGTAGGTTCTATATATGGTCCTTACAAAGTAGATAATACCTATAACTTAACTAAAGTTGTAGCAACGCGCCAGATGCCGGACTCTGCAAAAGTGCGTCACATCTTGATACCAATAGGATTAAGTCCAACCGATAGTATTACAAGAACCAAAGAGCAGGCAAAAGTAACGGCAGATAGTTTGTTAACAGTTTTAAAAGCAAACAAGTCTAAATTTCCTGCTATGGTTAAGCAATTTACATCGGACCAGGGGAGTATTGATAAAGATGGAGTATACGATTTCTTCCCTTACAACCAGATGGTTCCCGCTTTTAGAGATTTTTCTTTTGAGAAGAATGTTGGGGATATGGGCGTTGTTGAAACCAGATTTGGATACCACTTAATTGAAGTGCTTGATCAAAAAAATCCTCAAAAAGTTGTAAAAGTAGCTACAGTTACAAGAAATATTGAAGCCAGTGAAACAACCTTAAATTCTATTTTTAGCGAAGCCACTAATTTTGAACTAGACGCTCAAAAGGGAGATTTTGCTGAAACTGCTGCGGCGGCATCATTACCGTTAAAGCCAGTTAATAAAATTGGTAAATTAGACGCCAACATTCCTGGAGTTGGAAATAACAGAGAAATAATTAAATGGGCTTTTGAAGAGGAGACTAACGTTGGAGACATTAAGCGTTTTAGTACTGCAAACGGCTATGTTGTTGCGCAATTAACACGTAAGAGCCCTAAAGGTCTTATGAGCATTGCAGAAGCTTCTGGGAGAGTAAGTCCAATACTTAGAAACAAGAAGAAAGCAGCTAAAATTAAAGAAAGTATTACAGGTACCACGTTGCAGGAAGTGGCATCCAGCCAGGGTGTAACGGTACAAAATGCAACCGCCGTTACTATGGCAGCTCCAACATTGGCTGGTGCCGGTAGCGAGCCGCTTGTAGTAGGAACTGCTTTTGGTAAAAAAGCCGGAGAAGAGACAGACCTTATAGTTGGTGAAAAAGGAGTGTACAAAGTAAGAGTTCTTGCTTTTAATCCTGCACCACAACTAGATAACTATGCTTCTTTTGCAAACCAGTTAACTGCTAAAGCAACACCAGCTGTAAACGGAAAAATTTATACAGCACTAAAAGAAGCAGCAGACATTGAAGACAATAGAGCTAATTTCTTTTAAAAAGAAACCGGTAAAATCATATTTTAAAAAGCCCTGCTATTTGCAGGGCTTTTTTTATAATAGCATCTCACCAAACGGAATAACAGTTTCGTATCCTTTCTTTCTGAAATAGGATAGTTCATCAAGCGTACCTGTCGCTAGGACAAAATCGCCACCCCAGGCACCAAGACTCTTTATACTTCCGCTATAATCCGGGAATAACGTCTCTTTTACCGTAGGAAGTCCAATAATTTCTGAAATACAAATCTCGTGAGCATTTAAAATTGCTTCAAAATCTGAAAGCGTGTAGCAGAGTAGCAGCTTTTTGGTTAAGTCGGTAATTTTTTGGAGTTGCTTTGGCGTTGCGGGAGTTTTCCTGTAACGTGAAATACCATCTTTGCTGTTTTGCTTTCGGTTTAAGTGAACAAAAAACAAAGCATCTGTAAAATCCCAAGACAAATAAATTTGCTGGATCTTTGGAACGCCATTCTGCAGTTCATAAAAAATAGGTTTGTTGTACAGCGCTGCTGCAATATCGTAACCGCTGCCTCCAAATGAATTTTTCAGCAGTTTGAATACATCAACGTCTGCCCATTGTGCAATGTTACTTATCAATGTTGAAGATGTGCCAAGCCCCCAGTTTTTTGGAAAGTTCAATTCGGTAATCACCTCAAAACCCTGCGAAGATTTTAAAAATTCTGGTTGAAGTTTTCGGGTTTCTATAAGAATTCGGGATAATGTATTTGCAACATCTATGTCATTACATTCTGTTATTTCAAAAGTGTCTAAAGAAAATCCTGCACTAAACCAACAGTTGTTTTTTTCGTCAAAACTAGTCCAAAGCAGTTCATTTTCCTTTCTGGGCAGGATGGTAAGGGACTGTCCTTTTTTTGTAGGTACAGCAAGTGCCGTCGCTCCATCCAGAACGACATATTCTCCAGTGAGTAGTAGTTTTCCGTTGCTGTAATAAGACTGTTCCAATCAATAATTAATTTTTAAACGATAAAATATTCAACTCCTCATTCCTTCCACAAAACTCGCAACAGCCTGATGCGAAACTGCGTGGTCCTTAAAATGAATGATAGCTTTTGCTTTTTCAGTTGAAGTTGCTTCTAACTGATTCAGAATATTCATTAAATGCATTTTCATGTGTCCTTTCTGAATACCAACTGTTACTAAAGAGCGTATAGCCGCAAAATTCTGCGCCAGACCTGCTACGGCAACCAATTGCATTAATTCCCGCGCATTCGGGTTTTGCAACAATTGTAAAGCAAACTTAGCTAAGGGATGCAGCGAAGTGAGTCCACCAACAGTTCCCAGCGCTAAAGGAACTTCAATCCAGAATCTAAAAACACCATCTTCTATTGTAGCGTGGGTTAAGCTGCCATAATACCCGTTTTTTGCAGCATAGGCGTGTACACCAGCTTCCACAGCTCTAAAGTCGTTTCCTGTTGCTATAACCACAGCGTCTATACCATTCATAATTCCTTTATTGTGGGTAACCGCGCGGCGGGTTTCAGACTTGGCTATGTTTATGGCGCGTACAAAGTTTCTGGCAAAAGTTTCACCCGCAATATCTTTTTGGTTTAAGTCTTCCACCTTACAATGTACTTCGGCACGCACAAGGCATTCCGGAACATAATTAGAGAGAATACTCATCACTACTTTTGGCTTTATAGATTGAAATGCACCATACATCTCAACTTCATTTCTAAAGGTTGTTGCTATTTGTTCCAGGCAGCTATTAATAAAATTAGCACCCATGGCATCCAGCGTTTCAAACGTACAGTGCAATTGGTAATAGCCCTCCAAGGTTTCAGAAGCGCTTATTAATTCAATATCCAGTAGGCCGCCGCCACGCTTTTTCATGTTTTTCTGAAGTGCTTCCAGGCTGGCTATAAGTTTCGGTTTTGTCGCTTCAAAAAAATCGTTTACTATTTCAGGATCTCCGTAAAAATCTACGTGTACCTGTCCGTTTTTTATAGTTGAAATCACTTCTGCAGTAAAACCGCCACGCTCCAGCCAGAATTTAGCTGCATTACTGGCAGCTGCAACTACCGAGCTTTCTTCAATTACCATAGGAATGGTATACAGATTCCCGTTTACCAAAAAATTAGGAGCAATACCAAAAGGGAGGAAATAATTAGTGATGGCGTTTTCGATAAAATCGTCGTGTAATTGTTGCAGATCACTATTATTGGTATAGTATTGCTCAATAATTTCTTTCACGCTGGCGGCATCATTAAAATAAGTAGCCAGGAGCCATTCAATTTTTTGATCTTTAGTTTTTTTCGAAAAACCAGAAACAGGTTGTCGCATGGGTTCAAGTGTTGAATTGGCAAAGATAAGATTTAGGAATTTGAAAGTTTCCAGAAAATTTCAAATTTCAGCAAACGAAAAGAGTTTTAATATCGTTTTAGTACGTCTTACAAAGGCTATTTAACACGAAAAAACATGGAATTTTCACTAAATTTTAGTAACATTGGCATAACAAAATTTTAACACTTTGAAACTACTTCCTCGAAATCCCCTTCTCGTAGTATTTGTTTTGGCTTTGACAGTCGCAACAGCACAAAAAAAAGAGATATCGTTAGACGATATTTGGGGTGGGACATTCCGCACAGAGCGGTTGGATGCCCTTCGTTCTCTAGATAATGGTAAAGAATATGCAGTACTTAATTATAGTAGGCAAAACAGCTCGTCTACCGTAGATGTGTACGATTACAAAAGCGGCAATAAAGTACGCACGTTGGTTGATAGCAATGATCTGCCTGGAATTAATTATATAATTTCTTACGAATTAAGCGAAGACGAATCTAAACTTATCCTGGCGACTCAGCTTAAACAAATTTATAGAAGGTCATCTCTGGGTACCTATTACGTGTACGATATTAAGACAAAGAAACTTTCTTTGGTTTCTCAAAAACAAATTCAGGAGCCTACTTTTAACAACGATGCTACTAAAGTCGCTTTTGGACACGAGAATAATTTGTACATAAAAGATTTAGCCTCTGGAGAAGAAATGCAAATTACAACAGACGGTAAAAAAAATAGCATCATAAACGGTATTACAGACTGGGTGTACGAAGAGGAATTTGCCTTTGTTCGTGCTTTTGACTGGAATAAAGATGGCGATAAAATAGCCTATATTAAATTTGATGAATCCAATGTTCCAAGATTCTCTATGGATGTATATGGCACCGATTTGTATCCAAGTCAGCAAGTATTTAAATATCCTAAGGCTGGTGATCCCAATGCCGAAGTTTCGCTTCATTTATACGATTTAGATACTAAAAGGACCAGCGATGTAAATCTTTCTAATTACGATAGCTACTACATTCCGCGTATACAATGGACGAACGACGCAGATTTATTGAGTGTGCAGCTAGCAAACCGAAAGCAAAATGAAGTAAACTTTATTTTTGTGGATGCACAAAAGAATACAACTTCACTGATTTTAAAAGAGCGTGATAATGCCTACGTAGATATTACAGATAATCTTACTTTTTTGAATAACAACAGCTTTATCTGGACGAGTGAAAAAGATGGCTGGAATCATATTTATCACTACGATAAAACGGGAAAACTAATAAATCAGATTACAAAGGGCGATTGGGAGGTGACCAGTTATTACGGTTTTGACCAGAAAACAGGCCGCGTGTATTACCAAAGTACAGAAAACGGGAGTATAAACCGTGATGTATATTCAATCTTAAAAAGCGGTGGTAATAAAGCGAGGTTAACATTGCAAACGGGTACAAACAGTGCCGATTTTAGCAGCGATTTCACTTATTTCATTAACACATTTCACGATACCGAGACCCCGTATATTTTTACGCTTCATAAAGCGATTGATGGAAAACTAATAAGAGAGATTAAAAACAATACGGACTTAAAAAACCAACTGGCGCAGTACAATACGTCTCCTAAAGAGTTTAGCACTATTAAAGTGAATGGAGAAGATTTGAATATGTATATGATTAAGCCATCCGATTTTGATGAAACGAAGCAGTATCCTTTGTTTATGTATCAATATTCTGGCTGGCTCTCAAAATGTAAAAAATAGCTGGGGCGGCTCGAACGATTACTGGCACCAAATGTTAGTGCAGCAAGGGTATATAGTGGCCTGTGTAGATGGCCGCGGAACAGGGTTAAAAGGAAGAGATTTTAAAAAAGTAACTCAAAAGGAACTTGGTAAATTTGAAGTGGAAGACCAAATAGATGCTGCTAAGCAACTCTCAAAACTACCTTATATAGATGCCGAGAGAATAGGAATTTGGGGTTGGAGTTACGGCGGATTTATGTCTGCTAATTGCTTATTTCAAGGAGCCGATACCTTTTCTATGGCTATTGCTGTAGCGCCTGTAACCAGCTGGAGATTTTACGACACCATCTATACCGAAAGATATATGACCACTCCACAGGATAATGCTTCGGGGTACGATAACAATTCGCCTATTAACCACGTAGACAAGCTTGAA
Organism: uncultured Flavobacteriaceae bacterium; assembly: GCA_963793275.1. Taxonomy (GTDB): domain Bacteria; phylum Bacteroidota; class Bacteroidia; order Flavobacteriales; family Flavobacteriaceae; genus Marinirhabdus. The sequence goes on from CAWBZL010000004.1 coordinate 765,800, forward strand.
GGCGATTTTTTACTGGTACATGGTAGTGCAGATGACAACGTGCACGTGCAAAATACTACACGATTGGTAGAGGCTTTAATACAAGCCAACAAGCAATTTGACTGGCGAATTTATCCGGATAAAAATCACGGAATTTACGGAGGGAATACACGTTTGCACTTGTATACCTTAATGACCAATTTTATAAAAAATAAACTATAATTTACTAAATTAACTAACTAATACTTTTCTTCTATGGAATATAAATTTGGAGGTTCAGAGATTAATCAACGAACCGTTTTAGGTCATCCTTCGGGACTTTTTGTACTGTTTTTTACCGAAATGTGGGAACGTTTTTCTTACTACGGGATGCGGGCTCTGCTTGTGCTGTTTTTGGTTGCTTCTGTTCTTGATGAAGGATGGGGCTGGGAACGCTCGGAGGCATTATGGCTATATGGATTATATACTGGTCTTGTATATATTACACCAATATTTGGTGGTTTAATAGCAGATAAGCTTACCGGCTATCGTAATGCAGTTGTAATAGGCGCCTTATTAATGACCTTAGGTCATGCAGCGATGGGCTTGGAAGTTTTTGCAGATCCATTTTTCTACGTAGGACTGGGACTTCTAATTATTGGGAACGGATTATTTAAGCCGAATATCTCTTCTATGGTTGGACAATTATATAAAAACCAAGGAAAAGAAAAAGACGCCGGATACACTATTTTCTATATGGGAATTAACGCCGGAGCATTCTTAGGTATATTATTATGCGGTTATATAGGTGAATCTATTGGATGGCATTATGGCTTTGGATTAGCCGGGGTGTTTATGTTCTTCGGAATGTTACAATTTTATTTTGCACAAAAAATATTTGGACGTATTGGTCTTTCTCCCAAAGGAGCACAGGACTTTGATGATGCTGTTGAGAATACTCTTGAAGATACAAAAGACGCCATTGAAGATACAGTAGATGATGCAAAGAAATCTGCAGTAACGCGTGACCGTTTAATCGTAATTGGAGTGTTAGCTTTCTTTACCATTTTCTTCTGGTGGGCCTTTGAGCAAGCCGGTGGTTCTATGACTATTTTTGCTGCAGACTATACAGACAGAGTATTGGTAGGTAGCGGAGCACTTACATTTAAAATATTTAATACAGTGCTCACTATTGTTCCTATGCTTATAATTACCTGGGTTCTTGCAATGCTTTTTAAACAAACATTTGCCAAGTACGCACTATCTAATATATTGTTAGGAACAAGTTTTGTTATTATCTGGGGAATAGTGATTTGGATGTTGGCCAGAGAGTTCAATGCAGAGGTAGCCGAAGTAAAAGCTTCCTGGTTTGGTATTCTTAACTCATTCTTTATTATTGCATTTGCTCCGTTATTTTCAAAAATATGGCAAAGTAAATACAATCCTTCGGGACCGGTTAAGTTTGCAATAGGGCTTATATTATTAGGGCTTGGGTTTGGCATATTAGCCTATGGTTCTATGAGTATTCCTTTAGGCGCAAAAACAGCTTCGGTAAGTATGATGTTCCTGGTTTTTGCATATTTATTCCATACGCTGGGAGAACTTTGTGTTTCTCCTGTAGGACTTTCTTATGTAAGTAAGTTAGCTCCGGTAAAATTAGTTGGGTTAATGTTCGGAGTTTGGTTTGTTGCCAATTTTATTGCTAACTTAGCGGCAGGTATTACAGGTAGTTATATGGACCCGATATTAGAAGAAAAAGGACTCTCTTATTTCTTTATGATATTCACATTAATACCTATTGGTGCAGGAATTATCATGCTAATTCTTAATAAAACACTTATCAAGAAAATGCACGGTGTACGCTAAGTAGCACAATTAATTAAAATAAAAAACGTTCCTTTATTGGAACGTTTTTTGTTACAGGTATTTTCAAAATAAACCAATCGTATTGTAGCATTTAATAGAAAAACAGATGAAGTATAAACTCCTTTTCGCCTTGGTCTTAGTTGCCGGTACCATGACAGCCCAAAAAGTTAACTGGATGTCTATGGAAGAAGCTCTGACAGCTCAGGAAAAAAATCCGAAGAAAATTATTATGGATGTATACACCACCTGGTGTGGGCCTTGTAAATTATTAGATAAGAACACATTTAGTGACAAACAGGTGGCAGATTATATAAACGCCAATTATTATCCCGTAAAATTTAATGCCGAAGGCAACGAGGAAGTTACCTATAACGACTTTACCTATACCAATCCACGATATGATCCGGCAAAGAAAACCCGTCGCAATTCGCAGCATTTACTGGCACACGCATTAAAAATTACCGGCTATCCCAGCTTAGTCTTTTTTGAAGAAGACGGTGTTTTAATCCAGGCCATACCAGGATACAAAACGCCACAGCAATTGGAGATTTATCTTAAAATGATTGCCAGTAACGATTATAAAAAACTCACCACAGCTTCGGCCTGGCAGGAGTATCAGGAAAATTTTAAAGGCACTTTTAAGTAGTTGTTTTTAGTTAAGTGTTTCGACTATTTAAGTGTAAAGGCTCCCTTTGTACCCGTGTGGTGAAAAGGGAGTTTCCTTTTTTTACACGTTTTTCGCCATCGGTATACGTAGCTTTTATAATTAGTGCCGTCTGCTATTATTTGTTCGGGTTGCAGGCTGTCTATAAGTTGCTCTAAGTTTACCGTTGGGCTTTGCGTTAAAAGAATGATGTTTGTTTCAGAGTTTTTGGGATATACACCCAGGCTGTCCAAAACCAGTATTTTTTTTTGTTGAAAGGTAAAATACTTCGGTAGTATTTCTTCAGAAGAAAACGCGATGTTAGTGGCCGTTCTATAACTTTTTATAGGATAGTTTGCTGAAATTTCCAATGCGACAGTATCGGTTTTTAAAATGGTGAGTTGTTTATTTTCTTTAATGCTTAGTAATGAGTTTCGACTTTTATTATAGATGACCATTTCAGTATAGCCAGCCTGCCTCTTCTCCCAAATTAATAGCACAACGAGTAATGAAACTGAAGCAAAGCAATACAACAATCTTTTATAACTATATTGTTTCCATAGCAACACAAGGCGCACTAAGAGCAGATAACTTCCTGCCACCAGCAACCCTGAAAATGGTATATCCTGAAATAGAAAGGCATCTTGTCGTGCTACCCACGAGATAAAATTGTTCAATAGGGTGAGGCAGTAGTTATATCCTTCGGCAAAAAAATCGGGTAGCGCGTTGCAGCCAGCCAGGATAACAAGTACAATGCCGCTCGCCAGTAAAATACCAAGTACGGGAAGTATCACAATATTGGTGAGAAAAAACAAGCCCGGGAATTGATGGAAATAAAATAAACTAAGCGGGATAATACCCAATTGTGCAGCGATAGTCACCGTTATAATTCCCCAGAATAACCTGTCAAGATAAAATCTGGGTTGATAAAGTTTATACAATTTCGGCTGTATCCAGAGAATCGCAAAGACTGCCAAATAACTCAATTGAAACCCAACGTGGAATAACCAGGCAGGTCTTACCAGTAATAACAGAAAGAAGGATAAAAACAACGTATTAAAACTATTAGTAGGGCGTTTAATAGCTGTAGCGAACGTAAAAAATGAAAACATAGTCACCGCCCGCACGACAGATGGAGACAACCCCGCCATAACCGCAAACCCCCAAAGCAGTAACACAATAAAAAAACTTCTGGCCAAACTTCCGTATCTTAGGTAGGTAAGCGGTTTAAAAAGGAATAGTAAGATAAAATAGAGAATCCCCACGTGCAATCCCGAAACTGCCAGAATATGAATGGCGCCCGCCGCCGCATAATCGTTGTAAAGATTTTTGTCAATATCGCGACGCTGTCCTAAAACCAGCGCTTGTAAAATGCTTCGCTCGTTGGTCTCGAGTGGAGTTTTTTTAAGTTTGGTAATGAGGTGATTTCTGCTTTTTTCTGAAAAACCTATGAGTGTTGTTGTTCCTTTTTTTGAAATAATAATATCGTGTTGTTTAGATTGTAGTTGTCCATAGACACCGAGAATTTTCATATAATTGGCATAATTAAACTGGTGCGGATTTTTAGGCTCCCGTACAGCTTGAAAATGACCCGAAATAAGAAGTACATCGTCCACGGCAAGTACGTTTTGTAGCGAGTCTTTCTGAATGTGTAATAAGATTTTTCCTTGTGATTTTAGTTTGTTAATCGCTTGTACTTCGGCTATATATTTTATGTTGAAAGTATCTGGTTTTAAAAGTTCAAGGATCTTTAATTGAAATATTGTGCTTTTAGAAGGTGAAGGCAGCTGCGTGAAATGATTACTTTGAGCTCTGGGAAGCCGTAGCGAATAATTTGCATAACCCATTAAAAAGAAGAGTAAACAAACTAAAACACCGAACACAGGAGTAGGTTCCAGTCGTTTCTTATTCCAAAGCCACGTTATACAAAGCAAGCTAACCACCACAGCTAACAAAATAAATAGTGTGGGTATAGTAAAGAAGAAGTTAGTAGAAAGGTCCAGCCAATAGCCGGTACCTATGCCTAAAGCAAGACATACCGCAAAGCGAACTACCGAAAAATTTACATAAGAAACTCCCATAAAACTGTGAGGCGTTGAAACCTTTAGTGCCAGGGAGTTGTTTTAAAGATAAAGATAGTGAATTTTATAATATACGCCGCGCCTGTACAAATGCATCATTCCAATACGCTTCAGAAATATCGCTAATGATCACACCTCTTGATGTGGTGGAATGTATAAATTTTAAAACCCCACTTTTATTATATACCACCAATCCTACGTGGTTTATTACATTTTTACTTTTGTTAGTTTGAAAAAAAACAAGGTCTCCTTCTTCAACTTTTAGTAGGGAAACACGGCTACCTTGTTCGGCCATATCCCGGGAAATTCTGGGTAACGTAATATTCTCCTTTGCAAAAGAGGTATACACCAGTCCGGAGCAATCCATCCCTTTTTTTGTAGTGCCGCCAAACTTGTATCGTGTGCCTTCGAAGGTTTTGGCGTATTTTATAATCTTTCCGGCTGTCCCGGCAGTACTACTAGTGGTTTTTACCGTTTTGGTAGTTCGTGTTTTCTTTTTATAGGTAGTACTTTTTTTAGAAGACCCACAAGAGGCCAAAAAGAGTGTGAGGAGAAGTATGGGTAGTAGTTTTTTCATAGTGTTGCCCTTAGAGACGAGTTATGTTAGATTCGGTGTTATAAAAATAACAACCAATTACGTGCTATTTCAAAATATTGAGAACACTTATTAAAACGAAGTTAACAATGGTTTCTTACCTCTTTAAGTCTAAAAATTCAATCTTTTATTGAAAATTTAATATCTTTAACTATCATGTTTTATTCAAATCATTTAGTTGGATCAGCTATCTATAGTGATGAATATATTGCTAGCACGTATGTGTTTTTGATCTTTGCGTGCTATATTCTGTATAGATTTCACAAAAAACTAAATCTGAAAAAACGTTCTTCAGATTTTAACAATGCTAAAACGCATACGATGGATAACTATACATTCAGTTTTACAAATACCGATATAGCTATTACAAGTAGCTCAAAAAAAATAGGAATTTTCACGAAGATGGTAGTGTGGGGTTTAATAGCGCTTTTTGTAGTTACGCCTATTTATTCGATGATACCTAAACTGGAGCCTATATATTATTATGCGAATAGTTGTTTTGGTTTTTACCCATAGTTTTCGCCGTAATTAACTTAGCAACCTTCTCGCTGGCACCTTTTCCGCCTAATTTTTGTTCCAGATCATAATACTCTAAAAACAATTTCGCCCGTTCGTATTCGTCTAATATTTTTGTAAGCTCTTTTTTAAGATTTACCGAGTTTAATTCACCCTGAATAAGCTCTTTTACCACTTCTTTATCGGCAATAAGATTTACCAGTGAAATATACTTCAGCGTGATAATGCGCTTGGCAATTTGATACGAGATAGCACTCCCTTTGTAACAAACTACCTGGGGTACTTTAAACAAAGCTGTTTCCAGCGTAGCAGTTCCCGAAGTCACCAAAGCTGCAGAAGACAAGCTTAACAGATCGTATGTTTTGTTTGAGATAAATTTTACGTTCTGTTGTTTTAAGAATGTGTTATAAAACGAAATATCCTGACTGGGCGCACCAGCGATCACAAATTGATACCCGGGAAACCCTGAAACCACACTTAGCATTACGGAAAGCATTTTATTGATTTCCTGTTTACGGCTTCCGGGCAGTAGGGCAATAATAGGTCGCTCATCCAACCCATGTGCGGTTTTAAACTGAATAGGATCTACCTGATCTCTATCTGCAATGGCATCAATTAACGGGTGTCCTACAAAATGCACAGGATAGTTGTATTGTTTGTAAAAACCTTCTACAAAAGGCAACACAACATACATATGGTCTATGGTGGCTTTAATGTTTTTTACGCGGCTGGCGCGAGATGCCCAAACCTGCGGACTTATATAATAATGTGTTTTGTACCCTTTTGGTTTTGCCCATTTTGCGATGCGAAGATTGAAACCGGAGTTGTCTATAAAAATCAGTGCGTCGGGTTTAAACGTTTCGATATCCTTTTTGCATTGCGTAATAAATTTGAAGATCTTTCTTAGGTTCATTACTACTTCAGAAAAACCCATAAAGGCTCGTTCTTTATAATGTGTCACAAGTGTTCCGCCAACTTCCTGCATTAAGTCACCACCCCAAAACCGAATAGCGGCGTCAGGATCTTCTTTAAATAGCGCTTTCATCAAATTGGCGCCGTGTAAATCGCCAGATGCTTCGCCTGCAAGAATATAATATTTCATGTACTTAAAATAGGCTTAAATATACAGCAAAGAAACACTATGTTGCCAATAAAACTTAGCCGCAAAAATCAGGATTGCTGCAACAAGCGTAGCCATAATGACACCGCGAGCACGGTAATAGCGGTTCTTTTTTAGAAAAAAGAAGAATAACAACAGGTTCAGTAAAGCTCCTAAGCCTATAATATTTCCTAAAACATCTTCCTCCAATGCAACTTCCAGCGTGGTTTTTATGCTGTATTTCGAGAATATTAAAATGTATAACAGGCTTCCAATAAAATTAGTAAGAATCCCTAATACAAAACCAATGGCGATATTTTTTCCTATGTTTCTTTTCATGATAGCTCCCATGAATTAATGTCCTTAATGGCGTGATGTGCCGTTAAATCAAATTGCACAGGGACTATAGATACAAAATTGTTTGCCAATGCCCACTCATCGGTATCTTCGCCTTTATCTTCGTTTACAAATTCGCCAGTAAGCCAGTAATAATCACGTCCTAACGGGTTGGTTCGCTTGTCAAAATTTTCGATCCAATGTGCGTTTGCCTGACGACATACTTTTAGTCCTTTCAATTCTTTCGCTGTGGCTTTTGGGAAATTTACGTTTAAAACTACTCCTTTTGGTAAGCCGTTCTTCAAACACTCTTCGGCTACTTGTTTCACGTATTTTTTTACAGGCTCAAAATCTGCATCCAGGCTGTAATCCAATAAAGAAAATCCAATAGAAGGAATCCCCTGCGTACCGGCTTCAACGGCTGCGCTCATAGTACCACTGTAAATCACATTTATTGAAGAGTTGCTGCCGTGGTTTATGCCGCTTACACAAAGGTCTGGTTTACGTTTTAGTAGTTCGTTTACCGCAAGTTTTACACAATCTGCAGGCGTACCACTACAACTATATTCCTCCTGTGGCTCGTCTTTATGTACTTTTACTTTATCGCAATAGAGCGTGTCATTAATAGTAATTGCGTGGCCCATCCCGCTTTGTGGAGAGTCTGGAGCAACTACGCACACGTCGCCTAAAGTGTTCATGACTTCAATGAGCGCGCGTATTCCTGGTGCGGTGATACCATCGTCATTGGTGACTAAAATAAGAGGTTTTTTTTTCGCCATTTTCAATATACTAAGATTGCAAAAATACAGTTTATAATTAGGAAGACCGAAGCGCCGTTGCTGAAAATTTGCAATACAACCGTTTAACAAAACATTAGTACCCTAAGGTATTCTTGGCACGGTTTTTTATCTATTTTTAGAGTTCTAAAAAAATTGGACAATGCATTTTATGAAAAAGAATATAAAAATTTTATTTATTGGAGTAGTAATGGCTGTGACCTCTTGCAGTTTTGCTACCAAAGAATTTAACGATCCAGATAAAGATAAGGTATTGTTAGACCTTATTACTTATGTTTTAGAGAAAGGACATTATAGCCCGGCAGATATGAATGATGCCTTCAGTATTGGTGTGTATGAAGATTTTATTAACGCAATGGATCCATTAAAAAGATACTTTCTGGCATCGGATATTGAAGAGTTCAGCAAATACAGAACTTCTATAGACGACCAGATAAAAAGTAAGGATCTTACCTTTTTCAATACCGTTTACGATCGTTTTACAAAACGAAATGAAGAAGGAAAGAAGCGTTATAAAAAAGTGTTGGAAATGCCTTTTGATTATAGCGTTAGCGAAAAAATAAATGTTGACTATGATAATTTAGAATACGTGAAAACTGAAAAGGAAATGGTAGACCGTTGGAGACAACAGCTTAAATTTTCTACGCTTTCCAATTATTACGATTTAGTTGAAGAAAAAGATAATTCGGCGAAAGCAAAGAAAGAGGCCGAAGACAAAGGTGAAGAGTACTCCCCTTCAGAAAATGCAAATTTGACCAAAACCGAAATTGAAGAAAAATCCAGAACACAAACAAAAACATCACTAGATGAGTATTTCGAATTTACTGACGATCTGGAACGTAAGGATTATTTCGCTACATTTTTAACAACTGTAGTAGAAGAATTTGATCCCCATACCAACTATTTTGCGCCACCAGACCGGGATCGTTTCGACCTGCGAATGAGTGGAAAGCTGGAAGGTATTGGAGCGCGTCTTCAAAAAAAGAACGACTATATAAAAGTAGTAGATGTTATTAGTGGCGGACCAGCCTGGAGAGGTGAGCACGTTGAAGTAGGCGACCTTATTACAAAAGTACGCCAGGAAGACGAGAAAGAAGCGGTTAGTGTTGTAGGAATGCGTGTAGACGATGCCGTAAAGCTCATAAAAGGACCTAAGGGGACTAAAGTTACCCTTACCATAAAAGGTGTAGACGGTACCACCCGTGACGAAACCATTACAAGAGATGTTGTAGAGATTGAGGAAACCTACGCAAAGTCTGCCGTTATTGGAAAAACTGATAAAAAGTTTGGTCTTATTAATTTGCCGGCGTTCTATTTCGATATGGAAAATTATAAGGAACGTAATTCTGCCAGCGATGTGAAGAGAGAAATTGAGCGTCTTAAAGAAGAAGGCGTAGAAGGATTGGTGCTGGATCTTCGGAATAATGGAGGTGGTTCCTTGAGAACTGCTGTGGATATTGCAGGATTATTTATTAAAGATGGGCCGGTGGTTCAGGTTTCCAGTAGCGATGGAAGAGAAGTGCTTGAAGATAAAGACAGTTCTATATTATGGGATGGTCCTTTGGTAATTTTGGTAAATGAATTATCTGCTTCTGCTTCCGAGATCTTAGCGGCAGCAATGCAGGATTATAAGCGTGCAATTATTATTGGTAGTAAGCAATCTTACGGAAAAGGAACCGTACAAAACTTAGTGGATCTTAACCAATGGTTACGTAAAAATGATATGGGAGATATGGGCGCGCTTAAGGTGACAACCCAAAAATTTTATCGTGTAAATGGTGGGTCTACCCAATTGGAAGGTGTAAAGAGCGACGTGGTGATGCCGGACCGTTTTAGCTATATAGATGTAGGAGAACGTGATTATGACAACCCACTGCCTTATGATAAGATAGCCCCGGCCAATTATGATTTGTGGGAGGGTAACGGAGATTTTGACGAAGCTATTTCAAAGAGTAAAGCAAGAATGGCAAAAAGTGAGCAATTATCTTTAATTGAAGAAAACGCACAATGGATCAAAAAACGTCGGGATGAGCTGGACGTTACTTTAAATTTTGACGAATATTATGCTGAAATCGAAAAGCGTAAGAATGAAACTGAAAAGTTTGATGCCATTGACGAATACGATAATAAGTTGAACTATACATCGCTTCCAGACGAAGTTGCTTTAATGCGTCAGGATACAACGCTAAGAGAAAAGCGCAAAAGATGGCATAAAAGTCTTGCAAAAGATATTTATGTAGAGGAAGCTATCAATGTCTTGGAAGATTTAAATAATTCCAGGATTAAAACTAAAAAAGTAGCGAATATTAAAAATTAGAAATCGCACATGACCGGGTGGAGCGCAGTCAAAACCAAACGGAATTAAAGAATATAAAACCTGTCCAACAATGAAAAGTTGGACAGGTTTTTTTGTAGTTTTATGCGGTGAAAAACAGGTCTGCTTCGCTTACTAAAATTGCCCTTCAAAAGTTTAAGAAAAACTTTTGGGGTATGTTTAGTTTGTTATTTTTAGTACTGTGTACATTGGTCGCTATTTTTGCGTATGCTATTGCTCCGGACGATTCTGAAAATGCAAACCAGATGCATTTATCCATACATTCCAAAGCTCCAGGATTTACAGTGGAACTATTGACGATACCATCGGCAGCAGAAAAGACTGATGGATTTTCATCTTTTTTTTTCGGAAAAAAGACTACAGCTTCAGAAATTCCTATTTCAGCCTATAAAACTACTCCCAACGGAATCCTAATCACCGAATATTCAGGAGACGCAACCGATGGGCTTCAGAAGGAATATAAAACAGCACTCTTTCCGAAGGTGGAATCTGCCGAAGTTATTTCAGCCATGTATGTTTCAGAAAAGAAATTTTTATTAGGTACCGATAAATACGGGCGTGATTTATTAAGCAGAATGCTGGTGGGGATTCGTATTTCGCTGGCTATTGGTTTTGTCGCGGTATTTATTTCGCTCGTAATTGGAATTACTTTGGGAGCAATTGCTGGGTATTTTGGCGGTAAAGTAGATGCTGCTATCATGTGGCTTATTAATGTTACCTGGTCTATCCCTACGCTACTTTTGGTTATTGCAATTACACTTGCACTGGGAAAGGGCTTCTGGCAGGTTTTTATTGCAGTAGGGCTTACTATGTGGGTTGAGGTGGCGCGTGTGGTGCGTGGGCAGGTGATGGGTGTAAAGCAAATGCAGTTTGTTACCGCAGCACGGGCATTGGGCTATACAGATTTTAGAATCATTTCAAAACATATTTTGCCAAATGCAATGGCGCCTGTGATTATTATTTCGGCAGCAAATTTTGCCGGAGCTATTTTAATTGAAAGTGGACTCAGTTTTCTGGGAATTGGCGCGCAGCCCCCTATGCCAAGCTGGGGCGGGATCATTAAAGATCATTATAGTTACATAATCTTAGGAAAACCATTTTTAGCGATCATTCCCGGGCTAGCCATTATGAGTTTAGTGACCGCTTTTATGCTAATTGGGAATGCGCTTAGAGATGCGTTGGATGTGAAAACTTAAATTGAATCGTAAATGAACCGAAAATACCTATACCCACTCCTTATAATTTTGGTGACTATCGCCCTCTATTTTGGCGAAAAATACGTTGATAAGCAAAATGAAGACTACCCAAATACAACTACCATAAACAAAAGTTACTCTGAATTTGACGATCGTTTTTTACCAACTTCAACCACGGGCGTTATTGTTTCACATCAATACTACACCTTATCGTATTCCGAAACTCATGAGCAAGCAGAATGGGTGGCGTATGAATTGAAAAAAAACCAGATTAAAAACAGCGATTTTAAACGTCCCTACTTTGTAGAAGATAAAAGTATAGCCTCCGGCTCTGCCGATTGGCGAAATTATAAAAATTCCGGATATGACAGAGGCCATTTACTACCCGTCGCAGATCGCGAGTTTGACTATGACGCCTATCACGAGACATTTTTAACGAGTAATATAAGTCCGCAAAACAGAGCGTTTAATGGGGGAATCTGGAATAAACTGGAACAAAAAACACGCTATTGGGCGAAAAAAAATGACGGTGTTTTTGTAATTACAGGAGGTGTCCTGGAAGAGGGATTGCCAACTATAGGCGACGAAAATGTTTCGGTTCCAAACCAATTTTATAAAATAATCTTCGACAAGGGAAGTGGTAAGGCTGGGTATAAAGTATTGGCTTTTTTAATTCCTAATGAGCCAACAGATAAGTCCTTTTACGAATACGCAGTTGCAGTAGATGAGATAGAAGCCAAAACGGGGATCGATTTCTTTTCGCAGTTTTCGAAAGCCGTACAGGAAAAGTTGGAAAGTGGTGTGGATAGGAAAGGGTGGTGACGAGGAGCGGGTGTAATTCCCAACATCTAATAGTACAAAAATAAACAGCTTAAGATTTGGACCGCCTTCACAGCTAATTTTTATAGTATATAGCTTAAAAAATTACTTGCTTGCCAGCCCTGAAATTTTTCAAGTTCATGTTCTATTTCAACCCCATTAAGTATAATAGTAGTTTCCCCCATCAAGCCTAACGAATATAAACAACAAAATAGTAAAACCCCATAGTCCGGAACCTCCGTAGCTAAAGAAAGGTAAAGGGATTCCAACCGTTGGGAATAATCCTGTTACCATGCCAACATTTACAAAAAAGTGTAGGAAAAGTATAGCTGCCACACTGTAGCCGTACACCCGGGCAAAGGTGTTTTTTTGTCGTTCGGCTAAGTAGAGAACACGTATTATTAACGCTACAAAAAGAAAAACAACTACTATACTTCCAACGAATCCCCATTCTTCTCCAACAGTGCTAAAAATATAATCGGTATGTTGCTCCGGTACAAAGTTGCCTTTTGTTTGAGTGCCTTGTGTCCATCCTTTTCCAGTCCAACCACCACTGCCAATGGCGATTTCGCTTTGGTTGGTGTTGTAACCAATTCCTTTAGAATCGGTTTCTTTGCCTAGTACAATGTTAAAACGGTCGCGGTGACGCTGCTCGAAAATATTATTAAATATATAGTTTACTGAAAATGCAAACCCAATACAGGCAGCTGCAATAACTATATAGCGAGCTGCGGGAGGGCGTTTTCGTCTCTTTTTCAGATTATACATAAAGATGAGTGCTCCAATAATAAGTACTCCCAATCCTACCCAGGCAACCCCAAAAGCCAATGTAGATACAAAGAGTGCAGCGGCAAAAAAGCCGAGTAATAAGTATACAAAGTGCAACCCTTCTCTATATAGTGGAAAGATAAAGGCGGCATACACTAGAGCACTCCCTGGGTCTGGTTGCGGAATAATAAACAATGCCGGTAAGGCAATAATAATAAAAGCTCTAACCTGATGTTTAAACTCCCGCATATTGGTCTGCATATCGCTCACATATTTTGAGAGCGCCAAAGCGGTAGCTGCTTTTGCAAACTCACTGGGCTGTATTCCAAAACTACCAAAATTATACCAAGAGGTAGCACCATTAATGTTTTTACCAAAAACAAAAAGTCCCAACAGAGAAAGTAACGATACGATATATATTACACTCGAAAATCGTTCGTAAAACTTTCCGTCTACGGCAAGAAGGAAAATAATAAGACCTACACTTAAGCCTATAAATAGTAGCTGCCTTGTGTAGATCTGGTTCATGTCGAAAAAAGAAGTGGCAGTATCGTCCAAGGAAGCAGAGTAGATGTTTATCCACCCAATGGCAACCAATGCAAAAAACAGAAAGACCGTAAGCCAATCAAATTTTAAAAAAACTTTACTCTGGGACATAGGGGACTGCTGGTTGCTTTGGTGCTTTTGAATATTTATAATGCTAAGTCTTTCAAAAATTTACCGCTAATTTTTTTACCGTCATTAATTGGGAAAGGCTTGCCTGATAATGGCTTTTTATATTCATCCATCAAACTTCCTTCAAGGACGTATTTTTCAAGATCGGTTCTGGTGATTTCACCTTTAATATATTTTTCAATCATTAAACTGGCAATTTTTCCGGCCCAACGGCTACCCCAATAGCCATTTTCAACAAAAACCGCAATGGCAATCTTCGGATTGTCTTTTGGAGCAAAAGCCACAAACGTTGAGTGGTCTGTAAGTTGTGCTCTTTTTCCCTGAATTTTCGTATAATTTTCGGCAGTACCTGTTTTTCCGCATATTTCAATATCGGGAACACGCAAGCTGGCTGCGGTACCTTTGTTATATACATCGAACATTCCTTGTACTACAGGTTCAAAATGCTTTGGGTCTATTGTAGTATTAATTCGCTTTGTAAATTCTTGTGGAATGGTGTCAACTCCTTTAATGTTTTTAATGATATGTGGACGGTACCAGTAGCCTCTGTTTGCAATAGCTGCTGTGAAATTTGCCATTTGCATGGGGGTTAGATTCACTTCTCCCTGCCCAATAGCGTTAGAGATTGTGGCGGTTGCGTACCATTTGTACTTTGGATACTCATACCAACTGTTGTAAAACTCTGATGTTGGAATTAATCCTTTTTTACCACTGGGCAAATCGTATCCCATATAATCTCCTAATCCAAAACTGGTAAGGTGTCGTTTCCAGTTATCGATCCCTTCCTGAGGTGTTGGGTATTTTTCAATGGCACGACGATACGCCGTACAAAAATAGGCGTTACAGGATTGCGCAATACCATCTACCATGGCTAAAGGGCTGTAATGACTATGACACCCTAATTTTTGTCCGCGTCCGTACACATATCCGTGATTGCAATACACTTTTTCAGTGGTTGTCATCACGCCTTCTTCCATAGCGATAAGCCCCGTAAGTGTTTTAAATGGAGAGCCGGGGGAATATTCGCCTTGTAGTCCTCGATCAAACAAAGGTTTTGCGATAGTATCGTAATATAACTTGGTGAAATTTTTTGAACGTTCCCGACCCACTAAAAGACCAGGGTCAAAATTAGGAGCTGTAACTAGCGCCAGAATTTCTCCAGTAGAGGGGTCAATAGCAACAATACCACCGCGCTTATTTACAAATAATTCTTCTCCGTATTTCTGAAGTCTAGCATCAATAGTTAATGTAATGTCATTTCCGCGTTCTGGTATGGTGTCAAAAGTTCCGTTTTTATAAGATCCAATATCACGATTAAATCTATCTTTCTGAATATACTTTACTCCTTTGGTGCCTCGTAAAACATCTTCGTAAGCTTGTTCTGCACCAGCTTTACCAATAAGTTCCCCCATAATATAGTCCGGGTTTTGCTTAATGATGCGTTCGTCCACTTCCCGAATATAACCAAGAACATTTGCAGAATGACCTACTTGATATTCACGAAGCGATCTTTTCTGAATATAAAAGCCTTCAAACTTGTACATTTTTTCTGAAAGGGAAGCATACTCAGCTTTTGTTAGCTGTGCGATAAAGGGCTGGGCTATCCTCGGAGAATAGATCCAGGCTTTTTTTAATTTTTCCTTAAAGTTATCTTTTGAAATTTTCAGCAACCGGCAAAACTCCAGCGTGTCTAATGGTTTTACCTCTCGGGGAATTACCATCACATCGTACGATGGCTGATTGGAAACTAACAACTCGCCATTGCGATCATAAATATAACCCCGCTGCGGATAATCGTACTGAACTTTAATTGCGTTATTTTCGGAAAGCTGTTCGTAAGAAGTGTCATATACCTGTAAATAGAACAACCTGCCCGCAAATACAACGCCGGTAATCATTACAACAACAAGTAATAATAATTTTCGCATAAAATTTTAATTCACTTTAATTAGTGGTTAGTCTTAGTGCCCGCCTATAAAATGAGCATTCAGTTGAGGATTTTTGAACTCATAAAGTATAACTCACTTCGTCGGGAATTAGTATGACGCTGGTGTTTAATTTTTTCTGCTGAATAACAAGGTGATACATAGCAATAGCACTATGGTAAAGATACTTGAAAATAACGTAGATTTTAACACTAATACGATATGGCTAATGTTAAAAATTTCTAACGAGAACAGCATTAGATGATGTAAAAGTACCGCTACTGAAATATACGTAATTCGTGCACCAAAATCAACTTTACTTAATTTAATAGTATTAAACTCGTAACTCACTCCAAATGAAAATTTTAATAGCAACGGACGCAGGTACGCAATAAACACACAAGCCGCTGCGTGCACACCCCCGGAATCGCTAAAAATATCAACAAAAAAGCCCAATAAGAAACCTAAGAAAATTAATAAGCTCTTATTACCCGTAAACGGAAATACCAGAATAAACAGGATATACGGATACGGATTTACATACCCTAAAAAATTGATATGGTTGAACAGTAAAATCTGAAGCACGATCAAGATCAAAAACCGTCCAATATTTACCAAAAGATCACTGTTCTGCATTTACCTGAGGTGTTTCTTGGTTAGGAATTTCTTGATTTTCCCGTACAGGAGCATCTTGATTTTCTATTTGCTGAATAGCATTCTTTTCGTTGTTTTTAATGATATAAACGTGGTGTAAGCTCGTCATATCATTAAACAAAGTTATGGTTACATCGTAATAATCCTGATTGTTGGAAAGATTAAAATCCTTAATTGTTCCCACTAAAATACCCCTTGGAAAAATTGTGGATTTCCCATCGGTCACAATAGTATCTCCCACAACAACGGGAGCTTGTCTTGGAATATCCACTAGTTTTGCTTCATTAGGGTTTTTTGTTTCAGGATCCCAGACCAAAGATCCAAAATGAAACGAATTTTTAAGCTTGGCATTAATCTTACTATTCGTATTCAATATAGATTGCACCGAAGCATATTTATTTGAAACTTTATTAATAATACCAACAATTCCTTTTGAAGAAATTACACCCATATCTGTTTCAATTGCATCGCCAGTTCTTTTTTTGAGGGTTAAATAATTCTTGGTTTTGGAATAAGAGTTGTTAATCACCCTCGCCGGATAATACGAGTAGGGTGCAGGTAAAATAGTGCTGTCTATTTCGGTAACGATTATAGTGTCCTCCGTAGTTCTTAATAAGGTTCTTAACCTGATGTTTTCATCAGCTAGAGCCTGGTTTTGCTCTTTTAATTTGAAGTAATTTACCACGCTACTTTTCCAGGAGTAAATACTTCCGCTGAAGAAATTTGCCGAGGTAATGTATTTGTTTTTGTGGTAGGAATGACTATTTATAGTAAAACCAATAGAGATTACAAATAAGAGCAGGAACAACAGGAAATTTTTATTCCGTATGAAGAAATAGATAATCTGTTGCATGGGGGTGTTCTTAAATTTTTAATTAAAGAAAAAGCTGGCGGTAGCTAATTTCCAGGTTCCATCAAAAGAGAGTGCTTTATGAAAACGCATCGAATGCTTTATTGCAGGTGTATCGTAAAATAGATCAATCTCCTTTTCTGTTATTTCATCTTCGGACTTTTCATTTATCAATAATGAAATTTTAGTGCTTCTTATATTTGCGTCCAAAACAAAATCATGGTATACAGCAGATTTTTGTGCAAAACAAGTTGCTGAAAATAAAACTAAAAAAAGGAAAAGAAAATATTTCATTCCAATAATCGTATTGATACAAATCCAATTTTGGTTTTGCTAGTATTTAAAATCTGGAATGCTACTTTATAAGCACACTCTTGTACTTTGCTAAATTTTTAAGGCAAATACCCGTTCCACGTACTACAGCACGTAATGGGTCTTCGGCAATATAAACTGGCAGGTCGGTTTTTTGAGATAGACGTTTGTCCAAGCCACGTAGCATAGATCCGCCACCGGCAAGATAAATTCCTGTGTTGTAAATATCTGCTGCCAATTCTGGTGGAGTTTGCGATAATGTTTCCATCACGGCATCTTCAATACGTAAGATAGACTTGTCCAATGCTTTGGCAATCTCCCGGTAACTGGTTTGTACCTGCTTTGGTTTTCCTGTAAGCAAATCACGTCCCTGAACGCTCATTTCTTCTGGCGGAAGTTCCAGATCTTCGGTTGCAGCACCAATTTGGATTTTTATTTTTTCAGCGGTACGTTCTCCAACATATAAGTTGTGTTGCGTTCGCATATAATACACAATGTCATTGGTAAAAACGTCACCTGCAATTTTAACCGATTTGTCACAAACAATTCCTCCAAGAGCAATTACAGCAATTTCTGTTGTTCCACCTCCAATATCTACCACCATATTTCCCTTAGGTTGCATAATATCTACTCCAATACCAATAGCGGCTGCCATAGGTTCGTGAATAAGATAAACTTCCTTTCCATTTACACGTTCGGCACTTTCTTTTACGGCGCGCATCTCTACTTCGGTAATACCACTTGGGATACAAATAACCATACGTAGGGAAGGAGTAAGCCATTTCTTTTTAAGCGCGGGAATGTCTTTAATGAACATATTGATCATCTTTTCACTTGCGTCAAAATCTGCAATAACTCCATCTTTAAGCGGCCTGATTGTCTTTATATTTTCATGGGTTTTTCCTTGCATCATAGCGGCTTCACGCCCTACGGCAATAATTTTGCCAGTGACGCGGTCTCTGGCAACTATAGACGGTGCATCTACCACTACTTTATCGTTGTGGATAATGAGGGTATTTGCGGTACCAAGGTCAATGGCTATTTCTTCGGTGAGAAAATCAAAAAATCCCATAAGTAATTAGGCGGTATAAAAAATTAAATTATTAAGTGAGGCATTACTCACAAATGTAACAAAATTAGTGTTTAAAGTGACGGGTTCCAGTAAATACCATAGACATTTCGTTATTATTACAATAATCTACGCTTAACTGGTCTTTTATGGAGCCTCCCGGCTGGATCACGGCATTAATTCCTGCGTTATCTGCAATCTCTACGCAGTCCGGAAAAGGGAAAAATGCATCACTCGCCATCACCGCTCCATTGAGGTCAAAGTTAAACCCTTTTGCTTTTTCAATCGCTTGTTTAAGCGCATCTACGCGACTTGTCTGGCCGGTTCCACTTGCACATAATTGTTTGTTTTTGGCAAGAACAATAGTATTACTCTTAGTATGCTTACAAATTTTAGAGGCAAACAGCAAGTCTTCTAGCTCACGGCTATCTGGTTTTTTGTTGGTCGCGTTGGTTAATTCTGAAACGGTATCGGTTTTGTGATCTTTTTCCTGCACCAAAACTCCATTAAGGCAAGTTCTTACAGTGCTTTCAGGTAACGTGGCGTCTTTTTGAATTAATAGAATTCTATTCTTTTTGCCTTTCAGAATTGTTGTGGCTTCATTAGAAAAAGAAGGTGCAATGACTACTTCACAAAATAGTTTATGTATTTCATCCGCCGTTGGCGCGTCTATTTCGGTATTACAAATTAAGATGCCTCCAAATGCAGAAACTGAATCACCGGCTAAAGCATTCTTGTAGGCTTTCAGGACAGTATCGCGTTGCGCAATTCCGCAGGCGTTATTGTGTTTTAAAATGGCAAAGGTTGGAGATTCGCCTTTAAATTCGCTCATTAAATTTACTGCTGCGTCAACATCTAATAAATTGTTGTAGCTTAATTCTTTTCCGTGAAGTTTGTTGAACATCGCTTCAAAATCGCCAAAGAAAAATCCTTTTTGGTGTGGGTTTTCACCATAGCGTAATACTTTTCCGTTGGTTTCGCTAATTTTTAAGGTAGCAATACCGTGGTCGCTATTAAAATAATTAAAAATTGCGCTATCGTAATGTGAAGAAACATTAAAAGCTTTGGCGGCAAATCGTTTTCTGTCTGCCAAAGAAATTTCACCATTAGTTTCAGAAATCACGTTTAGAAAATCTTCGTAATCTTTCATTGAAGATACACAAATGGTGTCTTTAAAATTCTTGGCGGCAGCACGAATTAATGAAATACCCCCAATATCAATTTTTTCAATAATATCTTGTTCCGAAGCACCAGAAGCAACGGTTTTTTCAAAAGGATATAAATCTACAATAACAACATCCAATTGCGGAATGTTATATTGTCCCATTTCCCGAACATCGTTCTCGTTGTCCTGACGGTTTAAAATACCTCCAAAAACTTTAGGGTGCAATGTTTTTACACGCCCACCTAAAATGGAAGGGTAATCTGTAACATCTTCTACTGGAATCACGTTAATTCCCAGATCGTTAATGAATTTTTGGGTACCGCCTGTGGAATAAAGTATCACACCAAGCTCGTCCAATTTTTTTACAATGGCCCAACCCGTCTTTATGAAATACTGAAATTAATGCGGAAGAAATTTTTTTGGTGTTGCTCATAGTTTTTTTGCTGAAAATGGATTTTACTATAGAATCTTCTCTTACGGTAAGGTTTTGAAGAATTTAAGGTGCAAAAATACATATTATGCACCGTTTTTTGTAACGAATGTTAACAGAAAACGTCTTACTTTTCATAACTTTATCAAAAGACCAGATACGCTAAACAGCCAACCATGCTAATTTATCTTCGAGTACTTAAAGAGAGCTTTAATTTTGCAGTAAGCGCGCTTAAAAATAATAAGCTTCGCACCTTCTTATCTTTGGTGGGCGTTACTATCGGGATATTTTCCATTATTGCTATTCTTGCCGCTGTAGATTCTTTAAAAAAAGAAATTGACGGCAGTTTAAGTTCGCTGGATACAAGTACTATTTATTTGGGCCGTTTTTCTTTTGGTCCACAGATGTACCCCGATGGAAATTTGAACAATTTCCAGATGTCACCTATGAAGAATATCAATATATTAAACGTAATGTGCCCAACGTAAAAGCGGTTTCTTACACGCTCAATGTTCCTCAGGAAAATATGAAGTATGAAGATCGTACCGTAAGTAGTGTGCAAATTGCGCCTGTTACATACGAACATTATGAAATTGAATCCCTGGACATTGCCGAAGGACGTTTTTTTAATGAATCTGAATCTTCCAGTGGGGGAAATGTAGCTATAATTGGAGACGAAATTGCCAACGTTTTGTTTGATGGTGCAGCACAAGCCATAGGGAAGCAAGCCCGTCTCTACGGTAGAAAATTTACTATTATAGGTGTGCTGAAAAAGGAAGGGGCCGGACTTTTTGGAGGTTCTAAAGATACCGCTGCCTTTGTTCCTGTAAATGCTGTGAGAAAAGTATTTGGAAATAGCAACCGAAACCTATTCCCTTTCATTGTTGTGAAACCTGAAAAAGATATTGATAATAACGAATTTATAGCACTTATGTCTCAAAAACTACGAATGGCAAGAGGGTTAAAACCAGACGAAATAGATAACTTCTTTGTAAACCAATTAAAAGGTTTTACAGATTTTATAGACAACATTACAGGCCAGATGAATATTATAGGCCTAATTATAAGTGGTTTTTCATTACTCGTAGGGGGCTTTGGGATTGCAAATATTATGTTTGTGAGTGTAAAAGAACGCACCAATTTAATCGGAATTCAAAAGTCGTTAGGAGCCAAAAACAGATTTATCCTTTTTCAGTTTTTATTTGAAGCGGTGATCCTTGCTGTAATAGGTGGTTTAATTGGATTGTTTCTTGTTTTTATAGTATCAATTATAGCCTCGTCTTTTACAGGGGATTTTGAGTTTGTATTATCGCCTTGGAATATGTTTATAGGAACGGCAATTTCGGCAGTAATTGGACTTATTTCAGGAATTCTTCCGGCTATTTCGGCATCAAAATTAGACCCGGTGGAAGCTATTAGAACAGGAATGTAGGAAGCGGAAGCTGTTATTATTTTTAAGTAATTCTTAAGTCTCCCTAATGGGTTTTAAGGTAGAATTTCGGCTACCTTTTCATTTACCCACTCCAAAAAACGTTCGTCTTGTTCAGAAAAAGGATCGGGTACGTGTGAGTCTATATCTATCTGCCCAATATTTCTACCATCTTTAAAAAGCGGAACTACAATTTCGGCTTTTACATACATACTGCAGGCAATATAATTATCCTGAGCTTTCACATCGGCCACCACAAAATTTTCATTGCTTACGGCTACTTGTCCGCAAATTCCTTTGCCAAAAGGAATCACGGTATGGTCTGTTGGTTCGCCCGCAAAAGCTTTTAAATGGAGTGTTCTGGCTTCGTGATTAGCAAAATAAAACCCAACCCAATCGTAATATCCAATGGTGTTTTGCAATACCTCACAAACCTGTGTGAGTCTGGCATCTACTGTTTCTTTTTCATTTTGTAAGATTTCAGCAATGCGGGGTTGTAGGTATTTAAAAGGCATAGGTTCTTAATTTTGAGCAAATGTATTTCAAAAGCATTTATTTATCCCAACCCTAAATGCTGTATTTTTGTTAAAACCGAATACCTGCCGGATAGTGATTTGAAAATTTGAACCGTCAATTTTTTTATCTTTTACCCGCACCCTAAAGAGAAATAAAAAGAAATAAATCATCTTCGCGTGGCGATCGCAAAACCCAATGAAAAAACTTTTTCTTACATATAAAAGTGTTGTTGTGTTTTTACTCCTTTTCTTGGGGAGTTATTTGGTGTTAAGTCTTATGTACGGATTGTATTTACGTCTTTCTAAAGACGGTGTATATGCGCCGGATTTTATCACGAACCTAGTGGCAAAGCAAACGACTATGGTGATTGAAAGTTTAGGGTACACGGCCCAGGTGGTTCCGCATCCCAATCAGCCATCTATGAAGCTATTTGTGGAAGGTAAGTTTTTGGCCAGGATTGTAGAAGGCTGTAACGCGTTAAGCATTATAATTCTGTTTACATCTTTTATCATATCTTTCGCGCAGCGATTTAAAAAAACGGTATTGTATGTTTTTGCTGGTATTGCTATTATTTATGCGGTAAATATTCTTCGTATAGCTATTCTAGCCATTGCCTTGTACACATACCCAGAATATCAACATACGCTTCACGGGGTTGTGTTTCCTGGAATTATATACGGAATGGTATTTATTTTGTGGCTTATTTGGGTGCGATTGTTAACTCCTAAAACAATATTGAAATGAGTAAAGGGGTGAAAATACTGTTAGTTTTAGTAGGCATTTCTTTATTGGTACTGATTAGATTTTATGCTGAAAATTTATTTTATGATCCATTGCTGAAATTTTTCAAAACACACCATACCACCCAGCCTTTACCAGAATTAGAAACCGGCAGGCTTTTATTTAATATGATCTTTCGGTATAGTAGTAACGGAACAATTTCAATTGCGATACTATGGGTGATTTTTCAGAAAAAAGGCGTTGTAATGTTCTCCGTTTTACTCTACACAATTGTATTAATAGTTCTAAGCACGGCATTCTTCGTATTGCTGAACACTTCCGAAGCCGGACAACATTTGCCATTGTTCTATGTACGAAGGTTTTTAATACATCCATTACTTTTACTATTGTTGGTGCCTGCTTTTTATTTGCAACGTGTTAACAAAGGGCTGTAAAAAGAAATACTCAAAATTTGTACCTTTGTACTTCAAAATAAAATTATAATGAAACTGAATTATTTCATACCAGCACTTTTAGTGTTATTTGTATTCGCATCTTGTAAAGACGAAATTAAAAAGGATACTCCGGAAACCGTAGAGGTAACATCTGGCGACGACGTAACCCAAACGAAAGTAAAATCCAAAACGGCAACAACAGAAGCGGTTTCTTTCAATGAACCGAAAATGAAAAAGGTTTTCGATAATTATATTGATTTAAAAGATGTGTTAGTGACTGCAAATGCCAGAAAGGCATCTGCGGTAGCATCAGATTTGATGACGGCATTTGCAAACGTTGGAGTGAATGATAAAGCGCTTATGGCAGCACAAAAAATATCTGAATCTTCTGATATTGAAGAGCAACGTACTGCATTTGTTACACTTACTGCCGAAGTAGAAAGCCTTCTTAAAGATGAAATTGCCTCGGGAACTATCTACAAACAATACTGTCCTATGGCTTTTGATAATACAGGGGCTTCCTGGTTAAGCAGAAGTAGTGATATTGTAAATCCTTATTTTGGTGATAAAATGTTACGTTGCGGCCGCATAGAGGCTAAAATTGAATAACTTCCCGAATCGTTTTCTTCAAAATTGGGTTAAAGTTTAATTTTTTTTAAAACAAAACAATGCATTCTTTTTTGAGACATTGGGCAGAAGCAGCATACACAAGCGCAGGTTTCTTCTGGATGGCATTGTGGGCATTTGTATTGGGTTATATTGTAAGTAGTATGATTCAGGTTTTCGTGACCGAAAAGAAAATGCAAGAAACAATGGGTGAAAACGCGGGAAAGAGCGTTTTGCTGGCTACTTTTTTTGGTTTTATTAGCAGTTCCTGCAGTTTTGCTGCACTGGCGTCTACGAAATCACTTTTTAAAAAAGGAGCAAGCTTTGTGTCATCTATGGCTTTTTTATTGGCTTCAACCAATTTGGTTATAGAGTTGGGGATTATCATTTCTATATTTTTAGGGTGGCAGTTTGTTGTAGGAGAATATGTAGGGGGAGTGCTACTCATTTTGATCGTTTGGGTTTTAATTCGAATTATAAATCCAAGGAAACTTATCGAAAAAGCCCGAAAAAAGCTTAAGGACGATGAGGTAGAAGCCACGAAAAATAGTACTTCCTGGAGACAAAAAATCACTTCTACCAAAGGGTGGGTAAAAGTAGCCCGTCAATACAAAATGGAGTGGGGGATGGTGTGGAAAGATTTCACGATAGGTTTTACCATTGCAGGAGTTGTGGCTGCCTTTGTTCCGGATAGTTTTTTTCAGGCGCTTTTTATTAATAGTGGGCAAGGCACCACAGATTTCACTTTTTTAGAAGTGTTAGAACATGTTTTAGTTGGGCCCGTTGCTGCTTTTTTAACCTTCATAGGATCTATGGGTAACATACCATTGGCGGCACTTTTGTTTGGTAAAGGTGTAAGCTTTGCGGGGGTGATGGCATTTATTTTTAGCGATTTAGTGGTATTCCCCATCTTACGGATAAATGCGAAATACTACGGCTGGAAAATGTCGCTTTTTATCTTGTTTTTGCTGTTTACTGCTTTAGTCGGAACCTCAATAACATTACATTACGTGTTCGATTTCTTTAGTATTTTGCCAGATCCGTCTCAAGTTACTATAGGAGATAGCAATTATTTTCAAATAGATTATACTTTCTTTTTAAATTGTGTTTTTTTACTTATTTCAGCGTATCTTGTATATGTAGGTTTCTTTAAAAAAACAGATGTGGAGTATAAAATGGGAGAAATGGCACCAAAAAGTAAATTGCTGGAAACTATTCTAAAATATGCAGCGTTTGTTTGTTATGGGTGGTTACTAGTTGGCCTATTCGTAAAATTCTTTTTTATATAAGCATTTTAAGCATTGGTGAACCGAATGATTTAGGATATAAATCATTTTTCGTACTTTTGCACTAATGAAAAAAATAATTTCCATTTTAATGTGCGTATTGCTACTGGCAAGTACAAGTGGCGTGGCCTACGCTCAGCATTTTTGTGGAGATTTCGAAATGATGGCAACCATCACTCTTGGAGAAAAAAAACTTTCCTGCGGTATGGTAGCAATAGTAGACGATGCTTGCGCCAATGAAAAAGACGAAGAACACAGCTGTTGCGATAATCAGTACACAAAAATTACTACAGACGATAATTTTACCCCTTCCCAAGATTCTTTTCAAGTGCCTATTAATTTTGTAGCAGCATTTGTTTCGGTTTTTGTTTTACAAACTGAACCTTTGGTTAGTGAAACGGCCGAAATTTACGCACTGTATACGCCGCCGCCACTCATAAAGGACATCCCCGTGCTTTATGAAACATTCCTCATTTGATTTTTCTTTTGTAGTAGTGAATCATGCGTAATACTCCTATAATTACTTCGGGAGCGTATCGTTATAGATCGCAACATATCAAATAATTTCAATTTATTTCAGAAAAAAACAATAATGAGGAAACTTATATATCTTCTATTATTAGTTCCGGTAGTAGCTGTTTCGCAGGAAAAAGTAGCAGGAATAGTATTAGAAGTCTTAAACAATAAAGAAGTCCCGCTAGGAGGAGCCAATGTATTTTGGCTGAATTCGGAAGTGGGCGATGTAACAGATTTTGACGGTCTTTTTGAATTACCATATCAGGAGGGAAGAACAAAACTTGTTATTAGTTATGTTGGGTACAAGTCCGACACGTTAACAATCACAGCACCCAGAAAAGTAAGACATGTCTTAACTTCAAAAGGTTCTCTGGACGAAATTACCGTAACATCCAGAAAGAAGGCGACATCGAGATCGTTTTTAAGTTCGCAAAATGTTATAAACGTTAGCAGCGCAGAGTTATTAAAAGCTGCGTGCTGTAACCTCTCCGAAAGTTTCGAGACCAATCCTTCCATAGATGTAAATTTTGCAGATGCCGTTACAGGCGTTCGGCAGATAAGAATGTTGGGGTTAACAAGTCCCTATACCTTAATAACCGTAGAAAACATACCTGCTATCCGTGGCGCAAGGCAAGCTCACGGCCTAAGTTTTATACCAGGAACCTGGGTGGAGAGTATCCAGATCACCAAAGGAGCTGGTAGTGTAGTGAATGGTTTTGAAAGCATTGCAGGGCAAATAAATGCCGAATTTGTTAAACCGCAGACAGATGATGACTTATTTATAAATGCCTATGGAGCCATTAATGGTCGTACAGAACTGAATATCCATTTTAATAGAAAAGTGAGTGATAAATGGGACACAGGACTCTATGTACACGGAAATTACCGCGGTGTTGAAAATGATAGAAACGAAGACGGTTTTTTGGATACCCCGCTCGCAAAGCAAATTAACGTAATGAACCGTTGGCAGTATACCGATGCTGAAAAAGGTATTGTAAGCTTTTTTAACTTGCGATACATGAAAGACGACAAACAAATAGGGCAAACGGCTTTCAACCCTGAAACAGATCGCGGTACCACCAATGCCTGGGGAGGTGAAATAGATACACAACATTTCGGGATTACAGGGAAATTGGGGTATGTGTTTCCGGAAATTCCCTACCAGAGTATGGGATTGCAGGTGGCATATAGTAACCACGATCAAAGATCTTATTTTGGGTTGAGACCCTTCGATATTAAGCACGAGAGCTTTTATGCGAATGCTTTATTCAACTCTATAATTAGCGACTCACGTCACAAGTTTAAAACGGGGCTTAATGCTACCTACGAAGATTATGATGAAGCAGTAGAAGGTATAGACTATGATAGAACCGAAAACTCCGTAGGCGCTTTTTTTGAATATGCTTACGACGACCTGCAAAACTTTACAATGACGGCTGGTCTGCGGGTAGACACCCACAATTTATTAGGTACATTTGTAACGCCAAGAATACACGCACGCTACACGCCCTGGGAAAAAGCAGCGATTAGGGCTTCGGCAGGACGCGGGAAGAGAAGTGCCAATATTTTTGTTGAAAATCAGTCACTATTTTCAACAAATCGGACTATTTCAATTTTAAATACTGATGGTGAGATTTATGGTTTGGATCCGGAAATTGCATGGAATTATGGAATTTCTTTCCTTCAGGGTTTCGATTTATTTAAAAGAAGAGCAGATGTATCGGTAGATTTTTACAGAACAGATTTCCAGAATCAGGTAGTTGTAGATTGGGAGGATTCAAAAAGAATTCGGTTTTACAACTTGCAGGGCGAAAGCTATGCGAACAGTTTTCAGGTAGAATTTAGCTATAATCTAGCCGAACATCTTGATGTGCGTACTGCCTATAAATTCTATGAGGTTAAGACAGACTATCTACGCGGAAAACTTGAAAAGCCATTAACACCAAGCCACAGGATTTTTGCTAATATTGCGTATGAAACTCAGTTAAACGAGCAGACAGGAGGTCAATGGAAATTCGATCTTACGTACAACTGGTTGGGAGAACAGCGGTATTCGTCTACGGTTTCTAACCCGGTAGACTTTCGACGTAGTGAGTATTCGCCATCTTTAGGAACTTTTAATGCCCAGGTAACCAAAGTGTTTAGTCCATCTTTTGAAATATATGCAGGAGCTGAAAACTTTACAGACGAAACGCAGGATAACCCAATTATAGACCCGCAAAATCCCTTTGGTTCAAATTTTGATACTACATTTGTGTATGGTCCTATATTTGGTAGTAATTATTATCTGGGGCTTAGATACAAATTGTAAAAAATAAATTTTAATAAACATATAAATAATGAAAAAGTATATCATAATATTATTAGTCGCAATGGTAGGAGTTACCGCAACCGCACAGGATAAAAATGCAAGAGCAGTCCTGGAAGTAGATGGAATTTGCGGTATGTGTAAAAAGCGTATTGAAACCGCAGCAATAAAAACAAGAGGTGTAAAATCTGCCGTGTGGAATGTAGAAACCAAAGAATGCAGCTTAATTTTTGATGAGCGCAAGACAGATCTTAAAACTATAAGTCAGAATATAGCAGATGTTGGTCACGATACCAAAGAAATTAAGGCAACTGAGGAGGCATATAATAGTGTGCACCCCTGTTGTTTGTACAGAAACGAAGATGTGATAAATGATCACGGTGGAGAGTAAATTCCAATTTAAATTTCTATGAAGCTCATCTATTGTAGGTGGGCTTTTTTTTATAACTTGAAAACTTAAATACTTACATGAAACAAACCTATAGTGTTCAGGGGATGACTTGCAGTGGTTGCAAAAGCTCGGTGGAAAAACATTTATCTGAAATAGAAGGGGTTGCGCAAGTTTCAGTACATCTAGAGAAGGCTGAAGCTGAAATAATAGCATCAAAAGCTATTTCTGCTTCAGAACTTAATGATCGATTGCCGTCAAAATATACTGTTTCGGAACAAAACATTTTTAACACCAATACAATTTCAGCAAAAGAAGCAGAAGTATCTACAGAAGAAAAAACAAAATTACAGCAATTGAAACCGTTGTTATTAATTTTGGGTTATATAACTTTAGCGTCTGTTCTAATGAACCTGAAAAACTGGGAAACCCGACAGGTAATGTTAGATTTTATGGGGGTTTTCTTTTTTGTGTTCAGCTTTTTTAAATTATTGGATGTAAGAGGGTTTGCAAAGTCCTTTGCTATGTACGATCCATTAGCCAATGAATTTCCGGTATACGGAAAGATTTATCCTTTTATTGAATTAGCGTTAGGCATTATGTTTTTTATACGCTATGAAATTGAAATAGCACTCGCTTTAACTATTTGTCTTTTGGGATTAACAACCGTAGGGGTAACAAAAGCGTTACTTGACAAAAAAAGCATACAGTGCGCCTGTCTGGGGACTGTATTGAACCTTCCTATGACGCTCGCTACCTTTATAGAAAATGCAATAATGATAGCGATGTCTTTGTTAATGATTACAAGTTGGGTGTAGTATTAAATTTGTTTAGTTAAATTTTAGCTAAGACAGAATCTTCAATCGAAATACGACGTACATTTATGGTGTTCTTAGCAATGAGAATATGAGTTATTTTTAATTAATTGATGAAAAATAACTCAGTAACTTAATACTAAATGTTATGAAAGAACAAAAGTCAAATAAGTCTCCAAAGGCTCAGCCAAAACAGGCGCCTAAGAAGTCTCCTCAGACTACTCCTAAGAAGAAGTAATTTGAGCCAGAAGTTTTAGTTAAAACTTCCCCGCAATACAGGTATTTAATAGCTGTATTTTAAAAGTGAAATTTAAAAAAGAAACCGTCTTCAAAAGAGGCGGTTTTTGTATTTTAGAGCTATGATTTTAAAACCGGTTACCTTATTATATATAATTACATTAGTTGTTTTAATAGCTGCCATAGTCTGGGAGTATTATATTCAGCAGTGGATGGCATATCAGCCAGATGGTGGAGCAGATGTGGTGCGAACTGATTTATTTGTGATTTGGCCTTTGGTGCTTACTTTAGTTGCATTGTCTTTGTTCCGGCTTATGAAGAGCAGAAAATAATAATTTTTTTCCAATTCAATTTTAAACAAAAAAGACCCCCGCTAGAAAGCAGAGGTCTTACGAGTAAGTAAAGTCAAACTCTATTTTTGTCTGTGGCGACACGCCACTACATCATTCCTGGCATCCCACCGCCCATTGGGGGCATTGCAGGACTGTCTTCTTTAATATCTACTAATGCGCATTCTGTGGTAAGAATCATTCCGGCAACAGATGCTGCGTTTTCCAGAGCGATACGCGTTACTTTCTTAGGGTCAATAATTCCCTTTTTAAGCATATCTACGTATGTTTCGGTCTTGGCGTCAAAACCTTCGTTCTTTTTGCCTTCTCTTACTTTATTTACAACTACAGATCCTTCACCACCTGCATTTGCAACAATGGTGCGTAAAGGGGCTTCAATAGCTTTAGAGACGATCTGGATTCCTGTTGCTTCGTCCATAGTATCGGTAGAAAGTTTTGCCAATACCTTTTGGGCACGAACAAATGCTACACCACCACCAGCAACAATACCTTCTTCCACAGCCGCACGGGTTGCGTGAAGTGCATCGTCTACACGGTCTTTCTTTTCTTTCATTTCTACTTCAGAAGCAGCACCTACGTATAATACAGCTACACCGCCAGCCAACTTGGCCAAACGCTCTTGTAACTTCTCTTTATCGTAGTCGCTGGTAGTAGTCTCAATTTGAGACTTTATCTGTCCAACACGTGTTTGGATGTCGGCTTTTTTTCCGGCACCATTTACAATGGTTGTATTATCTTTATCGATAGTTACATTTTCTGCTGTTCCCAGCATTTCCAGCGTAGCATTCTCAAGGGTGAAACCTCTTTCTTCCGAAATTACGGTTCCGCCTGTTAAAATTGCGATGTCTTCCAGCATTGCTTTTCTTCTGTCTCCAAAACCTGGTGCTTTTACAGCTGCGATCTTAAGCGATCCTCTAAGTTTATTTACTACTAAAGTCGCTAATGCTTCACCATCCAGATCTTCAGCAATAATCAACAAAGATTTTCCTTGCTGCGCTACAGGTTCCAGGATTGGCATTAAATCTTTCATTGAAGAAATTTTCTTGTCGCACAACAAGATCATCGGTTTCTCCAGTTCGGTTTGCATCTTTTCGCTATCGGTAACAAAATAAGGAGAAAGGTAGCCGCGGTCAAACTGCATTCCTTCTACAACGTCTACATATGTTTCGGTTCCTTTTGCTTCTTCAACGGTAATGACCCCTTCTTTACCTACTTTTCCGAAGGCTTTAGCGATAAGTTTACCTATAGTCTCGTCATTATTTGCTGAAATGGAAGCAACCTGCTCGATCATTTGTGAAGAGTTCCCCACTTTAGTCGATTGCTTTTCCAGGTCTTTAACAATAGCTTCAACGGCTTTATCGATTCCTCGTTTTAAATCCATTGGGTTTGCACCTGCAGCTACATTCTTTAAACCTTCTTTTACAATTGCCTGAGCCAAAACAGTTGCGGTTGTTGTACCATCTCCGGCTAGATCGTTGGTTCTGGAAGCAACCTCTTTCACCATTTGAGCACCCATGTTTTCAAGTGCATCCTCTAATTCTATTTCTTTTGCTACAGTAACACCATCTTTTGTTACTTGTGGTGCTCCGAAGCTTTTGCCAATAATTACGTTACGGCCTTTAGGTCCCAACGTTACTTTTACTGCGTTTGCCAAAGCATCCACGCCGCGTTTAATTGCGTCACGTGCTTCAATATCAAATTTTATATCTTTTGCCATAATTTTTTGCTTGTGCAAAAAGCTGTAAGCTCAAGGCTTTATGCTTTATGCTGGTTATTTTAGTGTTTGTTTTAATGTATAGGTCTTTTGTTTAATGATATTTATTCGCCTGATAAATATTTCAAAAGCACTGGTTTCAATATATTTTAAATCGTGAGAAAGAATAAGTAAATATTCAGTTTCATTGGCTGAACCTAATGCTATGGTCAAGAATCGATTAAATTCAGAATCGCTATCTCTACCACAACCTTCGCTAATATTGGTTGGGATAGAAGCGGAAGCACGTCTAATTTGTGAGGTGATTCCATAGATTTCAGAATTTGGGAATGTACTTTAAATTTTATAGATATCTAATGTTAGCTGGTGGCTTAACTTCCAGATTTCATAATTTCTAAAATTCCTCATTCTTGCATATAGCTTTTAGCGTAAAGCCTATAGTGGTTAAACAATTGCGAGAATGTCTTCTTCACGCATAATAAGGTAGTCGGTACCTTCAAGTTTAAGCTCGCTGCCGGAGTACTTTCCGTAAAGTACAGTGTCGCCTACTTTTACAGTCATATCGTAGTCTTTTTTGCCTTTACCTACGGCTACTACTTTACCTTGTTGAGGTTTTTCTTTTGCGCTATCCGGAATATACAATCCAGATGCTGTTTTTGTTTCTGCCGCCTGGGGCTCCACAACTACTCTGTCTGAAAGGGGTTGGATTTTTAATGCCATAATAAAATTTTTATTTTATTCTTCCACGAAGGTGGAAGTCGTGTTAAACTAATAGTTAATTTGTCTCCTACCCAATAGGCAGAAAGTATGCCAAGGGTGTATATCTGCCATATTGAAACCATTGTAAATAAAAAATGCCAGCTTGTCATAAGCTGGCATTTTCAATAGTATATTTTTGTGATTACTCACCGTCTGGATCTGTTCCAGCGTCTGTATTTGTATCTGTTGTAGTATCCGGCACTACATTTTCAACATTTTCCTGAAATGTACTTTCCGTTCCTGTACCATTCATAATTGGGATATTACTGGCAAGTATTAAGACTAACAAGGCGATTGCCAGCGTCCAGGTACTTTTGTCTAAAAAGTCGGTTGTTTTTTTAACACCACCCATTTGGGCACCGCCACCACCGCCACCAAAGGAAGATGACAATCCGCCACCTTTTGGGTTTTGTACCATAATAACAATCACCAATAAAAAGGCGATAAAAATAATCAAGACTAAAAATATTGTAAACGTGCTCATTGTGCTTCTTTTGTATTCAGTTTTTTAATTGCCCGAATTTGGTCTGCAAAGAAACCACTTTTTTCGGGATTTTTCAAAATTAATATTTCATAAGCTTTAATAGCTTTTTTATAATTCTTTTGTTGTAGGTAGACCTTCGCTAAAGTCTCTGTCATCAAGGCATTTGGCGTTTGTGTATATGGTTCGGCAAGGTCCGGTTGTCTGGTTTGTGAGATAGAAACCTCCAGTTTTGGCTTTTCCTGAATAAATTTTTCAATCAATTCGTACTTTTTTTCAACCGAAGCTGCTGTTTCGTCTTCACCTGTTCTCTGTGTAGTTTCTTCGGCATTCTCTTTTACAATCTTTTCAGTTCGCTCAATGGGTTTTGCCTGTGTTAATTGCAACCATTCACTAAAAGAATGGGTATCATCTTTTTTGAAAGGAAGGGGAGCATCAACTTTGATCACATTTTCTTCTAAGACTTCAGTTTCAGTTTCGATTTCATTTCGGTTATCTTCTGAAATTTCTACTACCGATTGTACTTTACGCTCAAACAACAGCGGATTTAAAATCGCTTCAGCTTTTTGCAATTCGGCTTTCATTTGCGTATCAAGTTCCAGTGCCGTTTGTTCTGAAATATCTTCTATTTCTACTTCAATTTCGTTCACCGAAGCATCGTGCTGTAAGATGAGTTCCGAAATTTTATTTTGCACAAATTCCTTCGAAGTAATATATTGAAACAGAATATCACGATCTGCTGTATGTGCTGCCGTTACTTTTAAGGTGTCATTATATAAAAAGCTGTTGGTATTTTTAAGGCCTTTTAACTGTAATGCCCGTGCACTCTGAAAGTACGGGTATTTTTGAACCACAGTATCAATCTCTGCCAGTTGTTGTTCTGTCAACTGCTGCGGATGTGCCAGTAAATATGTAAAAGTCTCTGTGTTCACAATTACCAGTTAGCGAGTGATTTATTAAAAATATCCTGTGTAATACGTTCAAAAATAATATTAATCGCATCGTCCAGAGCGGCACCTGTAAGTTGACGCCCGCCGGCATAGTCAAAATAGAAAGAGAAACGTTGTTCAAAATCTTTTTCTTCTTTATTGGTATTAAAAAACCGAACATTCACACTTATAGTTAATCTGTTTTGAGCCGCAGTACTGTTGGATTGTGCAGTAATTGGGGCGATATAATATTCTGTGATCTCACCTTCATAAATAAGATCTCCATTGTTATTTACCAGATCCAGACTTGTTTGGTTTATGAGGATGTCCTGTAATTTTAACGTAAAATCCCTGGCAATCCCTGGCTCTACGATAGGCGCATTGTTCTGAAAAAAGTTAACCTGAAATGTCTTCGTAGTGCTGTAATCTATATCTGCTCCCGTAAAGGAGTAAAATTTGCATCCCTGAAATAAAGGGAGTAGCATTACTAGTAATATTATTTTAACGTGTTTTTGCATTACTAGCGAATATAGTTATAAATCATATTGTTTTATCTTTCTATAGAGTGTTCGTTCACTTATACCTAATTCGTCTGCGGCATCTTTACGTTTTCCGTTATACTTTTCTAAAGATTTTTTAATGAGTTCCAGCTCTTTGTCCTGTAGCGATAAACTTTCTTCTTCTTCAATTTCTTCGGCGAAATCGTATTTATCTGCTCTTTTTTCTGAAGCTTTTTCAGCAATATTTAAAACTTCAACGCTAGCTGGCTCCTCATATTCTTCTTCCACAATAGCGGCCAACTCTTCCTGGTGATTATGTTTTTCTGAATATATTTTATTTATGAGTCCGCTGTTTTCTTCTTTTACCTTCGAAGCATTTCCGGAACCCGAATTCATGAGTTCTAAAGTGAGTTTTTTCAGGTCGTTTACATCGCGTTGCATATCGAACAGCACTTTGTACAAAATATCCCGTTCGTTACTAAAGTCACTTTCGCTTTTCTTCGGATTGATAACTGCGGGTAAATTACTGCCCATATCCGGTAGATACTGTCGTAATTTTTCCCGGCCAATATTCCGTTCTTGTTCCAGTACTGAGATCTGTTCTGCAACATTACGTAATTGACGTATATTTCCGCTCCAGCGATAATTGAGCAACATTTGTACGGCACCATCATCTAACCGAAGCGTTGGCATTTTATATTTTTGCGCAAAATCTGCAGCAAATTTCCTGAACAATAAGTGAATATCTTCAGAACGCTCCCGCAAAGGCGGTAAATTAATATCTACCGTGCTTAAACGGTAAAAAAGGTCTTCTCTAAATTTTCCTTTGTTGATGGCTTCGGTCATTTTTACATTGGTAGCAGCCACAATGCGTACGTCTGTCTTCTGTATTTTTGACGAACCAACTTTTAAAAATTCACCATTTTCCAACACACGCAACAAACGCACTTGGGTAGGTAAGGGGAGTTCGCCCACTTCATCAAGAAAAATGGTGCCACCGTCTGCAACTTCAAAATAACCGCTACGGGTAGCTGTGGCTCCTGTAAAAGATCCTTTTTCGTGACCAAAAAGTTCGCTGTCTATAGTTCCTTCAGGGATGGCTCCACAGTTTACGGCGATGTACTTCCCGTGTTTGCGGTGCGATAGTGAATGTATAATTTTAGGAATACTTTCTTTTCCTACACCACTCTCACCAGTTACCAACACCGAAATATCGGTAGGGGCAACCTGAATGGCTTTTTCTACGGCACGGTTTAGTTTTGGGTCGTTCCCAATAATTCCAAACCGTTGTTTTGTTGCTTGTACACTTTCCATAATTATATTTATTCCAAATCTTTAAATCCCAAAACTGATCAACTCATCAATCTACTTGTTTTTTAATGTCACTCTACATCTGATGTCCCTGAATGGTTTTAATGTAAGCAAAAACTTAAAAGTAACATTGTGTCGGGATGCCCGGGATTACTTAACCGCCACTCCAATTAACGTAGCACTGGTACACTCGTGAATTTTCACATTCACAAAATCGCCTATATTGTGATTTCCTTTTGGGAATACCACACCTATACTTTGCTCATTACGGCCGCTCCATTGATTAGGATCTTTTTTAGATTCTTTTTCTATTAAAACTTCGGTTGTTTTGCCTACAAATTGTTGTGTACGGTAAGCTGCGTGCGCTCTTTGAGTATCAACAATTTCGGTCAATCTTCTTTTTTTTGTTGCTTCGGGGATATCGTCTTCAAACTTTCTGGCGGCCATAGTTCCGGGTCTTTCAGAATATTTGTACATATAGCCAAAGGCAAATTTTATATCTTCCATTAATTGTAAGGTATCCCGGTGGTCTTGCTCGGTTTCGCCCGGGAAGCCCACGATAATATCCTGTGAGATACTACAATTGGGTAAAATCTCCCACATTCTTTTTACAAGTGCTCGATACTCGTCTGCGGTGTGCTGGCGGTTCATTTCCTCTAGTATACGGTCACTACCACTTTGGAAGGGCAGGTGAACGTGCTTACAAATATTTTTATGTTTTGCCATCACGTGAAAAACCTCTTCGGTCATATCCTGCGGATTACTAGTTGAAAACCGTACACGCATTTCTGGTTGTGCCTGAGCCACTATATCCAATAATTGTGAAAAAGACGTTGCGGTGGCTTTCTCCATTTCGGAAGCATTTTTGAAATCTTTTTTAAGTCCGCCACCATACCACACGTAACTATCTACATTTTGCCCAAGCAAGGTAATTTCTTTATAGCCCTTTAAAGCAAGATCGTTTATTTCTTCAAGTATACTCTGCGGGTCACGGCTACGTTCGCGTCCTCTTGTAAACGGCACTACGCAAAACGTACACATATTGTCACAGCCTCTGGTAATGCTCACTAAGGCATTAATTCCGTTGGTATTTAAACGAACAGGAGCAATATCTCCATAGGTTTCATCTTTAGAAAGTATCACATTTACAGCATCATTTCCTGCTTCAACTTCAGCTAAAAGATTAGGAAGGTCTTTGTAGGCATCTGGTCCCACTACCATATCGACTATTTTTTCTTCGTCCAGAAATTTTTCTTTTAAGCGCTCGGCCATACAGCCCAATACGCCTACTTTCATTTTTGGATTGTGATCGCGTTTTACGGCGTTATATTTTTCCAGACGCTTGCGTACGGTTTGTTCTGCTTTGTCTCTTATAGAACAGGTGTTCACCAATACAAGATCTGCTTCTTCCAGTTTTTGAGTGGTATTAAAGCCTTGCTCGTTAAGGATAGATGCAACAATCTCGCTGTCGCTAAAGTTCATAGCACAGCCATAACTTTCAATAAAAAGTTTTTTGGTATTCTCTTTTTTGTGTTCTAAAACGAGAGAATTTCCTTGTTTGGTTTCGTCTATAGTTTTGTCTTGCATAGGTTTTTGCTGAAATCTGAATACCGCTTCCTTCAAGCAGCGTGCAAAGATATGGATAAATCTATATTTGTGTCAAAATGGCAGATTTCTTTTTTCTATCTTTAGCTTTAAAATAAAAACCACTTTATGGAGCATCCTATTTTTACTAAAATTGAAAACGCTCAAAAACCGGATTTTGGCGATTTGCTAACGAAGACGTTCGATAGTGTCAAAGACCTTTGGCAACCTGCGTTATACCACGGTCTCATAAGCATGCTTTTTATGATTCCCTTTTTGTTGGTTATCTACATTCCGTTGGCACCCTTCTATATTGGTTTGTTTGAGAATTTTGGCGATCCATACTACCAGCCAGCGTTCGATTACCAGGTTTCTTTTTGGATTTGGTACACATTGGGTGTATTATTTTTATCACTTATTGTTCAATTGTTTAATTTTTCTTTGGTAGCTCATTTTTATAAAGTTATTCGACTAAAGGACGAAGGTTCCACTCAAAATCCGGGAGGGTATTTTTCCTGTTTGAAGGGGAATGTAGGTAAAATTTTAGGGCTCAATCTTGTGGCAATGTGTATTGCTATAGCAGCTGCTTTGTTGTGCTATTTACCATTATTTTATGTTATGGTGCCGCTACAGCTATTTGCAGTAATTTTCACTTTCAATCAAGACTTGTCTGTGTCTCAAATTTTGAAAGCAGCTTTTAAGCTAGGGCATAAATTCTGGCTTATTATCTTCGGAATTGTGATGATAAGCAGTATGGTGGCGCAATTAGGAATTATATTTTGCTTCGTTGGTATTTTTGTAACCCAACTTTTTGTGCACATACCTATATATAATATCTATAAAAAGACGGTGGGTTTTTCTGCGGAAATATCTGAAGAATAGATGCGCAAAATTCATTTATTGTTGGTTTTGTCATAAATTTAAGTGTTTTAATAATTCAAATTAAGGTAAAGTTTCAGCAGGATTAGACGGCTTTCATTGTTAACGGAAGCCTAATTTTTACACTTAAAATCTCGTTATAAAAAAAATCACATACTTTTGTAATCCAAAAATTGCATTCCTTTCTTCATTGGAATGAGTAAGAAAAAGAACAGATGGCAAAGAATTTAGTGATTGTGGAGTCCCCGGCAAAAGCCAAAACCATAGAGAAATTCCTGGGAAAGGATTTTAAGGTAGCTTCTAGTTTTGGACATATTGCAGATCTTCCTTCGAAAGAATTAGGGGTAGACGTGGATGGAGATTTTACACCTAAATACATTGTCTCTCCGGACAAAAAGAGTTTGGTAAAAGATTTAAAAAACCTTGCCAGTAAAGCCGAAATGGTTTGGCTAGCAAGTGATGAGGATAGAGAAGGAGAAGCAATTGCCTGGCACCTGGCCGAAGAGTTGGATCTTAAAGATGAAAACACCAAGCGTATCGTTTTTCACGAAATTACCAAGACCGCAATTCTTAAAGCAATTGAAAACCCAAGAAAAATAGATTACAACTTAGTAAATGCCCAGCAAGCCAGACGTGTTTTAGACAGGTTGGTAGGGTACGAGTTGTCTCCGGTACTTTGGAGAAAAGTAAAGGGAGGCTTATCTGCCGGACGCGTGCAAAGTGTTGCTGTACGATTAATTGTAGAACGTGAGCGCGAGATTGAAGGTTTTACTCCGGTAGGTTCTTACAGGATAGACGCAGAATTCACAACTACAGATGGTAGTTCGTTTAAAGCAAAACTTCCGAAGAACTTTGATACAGAAGCTGAAGCAAGAACTTTCTTAGAAAAGAATGTAGCAGCAAATTATAAAATAGCCGATCTTACAAAAAAACCTGCAAAAAAATCTCCCGCGGCTCCGTTTACAACCTCTACATTACAACAGGAGGCTTCGCGTAAATTATACTTTTCGGTAGGAAAAACAATGACTATTGCCCAGCGTTTGTACGAAGCGGGTCTTATAACCTATATGAGAACCGATAGTGTAAACCTTAGTAATGATGCAAGAAATGCGGCGCAAAAAGAAATATCAAGTTATTACGGAGATGCCTACAGCCAGCCGCGTAATTATAAAGGAAAATCAAAAGGAGCACAGGAAGCACACGAGGCTATCCGCCCTACAGATATGAGTAATCACGGCATTGATGGAGACCGTGACCAGGCACGTTTGTACGATCTTATCTGGAAAAGAACGTTGGCAAGCCAGATGGCAGATGCACAGTTAGAGCGCACCAATGTAAAAATTGATGTGTTGGGTTCTCAAAAAGTGAAGGAACAGTTTACTGCGAACGGAGAGATGATAAAATTTGACGGTTTCCTGAAAGTGTATCTGGAAGGAACCGATTTTGAAGAGGAGGAACAAGATGGTATGTTGCCTAACCTAACAAAGGGTGATACGCTTCATAATAATTATATTACCGCTACCGAGCGTTTTACAAGAGCACCATACCGGTATACCGAAGCTTCTCTGGTAAAGCAATTGGAAGAGTTGGGTATTGGTCGTCCGTCTACGTACGCGCCTACTATTTCAACAATTATTAATCGTAATTATGTTGAGAAAGGTACTGTAGAAGGCGTGGAGCGTTCTTATTTGCAACTTACCTTAGAAAATGACAAATTAAAAGATACCACACTTTCTGAAACAGTAGGAAGCGACAAAGGGAAAATGGTTCCTACAGATATAGGGCTTATTGTAAACGACTTTTTGGTAGAGCACTTCGGAAATATTCTCGAATTTAATTTTACAGCGAAAGTAGAAGAGGATTTTGACGATATCGCTGAAGGAAAAGAAGACTGGAAGAAGATGATGAAGGACTTTTACAGCAAATTTCACCCACGTGTAGAAGATGTGCAGGAAAATGCAGAGCGTGAAAGTGGTGAACGTATTTTAGGAGACGATCCTGAAAGCGGGCGTCCAGTATTGGTTCGTTTGGGAAAATATGGTCCTATGGCACAAATAGGAGCACCGGATGACGAAGAAAAGAAATTTGCCAGCCTGCGTCCGGACCAGCAATTACACCTGGTTACTTTTGAAGAAGTCATGGATTTATTCAAACTTCCAAAAACCTTAGGAATTTTTGAAGGGGAAGAAGTAGAAGTAAATAACGGTCGTTATGGTCCCTATGTGCGATTTGGAAAGACGTTTATATCACTACCAAAGGGTATGGATCCGCTGGATGTGGAAATGTCTTTTGCAAAAGAATTGATAGAAGAAAAGAAAAAAGCCGATGCACCTATATATATGTATGAAGATTTGCCGGTTCAAAAAGGTAAAGGTAGGTTTGGCCCTTTTATAAAGTGGAATGAAATGTTCATTAATGTGAACAAGAAATACGATTTCGATAACCTTAGTGATGAGGATATTGTCGAGTTGATTGAAACTAAAAAGCAAAAGGAGATCGATAAACTTATTAACGAGTGGCCGGATGAAGGAATAAGATTGGAGAAAGCCCGATGGGGACGTTTTAATCTGATTAAAGGGAAAACTAAGATTGAGTTGCCAAAAACAACGAAGGCAGATAAAATTACCCTCGAAGAAGCTCAGGAAATTTTCGCTAAAAAGGCACCTAAGAAAAAAGCCACTAAGAAAAAAACGGCAGCAAAGAAAAAAGCACCTGCCAAAAAGAAAACCACAGCAAAAAAATAAATGATTGAATTTCTTTCCCCTGTTTCAAAAAAAGTGTTGGCTCACAAGGAAGTGCTGCCGGAAGGTACATTAGGAAAACAAATTGGAACACATCATAAAAATGGAGACCTGCCAGATTTAAAAGGGGCGGGTTTTGCTATATTGGGTGTTTTAGAAAACCGAAAAGATGTAGATTATATTGGGGAAGAAATTTCTCTGGACGCTTTCAGAAAAGCATTTTATTCGCTGTATCCGGGAAACTGGAGTAAAAAAATTGTTGATCTTGGCGATATACACAAAGGTGCTACTGTTGAGGACACCTATTTTGCGTTTAAAACTGTGGTAGCTGCGTTACTCAAAAAAAATATCATTCCATTAATACTTGGCGGAGCTCAGGATTCATTATACGCTCAATACAGAGCGTACGATAACTTTGGTAAGATGGTAAATATGGTAAATGTGGATGCTAATTTCGATTTGGGGGATGCTGAGAAACCAATTACAAATAAATCTTACGTTGGAAAAATAATTGTAGACGAGCCTTACAATCTCTTTAATTATAGTGTTGTTGGGTACCAGTCGTTCTTTAATCCCCCGGGAGAGATAGCCCTTATGAACAAGCTCTATTTTGATGCGTATAGACTGGGAGAAATTACTGCAGATGTATCTATAGTAGAGCCAATTCTTCGTGACGCAGATATTATAAGTATAGATAGTACGGCAATAAAAGGCGCAGAATTAAGTTATAAATACAGCGCTAGTCCTAATGGCTTCGATAGTAGAGAAATTTGCGCTATCGCACGATATGCAGGCATAAGCAACAGAGTAACTTCCTTTGGAATTTATGAGCTTGCAAATTTCGAAGATGCCAGAAGTGGAGCCATGTTAATTGCACAAGTGCTTTGGTACTTTGTAGAAGGTGTTAATTTTAGAGTTGAAAATGAAGATTTTACCGATGAAAGACACTATTCAACCTATAAAGTGCCAATTGACGATGAGATTTTGGTGTTTAAGAAAAGTCATAAAACGGGTAGATGGTGGATAGAAATACCATTTATTTCAGAAGTAGATACTAAACTGAAAAAGCATACGTTATTACCTTGCACTTACAATGAATACGTGGGTGCTACAAATCAGGAGATACCTGAAAGGTGGATGAAAGCCCGCCTTAAAAA
The DNA here is from genome assembly GCA_963793275.1 of uncultured Flavobacteriaceae bacterium. GTDB lineage: Bacteria > Bacteroidota > Bacteroidia > Flavobacteriales > Flavobacteriaceae > Marinirhabdus. Next base: position 807,570 of record CAWBZL010000004.1, read on the forward strand.
CGAAGTATAATTTAAACCTAATACATGAGGTTTGAGGGTTTTTTAAGAAATAAGTTGCTTTTCTTAATTTTTATAGATAGGTTTACGCCCTTAAATCAAACAAATTTAACCTAATTACCTATGAAGAAGATTCTTGCATTAGCTGCAGTGGTAGCCTTTTTGTTTAGTTGTAACTCTGGAGACAGAGGAGAACTAGTTGGCGCAAAAGGCAAAAAATGGTATCCAGAAAAACCATACGGAATGACATTAGTTCCTGGTGGCTCATTTATTATGGGTAAATCTGATGATGATTTTGTTGCAGTAAACGATGCTCCAACTAAGACAGTAACGGTTCGTTCTTTCTATATGGATGAAACTGAAGTTACCAATTCTGAATACAGACAATTTGTAGAGTGGGTAAGAGACTCAACTGTACGTTTAAAATTAGCTATTATTGCCGATGAAATGGGGTCAACTCCTGGAGATGGTAGTGTAGGTGAGTTCGCATTCGTAGATCAGGAAAACGAAGAAATGACTCCGTACGACCAATATATGTACGACAACTACTACGGAATGGGTGACGATTTCTACGCAGGTAGAAAGATAAATAGAGATGTAGACCTTATCTGGGATACAGCAGAATATCCGGATGAGTATTACTCTGAAGTGATGGACTCTATGTACATTCCTGCAGAAGAAGCTTACAACGGACAGCGTACTATAGACGTGAATAAATTGAAGTTCCAGTATACCTATATGGATATTCAGGCAGCTGCTCGTGCAACGGGTAAGCGTAGAAAAGACTTTATTAAAAAAGAGGAAGTTCAAATTTATCCGGATACTACAGTTTGGATCAGAGATTTTAACTACTCCTACAACGAACCAATGCATAACGATTATTTCTGGCACGCTGCTTATGGAGACTACCCTGTAGTAGGTGTAAGCTGGAAACAAGCAAAAGCATTTTGTGCGTGGAGAACATTATACAAAAACTCTTACCAAAAATCTAAAAAGCGTCAGCATGTAAACTCTTTCCGTCTTCCCGGTGAAGCAGAGTGGGAGTATGCTGCCCGTGGTGGTCTGGAATCTGCTACGTATCCTTGGGGTGGGCCGTATGCTAAGAATGACCGTGGTTGTTTTATGGCAAACTTTAAGCCATTGCGTGGAGATTATGCTGCAGATCAGGCTTTATATACTGTAGAGGCAGATGCGTATGAACCAAATGACTATAACCTGTATAATATGGCAGGAAACGTTGCAGAATGGGTAGCATCTAGCTATGAAGCTGCTTCGTATGAATATACTTCAACTATGAACCCAAGTGTAAACGATCCGGACAATATGCGTAAAGTTGTACGTGGTGGATCGTGGAAAGACGTTGCTTACTTCTTACAGGTAAGTAGCCGTGACTTTGAATATGCAGACTCTGCTAGAAGTTACATAGGTTTCCGTACCGTACAAGACTACATGGGTACAGATGTTACTGTAAATACAAACTTTGGCGACGCAAGATAACCACTTGCGTTTGCTTTCTTTTTATATTGAATCTTAACTTACTTAATTAACTTAACTAAAAACTATTGTATTATGGCACAGTCAAAATCATCAAAGAAATTATTTAATATGGCCTATGGCCTTGGAGCTTCTATCGTAATTATAGGGGCCTTATTTAAAATCCTTCACTGGGAGTTAGGACCACTTAATGGTAACATACTTCTTGCGGTAGGTCTAATTACCGAAGCAATTATTTTCGCTATTTCTGCTTTTGAGCCAGTTGATGATGATTTAGATTGGTCTTTAGTATATCCTGAACTAGCTGGAGGAGCTACTTCCGGAAAGAAAAAAGTGGAAGCACCTAAAGATGCCGAAGGTATGTTGTCTCAAAAGTTAGACAATATGCTTAAAGAAGCTAGAATTGACGGTGAGTTAATGGCGAGTTTAGGAAACAGTATCCGTAACTTCGAAGGAGCTGCAAAAGGAATTGCTCCAACGGCAGAGGCTATGACATCTACTAAGAAATACAGTGAAGAAATGGCATTGGCTGCTGCACAAATGGATTCATTAAACAGCTTGTACAAAGTGCAGATTGAGTCTACAAGTCGTCAAACTGAAGCAAACGAAAGAGTTGCAGAAAATGCAGAGCAGTTAAAATCTCAGATGGAAAACCTAACTACAAACCTTTCTTCATTGAACGGCGTGTACGGAGGAATGTTATCTGCAATGAACAGAAACTAAGATTGTTTTTCAACCTATTATAAACTTTTAAAAAGAAAAAATATGGCAGGAGGACAATCCCCCAGACAAAAGATGATTAACCTGATGTACCTGGTTTTCATCGCAATGCTTGCACTTAACATGTCAAAAGAAGTACTATCTGCTTTTGGTCTGTTAAACGAGAAAATTGCAACTGCAAACGTAGAAACAACAAAGCGTAATACTGCTTTAATGGATGGTCTTGCAACAAAAGCAAATGACGAACCAGAGCAATATGCCGCGTTAAAAGCGAAGGCAGAGCAAATTTCAACTGCTTCAGATGAATTGGACACATACCTTGAAGGGTTAAAAGCGGAAGCTATTAAAGATATCGAAGATCCTAAGGATTATGAGGTAATGGATAAAGCCGACTTTTTTAACAATTTATTCTTTACAGGTGGAACGTATAAGCCTGAAGGAGAGGAGTTTTTAAGTAAATTAAATGCCTACAGGTCTACGATGATGGAAGTACTTCCGGATAGTACCTTCCCTAATATTAAGAGAGCAATTGCCGATAATTTCTCTACAGCTCCAGTGACAAACCGTGATGGTGTTGAAGTTGAGTGGTTAAATTATAATTACGAAGGATATCCTTTAGTGGCCTCTTTAACGAAGCTTACTCAAATACAAGCAGACGTTAAAACTACCAAGAGTGAGGTATTGCAGAGAATGCTAGCCGGACAACAAGCGCAAGCACTTTCTTTTACAAACTACAACACTTTTATGGACGTGCCAAAATCGGCATTTTATTCAGGTGAGACTTTTAACGGAGCTATTTTATTAGGTCGTACCGATGCTAGTACAGTGCCACAAGAAGTAAAACTTACCTTAGATGGCAGACCACTTACAAAAGAACAATATTCTGTTCAGGGAGGTAGAGTTGTCCTAAACGTAGGAGCAGGTAGTCCTGGAGATCACAAAATAGAAGGAATGTTAGTATATGGTGAAGGTGGAGAAAAAGTAGAAGTTGAAGTTAATACTGGCTTCGCAACTATTTCTAAACCAAATTCTGCTGTAATTGCTGCAGATAAGATGAACGTTGTATACCGTGGAGTTGATAACCCTATAACAGTTTCTATTCCTGGTATTCCAGATAATAATGTATCTGCATCGGGAGCTGGTCTTTCTAAGGTTTCAGGTAGCAAGTATGTTATGAGACCACAAACTGGTACTTCTGTTACTATTACTGCTAGCGGAACATTGCCAGATGGACAAAAAGTTAGCTCTCAGGCTCCATTCCGTATCAAAGGTATTCCTGCACCAGTAGGAACTATCCGAGGAGAATCTGGTATTGTAAGAATGCAGCGTGGAGGACTTGAAATCTCTAGTGTTGGTGCTTTATTAGAAGATTTCGATTTCGATTTGAACCTACGAGTAACCGGATTTAGCTTTAAAGTTTCAGGACAACCAACAATTGTTGTGAGCGGAACTAAATTAAACGGTGCAGCACAAGCAGCGTTACGTAGAGCCAAGCGTGGTGATGCAGTTCAGATATTTGATATTAATACAAGCATTTCAGGAAGCGACGTGAAGTTAAGAAAAACGGCTCCTGTTGTGATAGAATTGACAAACTAGAATTAAAAACTGATTTATGACTTTTAAAAATGTTGTTTTACCTGTTTTTGGATTATTATTATGTGCAACTACAGCTTCGGCTCAGTTAAACGTATTAAACGCAAAAACACCGGATGAAATAGGCAAGAAGACGGAAGCGCAGATTGCTTATGATAATGACGAGCCTTTACCTTATGGGTATACAGACGAGCGTGATATCCTGTGGTCAAAAACCACCTGGGAAGTTATCGACCTTGATGAGCGTGTGAATTTTCCGTTGTACTATCCTATAGACACCAACAACATTGGTAGTGAAAGACGTGCATTGTACGATGTTTTAGTGAAAAACATCAATAATGGAGAAATCACAGATATTTATGCCGATTCTTATTTTACTGAAAAGAGAACTCTGAACGATATTCAGGCATCTCTGGTATATATGGATACTACAAATGCAGGTATTGACCAGTTTAATGCCGAAGGTGTTGTAGACCCACAGTTTATAAGAAGATTCGACTTAGATGCAGGTGATATTGAAGAATGGAGAATTAGAGGTATCTGGTACTTAGATAAGCGCCAGGGAGAGTTAAAGTATCGTATGTTGGGTCTTTGCCCTGTAGCGAATGAAGCTCGTTCTAAAGCCTTTCCGGATGATAATATAGATAGTAAAGTAGAGTTGTTCTGGGTATGGTTCCCGGGAGCCAGAGAAGCATTGCATAATGCGAAAGCTTTTAACCGTAAGAACACGTCACAGCCTATCACGTATGATCATTTGTTGAACTCCAGACGTTTTAATGCTATGATCTACAGAGAAGACAACGTCCAGGGTGACCGTGGTGTTCGTGATTATATTAACGATAATGCGTTAATGCAATTACTGGAAGCCGAACGCATCAAGGATCAGATCAGAAATATGGAAATAGACCTTTGGAACTATTAAGAGTTTTAAAGTGAAAATAAAAAACCTCCTAAGATACATTCTTAGGAGGTTTTTTTATAAGCTAGTTTTCCAAGATCCTCATTCGATTTTTTAATTAGAACCTACACATTTGCTCCTTCCCTTAGTATTCTGGATTAAAATGAGCAGGTAGAAGTATGAAAGCGATAAGAGGAAGGTGGATCTCGGTTTCAAAACTTGAATGAACTCAACAGGTTCAACCTGAAATTCGGAAGGGGTATAACGCCTCTAACTTTGTTTATTCTTCATCACAAATACAAAAAGTTAAATTATTCCACCTAATTTTGCACTTACATGAAACACGTAGACTACCTTATAGTAGGATTAGGTATTGCAGGCATCTGTTTTGCAGAAACGTTACTTCAGCAAGGCAAAACCTTCGTTGTGATAGAAGATGGTAAAAAAGGGGCTACAGCGGCTTCAGGAGGTGTATTGAATCCAACAGTGCTAAAACGGTTTACTGCCGCCTGGAATGCATCCCTGTTTTTTAAAAAAGCACTACCATTTTACACGGGTATTTCTGAACGATTAGAAAATAAGAGCATCAGTCCTACTGAAATTCATAGAATTTTCTATAATATCGAAGAGCAGAACGATTGGGTTGTCGCGAGCGATAAACAGGGACTGTCTGATTTCATTTCTGCTGAAATTCAAAAAAACAGGAATCGGTCGGTAGAGGCACCATTAGGATTAGGAAGTGTACAAGGAGGCGCTTTATTGAATCCTTTGGAACTTATTGAGGACTACCGAATGTATCTTCAGCAAAACGATTTACGGTATGCTGAAAATTTCGATTACGCCAACTTTGAGAATACTGAAACTTCCATAATCTATAAAAATTATACGGCAAACCACCTTGTATTCGCTCAGGGAGCAACCGTAAAAGACAATCCTTTTTTTAAAGTTTCAGTATCGCCACAAGGTTCCAAAGCTTTTGTGGGGAATAAAGGTGAGTACGTCATTTTTAAAGCACCAGCCCTTCAGCTTACATCAGTTTTGAAAGGTCCGGTAATGATTATTCCTTTGGGTGATAATATATACAAGGTTGGAGCGAGTTACGGTCGTGACGATTTTTCAGAAGGCACTACCACACAAGCAAAAGAAGAAATACTAAACAAGCTTAACAAAATGATTTCCTGCGAATTTGAAGTTGTAGATCAGGTTTCAGGAATAAGACCCACTGTAAAAGACAGAAAACCTTTGTTGGGTAATTTCTCAGAAAATAGAAACATTTACTTTCTAAATGGGCTGGGTACGAGAGGGCTCTCTATGGCGCCTCTACTTTGCGAATGGTTGTATAATTATATAGAAAAGAAAGTAGATTTGCCCAAAGAAGTGGATATAAAAAGATTTCTGTAGTCATTTCAAGGATAGGAGAAATCACACAAGATTTCGTTTAAGTGAGCCGCAACGATTGTGATCTTTCAGTCGTTCCTTCTTCGAGATGACGGCTTTGTCATTTCAACGATAGGAGAAATCACACAAGATTTCGTTTAAGTGAGGCGCAACGATTGTGATCTTTCAGTCGTGCCTTCTTCGAGAGAACGGCTTTGTCATTTGGACGATAGGAGAAATCACACACGATTTTGTTTGAGTGCGGCGCAACGATTGTGATCTTTCAGTCGTTCCTTCTTCGAGATGACGGCTTTGTTATTTCGACGATAGGAGAAATCACACAAGATTTCGTTTGAGTGCGGCGCAACGATTGTGATCTCCCAGTCGTGCCTTCTTCGAGATGACGGCTTTGTCATTTCAACGATAGGAGAAATCACACGTGATCCAATCTAGGGCCATAAGAGGCAAGTATATTTTTCCTTTTTCAGCAAAGCGATTCCCGTAAAAAGAGAGACTGGCTTTTTCTCTTTCTTCTATTTATTTTGCTTTCCGTTCATCAAATTTAAAAAACATATTTATCCAGATATTTCTGGAAACCCTTAAAATTAGAGGTAGTAATACCAGCAAACTGCCGGTAATCACAAAAAAAGTGTGTAATCTTCCCAATCCAATAAAATAATAGGAAATGATGAAAGCGGCGACAGCAACCGCAACCCCCACAGCATAACTTACATACATAGCCCCATAAAAAAAGGAAGGTTCAATTTTAAATTTTGTGTCACAGTGTGGACAGCGTTCGTGCATTTCTAATGTTTCAGAAAATTTGTAGGCATTTTTAGTTTTATACATCGCTCCGGTATGACAAACGGGACAGGTTCCGGTAAAAATACTGTAGATTTTAGTTCCTTTTAGATTCATATTTTCTTTATCTGAAGATCATTTTTTTTGCACTACAAATTTAAGCATCTTTGCACCTCAATTTCAGCACCATTCATCAATATATTTTATGCTTAATATTCACAACTTATCGGTATCATTTCAAGGCGAATATCTTTTCGAAGGCATTACATTTATGTTATCGCCGGGAAACCGCGTAGGGTTAGTAGGAAAAAATGGAGCGGGTAAATCTACCTTGCTTAAGATTATCTCTGGCGAACAGGAATATGACGAAGGCGCCATAGCAACCGATAAGGAAATTTCTATTGGGTTTTTAAAGCAGGATATAGATTTTACCAAGGGGAGAACCGTCCTGGAAGAATCATATCAGGCTTTTACTGAAATAAAAAAACTCGAAAAACAGTTAGAAGAAATTAACCATCAGCTAGCTACGCGAACCGATTATGAGAGTGAAGGCTACAACCAGTTAATGATCGATCTTAACGAAGTACAGCACCAATACGAAATTCACGGAGGTTACAACTACCAGGGGGAAACGGAACGTATTTTACAAGGGCTGGGATTTTTGAGAGAAGATTTTAATAAGGTGACCGAAACATTCTCCGGAGGGTGGCGTATGCGTATTGAATTGGCAAAACTGTTGCTTCAAAACAACGATATTTTATTGCTCGATGAGCCTACCAACCACCTGGACATTGAATCTATTTTATGGTTGGAGGATTTCTTAAAAAATTATGCAGGAGCTGTTGTAGTGGTTTCTCACGATAAAATGTTTCTGGATAACGTAACCAACAGAACCATTGAGATCTCCCTCGGAAAAATTTACGATTACCCAAAACCATATACCAAATACTTAGTACTTCGGAAAGAATTACGCGAACAACAATTGGCTTCCAAGAAAAATCAGCAGAAGCAAATTGAGCAAACCGAAAAACTTATTGAAAAGTTTCGGGCCAAAGCCAGTAAGGCAACTATGGCACAATCGCTAATCAAAAAACTGGATAAAATTGATAGAATTGAGGTGGATGAAGACGATAATTCGGTAATGAACCTTAGGTTTCCCATTTCAGTAACCCCGGGAAAAGTAGTAATTACTGCCGAAAATGCTTCAAAAAGTTATGGCGATAAAAAGGTACTCCATAATGTTGATCTTTTAATTGAACGCGATGCAAAAACTGCATTTGTTGGGCAAAACGGACAAGGAAAATCTACTTTAGCAAAAATGATCGTGGGCGATATTCCATTTGAGGGGACTATAGATTTAGGTCACAACGTACAAATTGGGTATTTCGCTCAAAATCAGGCAGATTATTTGGACGGAACGAAGACGGTGGAGGAAACCATGATTGATGCTGCAGATGAAAAAACAAGACCACGGGTTCGTGATATTCTGGGGTCTTTCTTGTTTAGAGGGGAAGAAGTAGATAAATACGTCCGCGTTCTTTCGGGAGGAGAGCGTAACCGTCTGGCATTGGCAAAATTACTATTACAGCCTTTTAATGTGTTGGTCATGGATGAGCCTACCAACCACCTGGATATTAAATCGAAAAACGTTTTAAAAGAAGCGCTACAAAACTTTCAGGGGACACTCATTCTGGTGTCTCACGACAGAGATTTCCTTCAGGGGTTAACGAACACAGTTTACGAGTTTAAAGATCATAAACTAAAGGAATACCTCGGTGATATAGATTATTTCCTGGAACAGCGTAATCTTGAGAATATGCGTGAAGCCGAAAAGAAAACCAAGGTAATTTCAGAAGAAAAAACTACAAACTCTTCCGGAAAACAAAGCTACGAAGATCAAAAAAAGCTGAAATCCTTACAAAACAAACTCAGCAAAACCGAAGCACAAATTAGTAAGCTGGAGAAAGAGATCAAGGAGATTGATGTGGAATTGCAGGTAAATTATGATGAAACCATTGCGAAACCCGACTTTTTTGAAAAATATCAGGCAAAAAAGGACAAGCTTAATGCCTTGATGAACGATTGGGAAAAGGTAACCGCATCTCTGGAAAAAATTCAACTTTAAGATACTTTTAACTTCAAAGGAGTTGTACCGCAGTACTTTTGAGTTTTCTATAAACTTACTTACTGGCAATGCGAAAACTTATACTTTATGGCTTAGGGATTGTGCTACTTCTTATAGCGTTCTTTGGGTCAAAATACCTCATAGACAATAACAATAAACCAAAACCCACCATTGAAAAGATAGTTAAAACGGTTTATGCTGAGACGGTAACCAACAGCACAGTTCCTATAGTTATTCCTGCCAACGGAACCTTACAGGCCAAAGAACGCCTGGAATTATTTTCTGAAGTACAAGGAGTTTTTCAAGGAAGTGCAAACGATTTTAAAGCAGGACAGCCTTATAAAAAAGGCCAGCCGCTCATACGTATAAACGCTGCCGAATATTATGCTTCGGTACAAGCCTCAAAAAGTGAGTTTTATAATTTGGTAACGTCGTTAATGCCGGATCTTCGGTTGGACTATCCGGAGGCATTTCCGAAGTGGCAAGCGTACCTAGATAAATTTGATGTTAATAAATCTGTGCCGCCACTACCAGAAACAACTTCAGATAATGTAAAATACTTTGTAACGGGTCGAGGGGTGTATGCTTCTTATTATAACCTGAAAAACCTGGAACAACGATTAGGGAAATACAATATTTATGCTCCTTTTGACGGTGTGCTCACCGAAGCATTGGTGACGAGAGGAACCTTGATACGACAAGGACAAAAACTAGGAGAATATATCAATACATCGGTTTATGAGCTTGAATTGGCTATTGGAAAGACCTTCAGCGACCTGCTTAAATTAGGAGAAAAAGTGGAGCTTTCGGTTCCGCAGGGTTCCAAAACTTATACAGGGACGGTAAGTCGCGTGAACGGACGTATAGATCCGGATACTCAGACCATTAAAGTTTTTGTGGAAGTAAAAGGAGACGATCTAAAAGAAGGAATGTACCTAGAGGCCCAGTTGGAAGCCCGCGAGCAGACAAATGCCATAAAAATTTCAAGAAAACTTCTGGTGGATGAGTCCCAAATTTATATTGTTAAAGACAGTATTCTGGATCTTATCCCGGTAGAACCCGTATATTTTTCACCCAATGAAGTTGTAGTACAGGGAGTGCCGGATGGGACCACTATAGTATCCAAATCTATTCCGGGAGCTTATGCTGGCATGTTGGTGAAAATTAATCAGGATAGCCCTCCTGCGAGTGACTCAACCGAAACTATAGAATAACATGAGAAAAATAATTAGTTATTTTATAAAGTATGAAGTTGCAGTAAATGTGATGTTGCTTGCTTTTGCAATTTTCGGAATATTTGGACTGTTACAATTAAAATCTTCTTTTTTTCCACTTCAGGAGGCTGAAATTATTAGTATAAGCGTAGCTTATCCTGGTGCAGCGCCTCAGGAAATAGAAGAAGGCGTTGTGCTTAAGATCGAAGATAACTTAAAAGGGTTAATTGGTGTAGAACGTGTAACCTCTACGTCCAGAGAGAGTGGCGGAAGTATTACTATTGAAATAGAAAGTGATGAGGACATAAATGCCATGCTCGCCGAGGTGAAAAATGCTGTGGACCGTGTGCCCAATTTTCCTACGGGAATGGAGCCTTTGGTTGTAGCAAAACAGGAACGTATCCGGCAAACGATAGACTTTGCCATAAGTGGTGATAATATTGAGCTGAGTTCTTTAAAACAAATTGGGCGTCAGATAGAGAATGATTTGCGCGCCATGGAAGGAATTTCCCAAATAAACATTACCGGCTATCCGGAAGAAGAAATTGAAATTTCAGTTCGGGAAAACGATTTACTCGCCTATAATTTAAGCTTTACAGAAGTAGCCGCGGCCGTATCACAAGCAAATATATTAACAACGGGAGGAAATATTAAGACCGATGCAGAGGATTATCTTATAAGAGCTAATAACCGTTCCTATTACGGAGACGAACTCAATAACCTGGTAGTACGTGCCAATCCTAATGGAACAGTAGTACGCCTGCAGGATGTTGCCAACGTAAAGGATAGATTTTCAGAAACGCCAAACGCCTCTTATTTTAATGGAAATGTTGCCGTAAATGTGGAGATAACCAACACCAATAGTGAGGATCTTCTTTCCACGGCAGCGCAGGTAAACGAATATGTTGATGAATTTAATCAAAAATATACGGGCGTAAAGATCGATGTGGTAAGTGATTCGTCAATACGATTGAATGACAGGACAAAATTACTTCGGGATAATGGAATAGTGGGAATCATTCTGGTATTAGTTTTCCTGTCAATTTTTCTGAATACCAGGCTAGCTTTCTGGGTAGCGTGCGGACTACCCATTTCCTTTTTAGGGATGTTTATTTTTGCTGCGCAGTTCGATGTAACTATCAATGTATTATCACTTTTTGGAATGATTATCGTGATTGGTATTCTGGTAGATGATGGTATTGTAATTTCAGAGAATATCTATCAGCACTATGAAAAAGGTAAATCTCCTATTCAAGCGGCAATTGATGGAACTATGGAAGTATTGCCCCCTGTAATTTCGGCTATTTTAACTACTGTTTTAGCATTTTCTACCTTTCTTTTCCTCGACGGAAGGATAGGTGATTTTTTCAGTGAAGTTTCAGTAATTGTAATCTTAACATTGGTAGTCTCACTGGTGGAAGCATTAATTATATTACCGGCGCATATTGCACATTCAAAAGCGCTTAGACGGGAAACCGAAAAAGAAAAAAGTGAGAAAAAAGGTATTGCGAAAGTGTTTCAGAAACTACGTATAGTGAATGAATACGGCGATCGCTTTATGCGCTATCTACGTGACAATTTTTACAGCCCTGTATTGCGTTTTTCGCTTAATAATAGATTTGTAACCCTTGCAATATTGTTGGGATTAATGATTATAACCATAGGTTCTTTTCAGGGAGGTATTATTCGTGGTGCTTTTTTCCCGAGTATTGCCAGTGATCGCGTAAGCATAGATTTGTTGATGCCTGAAGGAACAAACCCGAAAATTACCGATAGTATCATTACAGCGGTGGAAGCGGCAGCCTGGAGAGTGAACGAAACTTTTACTGAAAACCAGTCCGGAAATAAACAAGTTGTTGAAAATATTATAAAACGTGTTGGTCCCGGAAATAACAAAGCTTCTTTAAATGTGAACCTTTTGCCAGGGGAAGAAAGAGACTTTGGCTCGCCGGAAATAACCAATGCGATACGTGAGGAAGTTGGACAGGTGTATGGTGTGGAGCGTCTTACTTTTGGATCTGGAGGTAATTTTGGTGGAAGTCCCGTTTCCGTTTCTCTACTGGGAAATAACACGGAAGAATTAAAAGCAGCCAAAGACGAGTTAAAAGTAGTTCTGGAAAATAACGCACTGCTTGCCGATGTAGCCGATACCGATCCCGAAGGAATAAAAGAAATTAATATTGAACTCAATGAAACGGCTTATGCACTGGGGCTTAATCTTCGTGATGTTATGGGGCAGGTACGGGCTGGTTTCTTTGGATTGCAGGCACAGCGTTTTCAAAGAGGGCAGGATGAAATACGTGTCTGGGTTCGGTATGATCGCTCTAACCGTGAATCTATTAACGATCTGGACGATATGCGCATTATCACCCCGGGAGGACAACGGGTTCCATTTGGTGAAATTGCGACCTATACCATTAAACGGGGGGATGAAAGTATAAGTCACCTTAATGGTCTTCGGGAAATACAGGTGAATGCAGATATGGCCGATCCCAAAGGAAGTCCTACCGAGATCCTGGCTGATATTCAGGAGAATGTTATGCCGGAAATTCTCTCTAAGTATCCAACAGTTTCAGTGCAATATGAAGGACAGAATAGAGAAGCAAATAAGTTGACCAATTCGGCTAAAACAGCAGTACCCGTCATACTTTTTCTGATATATGTGGTGATAGCATTTACCTTCCGTAGTTATAGTCAGCCATTTTTATTAATGATCATGATTCCGTTCAGTTTTATAGCAGTTGCCTGGGGACATTGGATTCACGATTTCCCAATTAATATTCTTTCTATGTTGGGGATCATTGCCCTTATTGGTATTATGGTGAATGACGGGTTGGTGCTTATAGGTAAGTTTAACAGTTATCTGCGTGAGGGAATGAAGTTTGATGAAGCTTTGTACGAGGCAGGGCGTTCAAGGTTTAGAGCAATTTTTCTTACATCATTAACTACCATTGCAGGTATTGCTCCTTTACTGTTGGAAAAAAGCAGACAGGCTCAGTTTTTAAAACCTATGGCCATTTCTATTGCCTACGGAATAGGAATCGCAACAGTCCTTACGTTACTTATTTTACCGTTATTATTATCAATAACAAACAGTACAAAAACAAGAGCCAAATGGCTCTACACAGGTAAAAAAGGCTCAAAAGAGGCTGTAGAGCGTGCTATAAAAGAACAAAAAGAAGAAAAAGAACATGCGGCTTAGAATTAATATACTAGTAGTGGGTCTTATTGGTTTTGGAAGTATTTCAGCACAGGAAATGCTTACAAAGCAAGAGGCTATTGAAGAAACGTTAGGGAATAATTTCGGTATACAAATAGCCAATAATGACCTTGAAATAGCAGACAACAATCAGGATATTTTAAACTCCGGGTACCTTCCTTCGTTACGTGGTTTAGCTGGTGCCAGTTATAATTTAGAAAATCAGGAAGTAACATTTAACGACGGTTCTACAAACGTGGTGAACGGGGCTGAAACCACACAATACAATGCTTCAGTAAATTTAGATTATACCTTATTTGATGGTTTGGGACGCTGGTATAATTATAAAAGCCTGAAAGAAAGCTATAATCTGGGCCAATTGCAGGTACGGCAAACCATAGAAACCACCATTTTACAATTATTCTCTGTTTATTACGAAGTAGCCAGAATTACCGAAAATATTGAAGTACTAAAACAAACGTATGACAATACTAAAAGAAGGCTCACCCGCGCGGGATATGCTTTTGATTACGGGCAGGTAAACAAACTCGATGTACTAAATGCCGAAGTAGATCTGGTGACAGATAGTATAAATTTATTAAATGCACGACAGCAATTAAGGAATACCAAAAGGGACTTAACCGTAGTGCTTAATGCTGAAATCCAAAAAACTTTTAAGGTAGATACCACAGTAACATTTATTGGTGAGTTACAATTGGAACAGTTTGTTCAAAAGTCTGATACTAATAATGTACGCTTGCTTCAGGCCCGACAAAATATCGCAATTACCGACTACGATTACAAAGCGAGTAGATCTGTCTTTTTGCCTTCAGTAGGTCTTACGGGTTCTTATGGATGGAACCAAGGTGAGTTCCCGGTAACAAGCTTTGCAAGCTCCCGGACCACCACCGGATTTGCTGCAGGAGTGAGTTTGACCTGGGATTTGTTTGATGGCGGTAGTGGAATTACCACCGTAAAAAACCTTCGTATTCAGAAAGACTCGCAACAATTACTGCTAAAACAAATTGAAAATGAAGTAGAGCGGGATGTGGCCAACTCGAATGATGCCTATCAAAACAGGTTGGAAGTCTATAGGTTACAAGAGCAAAATGTGGTAACTGCAACCAATAATTTTGAACGTTCTCAGGAACGATATAAATTAGGGCAAATCACTTCGGTCGAATTACGACAAGCGCAAATAAATCTACTAAATGCTAAAACGAATAAGAATCTGGCAAAATATGAGGCTAAATTAGCCGAGTTGGAGTTGCTTCAGCTTACGGGGCAATTATTAAATATAGATTTTTAATGTACGAACATCACTTTCAATGTCCTTATTGCTGGGAGCAAATTTCAATGTTGCTGGATCCTTCGGTTTCACAAACCTATGTGGAGGATTGTGAAGTATGTTGCAACCCCATAACTGTTTCAGTTGTATTTGAAGGGGGAGAATTACAATCTTTCTCGGCTGAAAACTTAGGACAATAATTTTTTGTACCTTTAGTAAACAATTAATTATTAATGAATTCAAGTTTTAGCTTTTCCAAGAATACAGTAGGATTTTTTATTGAAGGAGGTGTGTTTGATCAGGATCGTTTCGAAGAGCTTGCAGATCAAATCCGTGCGAAAATAGATCGTTATAAAATTATCAATTTATATTTGGAGGATCAAGGGATAGAATCCTTTACAATACCAGCTATTTCAAAAAAGATTTTGTTTGAGCATAAGTTTAAAGACAACTTGAATAAAGTAGCCTTGGTAACAGATAGGCGATGGATCAAGGCCTGCGCGGCAGTTCAGGATCTATACATGCCTACTACTATAAAAACCTTTGCTGTGGAAGATCGAATAGACGCTATGTCCTGGATTGCTCAACAGTAAGTTACAGCAAACAGTCCTTAAGTGCGGCCGATACGTTTAACCACAAGTAATTAAAAAAAGACTTTGTACGGTCCGGAGTAACGGTTGCGCTGCCTTCGGTAAATGATTCTTCGCTTGAGCTGCTGTTATTTTTTACAAAAATATTGAGAAGTCCCGAGAGTATCTTACTTTCTTTTTTTCCATTATCGCGTAACAGGTTTACTTTAAAATCTGTAAAATCTATTCGCATATCTATTTTGGATTGTGTTTTCGACCCGTAAATGGACAGATATGTTTTTTCTGCTTCGCCTTTTAGTTCTACTAATAGATTTGGCTTTGTAAAAACATTCATCTCATCTGCAGGGAGCGCGCCCAAATCTGCTTTAAAAACAAAGGTGTCTTCTGGACTGTTTACGTCAAAATTCCAATCTGCTTTTAACGGGGCAGTTTTCATAAACCTTGAAGTTACTGCAACGTTTGTTTTAGTGCCTTCAGCGTACGTGTTGCTTAGGTTTGTTATGGAGGCGTTAAAAGTATCGAAATAGATAGTCCCTGCGGGTTGGTCTTGTTTTACTTTTTCTTCATAGGTAATCGAACTGTTTGTTATAGCAACTGAGTCTACGGTGAGGTCTATTGGTAATTCCCGGAGCATTTTGCTATACAGCGGTTTTGTGGTGGGATCGTCTGCTACTAATTTGTTTCTATAGATTACAGCGTCAATTTCAGCAAGTGTAATGAGGCTGCTTTTAGCAAAGAATTTCCGGTTATTAAATCCGAAATCGATATTATCCACCGCTACTTCATTTAATGTGACGTTAAAATGATCTTTTTCCTTCTTTAAGCGTTCTGCGTGTGCACTTTTGGATAATCTTGTGGCTAAATGCGCTCGTTTAATGACTGCTTTTTTGTCCTTCAGCTTAAAATCGCCAACCGTTAGATTTTCAAAACGGCTCACTTTTAAAAAAATGGAATCCGCTTCGGCTTGGTAATCACTAAAGTTTACGGGGAGCCTGTTTTTTAAGGTACTGTTATCTACAAAAATATCATCTATTTCAACCGTAATATTTTTCACATAGAGTAACGTGTCACTTTCATTTTTGTCAAAAAAGACAACTGTAGCATTGTCTATACTAAGCTCTTCTACCAGCAGCGGTTTATTAAGCTCTAAGAGGGCTTTTCTTTTTGTAGTGTCTTTAGAGGTAACAAGTTTATTCTTGAAATACCTGATGTTGGGAGATTTTAGTTTTACGTCTTCTATACTAATTTCTTTTTTAGTTAAATACGCCCAATAGCTAACGTCTTCCACAATTACTTTCTCTGCGGTAAGATACGTGTGAATTGTGTCATTGGATTTATTTTTAAGCTGTACTGAAATGTCACTGTAAGTAAGGGTTCCGTTGAGGAGATGAAGTGAAACATCTTCAAATGTTGCGGTGATATTTTTGGGAAGTTGTTCTTTTGTGAACCGGGCAATTTTATTTTTTATGATAATATTACTGGCAATGAGAATAATAAAGAATGTAAGTACACTTCCTAAAAGCACATAAATTGTAACGCGTAGTTTTTTTGACATAGTTAAAAATAGTAATATCAATCTTTGTGCTGAAATTTTTGTGATGTATTGTTAAAATATAGGTTCAATATAGTTGCGGAATTATAAAACCTTTGTATCTTTGCAGTCCAATAATTCTGCTAGCGGTATGAACTAGCAACTACAGGAAGAATTGGAGCATACATCGCGGGATAGAGCAGTAGGTAGCTCGTCGGGCTCATAACCCGAAGGTCACTGGTTCGAGTCCAGTTCCCGCTACTAGAGAAATCAAGCCTTCACAGAAATGTGAGGGCTTTTTTTATGTCTTGGGTACAACATAGGTACAACATTTAGGGCTTTTTCATTGACTAATTAGCTTTGATAATTATTGATATCATTTGTGTATGTATTTTATTTTGAGCTGACAGTTAACCTAATACTTTCTTTCTTTTAAGTAGTTGTTGCCTAAATAGAACCAAATCTATTTTTAATTGCTGCATACCATATCCTTTTAAGCTATAAACTTTTTTACGGCAACATTTTTTGTATTTAGGTTTTCCACATAACGGACATTCAATATTGGGTTGATGCTTAATACCACCTATCGAAGTTTCCAAAAGTGCAATTATATCTTCAAAATTTTCGAGGTCGAATTCCTCTTGATAAAATTGAGCGATTCCTTCAAAATGATGTTTGTATTCCCCATTTGCATACTCACCCGTTGATTCCTTGTAATGGTAATTGGCAAAAAAGGGATATATGACATTCCTGTAAAACTCTTCAAATGTAATTCCTCGCTTTTTGCTCTTTAAAAGTTTATGTGGAATATCCAAACAGCAAACGCCTTCTTTTGAGATATGATAATCCCAATCTCTATCAATTATTTGAGTTTTTTCTATTACGATAGGAATAGTGTATGGGTATTCAACTTTATTAATTAAAATGAGAATTTCAAATTGCCCCCAAAGTTTGCCTTTCTTATCGAGTACGCTAATTTTCCCTTCAAGAGCCAAATAACCAGGTTTAGGGCTATGCACATCCTTAAAAGAATAATACTTGCCCAAAAAGCTATCAATATCACAATTGAGATTTGTCTTAGTCATAGTTAAAATAAGGCTTGCTTTTGGATGCAATGGGGTATAAGTCTCTACTGTTCCTGTTTGGGTCAGGCAAGGTATTTATTGTTAATACTAGAACGCCCATATCGTTTTGAACAGCCAAGTTGTTATCTACCAAGTAGCGTTCCCAATCGAAATTGTATTGATAATATTTCCGTCCATCCTCATAATCGTGTATTTCTTTACTTCGTTGCTCAAAATACTTGTCTTTCCTGAGTTGGGTTGTTACATTGTGCCCTACCACAATTCCGCTGTTTTTGGCATTACTCTGCATTTTTGGTGCAAGGCTAGTATGCAAGCTACACGTAGTAACTTCCCCAGATTCGCCAATACCAGAATAGAACCAATCTACCTGTTTTGAATGACCTAAATCCAGTCCGGCCCTTGTGTGGATATCTTGTATGCCATTATCTTCAAAAAAGTCTTTGAGGTCGTTTTTTACAAAGTAAGATATCATTGAAAAAGATTTTAGCGCATCTTCTACTGCCTTCAATTTTTCAATATTCTTTCCGCCAAAATATACCATTAAGCCATCACCTTGAATACGATGAACATAGCCGCCACAAAGATTAACTGCAAAAATTGAAGCTCGAATGATACTTTCCGTTATCAATCGGACGGTACCTTTTGTAAAGTTATTAAAGAGCTTGGTGCTTTTCTTTACATCTATAAAGCCGGATATTATCCAATGCTCTTCAACCAAGTCTTTAGCTTTTAGATAAGTAAAGTCAGGATGACTTCCCAATGGTTGGTAGTCGAAAGTTTCTTTAACGCCCATTCCTTTAGCAAATAGTTTCATTTCGCGGGAAAGTTCACGTCCAGGAAGTTCATTTCTTAGTAATTTAAGATACTCGCGGTTGCTTTCCAACATAGGTTCACTAAGCCCGTAAATTTTGTTTGATTTTGTAGGGTCGTTCTCGACCGCTTTTTTAATTACATTTTTGTAGTCTTCAAATAAGTTCATTTTATGAGGTAATTTTAATTAATATGTAGGTTGAGGGTGCTAAAAGCATAAATTGTATGATTAATAGAACACAAGCCCATTTAAGTTTTCTGAATTTTGATTTTAACCCTTTTGAAAGGATATAAACCTGATTTCTTAAATCTTTTAAATTGCCTTTTTTAGTTTGGTTTTTTGAAAGGTCAAAAAATTCATCGGGCTCTTTCTGTCCTATACTAGCAAAATAATACAAGGATTCTATCTCTGATTTTGCCGAAAAATATGGCATACTAGCTAATGCCAATAGGATGAGACTACCCACACCGAGGGTTATGATTGCCGCCAAAAAAAACAATAAATAGTTTTCTTGATTGGGTAATTCTTGTATTTGAGTTATGAGCGTGATAGTACCACCTGTTATAAATGTATTGATGGCGATATATACCGCTGTTTTATTATTTACGCTATCGTAATAATGGTCTAGGCGATTTACAGTATATTCTAATCTTTCTTTTTCCATACAGTTAAATTTATTAACTAGGCTGATTCTTAAGATCCAGCCTAGTTGATTACTTGATAGCTTTTGCGACAGCCGATACAGCTGCCACAAATGTTACCACAGTAAGAATGGTAGAAATAACTTTAGCGTTATCCCCGTTTAAATGTAGACAAGTGTCCATTTTGCAAAGACTCAACTTGTCATTTTGAAATGAATAATTCATAGTCAAAATTTAAATTAGCCCAATTTCACAGCATTTGGGTTTCGCTGAAGTGTTACTTGCTTTTATCAGTAACACCTTTAAATTTTCTACCGCTGGTCTTTACATCCATAAATCTTCCTGAATCGGAATCTCTTTTAACGTAAAGCCCAGTTTTAGTGTTTTTAACTTGTGTTCTGCTTTTTATTGCACCGTGTCTGCGATTATCACCACTTTTTCCATTTGTTGCCATTTGTATTGTTTTATAGGTGCTACACTTTCATATGCTTTTAAATTTATTTTTTTTACCGTCATTTGGTAAATTTTTACGACATTGAAGCATATACTTAATGAATGAGGGTAGCTACAACTTCAGAAATAATAGAACAGCTTAACGCAATCGATATAAAGAGCCTCTTAAACAGGATGGAACTTTATACTCGTGATCGCTTTTATGACAAGAGTGACAGAAACAAAAAAGGCTTTCAGTTTCAAGATTTTTGTCATCAAACATTAACTAAAGCCTGTGATGGTACACGCAAATGGAAACCAGATAATTGCTCTTTTGAGAAATTTATATTTTGGGCTTTACATAGTGATTTAGATAGTTTTTTTAAACAGTTAAAAAGAAAAGGCGATGATTCTGATGAAAACCCTCAATCAGAATACATAATCAATATTCCAAATTATTCCGATGAAGAACCTACTGAAGACTTTAATTATGAAAAGATTGATGATGAAGTGAGATTGCAGCAATGGATAAAACAGTTGGAAGACCAAGGGGCGGACAAAGAGGAAGTAGAAGTGTTCGAATGCTTGGCAAATGGAATTGACAAACCAAAAGACATAGCGGATTTACTCGATAAACCAATCGATGTGATTTATACAATATCTAGAAGATTAAGAAGAAAAAAAATCAAATTCAACGAGAAGTGGACAAGCTTAAAAAAACAGTAAAGGAAAGTCTTGATAATTTTGACAAAGCGATTCCTGATAATTTGGTTAGGAAGCAGCTTGAGATGGAAGGTGTCGATTTAGATGAACAATCTTTATTACAAGATAAATTTATCAAGCAATTGAAATTTAGATTAAAGTCAAAGAGTATTGTATTGAAGAATGATAGTATGCTTGACAAAGCATCAAATTATTTTAAAGATGCTTTAACCAAAGGGCTAGATAAGCCTATTACGTATATGAACAATTTAATTCAAACAAATCAATTACAAACACAATTCAGTAGATTGGAAAAAATGTCTGAAGAACAAATTAAAGACATTATTAAAGACCAAAACCTGATTGAAATTTTAGAAATGCTTGAGGAAGAATCAGAAGGGCAGTAACAAGGCCAAAGAAATATTACAACAAATCGGATTTGATGAAGTCACAGAACTTTCTATGAAAGATTTATTGGCTGGTTTTGATGTTATCTACATAGAAGAAGAATTAAATGGTTCAGACGGTGTCATCATTAGAGGTAAGTCAAAAACAATCATTAAGGTAGATACAAATATTTCTACCCTTCAGCGCAAAAGGTTTGTTGCTGCGCACGAATTAGGACACTTCTTTCTTCACGATAAATTGGAATTTCATTTGGACGATGAGAAAACTCTAAGCTGGAATAGATTAGAAGAAGTTCACAAAAGAGGTATTCAAGAAATTGAAGCGAACGATTTTGCAGGCGAGTTTTTAATGCCCGAACAAGTTTTTAGAGACTTCATTGCAAGAAAGCCATTTGGTCCATATTTGATTAAAGAGTTAAGTGAGCGTTTCAATACCAGCTTAACTTCTGTAATATTTAGAATGTTAAGTTTGGAAATTTGCACCTTTTTTCGTTGTTTTTATGGCCGACGGTGTTGTACGCTATTGGCGCAAAACGGAAGATTTTAAATGTTATACAAACGATATTACTAAAATTCAGCCACCAGAGTTTTCAGTTGCAAAAGAGTATATAAATTCAAATTATGAGTTTATCTATGAAGGAGCTGAGAAAACTCAATCTATTGAAAAGTCGACCTGGTATTAAATTAAATGACTGGGAAGAAGATATTGAGTTTAATGAATATTGCTTACCTACGAAAAAATACAAAACACTTATAAGTGTTATTTGGGAAGCATAGCTAATAGGTTTTTATAATCACTCAATCTAATATTTTTTCAAAAAAATCAAGGGATATTGTCTGCAACAGAATTCCTAATTTATAATCTATTTCTAAATACTGAAGTACTTATTTGGAAATTGATAATAGAATTATCTAAAAGAGGAGTTTATATCATACAATATAACCGCAATTAAACTCGTAAAATACTTCCATCAAAAGACTACGGCATAAAGCCATCGCTTCTTCCTACGCTAATTTATTCCGTTTCCTTTTGAGCCAAGATTTTATCTTCCGTTTGGTTTCTGCTCAAATATTGTTTAATCAAAAATTTGAGTATTATGACAACAAAAGCGAGTACCACAAGAAGGAGCGGTAAAAAAATTACGGCCGCCAAGAAAGAAGTCAAAGAAAAATTGACACAAAAAGCGATTGGACTTCGATTGAGAACCTATCAATTGCAAAGGTCATTCCCGACCCGATGCAGCCCAGAAAAACTTTTAATGAAGCACATCTGCAACAGCTTTCCGAAAGCGTCAAAAAGCACGGTGATCTACAGCCTATTACAGTTCGAAAATCTGGAAACGGATTTATCATCGTGATGGGCGAACGTAGGTATCGAGCAAGTAAGCTGGCCGACAAGAAAACTATTCCGTGTATTGTCAGGGAATATAAGAACAACGATGTTCTTGAAGTTCAGATTGTCGAAAATCTACAAAGACAGGATGTCGAACCGACCGAAGAAGCCGATGCGATTGCCTACCTAAGTGAGAAATATGCGCCTACCGAAATAGCGAAGCGATTGGGTAGAACGGATAACTTCATCAGACAGCGTCTAAAGTTGGCTGGATTGATAGACGGTTTTAAGGAATTTGTGCGCAATGGCGAAATGACCATGTCATTGGGTGTTGGTGTAGCACTCTTCGAGCCGGAAGAACAGCAAATGATGTTGGAAACAATGGGCGAGGATTTTAATGCACATCAGATAAACAGGATGATTTAAGACCAGACATACGATTTGGAAAAAGCATCTTTTGATGTAGCCGATAAAAAATTGGTCCCAAAAGCTCGGTCTTGTGTTGAATGTCCTTTCAATGCTGCAATTCAAGGCAATCTGTTCGGCGATGGCAAATGGTCTGTACAAAAGCAGCCTGTTTTGAAACGAAGAAAAGCAAATCGTTCTTGAACCTGATTGATAAATCCAAAAAAGAGAACATCCTATTGATTCCTGAAATACGACAGTATTGGGGCAGATGACGAGAACAGATCAGCCCATTATATCGCAATTAGAAAAGAACGGACTAAAAGTCTATTTGCTGGACGATATTGAAGTCATTGAAAATCCGATTAAGCCTACAATCGAAGCTATTCAGGAAGAATATCAGCATTACGATTATTCCGAAGATGAATTAAAGGCAGAATTGGATGAAGCAATGCAGAATTATAAAGAAGCCTTGGAAAAATTCAATTCAGCAAAAGAAGATGGATATAAAAGCGGCGTTGTGTTCCATCCCGATTCATTCCAGCACAAGGAAATTTTTGTAAAGATTGTTGAAAAATCAAAGAACGTTTCTACGGAATATTCGGCACCATTGGCCAGTAGAAAAATGGCAGATTGTACACCCGAAGAACAAATCGTTAAAATCAACGAAAGGGAGATCCGGAAGAAGCAAATTGAGAACAACAAGCAGTTTGAAGAAGTTGTAGAAATGATTCGTGAGACGAAATATATTGATACGAAGAAGACACTTTCAACTGATGAAATGGTGGCATCTCGATATCGCTATTTGAAAATAATGTGGACTTATGAGCCAACAAAAATATTTCTCAAAGTTCTTGGGCGACACTTCAAAGATGACCAAAATTGAAATGGTCGAGAATTTCAAAAAGAAGTTCAAAAAGGAAATCTTTCACAAGTTGATACGCTATATGCTCACAAAGCAAGTGCATTTTGGCGAAAGCAATCACGTCAATAATCTGACGAACATTTCATTCTACAATGCGATACAAGTTTATTACAAATCCAAGATTGCTGGCATGAAAAAGAATATGCTGAAAAACGAGACAAGCGTGAAGAACGTTTGAAAGAGCGCATCACGGTTCTTGAAAAGCAAATTCAGGAACTCAACGATTAGCTTTTGTTGTTTGAGGAAGGGTCGGCATTCGTGCTGGCCCTTTTTCTTATGATAGCTTCTTAAAAGACGTATTTACAAGGAAGGGGTTATCAATCAATAGTTAGCGCAAAGGTAAAGTCGTAAAATACACCCATCAAAAGACTACGGCATAAAGCCAACGCAACATCCTACGCTTATTTATTCCGTTTCCTTTTGAGCTGAGATTTTATCTTCCGTTAGGTACTGCTCAAATATTGTTTAATCAAAATATATCGATTATGAAAAGAGTATCTGAAAAACCTAAAATTTCGCTGACAAGAAGCTGAAAAGCATTATCAGTCAAGTAGTAAAAATTATGACATTGATAGTGGCGAAAGTCACTTGGCTTATTACAGGGATAAGCATCCCAACTATTACCGAGTATTATCAGAAAATGTTTAACCTGCCTGTCGGCAGACAGGTCTAAATTCAAAAGTAATGTATTTACAAAATCTACAACAGGATGAAATCTTTGTTCCATCAGAAATGAAATCCTTAAAAAAGTCGACACAGATGGAATCCCGAAGAGGGCTTGAAAATGCCATAATCTCTAATGGCAAAATCGTCAATGTGGTATCGAACAGCTTATGGCCACATTCCAAATCAACTGTTGTTCAAGAAACCTGAAGAAATGCTGACCGATGAACAACTGAATTTCCACAAACGCACCATCAACAAAAATGATAGGTCGTTTATTACCGACTTTATCATCGATGATAAAAGCCAGTTTACGGTCAAGAACCATAAGGACTTGATACTGCCGATGCTTCGGTTCAAAAACTCGTATGACGGAAGTGAAAAGACCTCTGGACACTTTGGGTTTTAGCAGGAAGTATGTTCAAATGGCTTGCACGTTTCTCAAGCGGAAATCGAGTTTTCCATCAAGCACAGTAAGAACAATACGCACTTGATTATGCCGAGGCTGAACAATCTATTCGATAAATTTCTCGACAATGAATTCTATACCATTACAAAGAAATTCGACAAGATGAAAGAATTTAAATCATCGATACACAGGAATTTGTAAAAGCGATTCTTGACAAACAAAACTGTTTAGGTATGAATGTAGCGATAATAATAGCGACCCGTCGAAAAAATCTCGTGAGGTCATCGAAATCTTAAACTATGAAGCCTTGTTGCCGAATGAAGAACCAAATCTGTGGTTAGGTTACAATGCGTTTAATTCAGTACTTCATAATGTTTTGAAGAAAAAAGCTTTGGCCAACAAGAACGGTTGGATAAAAAACTGTTCGACGAAGTCTATGCAATGGCATAAAGCCAAAGGTTCATCCAGTACCTTAAACTGAATTTCCCCCCTTTGCAATATGTATAAAATAATTTAGAATTTAGTTTGATAATGTGTCAATTTTCCCAGACAAGAAATATTGCTATTCTTCTGTAATTAATGCAAAAACCAAATAAAATAGCGGCATTTTTCTTTTTAGGCTTGTTTAGCCTTATGATGCTGCATCAGGTTTTTCCGCATTTGCACCATCAGCACGAGGAAACGCATTCCCTTTCAGATATTGCTCATACTGACGAACACCATCATCACGATGACAGTTCGCACTAAAAGGAAGAATCCCCATACGGATTTTTTGGGTTCTTTATGGAAATGCACGTCCACTTAAATGGTATCCAGCGATATTGTTGTACTTAAAAGGAATACAGTTGAGCAGCAGACCAATGTTGATAAGGATATAGTAAAAAGTTCTTTCGAAACTCAAAAAATCTTTTTGATTGACGATAGGCAAAATAGTAAACCGCCGGTCCATCCATCCACCCAATACATATTTTAATCCCACCCCTCTTTCCCCTCAATCCACCATGTGGCCAGCCACCTTTAGGTTAATCATTTAGGAGAATGGTATCGCTATGGTATTATTCCCTTTAATAATGCAGACCTGTCAGTCGACAGGTAAGATTAAACCTAAAATTTCAAACAATGAACAAATACATCGTGTCCGCGATTTGCGGATGCCTGTTCTATGTTAATGGTTTCTCACAGGATAAAAATATTGGGGTACTGTGAACCAAATAGAACAGAACAATACAGAGTTAAAAGGCTATCAATCTTTCATTGAAAACTAAGAAACCCCAAAAACAGGAGCAACAATAATTTGCCTGACCCACAGCTTTCTGGCTTTTATTTGCCATTTGGCGACAATACAACTGGAGATTATACCGAATATCAACTATCGCAATCTTTTGAATTCCCAACGGTATATGCTGCTCGTGGCAAATGGAACGAGTCTAAATCGGGCAACAGTTAGCGTCAGCCTATGCTAATAAAAGACTGGAAGTCTTATTGAAAGCAAAAAATACGCTTTTGGAACTTGCTTTCTTGCAAAAGCAAAAAACTATTGAGCAGAAAGAAAAACCCAGAGCAAGCAGGTTTTTGACCAAATCCAGAAAACTTTTTGATACCGAGCAAGTAGGCATTTTAGATTTGAATAAAGCGAAAATTGCTTGGATTCAAGAGCAGTTTGTTGTGGAACAGATTGAAGGCGAAATCCAAATTTTGGTCATCCAAACTCAAAACCTTGAACGGAGGCAATGCAATTGATGCTATTTCGTCAAGTATTGCATTACCTATCGAAGTTGGTACGGTAGATAATCTTTGGCAGGAAAAATTCAGCCAAAGACCCTTTACTACAAGAATTAAAGGCTAATGAATCTGCATCTCGTCAAAAAGAAAACTGGAAAAAAAGAAGGTGCTGCCAAACGTGGCACTTGGCTATAATTATCAAGGCGTTAGCGGTAGTCATTATTCTGGGTTTTATGGCGGTGTTTCAATTCCACTTTGGAGTAGCAAGAACAAAGTAAAAGCTGCCGAAGCGAATTATGAGTATCAACAGTCCAACACGCAGGTAGTTACCACTTCGCTTTATACACAATTTCGAAAAAACCTATAATCCATACGAATTGATACTCGAAAAATTTAATGAGTATCAAACCACTATGGGCAATTTAAATAGCGAGCAACTGCTTTTTAAGGCTTATATGTTGGGCGAGTATTCGTTTATGGATTATTACGTGGTAGCTTCAGTTTTATCGGAATGCATCAGATAAAATGCTGCAAATGGAAAAGGAACTGCAACTGCTTCAAGCACAATTATTAAAACATCAGTTATAAATTTTTAAACATACAATTATGAAATCGAAGATTCATGAATACCAAAACAAATATTTAGCAATGAGTAAAATTTCTCAAAATCAATATTCGCAAGAGCAATCGCATCAACATTTTTAGTAACCTCTTGTCGAGAAACAAAAACCGAAAATACTGACGACCACGGTCACGAGCATAATGAGGATGGTAGTCATACGGAATAAACGATAGAACAAAGAAGAGTTTAAAGTAGGAACTGATCTTATGGAAACAAAAACAACAGCAAGATGGCACCACCACTATTTCAGAAGGGAATCATACAGATGATGTTTCTCATACCTACAAGTACGATGATGAGTTATATACTACGACCATTAAAATTCAAAAAAATACGAAAGATGAAATATATAATAATAGTGCTCGCTTTGGGATGTCTGTCAGAAGACGTCACAAGACGCACACGCACATAATGAAGATGGTAGTCACGTGGGCGAAGAAATTCCTCGCTTGAGCCAGACTATCTGGAAATGGCAAAACAGAATTGTTCGTTGAGTTTCCTGCGCTTATTGTGGGTAACGGAAGTAGATTTGCAGCCCATTTTACGGTGTTGGATGAACATCAGCCGGTTCGAGACGGTTCTGTAACGGTTAGCTTGATAAAAGACGGAAAAGGAATTAGAAATACTGTAGATGCGCCGTCATCCCCAGCATTTTTTCGCCTGCCATACAACC
>CAWBZL010000005.1:0-141651 GCA_963793275.1 uncultured Flavobacteriaceae bacterium
ATATTTCTGAAAGTGCGATAGACCACCAACGCGAGCACTTTAAAACGTTAAGTAAGGATATTACTGATATGGTAGCTATTACGGGTACAAAAAGCACGTTATATGAACAATTTTGCCCAATGTACGATAAAGGAAGTGCTTGGTTAAGTACAAGTAATGAAGTAAAAAACCCCTACTATGGCAGCAAAATGCTTAAATGTGGGAAAGTTCAAAAGACAATTCAGTAAAGTTGTAATCCTTTTGACCAAAATCAAGAGAATTAAGCAACCAACAATAATCAAAGATGAGGACTAAAATAATCAAACTCTTTTTGCGACTTGCAATATCAATCGGATTTTTATCGGCAGTAGCTGATAGATTTGGATTGTGGAACAAAGATGTTTCTGTGTGGGGGAATTGGGATAATTTTCTTAACTACACACAACAGATAAATCCTTGGATTCCGGACTCATTAATTTCAACAATCGGAATTATTGCAACCGCAGCTGAAATTATTTTTGCATTCTTCTTGATAATTGGATTTAAAACAGAATTGTTCGCAAAATGGAGTGGATTTTTACTGCTACTATTTGCGCTTTCAATGACATTTTCCACTGGAATAAAAGGAGCATTAGACTTTTCAGTCTTTACAGCTTCTGCTGGAGCTTTTGCGTTAAGCCTAATGAAAGAAAAGTATATGGAATTGGACAGCCTAATTGCAAAAGGAAATAATTGAGTGTAAATAAACAAAGTAAGAAACCGATAATATGGTAGTAGGAAGTTTAAATATGGCAAAATACAAAAGACTATTCAATAGGTAATCCCTTCCCTAAGCATCTTTTGTTGCTCTGGTTTATTAGTTAACAGAAGTAAATAAGATGTCTGGGATATCTTGGGTAGTCATTAAGTCCTGTCGTGGGAAGGAAAACAATGTTGATGGTTAGTGTTAATTCCTTCCCAGGTCAGGCAAAAATTTAAGTCCTAATAAGAGAGAGGGCACATACTTTTGGTTGGTTAGTGAAGCCCTTTCTCTTAATTAGGCACAAATAAAATAGTATGAAATGAGCCATACAAAAAAGTTGATAACAAGCGAAATGTTGATTGGCCAATTACATCTGATAATTAAAAATAAATAAATATCAACAGATGAAAGATTGTTGTAAAACCGGTAGCGAAACCAAACAAAAGAGAAGTGGCTTCAAAAAATGGTTCAATTATACCATTTATGCCATTATAGCCATTATTGTGATAGGTGTATTGATCTTGCAATTAACAGGTGATTAATTTAAAACTATATAAAATGAAATCTAAAAAAATAATTTTCACCGTATTGATGTTAGCCTTGTTTGGAGGTTTTTCGACGGTATTTGCTGATAGTAATTTTATTGTTTCTGAAACTAAAACCGACATCAAGGATGAGAAATCACTTTCTATTTTTGAAACAAGCAGTCCAATTTCTGTCTCACAAGACCATACTGAAGCCGGTTTGGACGATTTCCCTAATCTGCATCCATTAGTTGTACACTTCCCGATTGTACTGCTTTTATTGGCAGTTTTGTTACAGCTCATCCAGCTGTTCGTTTTAAATCGCACACTGGATTGGGTCATTTTACTAACAGTAGGATTCGGATTTATCGGAGCTTACGTAGCAGGTACACTGGTGCACCCACATACCGAAGGACTTACAGAAACCGCAAAAAAGGTCTTGGAACTGCACGACAAATATGCAGATTGGACTTTATGGGCAAGTGCTTTGGCAGCCCTATTAAAAATAGTAAGCCTCTTCTGGTACAAATTAAAGCGAGGTTTTGAAATTGGGGTATTTGTAGTTATGGCTTTTGCAGGATATTCAGTAGCACAGGCAGGACACTATGGTTCACAGCTCGTGCATATTGAAGGAGTTGGCCCACAGGGGAAATATCTTGGTAACGAAAACGAAGAAGGTCACGGAGAAAGTGATGAACATTCACATTAATACTGAAAAATGAGAAAAGGATTTATTATAACCGCTATATTTTTAGTTGCTGCATATATCGTTATGGTATTTTGGCATCCCCATTTGTGGTGGATTGGATTGATTATCCTTCCTTTACTCGTTCTCGGTCTTGTGGACTATTTTCAAGAATCAAATAATATTAGGAGAACCTACCCTTTGCTTGGTAGAATCACAAATCTTCTTGAGGAGCAACGCCACGTTATTCAGGAAACATTATTGCTCAACCGTACCGAAGGGCAACCCTTTACTTTAATTCAAAAGGAAATTGTCTATAAAAGAGCTGCCGATGCGCTTATAAATCAACCTTTTGGAACACAGATTCCGTATGACAAAGTGGGGCGCGAGTGGTTTACCCATTCCACATATCCTGCAAAACAAATCAATGACGACTTTAGAGTTCTTATAGGAAGTTCCCACTGCTTAAAACCTTACTCTGCCAGCATTCTCAACCTTGCGGGAATGAGTTTTGGTTCCATAAGCAAAAATGCTACCCTTGCTTTTAACGGTGGTGCGAAAATAGCAGGTTTTGCTCAAAACACCGGCGAAGGTGGCTTTACACCCTATCATCAAGAATACGGTGCAGATATTATCTTTCAGTTTGGAACAGGCTATTTTGGATGTCGTGATGCAGAAGGAAATTTTGACGCCAAAAAATTCGCCGATATCGCAACCAACGATGTAGTGAAAATGATTGAAATAAAAATATCGCAAGGTGCCAAACCTGGCTTTGGGGCAATTTTGCCGGCAAAGAAGAACACAAAGGAAATTGCCAAATTCAGGGATGTGGAGCAGGGAACGGAAATTCATTCCCCAGCCTTTCATTCGGCATTCGACAATGACGTTGAAATGCTACGCTTCATTAGAAAATTGAGAAAACTCTCTAAAGGAAAACCTGTGGGAATAAAGCTGTGCATTGGTCAACAAGATGAGTTTGAAAGAATGGTTCAAACCTTTGCCGAAAAGCAAAATTGCCCAGACTTTATAGCCATTGACGGTGCCGAAGGTGGCTCTGGTGCTGCCCATATGGAATCCTTACATTGGGCCGGTATGCCAATAATTGAAGCCATCCATTTCGCAAACGGCATTCTTAAAAAGTATGGGTTGCGAGATGAAATTAAAGTAATGGCAGCTGGTAAAATTATATCCGCTTTTGATATCTATAGAATGATGGCGCTCGGCGCAGATGCCTGTTATAGCGCAAGAGGGATGATGTTTGCCTTGGGCTGTGTGCAATCGCTAAAATGCAATTTGGATACCTGCCCTACGGGAATTACCACAATGGTGCCTTCCCGAGTTGCATCCATTGTTGTAAAAGAT
Source organism: uncultured Flavobacteriaceae bacterium (assembly GCA_963793275.1). Lineage (GTDB taxonomy): Bacteria > Bacteroidota > Bacteroidia > Flavobacteriales > Flavobacteriaceae > Marinirhabdus. The sequence continues at coordinate 3,293 of CAWBZL010000005.1, forward strand.
AAAAAAACCAAAGTTGCCAACTATCATAAAAATACCATCGAAGGTTTTAAGGAACTGCTAAAATCAATGGGTATTGAAAATAGAAAGGGTATCGACAAAAAGTATATTGTCCGCCGAATCAATGAGAATGAGACCAAGACATATCAAGAGTTATACTCAAATGGATTGAATGGTCGAAAAATAAAAAGTAATGGGTAAAAACTTAATTTATTTGTTAATAATACTGTTGTTTTCAAGCAATGTATCTATAAAGGCCCAAAATTATATAGTAAAGGAAGGAACCGCATCCTTTAAGGCAAAAATGCCACTTAATTCCTATATCGGCAAATCTGATGATTTACAGGGCACCATAGGTTTTAAGGACGGCACGTTGACCTTTTCGGTTCCTGTAAAATCCATAAAGACAGATAATGAAAAACGGGATGGACATATGTATGATCTGGTAAAAGCGGAAAAAAAACCCAATGTTGTTTTTGAAGGAAAATTTATGGACGATTTTAATTTTGAAGAAAAAGCGACACAAACGCTCAACGCAAAGGGAGATTTCACCCTTGCCGGAGTTACTCGGGAAATAACCATTCCTATTGAGTTGAAACTTGTTTCAGAAGATACAATTCAATTAACAGCTTCTTGGTCTTTATTGATTACCGATTATAATTTGGAACGCCCAAGTTTGGTATTTATAAAAGTTAATGACAAGCACGACTTGAGTGTGGATGCAATACTTACGAAGAAATAAAATAGATTGTTGAATTAAATAAATGGATTATGAGAACATTAATAAAATTGGCAGTCTGCCTTTTAATAAGCATTACCGCAGTAAGTTGTTCGGTCACTTCTTCGGCCATCGTTACCGATTATGACCAAGAAGCACAGTTTGGAACCTACAAAACCTTTTACTGGTCCGATGATTTTCAAATGGACAGCGACAAGGAAAACGAACCGTTATTTTTCAACACATTGATAAAGAAACGGTTAAAAGGCGCCATTCAGGAACAAATGGAAAATAAAGGCTACGTCTTGAATAAGAGCAATCCTGATTTATTGGTAGATTCCCGTATCGTTGTACAGACAAGAGATATAAACACAGGTGGTGGCTACCCTTATTTTCCTTCTTATGGTCACGGTTATGGTCATTTCGGGTCTTACGGTTATGGATATTATGGCGGTTACCAATCATCTCAAGAACACAAAGAAGGTGGCGTTGTCATAGAACTTATAGATATGAAACGCCGTCAATTAGTCTGGCAAGGATTTGCGCCAGATGTGCTGCACGCAAATACCACCGACAAGCAAAAGGAAATTAAGGAGGCGGTGGCAAAAATATTTGCAAAATATCAATATGGGAATACTGTAAAAAACTGAGCTTAAAATGATATAAAAAGATATCAAGAAAAAAAGCCCTAATTAGGGAAGGGTCAATGTTGATGGTTGGTTTTAGTCCCCCCTTGTTAGGCACTAGAAATTTTGTGAAAGAAAATCTTATTGTAAATACTGGATTTTCAGGATGTATATTTTTATGGAGTGGCCACTAGAGTTTCATCTATCCTTTCAAGGCATCAATACTTATTTATTGGTGTTGCAATGATATAACTAATATTAATGTATTAAAAAAATCAATAGTGAAAGAAACTATAAATGATATATCAAACGGCAATGGGTTTTATGGACAGCTCTTTAAAAAAGTATTGCTTACCGCAACGGCGGTTATCGCTATATCACTGAGTTATATATTTTGGGCACAAGCAGATGATAATGGCCTATGGCGACCTATTTTAATTGTGGCTTTGGCTCTAATCAAGACCATTTTTATCGTTCGGCTTACGTTCATACAATTGGCTAAAATAATAGGCGAAAGCCATCAGCTTGCGCACGTCCTAACTTTATTTGCGGTGTTGATTGTTTTGATTGTTTTTTCATTCACGACTGATTATCACGCGTTATATATTTTGAATTCTGAAAATTTCAAAGAGAGTACTTCGCTCAATGGTTCATTCTTCTTGCAATTTTTTGAATTTATCTATTTCAGCTTGATAACTTTTTCCTCGGTTGGATATGGCGATATTGTACCAATTTCAATTGCGGGAAAAACGCTGGTAATGATGGAAATTTTCTTGAGCTTTTTGGTACTTGTCTTTGGCATTGCAAATATTAATAGAATACACGTTGATAATAAATAACCTTTAAAAACTAAAATTATGAAAACAATTAAAACAATTGCACTCGTAACAATTCTCATTGCTACTTTCAGCTTATCCAACGCACAGGAAACAAAAGCAAAGACGGATACGGAAGCGGTTATTGCTGTGATGAAAACCTACAAGGATGCCATTCAAAATTTGACAACTGAAGGCACGTTCAATTTATTTGCAGAAGATTCTGAAGTATTTGAATCCGGTGGAGTCGAAGGCACGTATGCACATTACATTGAGCATCATCTTGGACCAGAATTAGGCGAATTTAAAAGTTTTACCTTTTCTGATTATGAAATCGATGCCAAAGTAGATGCGCCCTATGCTTTTACTACTGAAACCTACATTTATACCATAGTGCTTAACCCAAATGAAAAAGGTGAAACACGAACGATTCGCAAAAAAGGCGTGGCAACGTCTATCCTAAAAAAGATGGGTGGCGAATGGAAAATCATCAAAACACATACCTCTTCAAGAAACACGAAATAACAGCAACAATGAGCAATTTTCCTCAAATAATCCATCAATATAAAACCGACTCGGAAAGTGTTTACAATACTTGGTTTGTTGACAATGACCAGAGATTGAAGGCGTTTAGAACCATCCGTAGAGGCGTTTTGCAGGTGATTGAGGACATTAAAAACAAAACCTTCCCAAACGATTTTAAGGAAAGCAGTCTGGAATTTGTGTTGGGCAGCATTGCAGAGCAAAAGCAAGTTTTTGCGGGTGTGGCGCATCCTTTTTATTGGAAGCCGAAACTGCGCATTCCTGATATCTATGAAAATCAGGACAATAAAATAGCTTTTGGTCAATTTTTGGAAAACTGTATTAATGCCAAAACGGAAGAACAGGTCGTAAGGGAAATCGTAAAGTTGGATGCACTCAAAGTAAAAGGCCTCGGCCCAGCGGTAGCAAGTATTTTATATTTTTTGCATCCCACTTGGTTTCCACCATTTAATACGGCCATACTAAATGGGTTTAATTTTCTGTTCAAGGATAAAAAGAAATTGGGAAGTTGGACGGAGTATCTGAAAATCAGGGAAATCTTGATAGAAACCAATACTAAAAACAAAACGGAACTGTCAAACGATTTAGGCGCAATTGCAGGATTGTGTTTCGAGATTGGCACCCAAAAAATGCTCATAGGTAACGACGAATATTTAAGTGAGGCCGAACGGGTCAAATTTGAAAAAAACATCGTAAAACGGCAAAGGGAAATTCAGGAAGAAAAGCAGGAAGAGAAACTTCACGACGAAATGCAATACCATTTATTGAAAATCGGCATTTCACTTGGTTTTGACGTTACACCTGCCAGCAACGATAAAAGTAAATCTTTTGGCGGTCAAAGTTTTTCGTTCATTTCAATGAAAACATTTCCAGCGCTTCCTTGCGATAAGGAAACCCAAACCACCATTAAACTCATTGATGTGCTTTGGTTTGAAAAGGGAACCAATAATATAGTAGCCGCTTTTGAGGTTGAAAAAAGCACCAGTATCTATTCAGGAATTTTAAGACTGTCCGATTTATATTTCAGCATTTCCGATGGCGATGAGGTTTTTTATATCATCATTCCAAACCATCGTGAAAAAGACGTCATACATCAATTGAATCGACCTGTAATCAAAAATTCCAAGATGCATATAAAGTATATTTTGTTTTCTGAATTGAGGATGCATTGCGATGCGATTTGCAAATTTGGTACAGACCTTACAATTATGGAAAAAATAGCAAAATCAGTTTGATTTGAAATTGGCAATTGCGGATTATGGTTATACTTACTTTATATAGAAAACAATTAGCAACAATAAACATTATGAAAACTAAACTATTGATGTTCGCAGTTCTTTTAATAACATATTTCGAGGTTTCGGCTCAAAAAATATATAGAACCGATGATGGCCATATTGAGATGATGACTTTGGTGGACGGTAAGACTATCAAGGCAGAAAGCCATAGTCTGGCACTATATCTTGATTACAATTCTAAAGTAGTAAATGGTGTTCTAGACCTTAAAACTTTAGTAACAGACCTTCCTGAATTAAATGCCATTATACAAGAAGGGGAAGCACCTGCAATTCTTCGGTTTACAGGTACTATTCCATCCGTTGATTTTTTATCAAAACGGCACGACCCTATCAATTTTAATTGGCTGGTTGATGTTTTATATCAAGGGGAAACCTATAAATCACAGTTTAAAGCAACCATTACCCATATAGAACAGGGCATAAATATGTCTTGTCTGATAAGTGCAACGGGACAGGTTTTGGTTTCAGATACGGGGTTAGATTCTTTAATGCAAGGTTTGGATAAAACAATAAATGTGCAATTTGCACAATTGGTGCTGAAATTGGAATAACTATGTGTTTTCTATATTCAAAAAGAATGATAAGAGTATTTATGATATTTAAAACAGGCCAAGAGAACATAAAATAAGTCCTGATGTGGGAAGGGAATGGAAAATTTTTCATTGTTGATTAGTTAAAACTCCTTCCCAAGTCGGGCACTATTATAATATGAAAAGCTACGATACACTTTCTGAAACTATGGCTCATTTACAGGCTAAAGGCTACACTGTTGATTTCAATTTGAAAGAGAAACATCTGGAATGTAATGCTCTAAAGTTGAAATTCCATCCAGAAGATTTTGAGGTGGACGAGATGCATCGTTTTGAAGGAATGAGTAGCACAGATGACAATAGTGTACTATATGCCATTTCTTCCAAAAATGGAATAAAAGGCTTATTGGTGGATGCTTATGGGGTTTACTCTGAAAATATTTCTGAGGCAATCCGAAAAAAATTAAGGTAATTTGAAACATATATATAACATATAAAAAGTGACCCGCAACCAATATTGTAATCAGATTAAATAGAAATTTCGAGATGAAACCATTAAAAATAAATACCCAAAAGCTCTCATTATTAGGCTCTGTATCTTTAGGTACAGGCGTAATGATTGGTGCAGGTATTTTTGTTTTAATGGGGCAGATAGCCGAATTAGTCGGCGATTTATTTCCTATTGCTTTTATCGCAGGCGCAGTTGTAGTAGGCTTTAGCTCCTATTCGTATGTTAAATTTTCAAACGCCTATCCTTCTTCTGGAGGTGTTGCTAAATTTTTGACAAAGGCCTATTTACCAGGTACACTTGCTGGTTCATTTTCTTTGCTGATGTATGTATCAATGGTTGTCTCAGAAAGTTTAGTGGCAGGTACTTTTGGGGCGTATGCGTTACGACTGTTTCCGCAAGGATATGAAGGTTATGCATCTGCATTGGGTGTATTGCTTATTGTTGCTGCATATATCATCAATATTTCGGGTAACAAGATTATTGAGACTACCGCTACCATTACTGCAATTATTAAAGTAGTGGGTATTGCAGTTCTTGCTATATCAGGATTGGTTATTTCTGGTTTACCCACAATCACAGGTACTTATAGTGCTGCCAATGGCCAATCCCTGCCTGAAGGTTTTGGATTTATTGCCGCATTGGCCTTGTCTATCCTTGCATACAAAGGATTTACGACCATTACCAATCAAGGTGGCGATATAAAAAATCCTCATAAAAATGTAGGGCGTTCCATAATTATATCAATAATCGTTTGTACGGTTATCTATGTTGTTTTGGCATTATCGGTTGCTGGCGGATTGAGTATTGAAGAAATTATAATAGCAAAAGATTATGCTCTCGCAGCAGCAGCAAAACCTCTATTTGGCGAATGGGGTTCAACGCTAACTATTTTACTAGCCATTGTTGCAACAGTTTCCGGTGTAATTGCCAGCGTATATTCTGCCTCGCGAATGTTGGGTATGTTAAGCAATATGAAACAAGTTCCTGATATGAACAGAATGAAGCAACTTAAAAATCCTTCGCTGATTTTTACTGTTTCTTTAGCGATACTTTTGACTGTTTTGTTCGATTTAACTCGCATAGCTTCCATTGGTGCTATTTTCTATTTGATAATGGACATTGCTATTCATTGGGGACTTTTTAAATATTTGAAAAAGGAAGTAAAATTCAACCCGATTATTCCAATAATTGCCATACTGTTGGATGTTGTTATTTTGGCAGCATTTATCTATTTAAAATATGTAAACGACCCATTTGTACTAATAGTTGCTGCAATTGGTATTGCCCTCATTTTTCTTTCTCAATTTATTTTTATGAAATCGCATACAGATAAAGACGGAAATATGAATATGGGAATGGAAAACAGTGAAAAAGAACAAATGAAAATGTAAAAATAACAGATACTATGAAACACACCTATAAAATACACGGAATGACCTGCAATGGTTGTCGAAATCACGTAGAAGGAACACTTTCCAAAGTGAAAGGTGTCTCAAAGGCTACTGTGAATTTAGCAAAAGCTGAAGCTACCATTGAAATGGAATCACATATTCCTATTGAGAAATTCCAAGATGCCCTTAAAAAAGAAGGTGGTACTTATTCTATCCACAAATCTGGAGAGCGACATCATCAAAACGATACCGCCGGAGTTGATGCTGAGCGTAGTCGAAGTACGAAAGCAAAAAATGAAAAACCTAAAGGTAAAGGAACTGGCACTTTTTACTGTCCGATGCATTGTGAGGGAGACAAAACATATGAAAAAACTGGAGACTGTCCTGTCTGCGGAATGGATTTAGTTGAAGAGCAAAATTTATCTGCAAAAACTTCTGAACAATGGACTTGCCCAATGCACCCGGAAATTGTAAAAGATGAACCTGGAGCCTGCCCAATCTGTGGGATGGACTTAGTCCCAATGGAAGCAGATAGTTCAGCCGAAGAAAAGACCTATAACAAATTACTCAAGAAATTCTGGATTGCAGTCGCCTTTACCTTACCTATTTTCTTAATCGCAATGAGCGATATGATTCCGAATAATCCGTTATATACGGTAATGAAGCAAAAAAACTGGAACTGGATTCAGCTTGCACTTTCAATTCCTGTGGTGTTTTATGCTACGTGGATGTTCTTTGAACGTGCCTATAAAAGCATCAAAACCTGGAACCTCAATATGTTTACCCTAATCGGCATTGGTGCTGGCGCAGCGTGGTTATTCAGCGTATTCGGTATGCTTTTTCCCGATTTTTTCCCGGCACAGTTCAAAACAGAATCTGGTGCCGTTCACGTATATTATGAAGTATCCACTATTATTTTGACCTTGGTGCTCTTGGGTCAGGTTTTGGAAGCACGTGCCCACGGCAAAACCAATTCAGCAATAAAGGAATTGCTAAAGCTCGCGCCAAACAAGGCCATACTAGTCAAAGATGGCAAGGAAGAAGAGGTTACGATTGATAGCATTAAATTGGGCGATATCCTACGGGTGAAACCAGGCGAAAAAATTCCAGTTGATGGCGTGATTTCCGAAGGTAGTACAACGGTCGATGAATCTATGATTACAGGCGAACCTATTCCCGTAAACAAAGCGGCAAATGACAAAGTTACCAGTGGCACCATCAACGGCAACCAATCTTTTTTGATGAAAGCCGAAAAGGTGGGTGCAGATACCCTACTGTCCCAAATTATCCAAATGGTCAATAATGCCAGTCGCAGTCGTGCACCAATCCAAAAATTGGCGGATACCGTCTCGGGATATTTTGTACCCATAGTTGTCCTTATTTCCATTATCACATTTGTGGTTTGGGCTATTTTTGGTCCGGAACCCGTCTATGTTTATGCCTTTGTAAATGCAATTGCAGTATTGATTATCGCCTGTCCCTGTGCCTTGGGCTTGGCAACACCAATGTCCATTATGGTCGGTGTTGGTAAGGGCGCACAAAATGGTGTGCTCATAAAAAATGCCGAAGCTTTGGAAAAAATGGACAAGGTGGATACACTTATTATCGATAAAACAGGAACCATAACAGAAGGCAAACCAACGGTTGAAAAAGTCGGAGCCTTCGGAACTAATTTTTCAGAAAAAGAAGTGCTTCAATACATCGTTTCCCTAAACAGCAAAAGCGAGCATCCGCTTGCCGAAGCAACTGTAAAATATGGTAAAGAAAAGAATGTTGAGTTTTTGAGCGCTGAAAAGTTTAGCGCAGTTACCGGAAAAGGTGTTGAAGGAAACATCAACGGGAAAAAAGTGGATTTAGGGAATTCCAAAATGATGGCATACGCCAAGGCTGAATTAACTTCGGAAATGGAAACCGAAGCACAAAGTTTTCAAAAGCAAGGAAAAACAGTTTCATACCTATCCATCGATTCAAAAGTTGTGGGATATGTTGTCATTGGCGACAAAATAAAGGCGACCAGCGCCAAAGCGATCAAAGCACTTCAAGACAAAGGTATCGCAGTAATAATGCTTACTGGCGACAATCACGATACTGCCCAAGCGGTCGCAAAAGAATTAAATCTTGCTGATTTTAAAGCAGGAATGTTGCCCGAAAACAAACTTCAGGAAGTAGAAAAATTACAGAACAGCGGAAAAGTTGTAGCAATGGCAGGCGACGGCATCAATGATGCGCCAGCCTTGGCAAAAAGTGATGTTGGTATCGCAATGGGAACAGGAACAGATGTTGCCATTGAAAGTGCAATGATAACCTTGGTAAAAGGCGATTTGCACGGTATTGTCAAGGCACGGGAATTGAGCGACGGTGTAATGCGTAACATCAAGCAAAACCTATTTTGGGCTTTAGGATATAACATTTTAGGAATCCCAATCGCAGCAGGTGTTTTGTTCCCTATTTTCGGGTTGTTATTGTCACCAATGATAGCGGCTTTGGCAATGAGCTTTAGTTCAGTTTCCGTTATTATGAACGCTTTGCGGTTACGTTCGTTAAAACTTTAAAGATGGTGAAAAGGAAAACCGCACTAAAAATACGAAAGACCCACAGATATTTGGGGCTCTTTTTGGGGGTACAGTTCCTGTTTTGGACCATTAGCGGAATGTATTTCAGTTGGACAAACATAGACGACATTCACGGTGACCAATTCTGTAATTTAGATTACGTGCCCAAAGCCTTTGATGATTTAATAAGTCCTTCACAAATAAACAATCCTGAAGGCATTGGAAGTATCGAAATTAGGGACATCAACAACGAGCCTTATTACTGGATAAACAATCAAAAATTGTACAGTGCAAAAACTGGGAAAGCAAAAAAAAATATTACGGAAGAAGAGGCCTTGTCTGTTGCCAAAAACTATATGAAAGATGGTTTGAAAGTCGCCAACATCGAAAAAATAACCGAAGTGGACGACTATCACGAATATCGGGAAAAGCTATTGCCAGCCTATGTTATTTCATATGATACCGATGAAGCTCTTAATGCTTATGTTTCGGTAACAGACGGAAAATTCCAGACTGTAAGGCATCGAGCGTGGCGTTGGTTCGACTTTTTATGGATGACCCACACAATGGATTATGACACGCGCGACAATTTCAATACCATTGTATTAAGGGCGTTTTCGCTCTTGGGATTGATTACGGTGTTAAGCGGATTCCTGCTGTGGTACACCTCCTCGCCAACCATTAGAAAATTAAAAAAGAAAATAATTAAATCATAACCAAAAACTCTAAAACAATGAAAAATTCAAATCAACACACAAACAAAGGCAATTACACAAAATTTATTTTGATGCTTGTCGCATCTTTTATTGCAATGTACATCACGATGTATCTAAATAGTTATGCGTTAGACCACGTATATTTTAGTTTAACCAGATTCTATATGAGTTGTTTGGGTATTGCAGCAATGGCAGTAATAATGTGGTTTTTTATGCGGAAAATGTATCAAAACAAGAAAAAGAACATCGCTATTTTATTAGGTAGCTTGGTGCTATTTTTAGGCGCACTTGGTTTGGTTAGGGCACAAAGCCCAATCATTGGCGATATTCTGTGGATGAAAGCAATGATTCCCCATCACTCAATTGCAATTTTAACAAGTGAAAGAGCCGATATCAAAGACCCTGAAGTGCGCAAACTGGCTGATGATATTATCAAAGCACAACGTAAAGAAATTGGAGAAATGAAAGCAATGATAAAGCGTTTGCAAGCAGAATAATAATAATTACCAAAACCTAACTGGTCTTAAAATCTGTTGGGTTTTATAAAGAAATAAAAAAATATACTATGAAAAAATACATCATTTATACCGCAATTTTAGCCATAGGATTGGTCTTGGGCTATGTCTTTTTTGGCCCTTCTGCGGAAGGTTCCGTAAACAGCAAGAAAGTAACAGATTTGAGCGAAGACGTTAACCACTCCGAAGAACATCAAATGTGGACCTGTTCAATGCACCCACAGATTATGCAACCAGAACCTGGCGACTGCCCAATATGCGGTATGGATTTAATTCCCGCCGAAACTGGTGCGGAAGGGCTTGCAATGAACGAAATAAAAATGAGCGACAATGCAATGGCACTGGCGAATATCCAAACTACAATTGTAGGAAATATTTCAGGAACCGACGATAACAAAATAACACTTTCCGGAAAAATAATGGCCAACGAAGAAGCCAATGCGGTACAGGCAAGCTATTTTGAAGGACGTATTGAAAAGTTGAATGTCAATTTCACGGGCGAAGAAGTACGAAAAGGACAGTTGTTGGCAACGATTTATGCACCAACGCTCGTTGCTGCCCAACAAGAACTTTTAACTGCTTCTGACCTGAAAGAATCACAACCAGGTTTATACAAAGCAGTTCGAAACAAATTAAAATTGTGGAAACTTTCTGAAAGCCAAATAGACCAAATAGAAAGTTCTGGCAAGGTGCGGGAAAATTTTCCGATTTATGCAACTGTTTCAGGCACCGTTTCCCAAAAAATGGCAGAAGAAGGCGACTATGTAAAACAAGGCCAGCCCATTGTTAAAGTAAGTGATTTGGGTACTGTTTGGGCAATGTTTGACGCCTACGAAAGACAAATCTCGCAACTAAAGGAAGGTCAAAAGGTAACAATCACTAGTAACGCTTATCCCAATAAAGAATTTGAAGCATCAGTTTCATTTATCGACCCTACTTTGAATACAAAGTCCAGAACTGTTTCAGTGCGCGCCACATTGAACAATAAGGAAAATCTATTAAAACCAGGAATGTTCGTAACCGCAAAAGTGGCAATGACAAAAGGCAATACTATGGAAATTGCGATAAGCATACCTGCAACGGCAGTAATGTGGACAGGCGAGCGCTCATTGGTGTACGTAAAGACCAATCCCAATGAACCCGTTTTTGAAATGCAAGAAGTGACTTTGGGAACGAAAAATGGTGAGAACTATACCATTATCGAAGGGCTTTCTAACGGCGATGAAGTGGTAACCAACGGAACATTTACCGTAGATGCCGCTGCACAGTTACAAGGAAAAAAATCTATGATGAATGCATCAGGTGGTAAAACAATGACAGGTCACGAAGGGCATTTGGGAATGGAAAATTTAAACAACACAGTTGATGCCGCCAAGCGTATGGATGTAGCTTCCAAATTCCAAGAGCAGCTCAAAACAGTTTTTGATGATTATATTATGCTTAAAACAGCATTGACAAACGACCAAAGTGAAAAAGCAAAAACGGCCGCACAGACCTTACAGAAAAGTTTAACACAAGTTGACCTTGCTTTGCTAAAGGATAAAAATGCGAATAACCACTGGGCGCAACTTGAAAAAGAATTGAAGGCTTCCTCAAATGAAATTGCCCAGACATCCGATATTAAAACCCAGAGAAATCATTTTATCAGTCTTTCAGCACACCTCATAAATGCAATGAAAGCGTTTGGCATCAACCAAGAAATTTACATAGATTTTTGTCCAATGGCAAATAATAATGAAGGCGCATATTGGTTGAGCACGGAAAAAGAAATACAAAATCCCTACTACGGACAAGCAATGCTAAACTGTGGTGAAGTAACAGAAACCGTACAATAGTTTAAAACTATACTTAATTGGGTAGTTTAAATTAGTCATCTTGATTTTTTGAAGGAGAACGAGGATGAGTGAGAGTAGAAGAAATAGAAGAAAAAATGACAGAAAGAAACATCAGCCTAAAAGTGATATTCCAAAAAAAGATAAAATTATAGCTTTAGTTGTGATAGTATTGATTTTTGTAGTTGCTGCAACAGCTGCCGTTTATTATTCTCTATACAAATCTGGATTAAAATTATTTTGAAACAAGTACTATATGAATGAGACTATCCATATTAAAAATATGGTCTGCCCAAGATGTATCTCAGCAGTTTCCAATATTTTGGAACAACTTAAAATACTGTATGTTTCTATAAAATTGGGGGAGGTTAAATTAGTTTCATCGTTAAGTCCCAACACAAAAAATAGTCTTTCCAAAGCGCTTCAAAATTCAGGTTTTAGTTTGATTGACGACCGTAAAAGTCAACTTATTGAACAAATGAAAACATTGGTTGTAGATAAAATCCATCATTCTTCCGAGGAGCTCGATTTCAAATGGGCAGATATTGTTACAGGCGAACTTCACTTGGACTACAAATATTTAAGTTCACTTTTTTCGTCGGTAGAAAATATTACGTTCGAGCAGTACATCATAAACCAGAAAATTGAACGTGTTAAAGAACTTATAGTTTACGATGAATTAACCTTGAGTGAAATAGCATTTAAACTTCATTATAGTAGTGTTGCATACTTAAGCAATCAATTTAAAAAGGTTACAGGAATGACACCTACACAGTTTAAAAAAAGCACAAATCAGAATCGTAAATATTTGGATAAAATATGATGTTAAATTCTGTTAATCCGAAAATTTTACAAATCATTCGGCATATTTTATAACAAAAAACGATATTACATACATTAAATTGTCTTTAGTAATATCCGCTATAGTAGTGGACTATTTTTAACAATTTAAATTCTAAAATATTTATGAAAAATTCAAAATTAATCGAAGCTTTAAACAATTGTGTAGCACATTGTAATTACTGTGCAGATGCTTGTCTTGGCGAAGACAACATCAAGATGATGGTAGATTGTATAAGAACTGATAGGGCTTGTGCTGAAATCTGTAGTGCAACAGCAAATTTGCTTGCGTCAAATTATAAAGATGTTAGAGGTATGGTAGAACAATGCCGTGATATCTGTAAAAAATGTGCTGATGTATGTGCCAAGCACGACCACAAACACTGTCAAGAATGTGCAGATGCCTGTAGAAAATGTGAGGAAGCTTGTAACGAATATTTAAAATAATACAACTTATCTCAATTCATTATAGTGAGGTGCAACAACCTCAAATTCCGAAAGGCTACAACTCACATTGTAGTCTTTTGTTTTATAAAAAATCGGGTATAAGTTATCTTGTTTGTATCGGAAACTTGGGAAAATTACATACTGGTGACCCTTAACAAGCAAATTCTACAATTCATTCAGCATATAACGTAATATATTAAAAACTTTAAATCCTAAAATTTGTGATGTATTAAGATGAATACGATTATGGAGACAATCAACATATTTGAAACCAAAGAAAAGAAGCAAAAACAGGGAATAAAAGAATCATTTCCTGTTACGGGAATGACCTGTGCATCTTGTGCAGCGAGCGTTGAATCTGTTTTAAAACACACAGAAGGAGTGTTTGATGCCAGCGTCAATTTCGCTAATAGTTCTGTTCTTGTGGAATACGACAAAGAGTTGAGTCCTAATCAACTTCAAAATGCACTTCGCGAGGTAGGCTATGATATTATTATAGATACAGAAAATCCTTCGGAAGTACAACAAGAACTTCAGCAAAAACATTATCAGGACATAAAAAGCCGTACTATCTGGTCGGCTATACTTACGCTACCCATTTTTGTATTAGGAATGTTTTTTATGCAATGGGAACCAGGTAAGTGGATTTCTTTGGTGTTAACTTTTCCAATTCTTTTTTGGTTCGGTCGTAGCTTTTTCATCAATGCTTTCAAGCAAGCCAAACACGGTAAAGCAAATATGGATACCTTGGTAGCTTTGAGCACAGGAATCGCTTTTATCTTTAGTGTATTCAATACCTTTTTTCCAGAATTTTGGTTGAGTCGTGGTATTGAGCCTCACGTTTATTATGAAGCGGCTACGGTAATTATAACTTTTATTTCCTTGGGAAAATTATTGGAGGAAAAGGCAAAATCAAATACTTCTTCGGCCATTAAAAAACTTATGGGATTACAACCCAAAACGCTAAAAATTATTGAGAATGGGGAAGAAAAGGAAATTCCTATTTCGTCCGTGCAAGTGGGTCAGACCATTTTGGTACGTCCGGGAGAAAAGATTCCTGTAGATGGAGAAGTTTCCAAAGGAAGCTCGTATGTAGATGAAAGTATGATTACGGGAGAACCTGTTCCAGTTGAAAAAACAAAGGATGAAAAAGTGTTTGCAGGTACTGTAAATCAAAAAGGGAGCTTTCAATTTACTGCCGAAAAAGTAGGCGGAGAAACCTTGCTGTCCCAAATCATTAAAATGGTTCAGGAAGCGCAAGGAAGCAAGGCACCTGTACAAAAACTGGTCGACAAGATTGCTGGAATTTTTGTTCCCGTTGTTTTGGGTATATCTATCATTACGTTCATCGTATGGATGTCAGTAGGAGGCGATAATGGATTTTCACAAGCCTTATTAACTTCTGTAGCGGTTCTGGTTATCGCTTGTCCTTGCGCCTTGGGATTGGCAACACCGACCGCAATTATGGTGGGAATTGGTAAAGGCGCTGAAAATAATATTTTAATTAAAGGATGCCGAAAGTTTAGAACTCGGTCATAAAGTGAATGCCGTAATTCTTGATAAAACAGGTACAATTACAGAAGGAAAACCATTGGTAACTGATATACTTTGGAAAGATAAACTTCAAAATAAGAGTGAATATAAAAAGGTTCTTTTAGCTATTGAAACACAATCAGAACACCCTTTGGCGGAAGCAGTAGTCAACCATTTAAAA
Organism: uncultured Flavobacteriaceae bacterium; assembly: GCA_963793275.1. GTDB lineage: Bacteria > Bacteroidota > Bacteroidia > Flavobacteriales > Flavobacteriaceae > Marinirhabdus. Next base: position 18,338 of record CAWBZL010000005.1, read on the forward strand.
GATGAAAAGGTTGAGCAAGCTGAAATTGCTTCTTTTGAAAGTATTACAGGAAAAGGTGTAAAAGCTCAAACAGAAAATGGTTCAAAATACTATGTGGGTAACCATAAACTAATGGTTGAAAAGAATATTCAAATCGACGCTTCCTTAATACAAACGGCAGAAAGTCTCGAAGAGCAGGCGAAAACGGTCATTTTCCTTGGCAATGAAAAACAAGTACTGGCGATACTCGCTATTGCAGACAAGATTAAGGAAACTTCAAAAAAGGCCATAGCAACGCTTCAAGAACGAGGCATTGAGGTCTATATGCTTACAGGAGATAATAATAAAACCGCATCTGCTGTCGCAAATCAAGTAGGAATAACAAATTACCAAGGCGAAGTAATGCCTTCAGAGAAAGCAGCTTTTGTTGAAAAATTGCAAGCTGATGGAAAGATAGTCGCAATGGTGGGCGATGGTATCAACGATTCGCACGCTTTGGCACAGGCCAATGTAAGTATCGCAATGGGAAAAGGTTCAGATATAGCGATGGACGTTGCGAAAATGACATTGATAACATCAGATTTGCAATCCATCCCAAAAGCATTGGAATTATCAAAAAGAACTGTGTTGGGCATACGTCAGAACTCTATTTTGGGCATTCATTTATAATCTCATTGGTATTCCAATTGCAGCAGGCGTTTTGTATCCCGTAAATGGATTTTTATTGGACCCAATGATTGCAGGAATGGCAATGGCTTTCAGTAGCGTATCTGTAGTTCTAAATAGCTTAAGACTTAAAGAAGTAAAACTTTAATATTAATTATAAATTCAAATACGATGAAAACTTTAAAATTTAAAACAAATATCAATTGTGGTGGTTGTGTATCAAAAGTGACCCCTTTTTTAAACAAGCAAGAAGGTGTCAAAAGTTGGGAAGTGGATACCGCTAATCCTGATAAAATTTTAACCATAGAAAGCGATGGTGCTTCAGAAGAAGATGTAAAGGCTACCTTGCAAAAGGTAGGCTTTAAAGCGGAATCTGTAGATTAATACTCTCTTTTTAATATGGTTTATATTTTAATTTTGGTTGTGATTCTTCTGTTTGCTATTCATTTTTATCGAAAAGAGAAACGCCATAGCGTAAAGCCATTTCCAGAGCATTGGCACAAATTATTAATGGATAATGTTCTGTTATTATAAAAATCTTTCAAAAGACAGGCAACTTGTTTTTCAACAAAAAATGATGCAGTTTTTAAGTGAGGTTTATATCGATGGCGTGCAGTTTGAATTGGAAGAATTAGACAAAATTTTAATTGCAGCAAGTGCGGTAATTCCTGTTTTCGGTTTTAAAGAATGGCATTACACTAATTTAAGTGGAATCCTTTTATACCCAGATAATTTTAATGAAGATATGCAATTTAGCAGTAAGGATAACTCGCGCAATATTGGTGGGATAGTCGGGAACGGACGTTTTGAGAAACAAATGATTTTATCTAAAAAAGCATTGTATCACGGTTTTAGAAACACAACAGATAAAAGCAATACAGGCATACACGAATTTGTACACCTTATTGATAAGCTGGATGATAGAACAGATGGCGTTCCAGAGCGATTATTAGAACATCAATATGCAATACCTTGGCTGAATTTAATTCATAAGGAAATAGAAGCCATAAACGACAACCATTCTGATATCCAGAAAATATGGAGGTACAAATCAAGCTGAATTTTTTGCAGTAGCTTCAGAATATTTCTTCGAGCGCCCAGATTTGCTCAAAAAGAAACATCCAGAACTTTATAAAATGTTGGTTAAATGCTTCAATCAAAAATTAGCAAATCCAATTAAAAATTAGTTTCTATTTAGGAGAGATTAAATCTGTAATTGGAAAATCGTAAAGAGCGGATATTTTGAATATGCTAAACTAGTTTAGCAATCAAAATATCCGCTCTTCAATTATTTATTTCCTCAAAAGTTTATAACACTATCCAATGCATCATCTGCCTCTTTATGGATGAAATTGGCTTGATAGTTCAAGGTGGTTTTCAAATCACTATGGCGATATAATTTCTGTAGCATCAACGGATGAATGGCATCCCCAGCAATATTTCCAAAACTATGCCGTGCTATGTGCATCGTTATTTTCTTATTTATTTTAGCCTTTTTAGAGATTGATTTTAGATTGTCATTAAACCTCTTTGTAGCAGTTTTTCTCTTGTTATATAAATCTTTCGCATTTTCAGGGTCTGCCTTTTTCAATTCAGGGAAAACAAAATCATCATCACTTCTTTTATCATCTTTATATTGGTCTAAAATCTTTAGTACTTTTTCAGGAATTTTTAATGATAGAAGTTTTGCGTTTTTATGCATTCTATAATGCAGCCTGTTATCATAAATATCTGACCATTTGGTTCGTAGAACATCAGAAACCCTCATACCAGCAAAATTGAAACTAAAAAGCCAAACATTTCTAGTATGTATTTCAGAAGGTTTGAGATTTATCAAATTTTCAATTTGTTGAATCTCTAAAATATTTAGTCCGACTTTGGTAGTTTCAGGAAATTTGATTTTTATTTTATCGCCACCGAAGGGATATAATTCTCTGCTTACAATTTTGTATTTAATTGCTCTGTTAAATAATAGCCTTACAAATACCAAAATGTTCATTATTGAGGTTTCAGACAGGGAGTACTTAACTTTTAAAGTTAACATCAGTTTTTTAAGAAAACGTTCATCAATTTCTTGAAAAGACAATTGTTTCGAATTGTGATATTTTATAATAAAGCTCAACCACGCTTTATCAGTAGATAAACGATTTAGCTTTTCTGTACTTTCTAAATCGTCAAGATGTTCTTGTGCTAATTCAAAGAATGAAGCATTGATACCGGAGGAATATATTTCCTTCTTAATTTGATTGGCAGAAGCATCTTTTTGTTCGGATTGAAGCGTAATAAGAGCATTGTTTAATTCAGAAAGTTTCAAGGATAACAAATTGTTCAAGGTTTTGAAATTTATGTGTGATTTCTTAACCCGAATATTCTTTTCATCCCAATCTTCCAATTCAATGTAGTGACCTATATATTGGTATGTTGAGCGACGATTTTTTGTAATACGTATGGCAAGAGGATACAAGCCTTCTTTATTAGGCTTTTTGCGAAGAACTATTTTAGCGTTTGATGACATAATTGACCTAGTTTTGCGTACGAAAGCCAAATCAGGTACAACATAGGTACAACATTCAATTTTGAATGTTTAGTTTACCAAGAAGTTTCCCTAAAGATACAAATTTATTAGTTTCTCTGGGTACAACATAGGTACAACAAATGTTGAAATCAATTGATATTAGATGATATCAAAGAAAATGACATATTATATAATCAATTGAAAATGAGTGGCTTTGGTGCTGTTTGGGCAAATGTACGCTAGACTTAGGATCTAGTGCCGCAAGGCGTGCAGGTTCGATTCCTGTCATCCGCACAAAACCTCTCAGAAATGAGAGGTTTTTTTATGGGAGATTATTGGGGTTCAGGTTCCCCTGTCCCGAGGCTTCTCGATTTTGGGTTGTTAACCCCACAAAAGCCGAAGAGTAATCTTCGGCTTTTTTTATTCCAAAGGATGGGTTTGTTACTGGTTTTCAAGTTCTTATGGTTCATACCTGTTGCAAACGGGATGGGATGTTAAGTTACTATACTTCATTTGGAATTTTCAAGACACTAAATGGACGAAGCTGGTATGTACTTTTTGAGTGTTTCTTACAAAATAATAAAACTTGTCATTTATATTTGGTGATGAAAAGATTTATAAAATATGAATACCTTGTGGTCTTATTGAACTATACCAATAATAATATGATATGGTGGGCGAGTATTAACCTCATTGTTTTAACTTTATTACCTCTAAATCCCAAAAAAAAACCATACTTGAAATATGTACAAAAACACTACTATTTTTAGCATCGTCGCGATATTGATATTTTTTATTTCCTGCGATAAACAAACTGGTGAATCAGAATCAACCGTCGCAAAAAAGGATAAGATCAATCATTCAGGTAAAGATTACACACAATTTGTAAACCCGTTTATAGGTACCAGTAAAATGGGGCACGTATTTCCGGGCGCCACGGCGCCTTTTGGAATGGTGCAATTAAGTCCGCAAACCAATTTTGAGGTAATGTTTGAAGAAGATGGCTCCTATAATAAAGAAACATATGAGTATTGCGCGGGATATCAGTACAGGGATTCTACCATTGTGGGGTTTGCGCATACTAATTTTAGTGGGACGGGACACAGCGATCTGGGAGATATTCTGGTAATGCCCACGATTGGAGATGTAGTTCTCGAGCCTATGCAGCAGGAAGACGGTGCCAAAGGTTTCCATAGCTTATTTACACATGAAACTGAAGAAGCGTCGCCGGGTTATTATAAGGTGGATCTGGATAGCTACGGAATTAAAGCAGAGCTTACAGCAAGTGATCGTGTGGGCTATCACAAATACACCTTCCCACAATCCAACGATGCACACATTGTTTTGGATATGGTTTATAATGTGTACCATCACGATAATAAAAATGTCTGGACGTTTATACGTGTAGAAAATGATACACTTATAACGGGGTATCGCCAAACCAAAGGTTGGGCTCGCACCAAAAAAGTACACTTTGCAATGGCATTTTCAAAACCATTTAAGTCTTACGGTCATAAGAAATATGAAAGTATACAATATGACGGTTTCTACCGAAGGTTCAATCAGGAAGAAAATTTCCCTGAAATGGCAGGTAAAGATCTGCGGGCATACTTCAATTTTGATACCACTGAAGGCGAAGAAATAGAAATAAAAGTTGCATTGTCATCTGTTTCAATGGAAGGTGCTCTCAAAAACATGGAAGCCGAAGTACCACATTGGGATTTTACCAGGGTCCTAGACGAGACCAAAGACAAATGGAACAAGGAACTCGCAAAAATTGAAATTGAAACCATTTCCGAAGCACAAAAAACCACATTCTACACTGCGATGTATCACAGTAATTTGTCACCTGTTATATATGAGGATGTTGACGGGAAGTACTTGGGGTTGGATCAAAACATTCACACCAGTGATGGCTTTACGAATTATACAATATTTTCACTTTGGGATACCTATAGAGCGTTACATCCATTGTTCAATATTACCCAGCCAGAACGCAATAACGATATGATAAAATCGATGTTGGCGCATCAGGAACAGAGTGTTCACGGGATGCTGCCCATTTGGAGTCATTATGCAAATGAAAACTGGTGCATGATAGGCTATCACGCGACTTCTGTAATTGCAGATGCAGCCGTAAAGGGTGTCGGAGATTTTGATAAGAAGCGCGCGCTGGATGCTTGTGTAGCAACGGCTAATGTTAGGTATTTTGATGGATTGGGAAGCTACATCGATAATGGGTACGTGGCAGATGATGCCAGTCATTCTTCAGTATCAAAAACGCTGGAATTGGCGTATGATGATTGGACAATTGCCCAACTCGCAAGAAGTGCAGGAAAAGAGGATATAGCTGAAAATTTCGATAAACGTAGCCGGTATTTTGAGAATGTATACGATACAAACACAGGTTATATGCGGCCAAAATTGAAAAATGGTCGCTTTCGCGAGAACTTTGACCCGTTAGATACACACGGACAAGGATTTATAGAGGGAAATGCGTGGAATTATGGGTTGTATGTGCCGCAGGATATCACTAAAATGATTATGATGATGGGAGGAAAAGAACGTTTCAGTAAAAAACTGGATTCGCTATTTACCATGGAACTTGACGATAAATATATTGCCAAACACGAAGATATTACGCGGGACGGCATTATAGGCAATTATGTGCACGGCAATGAGCCCGGGCATCATATCCCGTATCTATACAATTGGACAGGACATCCCGAAAAAACGCAAGCGCGGGTAAGAATGATCATGGATACAATGTATGGTCGTACGGTGGATGGACTTTGTGGAAACGATGATGCCGGGCAAATGAGTGCCTGGTACATTTTCAGCAGTCTTGGATTTTATCCTGTAACACCAGGGTCTGTAGAATATGCGCTGGGGAGTCCTATGGTTGAAAAAGCGATTGTGCATCTTGACAATGGAAATAGCTTGAGCATAGTTGCAAACAATCAAAGTAAAAACAATGTATATGTAAAGTCCGTTACATTAAATGGTACGGTATTAGAAAACAACGTAATTACTCATAACCAATTAATAGGTGGCGGTGCGTTGATTTTTGAAATGGCTCCAGATTAATATAAAAGACACTTCCATCATATTAAAAAAGTTTCTGTATGAGTGATTTAGTTGGGCAGTTAGCTCTTTTGCTATTGTAGCCTGCCGTAAGTAGCAAGTCGGTTTTTTAATAGCTGCACAAAACGTCAGGAATTAGTTAGTGAGAGCGCTAGGACAGAAATTAGAAAGGTATTTATTGAGATGTATGGCAAGGAAGAATAAAGCTGCTTTATTTTTATCGGGAAGTTTTTTAAATTATTATCTTTGAAAAAATTTAAAATACGTTGTTATGGGCTTAGGTGCTTTAGCTGTTGGTACAGCATTATTATGTTTATTTATTGGTGTTGTAATAGAGATTAAAGAGCGCTTCTAAGCCTCTTATTATTTAACCAGTACACTAATAAAGTTTTTTAGAGCTGTTTTTTTAGCTTGGTAAATTCGTCCTGTAGCAATTGGAGCTTCTCTTCAATGTTAGTGTGTGCGTCCGGGATTCTGTGATAAAAAACATACCTAACACGCCATAATTCCTTAACTTCTTTTACATTCATTTCTATATCGTCCACATTTTTGTGCTCCGCTCTCAATACTATTTTTTTATCGGTCATAAAAAGTCTGCGCAGTATTAATGTCTCTTCGGTTACGACCAATACAAGAATTCCGTTGTTTAATTTTTTATAGACACTTGAGGGTACAAATTCTCCTATGGCAATATCCTTTGGAAACAGGCCTTGATCGTTCTGGCTCATTTCTAAATTTTGAACCGTATAACCCCTGAACTGTTTTTCAGGATTTAACGGGAGAGAGAGTCGCGGTAGATCTTTAATAAAATGTTCTTTATTGTAGTGCTCAAGATATTCAGATTCATTAGTACTTGTAATACATGGAATGCTGGCAAAAGTTTCCCGCTCTATTGATTCCTGCTCCAAAGTGAGGTTTCCTTTAAACTTCAGCAAATTGTTTACTGTTAATTCTTTCGTTAGCAGATCGTCAATAGGAATGCTAAAATAATTAGCAATTTTTATAATAGTTTCAATTTTAGGTTCGCTTCTTCCTTCTTCATAAGCCCCTAAAGTCCCTCTTTTTAAGTCGAATAGCTCCGCAAATGCCTGTTGACTGAGCGTCTTTACACTTCTGATTTTTCTGATGTTTTTACCGAAATTTGACATAAATTGCTAATAAAATTTGCAAATAAGAAATATTTGTTTATATTTGTCTAACAATATTAGCAAAAAGAATTGAGTTCAGCTAATTTCTTGAGCGAAGTATTTTTAATTTTTGTTAAACGCATAGTAAATACCTGTCAATTATGATAACGTTAATTTTTTACCTTTTGTCTGTTCCAATATAAATTTGAGCCTAAAACGCAAAATTTATTTTGTATTATTGAACCAAGTATTCCATTTTCAAAAACCAACCGCATGAAAAACCATTTTAATATCACCAGAGATTACCTGCTGGAATTAAATTTCAGTATTACCAGAGAAAACCGTGACGATGGAATCCTTGTAGTACAAAAAGAGAATTCTGGGATCAAAAACCTTATTCTGGGCGTTGCCCCACCTATATTGATTATGGAGCAGTTTATTTTTTCGGTAAATAACCAATCTGAAAAAGTCTTTAAAAGGTTACTTCAGAAAAAACAGAAGATATTATACACGGTGCTTTTGTCCTGGACGAAACGGGAAAAAAAGTAATTTTCAGGGATACACTTCAAATTGAAAATATGGACCTGAACGAACTTGAAGGGAGCTTAAACTCCTTAAGCCTGCTTATGAGTGAATTCTCAGAGCATATCATAGAATTTTCTAAATACTAAAAACAAACATTATGAACATATTCAAAAGATTATTTAAAATAGGAGAGGCCGAAACCAATTCGGCAATCGATAAAATGGAAGATCCCATTAAAATGACCGAACAGGGCATTAGAGATATGAAACTTGACCTTGAAAAAAGTATGGAAGCCTTAGCACAGGTAAAAGCCCTCGCTATTCGTGCAAAGAACGATCAGGAAACATACCAGAGTAAGGCAAAAGAATATCAGGATAAAGCAATTATTATTCTAAAAAAAGCGCATAATAAAGAAATGGAAGCTACCGAAGCCGATCGTCTCGCGAAAGAAGCTTTAAAACAAAAAGAAGCTGCCGAAAAACAAGTAGAGCAGGCTAAGGATGAGTCGGCAAAATTTGATAACAATGTAGCGCAATTACAAAAAAATGTGCAAGTTATCAAATCCAATATTGGCAATTGGGAAAATGAGCTCAAAACCTTGAAAGCACGAGTAAAGGTGAGCAATGCTACCAAAAACCTGAACAAGCAAATGGCCGAACTGGACAGCACAGGAACTGTTTCTATGCTGGAACGTATGAAGGAAAAAGTAGCACAGGAAGAAGCCCTGGCTGAAGCATATGGAGATATTGCAAACGCAACAAAGTCTATTGACGATGAGTTAGACGCAGCAGCAGATACTACCGAAGCAAAAGCAGACGACGAACTGGCAAAATTGAAAGAACAACTAGGATTAAACGAATCTAACGACGCATAATTTGACCAACCTTATCGACATATTATTTTCTGAAGTAAACGCCACCTTATCTGTGTTACTTATACTCCTTTTGGTGTATTGGATCATTACAATGATTGGTGGCATAGACTTCGACCTGGATTTTGATGTGGAGGTAGATATAGATATAGACGCCGAAATAGAAGTAGATTCGGGTATTGAAGGCGGTAACATGGATTTTGAAGATATTTCCAGTACCGAAGTCAATCAGGAGGATGTGGTTGGTAAACGCCGGAAACCCCTAAAGTGGTGGCAAATATTTTTGATTTATTTCAACTTTGTTGGCCTGCCATTTATGTTCACTTTTACGTGTTGGATTTTCTTTTGGTGGATCATTACAACCATCACTACAACCTTAACATTTACGTATGATAATTTTATAGGCTTTATTATCATGATCTTAGCGTTTTTCCCGGCCTTGTTTGTCAATAAAATTTTCACCACACCGTTCAAAGGATTTTTTAAACATTTGAACAAAGACGGTGATGCACCTATTGATTTTCTGGGAAGAGAAGCCACACTCATGTCTTCTATTGCAGATGATAAAATGGGTAATGCTGAAGTTATCGTTGAAGGCAATTCACATTCGCTGTACGTTAAATCCTTAAACAAAAAACCGCTTACATATGGGAGCACAGTGCTCATCATAAAAAGGTCCGCAGACCGCAATTATTTTTTAGTACAATCATATAATCAATAAAATCCCAAAAATTTTATGGAATCTATTTTTTCAATTATAGGTATAGGACTGGGTATCGTCCTTTTCCTCATCATCGTTTACTTCGCAATTATCGCGATGTTCTACAAAAAAGTACATCAGGGTCAGGCTTTGGTACGTACCGGTTTTGGAGGAACAAAAGTTGCAACAGACAAGGGGCTCTATGTAGTTCCTGTTTTTCACCGGGTAGAGGTGATGGATATTTCAGTAAAGAAGATCCAGATCGAACGTCTCGCTACAGAGGGTCTAATTTGTAAGGATAACATGCGTGCCGATATTAAAGTGGCTTTCTTTGTTCGTGTAAATAACGATGTGCAATACATTAAGAAAGTGGCTCAAACCATTGGTGTGAACCGTGCTTCACGTCAGGAAACACTGGAAGATCTTTTTGAAGCAAAGTTTTCGGAAGCCTTAAAAACAGTAGGGAAAAAGTTCGATTTTATCCAGCTGTATGAGGCGCGTCGAGAGTTTAGAGATGAAATTGTAGACATTATCGGAACCGATTTAAACGGATATACTCTGGAAGATTGTGCTATCGATTATCTGGAACAAACCGCGGTTGCACACTTAAAAGCCGATAATATTCTGGATGCTGAAGGTATCAAGAAGATCACAGATCTAACGGCTGCACAAAATGTGAAATCTAACCTTATTAAGCGTGACGAAGAGAAAACCATTCGAAAGCAGGATGTGGAAGCACGTGAAGCTATTCTGGAGCTTGATAAGCAGTTAGCTGAAAAAGAAGAGCAACAAAAACGTGAGATTGCCAATATTAAATCACGCGAAGAAGCTGAAATATTAAAGGTTTCTGAAGAGGAACTGTTAAAGTCTGAAACCGCACGTATTGCAACCCGTGAAAAAGTGAAAGTTGCCGAAGAAAATATGGAGCGCCAGATCATTGTAGCATTAAAAAACAAGCAACGTACCGATGCTGTTGAAACCGAACGCGTAGAAAAGGACAGGTTGCTGGAAGCTACCGAAAGAGAACGCGTAGTAACCCTGGCTCAAATTGAGAAAGAGAAAGTAGTTGAAGTAGAAAAGAAAAATATTCAGGATGTTATTCGTGATCGCGTTACCTTAGAAAAAGGGGTGGTAGAAGAGCAGGAGAATATGAAAGATATTGAAGCTTTTAAAACTGCAGATCGTAATAAGCAGGTAAAGATCACCATTGCTGAGGCTTCAGCTCAAGAAGAGTTGATTAAAACCATTAAAGCTGCCGAGGCTCAAAAAGAAGCCATGAAGCAAAAAGCCGAAGAGATCAATATCGAGGCGCTGGCTCACAAAGAAGCCAGTGAAAAGCAGGCTGAAGCCCGTAAAATTTTGGCGGAAGCACAAGCAAAAGAAGAAGCAACAGTAGGGATGTCTGAAGCACAGGTAATGCACGCCAAAGCAGACGCAAGAGAACGTGAAGGAATTGTAGATGCCGTGGTAATTGAGAAAACCGCACGAGCTCAGGCCGCCGGAATAGAAGCAAAAGCCGAAGCAAAACGTAAAGACGGAATGGCCGAAGCAGATGTAATTAAAGAAAAAGCGCTAGCAGATGCTGCAGGAATTGAAGAGAAGGCAAACGCAATGAAGAAACTGGATGGTGTTGGAAAAGAACACGAAGAGTTCAAGCTACGTCTCGATAAAGAATTACAGGTAGATCTAGCACATATCAATATCCAAAAAGACATCGCAGACGCCCAGGCACAGGTAATTGGAGATGCCTTAAAAGCAGCTAAGATTGATATTGTAGGTGGAGAGACTATGTTCTTTGAGCAAATCATTGGCCAGATCACCCGTGGTAAAGGATACGACAGACTGGTAGCAAACAGCACGAACATTCAGGATGTGAAAGACGCAATTTTAGGAAGTGACGATGTAAAAGGAAATTTGCTCGAAAAAGTAAAGGATTTTGCAGATAAGTACGGGATCTCTTCCGAAGATCTAAAGAATGTGACCATCGCTAATTTATTGATGGATTTAAAATCGAGATCCAGTGATAGTGAGGAGCAAACACTTTTTAGCAATCTATTCAACTTAGCCAAAGGTCTGGGAATGGGAGATAAGAAGTTGAAGTAATTTTATAAAATAGTAAGGAGGGATTTTGGATTATGTAAACGAATTGATGAAACATTTATGATGGGTCAAAATCAATTAAGGTTTCGACTGTGTTCAACCTGATATCGTCAAAATCCTTTTTTTAGTATTTTTAAACTCAAATTTATTCAGTAAGATCAAAATTCAAAATAAGGCCAACCAAAACCCAATGGCAGATACACCCCAAAAAGAAACTACACAACAGCAAGGCCTTGAAGGCGGCACCTACGAGATTATTAAAAATCGTTTGCAACAACAGAAAACCGAGTTGCAAAAAAGATTGAATACGCTCAACGATGACCGAAAAAATGTCTTTGGCTCGCTGGAAACCAAGCTTATTGCAAACGACCGCATTACTACAGAAAACAACTGTATTGCACGCGATATTGTAAGCCTGGGTAATACGTGCTTGTTCGGGTACAATGTTCATTTTGGGTTGCGTACAGAAATTACACTGAAAGACGTTTTCAGCATATATGAATTTCGTGACAATACATTTCACGCCATTGAATTAGGGCTACTGGAAGACGAAACATTTAAGACAGATTTCACCAATCTTTATAAATATTACCGAAATACCATTTTTTCAAAGTTTGCCGTTATTGGCAACTATTTACATATGATATTTCAGCTTAGTGAAAGTCCTACAGATATTAAAACCTTCAAGTGGCTTATCACAGATGAAACCTTAAAATACGTAGACAACCGAAGCGAACACGAGTATAAATTCCCCACCCAACAGGAATTTAAATGGCAGGAAGCAACAAGAGATATGCACCGCTATGGAGAACACCCACATGTTTCTATTAAAGATAGGGTGTTTGTAGAGACCGTTGGTGGCGATCTTACCATAAAAATTGAAGATAACACCAATCAGGGCAAAGGAATTCTGGACGAGCCCGTGGAATATGCAGACCAAACACTTGACGATGGCCAATATCGTTTCGGCGACCTTGGCAACTTAATGGTGCTGGAAATAAAACCGTTTCAGGAGCAGCCGCGTTATTTTGTGTACAACCATAAAATGCGCGAAGTAAAGAAAATAGAAAGTGTAAAAGACTCCTGTGTTTTATTGCCGGATGACCAGGGAATTATCTATCCAACAGGTTATTATTTACAAACCGGCGAGTATCATATTTTCGATAATGCCATTGCTAATGTAAAATTTCAGGAAAGAATTGGTTCGCCTAACGGGGAAGATTTTTTATATGTGTTTTATTCGGCTTCGGAAGGCCTGTACAACATTATGTCGTACAATATTATTACCCAAACTATAAAAACACCCATTATTTGTAACGGATTTACCATACTTCAAAATGGTGAGTTATGTTATTTTAAGACCGAAGAAGACCAAACCAAGCACCACGTCATACAAATCTGGCAAACTCCATTTCTGAAAGGAGACTATATGCCTTCTCAACACGAGGACACGCTGTTGTATAAAATAGGAAACAAGGATATTGTGCGTGCTATGGCCGAAATAAACGGCTTAGTGACCTTACTGAACAAACAGGATAACTACGCTGGTTTGTACGATGATGTTGCCAAATTTTCAAAGGATATTTTAGACGCTTATTATTGGCTCCCGGAAGCTGAAACGCATCAACTAAACGAGCCGCTTCAGGAAATAAATAATGCTGCCAATGCTGCTATAGACGAGTTTGAAAAAGTAGTACAGTTACGTAAAAATGCCGCTGCACAAACCAAAGAAATACAGGAAAAAGCACGGGCGGTTTTCAGCAAAATTAAAAGCACTTCTTTCAAATCTATTAACGATTTTGTAGCCTTGCTTACTCAACTTCGTGGTTTGCGTGGTGAGGTAATTTCGCTAAAGGATGTTCGGTACGTAGATCCTTCTTTCCTGGAAACTCTGGAAGAGGAAATTGAAGCACAAACACAGAAAATTTCAGAAAGATGTGTACAGTTTTTGTTGGACCGAAGGCATTACAACCGTATCACGAAACTTTGTCCGAAAAGAAAGAAACAGTAGCCAAAGTAAAAAAGGTAATAGCTGCTAAAAAGCTTGAAGAAGAAATCAACCAGATAGCAACCGACCTGGAAATGCTTATTGAAATTGTTTCTAATCTGGATATTGAAGACACTGCTCATTCTACCAAGATAATTGACGATATATCGCTCATTTTTGCAACAATAAATCAGTTAAAAGCAGCACTTAAAAACAAAAGAAAATCCCTCGGGATTGAAGAAGCCCAAGCCGATTTTGCTGCACAGTTAAAGTTGGCAGACCAGAGTATCATAAATTATCTGGATATGGCTAATACGCCAGAAAAGTGTGACGAGTTCCAGACTAAGGTTTCCATACAGTTGGAAGAAATGGAGGGCAAGTTTGCCGAATTTGAAGAGTTTATCGCCACCATCATCGAGAAACGGGAAGAAGTATACGCCGCTTTTGAAGCCAGAAAGAATGGCTTAATTGAAAAGAGAAATAAGAAAGCTGTTACCTTGCTGAATGCTTCGGAAAGAATCCTGAAAGGTGTTCAGAAAAAAGCACAGAGTTTTAAATCCGCTGCTGAAATCAACGGTTATTTCGCTTCAGATTTAATGATTAATAAGCTGCGTGATATTGTTATGCAGTTAAAAGATCTGGACGATAGTGGAAAGGCAGAAGAGGTAGAAACACAGCTTAAAACAGCCCGTGAAGATGCCTTGCGAAAGCTAAAAGATACACTGGAGTTATACGAAGATGGAGAAACAGTAATTCGCTTAGGAAAACACAAATTTGGTGTTAATAAACAACCGCTGGATCTAACCATTGTCTTCAAAAATGGAGTGCTTAATTATCATCTTACGGGAACCGATTTCTATCAGGAATTGAAACATAAAGATTTCTTGGATGCTCGCCACTTGTGGGATCAGGAATTTGTTTCCGAAACCGAAACCGTATATCGTTCGGCATATTTAGCCTATAAGATATTTATTAGATTTCCGCAGGAGAAATTAGTGGAGTTGGGCGATGAGGCATTGTTACAGTTGCTACAGGAACAAAGCAGAAACGACTATGCCGAAGGGTATGTAAAAGGCGTGCACGACATAGATGCCTCTAAAATTTTAAAGGTGTTGGTGCACAAACGTCAGGAACTGGGTTTGCTCACTTTTAGACCAGAATTGCGAGCGTATGCACAGTATTTCTGGCATTCTCTCTCTGAAGAAATTCAGAACGAACTGGACCAGGATATGAAAGCAGCAGGAGAGGTGCTGGAGTATTTTCCAAACACTTCAGAATATGCTTTTATTGTTGAGAAAGTATCAAAAAATATGGAAGCCTTCGCTACAGAAACAAGACTTTTTGACCCTTTACACAGTCACGAAATTGCTACCTATTTGTTTGAAGAATTACGTCACGATTCAGAATTTGTGAGCAGTAGTATTGCCATTCAGTTACAGGAAGAATTTCTAAAGTTGCTTAAGGCACAACAAGCTGATCTTAAATTCAGAAAAAGCACCGAAAATCTTGCTACGTTGCAATCCAAAGTGCGCTTGGTACAACAATGGGTGAGTGCATTTTTAAAGAGCAAAAAACCTTCAGCAGCACACGTAAATTTCCAACGTTATGCCGATGAGGTGGTGTGCAGGGTATTGTTTGGAGATGATTCTGTTTCAAAAGTAAAATCTGTTTCTCCGAACAAAGTTATTTCAGGATTGCAGGGTTCACACGCCACTATTATTGAAGGGGATTTTCAGTTTAACTATCATGATTTTAATTCAAAAATGTCCCTTTTTATAACTGAAGAGGTGCCAGCTTTTCAGCAATTCAAAAAAACGAAACTAGCAGTAACCGAGCAGCTTAAAAAAGATCTGAAACTGGAAGAATTTAAACCCAGAGTGCTTACGTCCTTTGTGAGAAATAAGTTGATAGACCAGGTATATTTGCCCTTTTTTGGGAACAATCTTGCCAAGCAGTTAGGAACCGTGGGTGAGAATAAGCGAACCGATAGAATGGGGATGCTGCTACTTATTTCGCCTCCTGGATATGGTAAAACAACTTTGATGGAATATATCGCCAACCGTCTGGGATTGGTGTTTGTAAAAATTAATGGTCCCGCCATAGGCCACGAAGTGACCAATGTAGATCCTGCTTCGGCAAAAAACAGTGCTGCCCGTGAGGAGCTTAAAAAGCTAAATGTTGCCTTTGAAATGGGTAACAATGTGATGTTATATCTGGACGATATTCAACATTGTAATCCGGAGTTTTTACAGAAGTTTATTTCCCTCTCCGACGGTACCCGAAAAATAGAAGGAATTTATAACGGCGAATCTAAAACGTATGATTTACGCGGGAAGAAATTTTGTGTGATTATGGCGGGGAATCCGTATACCGAAAGTGGTGAAAAATTCCAGATCCCGGATATGCTCGCCAATCGTGCAGATATTTATAATCTGGGAGATATTATTGGCGATACAGAACATTTGTTTCGTTTAAGTTTGGTGGAAAATTCATTAACTGCAAACCCATTGTTACAGCAGTTAAGCAGTCGCCATTTTGAAGATATTTACGCTTTGATAGATCGTGTTGAAAATAATACCGAAGACAGCCAACTTACAGGAAACCACACTGCGCAGGAAATTGAAGAATATACCAAAGTACTTGAAAAAGTAATGCACGTGAGGGATGTGTTATTAAAGGTAAATGCGGCCTATATTAAAAGTGCTGCCATGGAAGACCAATATCGCACAGAACCCGCTTTTAAACTACAGGGAAGTTATCGGGATATGAACAAACTGGTAGCTCAAATTGTTCCTATCATGAATGACAAAGAACTGGCAACCTTACTACGTTCCCACTACGAAAATGAAGCACAAACTTTAACAGCTTCAGCAGAGGCTAATTTGCTTAAATACAATGAGCTCATAGGTGCATTAACTACCGAAGAAACTGCCAGATGGCGGACTATTAAAGAACAATTTGTCAAAAATAATAAGCTAAAAGGCTTTGGAGATAAAAACGAAATGGCGCAGGTACTGTCTCAGATGATGGATTTTTCAGAAAACCTGGAAGGAATTAAATCTGTTTTGGAGAAAGGACTAAAGAAAAACTAATCTGACAAATTTCAACTAAAAAGAGAAGTCATTCCTGCCATTAATCCACTCGCTCAATTAATTCTTCAATTTCTTCTCTATCATCCCCGTTCAATTCTGTTTTATTGGGTGTTACTGCTTTTTTTTTAAATGAATTTCATAATACATCGCAAAATGATCACTGCCAAAATAGTTGGTACGTATCATTTTTTTTGCGAAAAGATCTTTGGTATGAAACAGATGATCTAAAGGAAAGCGCATGAACCGGTAGCCTGCATGGTATGTTGGGAAAAAACCGCGACCAATACGGGGGTCAATCATGCCGGTCATTTTTTTGAGTAATCGGGTGGTGCGGCTCCATACTACATCATTCATATCGCCACATACTACAGCAGGTTTATTAAGGTCTCGTATACGTTTACCAGTTAAAATAAGCTCCGCATCGCGTTCTTTACTGGTTTCATTTTCAGTAGGACTGGGTGGGGCAGGGTGCACACAAGCAAAAAATATTCTTTTGCCACTATCAAGGCTATAATCAAAATAAATGGAAGGAACATCTTCTTCAACCAGATACTGTGTTGTAATGTTGTGCAATTCCTTCTTGGAATATAAGTGCATTCCGTAATAATTTTCCAATGGAATTTTTACTGAAAACGGGTAGATTTCATCAAGCGAAGCGAGTCCTTTTTCCCATTCGCTGTTGGATTCCATCGTTAAAATAAGGTCGGGGTCGTATTTTTTACATTCGGCTAAAAACATATCATATTCCTTATTATCCTGCAGCACATTTCCTGCTAAGATAGAAACACAACCCTCACTAGGGAAATTGGGTTTTTTTCTGGGATATAGTGAACTGTATTTATACACCTTGTGTAATTGATACAGAATGCCAAAAACCAGTCCGCCGGCAACTACCCACTCAAAGGTTGAAAATTCCCATCCAAAATAAGCCAGAAATCCTAATAAAATTAACTCAATTGCAATAGATTGTAAACGCACAAAATCTGCTGTTCTAAAAAACCAATGCGGATTTCCAGTGGCAGGGAAGAAGGGCGAGATAATAAAGAATATACTAACTATATAAATAGCAATCATCCCATAAAAGTACAAGTTCCCAAGCAGAAATTGGTATTTTTGTAAAAGTTTAAAACAATTTTTATGAGACTTTTTACATTTTATTTCTCCGTTCTAATTTTAAGTTATACCACAGCCTTAGCGCAAACCTATACTACTCCAAATACGGGAGTAGACTGGACGCTGGTAGATATCGCAAACGCAAGTCCATCTACTATAGCGGTTAATGGAAATGAATATACCCTTCAGGAAAATTTGGTTATTGCCGAAAATGACAAATTAAGAATAGACACCAATGCTGTTGTCTTAATCGAAGATGCTCTTTTAATCACTGTGTTCGGCGAATTTGATGTAACGGCAAACGAGTCTGAATTTCTGTCGGCAACTGTTGGTTTACCTTACGAAGGCTTTCGTTTTGAAGAATCTTCAGTAATAAACATTCAAAATGCGACCATCAAAAGCGGTGGTGGATTAAGAGTGCTCACTGAGGACTTTACGCTCACTAATTGTTTAATTTCTGAAAACGTAGAAGGCGGTGTAACTACAGGTGCGGTAATATCGCTATCACGAGGGGCACCTCAAATAATCAATAATGAAATAACATTTAATGAGTTGCCCGCTATTGGTTCTTCCGCAAATTCTGAAGTTTCTGCAACTATTTCGGGTAACTATATAGAAGGAAACAATAGTGTAAATTCGAATAGACCTCAGATAAATTTAGGAACCACAAGCACAACCCAAGATCTTCAAATTACAAATAATATTATTATTGGCGACCCACTGTATACACAAGTAGGCGGCATCGCAGTAGCGAATCTTGTAGGTGGCAGTATTAGAGCTGTTATTTCTGGTAATGAAATTAGGGACAATAGATATGGTATCACAATTGTAGGTGGTAATGCAGTCGTTGAAATTTCTAATAATTTGATTGAAGACAATAATACCCAAGCTGATCCAAATCTTGGAGGAAGTGGTATCAATGTGAATTCACCTACAAATAATGTTGAAATTACAGCCTTTTCCAATGAAATCCGAAGAAATTTATGGGGTATCACGCTGCAAGGAGAAGCTTCGATCAATTTGGGGGATACAGCGAACAATGCAGGTGAAAATGTTTTTTCTGAAAATGGCAATAATGGCGAAATCTTTGCGCTTTATAACAATACGCCCAACACCATTTCTGCATTGCAAAATTGCTGGGTGGAAGGAGAGGTGAATACACTGGCACTGGCCGAAAGTGTTATTTTTCATCAACCGGATGATGCTACTTTAGGTGAAGTTTTATTTGACCCTGTAGGTTGTATCGTGTTAGGTGTTTCTCAAAATAATCTTGAAAATTTCAGTATGTACCCAAACCCAACAAATAATACCCTGAATTTTACGACGGGATATTCAATGAATACTGTTGAAATATTCACTACCCAAGGAGTTTCGGTATGGAAAAAAGAACTTCTGGATACCCAGAATGAACTAACATTTCAACTTGCTTCGGGAATATATTTTATTAGGTTTACAGCGAATGAGGGTGAGATTACCAGAAAATTGCTAATTGACTGATACTCCGTGAACCGCAGGTTTTGAAAAACAACTATGACATTTTAATTTTAGGAGGGGGAGCCGCTGGATTTTTTACTGCAATTAATGCGGCAAAACTAAACCCCAACCTAAGTATCGCCATTTTGGAGCGAGGCAAGGAAGTGCTTACCAAGGTTAAAATTTCGGGCGGAGGGCGTTGTAATGTTACCCACGCACAGTTTATACCCAGTGAACTTTCTACAAATTATCCACGAGGCGAAAAAGAATTGTTAGGACCTTTCCATAGTTTCATGACCGGGGATACTATTGCTTGGTTTGAGGAAAGAGGTGTGACTTTAAAAATTGAAGATGACGGCAGAATGTTTCCCACGAGTGACAGCTCCCAAACTATTATAGATTGTTTTATAACTGAAACCGAACGGTTAAAGATAGCTGTTTTAAAAGGGCAAGCTGTAAAAGCAATTTTGAAAGAAGCAGAAGCATTTAAAGTTGTCACTACTTCTGAAGAATTTGTCACAAAGAAACTGGTTGTCGCAACAGGTAGTAATCCAAAAGTGTGGAAATTGCTTGAGAAATTGGGACATACTATTGTGCCGCCAGTACCTTCGTTATTTACATTTAATATAAAAGACGAACGCATTTCAGAATTGCCAGGGTTGTCAACTCATGCTGCTGTTGAAGTTCTTTCCGAACATGGAAAAGTGTTGCTTAGTAGCGAAGGTCCATTATTAATAACCCATTGGGGAATGAGTGGTCCCGCTATTTTAAAACTTTCTGCCTGGGGAGCACGGTTGCTGGAGCCAACAAATTATCATTTTGAGATCAATGTTAACTGGCTGCAGTATCTTTCGGCAGCGGAGGCGCTGGAGCAACTACTGGAGCTGAAACTTCAGAACCCGAAGCAAACACTTCAAAAATATGCACAGTTTGAGTTGCCAAAGCGGTTATGGAAAAGCTTACTAAAAGCGTCAGCAATTTCAGCAACACAAATTTGGGCAGATGTGACAAAAAAGCAGCTCATCACGATTTCAGAAACACTTACGCAGAGTGTTTTCAAAGTAGAAGGGAAGAGCACTTTTAAAGAAGAATTTGTAACTGCAGGCGGCGTGAAGTTAAAGGAAGTAAACTTTAAAAATTTTGAAAGTAAACTACATGCTAATCTGTTTTTTGCGGGCGAAGTACTTAATATAGATGCTATTACGGGCGGATTTAATTTTCAGAATGCCTGGACGGGCGGGTATATCGTGGCGCAAAGTTTGGGAAATAATTAAAATAGTAATACTTGCCATAATTGTACCTTTAGGATATGAAATATATGTTCTTAATTATTTTATTACCTTTTATTATGGATGCACAGGATTTACAAAAACACCAATGGAAAAACCGAATTATTGTAGTTTTTTCATCTGGTTCCGAAAACAAAGAAGCTAAAGAACAACTGGATATACTAAAAACCGATGTGGCAGCATTGAAAGAACGAAAATTAGTTGTGTATCACATCACAAATTCTGGATATACCGTAGATTTTGGTGAAGAAATTTCAGCACTTAAAAATACTGAAAATTCCATACGAAGTTTTAAGGTTGTATTAATTGGATTAGATGGTACCGAAAAATTCAGTGCGACCCAAGTGGAGAGGCCTGAAAAATTCTTCCGTTTGATAGATTCCATGCCTATGAGGCAAGCAGAGATAAAGAGAAAAAACGAAGAATGACAACACAATTAAAAGCAGCGTTTCTCCGCGGTATCAATGTTGGCGGTCATAAAAAATTTTTAAAGGCGGATCAATTAAAAATGGCAAAACAATTAGGGCTTAAAGATCCTCAGCTCTATTTACACACAGGCAATTGGGTGTTTTCTTCGGAAGATAGCACGGCAATTATTTCAGAGAAAATTTCGGTAGCCATAGAAAAAGAATATGGTTGGGATGTCCCGGTATTAGTTTTAAAAGCTTCAGAAGTAGAACGCATATTTAATAAGTGCCCCTTTTCCGAAGCAACATAAGAAAAAAGCTATTTCACTTTATTGGATGCCAAACCACAAGCAGAACACGCATTAGCTTAAAAAAGTATTCATCTACCCTTGAAGAATTTCATATAACAGATAGTTGTATTTATTTTTATCCTGTGATGGGGGCTGGCAAATCAAAAATGAGCAACAACTTTTTTGAGAACAAACTAAAGGTGACCGCAACCTCACGAAATTATAGAACTATTGAAAAAATTGTGGAGATAACTACCATTTTTCGATTTTTAATAAGTACATAGTTTACTAACAACCCTCTATAGAGGTAATAAAATAACGACTACCATTTAGAAAGGTATTTTCAGAGTCGTTAACAGTTAGCTCATATTCTTTTACGTACCCATTCATAAATGAAAGTAGCAACCATGTGCTGCCATTGTTAGATTTGATAAGATAGCTCCCAGTTGTATTTTCGTTGGAGTTGACCCCTCCAAAACCGGCATCGATATCAAAACTTGCCTGGGAATTTGAATAATATTTAAAAGTGCCATCCGTACATAAATCTATGTTGGTAACATCTGAAATTCCCGAAGAACCGCCATTAGCATCTCTGCTGCTGGTTGTGTTCATATATTTTAATCGTTTGCCCACAATCCTATTATTCCAAAATTCTGTGCGATCTGGTATCTCAACATTATAAAAGGTAACCGATTGTGCTAGTTTTTTTGCTTCAGCGCTGTGTTGTTCTATAAATGCATCGGTTTCAGTAACCATTAAAATACTCATCCCACTCCCCACACTATTGTGCAATCCAATAGCAAATGCTTTTACCGATGCTTCGTTATAGCGGCCTGTGTAGAATACTTCAATTTTATCTTCAGAGATCACTATACTAGTTTCTTCTGGCTCTAGATATAAACCTTCCTCCACGATAGGCATGGTTGCTTGTTGTTTGAGCTGTCCTAAACTTTCAGAGTTATTTGAAAATAATACCATAAATCCTGGTATAGAAGTATGTCCCAAAATTATTCGGTCCTCCAGTTGCTGTCCGGTCCAACCAGATGGTATGGTAAAACGGAGGCCAAGTTCTGGAAAATCTACTTGTTGGGGTTGCCCTTGTAGCATAGTAATATTTATGATTATGATAAATAGCGTAGCTATAATTTTCATTTGCTTCGTCGCGTTTTTAAGAGTGCTTTAATTTCAAATAATTCTTCTTGTTGTTTCTGTAGGAGTTCTTTTAGAGTGTTAATTTCTAACTGCTGTTCCTGAATAGCTTTAATTGCCAAAACCCCAAAACCGCTATAATCCAAGGTGTAATTACCTTTATCTTCGTCGGGTATTTTTACTAAACTTGGAAATAAAGCTTCAACATCCTGTGCTATGAATCCTATGTGTTTTGTGGAATCCTTTTGTGAAATAAAATTATAGTCAACGACCTCTAATTCTACTATTTTAGCTAAGACTGATGCTAAAGGTTGTATGTTTTTCTTTCGATTTCTATCTGAAATAGCAGAATAAACTCCGGAAACGTCATCAAAATTTCCAACATTCATTCCATTAAAAAAAAGGGCCAATGTATTTGTGTTCCATTGGTGGTATATCCTCCATTGATCTGTATCCACCGCGTTTCGAAGAATAAGGCCTTGTGTTGCGGAGCCGGTAGGATGATTTAAAAGTAAAGAGCCATTGTTTATCGAGTAAGCACCGCCGTTACTAAACTCAAACAACGCACTTCCACCCAGACCATTAATAACCATTTTGTTTGCTACACCGTTTCCTCTTCCGTCATACTCAATACTCATGCCTCCATTTAAGTTGGTGTCTGCAGTTTCATTGAATAGTAAAATTGGGCGATTAGAATCGCTTGATGTTAAGGTTGCTACTATATCCTGTATTCCTTCAGCTTCGGTACCGTTCACTTCTAAAGCTGTTCCAGGTGTTTGGGTGCCAATGCCCAAACGACCATTGATACCCACGATGTCAGTATCAAACTCACCATATATCAAGGGTGTGGTACTATCTGAGTTTTCTATATAAAGTCTATTGCTATTGGTTTCATTCTTGCCAGCTCGGTAACCAATTGATACATTATAATTTAAATCTGCGAAAAAACTGCCCGATTGAAACCCAATAGAAACATTACCAATTCCGGTTTCATTTGCCACTAAACTTCCATACCCGAATGCCGAGTTTTGATCACCTGTGGTATTTGAGTATAAACTGAACGCTCCAACACCTGTATTCGAAGATCCATTCGTGTTTGAAAATAAACTCGCACCACCCAAACCTGTGTTGTAAGACCCCACCACATTATCGTGTAAAGATGCAATACCTACGGCAGTATTGGAATCACCAGTAGTGTTTGAATATAAACTTTTTACCCCTATGCCTACATTGCTATGCCCGTTCAAATTGTTATTCATACTTTCTAATCCTATCCCTACATTTAGGTTCGAGGTTCCATCATCGTTTGATCCTGCCGCTACTCCTAAAAAAATTGAAGAACCATTATCTGTACCGTCATTATCACTTTTCCCGTCAATCAAATCATTAATTTTTTTAGCACCTCTTGCCCTGACCCAGGATGTTGTCCCGTTGTCCCAATAATAAAATCCCTTCGATACAGTTCCAGCACCTGTTGCAAAAACCAACATGCCATCCTGTCCTACTGTTGGGTTGATTGTAGGGTATTCATCAATTTTTGGGATTAAAAGTCCATCGGTAGGGTTGGGGTTCAACGGGTTGGATGTTTTTATTTCTAAAAGTGCATTTGGGGTTGTTGTGTTTATTCCCACTTGCGCCTGCAATAGGTTTGAAGCAATTAAAAACAAGAATATAAAAGGTTTCATAAGTTGTGTTTTATAAGCATAAGTAGGTTAAATGTTGCTGTATAAATAGTAGTAGATTTTAGGAGTTACAAAACTAAGTAGTGGAAAGGTTTTGCATGTCCTGAAACTTCAGGTAGTGTAGATTGTTGGACTAATTGCTATGCTTTTTCTTGTACGCTGATGGGGTAAGTCCTGTGACTTTTTTAAAAGTAGCGTTAAAAGAAGACTTGCTGCTAAAACCCGCTTCCAGACCAATGGCAACCAAGGTGTAGTTGTGAAAATCTGGGTTTAGCAAATAGGATTTTGCCTCTTCTGTTCTTAATTTGTTGAGGTATTCTTTAAAAGAAATCCCTATTTCACTATTAAATATTTTGGACACATACCCTTTACTTAATTGCATTTTTTCAGCAAGGGATTCCAGGCTTATGGAAGCATCCAAAAAGTTTTTTTCTTCAACCAAAAATTGTTCAATATATAGGATATGCTCGTTTTTAGATTTTTCAACTGAAATAGGTGTTAGGGCATCGGTTACTTTTCGAATGCTCTTTCGCTCTTCTTGAATTCCAAATTTATAAATACCAACATGGCCTAACCAATAAATAATAATGGACAAAAGAATCCATAGCGGGTAGTAATAAGAACTTTCATAACCGCCACCGAAAGCTATTTCTGAAGCGGCCCAAAGTAGCGTAGAAAATAACTGAACAATTAATATAACTTTAAACCACTTTAATTGCGGTTTTCTTTCAACTAAGGAGAAGTTTGTTTTTTTCTGATAGATATAAAGAATGTATAGCAGGTAGAAAATCACTATACTACCATACACCATGGCTACATATTCTCCCCAAGAAGGTATTTGATCTAAAAAGACAGAATACCCAGAGAGCTTATTATTAAAAACGAGTTGATACTTATAGAACAAGGCCAAGAGGAGAACACAGCCAAAGGGAAAAAACAAAATCCAACTATTTTTAAGGAAAAAATGTTTCTTTTCTATAAGGGTAAGTCCGTATAATAATAATAATGGTGGCATACAAAGCGCAAAGGGAAGTTGATAAATATCGTAGAAAACAACGGGATTAATCAATCCTATATCCAGGAGATAGTATTGTAGGTTGCTCAATGAGTAAATTACAATTAGCGCAATTAAATAGTACGTACTCTTTGCACGGTATTTTTTTGAAAACAACCAGATAAAAGCGAATACAAAGCCTTGTATAACGCCAGCTAAAATAAGACTGTTAAATAGGTTGAAGTTCAATTACAGTAGTTTATCCTTAAATATAATCAAAATACAATTGTTCAAAAGCTGTCTGCCTATTTTCCTATATTTGTGGTTGAAATTTTACTTGATGGACACCTCTTTTTTTATCCCGAATACCCCATACAAACTTCCTGTCGTTTCTGGGAATTATAAGGTTCAGGCACCTAGCAATATCGCGTTGGTGAAATACTGGGGAAAATATGGAGAGCAGTTGCCTCAAAATGCTTCGGTGAGTTTTACGCTTTCTGAATGTAGAACTGAAACAACCCTTCATTTTGAAAAGATATCAAGGTCTGGTGATTTTAACTTTGAAGTATATCTTGATGGAAAGAGAGAAGAGAGTTTTGAGCCAAAAATCAACAATTTCTTCCAGCGAATTCATCGATATGTTCCTTATTTGAAAGACTATACCTTTAAAATTGAAACTAAAAATACATTTCCGCATAGCAGTGGTATTGCCAGTTCTGCAAGTGGTTTAGGAGCATTAGCGATGTGTTTAGTACAACTGGAAAAAGAGTTGTGCTCACAAAATAATTTAAAAATTGACGAGGAATATTTCTCAAAAAAAGCCTCTTTCCTCGCGCGTTTAGGCTCTGGTAGCGCAGCCCGAAGTATAAATGGACCCTTAGTGGTTTGGGGAGAACACCCAGAAATTGATGGGAGTAGTAATCTCTTCGGTGTCCAATATGTAGATAGAGTACATAAAAGATTCAGCAACTATCAAGACACAATTCTTTTGGTAGATAAGGGGGAAAAGCAAGTGAGCAGTACCGTGGGGCACGATTTAATGCAAGACAATCCTTATGCAAAAGCACGTTTTAAAACGGCCAATTCTAATCTTTCTAAACTGATTTCAGTTTTTGAA
The DNA here is from genome assembly GCA_963793275.1 of uncultured Flavobacteriaceae bacterium. Lineage (GTDB taxonomy): Bacteria > Bacteroidota > Bacteroidia > Flavobacteriales > Flavobacteriaceae > Marinirhabdus. The sequence goes on from CAWBZL010000005.1 coordinate 44,498, forward strand.
AGCGGGGATATTTCAGCCTTTATCGCTATAGTAGAAAGTGAAGCGTTACAACTACACGGGATGATGATGGCCAGCAAGCCGTACTTTATTTTAATGAAGCCCAATACGCTCGAAATTATAAATAAAATCTGGAATTTCAGAAGAGAAACCGGAAGCCAGGTATGTTTTACGCTGGATGCTGGGGCAAACGTACATGTGTTGTATCCCTATTCAGAAAAAGACACGGTACAAAAATTTATTCGAGAGGAACTAGCCGTTTATTGTAAAAATGGGGAGTTTATTCACGATTTTTGTGGTTTGGGAGCTTCTATTGTGAATTCTTAAACAACTACAACAATCATTATTTCGTATATTTGCACCAACTAGTTAAAAAATTGTACTTTAGTACTATACAAACAAGCTATGCGCGGTCCCCTTTTCTATTCAAAAATCCTGCTCTTTGGTGAGTACGGGATAATTAAAGACTCGAAAGGTCTCTCTATCCCATATAATTTTTACAATGGTGCCCTTAAGATTGATGCTCATAAAACGATGAACACACGTAAGAGCAACGACGCGTTAAAGCGTTTTGCTCAATATTTAGAGACATTACAAACGGAGCAACCCGAATTGGTAACATTCGACGTAGAAAAATTACATACCGATATTGCAGCTGGTTTGTATTTTGACTCCAGTATCCCAATGGGGTACGGTGTAGGTAGTAGTGGTGCTTTAGTAGCTGCGGTGTACGACCAATATGCAACTGAAAAAATTACCGTTCTTGAAAATTTAACGCGCGAAAAATTATTGCAATTAAAGAAAATATTTGGTGCCATGGAATCTTTTTTCCACGGAAAATCATCGGGATTGGACCCACTTAATAGTTATTTAAGTCTTCCTATTTTAATTAACAGCCAGGATAGTATTGAAAGTGCCAATATTCCTTCTCAAACCGAGAATGGCAAAGGTGCTGTGTTTCTTTTAGATAGCGGTCAAATTGGTGAAACTGCTCCAATGGTGAACATTTTTATGGAAAACATGAAGCAGGAAGGGTTTAGAAATATGCTGAAGAACCAGTTTGTAAAACATACCGATGCCTGTGTCCACGATTTTCTGAAAGGAGATGTAAAATCGCTCTTTGGAAATGTAAAACAGTTGTCTAAAGTAGTCTTGGATAACTTTAAACCTATGATTCCGCAAGAGTTTCATACGCTTTGGAAAAAAGGGATAGAGACAAATTCTTATTATCTCAAACTTTGCGGATCTGGAGGTGGAGGCTATATGTTGGGTTTTACCGAAGATATAGACCAAGCCCGTACCCAACTTAAAAACTACAATCTGGAAGTGGTTTACAACTTCTAAATTTTATTTACATGCTAAGCCGAAGACAGAAACTCTTTTTTTTAAAGTTTTTCAGCCTTTTTTCTATTGTACGGGGTTACAATATTCTGGTGATTGTCCTTGCGCAATACCTTACTTCAATATATATTCTGGCACCCAATCTGCCTTTGCGGGATGTGTTGCTGGATCCTAATTTATTTATGATCGTTATGGCATCTGCTTCGGCTATTGCGGCTGGTTATATTATTAACAGCTTTTACGATTCTGAAAAAGACCTAATTAACCGTCCTCATAAAACCATGTTGGACAAGTTGGTAAGCCAGCAAACAAAACTATCGGGATATTTTGTCCTTAATTTCCTCTCGGTAATATTTGCCAGCTATGTTAGTTTTAAAGCGGTACTATTCTTTTCGCTGTATATTTTTGGAATCTGGTTTTATTCTCACAAGTTAAAAAAGTATCCTTTTGTTGGGAATCTGGTAGCGGCTATTCTGGCCGTCATACCATTTTTTGCGGTGTTTATTTATTACGGCAATTTTGATATTGTAATTTTTGTACACGCCACCTTTTTATTTCTATTAATTGCTATGCGAGAGCTCACCAAGGACCTTGAAAATTTAAAAGGAGATCTAGTACAAAATTATAGAACTATTCCTGTAGTGTATGGTGAAAAGCTTTCTAAGCGTATGCTAACGCTCTTAAGCGTTGCGGCTTTAGTACCGATTCTACTTTTACTTACCAAATTTGAAATTGGCTCTATGTACGTCTATTTCTTCGGAAGTATCCTGGCATTGGTATTATTCGATATTATCCTTTGGAATTCGGCTAGAAAGATTCATTATATTATCCTTCATAATATCTTAAAACTGATTATTGTGATAGGTGTTTTTAGTATTGTACTTATAGACGTAGACCTTCTTCTCAATAGGATTCTTTAATTGAAACTGAACTACCCTAATACCAAAACTCCCAGGGAGGAAATAGAACACTTCCCTGAAGTGAGCTAAAAGGCGACACTACTGCTTTAATAAGAAGCGCTATTTCGTTTAGTGAGGCTTTAACTACCTGTTTTACGAACGTAAAAAAAGTCCAGTGAAGAAAGCATCACTGGACTTTTCGTTAATTTATCATTGTCTAACTTGATAGGAAAGACATTATTTCCGTTTTTACTTTTTTACAAATTTGTAACTTATTTGCTTTTGGTTAACTTCAAATTGAGCGAAGTATACACCAGTATTTAACCCGGCAACATCTATGCTGTTTGAACTAGATACAGTTGTGTTTAATACAATTTTACCATTCATATCCACAACAGTTACGATCGTATTGTCCATTCCCTGAATAGAAAAATTTAATTTCTCTGTTGTTGGATTAGGGAATAATGTAATAGCGTTAGCAACTGCATCGTTTGTGCCCAATATAACCTCTGTTTCTCCTTGCGTAGAAATAATTTGTTGGTTGCCCTGTACATCTTCATATACATCAACTTCTCCGTTAGGCCACTCTACGGTTACTGTGTTTATAGTGGTAGCCGTTCCAAGTCCAAAATGAGTCACTAATGAGTTCATATGTCTAAAGCCTTGCCCAGAGCGTACTTCGCGCATTTGACTTCCCCAATCACCTTCAATAGTAATGCGAGCGCCAATACCGTTTAGATTGCTCTCCACACCTACTAGGGCAATTTTAAACCAATTATTGGTATTGGTGTCATTCATATAAAGATTTCCTCCTCTGGATACATCTAAAAAGCCATCGTTGTTAAAGTCTCCAATGGCACCACCATCAAAAGGCAGGTCTTGTCCTGTGAAGGTCATATCTCCATTGTTAATATAAAGTTCCTTAGACATTTCACTAAGAATATCTATATACCCGTCATTATTGAAATCTGCTGCAAGGTTTTCCCAGGATCCAAGATCTCCGGCATCAATTCCTGTTGTAGCAATAATATCTGTATAGTTTCCGGTACCATCATTCTCCATAAATTTATTCTGAAAATCGTGATTTACGATAAAGGCATCTAAGTCTCCATCATTATCAAAATCTTCAAAAACAGTAGCCCAGGAGCGTGAACTGTCCTGCATACCAATGGCCAGGGCATTTTCTGTAAATACTCCATTGCCGTCATTAGTATACATGGCGTTGTTGTTTAACGGATCGTTTGGTGGTGAACCACCTCTGCATTTTGTTAAGTACATATCCTGATCTCCGTCGTTATCATAATCTATCCAGATGGCTGCATAGTTTCCAGGAGCATCCAGAGTTTGAATAAGAGTTTGGTCTAACGTCATATTTCCATTCCCGTCATTTCGGTAGGGGTGACTTAAATCTACATCATGACAAACAAATGCATCCAGGTCTCCATCATTATCAATATCTGCAAAGGTAGAACGTTGTGAAAAGATATATTGTGGGAATTTATTTTCGGTATATGCGGTTCCATCTGCATTTGCCATCAAAAACGAAACACGTTGTCCATTTCCTAATACAAAATCGTTGTAACCGTTTGCATCCAAATCTCCGGCAGCAACACTCCAATCTGGAACATTATCAATTGGCATTGAAATCATAACAGAGACGAAAGTTCCGTCGGGTTGTTGGTAGTCAATTCCAACTCCGCCGGAAGATATACGAACGTTATCGTCAAGAAAATCGTTGTTAACATCTACAGCAACAGCAGTAGATGATGCAAAACTTCCTATTAAACCACTTTGATTCGTAAAGCTCACTTGCTGAGCCATCATAGCAAAGCCAAATGCCAGCGCTAAGGATAAACTTGTAAATTTTTTCATAGGTGTGATTTTAAAGTCGTTAAAAATAACCTAAAAAATCTAATGATACAACCTAAGAATGAAGAATTTACTGTTCTTTTATCTGAATGTCCCTAATTTTTTTGAATAGGTCTGAAGAATAAACAAAATCTGTAACGTCCTGGTTGTCTGTGTCAAAAATTTCTTTATTACTTCCCTGCCAAACAAGAACACCATTTTTGAGAAAGACAATATTTTCGCCAATCTCCATTACCGAATTCATATCATGGGTTACCACCACGGTAGTAATATCGTTTTCGTGAGTGAGTTCCTGAATTAAATTATCAATTACCGTAGCCGTTTTAGGATCCAATCCGGAGTTAGGTTCGTCACAAAAAAGGTATTTGGGTTTGTTAACAATAGCCCTGGCAATAGAAACTCTTTTCTGCATTCCTCCCGAAATCTCTGAAGGATACTTTTTGTTGTTTCCCCCAAGATTTACACGTTCTAAAACTTCATTCACGCGGTCTATCATTTCAGATTTTTTGTTTTTGGTAAACATCCGTAAGGGAAACATGACGTTTTCTTCAATGGTCATAGAGTCAAATAGGGCACCACCCTGAAACAACATTCCAATTTCTTCCCGCAGATTTCTTTGCTGCTCCTCATCCATGTGCTGTATTGCCTTATCTTCGTAATAAATAAGCCCTTCTTCAGGTTTAAAAAGTCCTAACAGCGATTTCAGCAATACGGTTTTACCACTACCACTCTGGCCAATTATTAAATTGGTTTTCCCTTGTTCAAATACCGTGGAGATACCTTTTAAGATCTCCTCATCACCAAAACTTTTCTTTATGTTTTCTACTTTAATCATTAGCTAAGAAGGAGTTGTGTGATGATAAAATTGGCTAAAATAATAAGGACACTCGTCCATACAAAAGAATTGGTGCTTGCTTTTCCTACTTCCAAAGCACCACCTTTCATGTAATATCCCTGCCATGAGGGTACAGTTGCCAGAATAAAAGCAAAAACAAATGTTTTTATAAAAGCATACACCAGATGAAACGTATTGAAGTCTTCCTGAAGTCCCGTTGTAAAGTCTGTGTAAGTTGTAAAACCTCCATAAACACCTGCAAGTAAGCCGCCCGTAATACCTATAAACATAGCTAAAGCTATTATAAAAGGATAGAACATTAAGGCTACAATTTTTGGAAATACTAAGTAGTTTAACGAATTTATACCCATTACTTCTAAAGCATCAATTTGCTCAGTAACACGCATAGATCCTATGCTGGAAGTGATAAAAGAACCTACTTTTCCTGCCATAATAATAGACATGAACGTTGGGGCAAACTCCAATACAATAGATTGCCTGGTGGCAAAGCCAATGAGTGATTTAGGAATAATTGGGTTGTCAACATTTAAGGCCGTTTGTATTGCAATTACCCCTCCTACAAAGAACGAGATAAAAACCACGATCCCTAAAGACCCTATAATAAGGTCGTCAATTTCCTTAAATATAAGCTCTTTTAGTACAGATCTTTTAGTGAAACTCCCAAAGGTGCGTTTCAGCATTAAAAAATAAGAACCAATATCTTCAATGTATCCCATAGTTTTAAAAGTGTCGCTAAGGTACTAATTAAATAATTTTTGCGTGTGGTTGTGTAGCTACTTTTGGTCAAAAAGTTGTTTCATAATGGTATATATTTTTGTGTTTTGATACACGCCATCAAACAGTTGTTCACCGGGTCCCTGCGCAAAAACAGGAACCATAGTTGCAGAATGACCCGTCGTTGAAAAAGATGCTACTATTTTTGTGTAATCTATACCATCTGCGCTAAGAGTAAAGCCTCCGGTTTCGTGATCTGCCGTAACAATAACCAGTGTTTCGCCATTCACTTTCGCGAAATCTAACACAGCCCCAATCGTTTTGTCAAAATCTATCATTTCTCTTATTAGATAGTCGGCATCATTATCATGACCTCCCCAATCTATTTGAGAACCTTCAACCATTAAAAAGAATCCGTTTTTATTTTTAGAAAGTTGCCCAATAGCCAGCATCGTGGCATTGGTTAGGAAATTACCCCTGTTTTCCGACATTTTTGGCATTCCGTTAGGAGCAAGCAGAATAGCTTGTTTTTTTTCTGAAATTTTCTGCGGAAGCCCGTCTGTGTGTACTTCAAAATTTCTGTCTTTTAATTGCTGTAATAGGTCCTGCCCATCTTTTCTATTCTGAAAAAACTGAAGTCCGCCCCCTGCAAAAAAATCGATTTTACTACGCACTAGGTCTACGGCAATTTCATCATACATTCTGCGCGATTCCTGATGCGCATAAAAAGCAGCAGGGGTTGCGTGTACTACAGAAGAGGTAGCTACCAGGCCTGTTGCAATTCCGTTTTTGGAGATATGTTCTACAATGGTTTCTGCTGGTTGCTTGGCTTCATTTACACCAATAGCCCCGTTATACGTTTTTATTCCAGAAGCAAATGCCGTGGCACCCGCAGCGGAGTCTGTGACCAATTCTTTTGAAGAAGACGTCATACTCAATCCCACCGTATTAAACCGAAGAAAATTTGAAGGCTTGTCGTTAAAGTATAAACTGGAAGATATCTCGCTAAGTCCCATACCATCCCCAACAAGTAAAATGATATTTTTGGGTTTTTGAGTATTTTGTGAAATAGCGGTTGCGAAACTAATCGTGCAAATCGCTAAAAAGGCAAATGTTCTGGTAAGTGATAAAGGCATAAAATATAGCTTAGAGGTTCAAAAATACACAATAGGAAATTGCGAAATGCTATAAAAAGGTTAAGATGCATTAAAACAACTTCTTCTTAATATTTTTCCAGCGTAATTCGCGAATAAACGTCCCTTCTTTTTCTGTGACCAAAAAAGGTGTCTTGTTTTGTTTTGCTTTTAAATAGCCACGAATACAATTATAGTAAAAGTGTATGCTCCCCTTTTTTTGAGCTAGTTTTATGGATGCAATTTGTGTGAGTGCCCAGCCGTAGCGCATTTTGTAAAACGCTTCGCCCTGTTTGTATTTTGCCGCTTTTGTGTAGGTAGCTCCCGTAGGTTTTAAATGTTTTACGTGCAATGTCTGGTCTGTTGCTATTTTCCAGCCGTGAAACTGGGCAAGGAGTTCGTCCACAGTGTCCCAGCCCATGGCATTCATCAGGCCGCCAATCTGGATAAAACATGCTTTCCTGTAGGCTTTTAAGGCGCCGCGAATGTGATCTTTGTTGGTTAGATTTTCTACGCTCCAGGTTCCATTTTTTTTAACGGTACAAAAACCACCAACCATTCCAATTTCAGGATCTTTTTGAAAGATTTCTGAAATTCTCTTTACATAGTCCTTCGGAAAAATAAGATCTGCATCAAACTTGCAAATTATATCGAACTCTCCGTCCAGCGTTTCGTATCCTTTATAAAAAGCATTAATCACTTTGCTTCCTGGTTGATGTTCCGATTGTAAATGGCTGGTAATTGAAGTTATATTGGAATGTTTTGCCGAAAATGAATCGATAATTTCCTGTGTTCCATCTGTAGAGCCGTCATTTACAACCACAATTTTAGTTGGTTGAAGGGTTTGCGTCACCAGCGAATCCAACGTTTTTTTTAGAAACTTTTCTTCGTTATGGGCAGGTATGATTATTTGGATATTCATTTTGCTCTTTCAGCATACACCAGATAATATCTTGGTGTAAATCTGCGCAGAATAGGACGGAAGCCTATTTTTTTTACGGGATGTGTAAATTTTTCTCGTTTTTTTATGATCCAGCCAGCTTTCTCCAGTAACCAGTCAAATTGCCAGTCTTCAAACTCGTGGTAATGGCGGTCCCATTCGTCGGTTTTGCTTTGGTAAGCAGATGCAAACCATAATTTTAAAGGTACAGAAGCTACCAGTTTTTTTGCTTTGCAATCCTTCAGCACATTAAACGGACTCACTAGATGTTCAAAAATTTCAAAAGCGGTGAGCACATCAAAATTTTCAGCCTGAACGCATTCGGTTTCCAGATCCAGATCTTCACCTTTGGTATTTTCTACCGAATAACCTTCGGCTTTCATGATTTCAGTAAAGGGATTCTCAATACCCAGATCCAAAATAGTTTGATCTGTAGGTATATGGTCCTTCAAAAACTGAAGCGTATGTTTATACCTTTTTTTTGGATAGTTACCTTCGTACATTATATTTTGTAGACAATCGCATTAATATTCATTCCTGCACCTACACTGGCAAACATCACCACATCACCTTTGAAAACGCTGTGGCCTTCCAGTTTGTTGTTAAGAACTAAGTCGTATAAAGTTGGAACCGTAGCAACACTGGAATTTCCCAGCTTGTTAATTGTCATTGGCATAACGCCCTTTGGGGTTTCCATATCATACAATTTGTAAAACCTGTTTATAATGGCTTCGTCCATCTTTTCATTTGCCTGGTGGATAAAAACCTTTTTTAATTCTTTGATATCCACGCCACTTTTATCCATACAGGCCTTCATAGCTTCTGGCACATTGGTCAGTGCGAAGTTATATATCTTGCGGCCATACATTTTTATATAGCGTCTGGCATCCGAAATTTCCTGATTGTTACTTTCCCCAAAGTAGATAAAATGTGCTTCGTCATAAGAAAAAGTGGCGCTATTGTGAGCCAGATACCCGCTATCTTCATCATCTGTTGCTTCAACAACAGTAGCTCCTGCACCGTCACTATAAATCATAGAATCACGGTCGTGCTGGTCTACAACCCGCGATAATGCTTCGGCACCAATTACCAGACATGTTTTTGCCATACCGCTTTTTATATAGGCGTGAGCAGTGATCATGCTTTCAACCCATCCCGGACAACCAAACATAAGATCGTAGGCTACACAATTAGGGTTTTTAATTTTTAAAAGATGCTTTACGCGTGTTCCAAGGCTGGGAACATTATCACTTTGGTGGGAATTGTGTTTTACATCACCGTAATTATTAGCAACAATAATATAATCTATGGTTTCTCTGTCTATTCCGGCATTTTCTATGGCTTTTTCGGCAGCAAAATAGGCAATGTCCGATGTGTTATATTCGTCTTTTATATAGCGTCTTTCCGAAATACCGGTAATGGCTTTAAATTTTTCAATAATCACGGTGTTTTCCTGACCAAAAGATTTTCCGTCTTCGGTAAAAAAGCTGTGTTTTTCAAACTGATTGTTTGGTGCAATTCCGGTGGGGATGTAGCTGCCAACTCCTGTGATTTTTGTGCCCATAAGCTAAATTTTGACTAAAATAGATAAAAACGTAAAGGTAATAGATGGATTTTTAAGGAAATTAGTGATATTTAAAATATAGCTAAAAATTCGCTTTAAAATCTAACAATCCTCAATTTAAGTACTTTAAAATGAGGATTGTTTAATAAGGTATTATGCTTCCATATACTCCTCAATAGGCGCACAGGTGCAAATAAGATTTCTGTCTCCGTACGCATCATCTACCCTACGCACACTTGGCCAAAATTTATTATCACTTACATACTCCAGCGGAAATGCAGCTTGCTGTCTTGTGTACGGTAATACCCAGGTATCGCTGGTAAGCATGGTCTGGGTGTGTGGTGCATTTTTAAGAACGTTATTAGGCTCATCTTTATCTGCACTATCAATTTCTTTTCGTATTGAAATCATAGCGTCACAAAACCTGTCCAGTTCTTGTTTGCTTTCACTTTCGGTAGGTTCAATCATCATAGTTCCTGCTACCGGGAAAGATACCGTTGGCGCGTGAAAACCATAATCCATTAATCTTTTTGCGATGTCTACTACTTCAATACCATTATCTTTAAATGGGCGACAATCTATAATCATCTCGTGTGCTGCTCTCCCTTTTTCGCCTGTATACAATACATCAAAATGACCGCTTAAACGTTGTTTAATGTAGTTGGCATTTAAAATAGCGTATTGGGTAGATTTTTTCAAACCGTTTTCGCCCAGCATACATATATATGCGTAACTAATTAAACACGCCAGAGCACTTCCCCATGGCGCTGCCGAAATTGCTGTTATAGCAGTTTCTCCTCCGGTTGAGATCACAGGATTGGACGGTAAAAACGGAACTAGTTGCTCCGCCACGCAAATTGGTCCTACACCTGGTCCTCCACCTCCGTGAGGGATGGCAAAAGTTTTATGAAGATTTAAGTGGCAAACATCTGCTCCAATAGCTCCGGGATTTGTTAAGGCGACCTGAGCATTCATATTAGCTCCATCCATATACACCTGGCCACCGTTATCGTGAATTATACCCGTAATTTCTCTAATGGCACTCTCATAAACCCCGTGTGTAGACGGATAGGTAACCATTAATGCAGCAAGATTGTCTTTATATTGCTCGGCTTTTGCCCGAAGATCTTCTACATCTATATTTCCTTCTTCGGTAGCTTTAGTTACTACAACTTTCATTCCCGCCATGACGGCACTGGCCGGATTAGTTCCGTGTGCAGAGGATGGAATTAAACAAATATTTCTGTGCGTATCTCCTCTGGATTCGTGGTAAGCTCTTATCACCATTAACCCGGCATATTCACCTTGTGCTCCGGAATTTGGCTGTAACGAAGTACCTGCAAAACCAGTGATTTCTGTTAGTTGTTCCTCTAGCTTTTTAAGCATAAACTGATAGCCGCCTGCTTGTCTTACCGGTACAAACGGATGCATATTACCCCACATTGGATCACTTAACGGGAGCATTTCGGCAGCGGCATTTAATTTCATGGTGCAGGAGCCTAAAGAAATCATAGAATGATTTAGGGCAAGATCTTTACGCTCCAGTTTTTTAATGTAGCGCATTAATTCAGTTTCGCTGTGGTAGCTGTTAAAAACTTCATTTTGAAGAAATTCTGTTTTTCTTGCTACACTTTTTGGAATGGTGTTGGCTTCCAGTAACTTTGAAATATAAAATCGATCTTTACTGGCAGCTTCAGCAAAAACACCAATAATATTATTTACGTCGTTAAGCGTTGTGGTTTCGTTTATGGAAATTGAAACTGTTTCTTCATCCGGGTAGTAAAAGTTAATCCCTTCAGCTTCGGCTCTAAAATCTATTTTTGAAACATCTGTCTTGATTGAAATAGTATCAAAATACGTTTCGTTAGCTTGATAATACCCTAATTTTTCAAGGGAATCTGCTAAGGTAGCTGCAGTGTTGTTCACTTTGGATGCGATGTATTTTAATCCTTCAGGACCATGATATACGCTGTACATACCTGCCATAACTGCCAGTAAAACCTGTGCGGTACAAATGTTACTGGTTGCTTTGTCACGCTTAATATGTTGCTCACGGGTTTGCAGTGCCATGCGTAGGGCACGGTTCCCGTCGGTGTCTTTTGTGACTCCAATAATACGTCCCGGAATACTTCTTTTATAGGCTTCTTTAGTCGCAAAGTATGCTGCGTGCGGACCTCCATATCCTAACGGAATTCCAAAGCGTTGGGTGGTTCCCACTACAACATCTGCTCCAAAATGCCCTGGCGCTTCCAGTTTTACCAGGCTTAAAATATCTGCTGCAACGGCTACTTTTATATCGTTTTTGTTTGCTTTGGCAACAAAATCTTTAAAATCGAATACACGACCACTCTTTCCTGGATATTGAAGCATAGCCCCATAAAAATCTGATGAAAAATCGAATTCTTCGTGATTTCCAACCACCAACTCAATTTCCATTGGGATGGATCGGGTTTGAAGCAAGGATAAAGTTTGAGGAAGGATATCTTCAGAAACAAAAAACTTATTGGCTCCATTTTTCTTTTGGTCTCTTTCGCGCACTGCAAACAAGAGCGTCATAGCTTCTGCGGCAGCAGTACTTTCGTCCAGAAGTGATGCGTTTGCCAATTCCATTCCGGTAAGATCTGTCACCATAGTCTGATAATTAAGCAGAGCCTCCAGGCGTCCCTGAGCAATTTCGGCTTGATACGGCGTATACGCAGTGTACCAACCCGGATTTTCCAGAATATTTCTCTGGATCACCGGTGGCGTAATGGCTTGGTGGTAACCTAAACCAATGTAGGTTTTAAAAACACTGTTTTTTGAGGATAATTCGGTAATGTGCTCCAAATATTCCTGTTCGCTCATAGCATTGTCCAGCGCAATGTCTTTCTTAAGTCTTATGTCATCAGGAATTGTTTCAGAAATTAACTGTTCCATGCTTTCGGCACCAACGGTTTTAAGCATTTCTGAAAGGTCACCAGGGCGCGGGCCAATGTGTCTAAGGGCAAAAGAGTCTGTGTTCATATATTGGTTCCGAAGCTTCGGAAATTTTAAAAATTAAACAAACAAACCTTCCTAAAAAGGAGTCTTTAAAAAGGTGATGCAAAATTACAGATTTTTAAGCGAACAAAATGACGTTTTAACTTGCTATAAACGTAACTTTTCAACCAAAAGAACGGGTTACTAACAGTTTGGTTATTTTTACACGGTGAACCTCATAAATTCCATCTTTAAATTATATATTAACGCGAGTATTCACGTGGCTTTGGCCGTGGTTTCATTTGTTGCTGTTACGGTATTGCAATTTAATTTACAAGCACCTTTGGCATTATGGTTTTTTGTGTTTTTAGGAACTATAACGGGTTATAATTTCGTGAAATACGCAAAAATCGCAGGCTTGCATCACCGTAGTCTTGCTTCGAGTTTACGGAGCATTCAGGTATTTTCTTTTGTTTGTTTTGCCGGATTACTTTTTTGTTGTTTCTTTTTGTCTTTAAAAACATTAGTAGTTACTGTAGTTTTTGGAGTATTCACTTTTTTTTATGCGGTACCCTTTCTTCGGAAGAAAAATCTAAGAACTTTTTCAGGAATTAAAATTCTTATAGTTGCCGTAGTTTGGGCGGGAGTTACTGTTTTTGTGCCCATGGTTGAAGCCGAAATGACCTTAACTATCGATTGCTGGGCTACTTTTTTTCAGCGCTTTTTACTTGTTTTTGTGTTAACGCTACCTTTTGAAATTCGGGATCTGCGGTATGATCTTGCAGCGCTTAAAACCATTCCGCAGCAAATTGGGGTTCGGAAAACAAAAATTTTAGGCCTAGGGTTATTGATGGCAGTACTGTTTCTGGAAGGATTTAAAGAAAGTAATACTCAGGCCCAAGTATATGGACTTCTTTTTTTAGTATTCCTTTGTATGCTTGCTGTATTGGGCGCCCAAAAAAAACAATCGGAATACTTTGCATCTTTTTGGGTAGAAAGTATTCCGATTGTTGGAGTATGTGTGTTCGTATTATTTTGTCATTTCCTGGAGTAACCGTTCCTTAAGTGCTGCCTTAGAGTCCAAAGGCATCGTTCTTACTCTGGATTTTCTAAATAGCCTTGTTAGTCTGGTGTTACGTGCTGTGTATTTCCTACACACACGGCAATAAATTAGGTGAAAATTTAATTTAATAAACTCCCAAAAACCAGCTTCCTTATATTGATTTTTATCACATATATGGTTGGCTTCTTCACATTTCAAAAATATACTCATAACTTATAACCAGCTTTTTTCCAGGCAATTTGCCATTGCGGTTCTTGCTCTATGGATGATTACCCAGAGGTTAGACGGCGTAATTTCAAATTCATTACAAATTGCCTCGGTGTCGAAATTATTGATTGTTTTCATTTTAAAAATGGTCGCCTGTTTGTGGTTTAAAGTATCCAAACATTTCATAATGGCTTCCCCTAATTCTTCATTCTCCATCTTGTCTTCAGCCGTTCGATCAAACGGGTCACTTACACGCTCTTCCAGCCACTCGCCTTCACTATCTTCATCGCGGTAATCTATGTGTATTTCTGCCTTTCCTTTTTTTGAATTCTTCCTTCGGTAGTGATCAATTATTTTACGTTTTAAGATAGAAATAAGCCAAGTTCTTTCGCTGGCTTCACCTTTAAAGCGTTTGGCAGATTTAAGACCTGCCAGAAAAGTTTCAGAAATAAGGTCTTGCGCTACCTCGTGGTCGTTCACCTTTACAATGGTATAATTGTAGAGATAATCTGAATATGCATCTACCCAGGTAGTGGGGTCTAATTGATGTTTTGGCATAGCAATTCCAAGAATTTTATCAAAAATAGGAAAGTTTATGTAACTAATGCTCCTTTCTGAATAAATTAAGAACAGTTTAGATATACCTTATTTTCAAGTGCTTCTTTAAGCTGAAAATTTCTGTGTTTTAAAAATTTGGTGAGATGTTTTTTCAGAAAAAGGGAATCAAATAATTTTCCAAAAATACTAAAGGGTGTTTTGTAGGTGAGGATGTCTCTCATTACAGTTCCGTTCTCCGTAGCTTCAAAAAAATGCTGATGGGCAAAATATGTAAAATGTCCCTTCGTCATCACATCTGTAAATTTTGAAGGGCGTTCAAACGCCGTAATTTTTGAGGTGTGGTGCAGGTACAGTCCAAAATGTTTCCCACGCCAAGTCACACTTTCACCATAGTTTATAAGTCCCGTAGTTGTCCCGCCAATGGCAGTTTCGTTTGTTTGGGAAGCACTTTTTTGATGAAAATCTATATCACGGGACACGTCAAATACTTTTTCAACAGGTGCCTTAATAGTGGTGATTAAATTTATGGTTGTCATTTCTCCGCAGTAATTAGATAATATCCAAAATCGTTCATATGCAACCCCGAAAGCAGCGCGTAAAAAGATGCTTTTAAGTTATTCCAGCTTTGGGGTTTTACTTTTTTTTGCTGAAATAATTGCTTCATTAAAAATCCTACGATCGCAAATGGAACGTGGAATACCGAAGGTGCCACTCTAAAAGAAATATCCTCTATCGTAACTTTGCTGAAGCCTATATCTTTTAAATTCTGTTCCACTTTTGAAATTACACCAAGTCCATCCAAACTCCATCCTTTACAAAGTTTTTTGTAACTGAAATTACTCCCTAAACATAAACGGGAAGGAGCCTTTTTTAAAAATGCGTCTGCAATTACAAAACGCCCGCCAGGCTTTAAAACCCTGAAGCCCTCTCTCAAAGATTCTTTGCTATGCCCACTGTGGCAAAGGCTTTCTACACCCACCACACCATCAACAGATTGAGAAGGAATAGAGGTTTCGCAGTAATTTTCTTCCAGAATTACGCCCTTTTTTTCTTTCAATAATTTGTTTCCTTCTTTAACCTGAAAGGGAGAAAGCGTCACCCCAATAGTTGAAAGTTGGTCATTCTTTTTTAAAAAACTCCGCATGGTCCCGCCCATGCCACAACCTAAATCGGCAACCGTAGTTGTACCTTCATTTAATTGTAAACGGTTATAAATCTGGCGGTTCATTTCGTTCAACATGGAGTCTCGCTTAAAAGGGTTGGTGCGTCCCCGGATAAAATACCCAAAGTGCATATTAAGGTCTTTACTCCAATAGCTGTAATCGCTGGTTGCTTCGTCATAGAAATTGGTGATTTCTTCCCGTAGAGCATTATTATTTTCTTCCTGAAATTTAAGAACGGTGGAGGTTGTTTTCATAACAGTTTATTTTAAAAGGTTGTCCAACGTGCTGTCCAGTGTTTTATAACTGAACTTGAAGCCTGCATTTTGTAGTCTTTTCGGAATTACATTTCGACTTTTCAAAATGAGTTCTGTTTCGGTATTTATAATTTTTGCTCCCAGCTCAAGCATTGTTCTACCTATAGGTATTCCAAAGGGTATCTTCAATTTTTTCCGAAGTTTTTGCATTAATTCGGCATTGGTCGTGGGTTTTGGTGCTACTATATTTATTACACCATTTATGTGTTCATTTTCAATAATAAAGGCAACACTTCTGGCGAAATCCAATTCGTGAATCCAACTTACTTTTTGGTTTCCAGGGCCTTGTTTGCCGCCAAAACCCAGCTGAGTTAAGCGTTTAATTGGAACAAAAGCACCACCGTCTTTACCAAATACAATGGAAGTGCGCAAAGCAACCTGGCGTGTTTTTATTACGTTCAATTCAAAAAAAGATCGCTCCCACGCTTTGGCTACACTTACTGAGAACCCGTCGCCCAGTTCTCCATTATCTTCGTCCATTTCTTTCTCTAATGAATGTCTGTAAATAGTAGCCGTAGAGGAGTTTAACCAAACACGTGGCGGATTTTCACATGCGGAAACTACTTCACCTAATATTCTTGTGGAATCTACCCGGGAAGATACAATGCGTTGTTTATTGGTCTCGTTATACCTGCAATCTACCGATTTACCTGTAAGGTTTATAAGCACGTCTGCACCTTCAAAAATGTCCGACCAGCTTCCTTTTGTTTTGGCGTCCCATACCAGATGGGTAACATTTTCGAAATCTGTTTTTGTTGAGCGTGACAGAATGTAGATTTTTTCTACTTTATTCTTGAAGTACTGTGTGAGGACATTTCCCAGAAATCCGGTACCGCCTGCTATTATTAAAGTTTTCATAGCTGCTGATTTTTAATTTTATAAATTATATAGATGAAATAGAGTGCAAGTACCCAGGTGAAAATCCAGAAATAGAAAAGTATATCACTTTCTATGATGAAGAACGAAAGACAGGTACTGATTGCTAATACACCATAAAGTAATAGGTGTCCTTTTGTTATAGAAGTATATTTTTTAAAACTAAATACGAAAATTAACCAGGTAACTAGTTGAAATATTCCCAGACATATATGGAAAAAAGCCCCCAGGTATAAACCTAAATATGTAATAAGTGCGATGCTTAAAAAGATCCAGTTGACAGTTATTAAATTTTTAATTTTTTTCATGGTATATAATTTATATGTAAGCTCTTCAAACACTCTCTATCGTTGGCAATTATTAAAGTTTTCATCGTACTACCCCATTAAATTTTGAACAAGTAATAGAGAATATACCACAGCAAATAATACAAAGAGTGTATTCATCCCGAAGCCTCCCCATTTAAAAATAAACTTCTTCGGAATGTCGTACATTGGGTAATACGCAATTTGCGTGGCTACTTTGCCAACCCAGTATGCAGCGATCAAGCCTGTAATTGCTATGGCTAAATTGGTTCCGTTTTTTAGGTCGGATGGAATTAAAATAGCAATTAAACCGAAAGAAAAATTAAGTCCCTGAATATACCTGCCGTATGTTTTTGCTATTTCCTGGTTCAGAGGTTTTAGTTGTTTTACATCGGTATACCAATCAAATACTTTGTGACGAATGTAGGGATAGATGAAAGCTGTAAAAATTTGTCCACAGCCACCAAGAATAATTAACCAATCCGGAATATTAAATTTCATATTATGCTATTTTCGTTTTAAACTTTCAATAAATTTTGAAACTTATGTTTCAAAATTAAGAGAAATTATAATTCTCTTATAGTGTTTCTTTTTGCCTAAAAATCGTTCAAAGAACGAAACACTCTCAGCACCTTGAATGGAGCCGAAAGGGCTTATTTCAAAAACTTCACCAACGTTTTCATGATCCAATTTTTTTCTTGGTTTACAAGTTTATGCATCATGGTGTCCGCCGTGTCCGCCAGATCGTGCATGGCTGTGGTTTGTTTTATAAATTCTTTGGCATCTTCGGTTCCGTTGTCTTCAATGCTGGAAATTTCTTTTAATATTTTGATAGTCGGCTGCAGCTCACGTCTGCTGCGCTCTTTAACGATTTGTCTGGATAATTCGGTAACATCTTTTTCGCAGGTAAAAAACTCTCTTCGTTCGCCGGGAATATTTATTTTAAAAACAATTCCCCAGTCCATCAATCCGCGTAAGTTCATACTTGCATTTCCACGAGAAATTTCAAGTTCCTCCATAATATCTTCCATGGAAAGTGGCTTGGGGGAAACAAATAACAGCGCGTGTATTTGTGCCATTGCTTTGTTAATTCCCCAAAGCGATCCCAGGGTTCCCCAGGAGCTAATGAATTTTTCTTTTGCTTCTTTTAATTCCATAGAACAAATATATAAAAAATATTAAAGTTTCAAAATATATTGAAACTTTAAAAGAATTATTTTTAACTACGTTTTTTAGATTATTACCTTAAATTTGATTTCAAAAAATAATATGAAACACGTATTCTTATCTATTGCAATTGTTTTAGGGGTGTATAGCACATTCGCACAAACTAATGAACGCTTTTATGCTACTATGAATGTTGTGGATGCACAGGCACTAAAAGTAGATATTCCCAACCAAATAGATATTGTAACTACCAGGCAAAATGAAGCGGTAGTGTTTATGTCTCCGGAAGCGGCGCATAAATTACACGATCGTATTTTGGTTCACGGTCCCGGATATATTTATAAAGCCACAAAAGAGGATGCGCTTCTGGCGCTTACTAAGCAAACTCAAGTGGTTTCCAGAAACCAAATGCCTTTTACTATTACCGAAGACGCTGCTGTAGCCCAGGTACTCCCGCTAATTAATACACAAAATATTGAAGATCATATCATAGAACTTGAGAACTACGGGACTCGTTACCATACGTCTCCACAAGCTGTTAGCGCAGCGGAGGATTTAAAAACCAAGTGGGAAGCGATGGCCGCTCTTTACAACAGAAATGATGTAACAGTACGTTTATATAATCATACTGCTACAAATATGCCTTCGGTTATTATGACCATTCAGGGTGCAGAAATGCCGGACGAGTTTGTTGTAGTAGGTGGGCACCTGGATTCTACCTCTAACCAGGGAAATAATGATGCGCCGGGAGCAGACGATGATGCCTCAGGTATAGCAACAATTACAGAAGCCACTCGTGCTTTGTTCGAAATAGGTTTTGTGCCTAAACGAACTATTGAAGTAATGGCCTATGCTGCAGAAGAAATAGGCTTGGTAGGATCTGCCGAAATTGCCTCAGCGTATGCGAATACGAATGTAAATGTAGTGGCAGTTGGACAGTTTGACATGACTAACTTTAATGGTTCTGCAACCGATGTTTCTTTGATTTCGGATTTCACGAATACCGATTTAAACAATTTCTTTGCCCAGCTAATGGACTATTATAATACTACCGGAGATCATGAGATTACGTATGGGACTTCGCTTTGTAATTACGGATGTTCAGATCACGCAAGCTGGACAGCAGAAGGGTATATGGCTTCTTTTCCATTTGAGGCCAGCTTCGGGCAACACAACGATAATATTCATACTGCGGATGATACATTTGCAATTTCAGGAACCGCGACACACGCAACTAAATTTGCAAAACTATGTGCAGAATTTTTAATTGAAGTAGCAAAAAGTGACGGAATCTTAGCCATAGACGAAACTACAGCAAGTAAGGTTTTTGCTGTGATCACAGATAGTAGTTTACAGTATGATGTTACAGGTACAAATATTAATTTTTCAGCGATTGAACTTTATGATACGTTAGGAAAAAGAATAATAGCACAGAAGATTACTGAAAGCAAAGGAGAAATTTCTGTGGTAAATTTAGCCTCAGGGATTTACGTTTCTAAATTTATTTCAGACAATGGAACGTCAGTTTCTAAAAAAGTGCTGAAGCAATAAGTTATTTACCTTAAAAAGCCTATCAATAGTTAAAAAAGTTAAACGTATTGATAGGCTTTTTTTAGGTGTAGTAAGCAGAATTTTATTTTCTTCTAAATTGAAGTGAAATATTTTCAGATACCAATTTAATCGTTAAATCGGTTTCGGTTAAATTTTCAATAAAATAACATTCTTCGGCAAAGCCTGTTGTGTTTATATAGCTACCTTCCTCGGCTGGTGCTACGTTTTCACTTCCTGCACAATTTGAATCTACAGTAAAAAATATTTCTTTGCCGGAATCGACACCCTTATACGAATTTGTGGAAGTATTGCCTTCAAAACGTATGGCACTTAAGGTATCATCTTTATTCAACCAGATACCTTGTAACATGGTGTGAGTTTCAGATTTTATTTCTGAAATTTCCTCTTTTTGAATAGAAGGTGTTTCTTTATTAGCCTCTTTACAGGATGCTATAAAAAATGTAATGAAAATAAGAGTAAAGGCTTTCATTCGTTAGTAAGAGTTAGTTTAGCAATCCGGCACGTTTTAACAATGCCTCCGGATCTGGTTTTTTTCCGCGGAATTTCACATACAGTGCCATAGGGTCTTGTGTGCCACCTTGGCTCAGAACAAAATCCTTAAATTTGTTAGCTACTTTTTTATTGAATATTCCTTCTTCTTTAAAATAAGCAAAGGCATCTGCATCCAGGACTTCTGCCCATTTATAGCTGTAATACCCAGCGCTGTAGCCACCTTGAAAAATATGACTAAATGCAGTGCTCATGCAGGTTTCAGGTGTTTCAGGAAACAATTGTGTGCCGGAAAATGCCCCGGTTTCAAAATTTTTAACTTCTGAAATTTCAGAAGGATCGCTACCGTGCCAGGACATATCCAACATCCCAAAACTAAGTTGACGCAACGTCTGCATTCCTTCGTGAAACGTGGCAGATTCTTTTATTTTTTCCACCAGGTCCATGGGGATCACTTCGCCGGTTTTGTAGTGAGTGGCAAAGAGTTCCAACGTTTCTTTCTCGTAACACCAGTTTTCTAAAATCTGACTTGGTAATTCTACAAAATCCCAATAGACGCTGGTTCCGCTTAAGCTCTTGTAGGTGGTATTTGCCAGCATACCGTGTAACGCGTGCCCAAACTCATGAAATAGCGTAGTAACTTCGTTAAAGGTTAATAATGAAGGTGTGGTGGGCGTAGGTTTTGTGAAATTACAAACTATAGAAACATGAGGTCTATCGTTTATTCCGTGAAATTTTTGTTGTGGTTTGTAACTCGTCATCCAGGCGCCCCCTCGTTTTCCCGGACGCGGGTGAAAATCTGCATAAAAAATAGCCACATCAACATCTTCGGCATCTGTAACACGGTAAGTTTTTACATCTGGATGGTATTTTTCAATACTATCGTCAATAGTAAATTGTAATCCGAATAATTTTTCAGCGACTGTAAATACACCATTAATTACATTTTTGAGCTCAAAATACGGCTTTAGTTTTTCGTCGTCTAAACTGAATTTTTGCTGCTTTAATTTTTCAGCATAAAAGGAACTATCCCATTTTTGAAGTGTATCAATTCCATCCATTTTTTTTGCAAAAACTGAAAGTTCGTCAAATTCTTGTTGAGCGGCAGGTTTTGCTTTTTCAAGTAATTGCTCTAAAAACGATTGTACTTTTTGCGGAGTTTCTGCCATACGTTCTTCCAGTACAAAATGTGCGTGGCTTTTATAACCCAGTAACTGTGCTCTTTGGTGACGAAGATTTACGATTTTCAGCACATTTTCTTCATTATTATTTTTGTTTTTCTGAAACGCCCTGGCTCCAAATGCTAAGGATAATTCCTTTCGCAAATTACGATTTTCAGCATATTTCATAAACGGGATATAACTTGGATAATCCAGTGTTATTACCCAGCCCTCCAGATCTTTTTCCTGCGCAGTTTGCGCCGCCGCTTCTTTGGCACCGTTGGGCAGCCCGGCCAAATCATCTTCATTAGTAAGGTGCATTTGGTAAGCATTTGTTTCTGCCAGCACGTTTTCTCCAAAGGTGAGTTTCAGTTTGCTTAGGTCTGCATCCAGTTTGCGTAACGTTTTCTTTTTTTCTTCGGAAAGGTTTGCGCCATTTCTACTGAAGCTTTTATATTGCTTGTCTAATAACATATTCTGTTCCGCATTCAAATTGAATTGCGCTCTGGAATCGTACACAGTTTTCACTTTACTGAAGAGTTGCTCATTCAGTAATAGATCGTTGCCAAACTCGGTTAATATAGGAGACACTTCCTGTGCAATTTTTTGGATTTCTTCGGAAGTTTCGGCGCTATTCAGGTTAAAGAAAATACTGGTCGCGCGGTCTAATTGTAATCCTGTGTTTTCCAACGCTTCCACCGTATTAGTAAAGGTGGGAGTTTCAGAATTGGTTACAATAGCATCTATTTCGGCTTTGGTCTGCTCAATTAATTGTTTAATAGCGGGGAGAAAATGCTCATTCCTTATTTCTGAAAAGGGTGCTGTATTGAATTTTTGTACTAAAGGGTTTTTCATTTATTTTTTTTTATTCTATGTATGTCTGCTACTGTCCGGTACGTACTTTTTTTGCTCCTTCTTCCACCTTCATTTTAAGGCCTTCCTTGTAGGCAATAACTTTGTCCAGCACACATGTATCTGCTGTAGCAATTATTTGTGCGGCAAGAATTCCGGCGTTTTTGGCTCCGTTTAAGGCAACAGTCGCCACGGGAACGCCTCCTGGCATTTGCAGGATAGATAGAACACTGTCCCAGCCATCTATACTATTACTGGATTTTACAGGAACACCAATTACGGGTAATGGAGAAAGTGATGCCACCATCCCTGGAAGGTGTGCTGCTCCGCCTGCGCCTGCTATAATTACTTTTATACCTCTGGTATGGGCATTTTTACTGAAATCGAATAACTTTTCGGGTGTTCGGTGGGCAGAAACTATGTCTACTTCTATTTCAATATCAAATCCTTTAAGGATGTCTATGGCGTCCTGCATTACTGGCATATCGCTGGTACTGCCCATTATTATGGCTACTTTACTCATATTTCGTAAATTTCAGGTTTAAAATTCAAAGTCCAAAGATAGGATTTTGTGATTTTCTACTTACTTATAACTTCAATACTGTTCTTCACTTCTTCAGCAACATTTCTTGCTTTATCAATATCTTCATTCACAATAGTTACGTGTCCCATTTTTCGGAACGGTCTGGTTTGTTTTTTTCCGTAGATGTGTGGGGTGACACCATCCATTTTCAGGATTTTTTCTATGTTTTTATAAAGTACGTCGCCGGTATGTCCTTCAGCACCTACCAGATTTACCATAATACCGCCCACTTTGCTGTCTGTATTTCCTAACGGAAGATCCAGAATAGCTCTAATATGCTGTTCAAACTGGTTGCAATAACTGGCTTCAATGCTGTAATGACCGCTGTTATGAGGTCTAGGAGCTACTTCGTTTACAATGATCTCATCGTCTTCGGTCTGGAATAATTCTACTGCCAAAAGACCTACGTGTTCAAATGCTTCGGAAACTTTTGTAGCGACCGCTCTTGCTTTTGCTGAAACTTCGGCTGAAATTCTAGCGGGACAAATTACATATTCTACCTGGTTTGCTTCGGGATGAAATTCCATTTCTACCACCGGATAGGTTTTTACTTCGCCTGAAACAGAGCGAGCCACGATAACGGCAAGTTCGTCTTTAAACGGAATTAGTTTTTCAGCAATACAAGCCCCTTCGGCCACGGGAATTAGGTCTTCTTCAGTTCTAATCACCTTTACCCCTTTGCCATCATACCCGCCTGTGCAACTTTTCCAAACAAATGGGAGGCTTACATCCTTCCGAACAATAGCTTCGGTTAGATCGAATTTGTCTTTAAAAACCAAAAATGGCGCCGTAGGAATTCCGTTTTCTTTATAAAAATGTTTCTGAACGCCTTTATCCTGTATGTTTCTAAGCGTTTTTGCCGAAGGATATACTTTTTTTCCTTCACCTTCCAGTTTTTCCAACGCTTCCACATTAACACCTTCAATTTCGAACGTGAGCACATCTACTTGTTTTCCGAAGTTGTAAACTGTGTCAAAGTCCATAAGATCTCCTTGCTCAAAATAATCGCAGGAGATGCGGAAAGGCGCTTCGGCGCTGGGGTCTAAAACGTGTGTTTTGATATCGAACTTACGGGTTTCGTAGCCCATCATTTTACCCAGTTGCCCACCGCCAAGGATGCCAAGAGTAAAGTTTGAAGAAAAATAATTTGCCATGCAACAAAGATAATGAAATCGAAGTCGAAATAATTCGCAAAATTCATCATTCCTAACGCGTCACCCGTACTTTGAGAATTTGTATCTTTGCGCCTCAATAAAATAATAACCATTTTTATTATTTATGCTATGATTAACTGGATGCGAAAGTTCTTCGGAATAAATAATAAAAGTGCTGAAAGCACGGAATATACAATGAAAAATATAGTTTTATTTGGCCCTCCAGGCGCAGGAAAAGGAACACAGGCAGATGTGTTAAAAGAAACCTATCAATTAATTCACCTTTCTACAGGTGATATGTTTCGGTATAATATGAAAAACAATACCGAACTTGGAAAACTAGCCAAGACATATACTGAAAAAGGACATTTGGTGCCGGACAGCGTTACCAACGAAATGCTGAAGGACGAAGTAACTCGCCGGTTGGAAAATAATCCCAACGGATTTATATTTGACGGATATCCCCGTACCAAAGACCAGGCAGAAGTGCTGACTGCTTTTTTAACCGAAAAAGGAACTGAAGTTGACGCTATGGTGGCCCTGGAAGTTGACGATGAGGTTTTAGTAACACGTTTATTGGAAAGAGGGAAAAGTAGCGGAAGAGCAGACGATGCCAACGAAGCAGTAATCCGGGAACGTATCGCAGAATATTACCGGAAAACAGATATCCTGAAAGAATATTACCAGGCCGAAAACAAATATTATGGTGTTGATGGTGTTGGAAGTATTGAAGAAATTACAAACAGATTAAGTGCAGTAATTGATACCCTGTAAAGCACGCTTACCTACTAAAAGCAACGTGCTTTTAAATAAAAAACACCACAACTTCTCAATTTTTTAAAATGACCGAAGGAAATTTTACAGACTACGTTAAAATTCACGTGAAATCCGGAAAAGGAGGACAGGGAAGTGCGCACTTACGTCGCGAAAAGTACATTCCAAAAGGAGGCCCGGATGGTGGTGATGGGGGTCGTGGGGGTCATGTAATTTTGCAGGCCGATGAAAACATGTGGACGTTACACCATTTAAAGTTTAAACGTCACTATACGGCTGGTCAGGGAGCCTCGGGAGGGAAACAAACGAGTACGGGTGCAGATGGAGAAGATGTGTATATTTCAGTGCCCCTGGGGACTCTGGTGAAAAATACCGATACAGATGAAACCCTTAAAGAGTTGATGGAGCACGGTGAGGAACTTGTTATTGCCAAAGGGGGAAAGGGTGGAAGAGGAAATAACCATTTCAAATCATCCACCAATCAAACTCCGCGTTTTGCCCAACCGGGTATGGAGGGAGAGGAAGGGAATTTTACACTGGAGATGAAGGTTCTGGCAGATGTAGGTTTGGTAGGTTTCCCCAACGCAGGGAAATCTACATTGCTTTCTGTGGTCACTGCGGCAAAACCGAAAATAGCTAATTACGAATTTACCACCCTGAAACCCAACCTGGGAATTGTGGAATATAGAGGACACAAAACCTTTGTTATGGCAGATATCCCGGGAATTATAGAGGGAGCTGCTGAGGGAAAAGGTTTGGGACATTATTTTTTACGCCATATAGAGCGTAACTCTACACTATTATTTTTAATCCCGGCAGATGCGGCGGATATTAAAGAGCAATATGAAATTTTACTGGACGAGCTTCGTCGGTATAACCCGGAGTTGTTAGACAAAAACCGCCTGGTAGCCATCTCCAAAAGTGATATGCTGGACGAAGAGTTAAAAACCGAAATGAAAACATTGTTGGACAAGGAATTTAAGGGTATTCCGTATTTATTCTTTTCTGCTGTGGCCCAAACGGGTTTAATGGAATTAAAAGATACGCTCTGGAAGATGATGAACGAAACTTCTGTTCAGGAATAATGGCTTAATTTAAGGTGTTTTTCAAATTTGCGTTACAGCGAGTTTTATTAATCTATCGAAAGGTTATATTGTAGAGGTATTGCTTTAATCATTTATGTCTTAAATTAACTATTTAGCAATAATTAGTCTTTTAACTTTTGTAGCTTTTTCATTAACCCTATTTTGCCAAAAAAATAGATAATGAAACAATTTTTACTTTCTACAGCATTTTTATTTATCTCATACGTTGGGGTTGGGCAGTGTGATATCCCTATTTTGGAGACTCAAACACAAATTGATAATTTTCCAATAGATTATCCAGGTTGTAATTCTGTGTATAATCTTAGAATCATGGGCGGAAATTCGATAACAGATTTAACTCCGTTGAGTCAAATTACTTCAGTTGAACAACAATTCACAATAAATAACTGTCCAAACTTACAAAATCTTGAGGGTTTAGAGAATATAACCTTTGCTGGTTTAGGAATAAGTATTTCAAATAACAATTCTCTAACGAGCTTAATGGGCTTGGAAGGACTCGGTGTACTTACTGGAGGTATTTGTCTTTTTCAAAACCCCGTTTTGATTGATATAAATGCACTTAATAATTTAACAGCAATAGTCCAAAATATTAATGGAGCTGCTGGATTAAGTATTTCATTAAATAATTCTTTAGAAAATTTATCAGGACTAGAAAATCTTACTATAGTTGAAGGGGATGTGAACATTCAAAGTAACGATTTACTTCAAAATTTAGATTCTATTAACAGCCTTGCGACTATTGAAGGGCAATTTTATTTACACGCAAATATGTCCTTAGAAAATTTAAATGGTTTAAGTGGTCTCGAGAACATCGAAGGTAATATTGTTATATCTCACATTGATAGCGTGACAAACCTTGATGGTTTGAGTAACTTACAGTCTGTTCAAGGAAATATTGCTTTGTTCTCCAACGATGCTTTAACCTCAATATCAGGTTTGGAGAATATTAATCCAGAAGACATACTTTCCAACATAACTATTGTACAAAATATATTATTATCGGAATGTGCTATTTTGCCATTTTGCCAATTAATTAATAACCCAACCATTACATTTAATGTGAATACTAATGCTAGTGGTTGTAATAGCAGAACAGAAATTGAAATAGAATGCGAAATCGTTAACATCCCAGACAACAACTTCCTTAACGCCCTGCTAAACTACACACCAATAATAGACACCAACAGTGATGGCAATATTCAGTTTGACGAAGCCGAGACATATACAGGAAATTTAAATATGTCTGGAAACGTGATTGCAGATTTCACAGGTCTGGAGGCTTTTGTAAATATCACTGGATTTAATGGAAGTGGTAATTTTATGAATACGCTTTCTTTGGAAGCAAATACTGCAATTACCGACGTAGATTTTTCAGACAGTCCCGATTTGGAAAGCATAAATCTCAAAAATGGAAACAACACCGCTATTACAAGTTTTAATGGTGTTGACTGCCCGAGCCTTCAGTTTATTTGTGTGGACAACGTAGCGTTTGCTGAAGCTAATTTCACCAATATAGATCCGCAAGTTGTTTTTACAGATGCTTGTGAAGTATTGGCAGTGAATGATTTCAATCTTGCTGAAACGGTTTCAGTCTTCCCTAACCCGGTATTAAATACCCTAACCATTTCCATCGCTTCAAATTTCAGTTTTATAAAGGCTGAAGTGTATTCTATTGGTGGTCAAAAATTGAAAGAAACGTCAGCAACACAAGTAGATATGAGTGATCTTTCTGCCGGGATTTATTTTGTGAATGTGATCACTGAAAAAGGAAGCGTGACCAAAAAGATTGTTAAACACTAACCAGAAGCAACCTTTCGACGTATTTTTTGACTATTTTAGTGAAAAGCAATCCCATGAAATATTTAGTTACCTTAGTTGGGTGCATATTTTTAATTTCCTGCGGCACCACCGTTGGGGTTGATTATGATAAAGCAACCAACTTTTCAGCATATAATACCTATAATTTTTATCCATCTATAGATTCCGGATTAAGCGACCTGGACGATAAACGCATCATGCGGGCAGCCGATAGTTTGTTACAGGAAAGAGGCTTCACAAAATCTGAAACGCCACAAATTTATATTAACTTTTTTGCGAGAGAAAATCTGTCCAATTCCAGGAACACATTAGGAATTGGCATTGGTAGCGGTGGTCGTAATGGTGGTGTTGGTATAAGCGGTGGAATTCCTATTGGTGGCAAAACGATAAACCAGCAGTTCACCCTGGATTTTATAGACGTAGTTAAAGACGACCTTGTCTGGCAGGCAGTGGCAGATGGCGAATACAAAGAGAAAGCTTCCCCGCAACAAAAAGAAGCGTACTATTATGATGTTATGGCAAAAATGTTAAGAAAATACCCCCCAAAAGAATAGTATCCAGAAAACTACTTCTTTTGGTTAGGACGTGTCTTTTCAATTGAAAAGTTACGGCTTGAAATCAAGATTTCTGAATGAATTTCTTCATTTCCGCAGACGGTCTGCTTACAAAACATTAGTAAGTTCTTATTTTTGAACTTATAAAAACGAAAGAGTAATTTATGTGGAAGAGAATTCTTAAAACATTTGGAGTACTGTATGTCCCTCTTTTAGTTTTGTCCTTATTTCTTTTTATAACTCAGAAAAAAGATCATATCCAGCGCTTTTCACAACTTCAGGAACGTGAAACGATCATAAAAAAAGAATTATTTGTTGATTTGTTCGGGGCGCCCATAAGAAATATTAATTATTGGTCACAACTGGAGTATCCCACCAATTTCGCTACTAGAGACGTGCAAAATGAGTTTATGGAGCCCTACGTTGAAATTATCAAAGGAATCACGGAATACGATCAATTCAGATTTCTGGACCTAAATGGTCAGGAATTTTTTCGGGCAGAACGAAAAGGAGTTGATTCTTTAGCGTTTGGAGCACTGCAGGATAAACACACCAGAGAATATTTTAAAAAGGGTATTGGTTTAAAATATGGTGAGATATATTTGTCTCCTATTAACCTGAACCGAGAAAACGGTACTATTGAAAAGCCTTATAAGCCCGTGATAAGAGCTGTTGGGCCAATATTCAATGGGGATAGAAAAAAGATCGGGGTAGTTGTCATAAATTTCAAAATGGAGCGTATCCTCAATCACCTTAGATCGAATATTGTAGATAATAATTTTTATCTTCTGGATCAGGACCTCAATATAATAACATCAAATACAACCGAATATCATATCCCATTTGAGGTGTCAGATTCGGTGGTTCCATTGCAGGAGATGTACGGACTCTCAAAACAAATTTTCAAGAAGGACACCACCTTTCTGAAAGACGATCATATATGGTCTGTACAAAATCTTAATTTAAATGAATCGAAAGAAGCTCCCTCCTTCGGCATAGGTCCCGAATTAAAAATTAGTACCCCTTCCAGATGGACAGTCGTTCAGGAACTGCCACCAAAGTTTTTGAAGGAAAGTATGATGTTACTATACTTCGGAATTGCAATTTTTAATGTATTTGCTATTTTGTTGCTACTCGCTGTTTCCTATTATTTGGTAAAAGGCAGACTGCAAAAAGAAGTGTGTTTTCAGGAAGTGGAAAGCAAGAATACCCTATTATCCGAAAATGGGATTCAATTGAAAAAGAAAAATGCTCAAATTTCCAAAATCAATCAACGCCTAGAGATCAGAAACAAACAATTGAGTGAATTTAATTATTTGGTTTCTCATAATCTTAAAGCTCCGGTCACAAGTATGGCTGTTATTGTTGATATGATTAAAAAAGAAAAGAGTCAAGTAAAAATTAATGAGCTGTTACCCAAGCTAAGCGAGGTCGCCGGCAGTATTACCGAGCTTACCAAAGACATTGGTGAGTATGTTTCCATTCTGGACCAGAAAAAAATTGTTATTACCGACGTTGACGTTGAAAATCTGGTAGAGCGTGCGAAAAAAATATTCTCCGAAACCTTACTGGATTCTAAAGATTTTCAGGTAACCACCGATTTTAATGCATGGAAGCAGGTTCAGTTTTCTGAATTTTATTTGCAGACTATCTTTCAGAATTTAATCTCAAATGCTATAAAATACAGTCGTGAGGATGTTTCTTCCTATATTCATTTTGAGACTGGTTTTGAGGATCACAGACAGGTTTTGTACGTAAAGGATAATGGCATTGGAATAAATCTTGAAAAACACGGCGAAAACATATTTAAACTTTATAAAAGATTCCATAGAAATATATCCGGCAAAGGAATTGGTTTGTTTTTAGTAAAATCACAACTTGAGGCGCTCCACGCTACAATAACAGTAGAAAGCAAAGAAAATAGGGGCACAACCTTTAAAATAAATTTTTGATACAATGAAAGAATCCAATATCCTTTTAGTAGACGATGATAAAGTTCATCTTTTTATCATGAACAAATTAATAAAGACTATCTCCAGTGAGTTAGAAGTGAACTCCTTTACAGATGGGGAACAAGCAGTTAATTTTTTGGCTCTATGTACTGAAGAAGAGATAAAGCTACCGGAAGTGATCTTCCTGGATATAAATATGCCTTTTTTAGATGGCTGGGGTTTTTTGGCAGAATTCAAAAAACTGAAGCCCAAAATTCATAAAAAAATAAACATCTACATCGTAAGTTCATCCTCTAGGGAAAAAGATATGGAAAGAGCCGCTCAATTTGAAGAATTGACCGGGTATGTTGTGAAGCCAGTAGGAGAAGATAAACTCATTGAGATCTTCTCCAAAATATACGCCGATAATTGGTAGCCTTATCACCCTAAAAACAACCTCTTACTCACTAACCATAATCCGAATCCCCTCACTATGGCTCGTAAACTCCGGAGCGTACATACTCTGTATGGTCGTAATCCCGTTGCTAAAGGTTCCTGCATTATTTACCCGTAGGTCGTATTCAAACACATAGATGCCTTTACGTAAAGTATCAAAAAAGAAATTGGTACTGGCATCTTTCGTGGCCTGATAATAACCCAGGCCGTCCTGCCATTGGTAGGTAGACAATACATCTATAGGCTCCAACCCAGCGGCACGCATATCCTTCATATGTACAAAATCCATTTCGCGGTCTACACGCAATTCTATACGTACACGAACCAGATCACCTACTTTTAGCGCTGTAGCTTCCTTAATTTCTGAAAGTTCTTCTCCGGTGGCTGTATTCGATTTTAAAAACAATTTCTTCTTCAGTTGCAAGGGAGTTTCAGCCGAAGTGATCTTATCCAGATCTTCAAAATACTGCCAGTACAATCCACCCCAGGCAATACCTTCGCCTTTCTTTTGCATAGTAACGGTAGCTTGGCTTTCAGAAATTTCTGAAGTATTCCAGCTGGTTTTAAAATAACCGGTTCCAGCTTCCGCTTTTATAGCATCCAGTTTTGAAGGATCTACTATTTCATTTCCTACAGTTACCTGTACAGCGTCAGTAACACTCAGCCAATCGGTCCCCTGTAATAAGAGCGCGTATACAGCTTCTGTGGTCGCTTTAGTGGTAGGCCATTGGTTGGTTTGCTTGTTTTTAAGCAACCATACTTTTAGGTTGTCAACAGTATTGTCATCCCGATGAATATTGGGGTCAATTTCTGAAAACACCTCTATCATTAACGCTTGTGTTTCTACAGGAGCCTGATACCAATACCAGGACGGCGTATTACTTTTCCAGTACATTCCCAATTCTTCACTGGTGATGCTGTTTTCTTTAAGCGATTTGGTTATTTTTCCAGCGGTTTCAGCTTTCCCGTTTCGGTGTAAAATTAAGGCGATCATTCCTTTGGAATATAAGTCTCTGGTGTTCCAGTATGTTTCCATCTGGCCAATATAATAGTTGCTAATTTCTTCAACTTCTTTACTTTTCTTAGTATCTGGGAAGAAGCTTCGCATATATAGATACTGTGTCTGCATACGGCTTAAATTATCTTTGCTGTAGTCTGGTTCCTTTGTATATCGGGAAAGTTGCTTGTATTCTTTTACAAATTCTGCATCCAGATAATCAATCGCTTTCCGAATGATTTCATTTTCACTTTCGGTTTTAATTGTAAGTGCTTTTAAATGTCCAAAACCGGTCGTAATATGCTGCGTAATATACCTGCTCTCATACCCACCATTAAACCAGGGCCAGGCACCAGATCCCAACTGATTTTGACGTAACTTAGTAAACGCTTCCGCTTGCTTGCGTTGCATTAAATTGAGGTCAAACAACAAGGCGATGCGTTTTTTCTGTTCGCTTTCGCTTTGCGCGTCACGTAGCCAGGGGGTTTCCTGGATCAATAACGATTTTAACTCCTCATTTTTCTCCAAATTACTTAACAAAGCATCACTATTGGCCCATTGATCAAAAACCGCTTTAATTCTTGGGTTACTATTGGCAATATGAGTTGCTAAAGTGTTTGCGTAGTAGCGTGCAAACGTTTGCTCATTGCACTCATACGGGAACTCCATTAAATACGGCAACGCCTGTACTGCATACCAGGCCGGGTTGGAGGTTATCTCCAGTGTTAACTTATGATGTTTTAGGGTATTGGAGTTGTTATGTTTCAACTTATCCAGTGTAAAGGTTTTTGTTTGGTTGGAACGCACCCACATGGGTAACGTTTCAGTAACCAGCATTCTATTGCTTAGAACTGGAAGTGTGTTTTGTTCACCATCGCTAAAATTGGCGGTCTTAGCAATCACTTTGTACTCCACAGCTTGTATTGTAGACGGAATTTGTAAGCGCCATGAAACTTGGGTATTACTACTTTTTTCTACTGAAAAATCTCTCACAGCAATCCCATTACCCAATGCTACATCAATAGTTTCGCCTGTCACGGCATCGCTTAATTGCAAAACTGCTTGTCCTGAAAGAGCACTATCACTTAAGTTTGAAATCTTACTGCTTATTACTATTTCATCTCCTTCCCGCAAAAACCTGGGCGCGTTTGGCACGACCATCAATTCTTTTTGAGTTACTGTCTCAAAAGTTGAAACCTGGGTGTCCAGCTCTTTGGTATGCGCCAACACTTGTAATTTCCAGCGAGTTAATGCCTCTGGGGTCGTAAAGTTGAAAGAGATATTTCCGTCTGCATCGGTGCGTAATTGTGGTAAAAAGAAGGCGGTTTCCTGTAAATTTTTGCGGATTTTCACTGCTGAAAAGTCGGTTTTTTCTTTTGCCTTATCGTCTCCCTCAATTAATTCATTGTTAGATATGACTCCTGGTAAAGAGTTCAATGTTTCTTCAATTTCATCATCAGCAACTACTTCATTAACCACACCGCCGGCGACAGCGCCTGGCAATATTTTTGAGCTGGCAGCAACTTTTTTTACAACTCCGTCGTATTGCTTTTCTTGAGAATTTGAGTAACCAATGAGACCTCTTCGATACTGATTATACTGCCAAATCTCCCCCGTAATACTAAACCCAAACCAATTGTAGCTGTCAAAATTTTGCGTGTTCTGGTTGTAATAATTAGGGTAGCCATACTGTAGCGAAAGCGATCTGTTTGCAAAACTGTTCCCTGCGTTTGGAGTCCCCATAGCGTAATAGCGCAATGAAGGCTGTGGAGAAAAACGCCAGTTATGTGGCCTGAACTGATCCAAAGAAGCGTCATACATACTTGCCAGCAGCTCTGCCGAGACTTTCTCGCCATCGGGTCCTTTAATGATAAAACTCCACGTTTCAGGCACGCCAGGTTCCAGTTTGTCCCGAAAAGTCTTGGTCTCAATGGTAAGATTGGTTGCTGGAGCCGGAACTTCTATAAGTTTTGAGCCACTCTCAAAACTATTGAAAGCTGTTACACTATACTGTATAGCAAATCCGCCAATATCTTCGTTCGTCACAGGAACCGAAATCACCTTCGAATTACGATCCAGCGCAATAACAAACCTTTCAGTAAACTGTCTTTTTTTCTCTACGGAAAGCGTCACCGTGATCGCTGCATTGGATTTTACCGTCACAAAAACCTTGTCACCAGGACTATATGATTCCTGGTCGAATGAAATATCGAATAAAGCATTGTCGGCAGGAACTTCATCTTTTTTGCTGAAGAGATTAGTATATTCTTTCGCCAATACTTCCTGTCCAAATTTATCCGTTGTTTTTGCAATAATCACATACGCTCCGGATTCCCATCGTTTTAAATTTCCGAAGTCAACTTCATCCACGTCTTCTGTATTCACCGTTTTGCTGAAAACCTCCTCCGCCTGTTCCCAGGTTTTTATATCGTCTTCATTATTATAAGGATCGTGTGGAAATAATTTTTTAAACGTAGCTTCGCTGTATTCCTGATAATCGGGAGCATTCCAGGCTCGTTTACGTAGTACCCGCTCCGGGGCTTTTAATTTGTAAATTTTTATGGTTACCTGGGCAGGTACTTTCTGTCCGTTTAAGTTTTTGGCAGCAATTTTTAGGCGTTGATCTTTTTCCTGGGTGTCTATTCTTTCCGGGGCTTGCAAATTAATGGTAAGGGCGTGATAGCCCACTTTTATTACGGTTTTACTGCTTTGTGTTTCACCGTTAATATCGGTTACCTCTGCCGACACTTCGTATTCAAAAACGGGTTGCCCGGCTTTGTCCACGCTTGCGTCCGGGAGGGCTTTAAAATCTATTGTGTATTCGCCTTTGTCGTTGGTGGTAGTTTCACCAAAAGTAATTTCCTGCCCTTCACCCACATTTGGTGAACTTCTCCAATAATACCAGCGCGGGTATTGTATTTTTCGGGTCACTTTATACACCACTTTTGCGTTGGTAATATTGCTTCCCGAAAACGATATAGCCTCTCCTTTTACTGAGATTTCATCGTTTACACGATAGGTTTCGGTCACAGGTTTAAAGTTGGTTTCAAACTTAGGACGCTTGTATTCTTCTACGCTGAAATAGACCTGGCCAGATAAGCTTTTATTTTTTGAACTAATTTCAAGAGAAAACTGGCCCGTAAGCACACCATTTGGCACTACAAACTCGCCAGCTACGGTGCCAAAATCGTTGGTTTTTAATTCAAGTTTTGAAATTTCTTCGCCGTTAGCATCAAAAAGTTTAACAGCAACAGCCTGATTGGGGAGTACAGCCGATTTATTTGCAACAGTTTCAGTAGTAATTCCTTTAAAATAGAGTGTTTGTCCGGGTCTGTAAATGCTTCGGTCCGTAAAGAGGTAACTTCTGTAGCGGTCTGCCTGGTCGCTATAATTTCGGTTGTAATTGTAGTAACTGCCAAAATCTGCCTCGTCATTTTCGTGACGTACCACCATCAAAAAGTTTTGATAATCACCGCTTCCATTCGGAACTTTTATAAATCCTTTTTCGTTTGTCACATATTTTTTAGTGTTAAAGGGACGGCGTTGCTGCGTTAGTATGCACGTAGCATTGGAAATTGGAGCGCCGGTATTCCGGTTCACAACCTGAAAGGTAAGACCCGTTTCATCCTGTGACTTCACAAGCGCAAGGTTGGTAAATTGAACTTCGGTATGTTCAAAAAGTCTGTTGTTGTCTGTATCCGGAGGTGTTGCTAAAACCAGATAGCGTCCCTGAGAAAAGCCGGGAAGCAAGATTTCGGTTTTATGATAGCGGTAATCGCCTTCATCCTTTAATTGTTGCGTCCATTGTTTTTCCAATTTTAGTTTTGAAATGTAGGTGCGTTGTTTTTCCTTGTCATAAATTTCCTGAAGCGCCTCACGTTCTTTTGCTGAAATGGCATATACTGAAAGTTGCACACTTTTGGTATTACTATATGAAACCAACATCCGACTGTCGGTACCAACAGGAAGGAAAGATTCTAATGTTAACGTAAGTGATGGGGCGGTAATTTTCTCCGCCAAAATAGCCGCCTGGGTAGCGACGTAGGTGTTTGGAAAATCTTTACGAAGCTGTTTGCAAATTTCCAGTGCTTCTTTGTAGTTCCAGCGTAATGTATCGTTATCCGTTTCTGAATAGCTCTGACCTTGATCATAGATATATTGCGCTATTTCAAAATCGTAAATAGCCTTTGCATACAGGTCACTAACGTCACTTTTCCCATCTTTTAATGCTGAAAGATATAGCTCCTCTTTTTGGATAATCCGGCCGTTGGTGTACACGAAGGTAAGTCGCTCTGCATCTACGGTTGCCAGGGGTACTTCGTTGTTTTGGGCCCAATGAAAAGCGATGAGTTTTTGATACAGTTGAAGTGCCTTTAACTGCAGTGAAGTACTGTCTTGTACCGTAATTTTTACTTGCTGAAATGCGCGATACTCCCCCAAGTAGGAAGCTTCTTTAATTTCAAACGCATAGGTGGGCTTGGTGATGGAGTTTTCGGTGGTTTTATAAAACTCCAATGCGTTGTGTGCGAGGAAATCGTATAAAGTGGGTCTTAACTTTCCGGAATCTTCGAAGGTGTTGAGGATAGGTTCAAAGGCTTCAATTGTTGCGTTTTGAAGCTCTGTTTCATTTTCTAAAGACTGTTGGTAATACGTGGAAATTTCAGCAAAAAGGGTTTCGAGATCCCAGGTTCTGAAGTCGGTGTCGTCTACTTTGGTTGAAGTTTTGGTTCGGTTATAAAACTGATAACGGTTTTGTTGGTAATAATCCCAATACAATTTCGCCACCATATTCTGAAGCACATTTTTAGTTGGTGTTTCAGTAGTTGCGATCTGTTCTTTAAAATCGTTTAGTACCGAAAGTTGTGCATCTTCTTCAAGAATAAGGGCAAATTTGCTCTTAAAAAGGAGTGTTTTAATGAGTTGCGGCTGGTTTTTTTCGGCTTTCGCTTTCGCTTCAATTTGCTCTACCAGTTCTAAAGCACTTTTGGGTAAGTCGTCTACTTCAAATTTTTCGACTTTATTCCAAAGTACTTCGTACGTATTATTTTGTGCGTGTATAGTGGTCATAGTAATGATTGCGAGTAGCAAGGTGTAAATCGTTTTCATACAAGTAAAATTTTCTGAAAGATACCAGCGTTAGTAATTTCAGCATACCAATAATGAGTACAGCGAGTCAAAAAATGAGCCAAACCCTATTTTCAATTAGGTAAACTTTATTTTTGGAACTGTATTTGTATAATGTAGAATAAAGTTAGTGAATCCTAAATAATCTTAGCGAGGTTTATAGATATGATTCGCTGAAATATTTAATTGCACTATATTTGAAATCCATTAAAAAAATTCCCGTGTCACACGGAAAATAAATATGAAAAACCTACTTTTTTTACTATTATTTCCAACCTTACTTATGGCGCAAACAACTTTTGAAAAGGCCGAAACCTATTTTGTAACAGAACAATTCAGCAAAGCAAAACCTTTGTTTGAGCAATATTTAAAAGAAAATCCCACCGATAGGAAAACACGTGAATATCTGGGAGATATCGCCGGCTATAAAAAAGACTGGGACACGGCAATAGCGTATTATGAAACGCTGGTGGAGGCAGACGATAAAAGCGCCAATTACCATTTTAAATATGGCGGAGCATTGGGGATGAAGGCGCTTTCCATTAGCAAAATTAGAGCGGCCACGTATATAGGTGATATTAAAGAGCATTTTGAAACTGCGGCACAACTGGATCCTAAACATATTGAAGTGCGTTGGGCGTTGGTGGAGTTTTATATTCAGTTGCCGGGAATTATTGGTGGTAGTGAAAAGAAGGCTACTGCATACGCCAACCAATTACTTAAAATTTCACCCGTAGATGGATATTTGGCAAACGGATATATTGCCGAATACAGCGACCGCCCAAACGATGCTGAAAATTTCTACAAAAAAGCCATAGAAATAGGCGGTTCTCCAACTACCTACGATAAGTTAACCGAGCATTACGAAAAAAATAATAAGCCAAAAGAGGCGATGGAAACGGCCAACAAGTCGTTACAAATCCACAAACGAAATAGCCTGAATTATCAAATAGGAAAAATTGCTGCACAGTACGGTCTGGATGCAGAAATGGGGGTAAATTGCCTGCAGGCGTACATTAAAAATCATTCTGTACGTGATGGTGTTCCAAAAGACTGGGCATATTACCGACTTGCACAGATTTATAAAAATCAAGGAAAAAAAGAAACGGCTTTACAATGGATCAATAAAGCTTTAAGCGATCGTCCCGATTTTAAAGAGGCGAAAGCAGAGAAGAAGGAGATCCAGGCGCTTTAAATACGACATCAGGTTTTCCACTTCCACTCCGAAAGAATTTTCAATAAGGCTGGCACTCAACCAGACATTTTCTTTTAACTTTACAAGGTTGAAGGTCACTCCCTCAACGTCTCAACTCATAAACCCCTCAATTTAAAAGATGAGAGTACATTTTATAGCTATTGGTGGCGCGGCAATGCACAATTTAGCATTGGCATTACATAACAAAGGATATCACGTAACCGGAAGCGATGACGAAATTTTTGACCCTTCCAAAAGCAGGCTGGCGGCCAAAGGGTTGTTACCAGATGAATATGGCTGGTTTGCTGAAAATATTACTTCAAATCTGGATGCCGTTATTCTGGGAATGCACGCCAAAGCCGATAACCCCGAATTACTGAAAGCCAAGGAACTGGGTTTAAAAATTTATAGTTACCCGGAGTTTCTCTACGAACAATCCAAAAATAAAACCCGGGTAGTGATAGGCGGAAGTCACGGAAAAACCACTATTACCTCTATGATCCTGCACGTAATGCACTACCACGAGAGAGACGTAGATTATATGGTAGGCGCACAACTGGAAGGTTTTGAAACCATGGTGAAGCTCACCGAAGAAAACGATTTTATAGTGCTGGAAGGTGATGAATACTTATCAAGCCCTATTGATAGACGTCCAAAATTTCATCTATACAAGCCCAATATTGCGTTGTTGAGTGGTATTGCCTGGGATCACATTAATGTATTTCCAACCTATGAAAATTATGTGGAGCAATTTGAAATCTTTTTAACTGAAATGACCAATGGTGGCACTATCATCTACAACCAAGAAGATCCTGAAGTAAAACGCGTGGTGGAAAGTAGCACCGCGACCATTAAAAAAGTTGCCTACCAAACACCTGAATATACCGTTGAAGATGGTACAACGTTATTGGAAACTCCCGAAGCGACCTATGCCAATTGAAGTTTTTGGAAAACATAATTTAAATAATCTGGAGGGTGCGCGATGGATCTGCCAGCTCATGGGGATAGATGCTGAAGATTTTTACGAAGCCATTGCTACGTTTAGCGGTGCCAGCAAACGTCTGGAAAAAATAGCAGAAACTGAAACAGCCATCGCCTATAAAGATTTTGCCCATAGTCCCAGCAAAGTAAAAGCAACAACCGAAGCGTTAAAAAATCAATATCCGGATAGAAAACTCATCGCTTGTCTGGAATTACACACCTACAGCAGTTTGAATCCAGAGTTTTTAAAAGAATACCAAGGCGCATTAGACGCAGCAGACGAAGCTGTTGTTTTTTATTCCCCCCACGCTGTTATGATCAAAGGACTGGAAGAAGTAAAGGTAACACAAATAACAGATGCTTTTCAACGGGAAGATCTAATGGTCTTTACCAATCCGGCCGACTTTAAAACCTTTCTATATACGCAGGATTTCAAGGATACTTCCCTCTTGCTTATGAGTAGTGGCAATTATGGGGGATTGGATTTTGCTGAGGTCAAAGAATATATAAAGTAGAAACTAGGAAAAAAGAGATCGGAAGTTACAAATCTGTAACCTTGCAATATACTAGAATCCAAGAATAATCGTTTAAAGAATACTAGCCAATATCTTCTTTTATTCAGCACGATTACTTAGTAACCATAAACTTTATACCGATGAATAAATTTTCAATCTTTCTTTTACTTTTTACCGCAATAGTTTTTATTTCTTGTTCTGATGATGATGAGAAAACCGAAATTGTCGAAAACGAAGCTAATTATTTTGCCCTAAAGGTTGGGAATAGTTGGACCTATAATGTATATCGCTATAATGGTGGTGCTATGGAATATGAAGAAACGGATTTAAAAATTACCAATAGTATTGTAAATACTGAAACCATAAATGGTGAAATTTACTTTACCTTCGAAACTACTTCTGAAGGAATTACTGAGTGCCAATATTGTATTGATGACTTAGGTAACAACTCTGTTAGAGATTCTTTGGGATATTTAGTGGACACTGAGGGAGCTATTAAATTTTCAAGTATAGAAACAGACCCTTACTTAATCAGTTCCGAAAATTTTGGAGACATTTTTGGTGTTTACAGGAAGCAGACAGCCGCAGTAGATACGCCAGCTGGTGAGTTTTTTGGAGTAGATTACAATGAACGTTATTTAGTGCAGCCAGATGGGACAACAGCACCTGGTAAAGACGGTGCTTATTATGGAAAAGAAGGACAAGGGTTGGTTGTAAAAACCGTATCATTTGTAAGTAGCGAGTTTCCAAATTGGTTCATTATCCTTGATGAATCTAATGTAGAGGTTGAAAAGTAGATTTGTAAATTTACTTATAGTTGTTTATAAATTCAGAAATATCTTTCCTGGAATTTTTCTGTAAGGTTTTTTTCGCCAACTCAAAATCTTCCGCATTTTTATCCTGCGACAGTTTAAACTTACCTTCCCAATTGGTAACCTCAATCTCAAAAGCCTGAATATATTTAATGAGCCTGTGCATTCGGGAATCGTCCATTTCTAGCTTAAATTTATGATCGGGTTGTTCTAAAAAGTTCGTCATATCTACCATTGTTTGTTTGGCTGCTTCGGGATGGTTTATTAATTGAATGGTTCCTGTAATATGAACAATAATATAGTTCCACGTAGGGAGTTGCGGGGTGCTGTATACACTGGGTGAAATATAGCAGTCGGGACCTCTAAAAATAACAGTAACTTCAGCGCCGTTCACCAAAGTTTGTACTTGTGGGTTTTGTTTGTCTATATGCGCTACCAATTTTCCATTTGTCTCGTTGTAAATAACTGGTATATGTGTTACAAAAGGCGTATTACCTTCCGCAGAAACCAGCATCGCGAAAGGATATGCGTTGATCACGGCAATCATTTTCTGGATGTCTTCGGTTTGGTGATGTGGCGGTGGATACATAGAGATTCGCGATTTTTCAAATAATGATTTCGAAT
Organism: uncultured Flavobacteriaceae bacterium; assembly: GCA_963793275.1. GTDB lineage: Bacteria > Bacteroidota > Bacteroidia > Flavobacteriales > Flavobacteriaceae > Marinirhabdus. Next base: position 85,119 of record CAWBZL010000005.1, read on the forward strand.
TTTAAAATTTAATAGTATTCTTAACTACTCACTACTCACTACTCACTACTCACTACTCGTAGTAAGCTCCACGAACAACTTCTCCAGCGTCATATTCTTTTGGTGTAATTGCAAAATCTTGAGTCCGTTATCGTGGGCAAAATCGAATACCTTACTGCGCATATCTTCTTTAGTATTAAAATGAAGGTAATACACAAAACCAGTCGGATTTTCGGCCTTAGTGATTTTCGGTAGTTTTTCCAGTGCTACTGTTTCCACCCGATAATCAAATTCTACCTCTACAATTTGTTGCTGGCCTTCGGTAAGCTCTTTTAATTGCTTGTCCAGCACTATTTTTCCTTTGTTAATAATTATAACGCGGTCGCAAATAGCCTCTACTTCCTGCATAATATGGGTAGAAAGTAATACGGTTTTACTTTTTCCTAACGATTTTATAAGCTCCCTAATTTCAATTAATTGGTTGGGATCCAGTCCTGTTGTTGGTTCGTCCAAAATTAACACCTCCGGATTGTGTAATAATGCGTTTGCCAGACCTACACGCTGGCGATACCCTTTGGAAAGCTGCCCTATTTTTTTGTGTGCTTCGGGTGTTAAACCTGTTTGTTTTATAACTTCAGCAACTTGTTCTTTTGAGCTTCCGAAAATTTCAGCATTAAAACCAAGATATTCTTTTACGTACATTTCTAAATACAATGGATTGTGCTCCGGCAGATAGCCAACACTTTTTTGCACGTTCTTTTCAGCTTCAGCAATAGAAAAACCATTTACAGTGGCCTCGCCTTCCGAAGGAGATAAAAACGTAGTCAAAATCTTCATCATCGTAGATTTCCCTGCTCCGTTGGGACCTAAAAAACCTACAATTTCTCCTTTTTTGATTTCAAAAGAAACGTTATCAAGCGCTTTTTGTTCGCCGTAGGTTTTGGATAAATTCGTGACTGTTATAGACATATCTTTTTCAGTTACACAAAGCTAACGATAAAATTGCGGGCATCGTGTTTCAGTTTTTTAATTTAATGAATGTTTCCTGCTTTAAAGTGATAGCGGGTAAAAGTTTCTTAAAAAGTTTTCTGCTAGATTGTAATTGGCTATTTTTACGCCATAAAATTAAAACAATGCAAAACGTACGTAACTTTTGGTGGCATCAGAAAATAAACTGAAAACACAGGGAGTATATTGTATATCTTATAATGAAATGCTGAAAGTCCCTTGGGGGCTTTTTTTGTGCCCACGTAACTCCCTTTCGTTGGTAGCGGATTTTGGGAGAAAATGTAAAAAAACTAACGTATAAAATCTACCGGCTAACGTCTATAGAATGGAAAATAAAAAAGAATTAAGAAACTGGTTAAATGCTTTTGGGTTGCAACACCCCCTTGTAATTGCAGGCCCTTGTAGCGCTGAAACGGAAGCGCAGGTTTTAAAAATTGCACACCAGTTAAAAGATACCGATACTACAGTCCTGAGAGCTGGAATATGGAAACCCAGAACACGTCCAGGAAATTTTGAAGGAGTAGGCGCACTTGGCTTAAAGTGGTTGCAAAAAGCAAAAGAGGAAACAGGCTTACTCACAACAACAGAGGTTGCCAACGCGAATCACGTAGACCTCGCTTTAAAACACGATATAGATATTTTGTGGGTTGGGGCACGTACTACCGTTTCACCATTTATAGTTCAGGAACTGGCAGATGCCTTAAAAGGAACCGATAAAACGATATTAATTAAAAACCCTGTTAATCCGGATTTAGCTTTGTGGTTGGGTGCTGTAGAGCGTTTTTATGAAGCAGGTGTTAAAAATCTGGGGGTGATTCACCGTGGTTTTTCTACCTACGAAAAAACAAGGTATCGTAACAATCCGGAGTGGCAAATCCCTATCGATTTGCAAAATCGCTTTCCAGATCTACCACTTATTTTAGATCCATCACATATAGCGGGTCGTCGTGATATTATTTTCGATTTATGCCAGACAGCCTTAGACCTTAATTACGATGGCTTAATGGTAGAAACCCATTACGATCCGGATAATGCCTGGAGTGATGCAAAACAGCAAATTACCCCGGCAACGCTGGACCAAATGACGGTTGATCTAAAAATCAGAAAAAAGGGAGACCCGGCGCTTGAGTTTCAAAATGAATTAAACACCTTACGTACCCAAATTGATGTGATTGATAATAAAATTGTAGAGATGATGGGCAAACGCATGAAAATTGCCGACAGTATTGGAGGACTTAAAAAGAAACATAATGTGGCCATTTTGCAGCGAAAACGTTGGAACGAAGTGCTAGGACGTATGATCTTGCGTGGTGAAGAAAGTGAATTGAGTGAAGAGTTTATCTTGAAATTGTATAAAGCGATCCATCAGGAATCTATTAATCATCAAAAGAAGGTTATTAATGAATAAAAGTTTTTGCAACTTTGCGGTATGAAAGGAGTGGTCTATAAATCTACCGGAAGTTGGTACACCGTAAAATCTGAAGAAGGCGGATTTTTCGAATGCCGGATCAAGGGAAAGTTCCGGATAGAGGGTATTAAAAGTACCAACCCGGTTGCTGTGGGAGATCACGTTCAGTTTGAGGTGGAAACCAAGGGCGATGAAACCATCGGGATTATCCATAAAATTGAAAAGAGGGATAACTATATTATTCGAAAAAGTGTAAACCTTTCTAAGCAAACGCACATTATTGCTGCCAATATAGATGTGGCTTTTTTACTCGTTACATTAAACAATCCGCCAACGTTTACCACATTCATAGATCGTTTTTTGGTGACCGCAGAGGCCTACCATATAAAAGCAGTGTTGCTTTTCAACAAAATAGATACCTACAACGAAGAAGAAACGCTGGAAATTAAATATCTGGCCGCCATGTACCGGGAAATTGGCTATGAATGTGTGGGAATTTCGGCTGAAACAGGGAAAAATGTAGATAAGGTAAAAACAATGATGGAAGGCAAGGTATGTATGTTTTCCGGGCATAGCGGCGTTGGTAAATCTACTTTGGTAAATGCGTTGGAACCTGCGTTGGATTTAAAAACTTCAAAAATATCAGATCAGCATAAACAAGGACAGCACACTACAACGTTTGCTGAAATGTATGATCTGTCGTTCGATGCAAAAATTATTGATACTCCGGGAATAAAGGGTTTTGGTGTGGTTGAAATTGAAAAAGAAGAGTTGGGAGATTATTTTCCCGAGTTTTTTGAACTGAAACAACACTGCAAATTCAACAATTGTCTTCATGTTGAAGAACCACATTGCGCTATAAAAGAAGGACTGGAAAAAGATGTGCTCTCCTGGTTCAGATATAAAAGTTACCTTCAGATTTTGGATGGTGAAGAAGAACATTTCAGAAAAGATATTTACGATAAACAATAGTGGAAATTACGAAATACGAGCAACGAGGTACTAATTTTAGAGAATAGAATAAAGTGGCAAGAAGAAGGACAAAAAATAACATTTTACACAACCCACAACCCACAACCCACAACCCACAACCCACAACCCACAACCCACAACCCACAACCCACAACCCACAACCCACAACCCATAAATCTGAGTCATGAGAATCATTATCCAAAGAGTAAAAAAAGCCTCTGTCACTGTTTCAGAAAAGGTGATCTCAGAAATAGGGCAGGGGTATTTAATCTTATTAGGTATTGAAGCCGAAGACACTCAGGAAGATATTGACTGGCTCTGCGGAAAAGTTGCCAGACTTAGAATCTTTGGGGATGAACAGGGGGCGATGAATAAGTCCATTCTGGATATAAACGGCGACGCACTCGTAGTGAGCCAGTTTACATTACACGCCAGCACCAAAAAGGGCAATCGTCCAAGTTTTATAAAGGCCGCCAGACCAGACACCGCTATCCCATTATACGAAGCTTTTGTCAAGCAGTTAGAAAAAGAGTTGGGTAAAAAAGTGCAAACTGGAGAATTTGGTGCTATGATGGATGTTTCTCTGGTAAATGATGGTCCGGTGACCATTACCATCGATTCAAAAGTTAAAGAATGATTTTTTGTTGGGAAAACTTTAAGAATAATTTATATTGCCCAGCCTCAGCATCTACTTATGTTTTTACGCAGTTTACTACTATTATTTATTATTTCTACGACATCGGTTTTTGGGCAGTATCCTGTCGCGGATATTCCTGAAGCGTTAACAGCGGGTGTAAGTTCGGTGATCCGAGATCAGGAAACTGTTATCACACTGGACGATTATAATAGAATGACCCACTATTTTAAAGAAGTTATCACAGTATTTAATAGAAAAGGATTAAACGCTATCCGATCTGGCGTTGGATATGACAAAAGCACATCTGTTAAAAGTCTCGAGGCAAAAGTTTTTAACGCAGAAGGCAAAGAGATCAAAAAATTTAAGAAGCGTGATTTTGTAGATGTAAGTGCTTCTGGCGGAAGTATGATGTATACAGATAACAGAATCCTTTCCATAGATTATGTTCCCAGTTCCTTCCCTTTTACATTTCAATTTGAATATGAATTAAAATCATCTTCTACGGCCTTTTTGCCAAGATGGGAGCCAGTTCCTTTTTACGATATGAGTGTTCAAAAATCCAGCTTTACGGTGCTAAATAAAAGAGAGGTGCCGGTCATAAGTCGTACCTATAATTTGTCTCAATTTAGTGCTGTTGTAGAAGAAACACCGCAAAAATATTATTATAGTATAGAAAATGTTACTCCAATTAAAAAGGAGTTTTTAAGTCCTTATTATACGGAATTTGCCCCTGTAGTAAAAGTTGCATTGCAAAAATTTCAACTGGAAAACGAAAGTGGGTTTGTTACTACGTGGAAGGATTTCGGTCTTTGGCAAAATGATAAGTTATTGTTTGGAAGAGATGAAATTTCAGAAGAGACCAATGCTAAAATTGCACAACTCGTGAGTGGTATAGAAGATCCAAAAGAGAAAACACGGGTTATTTATGAATATATGCAAAGCAAAACCAGATACGTTTTTATAGCAATTGGTATTGGCGGATGGCAACCTTCTCCGGCTACAGAAGTTGACGAGTTGAGTTACGGAGATTGTAAAGGGTTAACAAATTATACCAAAGCATTATTAAAGACCCAGGGTATAGATTCCTATTATACTATTGTAGATTCTGGTAGTGATGGCCGGGATATTGACGAAGATTTTGTTGCGCTACAGGGAGATCATGTAATACTTACTGTGCCTTTTAAGGATGAAAATGTTTTTCTGGAATGTACAAGTCAACAAGCTCCTTTCAATTATTTAGGTGACTTTACAGATAACAGGAAGGTGCTCATGGTAACGCCGGACGGCGGAGTAATTGCTAAAACACATGCTTATGAGACTAAAAATAACCTTCAAAGTTTAAAAGCTACAGTTGTTATTGATTCCGATTTTAATGTGACCGGAACGCTAAATGAAGCTTCCAGCGGACTAGCCTACGGGAACAAATATTTTCTTGAATCTGGCACCAACGATGATGTGAAAATGTATTATAAACAGATATGGGGACATCTTAATAATTTATCTCTGGCCAATATTGAGTTTAAGAATAATAAGAAAGAGATAGTATTTACAGAAACATTGAATTTTGAAACCGATAATTATGTTTCTAAAGCCGGTGATAGAATTTTGATTAACCCTAATATATTTAATCGTTATAACAACCTTCCTGTTGCAGATAACAACCGAACCTTACCACTGCAGATTAAGCGTGGATACACTTTTAGCGATACCGTAGAAATTACGTTGCCGGAAGGTTATACAATAGAAGCCGCTTTTGAGCCTATTATACTTACTTCAAAATTTGGAACGTATAAAGCAAGTATAGAAAACGTAAACGCTTCGCAATTTATATACAATAGGGAGTTAGTGCTTCACGAAGGAACATTTTCCAAAGAGGAATATACTGGTTATGTGGAGTTTATTCAGCAACTAGTTAAGAAAGATAAATCCAAAATAGTATTGTTTAAGTAATGAAGTTTACATCTGTTATAGTTTTTATTTTTATAAGTTGTCAGTATTGGGTAGTTTCAAGTCAGGAAAGAAAATTTGGTGATGTTACTGCAGCAGAGTTAGAGGAAAAAGGGGATGTTTTTTTTCCGGATGCCCCTGCGGTTATATTATATAGAGATATAGATTTTGCTTACGGAAATGCTTTAAATGTGCACGAGCGTATTAAAATTTATAATTCTGAAGGATTTGAATATTCAGACTGGATTATCAGATTTGATGATATAAAAGGGTTGAAAGCTTTTACATACAATCTGGTAGACGGAAAAATTGAGAAAACGAAGGTTTCAAAAGATGGAATTTTTAAGGAAGAAATTTCAGAAGATGAAGAAATAAGTAAAATTACCTTCCCAAAAGTTAAAGAAGGCTCTATTATAGAAATTAAGTATAAAGTAATTTTTATAGGACTTTCTACGCTGTATAGCCAGAGTTCACTCCCCATAAAATACCAACGGTTTAAAATTTATAACGGGTACTATGGTAGTCTTTCCATAAGACAAAACCAGTACGTAAAATTACCCATACGCAGGGTAGACGAGGCTACCAGTAGTTTGTTTATTGGAGAAAATATTCCACCACTTAATGAGGAGGATTTTGTAGCAAATGTGAACAACCATCGCGGTAAAATTTTAATGCAAAATCACGGGACAGGATATCAACAAACCTGGTCCAATGTCGCAAAAAGTTATAACAATGCAGAGTGGTTTGGACGCCAACTAAAAAAAGGGGATGCTCTTTATAAAAAAGACCTTGAAAATTTACTGAAGGGTGAGACAGATACGCTAACAATTGCCAAAAAAATTGATCGGCACGTAAAGCAAACTATCGAATGGGATAAAGGATACAGTCGTGGTTCGGAGTATGTAAAGAGTGTGTACAGAGATAAAAAAGGTGATTCTGGTGATATTAATTTAATGTTGGTTCATATGCTTAGATCTGCTGGGCTTAATGCAGACCCAATATTGGTAGCTACTAAAAGAAAGGGATGGGTCATGTATCCTCAGGTTAATGCCTTTAATATGGTTCTGGCAACTATTAAAATAAATGGAAAAAGATATTTACTCGATGGATCTCAAAAGAATGCAGCTTTTGGTCAGGTGCCTTTACGCTACATAAACGATAAAGGGCTTATTATTTTTAAAGATGAAGGTCATATGCTTTATCCTATTGCACTGGAAGAAGCTTCTACGATAACTTCTATTGTAAATGCTAAGGTAAATGTAGAAGATTTATCGGTTTATGGAGATGTAAAGAGAAGAATTTCAGAGTATGAAGCTTTAAACCACAGGGATTTTTACCAGGATTTAAAGCAGGATACCTATGAAGAATCTTTGAATAAATTAGATTTATTTGATGTAAAAAATCTTGAATTAAAAGATGTAGAGGATCCGGAAAAACCTATTTCTATAGCATTCGATTTTGCACACAAAGATTATGTGGAAAAAATAGGGGACAAGCTATATTTTGAACCCTTATTGATCTGGGGATTAAAGGAGAATAAATTTAATGAAGAAAACCGTTTATATCCAATAGACCTGGAATATCCGTTTGTACATAAATATATTATTAACTATACCATTCCGCAAGGCTATGAGATAGAAAGTCTACCTGAAGCCAGATTAATAAAGATGGAGAACGATATAAGTACGATGGAGTTTAACATTCAACAAAGATCGAATCAACTTCAGGTTATTTTTTCGCTTCACTTTAAACATTACTTAATTCCTGCAGATTATTATCCAGCACTTACAGCAATGTATTCGGAATTTTTAAACATTTCAAAATCCAAAATTGTACTCTCAAAAATTCAATAACAACGATATGAAACGAAACTATTTAATATTGCTTTTAGCCCTTATTTCAGCAACCTTAACGGCTCAAAATTTTAAATACGGCAAAGTCTCCAAAGAAGAACTATCCGAAAAACAAAATGCAAGCTATCCGGAGGCAGATGCTACGGTTTTGTACAGAAGTGTAGATATATCCTATAGTTTTAGAGAGGGTGAAGGTTTTTCTACAATAACTGAAGTACACGAGCGCGTAAAAATTTATAATAAGAAGGGCGAAGATTGGGCAACCAGAACTTTTGAAACCTATAACAGAGGGGCAGACAGGGAATCCTTTGATATAAAAGGAGCCACCTTTAGCTTAGTAAATGGCTCTGTAAAAAAAGAAAAATTGAGTAAAAATGCTGTTTTCGAAGAACGCTACAGCAAATATAGGATGCATAATAAAATAACCATGCCCAATATTGCACCGGGATGTGTCATAGAATATGTGTACACCATTATTTCACCTTTCTCGCAAATAAATGACATTGCATTACAATATACCATTCCCATTAAAAAGATGGAGGTAGCGCTTAAGGTGCCGGAGTATTTCGTTTATAATACATATTCAAATCCGCAATCTCCTTTAAGTTTCGATTTTAAAAAGGACACAGACGAAGGAAAGGTAGTATTCAGAGCAAAAACAGGTATTGGTAATGCAAACTCAAAAGGGAGGGAGGAAAGTACCACAAAATATAAAATTAATGTGTACACACTTAATGAGGCAAATATTCCACCCCTGGCTGTTGAGCAATACGTAGATAATTTAAATAATTATACTGCAAAATCTATCTGGGAATTGGCTATGATCAACAATCCAGGAGGCATACCTAAAAGGTTTTCCACAACTTGGGAAGCTGTTTCAACAAGCTTATACGAAAGTGAGGATTTTGTGAACGAAATTAAGAAAAACGATTATTATCAAACCGATTTAACCAGTGCCATTGCCGGTGCAACTTCAGACGAAGAAAAAATGGCACTTATTTTAAACCTCGTTAAGTCTAAAGTTAGATGGAATAAATACGTAGGGTACTTTCCTGAAAAAGGTGTTAAAAAAGCCTATAAAGAAGGGACAGGAAACTCGGGGGATATTAATTTAATGTTGGTGTCTATGCTTCAAAATGCAGGGTTAAATGCGTATCCGGTTTTAGTGAGCACAAAAGACAACGGAATCCCTGTATATCCTACCAGAGAAGGGTTTAACTACGTTATTGCAGCTGTAAACGCAAACGGCAAGATGTATGTGCTGGATGGCACCGATCCTTTCGCAAATGTAAATATGCTTCCAAAACGCGCTATGAACTGGCAGGGTAGGTTAATTAGGCCGGATGGGACTTCGGATTGGGTTGGGCTATATCCGGGTTACACTTCTCAAAAGCTTACCTATGTACAAGCCGAAATAGATGGAGATAATGTTATGGCGCAGGTTCGGGAGCGGAAAGGTGGACACTTCGCCAAAGCGTATAGAAGTGCTTTTGTAAATACACCGGTAGAAAACCAGATAAGCGCCATAGAAACAGGCGACGAGGCTGTATCAATTACTGAATTTGAAGCTAAAGATCTCTCCAGTACGAAAGAAAATATGAGCATAAGCTATACCTCCAATTCCGGCTCCTTGGTTGAGGAAATTGCCGGCGATTTGTATATTTCGCCTATGTTGTTTTTCGCGCAGACGGAAAATCCTTTTAAAGACGACAAAAGAGAATATCCTATCTTTTTTGAGTACCCAAAATCACAGAAATATAACATTTCTATAAAAATTCCCGAAGGTTACAAGGTGAAATCATTACCGGAAGGAGTAAAGGCTGCCCTGGCAAATAATACGGGTAGTTATTCGTATTTACTCCAGGAAGCTCCCGGAATTTTACAGTTAGCCGTATCTTTAGATATTAATACGCCTATTATCCTTCCGCAGGATTATGAATATGTTAAAGGAATGTTCACGCAAATTACCGAAAAGGAAAAAGAGAAAATTGTTTTGACAAAAATCTAATACAATGAACATAGAAAACGCTCAAAAAGCAGTTGACGACTGGATCAATGAACACGGCGTTCGTTATTTTAACGAGCTCACCAACATGGCACAACTTACCGAAGAAGTTGGCGAAGTAGCCCGTATTATCGCCCGTCGCTATGGTGAACAGAGTGAGAAAGAAAGCGACAAAAACAAGGATCTGGGCGAAGAACTGGCAGATGTGCTTTTTGTAGTATTATGCCTTGCCAACCAAACCGGTGTTGATCTACAAGCTGCGTTTAATGCAAAATTAGACTTAAAAACAAAGCGCGACCACGACCGTCACCATAACAACGAAAAACTGAAGTAATGTTTAAAAGAGTTATCTCTCACCAGGGTTTTTGGAAATCTGTTGCTACGCTTAGCCTTATTTATATGATCGTGCTTATCTTGGTACAGGGAATTTCGCTAGGATTTTCTGAAGTTTTTCTGAATAACGTATTCACCTTAAAAAGCATCGCTACCTTAATAGGAGCAGGTGTTGTTTGCGGATTTGCTATTACGTATGCAAAATTCTGGAGAAAGCTGAAAGAACAAGACTACAGAAAATGAAACTACGCCTTTTCCGTTCTTCAGAAGAAATTACTGAAACTTCGCTACAAATCACCGGCTCCAAAAGTGAATCCAACCGGCTATTAATTCTGCAGGCCTTATATCCGGGAATTACCATTCAAAACGCTTCAAAGAGTGACGATAGCGTAGTGCTTCAAAAAGCATTACAAACTTCCGGAGGAAACGTAGATATTCATCACGCAGGAACGGCCATGCGATTTTTAACCGCTTATTTTTCAGCAAAAGAAGGTGCAGAAGTCGTTTTAACCGGAAGCGAACGTATGCAACAACGCCCCGTAGGTATTTTGGTAGATGCCCTTAAAACCTTAGGAGCAGAGATTATATACTTAAAAAACGAAGGGTTTCCACCTTTAAAAATCAAAGGGAAAAAGCTGTTAAAGAATGAAGTAACACTTGCAGCAGGTGTGAGCAGCCAGTTTATTTCGGCGCTATTGCTTATTGCTCCGTCCCTTTCCAACGGCTTATCCGTAACACTGGAAGGTACTATAACATCACGTCCATATATTGCTATGACGCTGGCATTGCTGGAACAATTAGGCGTTTCCTGCTCTTTTACTGAAAATACCATAACGGTACGGCACCTTTCGGGAATAGATGCAACAACAATTACTGTGGAAAGCGATTGGAGTTCGGCTTCTTATTTTTATAGCCTTGTGGCGCTTTCGGAGCATAAAACCATTCAGCTTAAAAGTTATAAAACTGAAAGTTTACAAGGGGACAACGCTTTAGCTCAATTATATAAAACACTCGGAGTAGCAACTGTTTTTAATGCTGAAACAGATTGCATTAGCCTTCAAAAGCATATTGTTGATTTGCCTTCAGTCTACAAAGCAGATCTTACCAGCACGCCGGACATTGCACAAACCATTGCAGTAACGTGTTTTGGAGTAGGAATTGGCTGTGAACTTACAGGGTTACATACGCTCAAAATAAAAGAAACCGATAGGTTGCTGGCCCTTAAAATAGAACTGGAGAAACTGGGAGGTGTTGTGACGATTTCAGAAAATAGTCTTATCCTGAACCCTTCCACAGTAATAAAACAAAACATAACCATAGCTACTTACAATGATCACCGCATGGCAATGGCATTTGCACCGCTAGCCCTGAAAATACCAATACTAATAAACGAAGCCGAAGTAGTTTCAAAGTCGTTTCCCACGTTCTGGAAAGCTATGAAGCAAATTGGAATTTCCGTTGAAGAAATATGATCTTCACATCGTAAAAAGGGCGATTTGTACCGAATGGACAACTATTTACTGTTATTACAAAAGATAATCGGTCATTTACTTGACAACCCCTATATTGAGGTTGTATATTTGCAACCTTTTTAAAACAAAATCGTACCACTATGGGAATGAAATTATCGAACTTCAGTTTTAATCTTCCGGAAGAACTTCTGGCCGAACATCCTGCACCTAATCGTGATGAGGCCAGGTTAATGGTCTTAAACCGAAAGGAGCAAACTATCGAGCACAAGATGTTCAAGGATTTAATAGATTATTTTGATGAAGATGATGTATTGGTGCTAAATAACACCAAGGTTTTTCCAGCAAGATTGTACGGAAACAAAGAAAAAACAGGAGCGCGTATTGAAGTTTTCCTGCTTAGAGAGTTAAATCCGGAAACGCGTTTGTGGGATGTTTTGGTAGACCCGGCACGTAAAATACGTATTGGGAACAAGCTTTACTTTGGAGATGATGAGTCTTTGGTAGCAGAAGTTATTGATAATACCACCAGCCGTGGACGTACCCTTAGATTTTTGTTTGATGGCTCATACGAAGAGTTTAGAAATAAATTAACAGAGCTTGGTGAAACGCCACTTCCAAAATATATTAAAAGAGACGTAGAACCTGAAGATGCAGAGCGTTACCAAACTATTTTTGCCAAAAAAGAAGGGGCTGTAGCGGCTCCAACTGCGGGACTTCACTTCTCTAAGCATTTATTAAAGCGATTGGAGATTAAAGGGGTAGATTTTGCTGAAGTTACGTTACACGTAGGTTTAGGAACCTTTAGTGCTGTTGAGGTTGAAGATCTTTCAAAGCATAAAATGGACAGCGAAGAGATTGCAATTGATAAAGAAGCAGTAGCAATAATTAATAATGGAATAGCAAAAAAGAGACGTGTTTGTGCAGTAGGAACTACTGTGATGCGCGCATTGGAAAGTTCGGTTTCTTCTAATGGTACGTTGAACGATTACGAAGGTTGGACAAATAAGTTTATTTTTCCTCCGTACGATTTCAGTATAGCAAATATGATGGTGACCAACTTCCATACACCAAAATCTACGTTATTAATGATGGTGGCTGCTTTTGCAGGACACGACTTTGTAAAGAAAGCGTATGCCGAAGCTATTAAAGAAAAATACCGTTTTTATACCTACGGAGATGCCATGCTTATTATATAATCATTGTACATAAATGATTGAAAATCCCGGCTCTTAGTCGGGATTTTTTTGTTTTAAGCCTTTTTATTTTAGTATGTTTCAATTTTCTAGTATATTAGATTCGATTTAACGCTAATACCTTGCGTCTCAGTATGAAAAAACACCTACTTCTAGTGTTCTTATTGTTGCTGTCTGTATCATTTTCTGCTCAGGAAAATGGTTCAGAAGTTCCTGTAAGTTGGTCGCAGGATATTCGGTCTTCTGTCGTTCCTGTTACGTTACCTCCGCTGGATTTAACCGCAATTTATGCAGAAGACGCAATAAACGATCTGGATAAATCTCGGCCCTGGCGATACGGTATCGAAAGAGAGTTGATGATAGACATAAAACTTCAGGGAAGCCGTACGGTGTTGGAAAACGGCGATAAAGTTTGGCAACTTGCTATCCTGTCTCAGGATGCTTTAAATATGAGTATTAATTTCAATAACTTTTACCTTCCTCCAGGAACCCGTTTACAACTTTTTAACGGAGATAAAGACGATTTGTCCAAGGCATACACACAGTTTGATAATCGCGAAGGAAATACATTAGGTTCCTGGTTTATAAAAGGAGAAGAAATATGGGTAGAGTATTTTGAGCCCGCTCAAATTAACGAGGAGTTTAAGATTGAAATAGGAAGTATTATTCACGGGTACAGAATGGGAGCTGCACATCAATTTGTAGAAAATGCTTCAAGAGGGCTTAACGATTCTGGCGATTGTAATTACGATGTAAATTGCCCTGTGGGTGAGGATTTTGACGATATAAAAGATGTTGTTAAAAAATCAGTAGCACTCTTAAATTTAGGAAATGGATATTTATGTTCTTCTGTTTTATTAAATAATGTGCAAAATGATAAAATACCCTACCTTCTTACCGCAAATCACTGTCTGGAAGATAGTGATCCTGCTTTGTGGTCTGCCAGATTTAACTGGATGAGTCCAAGCCCGGTTTGTGGAACCGAAGAAGCTACTGCACAGGTAGCCAATAATTTTACGCTTAGCGGGGTGACGGTGCGCGCCAGTAATACAAATTCAGATTTTGCCTTAGTAGAACTCGTGAATCCTATACCTGATACCTGGGATATTACTTTTGCAGGTTGGGATGCAAAAGATGAAAACCCGGATTTTGAAGTAGGAATACATCATCCTAATGGGGATATCATGAAAATTTGCAGAGACGATTCTGGAGCAGTAAAAGAAAATGCCAATGGAGTAGATGTTTGGCTGGTTGGCGGTGTCTCCATAGGTACAGGAAACGGGTGGGAATTAGGAACCACAGAGAGTGGCTCTTCCGGAAGCCCACTGTTTAATGAAAATGGCAAAGTTATAGGCCAGTTGTATGGCGGACAGGCATTTTGTAACGGCATTGAGAACAATAACGATTATGATGTTTTTGGTCGTTTTGGGAGTTCCTGGGATACAGGAAATACACCCGAAAAACGATTAAAAGACTGGCTGGACCCATTAGATACAGGTGTGATGAACACCGAAACATTAACTAATTTATTGAATGTTAATGAAAATGAATTTGTTGGAAATCTAACTGTATATCCAAATCCTGCATCCAGTTTTATTATGGTTATGAACAATAAATATCCAAACCTGGAGTACCAAATGTATGATGTTGTAGGTAAAATGGTGTCTATTGGTACACTTCAGAATACAACAAATACTATTGGAGTGACGCAATTGAAAGAGGGTGTTTACTTTTTACATCTAAAAGATTCCGATAGTGGAGATGCTATTACAAAAAAGATACTAGTGCGTCACTAGTACAATTTCTCATAGCAAGCCGCATAACAAGCTACATATTGGCACTCTGTTTTAAATCTTAACGATCGCGTACAAAGTACTTCGAAGATTTTTTCGACAAATCATTTCCCTCCATCCATTTATAGTACTTTTGTACCACAATGAGCAAAGATAAAAGAGATATTCGTTCGCTTTCCAAAGAACAACTTAGAGAATTTTTCAGCACAATTGGTGAGAAACCCTTTAGAGGGAACCAGGTGTATGAATGGCTGTGGAGCAAAGGCAGCCACACATTTGAAGATATGACCAATATCTCAAAAGAAACCAGACAACTGTTGGAAGAGAATTTCGTGATTAACCATATTGAGGTGGATAGCCTTCAAAAAAGCAGTGATGGTACTATTAAAAACGCCGTTAAATTGCACGATGGGTTTATTGTAGAGTCGGTTTTAATTCCTACACACAATCGTACTACTGCCTGTGTATCCTCTCAGGTTGGTTGCAGCCTGGACTGTAAGTTTTGTGCCACAGCGCGATTAAAAAGAATGCGTAACCTTAATCCCGACGAAATTTACGATCAGGTGGTAGCCATAGACAGAGAAAGTAGGTTGTATAATGGGCACCCGCTATCTAATATAGTTTTTATGGGAATGGGTGAGCCTTTAATGAACTATAATAATGTATTGGCCTCTATTGAAAAAATAACTTCGGAAGAAGGACTAGGTATGTCGCCAAAACGAATTACACTCTCTACCTCCGGTGTCCCAAAAATGATAAAAAAACTAGCCGATGATGAAGTGAAATTTCATTTAGCTGTTTCGCTACATAGCGCTATTCAGGAAAAAAGGGAGCAGATCATGCCTTTCGCTAAAAATTTTACGCTTCCAGATCTAAAAGAGTCGCTGGAGTATTGGTACGAAAAAACCAACCGGAGAATCACCTACGAATATATTGTTTGGAGAGGCTTAAACGATACAAAGGAAGATGTGGAAGCATTGGTGCTATTCTGTAGTTATGTGCCCTGTAAAGTAAATATTATAGAATACAACCCAATTGACGATGGAGAATTTCAGCAGGCTTCTACTCAGGCAGTAGATAGCTATATGGAGGCTTTAGAAAGAAATAGGGTTCCGGTAACTATAAGACGCAGTCGTGGTAAAGATATTGATGCTGCCTGCGGGCAGTTGGCAAACAAGCAATAGGAGGTAGTAAAATTAATGCATAAAAAAAGAGCGACCTTTAGGTCGCTCTTATACTTATATAAAGTTGCTATTTATTTCTTAGCAAACTTAATAGTTTTTACAGCTCCATCAATAGAAACTTTAGCAACATAAACACCAGTGCTAAGCGCAGCGATATTTACAGTCTCGTTAGTTCCACTTAATTTCTGGTCTGCTACTTGCTGTCCAAGAATAGTGTATACAGTAACGTTGCTCATTGCGTTAGACGCAGATAAGTTTAATTGCTCGTTGTTTACGAAGAAGTCAAAATTAGCGAATGCTTGTTCGTTAACTCCTAATGGTTCACCTTCATCACCAGCAGCGATTGGGGTATCAGGAGTAGATTCAAAGGCAAAACCTTTAACTGTGATTAAATCATCTCCCGTTACATCAGTATCCATACGAACCCATCCGTAATGTGTGTTTCCCATAAAAGTAAACTTAACACCTAAATAACCATCGGTTACATCATCACACCATTGGCTATTGCTGTAAGCACAACCATAGTAGTTTAAGTCACCACGCTCCCCATCAACAGTAAGTGTTGTACCGTCAATCATATCGCCTTCAGCTAGTAAAGAAGGATATTGAAATGAACCAGAAGTGAAACCTACGAAAGCACCACCAGCACTTGGAAAAGCAAGCGCAGCTCTACCACCGGCTAATCCATCTGGATTGCTTATTTGAACTCTTTCTGTCCCATCACCTACAAAGTCTATAGAGAAAGTGTCGGCGAGATCTAATGTTGCGTCTGGATCTACATCTGTGTAGACAACTTGTCCACTTGCATTAGCAACGCCAAGGACTGCAGCAGAAAGTGCACCATAGCGAAGTAATCTTTTTGATAATTCTTTTGAAGTATTTTTTTTCATAATAAAATAAGATTTTGAAATAAAACTTAAGTTTTACTTCGTTAATTTGCGTAAATATAAAAAACTATTTTAAAATTTTGTACAAAAATGACTAAAAGCACTAGCAAAAGAGAAAAATTTAATCCAGATAGTGTGCCACTTCTTGGCTCTATTGGTCTTTTAGCACTCGGTGACATAGGATTTGAGGCTTGGAGAAAGGTAAAAATTAAGAATAATAAGTTTAAAGTAAAGTATGAAGAATAAGTTGTTATTGATAGGATGGGATGCGGCAGATTGGGATATTATTTGGCCACTTATTGCCAAAGGAAAAATGCCCGCTTTAAAAAAATTAATCGAAAATGGAGTATATGGAAATATGAGTACCATGAATCCGCCATATTCGCCTATGCTCTGGACTACAGTTGCAACGGGTAAAACTCCAGATAAACATGGGGTTTTAGGATTCATTGAAGTTACACCAGATGCCAAATCTGTTAGACCTGTAACCACAACTTCCAGAAAAACCAGAGCGCTCTGGAATATATTTCATAATAAGGATTTAAAAAGTAACCTTGTAGGTTGGTGGCCCAGTTTTCCAGCAGAACCAATTAATGGAGTAGTTATTTCAGATCGTTTTCAAAAAACCAGCAGGGATCCAAAAAAGCAAACACCAATGAGTGAATTTGCTATACACCCTTGGAGTGAAAAGGAGACCTTTAAAGACCTAAGAATGTTCCCTTTTGAAATTACAGAAGCACACCTTTACCCTTTTGTGCCCAAAGCTCACGATGTAGATCAGGAAACCCACAAGGGGCTTTCAGCAATTGCGAAAATTGTTTCTGAAAACGCATCGGTACACAACGCCGCTACAAAATTATTAAGAACTACCGATTGGGACTTTATGGCTGTATATTATGATCTAATAGATCATTTTTGTCATACTTTTATGAAATATCATCCGCCCAAACTAGCAGGAGTAGGTGAAAAGAATTATGAAATTTTTAAAGAAGCTGTAACCGGAGCATATATCTATCAGGATATGATGTTGGAAAGAAAATTAAAACTCATTGATAAGGACACCACAGTTATAGTAATGTCAGATCATGGATTTGAATCCGGGCCAAAGCGTATTTTGGAAATGCCAAAACTACAGGCTGCCCCGTCTCTGGAACACAGACAATTTGGAATGTTTGTGGCATCGGCCCAAATATTAAAAAGAATGAAAAAGTATTTGGCATGGGCTTAATTGACGTTGCTCCTACAATTTTGCACCATTTCGGGATGCCAATCGGTAAAGACATGGACGGAAAAGTAATATTGGATATTTTTCAGGAAACTACAGCGCCAGAATTTATCGATAGTTGGGACAAAGTCCAGGGTGATTTTGCAGATCTTAAACATGATGAAGAGGAAGATGCATTATCCGACGAAGACACA
This sequence comes from uncultured Flavobacteriaceae bacterium, assembly GCA_963793275.1. Classification (GTDB taxonomy): domain Bacteria; phylum Bacteroidota; class Bacteroidia; order Flavobacteriales; family Flavobacteriaceae; genus Marinirhabdus. The sequence goes on from CAWBZL010000005.1 coordinate 103,209, forward strand.
ATGCAACAATTAATTGAATTGGGATATGTAGAAAAATTGGACGAAAAGTTCGAAGTAGCTATAAAGAAGACGCGTGTAGATTTAAAACATAATCTCGCACGTGTATTTATTGGAAAAAAAGATTTTGCTACCGCTAAAAAGCGTTTAATAGAACTCCTTGAAGAAAAAGATCCCATAGATTTAGCTCCTTTTTATATGGATTTGCTTAGTATAGCACTTAAAGAAAAAGAATTTGTTAAAGCCAATGAATATTTAGAAAGTATAAAAGTTTCGAATACTGAAGTTAACTATGATTTAAATTTCATTCAAGCTGAAATCTTATCTGAAATGGGGAGGCCTAAAGAAGCATTCGATATATTAATAGAGGAAAGTAAGACCAATAAATCTGGACAGATATTATTTAGACTAGGCAAGTTGAAATATGAAATGGGTGAACCTAGTGAAGCTCGTGAATATTTGGAAAAAGCAATTGATAAAGAGCCTGAAAAATCTGTTATGCACGCAACTATGGCCGAAGTATTAATTCAGCTAGAAGATTACGAGGAGGCCGCGGAATATGCGTTAACGAGTATTGAATTGGTGAAATACTATCCTAAGGCGCATTATTTATTAGGGCAGGCATTGGAAAATATGGGTGATCTTGAGAATGCCAAAATGGCCTTCGAAATGGCTTCAAAACTGAAACCAAAACAATTTCATCAAGTACAACAATCTCTTGAAAATGTAGTTGAAAAAATAGAGATGGATTTGAGTTTTGAAAATGATGTCTCAAACGTATATAGAGAAAATCAGATTACATTAGTTTCTGGATTACCACGTTCCGGTACCTCGCTTATGATGCAAATGTTGGACAAAGGCGGTATGGAAATTCTTCAGGATCACATTAGAGAGGCAGATATTTCCAACCCAAAGGGATATTATGAGTACGCGCCAGTAATGTCTTTATATAAAGATAACTCTTGGCTGCATAAAGGGCAAAATAAAGCATTAAAAGTAGTTGCGCCATTGTTAAAGTCGCTGGATACAAAATACCGATACAAAATAATTTTCATGAAACGAGACTTGAATGAGATTATTCAATCACAGCAAAAAATGTTAGGTAAGAGTGACGATGTATTTCCAGTTAAGATTTATAACGAATTTCAGAAACTGCTTTCAAATGTAAATATTTGGAATAAAAAGGAACCTGGTGTCGAGATTTTATATGTAGACTATAAGGACGTCTTGGAGAAACCAGAAGAAATTATAAATAAAATTGAAAAATTTATTGGTAAAGAATTAAATTCTGAAGCTATGAAAGGGTGCATAGATACATCACTGTATAGAAACAGGGTGTCTAAATAATCACCTTAGTAATTTAATATTCATTAAAAATGGAAACTAATAAATTAGTTTCCATTTTTTTATTTGTAGCAATACATACTTCATTTTCCCTATTTTTACATACAATATGAAAGTAGTCGCGCAAATAAAAGCACCCATTGATCACGAGATGGAGCATTTCGAAAAGAAATTCTCTAAGGCAATGTCGTCAAAAGTGGCGCTTCTTAATAGGATCACGCATTACGTAGTAAACCGTAAAGGCAAACAAATGCGCCCTATGTTTATTTTCCTTATTGCAAAAATGTGCAATAACGGCGAGATGAACGAACGTACTTATAGGGGCGCTTCAGTAATTGAGCTTATCCATACTGCAACGCTGGTGCACGACGATGTAGTAGACGATAGCAACCGCCGCCGTGGTTTTTTCTCTCTCAATGCCCTTTGGAAAAATAAAATTGCCGTTCTGGTTGGAGATTTTTTATTGTCTAAAGGCTTGTTACTATGTATTGATAATGACGATTTCGATTTGTTGAAGATTATTTCGGTTGCCGTTCGCGAAATGAGTGAGGGGGAACTCCTTCAAATTGAAAAAGCCAGAAAACTGGATATCACCGAAGAAATTTATTTTGAGATCATTCGGCAAAAAACAGCAACACTTATTGCTGCCTGTTGTGCTATGGGAGCAAAATCGGTTCACGCTCAGGATGCCGAAGTAGAAAACCTTAGAAAATTTGGGGAACTCATTGGTTTGGCATTTCAGATAAAAGACGACCTGTTCGACTATGGAGAGGAACAAATAGGCAAACCCACAGGAATAGATATTAAAGAGCAAAAAATGACGCTACCCTTAATATATACCTTAAATAATGCTTCAGCAAAAGATAAAAAGTGGCTTATCAATTCGGTTAAAAACCACAATAAAGATAGAAAGCGTGTTAAAGAAGTAATCACCTTTGTAAAAAATAGCGGCGGTCTGGATTACGCGATCTTAAAAATGAAAGAATATCAATCTCAAGCACTTCAGCTTTTAGAAACCTACCCAAAATCTTCTTACAAAGACTCGCTTGAACTGATGGTAAACTACGTTATTGACAGGAAGAAATAGGTATTTGTGAACTAGTTAATTGGTTAATTAGTAAGTAATTTTCAGTATATCGTACAGTGTTTATAAATTCAGTATTATAGGATTTGTGCGGTGGCCGCTTTTGTGACTTAGCGTATGCGAAGGCAAATTTTAAAATCAATTCAGAAATACTGCAACTTTAAACTGAAAACTTTTTTAAACCCTCAGGCAACCCTTTTCAAAAAATACACGTCTATAAAAATAGAAGCAACCAGCGAAGCATTATGAAGCTTATTTCATTATATAAAAATTACGACAGGCTCATCGCCAAAGCCAAAAAGGGAAACCGAAAGGCACAGCATGAACTCTTTCAAATGTTCTCGCCCAAGATGATGAGCGTGTGCAGACAGTATGTAAAAAATAACGATCTGGCCGAAGAAGTAATGCTCACAGGATTTCTAAAAGTATTTACAAAACTAGAATCGTACGAAGGCTCCGGAAGTTTTGAAGGCTGGATCAGGCGAATTATGGTAAACGAGGCTATTAGTGAACTTCGGAAACAGAAAAAATTGTTCTTTCAGGACGAATCTGTTATTGAAAATTCACTGGGACACGCAACAGATTTTCCGAGTGAACTTGAAGTTGAGGACATTCAAAAACTCATCGATACCCTTCCGGAAGGATACAAGACAGTTTTTGTTTTATACGCGGTAGAAGGATACAAACACAGTGAAATTGCCGAATTATTGCAAATTTCTGAAGGCACTTCAAAGTCGCAATTATCCAAATCCCGCAAGATGCTTCAAAATTTAGTACAACAACAAAATAAAACGAGTTATGGAACCCAATAAATTTGAAGAAAACATCCGTACCAAATTCGAGGAGCGTGAGATACAGCCATCTGCCGAGGCCTGGAGCAAACTGGAAGCCCGATTAGGAGCACCAAAATCCAGTAATAAAACGCTTTGGTTTGCCATTGCCGCTAGTTTGATCACTATTTTGGTGGTGGGTTCTTTCTTGCTAAAAGAAGATAAAACAGTCTCTAACGATATTGTAGAACAGTCTCTTCCTGCTGAAACTTTAAATGAAACTGAACTAGCAACTTCAGAAGAAAGCAACGTTGTTGAGAACGCAGTAGCAGAAGATAAAAATGAAGCCGAAATAAAATCCACCAGTACCAAAGCACTTCCTAAGAAAACAGAACAGTTGGTAGCAACTACTTCAGAAAAAAGAAAAGATAATATAAAAAAGACAGAAAAAGGTATAACTAACGGTACGAATGCCGAAGTAGCTCAGGCAACTGTAAACAGTAAAACAAAAGAAGCAGCTACCACACTAAAAAAGGAAGATTTCATCAGCCTTAAAGTAGACGAAGTAGTAGCGCAGGTTACAAATTTGAAAGGTAAAAATAATGCAGTCACGGCAGAAGACGTCGAGCATTTACTGCAAAAGGCCCAGCGGGATATAGCAAATCAACGCTTGCTTAAAGAAGCCACAACCACAATAGACCCGGCCAGTTTGTTGAACGATGTGGAAACCGAGTTGGAGCGAAGCTTCAGGGATAAAGTTTTTGATGCTCTTGGCGAAGGTTTTAATGTAATACGCACCGCTATGGTAGAACGAAATAACTAAACCTGCTATTTTTCTTTGTCTGGCTGAGCGCAGTTGAAGCCTTCATTTAATTCATAAAAATCAAATTAATTTAACCGTACCCTAATCGGAGTCGAAGGGTCATTCATCAATCAGTTCCTTCATCAGGAACAATCTAAACACGAACAATTATGAAAACAATTAATCTAAGTATTGCGCTGGTAATATGGATGCTAGCAACAAGTTTAAGTTTTTCTCAGGAAGAAGTAACCGCTTTGGAAGCGCTGGAAAAAACAAAAACAGAAGTAGTAAATCATGAAAAAGACGCTCTTAAAAAAGAGGTGGAAACAATCAATAAGCGATTAGATGCTGGAACCATTACCAAAGCTGAAGCAGATGATTTAAAACAAAAGGCTGCTGAAACCCGGGCTTTAAATATTGAGAACAGAGTAGCGATTATAGATAATAAGATCGCACTTCTGGAGCGTAATGGAACATTAAATGAAGAAGGAGGTAAAAACTACGTTAGGATTGGTATTGGGGAAGACGGCACCACAGGCGATAGCTGGTTGGGGATTCATATCAGAGAAAAAAATAGTGTTACCCGGAAATACGACCGCAGAACATCTTCTCAGTTGGTTTTCTCTTTTGGACTTAACAATGCAATAATCGATGGACAATCTTTGGACGATTCACCTTACAAAATAGGGGGAAGCCGTTATACAGAACTTGGCTTGGCCTGGACCACCCGTGTATTTAAAGAAAGTAACTGGTTACGTTTAAGATATGGAGTTTCGTTTCAGTTTAATGGCTTGAAACCAACGGACAACAGGTATTTTGTTGATACAGGTGAGCAAACCGAATTGCAGGACTTTGGTATAGATCTGGATAAATCTAAATTCAGAATGGATCACGTGGTTATCCCATTGCATTTTGAAATTGGTCCGTCCAAAAAGATTGAAAAGGACGAGTACTTTAGGTACAATACGAACAATAGCTTTAAAATTGGTTTTGGAGGGTATGCCGGAGTAAATATGAGTACACGCCAAAAACTAAAATTTGATGACGGAGAGGAAGATGTAAAGCAAAAACTGAAAGCTGGTTATAATACCAATAATTTTATCTACGGTCTTTCAGGCTACATAGGGTATGGAGATATCTCGCTCTACGCCAAATACGATCTAAACACTATTTTCAAAAATAATCCTACCGAGCAACGTAACGTGTCGCTTGGTGTGCGATGGGATTGGGATTAGCCACATATTCATCAATCAAGAAAAAGGTTTCCGTTAACGGGAACCTTTTTTGTTATTTGGAATTTGTCTGTTGGGATTTAAATCAAGTACATTTGCGTATCTTTTCTTCGGAAATAATACTGCTATAATTGATATCCAGAACCACCATAGACAACGTTTTTGAAGCCGCCCGGGTAGAGGAGGTTATTGGTGATTTTGTTCAGTTAAAAAAATCCGGAAGTAATTTTAAAGGTTTAAGTCCTTTTACAGACGAGCGTTCGCCAAGTTTTATGGTGAGCCCCGTGAAGCAGATATGGAAAGATTTTAGTAGTGGTAAAGGCGGAAATGCAGTTTCTTTTTTAATGGAACACGAGCACTTTACCTATCCTGAAGCGATTAAGTATCTCGCCAAAAAGTACGGTATAGAGATAGAAGAGACAGAACAGTCCGATGAGCAAAAACAACAGGCTAATGAGCGTGAAAGTCTCTATCTGGTAAGTGAATTTGCGAAAGAATATTTCCATAAAACGCTCATGGAGACAGAAGAAGGTAAAGCCATAGGGAAATCTTATTTTAAAGAACGTGGTTTTACTGAAGAAACAATCAAAAAATTCAGTTTAGGATATTCTCCTGAACCAATGGAGTGCTTTTACAGAAGATGCTCTAAAAAACGGATACCAGTTAAGTTTTCTTGAAAAAACAGGTCTTACCATTGTAAAAGGTGAAAAGCAATTTGACCGTTTTAAAGGCAGGGTTATGTTTCCTATAGCAAGTATGAGTGGTCGCACACTGGGTTTTGGCGGAAGAATACTAAAAACCGATAAGAAAGCAGCCAAATACCTGAATTCTCCCGAGAGTGATATTTACCACAAAAGCAAAGTACTCTACGGTATTTATCAGGCCAAGCAGTCCATTGCTAAAGAAGATAATTGCTATTTGGTTGAAGGTTATACCGATGTTATTCAGTTTCACCAAACCGGGATAGAAAATGTAGTATCCTCTTCTGGTACGGCATTAACGCCGGAGCAAATTAGACTCATAAATAGATTGAGTAAAAATATCACGGTTCTGTTTGATGGTGATGCTGCCGGATTAAGAGCTTCGTTACGCGGAATAGACTTGATCCTGGAACAAGGGATGAATGTTAAGATATGCACCTTCCCGGAAGGTGAAGACCCGGATAGTTTTGCCCGTGCTCATGCGTTAGAAGATCTCACCCTATATCTGGAAGAGCAATCCCAGGATTTTATAGCTTTTAAAGCATCATTGCTGGCTAAGGATGCTAAGAACGATCCTGTAAAAAAAGCCGATACCATTCGGGATATGGTGGTGAGTATTGCCAAAATACCCGATGTGATCAAGCAGGAGGTATACATTAAGGAGTGTTCCCGTATAATGGATATTTCGGAAGAAGTTCTTTTTAATACATTGGCACAATTACTTCAGAAGGAACGAAGAGATGCTTCCAAAAAACCTGTTTCACAGCAGGAAAATATGCAGGTGGTTCCTACAGTTCAGGAACAGGTAAAAAAGGTAGACGTTCAATACGAACTGGAACGAAAAATAATTGAGCTTCTATTGCTCTACGGAATGGTAGAAGAAGAGTTTGACGATCTAATCCTGGAAACAAACGAAGCTGGCGAAATTACCTTCTCTCCGGAAAAATCTACCGCAAAGGTTTTTGAAAAAATCTACCTGGACCTTCAGGACGACGAAGTAGAATTTACGAATCCCGAATTTAAAGAGCTTTATTTTGAAATTATAGAGCGTTTAAATCAGCAACAGGAGCTTAAGGTAGAAACACTCGTAAACCAGCTGGAACCTGAAAAAGCGGCAGCCATTACCGATATTTTAATGCAGGAAGAGAAGTATCAGCTACATGATTGGGAACGCAATGAAATTTACGTGAAAGAAAAGAAGTTTACCGTTTCTCAAATTGTGAGCGAAACCATTTTAAATCTAAGAAGAGAATTGGTTTCAAAAAAAATAGCAGAGCTTTCGTCCGGGATTAAAGAGCAAACCGAAACTTCTGAAAATGAAAATAGCCTACAGGATATTGTAGACTATATTACATTAAAGAAAATTCTTTCAGAAAAACTTAGGCGTGTCCTGTAGCTTTTAATTTCAAGTTACCTTAAAAAGCTTAATTCACTACTTTTATTACCCAAACTGAAACATTCTTGATTGGTGTATCAGGTCTGCCAGGTTATCTACCTTCAATTTTTTTAATAACCTTGTTTTATAGGTGCTAACGGTTTTTTCGTTAATATCAAGCGCGTTGGCAATGTCTTTATTGCGTTTACCGCTGGATAGCAGGTTTAACACTTCAATTTCACGGGAAGAAAGTTTCTTATAGCGACTAATAGCACTTGTTTCTCCTACGTTTCGGCTTGTAAAAGTAGCGGTAAGTTCTTCATTTAAGAAAATTCCACCTTTCGCAATTTTTTTCAGCGCATTCATAAATACTTTAGTGCCAGCTGTTTTTGGCACATACCCCGCAGCTCCGGATTTAATAGAACGCAACGCGTATATTTCTTCCGGATGGCAGGAGAAAATAAGCACCCGTACCTGTGGAAATTCGATTTTAATATTCCGAAGTGCGTTTATGCCACTAATGTTGGGCATATCTATCTCCATAATTAAAATATCCGGTGTATTATTTTGTAAACTTTCATAAAGTTCTTCCCCGTTACTTGCTTTACCTACAATAGTAAAGTTGTCATTTTTTTTCAGCATACACGCAATCCCTTTACGAGTTACCGGATGATGATCTGCGATAATAATTTTCTTCATAGTTAGTCTTTAAAGGTCAAAGACACTCCTTGCAAGGGGAATTTGCGAAGTAGTGTGAGGTTTTTGTAATATAAATACTACAAAACAAATCTAAATGAAAAAAAGTAAGGTTGTAATAAATTTCGTTCAACAACCTGAAAACTCGTTGAAAATGCTATTTTTTGAGGGTTTGGGGAATGACGCAAACAGGAATTGGCTTCATTTTATGTTGATTGTTACGATTTAGTCGTGTGTATATTTCCAGAACAGCACGTTGTCTACCTTCAAAATCGCTTACAGATTTCCCTTCAGCTTGCATATGCATGGCCCATTCCAGTTCGTCATAACTGGCACCTATCTGGTCCTCATCGGTTCGGCTATCTCCAAATAATCCGTCTGTAGGTGCTGCGTTCAGGATAGAAGCAGGTACATCCAAAGCGCTGGCCAGTTTGCGTACGTCGCTTTTCATAAGATCTGCAATAGGACTTAAGTCTACACCGCCATCGCCATATTTGGTAAAAAACCCTACGCCAAAATCTTCCACTTTATTTCCTGTTCCTGCGACCAAATACCGGTGCAGGCCCGCAAAGAAATATAAGGTAGTCATTCTAAGCCGTGCTCTCGTATTGGCAAGACTCAGGTCCAGAAAACTATCATCTAGAGTGGGTGGAATTTGAGTTTTAAATTCCTCAAAAACTGTGGTAAGATCTACTTTCACATCAGTGACATTTGCAAATCTCTTTTTGAGCTGCGAAATATGTTCCTGCCCTCTGGAAACCTGCTCGGTATCCTGATGAATGGGCATTTCTACACACAAGACACGCAAGCCAGTTTTAGCGCAAAGTGTTGAGGTAAGGGCGCTGTCTATACCGCCACTAATCCCTAATACAAATCCGTCCATCTTGGCGTTGGTGGCGTAGTCTTTCAGCCAGTTTACAATGTGGTTTATTACTTTTTCGGTTTGCATTTGGTAGGGTTTACGCGTTAATATTGATACTTTTGCAAAACAAATGTAACCCAAAAGTAAAATTTATGAAAATGAGCAACGTTAAACAGTTGCTAATTCTCTTTAATATGAAATACCAAAATACATTTTTCAAGCCAAAAGATAGGAGTCTATTAAAACATTCCATCTTCAGCTTTATCAACTATGTAGTAAGGATGAAATATATACTTACCCTATTGTTGGTCTTATTTTTAGTTTCCTGTGATGAAAAAAGCAGGATTGAAAAGGAAATAGAAGCCATACCCATGGAGGTAAAAGTGATGCGTCTGGATCAGGAATTTGGCAGGGCAACTTCTCAAACGCTCCCGGCTTTAAAGAAAAAATATCCGGTGTTTTTTCCTAAGCAATTTCATGACAGTGTTTGGATTGGGAATTTGAATGACCCAATTCAGCAGGAACTGGTGCGTGAAGTTTCTGCTGTTTTTCCAGATAATTCAACCATCGAAGATCAGTTATTGCCGCTCTTTCAACATTTAAAATATTATTTCCCGGAATTTAAGGAGCCAACTGTTGTAGGGCTCACAACCGATGTAGATTATCAGCAAAAAATAATTGTTGCAGATACGTTGCTTGTGGTAGCTTTGGACACCTATCTGGGCGCGGAGCACGAGTTTTATGAGAATATTAAAAAGTATATAGTAAAAAATATGAAGCCGTCCCAAATTGGACCAGATGTCGCACAGGCCTACGCCAGACAATTGGTTTCAGGACCTAAGCAGCGCACCTTTTTAGCGCAAATGGTTTATTTTGGAAAGCAATTGTATTTAAAAGATGTATTGCTTCCTGACGTTTCAGATGCTGAAAAAATGGGGTATACTGAAGAAGAAATGCAATGGGCCAATGATAATGAAGAGGATATGTGGCGTTATTTTATTGAAAAGGAGTTGCTTTACAGTACCAACCCAAAACTGGCTCCTCGTTTTATACTGGACGCTCCGTTTTCAAAGTTTTATTTGGAAATAGATAACGAATCTCCCGGAAGGACAGGGCAATATCTGGGCTGGCAAATGGTACGTGCTTATATGGAAAATAACAATGTTACTGTTTCGCAGTTGATGATTACAGATGCAGATGAAATTTTTAAAAATTCAAAATACAAACCAACAAAGAACTAATGGCAAATCACACTTCAGAAATTAAGATACAAGTAGGGCTGGATGAAAATAAAGTGCCGGAAAAACTACATTGGACGGCTCCGGACGGCGGGATCCATAACGAAGCGTCTAAAGCAGTGTTGCTTTCGGTGTGGGATCATAAAGCCAAAGAAGCATTACGAATAGATCTTTGGACTAAGGATATGCCGCTGGATGAAATGCAAATATTTTTTCATCAAACCCTGGTAGCGATGACGGATACGTTTAAACGTGCTACAGGAAACGAAAAAATGGCAGCTACTATGAAAGATTTCACCGATTATTTTGCTGAAAAGTTAGAGCTAAAAAAGTAATGAAGCTCCTCTTTATCTACAATGCGAATAGTGGAATTGTTAACTCACTACTGCAGGGTGCGCATAAATTTGTAAGTCCTAAGACGTATAATTGTCGGCTTTGCGAACTCACTTTTGGAGTTTTTGCTGAAAGGGAAGAATGGAAAGATTTTCGGGAAACTTCAGCAATTGAAATGATTTTCATGCATAAAGATGAATTTTTAAAGCAGTACCGAAGCAAATGGCTTCCTAAATATAACTTCCCTGTTATCCTTTCGGAAGAAGATAATCAACTTCATATTTTTATAAATTCAGAAGCATTGAATGAGATAGAAAGCGATTCAGAATTAATAGAAAATATTAAAAATAAAATAGCGCATTAGTTATTTCCGCTCTCGCCCTCGAAGGACTTATTACCGAGGGGACAGCACAATTGCATAAATAGTTTAAATCCTGAGCAGAGGAGGATACGGTTCAGCTAAAAAAAAACCTGAAACCTGTAACACTAGGAATGCGGCAACTGCCCGCCCATTTCGTCATTAATTCTATCTATATAATCCAGTAGGTCATCCCGCCCATCATAATTACTGGCAGAAGTCACAAAATAATGTGGCATTTCCTCCCAATCCTGCAGTAACCTTTGCTCATAGGCTTCTATGTTACGTTTTAGTGCATTAGGCTTTAATTTATCTGCTTTGGTGAAAACAATAGAAAATGGAATTTGGCTTTCTCCTAAGTATTGCATAAAATCCAGGTCGATAGGTTGTGGCTCGTGACGACAATCTACCAGAACAAATGCCAGTACTAATTGTTTACGCTTTTCGAAATAGTTGGTTATAAATTTTTGGAAAGTTTTTTTTGCTTTTTTGGAAACACGTGCATATCCGTACCCGGGTAAATCTACCAGATACCAGTTTTTATTGATGATAAAATGGTTTATAAGCTGTGTTTTTCCAGGACGTCCCGAAGTTTTTGCCAGGCTTTTGCGCTCCACGAGCATATTAATGAGTGATGATTTTCCAACGTTACTACGGCCAATAAAGGCGTATTCAGGCAAGCGATCTTTGGGACATTTTGCTACCTCGCTATTACTCATTACAAATTCCGCCGATTTTATTTTCATTTCGAATTGTATTGGATGTATTAAAGTTGAGTGTAAATCTTGAACTGAGCGGAGTTGGAGTAAAGGTTAATACCCTCTTTTTTCCAACCAGGCAAATAGCAGCTCGTTAAACTCGTTAGGATGCTCCATCATAGCTGCGTGGCCGCATTTTTCGATCCAGTATAAATCACTGTCAGGAAGTTTTTCGTGAAATTCGTCTGCCACTTCTGGCGGGGTAACATTATCGTTTCTTCCCCAGATAATACAGGTAGGGGTTTTCATATCCGGAAGGTCTTTCCCCATATTATGGCGAATGGCACTTTTTGCAATGGCCAGGGTTCTAATAAGTTTTTGGCGGTCATTAACCGTAGCGTAAACCTCGTCCACAATTTCTTTGGAAGCTACTTTTGGATCATAAAAAACATTCTCGGCTTTTTTCTGAATATAATCACGGTCTCCGCGTTTTGGGTAACTTTCACCCATAGCGCTTTCGTATAGGCCAGAACTGCCTGTAATCACTAATGCTTTAATGTGTTCAGGATACATTTTTGTGCATAGTAGCCCAATGTGACCTCCCAGTGAGTTTCCAAGCAAAATAACGTCTTTCAACTTTTTGTGATCTATAAACTGCTTCACGTATTTTGCGAAGTTTTTCACATTGGTCTTCAAGACCGGCATTTTATAAATAGGAAGCTCTGGAATAAAAATTTTATATCCCTTTGGTGGAAAGAAATTCGCTACACCATCAAAATTACTAAGTCCTCCCATCAATCCGTGCAGGATGATTATGGGCTGTCCTTCGCCAATTTCTAAGTAATTAAATTTTCCTTCTTTTTTAAGTTGGTCGGTCATGCAAGGTTGCAATTGTTAAAAACAAAAATACACTTTTTATTCTACTTAAAAGAAACAAATATTTTTTGATTTTATTCAGCAATACTAGCACTTTTCGGGCTAAAATATGCAGAAGGTTTTATTCTGAAATCCATTCATTATCAAGCAGGAAACAATAATTATAGTGCAATCGTGGTAAAACTTATCAACAAAGTGGTATTTAGTGGGAAAAAGTGGTAAATACTCTTTATATTTGAATCAATAAATTAAGATTTGGTAACTCCTGATGGTCAATTTAATAGGAACTTATGAATGTAAAGCTGACGTAAAAGGGCGTGTCATGGTACCAACTGCTTTAAAAAAACAGTTGGCCTCCGTTGCGTCTTCTGGCTTTATTATAAAGCGCGCTGTATTTCAGCCTTGCCTGGAATTGTACCCTATGGATGAGTGGAATGCCTTAATGGTTAAAATGAATTCACTTAACAGGTTTAACCGAAAGAACGTAGACTTTATAAGAAGGTTTACAGCAGGAGTGAAGCAGGTGGAGTTGGATGCAACGGGGAGATTAAACATACCAAAAGACCTTGCAAGTTTTGCGGGAATTACAAAAGAAATTACAATTAGTTCTGCAATTAACATTGTGGAAATTTGGGATAAAGCGAAATACGAACAAGCCATTGACGATGCTGCCAACGACTTTGCAGACTTGGCAGAAGAAGTGATGGGAGATGCAGATGCTAGTGATGGATTATCATAACCCGGTCCTCTTGACCGAAACAGTAGATGGACTTAACATCCGCCCCGATGGGGTTTACGTGGATGTCACTTTTGGCGGCGGCGGGCACTCACGGGAAATATTAGACAGGCTTAACGATGCCGGGACACTTATTGCATTTGACCAGGATACAGATGCGCTTGAGAATGCTATTGACGACCCGAGATTTTTATTGGTGAATGAAAATTTCAGATTTCTCAAGCGCTTTTTGCGTTTTCACGGATATAAACAAGTTGACGGGATTTTGGGCGATTTTGGTGTTTCGTCTCATCAGTTTGATGTGGCAGATCGCGGCTTCTCAACACGTTTTGAAGCAGATTTAGATATGCGAATGAATCAAAAAAGTCCATTTTCTGCCTACGATGTGGTTAACAACTATGAAGAAGCACAATTGCGAAGCGTTCTGTTTCAGTATGGAGAATTGAGAGCTGCAGCAGGGATGGCACGTATCATTGTTGAAAGCCGGAAAAATGATCCCATTAAAACTAGCGATCAGTTAAAGAAAGCTTTAGGAAGGTTTCTTCCAAAACATAGAGAAAATAAGATTTTGGCTCAAATATATCAGGCCATTCGTATAGAGGTGAACCAGGAGTTGGAGGCGCTAAAAGAATTTTTAGAACAAACAGTTGAGGTGTTAAAACCTAAAGGAAGGCTAAGTTTAATAAGCTATCACAGTCTGGAAGATAGGCTGGTAAAGCGTTATATGCGAAACGGTCTTTTTGAAGGAGAGCCGGAGCGTGATGTTTTTGGAAGAGTGGAAGTGCCTTTAAAACCAGTAGGTAAATTCATCATTCCAACCGATGAGGAAATAAAGGAAAACAACAGAGCGAGAAGTGCAAAGTTGCGGATCGCAGAAAAAATAAGCTCCAAATAGCCGTCTTTACAAAAGAGGTTTGAGGTAGATATTAAATAAAAAGGATTAATTATTCTTCATCCGGGAGCGTGGAGATTTTGAACCCACTGCGGTGGAGCAGAACATCTCGGTAAGAGACATAAAATGAAAAAAAATTTCTACAACATATTAAAGGGTAGGTTCTTGGTAAATGACGACGCGTTAAAAAACTGGCGCTTTATCATTTTTCTAAGTTTACTTGCCTTGGTGATGATTGGAAGTAGCCACGTGGCAGATAAAAAAGTGCATCACATTGCAAAGCTTAATAATAACGTAAAAGAGCTTAAAAGTGAATACTTAGATGTGCGCAAACAGGTTACGCAGATTAAGATGGAAAGTAAGATCACAAAGTCAATGGCATCACGTGGGTTAAAACCCAGTGAAACGCCGCCTCAAAAAATAATTATAACAAAAAAGCAGTAGCGCGGTGGCCATAGCAGAAAAAGACATATTAAACCGCTTATATTTTATCGCTGGAGGTATGTTCCTCTTTGCGCTTTTGATCGCTATAAAAATGGCCGATATTCAGTTTGTGGAAGGTGATAAATACCGGGAGCTTGCTGAGAAAAATAATACCAAAAACTTTACGATACCAGCCAATAGAGGCAATGTGTACGCAGACGACGGAAGTTTACTTGCCAGTTCGGTGCCCAAGTATGATATTCGGTTTGATGCAGTGACGGTTTCTTCGGAAGACTTTAAGGAAAACCTGGTGCCACTTTCAAAAGAGTTGAGTGTCATGTTTGGAAAACCAGCTTCCTATTATCAGAATTTACTTCGCAAAGCCAGAGCAAACAAGAATCGCTATTTATTGCTCGCTAAAAATCTGGGTTATTCAGACTATAAAAAGGTAAAACAAATGCCTTTGTTGAGAAAGGGGCCGTACAAAGGTGGGATTATTGTATCCCAAAAAACGGTACGTGAGCATCCTATGGGTAAAATTGGAGCGCGTCTTGTTGGGAATGAAGATCATGAAAACCCTGGCTATTATGCTGTTGGTTTGGAAGGAGCCTTTCATGAAATGCTAAGTGGCAAGCAAGGAAAACGCCTCAAGCAAAAAATAGCAAAAGGACAATGGAAGCCTGTGTACGATGAAAATGAGGTGGAACCACAAGATGGGTACGATATAGTTTCTACCATAGATGTAAATATTCAGGATATTGCTCATCATGCCTTACTGAAACAACTGGAGTATTATGAAGCAGACCACGGCTGTGTGATTGTTATGGAAGTTGAAACAGGCGAAATTAAGGCGGTTTCTAATCTTGGGCGTAGTAGAAACGGTAGTTTTTATGAGCGTTTAAATTACGCTGTAGGTGAGAGTACAGAGCCTGGTTCCACCTTTAAAACGGTTGCTCTTACAGTTGCTTTGGAGCATAAAGTTATTGACACCTCGACAGTTGTGGACACAAAGGACGGGCGTTTTAAGATATACGGAAGGACTATTTCAGATTCTAAAAGAGGTGGCTTTGGGGAAATTTCGGCAGCGAAGGCCTTGGAAGTTTCATCGAATATTGGTTTAGCTCAATTAATTGATGATGCCTATAAAAACAACCCGAAGAAATTTACAGACCAGGTAAAAGAATGGGGATTAGGGAAACGCATTGGAATCCCTATTAAAGGTGAAGGAAAGCCTAATATTCCTGAAAAAGGCGATAAAAACTGGAGCCGAAATGCATTGCCGTCTATTTCTTATGGGTATAATTTAAGAATGACACCGTTACAGATTTTAACTTTTTATAATGCCATCGCCAATGACGGGAAAATGGTAAAGCCACAATTTATAAGAGAGATACGATCGTGGAAAAAGCAAGTTGAAGTTTTTGAAACTGAAGTATTAAACGAGCAGATTGCTTCGGAAACTACTATAAAAAAAATTCAGGAAATTTTAAAGAACATTGTAAAACGCGGTACAGGAAAAAGGTTGTATTCTGAAAACTTCTCTATGGCCGGAAAAACAGGGACTGCCAGAACCGACTACGCCAATGCCGCAGAGTGGAACAAAAATCCAAAGTATGTTTCATCCTTTGCGGGGTATTTTCCAGCCGAAAATCCTAAGTATTCCTGTATAGTGGTTATCCATAAACCTATTGTTGCAAAGGGGTATTACGGAGCAGATGTTACAGGACCGGTATTTAAAAGAATTGCACAAAAGATTTTTACAGATTCTCCTTTAAAAGCACAGGTAGCAAATATCAACGCTGTAGATGCAACCTTTCAAAATGATTTTGAAAACTATTACACAAAGGCTCAAAAACGCTATAAAAAAATACCCAATGTAAAAGGAATGGCGGGAATGGATGCTGTTTCGCTTCTGGAAAATATGGGCCTTCGGGTAAGAATTGAAGGGAACGGATCTGTAACAGCACAATCTATTGCTACCGGAGAACTATTACAAGAAGGACAAACCATCATACTAACGCTATCGTGAATATACTACGCGACATACTCTATAAAGTCACCCTGGAAAAGGTAGTAGGTAATACTGCTGTGTCTATTCGTGAGCTTCATTTTGATAGCCGAAGGGTAGGGCTGGACGATGTTTTTATAGCTATTAAAGGTTCCTTGAGCGATGGTCACGATTATATTAAAAAAGCAGTAGATCAAGGAGCAATTGCGGTGGTTTGTGAAGCCATGCCAGATCAAATGGTGAGCGGCGTGACCTATGTGCAAGTTGACAGTAGCCAGCAGGCAATGGCGATGATGGCGTCAAATTTTTATGGAAATCCTTCGGAAAGTTTAAAGCTTGTAGGTATTACGGGTACAAATGGTAAGACAACCATTTCAACGTTGTTGTATAACCTCTTTACTAATGCAGGTTTTGCCTGTGGGTTACTTTCCACCGTAAAAATTAAAATTGCTGAAACTGAGTATAAAGCTACCCATACCACACCAGACAGTATTACCATCAATAAGTATCTGTCAGAAATGGTAGCAGCAGGAGTTGAATTCTGTTTTATGGAAGTGAGTAGTCACGGTGTCCACCAAAAACGTACCGAAGGGTTGCATTTTACAGGTGGAATTTTCACCAATTTAAGCCACGATCATTTAGACTATCATAAAGATTTTAAAGAGTACAGGGATGTGAAAAAAGCGTTTTTCGATCAGCTTCCAAAGACCGCTTTTGCATTGGTGAATGGTGACGATAAAAACGGCGCAGTAATGTTGCAAAATACTTCAGCAAAAAAATACACCTACGCGCTAAAGAGTTATGCCGATTATAAAGCTCAGATTCTTGAAAATCAGTTTTCAGGTTTATTACTGAAAATTAATAACAACGAATTATGGGCTAAGCTCATTGGGAATTTTAATGCTTACAATCTCCTAGCCATTTATGCCACTGCCGAGTTATTAGGGTTGGAGCAAATGGAAACTCTGCGCTTGTTGAGTACGCTGGAAAGTGTAGATGGTAGATTTGAATTTACTATTTCAGAAAAACAAAAAATTACGGCAATAGTAGATTACGCCCACACTCCGGATGCGTTAAAAAATGTATTAGAAACTGTAAATACTATTCGTACAGGAAATGAAAAATTAATTACCGTGGTAGGATGCGGCGGCGATAGAGATGCAACCAAGCGTCCAAAAATGGCGCATATTGCAAGCCAATTAAGTACCAAAGCCATTTTTACGAGTGATAATCCGCGTACGGAAAACCCTGATGCAATTATTGAAGCAATGGAAAAAGGGGTTTCGCCAGAGAATTTTAAAAAGACATTATCCATTACCGACAGAAAACAAGCCATAAAAACCGCATGTCAAATGGCCGAAGCAAATGATATTATCCTAATTGCAGGAAAAGGTCATGAGACTTACCAAGAGATACACGGTGAGCGGACAGATTTTGACGACTTTAAAATTGTAAACCAACTATTAATCGCCCTAAATAAATAAGATGCTGTACTACTTGTTCGAATTTTTAGAGAAAAATTACCAGATGCCAGGGGCGAGTCTTTTTGGGTTCATAACCTTTCGCGCGGCATTGGCTATTATCTTTTCTTTAATCATTGCGACGCTGTTTGGTAAAAGAATTATTCGTCTGTTGCAACGTATGCAAATGGGAGAACAAATACGTGACCTGGGGTTAGAGGGTCAAAACGAAAAGGCGGGAACACCAACAATGGGTGGAATCATTATTATTTTGGCAACCCTTGTTCCGGTGTTGTTGTTTGCAAAACTGGACAATATTTATGTGATCATGCTCTATCGTAACAACTCTTTGGATGGGTGCAATTGGCTTTTTAGACGATTACCTGAAGAAATTTAAAAAAGACAAAGCCGGTTTACCAGGGAAGTTTAAGATTATTGGGCAGGTTGGTTTAGGAGTTTTTGTAGGAGCAGTGATGTTTTTTCACCCGGACGTTACTATTAAAAGAGAAAAAATAAACCCTGTGAATTCTCAGGAACAAATTACTCAAAACTCACCTATAGAATTTTACGATGCCGAAAGATCACTACAAACTACCATTCCTTTTGTGAAGGAAAACGAATTTAATTACGAAACATTAGTGGGATGGATGGGCGAAAACGCAAAGGATTATGTGTGGCTTATTTTTATCCCAATTGTAATAATTATCATCACAGCGGTTTCAAACGGCGCCAATCTTACCGATGGTATCGATGGTCTTGCAGCCGGCAGTTCGGCAATTGTGGCGGTTACTTTGGCGCTATTTGCTTGGGTTTCAGGAAACCTTTTTTTTAGTGATTATTTAAATGTCATGTATATCCCAAATACGGGTGAGGTCACCATTTTTATTATGGCATTTGTAGGAGCACTCATTGGATTTTTATGGTATAACGCTTACCCGGCCCAGGTTTTCATGGGAGATACCGGAAGTTTGACCATTGGCGGGATCATAGCGGTTATTGCCATTATTATTAGAAAAGAATTGCTCATTCCATTACTCTGCGGAATTTTCTTAATGGAGAATCTTTCAGTAATGCTGCAGGTGGGTTGGTTTAAATACACTAAAAAGAAATTTGGAGAAGGCCGAAGGATTTTCAGAATGTCGCCTTTACATCATCATTATCAGGTGAAAGGATTTCACGAAAGTAAGATAGTAACACGGTTTTGGATTGTTGGAATTTTTCTGGCCATTTTAACGATCGTTACATTAAAAATAAGATAGAGAAGAAATCCTCACCCCAGCCTTTTCGTTCGAAGGAGTGGGAAATAAAGTTGTCTGCGAAGAGCGAGGCACGGGAGAGAGGAAGACAATAGAGGGGGTAAATCCCAAAGTAAAATGAAGCAGAAAAAACTTGTCATATTAGGAGGCGGAGAAAGTGGCGTAGGAACAGCTATTCTTGGAATACAGCAAGGGTTTGAAGTTTTTGTTTCAGATTTTGGAAAAATAAAAGACAAGTACAAAGAAGTTCTTTCAAATAAAAAAATAGACTGGGAAGAAAACGGTCATACCGAAAAAAAGATCCTAAATGCTGATGTAGTAATGAAGAGCCCGGGTATTCCCGACAAGGCCCCCATCATTCAAAAGCTGAAAGAAAAAGGTGTTCAGGTGATTTCAGAAATTGAATTTGCTTCAAAATATACCGAAGCAACCATTATAGGTATTACAGGAAGTAACGGAAAAACAACCACGGCAAGTTTAACCTATGCATTGCTGAAACAGGAGCTTAATGTAGCACTGGGAGGAAATATAGGAAAGAGTTTTGCCGAGCAGGTTGCTGAAGGGAGCTATGAAAACTTCGTATTGGAACTTAGTAGTTTCCAACTGGACGGTATTGAAACCTTTGCACCGCACATTGCCGTGTTGACCAATTTAAGCCCGGATCATTTGGATAGATATAATTATGATTATTCAAAGTATATCGACTCTAAATTCAGAATAACAATGAATCAAACCAAAGATGATTATTTCGTTTATGATGGGGACGATTCAGAAATAGAAAAGTGGTTGCAAAATCATAAAATAAAAGCAAAAAGATTGCCTTTCTCACTTCAAAAAGAAGTTACCGAAGGTGCCTATATAAAAAATAAAGAAATAATAATAACAATTAATAACACCCAACATACCATGCCAATCTCACAATTAAATTTACAGGGACAACACAACACCAAAAACGCAATGGCGGCTACCACCATAGCCACGCTCTTAAAAATAAGGAAAGCAACCATTCGGGAATCTCTGGAAGGTTTTCAGGGTGTAGAACATCGTCTGGAAAAAGTCCTTAAAATAAACAACGTCATGTACATAAACGATAGTAAGGCTACCAATGTAAATGCAACATTCTATGCGCTGGATAGTATGGAGACACCAACGGTCTGGATTCTTGGGGGTGTAGATAAAGGGAATGACTATACAGAGTTACTGCCTTTGGTGAACGAAAAAGTGAAAGCTATTATCTGTTTGGGTTTAGATAATGAAAAAATTAAAAAGGCATTTGGCAATATTGTAGATCTTATGGTAGAAACAGCAGGCATGGAAGAGGCTGTAAAAGTGGCTTACAAAATAGCCGAAAGAAACGATACTGTTTTATTAAGTCCTTGTTGCGCAAGCTTCGATCTATTTGAAAATTATGAAGACAGAGGAAGACAGTTTAAAGCAGCAATAAGAAACCTATAAGAAATTAAAATTATCATCCTGGACTAGCTTATAGATGGTGGGTTTCGATAAGGACGACCGACAAAATATATTTAATGAAAGATTTTTTTAAAAACATACAAGGAGATAAAGCCATTTGGGCCGTAGCGGGTTTGTTGGCATTGTTCTCGTTTCTGCCCGTGTACAGCGCGAGCAGTAACCTGGCATACCTTTATGGCGATGGAAATACCTTCAAATTTTTACTGAAACATCTTGCACATCTATTATTGGGATTTGCCATTTTGTACGGAGTACATAAAATTCCATATCATTATTTCAAAGGGCTCTCTATTATCGCATTGCCTGTAGCAATCCTGTTGTTAATTTTCACGATGGCGCAGGGCACAACGATAGATGGAGCCAATGCCAGCCGTTGGATTCGGGTGCCTTTTGTTGGAGTGACATTTCAGACTTCTACCCTGGCGGCGGTGGTGTTAATGACATATGTAGCACGTTATTTAAGCCGTATAAAAGATAAAACCGTCACTTTTAAAGAAACATTACTCCCGTTATGGTTGCCGGTCTTTCTGGTACTTGCGTTAATACTTCCAGCGAATTTTTCAACCACGGCAATCATTTTTTCCATGGTTGTAGTGTTGGTGTTTATTGGTGGCTATCCGTTACGCTATTTAATGATTGTTTTGGGGACAGGGTTTGTAGTTTTGGCACTTTTCATTTTGACGGCCCTTGCTTTTCCGTCGGCATTTGACAATCGCGTAGATACGTGGATGAGTCGTATTGAAAACTTTACCGATAAGGAAGATACCGAAGGCGATTACCAGATAGAAATAGCAAAAATAGCAATTGCCTCTGGCGGTGTTACAGGACTAGGTCCCGGGAAGAGTGTTCAGAAAAACTTTTTACCTCAGTCATCATCAGATTTTATTTACGCGATTATAGTTGAGGAATTTGGGATTGTAGGCGGCTTATTTTTAATGTTTTTATACCTGGCGTTGCTGTTTAGATTGGTGATTGTTGCGCATAAGGCAACCTCTATGTTCGGGAAATTACTGGTGATTGGTGTTGGACTGCCCATTGTATTTCAGGCCTTAATAAATATGGCTGTTGCAGTGGAACTATTCCCGGTAACAGGCCAAACATTGCCACTGGTAAGTAGTGGAGGAACCAGTATCTGGATGACGTGTCTGGCACTTGGAATGGTGCTAAGCGTAGCCGCCAAAAGAGAAGTGCAAAAAAGGCAAATGGAAGAGGGAGAAGAAATTTTGGAAAATCCACTGGATATTCTCTCTGAAACAATATAACTCCTTTCTCACTTGCGTCCCGCGAAGGGGTGACGACAAGGAGGAATGCCCAGAAGGGATGTGGATGAAGGACTAATGAATAATTAAATAGAATAGTATTAAAACAAAAACTCCATACAAATTCATCATAAGCGGTGGCGGTACTGGCGGGCATATTTACCCTGCTATCGCCATAGCTAATGAATTGAAATCGCGTTTCCCGGAAGCAGAATTTCTGTTTGTGGGTGCCAGTGACCGTATGGAAATGGAGAAAGTGCCTCAGGCAGGCTTTAAAATTGAGGGGCTCTGGATCTCAGGTCTACAGCGTAGTTTAAGTGCTAAAAACCTGATGTTTCCGCTTAAACTGATCTCAAGTTTGATGAAATCCAGAAAAATAATCAAAAAATTTAAGCCTCACGCGGCAATTGGAACAGGTGGCTACGCAAGTGCTCCTTTGCTGAAAGTTGCTTCAGGTAAAAACATACCCTGTTTAATCCAGGAACAAAATAGCCACGCAGGAATTACAAATAAATGGTTAAGTAAAACCGTGAATAAGGTTTGTACGGCTTACGATGAGATGGACAAATTCTTTCCTGCTGAAAAGATAGTTTTAACCGGAAATCCTGTACGTCAGGATCTATTGGATATAACAAGTAAAAGAAACGAGGCGCAACAATTTTTTAAACTGAAGCCTGAGTTGAAAACAATACTAGTGCTAGGTGGAAGCTTAGGCGCTGGAAAGATCAATCAGCTAGTTGATAAGGCATTAGGTTATTTTAAAGCTGAGAATGTGCAAGTGATCTGGCAATGTGGAACGTTATACCAGGGTCAATATCTTCAAAAATCTGAAGGATTCATTCAGGTACATCCCTTTTTAAATAAAATGGATATGGCCTATGCTGCTGCAGATATTATAGTTTCCAGAGCGGGAGCATTATCGGTTTCTGAATTGTGTCTGGTGGGAAAGCCGGTAATTTTTATTCCGTCGCCCAATGTTTCGGAAGATCATCAAACTAAAAATGCGCTTTCCGTTTCAGAAAAAAATGCAGCGATCTTGTTGCGGGAATCTGAAGCAGACGAAAATTTTCAGCAAACTATTGGCAGGTTATTGAAGGATAAAGCGCTTCAGCAAAACCTTTCAGAAAACATAAAAAAGCTGGCAAAACCAAATGCAGCTAAAGATATTGTTGATGAGATTGAAAAACTTTTAAAAATATACGATGGAAGATTTTAGAGGTACCATATAAGAGATCGCATTGCGAGCATCTCAATTAAAACAAGCTATACGCGTAAAAAAAGAAGATAAAACAGAAAATCTTGAGCATACTTAAAAACATACAAAACATTTACTTTATAGGCATTGGCGGTATAGGAATGAGTGCGCTCGCCCGTTTTGCTGTGTTAAAAGGGTTACGGGTGTTTGGGTATGATAAAACGGAGACAGTGCTTACGAAGCAATTAGCTTTAGAAGGAATTGAGATTATTTACAAGGATTCGGTTACTGAAATTCCTTCGGTTATAAAAAACACATCAGAAACATTAATAGTTTACACGCCTGCTGTTCCTAAGAAAAACGAAATCTTTAACTGGTTTCAGGATAACAACTATACTGTTATAAAACGCTCAAAATTATTGGGTGAAGTTACAAAAGACACGTTGTGTCTTGCGGTTGCAGGTACGCACGGAAAGACCACAACCAGCGCTATTTTAGGACATTTGTTAGCGTACTGTGACATGCCGGTTACTGCATTTTTAGGAGGCATTGCCGAAAATTATAAATCAAATTTCATTAGTAAAGGGACCGAAATTACGGTGGTAGAAGCAGACGAATTTGACCGTTCATTCTTAACGCTAAGTCCGGATATTGCCTGCGTTACATCTATGGATGCAGACCACCTGGATATCTATGGTGATGAAAATTCTATTCAGGATGCTTTTAAGGATTTTGCAAGGTTACTTCCTAACAAAGAAAACCTGCTTTTTAAAAAAGGATTACCGTTAGAGGGACAATCGGTAGCGATTGGAGAAGACGCTGCTTTTGAAGCACAAAATGTACGTATTGAAAACGGAGCTTATGTTTTTGATTTAAAAACACCGAAACAGACAATAAAAGATTTAAAATTTTATTTACCCGGACACCATAACCTGCACAATGCTGTGACAGCTCTGGGGATGGCAATTTTAGCAGGTTCCCCAACCGATTGCCTCCCCGAAGCTTTAGCTGGTTTTAAAGGTGTAGAGCGTCGCTTTTCGTATAAAATAAGAAGAGACGATTTGGTTTTAATAGACGATTACGCCCACCACCCAACCGAGCTGAATGCACTGCATCAGGCAGTTGCCGAAATGTATCCTGATGATAGAAAAGTAATTGTCTTTCAGCCACATCTTTTCAGCAGAACAAAAGATTTTGCTCAAGGATTTGCTAAAAGTTTAGCCCAGTTTGACGAAGTGCTGTTGCTGGATATTTATCCTGCACGTGAAGAACCTATGGAGGGAGTGACTTCAGAATGGTTGCTAGAATTGGTAAAAAATAACACCCTAAGTGTGTCTAAGGGCAGCACGCCCAGAATAATTTCAACATCAGAAATCGCATCAGTTTTAAAAAACTCTAATTGCCGCATAAAACTACTTGTAGGAGCAGGAGACATTGGGGCAGAGGTTCAAAGAATCACTAAAATTTTAGAGCAATGAAAAAATTTATTCCTTTCATAAAATTTGTGTTACTGGCTGTTTTAGTAGTGTTCCTTTTCAGCTTTACAGAGAAGCGAAATTCAGCCAGAAAATTGAGTAAAATTACTATTGAATTTCTGGACGAAAATGACCCTTTTATTACGCTAACCACTGTTAATAAATTGTTAGTAGTAAATCACGACAGCATCACTGAGGTGGACAAAGAAACTTTAGTTTTGAAAGAGATGGAGTCCCGCTTGTTGGCAAATGCTATGATTCGGGATGCGCAAGTGTATATAACGGTTGACGGCGTTCTGGGCGCAAAGATAGAACAGCGGAATCCGATTGGTCGGGTGGCCGCCTCGCCTAATTATTACCTTGATGCCGATGGAAAGAAAATGCCATTGTCTACAGTGTATGCAGCGAGGGTGCCCATAATAACCGGTAGCTCTAAGACCAATTTTACAGAAGTTACGCCGTTATTATTAAAGATAAATGAAGATGAATTTATGAGGCAGAGTGTTGTGGGGGTTCAACTTGCTGAAGGAGGCGATGTTACATTAAAGCTCAGGAAATATAGCTTCGATGTGCGTTTCGGGAAGGTGGAGAATATGGAATTGAAGTTTCAGAATTTTAAGGCGTTTTATCAAAAAACAAAAGAAGACAAAACATTACAGAGCTATAAAACAATCGATTTGCAGTTTGGAAATCAGGTAGTAGCCACAAAAACCGAAGAGGATGGAAAATAAAGACATAGCGGTTGGATTAGACATAGGGACCACCAAGATTGTTGCTATGATTGGTAGGAACAATGAGTATGGGAAGATGGAGATTTTGGGTATTGGAAAGTCCAAAAGTTTAGGAGTACATCGCGGGGTGGTAAATAATATTACACAAACTATTCAATCCATTCAGCAAGCAGTACAGGATGCCGAAACGTCCTCAGGGTTAAAAATTGAAGATGTGGTGGTAGGGATTGCAGGGCAGCACATACGTAGCTTGCAGCATAGCGATTATATTACACGTAGCAATAGTGACGAGGTGATAAATGAGGAAGATATAGACCGGTTGTGCAATCAGGTTCACAAATTGGTTATGTTACCGGGAGAAGAAATTATACACGTCCTGCCACAGGATTTTAAAGTAGACGGGCAGGCAGAAATTAAAGAGCCCATCGGGATGTATGGGGGTAGGTTAGAAGCCAACTTTCACGTAGTAGTGGGCCAGGTTTCCAGTATTAGAAATATTGGGCGTTGTGTAAAAAGTACCGGATTAGAGCTTTCTGGCATAACCCTGGAGCCATTAGCTTCGGCAAATGCGGTATTGAGCCAGGAAGAAAAAGAAGCAGGTGTTGCGTTGATCGATATTGGAGGCGGAACTACAGATCTGGCCATTTTTAAAGATGGGATTATAAGGCATACTGCAGTAATTCCTTTTGGCGGAAATGTAATTACCGAAGATATAAAAGAAGGTTGCAGCATTATTGAAAAACAAGCAGAATTACTAAAAGTAAAGTTTGGTAGTGCCTGGCCAGGAGAAAATAAAGACAATGAAATAGTTTCAATTCCAGGATTACGTGGAAGAGAGCCTAAAGAAATTACACTAAAAAATCTTTCAAAAATTATTCACGCACGCGTTGTGGAAATTATTGAGCAGGTATACTTAGAAATTAAAAATTACGGTCACGAAGAGCAAAAGAAAAAGTTGATCGCAGGAATCGTACTTACTGGTGGAGGCTCACAATTGCAGCATTTAAAGCAGTTGGTAGAATATATTACAGGAATGGATACCCGTATTGGTTATCCCAATGAGCATTTAGCAGGTGATAGTGATAGTGAAACTACAAGCCCGTTATATGCAACAGCAGTTGGACTGGTCTTAAATAGTTTAGAAAGCAAACATCGTAATGCCCCAAAAGCAATTGAAGTTGTAAAAGATGTGGCTTTAGAAGATGTAACCGAAAAAAATGAAACAGAAGAGCCAGAATTAAAAGAAGAACCACAAGTAGAACGCAAACGCTTTTTTGACAAATGGGCGGAGAAGTTTAAAGAGTTTTTGGATAATGCTGAATAATAAGTTGTGGGTAAGTAAGAGCAGTTTGCAGTAAAAAATAGAAAATAAAGAATAATTCCGCACAGCGGAAAGAATAGAAAATAAACCTCGCAAAATTAAATAAATATGAGTAGTAACTTTGATGAAACAACCATTGCGTTCGATATGCCGAAGAACCAAAGCAACGTCATAAAAGTGATAGGCGTTGGAGGTGGCGGTAGCAACGCTATTAACCATATGTTTAGTCAGGGTATCAAGGGTGTAGATTTCGTGATTTGCAATACCGATGCCCAGGCATTAGAGAATAGTGCTGTGCCTATTAAAATTCAGTTAGGAGTTTCTCTTACTGAAGGTTTAGGAGCAGGTGCTAACCCAGCCATTGGAGAGCAATCTGCCATGGAAAATCTGGAAGAAATAAAAAATATGCTTTCTACCAATACCAAAATGATTTTTATCACAGCTGGTATGGGTGGTGGTACTGGTACAGGAGCAGCACCAATTATTGCTAAAATGGCCAAAGAACTGGATATATTAACAGTGGGTATTGTGACCATCCCGTTTCAGTTTGAAGGAAAAATGCGTGGTGAGCAGGCACAGATTGGAGTAGAAAAGTTACGACAAAACTGTGATTCACTGGTAGTAATTAATAATAATAAGTTACGTGAAGTATACGGTAACTTAGGATTTAAAGCTGGTTTTTCCAAAGCCGATGAAGTATTAGCCACTGCAGCGCGAGGTATAGCAGAGGTAATTACACACCACTATACTCAAAATATTGACTTACGTGACGCCAAAACTGTTCTTGCCAATAGCGGAACAGCTATTATGGGAAGTGCAAGCGCTAGCGGTTCCAACAGAGCGCAGGAGGCCATTAACAAAGCGTTGGATTCCCCTTTATTGAATGACAATAAAATTCAAGGGGCTAAAAATGTGTTGCTTTTAATTGTTTCAGGAAACGAAGAAATAACGATCGATGAGATCGGAGAAATTAGTGACCATATTCAAAACGAAGCAGGACACAGCGCCAATATAATTATGGGTATTGGTGAAGACGAATCGCTGGAAGGTGCTGTCGCTATTACCGTTATTGCCACAGGTTTCGACGCAGAGCAGCAGGATGATATAAGTAATACTGAAACTAAGAAAATAATTCACACCTTAGAAGAAGAACAAAAAGCAGAGCAAAATTTATCTACCAATAAAGGAGCCACACCGGTTGAATTACCGAAAGCCGAAGAAAAACCGGCTCCTCCAAAACCAGATCCTGTTATTAGACATACGTTGGTACTGGATGAAGAGGAAGTAAAACCCGTTATTAAGCCAAAGGCAACTAGTGTTGTTGAAGAAGAAAAAGCCCCTGAGCCACAAGTAAAGGTTCCTTTTGAAGGATATATTGAAACTTCCGAACTCCTGAAAAATATAGATGTAGAATGCACAGCGGTAGCTATTCATCATATAGCTGAATTTGAACAATTGCAAATTAATGAGATTGACGTACATAGTTTTGAAATAATTTCACCAAGGGTAAATATTGAGCAAAAAACTTCGGTTAAAGCTGTCGAAGATGATTTTATTATTGTTGAAAAGAAGCAAAAACCGCCAGTCCAGGAAACCGAAGTAGAAGAACAAATGTTAATGTTTGACCTTCCACTTAATCCTTCAGAAAAAAAGAAAGAAGTCCCATCACAACAGCAGAGAGTAGAGGACAAAGAAGAGGTGCTTACATCACGTATAGAAGATATTGAAGTACAGGATGCGTTAGAAATTGTGCCAATTACCGAAGTTTCAGACAAAGGTATAAAGCGTTACAGTCTGGACGATTATGAAGAGAAGGAAGCAGAATTATTAAATGCTAAACCCACAGCAAAAAACAAGCCTGCCGAAGAAGATGTAGAGTTTAAAACCAAAACAGTAGCACCAGCCAAAGATGAAGAAGAGGTTGCGCCAGAGGATGTGGACCCAATGAATACATCAATTTCGAAATTGTTGGCTGCGCGTACAGAGGAGCGAAAAAAGACCATGAAGGAGTTTAATTACAAGTTTAGAAACAGTGCTTCAAAAATTGATGATATTGAAAAACAGCCAGCCTATAAAAGAATGGGCATAGAATTGGAAGATGCAAATACCAATACTAATATTTCAAGAATATCAATCAATACAGACAATGATGATATTGATTTGCGAAGTAATAATTCGTTTTTGCACGATAATGTAGATTAAGCTTTTTTAGCATATAGTGAAACCCTGCTTTACTGGTTAATAGCAGGGTTTTTCTTTATTCTACTTCTTCAAACATCATAAACGGACGTAATAATCGAGCTAATTTATTTGAAGTTGTGGTGCGCACACTATTTAAATAGTCTTTAATTTTTTGAAGATCTTTTTCAGTTTTTACGACATTAAATTTAGAATTGTATTGTAGAAATACGGGTTTTGCAGTTTCTTTATTATACACTTCAAAGATTCCTTCGTGTCGCGTGTCTTTTTTTATTTTATTCTCGTACAAATCTATAATATGTTCTTTTTCTCCTTCTAAAACCTGGAAAAAATGTCCTAAATTGTAGAGTAAAATACCACTCACTTTGCAGTCGGTATTATTGTTTTTAGTTTCTTCGAAGATATTCTCGATCTCCTTATTTGATAGTTCTGGTTTAGCATTGCTTATGTAGCAAATGGTGTGAAGCATTTTCATACAATTAGTTTTTTAATAAAATTAGTAAAATAATTATTTCCTTATCGTCGGTATTCAAAGAAAAAGGAACGTTTTTAACGGTATTACGATATTGCATTGCACTGTTTTTATGAATCAAAATAGTATCTTTGGCATCCAATAAATACAATTATGAGTCTCTCTACAAAAATCATGGATGCTATGAAAGTAGCAATGAAGGCGAAAGATCAGCAATCGTTACAAGCCTTAAGGTCGGTAAAGTCTGCTATTTTATTAGCCCAAACCGAAAGTGGAGCGAAAGAGGAGCTTACTGAGGATGCAGAGTTAAAACTGCTTCAAAAGTTAGTGAAGCAGCGTAAAGACAGTGCTGCATTGTACACTGAACAAGGAAGAGAAGATCTTTCGGAACCAGAATTGGCAGAAGCAGCTGTAATAGAACAATTTTTACCAGCTCAGTTAAGTGAAGCAGAAGTAGAGAAACTTGTAACAGAAGTGATTGCGCAAACAGGAGCAAGTTCTATGGGCGATATGGGTAAAGTTATGGGCATAGTAAGTGGAAAAGCCGCAGGAAGAGCAGATGGAAAAACCATTAGTATGATCGTGAAGAAAAAATTAAGTACTTAATTTTTAAATAATTGAATAGAGATTCCCCACCTGAGTGGGAATGATTAGGCCACGTGGCGCAACTGAATAGCGCATCAGATTTCGGCTCTGAGGGTTGGGGGTTTGAATCCCTTCGTGGTCACTAAACGGGATTTTTCAAAATCATTTTGAAGAGTCCCGTTTTTATTTGCTCCTAAATTATCTGAAATAGAGGCGATTGCACTGAAAATTGAGTTCACTCTAAAAGTTCGAAGTCGGTCGTTTTTGAAGTCATACCCTATTCCTTCTGGAAAGAGCATAAATTGAAGTGAGCGCTTCACTTCAATATTACCAGATTGCCACAATGACGGTAGATTCAAGGCGTAATTCAAAGCTTTGTCAATCGATTTTTTAAGGTTCGAACTATTAAATCCTGAGTTTGAAACTAGCTCAGTTATTTTGTTCTTTTCGGACTCAAGTTTTGATTTGAATTTGTCATATTGAACCTTCGATATTTCTTCAAATACGTAACGTTCTTCTAATCTATCTAGTTTTATATCTAGTTCCGCAGTTTTCAAGTTTAGCACTTTTGCTTCATCTATTTGCTCTTTGTTCAAATCGATAAAAGTCTTCTCGATAATCTCTTTAAGAGGTTCTATATACTTTGCATCAGATAATGTGTAGTTTTCCAAAAGTGCCATAAACGAGCTGTGAAGCTTTTTCGCACTTCTGTTTTCTTTACTTCCAGTTCTTCTGTTTTTGTAATAATAGAGTCCCTTTTTCTTTACCACATATCCAGTATAAGGTGTGCCACATTCAGTTGATTTTACGAACATTTTCAACGGTAGGTTTTCATCATCAAGATTGTATTTCCTGCCTTCTTCTCTTGAGTTGAGTAGATTATGAATTTTCAAGAACATCTCACGAGTAATCATTGGTTCGTGGTTTCCCTGAATTACTTCTCCTGGTATTAATTTGTTTACCATTAAGCCACAATAGAACGGATTTCTAAAATAATCACTTAGTTTTTTTGCTGACAGGTCTAATCCTTTACGCTTAAGCTTTTTGGATATTTCAACGTGTGAGGTATTCGACATTGCTTTCCATTCAAATGCCTTTTTTAGAAGCTTTCCTTTTTCATTAATTACAAAGTTGGGTTTCTTTCCTTTTCCTGGATTTGTATTTGTATAGCCGTATGGCCACGCTCCAGTCCAATCGCCTCTACGTAATTTTTCTTGCATTCCTGAAACCGATTTATCTCTTCTCAATTCATTATCAAATTGAGAAAACATATAATATAAGTTCTGTTGGAAAGATCCCGCACTAGTAGAAGTATCAACCTCTTGAGTGGCAGATATAGTAACGATACCTTGTCTCTTTAATTGGTCACTGATATATGCACCGTTTGCACCAGTTCGTGAAAATCGATCATAAGAATACACTATAATATATCCAATATCCTTTCTGCGTTTTACATAGTTGAGCATCTTTTGAAAGTGCTTACGCTCATCACTTTTAGCAGATTCATAAGTCCCACCAAAATACTCTACCACATCAAGCCCTTTTTTCTGAGCAAGTTGCTCACAGTACTTTAACTGCGTATCTAAACTAGCATTATTATCCGCTTGTTCCTTGGTAGATACTCTTGTATAAATAACAGCATTTCCAGCTTGTCTGAGTGACTTGCTTTCGTCTTTTCGGGCAAATTGATTAAAGATGGATAAATCTTTCATTAGGCTACGTTTTGCTGAACTTGTTTGCATAATATGAGTGCAAACTGCTCAAGATTTTTAATTATTTTATCTGCCTCATCTTCGTTCACATTCTCAAATCCCTTAAATGATTTGAGTCTCTCTACAGACATCTTATTTTTTGTTACTTCCTTATTATTCTCTTTTTTTACATCTATTGATTGCATTGTAAAATCCGTGTACGGTATGCTAATTTTATAGTCATAGCGCTGGTGGGATGCGGGATGGCTTTATAAGCTCATTTCATTTTAGGTCAATCAATGCTTTTTAAGTTTTCATATTGAACTCTTCAAACTAGTTTCCATTTTTTAGATAACAAGTTGAGTGTGTGTTGCAAATAGTTATTCTATTTTGCTTTTTGTTTCACGGTACGGCTTATTAAGACTACTTTACCGTTGGCTTGTTTTATTTCGATATTTTGATATTCGTGCTGTTTTAGAATATCAATGATTCTATCTTTCTCACTGATGCGTTCTGTTCCTTCAATCATATCGATCTCGCCATTCTTTTTGGTCACTTGGACAGATTGATATGATTCACTTCTCAGTATGAGCATTACTTGGATTTCATCTTTATTTAATCCTGCAAAAGCATTGAAGTTGGGCTCAGAAAACAGTACAGCTATATTTTCTTTGACCACTTGATTTAAGCTCAACACAATGTGGTTGGTCACTTTACCTTCCTGCAACAGTTTTACATACTCATAATCGTCTGCGAGATATATGTTACCAGCCACATCTGTTATTAGGTATAATGCTTTCGCGAAAGCGAGAACTTGAACAGCTGAGTATTCTAACTTGCTTATGCTTTTACCTTCAATGGTTGTGTTCTCAAAAAGAAATTTCCTTACAGGCTTTATTCTCTCATTTGCAAATCCCAGATTGCGATATTCGATGATGATACCCATCCACAGAATATCTATGAGGCTAAATTTCTTCCATCCACTATCAGTGTGGCGTTGATCTTCAAAGAGACCTATATCCTGCCAGTGTGTTATCATACGCCTTTCGGCATTTATAATATACTTGTTAGCATATTCCTTCTCGTTTAGAAGTCGCAACAGTTTAGAGTATTCTGTATTTAATTTTTCCAATGATCTTAAATCTTATAGTGCAAACATAAAATAATAAACGTTACGAAACAAAGACGTTTTATCTATTGTCGATTGATGCTATGTATTTTTTTAAAATATCGCTTTCACTTTTCTGCGCTTTAAAGAGATTCTCGTTCGTAGTAGCGAGTATATCTTGAATCTGCTTAAGTTCATCTTTGTGTTGAAGAGCCATCTTTTCAATCTTCTCTGATTTTTTCTTTATATGTTGCCTTAACTGATGATTCAAATCAGTATTCTCTTTTCTGATTTCATTTATAATTCGATAAAATTCAGCTACACAATCCTTGTCCAATTTTCCCATAAAATTGTTGATCATAGTTTCAACTCTTATGTTATTACTATTGGGTTCATTGTTCACATTTTTAACTTCCTTTATCTTCCCGTTGCCTGCGTGAGCAATATTGTTTTGATCCCCATTGTTGGTTATTGAATTATCAGACTTGTTGATATGCTTTTCGGGCTTTGGAATATAGTCTAGTGTTTCTGCCCCATAGAAATAATTCATATCTACATTGAATCGTTTGGCAAAGTTTATAAGTGCAAGATGTGGTATATGTTTAGACCTACTTCTAACTGAAGAAATAATACTTCTGTTAGATGGATAAATCATTTTACCTAGACTACTATCGTTACTTGGTCTTATTCCTAAGTCAGAGTTTTTTTTAAGGACAATGTTTATGGCATCGATAAACTTCATATCTATTGCATCATAATCTGGATTTGCTTTCATAGTATCAGTTTGATTATCATTTGTTTGATGATTCGATGGTGTTTCTTTTTCATTCATTAAGAGTTCGGAGCTGAAAATTATTATTTCTTTTTGTTGCTAATTAAGCAACGTTTATACATATATTTGAACAAATAACACCATAAATGGCGTTAAATTGTTGTCAAATTTACAAAACTTTTACACAGAATTGTTAATCGAATCACATAAACTTTATAAGAATGTATCAACCCGATGAAATTAAAGCCATTACGAGAAAAATGCACAAGTACTTTGATAACCCCATTGCGCTTGTAGCTCAAGAATCCGGAAAATCCAGACCTACCGTATCCAAGTTTTTTAACAGAAAAGAGATTAGGCCATCTAGCGAAGAACTTATCTATGAAGCCTGTCTTACGCTTTTAGAATCTAAGCACGAAAAAACATTGCGCAATAGTAAAAAGGGGAAAGTACTCACAGAGAACCAACCTTTAAAGTCGCAAACGTCTATGAAGTTATAATGTAAATCTCATACTAATGAAATTTGCAGAAGATAGCCCAGACCAAGGATTCCTTAGCCTTATCAAAGAAATCAAGGAAGAAATAGAGATGCTAAAAAAGCACCACAATCCGACTAGTGAGATAGACAAAGCACACACTTTGCTGTTTCATAACAGTCCTAAAAATGAGCATAGTTAATTATTCCATCGTCTTTAAAGCTTTGGATTACCACATTAAAGTACACAACCAGAATACAGATCAACTTTCCAAGCGCATACGACAGGCCATAGCCTCGACTGCAAAGGATATTATTAAAATTTACGGACTTTCCCTACTGAAAGCGAGTAATGTCACACAACTTGATCCACAAAATTTACCGCCTTTAAAGACCAACAATCTACAATTGGCAAAAATGGGCAACGCCAGTCCTCGTACCATCCAACGTCACTTAAAAAGACTTATAGATGCAGGGATCATTATCAATAAAATATGGCACGGTACCAATTCTGGATATGACCTTTGGGTCGAGCCAAAAATATTGTTAGCAAACGGTTTAAAACAGGTTGATAAACCCAAAAGTGAGCAAGACTCACGGAATTTACAACATACACACAATCAACATCTTAAAAAAACACATACGACAACTTGTCGTCATACAGACTCTAGTAACAATGGTTACATAAATAATTTAATAATAGGCGTTGATAACTCAAGCCGAGCCGAGCTATTCGGAGATAAAAGGAATTCGCTACCGCTCACAAAAGAAACAACGTCACGCAACGCTGCTAGCAACACTTTTACAGGATACACAGGGAAAAAATGCCCCAAAAAATCCAAAGATGCAGGGGAAAATGCGCGGAAACGAGCCACAAATCAAGCTGGCGCCGAAAATTTGCCACGAGATTCGGCTCGTTCCGCTTCCCTTTCTGTTTATGTGAATGCGCTTTGGACGCTTTCGCGAAATGTGCTCTACCAAGACACCTATCTCACAGAATCACAAATCAAAATTGGCAAAGAGTTACTTTGGCAATGGTATGATCCAGTAGCCGATAAACATCTAGCAAACGTCCATCAATGCTATGTAGATCGCATAGAACTTGTGCGGAAATATCTCGCCAAAGATCCAGAACGTCGCTTCGTCCAGCTGCCAAATCAATATTTTGATCCTAAAAATAAAACAGGTTTTGCCGGCACAAAAAAATGGTGGCGAGACCACAAAAAACGCCAGGTAGAAGTGCAACTAAAACTCATCGTTACAGCGCAAATACGAAGATTTCTAAACAATGAGAAGAAAGATACTGCCAAACAGAAACCAAGATTGGCTCTTTTCAGGCAATGTGAGACGAGAATAGGCAAACTGGGACAACCTGATCTGCTGCAACACTTTCACGCAAGTGTACTCAACCCATCTACACAACGATTTTTATACACCAATACTTAACGAATGAAACGCATTTTCAAAAAGAAAAACGCTGCCCTGACCAACAAACTCAAGGGAGCGATTGCCGAGATATCTATTGATGTTTTTGGCTACGAGAAAAAGATCTCGCATAATATCAAGAATTATACACAGCAGATTGCCACTTGGCAACAACTTCCCGTGGAGCGATTATATCTGCGTATTTATCAAGAGCAGCACAAAGTTCATTCTTCCCTGTACAATCAGGATGTACCCTTGAAAAAAATCCCCACAGATGAGCTGGCGTACTTTTTCCTAGAAGATAGTATTGCTGCGTTACCCAATGTGCGCAACAAGATTGCCTTCAGTATCAAGAAGTATCTCAAGGAATTTGCCACGGCCAATCAAATCTGTGAGCAAGATGTTCAGATCTGGCTCAATGTCAAACAAGATGTTGTAACAGTGAAAGCTTTTCACAACAAGACCTATATCAAAGAAATTTCACTTTTATCACTCATCAAATACTTTAAATAATGCAACAAAAGAAAAAAGGCTGGAAACTAGGCCAAGACTCAGAAACTAAAATGATAGTATGGTTCAAGGATGGTAATGTCCGCACGATGTACTCTATCGACTGGCGTCATAAATTATCCAAAACTAAAAGTAGGGAAACTGGTCTTGCGCGCTTCCGCAAAAAGATAAAAGAATACGGTCCGTTAGCCGGCACTATTGAGATTTATGACAAAGCAACAGGTCAACGCATCGCTAAATTCTATGAAGGAAACGAAATGAATATTAATGCTGAAACCAACTGATATGAGAACCATTTTAGAATTGAAAGAACGACTGAAGAATGAAACCCTATTCAGCAGAAAATATCCTGATTATGAAGAAGACGATGATAAAGTTCATTTGCTGTATGTGTCGCCTTGTTTAGATTCAACAGGTTATTATCGGGCGATAACACCTGCTTTGGAACTTAACAAGACATCATCTCATTGCGCAATTATTACCGTTATTGAAACCTTTAACTTCAATAAGCGCTTTGAAGATTATGAGAATCTGATTGATGAAAAACTATTATACTGGGCAGATTATGTGATCTTCCCAGTTATCTTTTCAGATATTAATTTCTTTATAAAAGCGATTCGTGTATTGCGACCAGATGTTCAATTGGTAATGGATATCGATCAAAACTTCACGGCTATTCCTCAAAGTCATTCATTGTCGCGCAAAGTCAGCACTCGTGACAAAGAGCAATTATTGTCAAATATGATTTCAATGGATGTGGTTACAGCTGCTACAAAGCCATTAGCTAGTTTTTACAAAAAGATCCTGCACGACAATTTTCCTAATCATAGTACTCACGTTGCACAATTACCTTCTCTAGTGTCACGACTAGGTTATGAAGAGATACCACCTTTGAAACGTAATGAATCTGAGAAGATCAGGATTGGAATTATAGGCAGTAAAAGTCAGCTATCAGATTTGCTAGTTCTTAAGGAACTAGTTACAAAAACTAAAGAAGTCCTTAAGGAAGGAGTTCAATTTGTATGCTATGGTTGGGATGGAAAAGATTGTAACAGCGAGCTAGTTCTTAAAGGACTAGCAATAGAATATCACAAACCTGTGGCATTTGAAAATCACTTTAAAAAGCTGAATGATTTGGCACTGGATATGGTTCTTTTGCCTTCTGAAAAGAATCGCTTTTCTCAATGTGGGCCTTACACCGAGCTATTAGAAAGTGCTGTTTTTGGTATTCCCGTAATTGCATCAAAACACCATCCAGCCAAACAAGTCCTTAAGGAAGGAGAAACAGGATTACTTGCTGAAACTGCTGAAGATTGGGTAAACGCCATCCAACATTTAGTGGCCGATAAAGAGCTGCGCGATCAGATGGGAAAGAATGCCTTAAAGTTCATCTGGATGGAGCAGCATTTTACGAATAAGCAACTTCAGAAGTTTCAGGATTTGTTTATTTGAAAATCAATTTATTTATATGAACTAATCTCCTTTCTTGTGCTTATGTGGTTTTAATGATGGCGTATTTCCACCGGTCTTCTTATTATCTCGTTGGCGTCTGTCTGGTTTTCCCGTTGATTTGGCAGTTCTTTTTGGACCTGGTTTAATTCCCATAATTTTAAGTTTAAATTCTTTACTAATTTAATCATTTATAAGCTCGTTAGAAATTTAAGTTTTCAACATAGTTTGAATTTTTTTAGATAAGACCATTGTACCGATAAATTCTTTTTCTATTTATCCCACACATAAATTCAAAACCCTAGCCACCGCTAGGGTTTCTTGATTTTAGACTAAAAAACTAAATGCTGTAACGTACCACAATCCCTTTCCCTTACGCCACTTTCGCAAAAGCGAAATCTATATTTATCCCATTACACACCACAAACTAGTCCCTAAGCGACTAGCAAATTTTGGGATCGCAAATGCAACTAACCAGTACATTCAACAAACAGAAAAAAGGCATTGAGCTTCACTTTAGCGAAGTCCTTCCTAAAGAACTAGCATTTCATCTAAAGGAGCTCGGTTTTAAGGAAACGCTGTCAGATCCAATGAAATGGTATGTTGACAACCATCCTGCATACTGTCGCTATGTAGAAGAGCTGGAAAAGGAATTTGCAAAAGATGGGGATTGGAAACAAGTGTTGATTCATCCATCTTTTGAGTCGTCCTTAGAGAACATTGACAAAGGGCAATTTACTTATGTTACCATCTTCCTTAAGGGACAGCAAAAAGCAGAACAGGAAAACTATGTCGTTTTTGATTCCTACAAGAAGGTCGCTCACGAGATAGCAAGCCGTTTTGCAATGCGCAAGTATGGCGATATGCTCAAACATATAGAAGTACATCCTCGCAACTACAAGAGAAAGTCACGCGTCCTGTTTAGAGACGGGAAAGTGATTGATGGTATGGTCGCTTTAGAAAGTGAGTTTACCCAAAACGAAGTTGTTAAGGAAGTAGCTGAAAATGATGCGCTAGTCGCTAAGGAAGGAACTGAAGAAAAAAAGCAAGTCGTTAAGAGAACCAGAAGATGATTCTGGTTACAAAACAGATGCAGAACGTAAGCTTTCCACAAGATCTGTCTTAAAGGAAGTCATTGAGAAACTGAACGAACAAACCGAAG